>NZ_JBYEGB010000003.1:0-508175 GCF_057592095.1 Bacillus sp. SRI_025 | reverse complement strand
CACTATTTGCCGGTGTAGCTCAATTGGTAGAGCAACTGACTTGTAATCAGTAGGTTGGGGGTTCAAGTCCTCTTGCCGGCACTGTTTTTCAAAAGTGGAGGGGTAGCGAAGTGGCTAAACGCGGCGGACTGTAAATCCGCTCCCTCCGGGTTCGGCGGTTCGAATCCGCCCCCCTCCACCATTTTTTATTTTCATAGGGGCATAGTTTAACGGTAGAACAGAGGTCTCCAAAACCTCCGGTGTGGGTTCGATTCCTACTGCCCCTGCCAATTATACTTTATAATTCATTACATCTATGGCGGTTGTGGCGAAGTGGTTAACGCACCAGATTGTGGCTCTGGCACTCGTGGGTTCGATTCCCATCAATCGCCCCATTTTATTATTGGGCTATAGCCAAGCGGTAAGGCAACGGACTTTGACTCCGTCATGCGTTGGTTCGAATCCAGCTAGCCCAGTTGATGTGCGGAAGTAGTTCAGTGGTAGAACACCACCTTGCCAAGGTGGGGGTCGCGGGTTCGAATCCCGTCTTCCGCTCCAATAATGGCGGCATAGCCAAGTGGTAAGGCAGAGGTCTGCAAAACCTTTATCCCCGGTTCAAATCCGGGTGTCGCCTTTTTTGAAAAGACTGCCGGGGTGGTGGAATTGGCAGACACACAGGACTTAAAATCCTGCGGTAGGTGACTACCGTGCCGGTTCAAGTCCGGCCCTCGGCACCATTGTTTTTAATATAAGATGCGCTCTTTAATGATCATGCCGGTGTGGCGGAATTGGCAGACGCGCACGACTCAAAATCGTGTTCCTCACGGAGTGCCGGTTCGACCCCGGCCACCGGTATCTAGTTTTAGATATTCTTTATTATCATTCATTACAGAAGAATTAAGGAATATCAACGTTTAAAACGTCTTTCTACAAATTGTAGGAGGGCGTTTTTTATTTGTTTTTTAACTGGTTTTTCACACAACAAAATTACTTCAAATCGTGTTCTGTTCACTGGTGAAAGGGGAATTAGCTAAATGGCAAGACATTAAAATATTTGAGACCACATTCTATTCAGTATTAAATGAATAAATTTGAGGGGTTTCTTAATTCTCTAACAGTACAAGAAATAAATTTTGCTGAATTAAAGCCTTACAATATGACAGAGGAGGAGATTATCTTTTACTTTATTGATGGTTACCTTATTATTAAACTAAAAGGGCAGGATAATTGAAGAAGGATGAGATAAATTGTACATAGGAGAGGTGTTGTCATGATTACGGTTAAAAATGCTGAAAGTTATCTTAAAGATAGCATTGGTGAAGATATCGATGATATAAAAAAGGTTTGGGAAACATTTAAGGCTTTTTCAAAGGAGGCAGTTGAGGGCGAAGAAGATAAAGAAATTTTATTTCAGTGTGGTGTCTATGACTTTACAGGAGAGGAACTATTTCATTTTGACCTTGTACGTCAGTTTACAGTTTATGAAGAAGATGATTATTCTCACATGGAACAACTACACTGTGAATTTTTATTTAAACCAACAAGCGAGTTAAAAAATTTAAAAGTGGTAGAAGAATGGTCAATGGATTATGACGATATCGATCATTTTTTTAATCATATTGAAAGTATTCATGAGTTTAAAATACCTTTGAGTTTAAAGCCGATAAAATCAGAAATATATCAAGAAGAACTTTGATTCTTATTTTATAAACGAGTACTTTACTTTAAGAGGGTATACCTTGCCTTTTAGGAATAATTTATCACGGGTGCCGGTTCAACCCTTGCCATCAGTATCTATTAAAAGTTTCATGATTGGTTTTTACCGTGAACCTAACGTTTCACCCTTGTGGTAAACGTTTTTTTGTGGTTTAAATGAGTTATTAAAAATAGAAAACTATTAGAAAATAATGAGCATGTACTTTTTTAGCAGAATAATCTTTAGATGATTTGCAACATTTGATAAGATACATTTAACCATGTAAGGAAACAAAATGGGGCAGCACATTCACACAAAACAGTGTACTACCTTTGTGTAACTAAAAATATTTGGGGAAATACACATCTTTAGCTGACATCATCATTGTGACCCAATTTTAGGGGAGAATTTATGAAAAAACAAAGTGACCATGAAGAGTTATTGACAGGTGGCAATGTCTCGAACGTATATCGTTCGGGAGATACGGTTCGTCGAGAAGTAAAGTCAGACAATATCAATATACGAAAGCTGCTAAAGCATTTAGAAAAAAAGAATTTTTCCTATGCTCCAAAGTTTTTAGGGGTTGATGAAAAAGGTAGAGAGATCTTGTCTTTCATTGAAGGCGTAGCTGGTCATGATCCCTTAAAAGAATACATGTGCTCTCACCATGCCTTAAAAGAATTAGCGAGAATGCTTAGACTGTATCATGATGCTGTTTGTGATTTTCCCATTTCAGACGATTGGGAACGAATGGACAATACGCCTAACAACATAGAGGTTGTTTGCCACAATGATTTTGCTATGTATAACATTATTTTCAAGGATAAAAAACCAGTAGGGATTATTGATTTTGATGTAGCTGCTCCTGGTCCGAGGCTATGGGATATCGCATATACCCTATATACATGTGTGCCTCTTAGTAGATTTTTTCGCACTGAAACAGGGGAGGTCGTGAAATATTCATCATTAGACCATGCAGACTATATAAAGCATAGAGTGAAACTGTTTTTTGAATCTTATGGGGAGGAAATAGCAGAAGATTATTTGGATATGGTGCTGCTGCGTTTAAAAGGGTTATGTCAGTACATGAAACGAAAAGCGAGTGAGGGTGATATCGCTTTTCAAGACATGATCCATGAAGGACATCTTGAACATTATCAAAAAGACATTCAATTCATTCATGAGCATAGAAAAGATTGGATGTAAAACTACTTACCTTTAAATAAGAAGTCAAAAGAGAAAAGAATGAATATAAAGAGGCGGCGTTGTTATTGCAAACGAAGACGATATTAAAGGCTATCATTCAAGACGAGGGAGTAAATGATTATCCTCTTTTTAGACAGTACTGTGTGAGAAAAGAACAGGGCCTGCGTAAAGATGCGCTAAAAGTTCTTCAGGCCTTTATTGAAGAGATGAAAGAGAACGATTTTGAAGTACAGCGTTTATTTGTTGCTTGGCTGTTTGAGAAGATTGAACGGTTTGAGGATGGTCATCATTTGCTTGTGTATCCATTGATAATTGGGGTGATTCAGCCTGTTCTGCAAGAGTGGGAGAAGGTTGACCCAATGGATGTGAGACCATATCGCTGGCAGGGCTTGTTTGTACATCAGGGAGAAGGGCTGCCCTATTTATTGAAAGCGCTAGAGTTTGGAGGCAGCAGTGAGCAGCGTGTCATTGTTCAAATTTGCGAAACCTATTTATCGGCTTTATGGTATTCGTTTCATCATATACATGAAGATCTTTATTTAAGCACCTATGAGAAAGACCAAGAGCGAATTCAAGGTATTGAAGATGTCATGATGCTGATTGAAGATAAGAGGATTCGTACTAATGTTGAAAAACAAGCAGCCTATTATGATCAGCTTTTATCGGATTGGAAGAAATTTCAGCAAACGGAGACAAGAGGCTTCATGAAATGGTGTGCGGAGCGTAAGAAGCCGTATGAGTGGGTAGAGGCTTTTTATTATCAACAATAGATGAGGAAACGGCAGAATTCATTCTGCCGTTTATTTATGCCATATTCGTTCTATTTCTACATGATCTGGTTTGAAATATTTCAGGATATAGACATCTGGATTGCTTAATTTTTCCCACTTCTCGAATCCAATCGTTGGATCGGCGTGTTTAAGAAGCAGGCTCATGATATTACCATGTGTGATGAATAGGGTATGATCTTTTTCTAATTTTATTTGTTCGTGGAGCGCTTCTACAATACGATTCATGGCTTCTTGGCTCGATTCTCCGCCTTCACAGGTCATATGTAAGTCTGTAAAACTGAGCTTTAGCTTCTCATACCAATTGTCTATGGGCTTGCTGCTTAATACACGTTCAGAGAGGCGCTGATCGATTTTTATCTCGAGCTGTTTTGCATGAGCAAGGGGCTCAGTAGTTTGGATCGCTCGTTTATAAGGACTTGAGATAATCTGATTAAGATGAATGCTGGAAAAAAACTGTGACAGTTCGTGAGATTGAGTGATGCCTTGTGGTGTTAAAGCTGCATCTTTAGATTGTCCAACTGCTTGGCAGTGTCTGACGATATAATATGTTTTCATTGGATACACCTTTCATTGAGTATAAAAAAATCATCCAGTATTGGATGAGGATTTGCGAAGAGCTAGGTAAGCTTGTTCGTATCTGTTTCTTTATAGGGATCTGTGAGCTTGGAGGTCAGGTCTAGGTTGAACAAAAAATCATCGACGGTGTCTGTGCCAAAGGGAAGTGTGGAGAAGTTGATTTGGATGCTGTCTTCTTGTTTTTCTGAAGCGACTTGCTGTGCAGGCTGCTTTTTTCTCCAGTTCTTAAACAAGTGCATGTGAGGCCCCCTTTTCTTTGAAAAAGATGGATTTATACATAATATACGGGGAGAGTTGTCCAGGCGTCAAATGTTTTCTTATAAAGGAACGATTCAATTGCTAAAAAAAGAGCCACAGGAAAGTGCGGCTCTTGTTGTTTCAGTTTACATTGCGTGTTGTAATGCTTGTAGTAATTTACGTTCGCATCTTAAGTTGTATCGCTTCTTATGGAGTTTCTCCGTTTTAAACCTGCCTATGACACGCCGGACACCGGGATCATAAATGATGAGCTCCCTGCAAGTTTGATCATGTAATAGTGCCTGAAACCAGCTATATTTTTTGAGATGTGCTGCGTTCCTCGAGATCTCCTCTTCATCCACTTTTAAAAAAGGGATATACACAGCAAGTGAAAAGATGTCTAAAATGAATCCCATTTTGCTTCCTCCTTTCATATTATTCATTACGCTTAGGAGAAGGCAAGGTTTCATTCAATAAACGTTAAAAACAATCCCAGTGCATAAACCATTCTTTTGATTCTTTGTCATAATAGAAATACATCGTGCCGTTATCACCAATCATGAAACGAGGTTTTTCTTCTGAGGCGATTTGTAGCATGAATTCGCCTTGTTGTTGATGGGGTGGGGATTGAATATACGCCCCATATCCACCGATTTTTGTGAACGAATAATTTGTGTATTGATTAAAAAAGTGGTCTGTCGCTTCTTCACTTTCGTTTACTTCTGTTAGATCCACATATGACCATGCTTCTTCCCAGCAAGGGAAATCCCTTTGCTCACTTTTGTTCCATTGGATTTGAAAGGGTTTGAGTCCTCTCACTTCTTCAGGAGTCTCAGCTACTTCTAAACCTTCGATTGATGCATATTCAATGAGCTTCCAGCCTTCGCCGTTTTTGGTGATATCAATCGGAAGTGCTTTCTGGTTGAGGAAAATTTGAATCAGCTTACACTCATTGAAGCCGTTCATTCCTCCTGGCACTTCTGGTAAATAAATTTGTAAGATCGGAATCATGGCACCATCTTGATCTGTCGGCCAGCCCTGATGAGGATCGATGAAAAAATGGCCTGCAAACCAGCTGTGTACAGCTGGATCAGGACGGAACCCGCCTATTTTGGCAATGGCTGGCGTTTTCCCAATTAGATTTAATTCTTGAAAAGCTTTGATCTCCATCTAATGTCCCTCCAGCTGTTAGCCTGCAATGTGTGCATCATGAAATGTGCCATTTATATTTCCTGTGATAATAATGACATGTCCCCAAAATAAATCACCGTCATGATAGTAGACTTCAAACTCTCCCTCAGGGTAAACATGCAGGCTTTCAAGTGAAATGCGGCTCATAAATTGATTCAGTGTGAGTTCTTCTTGCTTTTCAACTGATTCGTCTTGTTCCTGCCAATCCTTTGCTAGATCTATCAGCTGATTCGCGGCAAATGATTTAATAGAAGAATCCCATTTAACTTGTTCTTGTATGAGTTGTTTTGCTGTAGAAAGAGAGTCATTTATTTTTTCATCTTCTTCGAGGTTGAAGTAGAGAAGGCACTCTTCATTGCTCCATTGGATCGTCTTTTCAAATAAGTCTAGTCCTTTCACTAACTCAAAGGTTCCAAGTATGTCATCATGATAAAACACAGGCTTTTGGGCTTGTTCTAAAATTTCTTGAAGTGCTTGATCCTTTGTATCTGTATTGATCAAAGATACAAGCATGAATTCACCTTCGCCCTTTCGGACCTGGAGTGTAACGATTGATTCTTTATGTAATTGTGCCTGCTTTTCCCTTAATCCTTCGTCATCTGTTAACCAGCAAAGTCTTACATTTTCGTTTGTGATATGGCCGTTTTCCTTCCAGGCAATTAGTGGAATAGAAGCGGTCCAAAGAGGTGCCTGTCCTGCTTTTCCTGCCCCTACACCAGAAGGTCCTGTAACAGCAATGATAGTGACTATATCTTCTGAAAATCTTCCTTCAAAAGTGTTGATTTGTTTGTTAATCTTCATGTGATGTCCTCCAGCTCGATTTTTTTGTCATGAACATAAGGATGATATGATCAAAATCTACCTCTTAATCACACCGCACATTAGTAGGGGAAATCAAGCTTTTTTTGTTTAAAACTGTTTTTTTAGGAGGTACATGGATTAATGAAGGTTGAGTCACAATAAAAGAAGCATGGATCGAATTTTGTATAAATTTGGGTAAGTAAGTCGAAAAGCCTAGGTGATTCTTCCTTTTCTTTATAATTACTTTGACACGAATAGATGAAAAAAGTAAAGTAATACTGAGTGATTTACAAAACCTTCTTCATCCACTAAAACATGAAGTGTGCGTAAATTTAATGTAAATGGATATTTTTCCTTTTATTTACTCGTATTTTTTTGAAACTTATGATGCCTCTCGTTCGTTATATTAAAGGAGCGCATGTATCCGGCGGAGACAGAGCATCGGAATGCTTGACGAAGAAGATTTACATTTGCAAAATGAATGTAAATTTTTTATGATTTCATTTATATCAGAACGATGATAAGAAAGAAGAGGTTTTATGAAAAAAATATTTGCGAACAAATATAGCTTTTTTGTTTTGGCTGTCCTATTATTCTGGGCTAAATCATACACAGCCTACAAAATGGACTTTAATTTAGGAGTGAAAGGTTCTTTTCAAGAGGGGCTTCTCTTATTGAATCCATTTAGTTCAGCCATTGTGTTTTTTGGACTTGCTCTCTTTTTAAAGGGGCGTAAATCTGCCATTGTTTTAATTGTTATTGATTTTATTATGACCGCACTTTTATATGCAAATGTAGCGTATTACCGTTTCTTTGATGACTTTTTGACTTTCTCAACAATGAAGCAGGCAGGAAATCTTGGGGGAGGCATGACTGGCGGTGTGTTAGCAAGCATTAAGCCGCATGACCTTTTATACTTCCTTGATATCATCATCTTGATTGCGATTGTCATTTGGAGACCGGAAGTGAAGAAGTTCCAAATGAAAAAGACGTTTGCACTGCTGATTGTAGCTGCAGGTATTGGACTGTTCTTTGTAAACCTTCATTTGGCTGAAAAGGATCGTCCAGAATTATTAACGAGAACCTTTGATCATAAGTATGTTGTCAAATACTTAGGTGTTTACAATTATACGATTTATGACGGGGTACAAGCAGCACAAAACGCAACGCAGGTTGCAAATGCAAGCAGTGAAGATTTAACGGATGTTGTGAACTATACGTCTTCTCACTATGCGAAGCCAAATGCAGAGTATTTTGGAAAAGCAAAAGGTAAAAACATTATTAAAATTCATTTAGAAAGCTTCCAGTCTTTCTTAATTGACTACAAATTAAATGGAGAAGAAGTGACTCCATTTTTAAACAAACTGGCTCATGGGAAAGATGACTTTACGTATTTCGATAACTTCTTCCATCAGACTGGGCAAGGGAAGACATCTGATGCTGAGCTCATGATGGATAATAGTATGTTTGGTTTGCCAGAGGGAGCAGCATTTGTGACAAAGGGTGAAAATACCTTCCAATCACTACCTGCCATCCTAGATCAAAAAGCAGGCTATACGAGTGCAGTGCTTCACGGGGACTATAAATCTTTCTGGAACCGTGACACGATTTATAAACATATGGGAATTGATCAATTCTTTGATGCTTCCTATTACAACATGGATGAAGAAAACCTTGTGAATATGGGTCTGAAGGATAAACCGTTCTTCAAAGAATCAATCCCAATGCTAGAATCAATGAAAAAGCCATTTTATGCACATTTAATGACACTGACAAATCACTATCCATTTAATTTAGATGAAAAAGATGCGACAATCGCTAAGGCAACAACGGGCGATAAAACAGTCGATAACTATTTCCAAACAGCAAGATATTTAGATGAGTCATTAGAGCAATTCTTCAAAGACTTGAAAAAATCAGGTATGTATAAAGACTCAGTCATTTTATTGTATGGTGACCATAACGGTATTTCTGAGAACCATAACCGTGCAATGAGTGAAATTCAAGGGAAAGAAATCACTCCTTATCAAAATGCACAAAACCAGCGGGTTCCGCTCATGATTCGTATTCCTGGTAAGAAGGGCGGCGTGAATCATACGTATGGTGGTGAAGTCGACGTGATGCCAACACTTCTTCACTTACAAGGTATCGATTCAAATGAATTCGTGAATTTTGGAACAGACTTATTCTCTAAAAAGCATGATGAGACTGTTGCCTTCCGTAATGGAAACTATGTGACACCGAAATACACACTTGTCGATAATACCGTTTATGATACGAAAACGGGTAAAGTGGTGAAACAAAATAAAAAGACAGAGGCGATTAAAGCCCGTGTTGATAATCAGTTAAGTCTTTCAGATAAAGTGCTCTATAGGGATCTTCTTCGATTCCATAAGTTATCTGATTTCAAACCAGTGAATCCATCGGATTATTTCTATGGTAAAGCAAACAAAGAAAAAGAAGCGGATTCTTCTGCTAACTAACTGAGTTTTGGGCAAGCACAGAAAGGTGCTTGCCTTTTTCTCTCTCTTTGCTTGATTTGTTGGCAAAATATGTTTATATTTAGGGAGAAACAAGCGTGACGCCGGCTGGCAGCTGGTGACACACATTTCGTCCTTGGGGAATTCAGGAGGAGCTTATGACAACAAATACAAAAACACAAAAAAAGAAATCAGAATTATGGGGCTGGATCAAAGCCATCTTAATCGCATTTATTGCTGTTTTTATCATTCGGAACTTTTTATTCGCACCGTACATTGTGAAAGGGACTTCTATGGACCCAACACTGCATAACACAGAGCGGGTGTTTGTGAATAAAACGGTTGATTATTTCGGTGATTATAAACGGGGACAGATCATTGTTCTTGATGGGGAAGATCGCAGCACTCATTATGTCAAACGATTGATTGGTTTACCTGGTGATAAAATTGAAATGAAAAATGATCAGCTATTTGTTAATGGGAAAAAAGTGGCAGAGCCTTACTTAGCGTCAAACAAAAAGAAAGCAGCGGCAGATGGTACTTTGCTGACACCTGATTTTGGCCCTCTGACTGTTCCAAAAGGAAAGTACTTTGTCATGGGGGACAATCGCCAAAATTCAATGGACAGCCGCAACGGCTTAGGTCTTTTTACAAAGCGCGATATTCAAGGAACTACCTCATTTGTATTTTATCCTTTCCAAGACATTCGCTTACTCAATCATTAATAAACAAGAAAAAAGCACACAGCCGTGTGCTTTTTTCTATGTCATTCAGATTGACTTTTTGTAATCGCCTGTTCAAGATCTGCAAGAATATCTTCAATCGCTTCTGTTCCAACAGATAAACGAATGAGCTCTGGTGTGACACCTGTCGCTTTTTGTTCTGCCTCGCTTAATTGTTGATGCGTTGTGCTGGCAGGATGAATGATGAGAGATTTAGAATCGCCCACGTTTGCGAGATGGGAGAAAAGCTGCACAGAATCAATGAGCTTTTTACCTGCTTCGCGCCCACCTTTGATTCCGAATGTGAGGATCGCGCCTTGTCCTTTTGGTAAATAGGTTTGAGCAAGTTCATAGGATTCGTGACTTTCAAGGCCCGGATAGCTTACCCAATCGACAAGAGGATGATCCTGTAAGAACTGTGCTGTTTTCAACGCATTTTCACTATGCCGCTCAAGACGAAGGTGTAATGTTTCTAAGCCTTGCAGAAGTAAAAATGAGTTGAATGGCGACAGAGCTGCCCCTAAATCACGTAAGAGCTGTACTCGTGCTTTTGTGATATAAGCCGCTTCTCCAATCGCTTCTGTATATG
Source organism: Bacillus sp. SRI_025 (assembly GCF_057592095.1). NCBI lineage: Bacteria > Bacillati > Bacillota > Bacilli > Caryophanales > Bacillaceae > Bacillus > Bacillus sp. SRI_025. The sequence goes on along the minus strand of NZ_JBYEGB010000003.1, from coordinate 497,907 downwards.
TCAGACCGTGATAACTTGGATCTGGTTCAGTCAGCCCTTTGAACTTATCGCTGTCAGCCCAAGGGAATCGGCCGCTATCAACGATGACGCCGCCAATTGATGTACCATGACCGCCAATAAATTTTGTCGCTGAATGGACGACAATGTCTGCACCGAACTCAATAGGTCTTAATAAATAAGGGCTGGCGAGTGTATTGTCCACAATAAGCGGGATATGATGCTTGTGTGCAATGGCTGAGATGGCTTCAATATGTAAAATGTCACCTTTTGGATTCCCAATGCTCTCTGCATACACTGCCTTTGTTTTGTCTGTGATCGCTGCTTCAAGTTCTTCAAGGTTGGATGAGTCGACGAATTTTACTGTAATGCCGAGTTTTTTGAGTGTATGGGCAAATAAATTGTAGGTGCCGCCATAAAGACTGCTTGAGGAAACGATTTCATCCCCGGCTCCTGCAATGTTTAAAATAGAATAAGTCGTCGCTGCTTGCCCAGAAGAAACAGCAAGTGCACCAATTCCACCTTCAAGCTCTGCGATACGCTTTTCAAATACGTCATTTGTCGGGTTCATAATACGTGAATAAATATTTCCCGGTTCCTGAAGACCGAATAAATTCGCTGCATGATCACTATCTCTAAAACCAAAGGAGCTTGTTTGGTAAATAGGCACGGCTCTTGAATAGGTCGCTGAATCAAGCTCCTGACCCGCGTGAATGGCTTTTGTTTCTAAACGAAATGAACGTTTTTCTGACATGTGTGTATCCTCCTTTTGTTAGATAAAACCAACTGTTTTGATAAGAAATATTTAATAAGACTATAAATCTTGTTCACTGCTCGGTCAATCATTTTTTAGATAAATCTGAAAAAACAATAAATATAGTTGACAGGTAGGAATAGTGTGTATTAACATGAGCATACTGAAAACGCGAACAAGAATGGCTGATCGGTCAACCGAAGGCTCTATCACTCAAGCATGAGTGAAGAGCCTTTTTTTATTTGAATGAGAAAGGATGATGAAGATGGAAAAAAAGAAAAAACGAAAAAAATACAGAAAACACATGGATATCACACTAGACATCTTAATTGAGCGGAACAAATATGAGATTTACAGCAGCAAGGAACGAATAGAAGCGATTTACGATCGGATTGATGAAAAGCATACAAGGACAAAATAACCATTTTATAAATTTGAGTTGATTTATGGGATTAATATGATTTAGGATGGTGCTAACAAATCAATATGATTAGCTGATCGGACAACACGAAGGCTCTTATCTCTTTTTTGGGGATAAGGGCCTTTCTGTGTATGTATCTGATGGCAAGAGGAGTGGAGGGTTTCAATGACGATTTCAATTGATATTGCGGATAAATCCTTTTGGAAAGACAAACAGACCATTCGGGTACTTGAAGACTTAAGATTGAACATCATTCCCGGGGAATTTGTAACAGTGATAGGTCCAAGTGGATGCGGAAAAAGTACGTTGCTAAAAATCATAGGCGGGCTCGATACAGCGTATGATGGGCAAATTTTGATAGGAGACAGACGGATCACAGAACCTGGAATGAAACAGGGCTTTATCTTTCAGGAACACCGCCTATTTCCATGGCTGTCAGTCGAAGAAAATATAGCAGCCAATTTCAATTTAAAACAACAGGATGTACGCCGCAAAGTGGATGAATTGATTGAAATTGTTCGATTAAAAGGATTTGAACATGCTTATCCACATGAGCTTTCAGGAGGAATGTCGCAACGGGTTGCCATTGCGAGAGCACTCCTTCGTGATCCGGAGATCTTATTGCTTGATGAACCATTTGGTGCGCTGGATGCATTCACACGAAAACACTTGCAGGATGTGCTGCTGGACATTTGGCAGGAGAAAAAAACAACGATGATGCTCGTTACTCATGATATTGATGAATCGATTTATTTAGGAAATGAAATTGTGCTCTTACAAGCGAGACCTGGCCGAATCCATAAAATTCTTCCTGTGAATCTGCCTTTTCCGCGTGATAGAACATCAACCTCTTTTCAACATTTAAGACAAAAGGTGCTTTCAGAATTTGAGAAAACAGATGAATTGTTACTAACTGATGGATCAGGGATTTAGGGAGGGGAAATCGCATGAAAAAGATACAAATGATCGTGATTTTTTTGAGTCTTCTCCTTGTTTTAGCAGGGTGTGGTCAAGCAGCAGACGGCTCAGAAAACAAGGTGAAAGAAATTCGGATTGGGATTCAGCAAAGTTTGAGCCCGCTGCTTTTAGCAAAGGAAAAAGGGTGGTTTGAACAATCATTTGAAAAAGAAGGAGTGAAGGTAAAGTGGGTGGAGTTTCAAAGTGGTCCTCCCCAATTTGAAGGACTTGCTGCAAATCAATTAGATTTCTCGCAAGTTGGAAACTCACCTGTCATAGCAGGTCAGGCAGCGGGTATTGATTTTAAGGAAATTGGTTTATCTCAGGATGGGCTGAAAGCGAACGGTATTTTAGTGAATAAGAACAGTGAGATTCAAAAAGTAGAAGATTTAAAAGGGAAAAAAATTGCTGTCGCTAAAGGGAGCAGTGGCTTTGATTTTTTATACAAAGTATTAGATCAGGCAGGTTTATCTGCGAAGGATGTTCAGATCATTCAGCTACAGCCAGATGAAGCGATATCAGCATTTGAAAATGGATCCGTTGATGCTTGGTCGATCTGGGAGCCGTTCTTATCACTTGAAACGATCAAGAAAGGAGCAAAGCTGCTGGTGAATGGGGAAGCGACTGATTTATATTCTCCAGGTTTCACACTTGTTCGCACTCAGTTTGCTGATCAGCATCCTGAACTAGTGGTGAAATTTTTAAAGGTATATGACCATGCGGTGAAGTGGCAGAAATCACATCCAGAAGAGGCTGTTACTCTATATGCGCGTTTAAAAAATTTAGATAAGAAGGTCGTCACACAAGTATTAAACAATACGGAACCACTCAATAAGCCCATTTCGAAGAAGATCATCAATGCTCAGCAGCATACCGCTGATTTTCAATATAAAACAAAGGCGATCCAGCGGAAAATTGATGTCAATCAGGTTGTAGATAATTCGTTTATTGAAAAAATGCTGAAAGAGGAGATGGATGAATGAAAGCTATTTCGAACCCGGCTTTAGCATCTAAAATTGAGCGGTCAAAGAGAAAAAGGAGAAAAGCGTCTTCTTTATATAAGTTAAAGGGACTGGTATTACCTGTTCTACTTATTGCGGTTTGGCAGATTATAGCTGGTTCTCAAATTGTTTCTTCCACTGTATTGCCTTCGCCCGTTTTGATTGCTGAATCCTTTCGAGAGTTGATACGTTCTGGTGAGCTGTTTGGCCATCTTTACATCAGTCTTTATCGAGCAATATGTGGATTTTTACTTGGGGGAGGCTTAGGTCTTATGCTGGGCGTATGCGTAGGGTTTTCTAAAAAAACAGAGCAGTATGTAGATCCGACCTTGCAAATGCTGAGAACCGTTCCCCATTTAGCGGTCACCCCTTTATTCATCCTCTGGTTTGGCTTTGATGAAACGGCGAAAATTTTATTGATTGCACTTGGGGCTTTTTTTCCGATTTATATTAATACTTTTCTTGGTATTCGCAGTGTAGATAATAAGCTGTTTGATGTGGCCCGCGCCTTAGAGTTTAATCTGTATCAAAGCATCACAAAGCTGATTTTACCGGCTGCTCTTCCGCATATTCTTCTGGGCGTGAGGCTGTCATTAGGAATTGCTTGGCTAGGTTTAGTGGTAGCTGAGTTAATGGGTTCAAGCAGCGGCGTCGGCTATATGATTATGGATGCAAGGCAGTTCTCTCAAACGGATAAAGTGTTTGTCGGAATTATCATCTTTGCAGTAGTAGGTAAGCTGACAGATTCATTTGTACGTCTGTTAGAAAAGCGTCTGCTCAAGTGGCGCACTAGTTATCAAGGTGAATAATAACAGGGGGCGATGTCATGAATATTTTATGGTTTATTCCAACACATGGAGACGGCCGTTATTTAGGATCAGCAAAAGGGGCAAGACAGGCAGACTATCCATATTTTAAACAGATTGCTCAAGCAGCTGATCAGCTTGGTTATACAGGGGTCTTGCTGCCGACTGGGAGATCATGTGAAGATCCATGGCTGACGGCAGCTGCTTTAGCTGCTGAAACCACTCATTTAAAGTTTCTCGTGGCTCTTAGACCAGGGCTTATGCAGCCGTCTGTTGCTGCTAGAATGACGTCTACATTAGATCGTCTTTCAGGCGGAAGGCTGCTGATTAATGTGGTAGCAGGGGGAAGTAAAGAGGAGCTTGAAGGAGATGGACTGTTCATTTCTCATGATGAACGCTATGAGGCAACAGAAGAGTTTTTGACGATTTGGAAGCGGTTATTGAAAGGAGAAAATGTTCAATTTCATGGCAAACATCTACAAGCGGAAAATGGCCGGCTGTTATTCCCACCAGCTCAAACCCCCCATCCACCAGTCTTTTTTGGCGGATCATCATCAGCAGGAATTCAAGCGGCTGCCAAGCATACAGATGTCTATTTAACTTGGGGCGAACCGCCTGCACAAGTAAAAGAGAAAATTGCACAAGTGAAGAAACAGGCTGAAAAGGAAGGAAGAACGGTGAAGTTTGGCATTCGTCTTCATGTGATCGTGAGAGATACCGAAGAGGAGGCATGGCAGGCAGCGGAACATCTGATTCGTCATTTAGATCAGAAAACAATTGAGGAGGCGCAAAAAGTTTTACAGGGGATGGACTCAGTAGGTCAAAGACGAATGGTGGAATTGCATCAAGGGAGGAAAGACAAACTTGAAATCAGCCCAAATCTTTGGGCAGGCATTGGCTTAGTACGCGGCGGTGCAGGAACAGCACTCGTCGGAGATCCGCAAACAGTAGCAGATCGTATCATAGAATACCAGTCTCTAGGCATTGATACATTTATATTTTCTGGTTACCCGCACCTAGAAGAAGCTTATTATTTAGCAGAGCTTGTTTTCCCGCTCCTTCCATTCAAGAGATCGGGGGATACAGGACTCTCTGTGCCAGCTGGTGAAATCATTGGGAACAATCATTTTCCAGATGCAGCCTCTGCTGCTAGTTCCTCATAAATATGAAAAAGCAAAGCAGTCTGCGATGGCTGCTTTGCTTTTTTTCATAGAATAGGAGCGAGTCATATGTTGTGTACTGCTGAACAAGGTAAGGGCTTTTTTCCCAATCGATTTTCTTGTATATACATATTTTCAGAGTCAAGAGAAGAAGGAAAATATACTCACTCTTTTATCGGAATGATCAGTAAATATTTCATAATTGATGTTATTGCGACATATAATCAGGACTTTTATATCTGATATATCGGGGGAATTCTTTCTATCTCACAAAAAAGAAAGAATAAAAATGATAGATGATAAATATGGACTATTTGAAAAAGAGAAGAAAAAAGATGGTGCAAATGACATTAAATGGGTTTTGTGGTTCTTAAGAGGTGTTAAAATCTAGTAAATAAGAGAGGGTTTAAACAGATGAAGGTGAATAATTGAATAAAAAGTCACATTTTAATCAAATGTATGTTCGGTCAAAAATGGGATGTTCTGTAGATGTTTGGCGTGTGACGCCTATGATACGATCATCATAAGCTGGGAGGTGAAAAGTATGACTTATGCAGCGCCGCAAGTTGACTATTCCACTATGGAACCTGCTATTATGGACCAAGCTTGGTTCTTAGTATTTGTTGCTGTCCTTCTTGGATTGGGAGCAACAGTCGTTCTAGGAGCAGCAGTTTGGTGTATCGCAAACGGCAAGGGTAGCTTTACAGGAGCCGTTCAGTGGGAAAGTGGCTTAAAAGTCCAAATTGAATGTAAGTAGCTATACTTAGGATTCATCTTTTTACTTCTTAGATAAGACACCAGGGCTAAACCGTCTGTGGCGGGCGGTTTAGCCTGATCTGTTTTTAAAGAATATGCAGACACTTGGAGGTTATATGTTTACGATCGAGAATTTAACCAAAACGTATAAAAATAACGTGACTGCTGTCAATGATTTTCATTTAAAGATCGACCCTCATCAAATCGTTGCTGTTGCTGGACCGAATGGTTCGGGTAAAACAACGATGATTAACTGTATACTTGGCATCATTAAGCATACAGAAGGAAAAATTCATTTGCAGGGCGTCACTAATGATGAACCATCCTTTAAAAAACAAGTAGCCTATGTTCCAGATGACCTGCTGCTCCCTGAAGCATTGACTGGTGCTGAATATTTAGAGTTTGTTTCTTCTATGTATGAATGTAAAACAATTCACAGAAGAAATCAACTAATTGAACTGTTTGATATGGACTCGGCTTTATCAAGACCGATCGAAACCTATTCACATGGGATGAAAAAAAAGACACAGCTGATTGCTGCATTTATGCTTGATAGTCAATTGGTGATCATGGATGAGCCCTTTAGAGGACTTGATATTGAAGCGGTTATAAACACAAAGAAACTGATGAAGCGGTATGCCGAGCATCATGGTGCAATCTTGCTTTCAACGCATGATATGCTTTCAGCGGAAGAGCTGTGCCAGAAAATCGCCATTATTTCTAAGGGAAATAAAATGGATGAAGGAACAGTCTCAGCCTTAAAGGAGAAGTATCAATCAAGCACACTGGAACAGGTGTTTCTGAAAGCTTCAATGTTAAGTGATAGGGGTGCACATTTTGATGAAATCATTAATCATTTCTAAAATGATGCTTAAAATGTGGCAGCAGGAGATGTATAAGCTCTTTGATTCTCAAACGAAGCGGATCATTGTGGTCTTATTCTTTTTGTTTGCCGTCACAATGGGGGCCATTATCGGATATAGCTTTACAGGTGTCTTTATGAAGGCTTTCTTAAATGGAGATGAACGGTCACTTGGATTACTCGTTGTCTCAATGGCAATCAATGCTTCTATTTTTACAAGCTTGTTATTCGTTTTGATCAAGGTCAGAACACCTGAACAAGACCGGTTTTCTATGCAGCTCAGCTGGTTTCCGCTCTCTACCTTTCAGAAAAGTTTTGGATACTTCATTCCGATGGTGACAGTGGTGACAGGACTTGTTTTATTTTTTATCGGTATTCTGCTTTTACCTAATTTTATTGCCCAGGGAATAGGTATTTTCTTTATCTTTACTTTCTTTTTGATGGTGCTTTTGCAGTCGCTCTTTGTCTTAATGCTCCTGCAGTTTATTTACAATATCACTTATTTACTCGTTTTGAAATTAAAATTACCGTTGCAAAAATTTGCAGCGATATTTGTTTTATTGGCACTCGTTGTTGCGTATGGATTGACGCATTTTGATATTAGCCAAATTCAGCAATCATATCTACAGTTTGATTATCATTTGATGTATTTTACAGCACCGTTTTTCTTAGCGGCACAAGGAATGTCTCCTGAAGGGGTGAATTATGCCATCTTGATTCTGTTCATCCTTTTATCGGCAGGCGGCGCATTTCTTTCTCTTGCGATGATGCCGATTATGGCAGAGAAAAAAGCGTTAACCTTTTTACACAAGCTGCCATTCTCTTCTTCAAAAAAGTGGTCACTTATTGTGAAGGAAATGAAGTCACAGGTACGGAATGAAGAAAACATTTTAAACTTTCTTATTCTTCTCATTGTGATCTTATTCGTTCGTTATCAATTTGGATTCCGCTTTGAACAAGAAGCGTTTTTTGTTCTATGTGCTCTTGCTGGATTAACAGCCTTCAATTCGTTTGGCAATGATAAACGAATGCTGGGGATGTATAAAACATTTGGCCTGAGATCATGGGAAGTGGCTTTGTATAAGTTTATCGGCCTTCTGCTTGTTGGTGTACTGCAAATTGTTTTATTCATGCTGACAACGCTGACGCTTCCTGATCAATTTTGGCACGCGTTGATTGGTGCCGCTGTCTTATGCAATGCCACTGCGCTCTTTTATATAGTAGGTATTTTACTTCCTCTTGATCGAAACAATCCCTACACAGGCATATTTTCATTTGGAGCGCTTATTTTACTCATGATTCCGATTGTTTTTATTGGAAACTATGTCATAGGGGCATCGAGTCAAACGCTTCAATGGCTGCTTGTCGCTGCATTTGAGGGTCTGCTCATCTTTGCCATATACAAAGGTTTTTCATGGAGGTATTCACATGATTCAACTTCTTAACAATAAACTAAAGATTGAGCGGGTACCGGAACTAGCTCCGTATGTGACCTTACAAAAGAGGCATCTCACGGATACGCAGTATGGAAGCACACTCCCGATCAATGAAAGTGCCTATCATATGTTAACGAAAGTGGACGGTAAAAGGACAGAAGCGAGTATTACAGCAGAGCTCGCCGATTTATTTCAGGTCGATGAGTCGGTGATTGCTCGTGACTTTTATCAGCTGATGACGGGATTGAATCAGCATCACTTGCTGTCCATTCATTATCATTCACCGTATCGGATTGTGACAGCCTGCTGTCAATTTTTCAAGCAGTATCAAGTCAAAATGAAGGAACGATTTGATTGTACTGGTCACTCGTTCCTTCACATTTTTGGAACGGCTTTGCTCATGGTGACGCGTAAAATCATCTTTTTCTGGATGCTTTTCATGGTCATGGCAGGGCTCGCTTTTTTATTCATTCCTGATCCATCGATTGCAGCCATTGCGATTTATTTTACGATTATTTATTTCGGGTTAATTACCGGAACTGCCTTACATGAGGCGGCACATGGCTATGCGCATCGGAAATTTGCAGGGCGAGATGGTCCTCAAGGCTTTTTTGCGAGTGATATGATGTCAGTGAAGTTTGTAAGACCCGTATTAGATCCGTTTCAGAAAAAGCAGGTATGGATTACGCTGCTTGGACCGCTCGTTCCCGGTGTGATTGGCGCAGCAGGCATCATAGTGACCATTTTATTTCTAAAAGAAAATCCGGTTTCGACAGGTTTTTTCATTTTTTCAATCTCGTATTTTATTCAATTACTCTATCTTCTTCCGTTTATGGGGGATGGTAAATCCATTATGAAGCAGCTATTGCTTGGGGGAATGGGAGGACAACGATCATGAACGTACAGGCGATGAAACAAGGCGCAATAGTTGGTGGTTTTCTAGGGTTCTTAGGCTTTCCGATGCTGACAATCGGCGTATTGTTCTATCATTTATTTCAATCAAAAACGAATGATGCTTTATTATTTAACAGTCTCGCTTTTGAAATGGAAGGCTCGTCCGCATTTACTTTTCAGATCAAGCCAAACTTTTTTATTTATATGATTGTGATTTTTGCTGCGAGTTTTCTCATTGTGGCATGCCTATCAGCAATAAAGCAGAAAAGAGCGAAAGGTTAGGAGAATTCTCCTAATCTTTTTTTGTATGACAAACCAAATTTTAGTATAATAAGAAATAAAAAACATCAAAGGGGATCACAATGTTTAAAAAATGGAGCATTCTTTTATTCACAGTTTTTCTATTAGCAGGATGCGGCGAGAAGGCTGCGGAAACAACGACAACCGAAAAGACGGTTTCGACAATAAAAACAGAGCCTGCTACTAAAAAACAAGTAACCATCGAACAAATGAAACTCTCAAAAAAAGAAAAAAACTTACTAGAAGCAGCAACGACTAATGAAAAGGTGGCTCTGACACTGAAAGGATTAACGAAGAAGAACAAGAGTATTACGTTTATCGGGAGCCATTACAAAAATGGCCGATTAGTGAATAAGGAAGCATCATCTGCTACCTTTACTTTACACCAGAATGGAACCGACCAAACGGTGAATGTGCTTCTTCAATTACATCATGAGAAAGATACATATGAATCACAATTTAGTATTTGGTCAGATAAAAAGAATGATGGGATGACGAAAGCGACATCAAGCTTTCCGTTCAAAGTAAGTGACTATGTATTTTCTGCACAACCTGAAACTATCAAAGTTGCTTCTGGAGAAAAGGCTCTGATTGCGTATACAGCGGCGATGGGGAAAGACGGGGGTTCAACTATATTTGAAGAGATTGAGAAGAATCCAAAGCAAGCGCTGAAAAATAAGTCACATGCATACTTATTTTATATCCAGCTAGATAAATAACTATCGTAATATATACGGAGAATATGAATTTTTTTGACGAAAAATCTTCATATTCTCTTGACGAATTGTTAAGAAAGTTGTAACATAATAAAAGTCAACGCGATGACGTTGCTTTTAAAAAATTGATGCGGGTGTAGTTTAGTGGTAAAACCTCAGCCTTCCAAGCTGATGTCGTGAGTTCGATTCTCATCACCCGCTCCAATACATAATTTTGTTTATAACGCAGTATTTCGTTTCATAGATAAACGAAGTGTTGCGTTTTTTATTATGTCAGTATAATGTGAAAAAGCACTGTCAGGCTACAGTGCTTTTTCAATGAGTTCATATTTGCTTTCTCCGCCATGTATTTGTACAAACATCTTCGTCAAGGATTGAATAAGAGCTTCACTCTTTTCCCGGGAAATAGATGGAGGGAAAAGGATGATTTGAAGAATGTTCTTTGTGTCTGGAGAAATATGTGCTGTACTTGCTTGAGAAAATAATCCATTCAGTCCTGCGCCGTCCTGCCATTCGATGTGACCAGCCTCATGTTTTGTCAGTGAAAGCGGTCCTTTGATGCGATCGGCATCTAATGTCAGGATGGGTAAGAAATATTTTAGTGAGAAAAATATCGACAAATCCTGTACGGAATTGGTCGAGTCAATAAATTGTTCCTTTTGGATATCAGAAAGAAGTGAAAGGAAAGGAACATCTTTTAAAAGATCCGTCCATTCTTTGATGGCTGGTACTTCTTCTAAGACTTTATCTTCGTATTCAAAAAATAAAGATTCTTGAAACAGGCGTAAGCGGCCTTTTAACATTTGAGGTGATGTGCCAACTTCAATATGCGAATATTCAATCTGCCCAACATGGATAGACGGGTTTTGAGGATGAGAAATTTCCATATGTATCTTCACAGTGACTCACTCCAATCGGTCATGATACACTCGTATTATACTGAAAACAACAGAAGAAACAAAGAAAGGAGGTTTGCAAGGTGATTCATGTTGGAGAATTAAAAGAAGAATTGATTCAATATGCGAAAGAAATTGGTGTCGATAAAATTCGATTTGCAAGTGCCGATACATTTGATTCATTAAAGGACCGCCTCATCTTACATGAATCGTTAGGGTATTTGTCAGGTTTTGAAGAGCCTGATATTGAAAAACGAACAAACCCTTCTTTGCTGCTTCCGAAGGCCAAATCAATTGTTGCGATAGCGCTCGCGTACCCTTCCAAAATGAAAGATGCTCCACGAAGTACAAAGGATGCGAGAAGGGGGATCTTTTGCCGGGCTTCATGGGGAACAGATTATCATGTCGTGCTGAAAGAAAAGCTTGATATGCTCGAAGAATTTTTGCGGAGCAAGCATGTCGATATACGGACAAAATCAATGGTGGATACAGGAGAATTGTCTGATCGTGCTGTAGCAGAACGTGCTGGCATTGGTTTTAGTGCAAAGAACTGTATGATTATCACGCCAGAGTTTGGATCTTATGTGTATTTGGCTGAAATGATCACAAATGTCCCGTTTGAGCCGGATGAGAAAATTGAAGACCAGTGCGGAACATGCAATAAATGTGTGGATTCGTGTCCAACAGGTGCGCTTGTGAATCCTGGACAGCTGAATTCTCAGCGGTGCATTTCATTTTTAACGCAGACAAAAGGGTTTTTACCTGACGAATTTCGTTCGAAAATAGGAAATCGATTGTACGGGTGTGATACGTGTCAAACTGTCTGCCCGATCAATAAAGGAAAAGATTTTCATCTGCATCCTGAAATGGAACCGGATCCTGAAATTGCAAAGCCGCTGTTAAAGCCGCTTCTGACGATCAGCAATCGTGAGTTTAAGGAAAAATACGGTCATGTTTCAGGTTCATGGCGGGGGAAAAAGCCCATTCAGCGGAATGCAATTTTGGCACTCGCTCATTTTAAAGATACATCTGCCTTACCAGTGTTAATTGAGCTGATGCACAAGGACCCAAGACCGGTCATTCGGGGAACAGCTGCTTGGGCAATTGGGAAAATTGGCGATGATCAGCAGCTCCCAGAGCTGGAAAAGGCTCTTGAGCGGGAAAGTGATGAAGAAGCGAAAGCGGAGATTGTGAAAGGGATTGAGCTCCTGCAGACACCTTTAAATACTAAATAACATCCCTGTGAACATAGAATGAACCAAACAGAGATTTTAAAAAATGTTTGGTGGTGTCTGTGTGTGAAACAATTATTAGAGAAAACTTTAGAAGACAGGCTGGCGTATTTAATCAATGACCGTGCAATCAAGCAGCCGCAGCTTATGTCTGATGTGGAAGCAGTAGAGCGGAAAAAAGAGCTTTTTGCTAGAAGACAGGTTGAAATTGTGAAGGCGAAAGCAAAAACAAAACTTCTCGATTCAGCCATTCAAGATGATGGAGCTCAGCATGTGCAGTACCTTGCTCATCTCACATATGTCTGCAAGGATGTAGACGATTCTTTTTATTTAGAGGAACAGGTGGAAAAAAGAGAAGCATTTCTTTATAACGACATGCTTGTCAAAGATCGGATGATGCTAGAAGAGCGGCAAGGGGAAGAGCTTATGGATGAGCGCTTTCAGACCGAAGAACAATTCGGTAGAGCTTTTCACTATGACCGGCGGGCAGCCGTGCAGTATGCGGAGACTTACTGGAATAAGCGGAATCCAGCCTATAAAAATTTTGAAGATAACTGTACAAATTTTATTTCACAATGTTTGAAAGCAGGGAATGCGCCAACAAGAGGATATCCGAACCGCGGGTCTGGCTGGTGGGTGCGTCCGCATACGTGGAGCTATAGCTGGACGGTGGCTCATGCGATGAAAAATTATTTAGCGAATTCGAAAGCGGGTTTGAGAGCAAAGAAACTCAAAGAACCACGCGAGCTTCAAATTGGAGATGTCATTTGCTACGATTTTGAAGGTGATGGAAGGTATAATCATACAACCATTGTTGTTGATCATGACAAAGGCGGAATGCCTCTTGTGAATGCACAGACGTATGACTGCCGCATGCGTTATTGGTCATACGAGGATTCGACCGCCTATACACCTGCTATTCGATATATGTTTTTTCACATTTTGGACGATGCCGCGAAAGGTAGTTAGTGGTATAATGTTGAGCGGAAAAGAAAATTAGAGGTGAACTTTTTTGGGACTTCATGTCGTTTTATATCAACCAGAAATTCCAGCTAATACTGGAAATATTGCGCGTACATGTGCAGCAACAAATACAACCCTTCATCTGATTCGTCCGCTTGGTTTTTCGACAGATGACAAAATGCTGAAGCGTGCAGGACTCGATTATTGGAAATATGCCAATGTGGTCTATCATGATTCACTTGATGAATTGTTTGAGGCTCATCCGAAGGGGCAATTTTTCTATATCACAAAATTTGGCCAAAAGCCGCATACGACATTTGATTACTCTCAGCTGGATGAAGACTATTTCTTCGTCTTTGGCAGAGAGACAAGTGGATTGCCAAAAGATTTGATTGAACAGAATATGGACCGTTGTCTTCGTTTACCGATGACAGAGCATGTTCGTTCTCTGAATCTGTCGAATACGGCAGCCATTCTTGTATATGAGGCACTTCGCCAGCAGCAATATCGCGATCTCATATAAGATCATGATAAGAGCCGAGATACTGATCTCGGCTTTTTTATGTGAGATAAGATACAGACAGATGAAAAATATGACTTAATTATACTTTTTTGACATGTTAAAAAATAGGTAGTATGATAGATTGTGATGACGTTTTTAAAAAATGATGAATCCATTAGGAGGAGTAATGAGATGAAAAAGCTACTGATCACTAGTGCCATCAGCTCAGCAATTTTAATGGGGACGATTCCAGTCAGTATTCCAGGACTCTCTCAGACGCAGGAGATAGAAGCAGCGCAGCTATCAAAAGGGATTGGCGGGCGCACTTATATCAATAGTAACGGATCCATATTGGTCACAAAAATTCAGCTCCCTCCCGCAATGAGTGTGTCAAATGGTACAGCTTATATTTATTCTGGATTCACAGGTTCAAAGGAAGCGGATATTGGGCTTCAATACAGTCCAACCTATAATGTGTGGAAACCTACGATGAAAGTAGGAGCAAATAATCAAGAGACATATATCGAAGGGAAAAATGACTTTACGTATACAAAGGGATTTAAACCTGGAAGTACTGTTCAAATGACGATTTATAAAAATTTGAATGGGCATACTAGAGCGACGTTCTGGGGTACAAATAATGTTGGCTATACCGGCCGCATTATTACAGAAATTCAAAACTCAAACATTGGCGCTGTGACTAAGTGGAAACTACTGTCGACGGTAGCAGTAACTGACGATATTTATCGAAAAGACATCCGTGCGAACTTCTCTACTCGTTTTACTGACATCACATTAGATAATCGTGCCGTCACACCTGTGGTCGATACGCAAGACTTTACGAAGGTTCAGGTGTCAGGGAATACAGTGAATATGCAAGTGCTGAAAACAACGAACTAAATGAAAAAAGGATGTTCCGCAAATGGAACATCCTTTTTTTCATTTCCCAGGCTTGCCTTCGTAGCCAGCAGTGAAAATGGATACTAAAAACGTAATGATGACGCCCATCATAATGACCGTTCTCATATAAGCTCCCCCTTATCCCTTTGTTCCGTTCGCTGCCTGTTTCATATGATGTGAAGTTCACCTTGAAAAGCAGGAGAAGAAAATCATTTTTCTCCTATTTTTCCTTTATTATGAAGGGTCTTGCGGATGGTTGTCAATTCAGTTTGCCAATTCGTCATTTTGAAGAACGAAAGCATGTAATAGGACGCCTCCGCATAGATTGTAAAACAGTATCTGATTTCTAGCTTCAATCTTGAAAGAGGAGGTTCATATGGATATTTTAAAGAAAATCGAACAGCACAGAGAAGAAGAGCAGCGTCTCAAATGGGAAGGCACATTCAGCGATTATTTAGACATTATTAAGGAAAATCCACTTGTCGCTCAATCTGCTCATTCTCGCGTTTATCATATGATTAAAGACAGCGGGATTGAAGAGGAGAATGGGGTCAGAACCTACAAATTTTTTGATCAGGAGCTGTTTGGGTTAGAGGAATCACTCGAAAGATTAGTGGAGGAATATTTTCACCCTGCCGCAAAGCGGCTGGATGTCAGGAAGCGTATTTTATTACTGATGGGACCAGTAAGCGGAGGGAAATCGACGCTTGTCACTAGATTGAAAAGAGGACTTGAAGAATATTCACTGACAGATCATGGCGCAGTTTATGCGATCAAAGGCTGCCCTATGCATGAAGATCCGCTTCATCTTATTCCGCAAAATTTGCGGGAGGATTTCTATAGAGAATATGGGATTCGTGTGCAGGGGAATTTGTCGCCTCTGAACATGATGAGACTGGAAGAGGAATATGGCGGCAGAATTGAGGATGTAAGGGTCGAGCGGATCTTTTTCTCAGAGGATAAACGGACCGGCATTGGTACCTTTAGTCCGTCTGATCCGAAATCTCAGGACATTGCCGATTTAACAGGAAGCATCGATTTTTCAACCATTGCCGAATTTGGATCAGAGTCAGATCCCCGTGCGTACCGCTTTGATGGAGAACTCAATAAAGCAAACCGAGGGATGATGGAGTTTCAGGAGATGTTAAAGTGTGATGAGAAATTTCTATGGCACCTCTTGTCATTAACGCAGGAAGGAAATTTTAAGGCAGGGAGATTTGCCTTGATTAGTGCAGATGAATTGATCGTCGCCCATACGAATGAAACCGAGTACCGGTCATTTATTTCAAATAAAAAGAATGAGGCTTTGCATTCAAGAATTATTGTGATGCCAATTCCTTATAATTTAAAGGTCACAGAAGAAGAACGCATTTATCATAAAATGATTTCAGAAAGTGATGTCTCAGATGTGCATATTGCCCCGCATACGCTGAAGGTAGCAGCAATGTTCTCCATTTTGACGAGATTGAAAGAGCCGAAGCGTTCTGATATTGATTTGGTGAAAAAAATGCGTCTGTATGACGGAGAAAGTGTCGAAGGCTTCCAGTCAGTCGACATTGATGAGATGAAAAAGGAATTTCATGATGAAGGGATGAGCGGAATTGACCCGCGTTATGTAATCAACCGAATTTCATCTACCATCATTCGAAAGAATATGGAATCGATCAATGCACTGGATGTCCTGCGCTCCTTAAAAGAAGGGCTTGATCAGCATCCATCTATCTCCAGCGAGGACCGGGAACGTTATTTGAATTTCATCTCAGTCGCGCGAAAAGAGTATGATGATATTGCGAAGAAGGAAGTGCAAAAGGCATTTGTGTATTCCTATGAGGAGTCTGCGAAAACGCTGATGGATAATTACTTGGATAATGTTGAGGCTTATTGCAATAAAAACAAGCTGCGTGATCCGTTAACGGGTGAAGAAATGAATCCTGATGAAAAGCTCATGCGTTCAATTGAGGAGCAGATTGGCATTTCTGAAAACGCCAAAAAAGCATTTAGAGAAGAAATTCTGATTCGTATTTCGGCTTATGCGAGAAAGGGAAAACGCTTTGATTATAATTCTCATGAGAGATTGCGAGAGGCCATTCAGAAGAAGTTGTTTGCCGATCTAAAAGATGTGGTGAAAATTACGACATCGACGAAGACACCGGATGAACAGCAGCTGAAGAAGGTCAACGAAGTAGTGGCTAGATTGATTGATGAGCATGGCTATAATTCAACAAGTGCAAATGAACTTTTAAAATATGTAGGCAGTCTTCTGAATCGTTAATAAATGAAGGAGGCATTATTGGCGCATCAGCACCGGTAATGTCTTTTTTAGAAATGATCGTCAACTTGGATGACGAGCAGCATAGGATAAAGGAAGAATTGTGGAAAAAGGTGAGGAGGGGGATGGATGTCCCGGCAAGAAAAAAGTCAGTTTATTGTGTCTCAGGAAGACTGGTCCCTCCATCGAAAAGGTTATGACGACCAGCAGCGTCATCAGAAAAAAGTCAAAGAGGCGATTAAAAACAATTTGCCGGATCTTGTCACAGAAGAAAGCATCATCATGTCGAATGGAAAAGATGTTGTTAAAATTCCGATTCGTTCATTAGATGAATATAAAATTCGGTATAACTACGACAAAAATAAGCATGTGGGTCAAGGGGATGGAGACAGCGAGGTTGGCGATGTTGTTGCGCGTGACGGCTCAGACAGTAAGCAGGGTCAAGGAAAGGGGCAGGGCGCTGGAGATCAAGCTGGTGAGGATTATTACGAAGCAGAAGTCTCATTAATGGATCTCGAGGAAGCACTGTTTCGTGAACTGGAGCTGCCAAACCTCAAGCAAAAGGAGCTTGACGACATCATTGTCGAACAAATTGAGTTTAATGATATTCGCAAAACCGGGTTAACAGGAAATATCCACAAAAAACGAACGATGCTGTCGGCATTTAAACGAAATGCGATGACAGGCAGTCCTTCCTTTTATCCCATCTACCCGGAGGATATCAAGTATAAAACGTGGAATGAAGTGACCAAACCAGAGTCGAAAGCCGTCGTTTTGGCGATGATGGATACGAGCGGAAGTATGGGTCTTTGGGAAAAATATATGGCGAGAAGTTTTTTCTTTTGGATGACACGTTTCTTACGGACAAAGTATGAGACAGTTGATATTGAATTCATTGCTCACCATACAGAGGCGAAGGTGGTAGACGAAGAACATTTCTTCTCGCGGGGTGAGAGCGGGGGGACCATTTGCTCGTCTGTCTATCGAAAGGCACTAGAGCTCATAGACGAACGATACCCGCCGTCGCGGTATAATATTTATCCTTTTCATTTTTCTGATGGTGACAATTTGACATCAGATAACGCCCGGTGTGTGAAACTTGTTTCTGAGATCATGAAAAAAGCCAATTTATTTTGCTATGGTGAAGTGAATCAATACAACCGGCATTCTACGTTAATGTCAGCATACAAGCATATTCAGGATGAGAAATTTAAGCATTATATTCTGAAGCAAAAATCAGACGTTTTTCTCGCACTAAAAAAATTTTTTCAGCAGGAAGAAGTTCATTCATAACGAGCACATTTGAAAAAACCTTTCAGCATAAGGGCTGAAAGGTTTTTTGTGTGGAGAAGGAAGGGATCACCAGAAAAAAAGTAAAACTTTCTCTTTGACATTTCAATTTTCATTTATTAATATTTAATCTTGTTAAATATAAGTTTTTCAAAAAAGATGCCGATCGTCTTTTCTTCTTTTTCTGCTCCTTGCTCATAATTGAACAATAAATATAAATGGGCTGCACACCATGTTTCGGGCGGGGGTAGATCAAGGGAAAAAGACAGATTGTTGAGCTTGTTTCATATTCTGTCAGATGATGGGCATTCTAAGTTTGCTAAAGCAGATGACACTATATTTTTATACATGAAAGGAGAAACAAAACATGAACAGAGGGCGTTTATTGCTAACGAACATTATTGGCCTTATTGTAATTCTTGCCATTATTGCCGGAGGTGCTTATTACTACTACGAAAGCACAAACTTTGTCAAAACAGATGAGGCTAAAGTGACAGGTGACATGTATCAAATCACAGCACCAGCAGCTGGACAAATCAAAGGCTGGGATATCAACGAAGGTGACGAAGTGGAAAAAGACAGCACAGTTGCAAAAGTTGAAGGACAAACAAAAACAAACATTAAAGCAGTGGCTGATGGCACATTAGTCAAAAAAGAAATCCAAAACAACCAACAAGTGCAGCCTGGTACAGTTCTTGGTGAAACAATCGATTTAAGCAAGCTTTACATCACAGCAAATATTAAAGAAACAGATATTAAAAACATTGAAAAAGGCGATAAAGTCGACATCGTTGTAGATGGAGATCCTGATACAACATTTGAAGGAACTGTTGAACAAATTGGTTATGCGACAAACTCAACATTCAATATGCTGCCAGCAACAAATTCAAGTGGTAACTATACAAAAGTAACGCAAAAAGTAGCAGTGAAAATTTCAATTAAAAATCCATCAGACAAAGTACTTCCAGGTATGAATGCTTCTGTCAAAATTTCATCTTAATGATGATTGATATCAAAAAATGAAAGGAGGTTGTCTGAGATGGCAAATCAACCTGCAGCGACAAAACAGGGAGCAGGCTCCTTGTCTTTACTGATCATTTTAATGGCCGGTTTGTTCGTAGCGATTTTAAACCAAACGCTTTTGAACGTAGCTATGCCCCATTTAATGACAGAATTTAATGTGAGTGCAACGACGATTCAGTGGCTGACAACAGGCTACATGCTTGTCAACGGTGTGCTGATTCCGTTGTCTGCGTTTTTAATCACACGTTTTGGACAGCGTAGCTTATTCCTAGTGGCCATGATCTCATTTACACTAGGTACATTTATTTGCGGTATTGCGCCAAACTTTTCAACCATGCTCATCGGCCGTTTGATTCAGGCTGTCGGCGGCGGTATTTTACAGCCGCTCGTCATGACAACAATCCTTTTTATTTTCCCTCCGGAAAACAGAGGGAAAGGAATGGGGATTTTCGGTCTTGCGATGATGTTTGCTCCTGCAGTAGGACCAACATTATCTGGCTACATTATTGAACATTATTCTTGGCGTATTATGTTTTACGGACTTGTGCCAATCGGTGCGATTGTCATTATCGCGGCTTTCTTTATGTTTAAAAATATTGTAGAGCCTAAAAAAATCAAGCTGGACAGTCTTGGTGCGATTCTTTCAATCGTTGGTTTTGCTTCCCTTCTTTACGGAGTGAGTGAAGCAGGAAGTGATGGTTGGACAGATCCGATCGTCTTATCTACGATTATTATTGGTGCGATTGCGATTATTCTCTTTATTTTCCAACAGTTGAAAGTTGATAATCCGATGCTTGATTTCCGCGTATTTAAATACAGCATTTTCTCATTATCAAGTGTTATTAACATCATTATTACGGTTGCCTTATATACAGGGATGTTCTTACTTCCGATTTATCTGCAAAACCTCGTTGGGTTTACGGCATTGCAATCTGGGCTATTAATGCTTCCAGGGGCACTTGCGATGCTCATTATGTCCCCGATTTCAGGGATCTTGTTTGATAAATTTGGACCTCGTCCGCTTGCGATTGTGGGGATGCTCATTACCGTTGTCACGACATATGAGTTTACAAAGCTGACCATTGATACTTCTTATAGTCACATTGTGCTCATGTATGCAGTACGTGCATTTGGTATGTCACTTCTTATGATGCCGGTTATGACAGCAGGGATGAACCAATTACCACAGCACTTAAACAGCCATGGTACAGCGATGTCTAATACATTGAGACAAATTAGCGGTTCCATCGGTACGAGTTTGATCACAACGATTTATACGAATCGGACGACATTCCATTATTCCAATATGGCGGATCAAACAAATACAGCCGACCCGCTCTTTATGAATTCATTCCAGGCGGCTGTATCGAATGTGATGCATCATATGGGCATGACAGCAGAAGCTGCTCAAAAATATGTATCCACCCAGCTCTTTACGAAAGCACAGATCGATTCAAACGTGATGGGTATCAATGATGCTTACATGTGGGTGACATTATTCTGTGCGGCTGGTGTCATTCTCAGCTTGTTCCTGCGAGATGTTCGTAAGGATAAAAAGCGAAAAGAACAGCAGCATAAGAAACAAGAAATATCATTGCTTCCAGCACCTAAGGAAGCAAACCAAGATGCAAGATAAGTGTGGAGGGACCGTACATGAAAATTTATGTTGTATACGATAGTGAAGGTGACCATACAAAAGCACTTGCAGAAGCGATTGCAGCAGGCGCAGGTGAAACAGAGCAAGCTGAAGTATTCATTGATCACGTGAAAGATGCAGACATTCGCAAGCTTGATCAAATGGATGCGATCATTTGGGGCTGCCCTGGTCACTTTGGTACCATTAGTTCTGGGTTAAAGACATGGATTGACCGTCTTGGCTACTTATGGGCAGAAGGAAAACTAATCGATAAAGTCGGTGCTGTTTTCTGTACAACTGCTACAACACACGGCGGTTTAGAAATGACAATGCATAATTTGATTACCCCAATGTTCCACCAAGGAATGCTTGTTGTCGGCCTTCCTGGAAATGTTCCTGAGAATGCTTTATACGGCTCTTACTATGGAGCTGGTGTGACATGTCCGATCGATTCTGATGAATTGATTTCGACTGAAGGCTTTGAACTCGGAAAAGCACTAGGAAGACGTGTAGCATCAGTCACTGCATCATTTAAGCGATAAGGAGAGGGTTCTTTTGGCGACGATTATTGTAGCGTTAGTAGCTGCTGTTCTAGTCATTATTGGATTAGTAGCGTTCAATGTCAGACACGCATCGGCCGATAAGGAAGAGATCAAAGAAGATGTCTCCAATCAGCCTGACGTGCCGCATAGCGAGCCAGAAGCTGTTGCGAGACCTGTAGAGCCTGAAGTTGAAAAAAAAGCGTCAGAGCCTTCTCAAACAGATGATGCTGCGGCTGGCGACGATTTCTATAGACAGGCGCTTCAAAAGTTTAAACAGCCAGAACCACCTGTCAAAGAAGAAGAACCAGAAACTAAAATGAATGATGATATGTATCGTTCTGCTTTGCAAAAGCTAAAGCAGAAGGACAAATAAAAAAGAGAACCTCTCATCAGGTTCTCTTTTTTATGCAACAAAAAAACCGCCGGCAAAAGCCGGGCGGTTTTCCTTCACTCTATAAAGTGCTAAAAGAGCAGATGCTCTTAAATTACGCTTTGTTAACGTTAGCAGCTTGTGGTCCACGGTTACCTTCAACGATTTCGAAAGAAACTGATTGACCTTCTTCTAAAGTTTTGAAGCCTTCGCCTTGGATAGCAGAGAAGTGAACGAATACATCGTCTTGACCTTCTACTTCGATGAATCCGAAACCTTTTTCAGAGTTGAACCATTTTACTTTACCTTCTAACATGAAATTTCCTCCTAAAGCGATCTTAACGCTTAAATTCACTATTCTTGCTCTTACACAAACTTCAAAGACGAAAACTCTTACAAAACTTTCTTCTTAAAGATGATACGAACAAAAATAATTACCTTTACTTTACCAGTGTTTGCGGGAAAAAACAACTGTTATACGAAAACTTTTTTAAAAATAATTAGCGCTAACAAATTGAGGAAAATGCCTATGTCAAATGGTCTTTTTTTCTCTCTGAAAAGCTCACTTGATTTCGGCCGGACTCCTTCGCTTTATAGAGCTCCTGATCAGCTATAATCGGTAATTGCTTAATGTCTGCACTAGTTCCATGAGAATAAGCACATCCGATTGATACTGTAGTATGAATGGACAGACCGTTTTTTAAATAAATCGGCTGATCTGCTATTTTTTTTCGTAAGCGTTCTGCAATCTGCCATGTTTTTTCAATTGTACAGTTTGGAAGAAGGACAGCGAATTCTTCACCGCCAATCCGCCCAATATAATCAGAGCTTCTTGTGTTTTTAATCAGCCTTGTACCAATTTCTTTTAAAACGATATCTCCCTCATGATGCCCATATTGATCATTAATGGTTTTGAAGTAATCGATGTCTAGGTAAATAAGGGACATTTGATGGATAGGCTGCTTCAACTTCTTAGTAAAAGCATCACTTAATACCTCATCGAACTTCCGTTTATTTAAAACACCTGTTAAAAAGTCATAATGAGCTTGGAATTTATACAAATTTAACAGCTGATATGCTTTTGTTTGATGCTCAATGACATAAAAATTAAACAATCCAGCAATATATGAGAAAATCCAATAAGTAGAATGCAGTTGAAATGATGTCTCATGCACGACCATGATAAACAGGCTTGTGGCCATCACATTACCAATCGTAATGGATAACAGCATTTTCACAACATGATTCATATGACGCTCTGCAATCAAAAAAGAAGAGGCTGCGATAAACATCATGGAAAAAATATTGATGGAAGAAGCGATGTTGGCTTCAATTAATAATCGGCCAATGACGACAACAAAGGCTGCAATCATTGTTTGGGCGATGCCTCCATAAAAGGCCGTTAAAATAAGGGGAATATGTCTTAAATCGATGATCGCTGGTCCTGTTTTAATAGAGAAGAACATTAAAAGGACACCGAGTAACCCAGAAAGCATGCCTTTGCATATTTGTCTGAGCAAGGTATCTTCTTTTTTTAGAAAATTCTCTTTAAACACAAGCATAAATAAATAATGGAAAGTAACAAGAATTGTTAAATTAATAAAGAGGTCTCTTAGCAAAATAGAATCACCTTTTTAAAATTACTAAAATTTGTTGCAAAAGAAAAGGGTAAAAAGGATAATTAATAAAAATTTTAATGAAGAGGAATTGAAGAAAATGCGAGGAAAACGCTTTCCAGATCAAACGGACTGGCTTTCTTTTTTTGAAAAAATGCCAGATGCCGGATTTGAAAAAGAAATGCCGGTTGAATATCAAGATTTGACGTTTCGGTTCGAGAATCAGGAGGAGCGATTTGTTGTGGGCATGTCGCTTGCTATGCGGGAATTTACCTTAAAGGTCGTTCGAAAAAAGACCGAATCCGTTTTAGGCATATATGATTTTAAAACAGTGCAGCATGTAGAGATAAAAAAAGATCGGAAGGAAGAAAAGGAGCTTTTGCTGATATTAGAGCATCATGACGACTTCCTCACAACAATCGAAATCTCATTTTCACCTTCCTTTTGTCTCATGGTCAAAGAACATTTTTCTGGAGAATAAACAGGAGCCTCTTTTTATGAAGGCTCCTGTTTTATTATTTGTGCTCGATGTCATTGATGACTTGCTGGATTGATTCATCATCCATCACATTCATCACATTTTCATCAATGTGAAGAGATTGCGCATAAGACTCTCTTGGCTGATGGGTTCTTGTTGGTGATTGGTGCTGGTTTGTTTGATTTGGCTGGACAGCTGTGAATGCTTGCTTGATCATTTGTCCAACTTCACCTGTTCCTTTTGATTCTTTATGTGAGTGGGACTCATGGCGAGATGAGTTTTGGTGCTGATGGTTTGTGCCTTTATTCATTGAAGACATATTCATTTGTGTCATGCTTTTCAGCCTTCTTCGTAAAACTGGGGAGAATAATGCAATGATAGCTGTTGATACTGCGATCATTGCGCCAGTGCTCATACCTTTTCTTTTTTTAAACAAACGAATCCCTCCATTTGGTCGTGATGATTCTTCATCATGTTTAGGATGACCAAACCCAGCTGAATTATGAATTCATTTTACGAAAACAGAGGATGTGTGCATAAAAAGCCGGCTGGATGAAAAACCTATGAGCAAAAGGAGGGAATAATTGATGAATAAGAAATGGATGCTATCTTTACTGCTCGTGCCAACATTAATCACCGCTGGGTGTGGAATGAACAATCAAGGCGATGAGCGTAGAGGAACAATGAAAAGGCAATATGAAAATGTCACATATAAGAATGACAACATGAGACAGGATCAGCCAGATGTTCAAACACCTCAGAAGGTCAAAGTGGCAGATAAGGCGTCAGAGCTTGTAGCGAATATGTCTGAAGTGAAAACAGCGAACGTGCTTGTCACTGGAAAAAATGCATTTGTAGCCGTTGTGCTTGAAGGCAATAAAAGCGGTGATGTGACGGACGATCTGAAAAAGAAAATTTCAGACAAAGTCAAATCAACGGATCAACAAATCGACAACGTGTATGTATCTGCTAATCCAGACTTTGTCGATCGTATGCAAGGTTACGGAAAACGTATTAAAAGCGGAGAGCCAATTTCAGGATTCTTCGATGAATTTACTGAAACGGTTAGACGTGTCTTCCCTGAATCAAAATAGCTACGACAAAAGCCGTATGTCATATGCGGCTTTTTTGTTTGGAACCGCACCTCGCGTACCTGACTGCATAAAGTAAAAAATATATCACCTCTTGTTGATCTTTGTTTCTTCATAGAAAGAGAAAGAGGGTGCAGGATGAATTCGGGTGGGGAGCAAATGAAAGCCAAGCCGTCATTGATTCATAAAAAACTTGTAGGCGGAATGATTGCAGCAGGTCTGATTTTTTATGCTTTCACCGCGTACTTGATTTATGTTGCGTTTCAGCTGACAGGACAATATTTAGAGCAGCAGTCTTCTCCTAAAACGATTATAACGGAGGGACTCAATAAGCAAGTCTATGAACATATTCGAATCTACTATGCAGAGGAAGAGGAAGCTTTTGTTGATCTGACAATAGAGGCTTTGAAACAGGCAGAGAAGAGGACAGCGTCAGTGTTTCAATTTGAAGCTGACAGACCTTTAGACGTTATTTATTTTGATGATAAAGAGTCGATCGAACAAATGGCAGGGATCAAGCATATTACTGGATTTTACTCTGATCATGATCAAATGATTGGGTTATATCCAGATAAACGGGAAGCATTATTGAAGAAAGAGACACTGCCTTTATACTTTTTCAATACGTTGTTTATTCATGAGTATGCTCATTTTGTTTTCTATGAAAAGGTCCATTCATATGAAGTGTCTCCAGGAATGTTTCCGCTTTGGTTCCACGAAGGAACAGCAGAATGGACGGCCTATGACGTGTTAAATGCTACGTCTGAACGCTTCGACGTGATTCCTTTTCAATCTCTTCATTCTGATCAAGACTGGCAGAATTCCCGGGTGACGTATGAGACAGATGTATATTTACAAAGCTATTATATGATCTATGAGCTGTTGCAGCTTTGCGGACGAGGCGTCATACATGAAATCATAGAGGAAACTGCGAAAACGGGCCAATTTGCTAGCGGCTTTGAACAGGCGACGGGGAAGAGGCTCACAGATTTTGAAGATCAGTTTAAAGTCATGTACCAAAGAAAAAACGGCTGACCAAAGAAGGGGGTCAGCCGTTTTTCTTAATGAAGAGGCTTTTGTTGATCGGCCTTACTAGGAGGCATTTGAACCTGCCCCTGAAGCGGTGCAAAAGCTGACGTCATGGCGGTCATGTCTTGTTTGGAAAGCTGAGGAACTTGATAGTAGCCATGCTTATTTTGATACAAGAAAATTTCATACGCCATTTCGATAAAGTTCGGAATCTGCGCAGCAAGCACACGTCTGACAACAGGGTTTGTTACTTCTAATGCTGACATTGAAAGTAACCCGGCGTGTGATTTGACTAGGCTGAGCATGTGTCCTGTGATGCCTAAGTCTTTTACATCCTGTAGTGACTGGTTCGGCTTCTTCGGCTGAGAAGGTTTGATTCCGTATGTCACTTGAGTGTGTTCTTTCATCATATAAGTAGCGG
Organism: Bacillus sp. SRI_025; assembly: GCF_057592095.1. NCBI lineage: Bacteria > Bacillati > Bacillota > Bacilli > Caryophanales > Bacillaceae > Bacillus > Bacillus sp. SRI_025. Next base: position 471,589 of record NZ_JBYEGB010000003.1, on the reverse strand, counting down.
TTTCTTCACTAGGCTTTTGGCCTGTAGAAAAACAATCTACAGTGACATTGTACTGGGATAAAACGAATTGATATTGTCGATCCAGGATGTCGGATAATGCAGGATCTTGAATAAATTGCCGCAAGATCATATATTGATCCAAAATATTAATCGTGCCGGCTAAAATTTCATGTAAATCGAATAACTCATGCCCGCCATGGTTGAGCTCAGGCTGCTGAGCGCTTCCTTGAAACATTGGCTGCTGATCGTTTTGCATTGAGATTCCTCCTTCTGTTTATACACTCTGTTTTAATGTGAGGATGTTTTCACGTTTTCATGCAAAAAACATTATTTACAATTAGAGGGTTTTCTTTCTTTTTGTCGAAAAAAAGTATCAGACGAATGAACATGGGGGTACCAGATGCAGGACAAAATCATTAATCGTTTGATAGAAGACGAACATGTGCAGACACCAGTGATCGGCATCGGTGTTTCGCCGTTTGAACAGCATCATCTTGAGGCTTTTTTTCAATCATTACCACATGATTTAAATGCCTCTTTTATTGTTGTGCAAAATCATGTGACAGGCGATTGTATAACAGATTTGGAAGCACTTGTTTTACCGATTGGCTACCGGGCAAAAACGATTAAACATGGTGAGAAAGTCATGAAAAAGACGATCTATTTTTGTCCGCAGCATGCAGCTGTGACGTTAACGGAAGATCACCGGCTTCATGTATCTGAGCAGCTGCCAACAAACAAGGCATGCTCTGTCAACTCGCTTTTTAAGTCACTTGCCAGTGTTCAAAAGGAAGAGGCGTTTGCGATCTTTTTTCAAAAAGGTCATTGTGTGGGGAGTGGGTTGCTTCAGTTGGTTGAGCAAGGCGGAACAGCCTTATCGTGCAGTGAGGTAGAGAGTGGTTTTGACAGTATGTATCATCACACATTCAAAAATCCATCCACTCTTGCGGCATATATGGCCAATATCATCAATGTTCCGCATGCTGATGAGATGGATCCAGCTTTACTAAGAATCATTGAACGTCTTGAAATGTATAAAGGGATTGCCTTTTCAGCCTATGAAAAGAAAAGGCTGCTTTCTGTCATTCAAAAGCGTATGCGCACTGCAAACGAGCCGATGTCATTATTATCAGAGTACGATCGTTTATTAGAAAGAGAACCAGATGAGCTTGACCGCCTGCACGCTCAGCTCCTAAGCGGCACGACTACTTTCTTTAGAGATATGGAGGCTTTTCGAGTATGTGAACAGAAGGTAATACCGTCAATCATTGACCATTCGATGAACAACGGGAAATCTCGATGCCGAATTTGGGTTGCGGGATGTTCGACAGGGGAAGAAGCTTATTCTTTTACAATTTTATTTTTAGAAGAAATGAAGCGAAGAGATGTGTCCATTGAACTTCAAGTCTTTGCGACAGATATCAACCGAAAAGCCATTCAAATAGCTAGTAAAGGTCTTTATTCGAGAGAATCTATGGCAAGCATACCGGAAAAATGGCGGGCGCGATATTTCGAAAAGAAAGGTGACGCTTTTATTGTGAAGCAGTCGCTTAGGAAACATATTGTTTTTGCTCCTCACAATTTATTGATTGATTCACCTTTTATCCACCTCGATTTTATCAGTTGCCGAAATGTTCTGATGTACTTTGAGCCAGAAGTGCAAAAACGAGTATTATCCCGATTCCAATATGCTTTAAAAGATCAAGGGGTGTTGATTTTAGGGCCAAATGAAACTGTCCCCAATATCCCTCGATTGTTTCAATTGTTCAATGAGAAGTGGAACATTTACACCCATTCCAACGTTCCTGCACCTAGTGTCCCTTGGGTACATGACGCTCGTGATGTCGAGTTGAAAAAACGAGCTGCACAATATATGAAGGATGTAAGCGAGGATTATGATGCATGTATAGTCATTAATGATTGTAACAAGATCCTGGCAATGTCAAATGGGGCCTATTCTTTCTTAGACCATGTAGAAGTGTCAGATCAATCATGCGAATATGTGACACCTAAATATTTGAAAGAGATGTTAAGTCAAACCTTTCAAAAGGTATGGACTGACGAGACAGAGGTTGTGTTTCAGCATGTTCTCATTTCGGAAAAAGGAAAAAAGCAGTATGCGGATTTTACTGTAAAGAGTTTTGATCGCCGTTTTAAAGGAGTATACGTCATTCTTATTCGAATGAATGAGAGAGGAAAAAATCAAAAGAACAGCAGGGAAAATGGGATGTCAGATCAGAATTCAGTCTATCAACAGCGTATTGTCGACTTAGAAAATGAACTAAATGAAGTCAAACAAAAAGAGCAGGAGGCAAGGGCTCAATTAAAAGCGAAAAACACGCAAATAGCGGAGCTTGAGAAAAAACACGATCATTTTATTAATATCATAAACAACTTAAGGGTAACAAGGGAAGAACTGTATAGACCTTCTGTCAAGCCGGAGCTTACGACGTTGTTTGTGGACCGAGACATGAATATTCGCTACTACACTCCTACAGCTGCCTCTTTATTTACTTCAGCTCAAATAAGGCACCAGCAATCCTTTCAGTCGATGGCTAAGAAACTTACGCAGGAAACGCTCTATCATGACATACAATCCGTTATCTCGGATAAGCGCGTCATCGAACGAGAAATTGAAACGAATGAAGGAGAACAATTCACCGTTCACATCACACCTATCCTTGACCAAGATCATGAGGGAGCGGTGATGACGTGGATTAAAATGACGGAAATGACAAAAATCAAACAGTCACTTCATCTAGCGGTAACAGCACTGGATAATAGCCATATCCATATTGTTGTTGCAACTGAGGAAGGGGTCATCCAATGCGTGAATCAGCGTTTTTGCCAGTTTGTGCAGCAGCATGAATATGACCTGATCGGCAAAGATATCTTTTCTGTCTACCATTCTCTGTGTCAATGTGATGATTTAGAAAAGCAATGGGACGTTTGTTTAAAAGAAGGCAGCTGGACAGGTGAGCTGTACTTTCAGGATTTATCAGGTCGTGAACGATGGGAGAGGGTCTCTTTACATCGAATTGATGATCCTGACAAAATGCAGTCTACCGTGATGCGGATTTCAGAGGATATTACGAATCAAAAGCAGTCAGAGAAGATGCTGATGAAGTCAGAGATGCTGTCCGCAGTAGGTCAGCTTGCAGCCGGCATCGCCCATGAGATAAGGAACCCGCTGACGTCGTTAAAGGGATTTTTACAGCTGATGATTCAAAGTAAGAAATATCAGAAGGATTATGCAGATGTGATGATGTCTGAATTTAATCGGCTTGAAGCCATTATTAATGAATTCCTTGTGCTCTCTAGAAGCAAATCGGTGAAATTTGAGCCGGTACAAGTCAATCTTCTGCTCGAAGAAGTGATCATGGTCGTTGAATCACAAGCGGTTTTAAAAGGCGTGTCTATTCAAAAGAATTTGTCTCCGTCGCTGCCAAACATTCAAGGTATACCGAATGAACTGAAACAAGTCTTCTTAAACATTCTTAAAAACGGTATTGAAGCGATGGATGGTGTGACAGGTGTTATTCAGGTCACATCCGTATTGGAACATAATCAGATGATGCTGATCTTTGAAGACCAAGGTAAGGGCATACCAGAAGACGAAATAGGGAAACTGGGTGAACCTTTTTATACAACGAAAGAAAAAGGGACTGGCCTTGGTTTAATGATGACGATTAAAATCATTGAAAGCCATGGCGGCAGCATTCGTTTTGAAAGCAAAAGCTTCGAGGGGACACGGGTGATTATTACGTTTCCAATGAGCTAGCAGACATAAGATTTACAAGAAATCCATCTACCATCAATATTTACTTAGTACACTATGAGAGATAAAGCTCGGAAGGGGAGAGGTTTAATGAAACGTGTTCGATCCATTCGAATGATCTGCTGTTTGGTTTTGGTGATCTTTAGTCTGCAAACTTTACTGCCTGGCATGATCACAGCAGAACAAGCCAGTGCGTCTGAAAAGAAGGAAACGGTATGGAACCAAAAGAAGCCAATGAAAATCAAGAAAGCCCGTCAGCTAATCGGAGAGACAGTGACAGTGAGCGGAATTGTGACAGCAGATCAATCTGCTATAGGCAATGGGAAACTGTCAACGTACATTCAAGACAAATCAGCTGGAATCAATATATATTCAGCACAGCCTGACAACTTCCCAGAACTAAAAGCGGGCATGAAGGTGACAGTATCGGGGAAGATCACGTCTTATAAAGGACTGATTGAAATTGTGCCGGATCGAGACCGCCTGAAGATCGATGGTGTGAATCAAGCCTTGCCAAAGCCGAAGCGAGTCTCCGTGAAACAACTAGAAATGGATCAGGCACGTAAACATGAAGGAAAACTTGTGAAGGTCAAGGGCTATGTTGAATCAAAACCAGAGCAGCCGGCTGGCGGTGGATACAATGTGGTGATCATTGATAAAAAATATCACAGCACCACCCTTAGAGTGATGGTGGATACAAGTGCCATTGATGAAGTGAAGACAGGGAAGTGGTATGAGTTTACAGGAGTGTTAAGCAGGTATGATACGCTGCAGGTGCTTCCACGACACAAGGGTGATGTCAGCCTGCTGAAACGCCAGCCAAAGCCGCCAAAAATCAAGAAAGAATACGAGGCAACGGTTGACCGGGTGGTGGATGGAGATACGATTCATTTAAAGAAGCCTGTGCTTGGTACAACAAAGGTGCGCTTTGTGAATATGGACACGCCGGAAACGTACCATAAGCCCAAAAATGAATTAGATCAAAATCAGCTGCGTTTTGGACAGAAGGCGGCGGACTATTTAAACACACTTCTTTCAAGCGGAGATAAAGTCACATTAAAGATTGGTCCAGAAGCGAAGGACGGCTATGGACGTCTTTTAGCTCAAGTGAAAACCAAAAAAGGGGTCAATACGAATTTAGAGCTTGTGAAAAAAGGATATGCTCCTACGTATTTCATCTGGCCGGTTGGAGATGAAAAGGACTATCAGACGTTCCAAAAAGCTGTCAAAGAGGCGAAAGAAAAAGGGCTTGGCATTTGGAATGAAGCAGATCCGCTGCTGGAACAGCCGTTTGAATTTAGAGCACGTGAACAGAAAAAAGGACTGACACGCTACGTCGGTGATTCATCAGCGAAAACGTACGTATCGCCTGACAGCTGGAAAGAAATTTCTGTAGATAAACGCATCTTTTTTGCTTCAAAAGAAGAAGCAGAACAGGCTGGCTATCAGCCGGCAGAAGGAACTGGGGAAGTCCCATTAACCATTTTAAGCATGAATGATTTACACGGGAAAATTGATCAACAATACGAACTGGATCTGAAAGGTGATGGCAATAAAGGAACGTACGGACGGATGGATTATGTGGCGGCTTATATGAAACAAAAACAAGCAGCAAACAAAAATACGATCACAGTCCATGCTGGAGATATGATTGGCGGCAGCTCTCCAATATCTTCTCTTCTGCAAGATGAACCAACAGTTGAACTCATGGAGAACATTGGCTTTGATGTTGGCACGGTCGGCAACCATGAATTTGATGAAGGGGTGGACGAGCTATTACGGATCATAAATGGCGGAGAACATCCTAAAGGCACAAAGGGATATGACGGACAGAATTTTCCGCTCGTTTGTGCAAATTGTGAATACAAGGATACAGGTAAGCCACTTTTACCTGCTTATGAAATCATGGATGTCGAAGGAATCCCTGTAGCATTTATCGGTGTTGTGACAAAGTCAGCCGCAGGAATGGTCATGCCAGAAGGGATTAAAGACATTCAGTTTACAGATGAAGTTAAAGCGGTAAATGAAGCTGCGAAGGAATTAAAAGAAAAAGGGATCAGGGCCATTGCGGTTTTAGCTCATATGACAGCCTCGCAAAATGGAGATACCATCACTGGAGAGAGTGCGAAGCTTGCCAAAGAAGGCGATGATGAAATTGATGTCATCTTTGCAGGGCATAATCACGAAGTCGTAAACGGAGAGGTCAATGGGAAATTAATTGTTCAAGCCTTTGAATATGGGAAGGCCATTGGCGAAGTCAATGTAACACTTGACCGCAAAACAAAGAATATTGTCAAAAAGAGTGCAAATATTCAGTATGTAGACCAGTCTGGTATTGAAAAGGACAAGGAAGCAGCCGGCATCTTGGCTCATTACGGGAAAGAAGTTGAGCCGATTATTAGTGAGGTAGTTGGAGAAGCGGGTGTCAAAATGGAAGGCGGCTATTCAAATGATGGAGACACGCCGCTCGGTAATTTGATTGCCGATGGTATGAGATATTCTATGAAAAGTGATTTTGCCATGATGAATGGCGGCGGGATCAGGCAAAACCTTGAAAAAGGGCCGATTACGTGGGGAGATCTGTTTAATATTCAGCCCTTTGGCAACGTTTTAGTTAAACTTGAGATTAAGGGGAAAGACTTGGCTGAGATCATTGAAGCGCAAATTTCTCCTCAATTTGGACCAGATTATAGCATTTCAGGCTTTTCATATTCCTATGATCCGGTAACATATAAAGTAGTCGACTTAAAGCTTCCAGATGGTTCAGCCGTTGCGCTCGATCAAACGTATACACTCACGGTGAATAATTTTATGGCAACTGCAACTGGCAGTAAATATGCACCGATAGGACGGCTGGGGAAAAATCCTGAAACAGGTCCAGAGGATTTAGAAGCCACTGTCGCTTTTGTGAAGAGCTTTGAAGGAGCTTCCATTGTGTATCAAAAAGAGGGACGCATTCAAAAAGCAAAACAAGAAGAAAAAGCAGCAAGCTAATGACCGTATCATCTAAGAGAAATGTAACAGGTAAAGGAGTTTAAGCATGAAAAAGTGGCTTGCACTTACTGTGATGACAGCAGGAATTGTCTTGCTCGGCTGGGGAATTTGGCAAATCGCCTCTACGCACCTTCAAACGGCACAATCATTAGAAGATGCAAAGAAAGCGGTAGCGGACGATCAAGGGATGTCAAAGAAGCAGTTTTCTCCTGATGTGGGGAAAGCCTCTGGCATCCTGACGATTCCGAAATTAAAAGCAGACCTTCCCATTGTCGAAGGGACAGATGCGGATGATCTTGCCAAAGGAGTCGGGCATTACAAAGGCAGTTATTACCCAGATCAGAAGGGACAAATCGTCCTATCTGGCCATCGTGACACGGTGTTTCGCCGAACAGGTGAACTGAATATTGGGGATCAGCTGAAAATCACTGTGCCGTATGGTGAGTTTGTTTATGAAATCACACATACGAAAATCGTGGATCAGCATGATACTTCCATTATTACTTTGCAGAATAAAAAGGAAGAGCTGGTGTTAACGACATGCTATCCATTTCATTTCGTCGGCAATGCACCAGAGCGGTACATTATTTATGCAAAAAGAGCATCTGTCTAAATAAAAAGAGCCTGCATTTGATCAGCAGGCTCTTTTTTTAATGGATGATTTCGTCCATGAGCTGAGACATATCTAGAGGAAGCGGTGCTTCTATGCTCAGGTGCTCACCTGTAAAAGGATGTGTCATGTCTACTTGTTTGGCATGGAGAGCGCATCTGTTGATATGATGACGAGCTCCGCCATAAAGTGTATCTCCGGCTAAAGGGTGCCCGAGACTGCTAAGATGGACTCGAATTTGATGTGTTCTTCCAGTCTCTAGTTGCAGCTTGACGGCTGTCATTTGCAGACGTTTATTACTGTCCATGACCTGAAAGTGAGTGACAGCACTTTGACCAGTAGGAGAGATTCTTCGTCTGACGGCATGATGCTTGTCACGGCCAATCGCTGCATCAATAGTGCCTTTCTTTTTCTTGAAAAGTCCTTCTGCGATGGCGATGTAGGTTCGGCTGATCGTTTTTTTAGAAAGCATTTGATCAAGCACAGCATGAGCTAATCTGTGTTTAGCAAAAATGACCGTGCCGCTTGTGTCTTGATCGAGTCTGTGAATATGTCTCACTCGCTTTTCCTCGCCATTTGCTTGAAAATGAAAGGCCACAAGGTTTGCCAGTGTGCCCGTTTGTCCCTTTTCATTCGGGTGCGTCGGTCGTCCAGCGGGTTTTTGTACAATCAATAAGTGCTCGTCCTCAAATAGCACCTCTAATTCACCATATTCTGGCGTCACATCACTTTCTTCCGTTTCAAATAAATCGATCAGTATGTGATCACCTGCACTGACTTTTGCCGCGTGATGGGCAGGCTTTTGATTTAAACGTACTTTTTGCTGCTCCATCCAAAAATGGATAATCGGCTTTGAAGCCGACACGGCTGTTTTTAAAAACTGACTCAGTGAAGTATCTTGATGCTGCTCACCTACTTTTAGCGAGAGCGTGTGTCCTTGAATGTTCATGATATCCGTTCCTCTCTTTGGGTATATATAGGAAACACTTACCTTGGCGAACGCCTTTTTTTCTGTGCTATTCTGAATGGAGAAATAACGACAGAGAGGTAGATGTCACGTGAGAATAATGAAAGCTGCTACAGACCTGCAAGAGCAGGCAATTGAAGAAATATCAAAGGATGTTGAAGATCTTCTATCCCATGCTGTCGGCGAAGACCCAGCTGCGCCTCAAAAAGAACGCCCGCTAACCTTTGTTGAAGGGGTTTATAACGGAACGATGGACGATGCTTTTCGTATTTTATCGGGACTTCAGCTATTACATACCATTATTGTAAAACCTAAACGCCATATTACAAAGTGTGATCGTGAGCTATTCGAGCGAAACCGTGAGCAGGTCAATGCATGCGGCTTTTCTTTTCCGTTTGATTTAGACGATTTTGCCAGCCGACGCCTTCAAAATGCGTAAAAGTTGGTGTGAACTTCCTTGTTAACTTACACGGCTGCCGCACATACTATTTTTAAGGGAACGGAGAAACCTTTAGATCTGTAATACCAAACCCGCTCTTTTTCAACATTGCCTATTTCTCCACGAATCGGAGCGCTTGGACCTCTTGCAGAATGAACCGAACACGGGTAGGAGCCTGACAAAATGGTACAGGCTCCTTTTATACATAATTATTTTAGCAGACATTCATCTTTGAAAGTCAATTTTATTCACGATATGATAGCATTGAGTATCATATTAAAGACTTTCGTAAAAAAAAGGAGTGGCCTCGTTGGTAAAGGCGATTATATTTGATTTTGACGGATTAATTTTAGATACAGAAACACATGAATATGAAGTTTTACAAGAAATGTTTGCGGAGCATGAGTCGGAGCTGCCTCTTTCCGTATGGGGCAACGTCATCGGGACGCAGGCAGGCTTTAAGCCGTTTGAATACTTGGAAAAGCAGCTAGGAAAGACGCTCGATCATGAGGCACTCACAGCGGACCGGCGTTCTCGTTTTCAAAAGAGAATGAAGGATGAATCAGCACGACCTGGCGTAGAAGCTTATTTACAGGCAGCGAAGGAGCTTGGGATCAAGATTGGACTTGCTTCCAGCTCAGACTATAAATGGGTGTCTGATCACCTGAAGCAAATTGGTCTTTTTGATTACTTTGAATGTATCCGTACGTCAGATGATGTGGAAGAAGTCAAACCTCATCCAGAGCTTTATTTGCAAACCGCAAGCTGCTTAGGTGTAGAGCCAAAGGATTGTGTCGCTTTTGAGGATTCAGTGAATGGATCAGTGGCTGCCAAACGGGCAGGCATGAAATGCGTCATCGTCCCAAATAAAGTGACGAGCACGCTGCAATTTGAAGAATACGATGTGAGATTAGAATCCATGGCTGAAATCGAATTGCTCCAGCTATTCCATCAGCTTGAAAAAGAGGATCAGTAAGGGGGCAAAAACATCATGGCAGAAAAACTCGATTTAACGCGGTTTGAAAAAAGAATGGTGATCCGTAATATCCGGGAAGAAGATATTGACCGAATCATTGCCTTACAAGAGGTATGCTTTCCGGGCATGGACCCTTGGAAACGGGAGCATCTTGAAAGCCATCTTGAACATTTCCCAGAAGGGCAGTTTTGTGCTGAATTTGAGGGAGAAATCATTGGCTCTTGTTCAAGTTTATTAATTAACTTTGATGAATACGATGACCGTCATACTTGGCAGGACATCACAGATGATGGGTACATTACAAACCATAATCCAGATGGGATGAATATGTACGGAATTGAGGTTATGGTTAGTCCTGAGTACCGCCGCATGAAAATTGGCCATCGTTTATATGAAGCAAGAAAAGACTTAGCAAGAAGATTAAATTTGAAAAGTATCATTATTGGGGGACGCATCCCGAATTATCATAAATACCAAGAGGAAATGACGCCTCGTCAATATGTCGAGCAGGTCATGCTTCATCAAATTTATGATCCTGTTTTATCTTTTCAGCTGTTAAATGAATTCAGCCTGATGCGGATTAATCCGAATTATTTGCCGGATGATAAGGCATCCAGCACATATGCGACGCTAATGGAGTGGAACAACGTCGATTATCGTCCGCAATCAAAAAGATATTATAAATCGGCGTTCCCAGTACGTATTTGCGTCATTCAATATGCGATGAAACAAATTCATTCCTTTGAGGAATTTATGAATCAGGTGGAGTATTATGTTGATGTCGCATCAGATGCGTCAGCTGACTTTGCCGTATTCCCAGAAATTTTTACAACGCAGCTCATGTCTTATTTAGAGGAGCGCTCCCCAAGTCTTGCAGTGCAGCGTATCACGGAATATACCGAGGACTACATTAATTTGTTCACAGACCTTTCTGTGAAGTACAACATTAATATCATTGGTGGATCCCATTTCGTTGAAGAGGAAGGGAAAATCTACAATATCGCGTATTTATTTAGACGTGATGGAACGATTGAAAAGCAATATAAGCTCCATATCACACCGAATGAAAGAAAATGGTGGGGGATTTCAGCAGGTGATCAGGTTCGGGTATTTGATACGGACTGTGGTAAAATTGCGATCCAAATTTGCTACGATATTGAATTTCCTGAACTGGCTCGGATTGCAGCTGATAAAGGAGCAAAAATTATTTTTACTCCGTTCTGTACAGAAGACCGTCAAGGCTATTTAAGAGTGCGTTATTGTGCACAGGCTAGAGCGGTTGAAAATCAGATTTATACCGTCATCTCTGGAACTGTCGGAAACCTTCCGCAAACCGAAAATATGGATGTCCAATATGCACAATCAGCGATTTTTGCCCCATCTGACTTTGAATTTGCAAGAGATGGGATTGTAGGAGAATGTAATCCGAATATAGAAATGGTTGTCGTTGGCGATGTCGATTTAGAAATTTTAAGAAGACAGCGGCAAGATGGAACGGTACGTCAGCTCAAAGACCGAAGAAGAGATGTGTACCATATTGAATATAAGAAATAATGAAAGGAAGCGCCTACCACAAGGCGCTTCTTTTTGATGACATTTTTTAAAATGACATAGCAGCTGGACGAGCTAAGGCTTTCGTAGCCACCTGTTCAAGATTCATCATAAGTATTGTAAACATAAGCTAAAGAAGGAGGAAAGCTTATTTTTTCATGTGATAAAGGGATGCTCGAGAAAAATCTGAATATACTGAAACGAGATCATGTGTTCAAAAAGGAGAGGAAAATGGGGCGACAAGCTAAACATTTGTATATCAATTTACCGGTAAAGCATGTCAAGGAATCAAAGGCTTTTTTTGAGCAGCTGGGTTTTGATTTTCAAGAGCAGCTGACGAATGATCAGGCAGCTTGTTTGGTCATTGGTGACACCATTACGGTTATGCTGTTAACCCATAAGCATTTTCAAACCATCTCAGAGAAGCAATTGGTGGATGCAAGGCAGGGATCCGAGGTCATTGTCTCTATGCGGGTTGATTCACGAAAAGAGGTCGATGAGCTGGTGGAGCAGGCGATGGCAGCAGGCGGGTCACCGTTTAAGGAAAAGCAGGATCATGGGTTCATGTACGGTTGGAGCTTTCAGGATCTTGATGGTCATTTGTGGGAAGTGTTCTATTTGGATGAGGAGAGAAGCGGCCTTTCATAAGGGCGCTTCAGCTTGTAGACAAACCCTCGCATTCGGTGTCAGGCCTGCGCTCCGATGCTCACGAATGTCAAATTCGCTCCGCTTCGGTACTCGTCCTTTCTAGACTGCAAAGGTTTTCAATCACGCTGAAAAGAAGACAAAGGGCTAAAATAAAGAACATTTTAGCCCTTTGTCAATAATTAGAAGCTACCTTCATAAGGGTGCTTCTTTTTTATTGTTTAACAGTGGTATGATTATGAGGAAACAAAAAATAGGAATTCATCTAGAGAAAAGTAGGTGCAGCATGGAGTTTTTACTTGTCTTACTGCCAGTGTTCGGTATTTTCCTTATCGGGTATATTGGGCAGAAGGCCATTGGTTTTGACATACATACGCTCTCATCAATGTCTTTATATTTAATGTCACCATTTCTTGCGTTTGAAACCTTTTATCAAAACAAAGTGTCGATGGACTATGTGTACTTATCTATTTTTGTCGTCGGACTTTGTCTTTCACTTGTTTTATGTGTCTTTATTTTATCTCGTATCTATGGTTATTCGAAGGAAATGTATTGTGCCATGATTCTGTCGTCAGCATTTATGAACAATGGGAATTACGGCACGCCTGTTGTCCTGCTTGTCTTCGGAGCAGCTGGTTTAGATATTGCTATCGTTTTAATGGTGCTGCAGCAGCTTGTCATGAGTACGATCGGTATGTATTATGCAGCAAAGGGCGGAGAGGATGCAGGGGATGGAAAGGTCGTGCTGAAAAAAGTGCTGCGTATGCCGGTTGCATATGGGGCACTCCTCGGTCTATTATTTCAGCTGATGGATTTTTCACTACCTAAAGAGGTGATGACGGGTGTCCAGCTTGTGGGAGATGCCGCCATACCGACGATTATGCTTATTTTAGGTATGCAGCTCGCCGTCATTTCTTTTAAGCAAGTGGATTATCGCAACATTTCTTATGCTGTATTGCTGAAGCTGTTTATCTCACCACTCATCGCATTTGGCTTTACACTCATTTTACCGGTAGATGATCTAGTGAAACAAATTATGATCTTAGTTGCAGCGATGCCGACAGCGGCAAATACTACGCTCATGGCTGTACAATTTCGAACGAAGCCTGAGTTTGTCTCAAGCACGACATTTCTCAGTACCGTTTTAAGCATCGTGACATTACCAGTTTTATTATGGATTTTATCTATGCACCCTCTGGGATAGGGGATAGGCGGCAAAACAAAGGGGGACATATCAATGAATGTAGATGTTCATTTTCAAGTGAGTGATGTGTTGAAAACAAAGTATTTTGCCCATGCGAAAGTGTTAGCAGGAGAAAAGGGATTGTTTCGGCAGGTCAGATGGGTCCATGTGTTAGAAGTGCCTGCTGTAGAAGATTTGTTAAATGGGGGAGAGCTCATACTAACAACAGCCGCAGGCTTCCATGATCAATTGGATGTGTTTCAAGCATTTTTAAAACAGCTGATCGATTCTGGTGCGGCAGGCTTGTGTATTGAATTTGTTCCGCTCAGATTCGATGTGCCGGAAGAACTGATTGAGTATGCAGAAGAAAGAGATTTTCCGCTCATTCTGTTTACAAAAGAAGTGAAATTCGTCAACATCACACAGCATCTCCATACGATGATGATTGAACGCCAGTATCAAATGATGGCTGATCTAGAAGCACTATCATCAAAGCTGAATGAGCTTTTGCTGACTCCCCATCCGCAGATGGATATTTTGGACCAGGTGTATCAGCACGTAAGGGGCATTCTTTTACTCATTCCTGTTCAGGGGGAGCCGATTATTTTATGTGATTCCTCCAAACAAACCGAAGAGATGGTCATGAATTATTTACAGTTTGCTTCCTTGCCAAAAGGATACGAAGTGACCAAAAAAGAAGTGCTTGCACTCAAGCAGACATTTGCAGACCTTGTGCTCATTCATCAAACAAACACACTCTCAGAATTTGAACTGCTCGTAATGGATAAAGGAGCAAATGCTCTGGCCCAGCAAACGCTAAGAGAGCTTTATACAGAAGAATTGAAGAAGACTAAAGAGAACGAATGGCTGCAAAAATGGTTCCAAGAAGAGCATACAGAAAGAGATATATTAGAGCATCTTGAAGAAACAGAAGGATTGAAAAAGCCAACCGGCTGTGTCGTGATGCTCTTTCAAAAGCATCATCAAATCGAAGAAATCGCAGGAAATCTATATTTTCTCGTATCGTGCCGCTCCATCTTTCAGCGTGCGGGTTTCCATTTGATTCCGTATGAGCATCAAGGACAAAGCTTGTTTATTTTATTGAACACGAGAAAGAAGGAGGACTGGAAAGAGCGTGCAGAGAAGGCTGCAAGCGACATCAAACAATTGTATGATCGGGAGCAGCCACGCGGAACCGTGATCAATTATGGCATCGGTCCATATTGTGAGCAGTTTCAGCATATGAGAAAAAGCTTTCAAGCAGCCAAAGAAGTGCTGCATTTAAAGAAAGTGATGCCCCAGCGGGTGGAAAGCCCATTTTATCAAGATTTGCATATGCTCCGTCTCATGCCTGTCATGCAGGAAAGCGGACTGCTTGAATGTATGGTGAAAGAGTATTTGGAGCCTGTGCTTTTATATGATAAGCAAAATAGCGGAAGACTCTATCAAACGCTGAATATCTTTTTACAGACAAACGGATCTAAAAAGGAAACTGCAAGCCAGCTCTTTATTGTCAGGCAGACCCTTTATCATAGACTAGATAAACTGCATGCATTGCTTGGCGAGGATATGATGCAGGCCCCGAAACGACAGGCGCTTGAATTTGCGATTCTTGCATATGAATTCCTGCAAGGAAATCGCCGTTAACGAGGTTTGTTAGATTTGCTAAGGCACCCGAGTAGAATGTCTTATCGTTCTTTTCAATCAGTTGACGATCTGTCTAATGTAATCAGCCCGGCCCCTTTTTTATAATGAAAGTAACGGTTGGTTCTCTCTTACAGGCGGCCTAGTTTCAGTTTCATATGCCTCCCTTTTCATCCATATAATGAATGGAGAGGCAATGTGCTGCTGAACCGGTCTAAGCTTCTTTAGTGATGAAAACGGATACATGGGGGCGGGAAGATGAAAATACATGAGCAGGCTCAAAATCTTCAGGCGAAAGATGATCAGTTGATCTGGCATCATATGAAAGGGACAAACAAGGAAAATGAAAGCATGGTTATTCACGAGGCAGAAGGCGCATGGGTGACAGATATTCATGGGAATCGTTATTTAGACGGGATGTCAGGTCTTTGGTGTGTAAATGCCGGTTATGGCAGAAAAGAGCTTGCAGAAGCGGCATATAAGCAACTAAATACAATGCCTTATTATCCGCTGACGCAAAGTCATGTGCCAGCGATTCAATTGGCTGAAAAGCTAAATGAATGGCTTGGAGGGGACTATGTCATCTTCTTTTCTAACAGCGGTTCTGAAGCCAATGAAGCCGCATTTAAGATCGCCAAACAATATCATGCGCAAAAAGGAGAGAGCACAAGAACAAAGTTCATCTCCAGGTATCGGTCGTATCACGGCAATACAGCAGCTGCCCTTGCCGCAACGGGGCAGGCGCAGCGTAAATATAAATATGAACCATTAGGTCAAGGCTTTATCCATGTCGCACCGCCTGATATGTATCGTCATCCTGAGGATCAAGAAACTTTGGCAAGTGCAGCGGCAATCGATCAAGCCATGACGTGGGAACTAAGTGAGACCATTGCTGGAGTTATTATGGAGCCGATCATTACAGGCGGCGGTATCTTAATGCCGCCAAAAGGGTATTTGAAGAAGGTTAAAGACATCTGTGAGGCTCATGGGGCGCTTCTCATTGTGGATGAAGTCATCTGCGGCTTTGGCCGGACAGGGAAGCGGTTTGGTTTTATGCATGAAGATGTAAAGCCGGACATCATCACAATGGCAAAAGGGATCACAAGCGGCTATTTACCTCTTTCTGCAACGTGCGTGAAACGAGAAATCTATGAAGCTTACGTAGGGGAAGATACGTATGACAGACTGCGCCATGTGAATACATTTGGCGGTCACCCTGCTTCCTGTGCGGTTGCCCTTGCGAACCTAGAGATCATGGAAAACGAGAAATTAGTAGAACGGTCTGATACGCTTGGGCAAGACATGCTTGAACGTTTGCAAGAGTTAAAAGAGCATCCATTTGTCGGTGATGTCAGAGGAAAAGGCCTGCTGTTTGGAATTGAGCTTGTCCAGGATCAACAGTCCAAAAAACCAGCTGATCCACAGGTTGTCGCTCAATTGATTGCAGAATGTAAAAAACGCGGACTGATCATTGGGAAAAATGGTGATACGGTTGCCGGCTATAATAACGTTGCCCAGCTTGCACCGCCGCTCAATATAACAGACGAAGACGCCTCATTTATTATAAACACGCTTAAAGAAAGCATGGCACAGTTATAGCAGAGAGATTTCTCTGCTCAGCGTGTAGACAAACCCTCGCATTCGCCCGCAGGTCTGCGCTCCGGTGCTCACGAATGTCAAATTCGCTCCGCTCCGGTGCTCGTCCTTCCTAGACTGCAAAGGTTTTCTATCACGCTGAAAAGAAGACAAAGGGCTAAAATCAACATCATTTTAGCCCTTTGTCAACAATCTGAGCAGAGAGATTTCTCTGCTTTTTTCTATGGAAAAAGCACATACGCTGCTAAGTAAAATCGGCATTGGATACACTAGGTGTATTGAAAAATAGAAGAGATTCTATTACTGTTAGGAGGTGACTGAACCAATACACTTTGAAGGAGACGGCATATGAGTTTTCATGATCAACCCATTCTACCTGCTGTTCGCAATATGAAGCAATTTGAGGAATTTTTAAAAAGTCCATTTACATATGGGGTCTTACTTGATGTCCATTTAGGCCGGCTAAAGGGCATCATGAATGAGGCAAATGCCCATCATAAAAAAATGTTTGTCCATGTCGATCTCATTCATGGGATCAAACATGATGAGTATGGAACGGAATTTATTTGTCAGGAAATGAAGCCGGCAGGAATTATTTCTACTAGGTCTTCTGTCATAGTAAAAGCCAAGCAAAAAAAGGTATATGCCATTCAGCGAATGTTTTTACTTGATACAAGTGCCATGGAAAAAAGCATGGAGTTCGTAGGGAAACATCGCCCAGATTTTATTGAAGTATTGCCAGGGGTCGTGCCGGATCTCATTACAGAAGTGCGCGAGCGAGCTGGGATTCCAATATTTGCAGGCGGGTTTATCCGTACAAAAGAAGATGTAGAAAGAGCGCTTGAAGCAGGTGCTACAGCTGTGACAACATCGAATACAGCCCTTTGGAAAGCGTTCCAAAAGTGAAAAAGATAAAATGTGAAAATTGATTGACAACGTTTTCATCCTCTGATACTATAGCACTAAGTTAATATCATGTGATGGAGAAACGGAGATCCACAACAGCGCTTTACTAGGTGACAAATGACCCTGATGTAAAGTATGTTTGTTGTGGATCTTTTTTCTTTATCTTTTTTACACATTCATAGGGGATGGCAACTGAACCAGAGGAGGAATTTTCATGACACCATTTTGGGGTGAAGTCGTAGGTACAATGCTGCTTATTATTTTTGGAGGCGGTGTATGTGCGGCAGTCAATTTAAAGAAATCGCTCGCATATCAGTCCGGCTGGATTGTAATCGCTTTCGGATGGGGATTTGCAGTAGCCATAGCAGCTTATGCAACAGGTGGAATCAGCGGAGCGCATTTGAATCCTGCACTGACAATCGGGCTTGCGTTAGAAGGAAGTTTTCCTTGGGCTGATGTACCAATGTATATTGCCGGTCAAATGCTTGGCGCATTATTAGGAGCTATTATTGTCTTTTTACATTACTTACCGCACTGGAAAGCAACAGACGATCCAGGTGCAAAGCTGGGTGTATTCTCAACTGGTCCTGCGATTCCGCATACTTTTGCAAACGTACTTAGTGAAGTCATCGGTACATTTGTATTGGTTCTAGGAATCTTAGCGATTGGTGCAAATAAATTCGCAGACGGAATCAATCCGCTGATTGTTGGTTTCTTAATTGTCGCAATTGGTCTTTCATTAGGCGGAACAACTGGTTATGCAATCAATCCTGCACGTGATTTAGGTCCGAGAATTGCTCATGCGATTCTACCGATTCCAGGTAAAGGTCCATCGAATTGGAAGTATGCTTGGGTGCCAGTCGTTGGTCCAATTTTAGGCGGCGCATTTGGCGGTGTTTTCTACAATGCAGCCTTTAAAGCGAACATCACTCCAGCCTTTTGGATTGTAAGCGTTATTTTAGTTGTGGTATTGTTAGGACTCTATGTCTCTACGAAAAATCAAACAAATGCTGTAAATGAAAGTATGTAAGGGGAGGAAAACACCATGGCAAAAGAAAAATATATTCTCGCTTTAGATCAAGGGACAACAAGCTCAAGGGCGATCTTATTTGATCAAGAAGGCAAAATTGCACATACAGCTCAGAAGGAATTTAATCAATATTTTCCGAACCCAGGCTGGGTAGAACATAACGCAAATGAAATTTGGAGCTCTGTTCTATCCGTCATTTCAACTGCTTTAATTGAATCAGGCATTGAAGCAGATCAAATCGCCGGTATCGGCATTACGAACCAGCGTGAGACAGCTGTTGTTTGGGATAAACATACAGGCGCACCTGTTTATAATGCAATTGTTTGGCAGTCTAGACAAACGTCAGGCATTTGTGAAGAGCTAAAAGCGCAAGGACACAATGAAACGTTTAGAAATAAAACAGGTCTTCTCATTGATGCTTATTTCTCAGGGACAAAAGTAAAATGGATTTTAGACAATGTAGAAGGTGCTCGTGAGAAAGCAGAAAATGGCGACTTGCTGTTTGGCACAATCGATACATGGCTCATTTGGAAGATGACAGGCGGTCAATCACACGTCACAGATTACTCCAACGCGTCAAGAACGTTAATGTTCAACATTTACGATCTGAAATGGGATGAAGAACTACTTGATATCCTTGGCGTACCTGCTTCTATGCTTCCGGAGGTAAAACCATCTTCACACATCTATGGTGAAACAACAGACTATCACTTCTTCGGCAGAAATATCCCGATTGCAGGAGCGGCGGGAGACCAGCAGTCTGCACTATTCGGTCAGGCTTGCTTTGAAGAAGGAATGGCAAAGAACACGTATGGTACAGGATGTTTCATGTTGATGAATACAGGGGAAAAAGCAATTAAGTCGGATCATGGTTTATTAACGACAATTGCATGGGGCATTGACGGTAAAGTTGAATATGCTTTAGAAGGAAGTATTTTCGTAGCTGGTTCAGCAATTCAGTGGCTGCGCGACGGGCTGAGAATGTTTAAAGACTCAAAAGACAGCGAAGCCTATGCGGAGCGCGTTGAGTCAACAGAGGGCGTATATGTCGTTCCAGCATTCGTTGGTCTAGGCACACCATACTGGGACAGTGATGTCAGAGGCGCTGTATTCGGATTAACACGCGGTACTTCTAAGGAGCACTTTGTCCGTGCAACGTTAGAATCACTTGCTTATCAAACGAAGGATGTTTTAGATGCGATGGAAAAGGATTCAAACATCTCATTAAAAACTTTGCGTGTAGATGGCGGAGCTGTAAAGAATGATTTCTTAATGGGCTTCCAAAGTGATTTGCTGGATGTACCAGTAGAGCGTCCAGAAATTAATGAAACGACGGCACTCGGTGCGGCCTATCTTGCGGGAATAGCAGTTGGCTTCTGGAACGACCGTTCAGACATTGCAAAACAATGGAATCTTGACAAGCGCTTTGACCCTAAAATGGAAGAGGACAGCCGTGACTCGTTATACAGCGGGTGGAAAAAGGCTGTAAAAGCAGCTCAAGCTTTCAAATAAACCAAAAGTATGGTATACTTCAAGTAAGTTAATAGAACGGTTGGAGAACTGGAGAGACCGCAGGCACCGAAGTGTAGAAATACGCTTTGGGTGTTTGCGGTCTCTTTTTCTTTACCGTACAACATGGGAGGAACAAGAGATGACTTTTTCTAGCTTAGAAAGAGAACAAATGCTGCAGGAAATGACAAAAAAACCATATGATGTGTTTATCATTGGTGGGGGTATTACAGGCGCTGGTACAGCACTTGACGCGGCTTCACGCGGAATGCGTGTCGGTCTTGCAGAAATGCAGGATTTCGCAGCAGGTACGTCTAGCCGCTCAACGAAACTAGTGCACGGCGGACTTCGTTATTTAAAACAATTTGAAGTGAAAATGGTCGCAGAGGTCGGTAAAGAGCGTGCCATCGTATACGAAAATGGTCCTCATGTCACGACGCCAGAATGGATGCTTCTTCCGATGCATAAAGGCGGGACATTTGGGAAGTTTTCAACCTCTATTGGACTTAGAGTGTATGATTTTTTAGCTGGCGTAAAGCATAGCGAACGCAGAAGCATGCTAAGTGCGAAAGAAACGCTTGCAAAAGAACCGCTTGTCAAAAAGGACGGCTTAAAAGGCGGCGGCTACTATGTTGAATATCGTACAGATGATGCACGCCTCACAATCGAAGTGATGAAAGAGGCTGTGAAATTCGGAGCGGAAGCGGTCAACTATGCGAAAGTAAAAGAATTTATTTATGATAAAGGCAAAGTGGTTGGTGTTGTCATTGAAGATGTTATGACGAAGAAAACATACGATGTGTATGCGAAGAAGATCGTCAATGCGACAGGTCCATGGGTAGATCAGCTTAGAGACAAGGACCACTCAAAAGAAGGAAAACACTTACAGCACACAAAAGGAATTCACTTAGTATTCGACCAATCGGTCTTCCCATTAAAACAAGCAATCTACTTTGACACACCTGATAAACGTATGGTCTTTGCCATTCCAAGAGAAGGCAAAACGTACGTTGGAACAACAGATACAGTGTACAAAAAACAGCTGGAGCATCCGCGTATGACAAAAGCCGATCGTGACTATGTCATTCAAGCGATTCAGTACATGTTCCCTGATCTCAATATTACAGAAAAAGATGTGGAGTCCAACTGGGCCGGTCTTCGTCCGCTTATTCATGAAGAGGGCAAAGATCCTTCAGAAATTTCTCGTAAGGATGAAGTGTGGACATCATCTTCAGGCTTAATCACCATTGCTGGTGGTAAATTAACAGGCTATCGCAAAATGGCTGAGCATATTGTCGATCTCGTACGTGATGGATTGAAACAAGAGACTGGCAAAGATTATGGTCCATGTAAAACAAAACATATGCCAATCTCAGGCGGTCATGTAGGCGGATCTAAAAACATGGCAGCTTTTGTTCAAGCGAAAACAGCAGAAGGAGCATCTGTTGGTTTAACAGAACCGATTGCACAAAAATTAGCTGAAAAATATGGTTCAAACGTCAGCAGTGTCTACAAACGAGTAGAGCAGCTTCAAGGGGAAGCAGACAAACGAAACATTCCAGCATATGTGCTGGCAGAGCTTGTCTATGCGATCGAAGAAGAATTAGCTGTAACACCTGTCGATTTCTTTTTAAGAAGAACAGGAAGCCTATTATTTAATATCAATTGGGCAAAAAAATACGCACAGCCTGTTGTTGATTACATGGCAGAGCGTTTTGGCTGGGATGAAGCAGCAAAACAGAAACATCAAACAGAATTAGATCAATTATTCCATGAAGCAGTCGTACCGCTTGATGCTGAATAAAAGGAAAAGCCGATCATGTATCGGCTTTTTTTATTTATTCTGCATTTTTTCCAACTGCCAATGATATAGCATGACATAAAGGATGATTCCATATAAAATAACTGTAGATGTTATTATATTGATGATAAGAGCTGGGGAGGACGACCATGAGTTGGAAGACGAGTTATGAGCGATGGATCAATGAGAAGCACCTGGATACTGAACTAAGGGAATGGCTGGAGACGCATCAAGATGATCATCAAGCACTTGAAGACTGTTTCTACAAAAACCTTGAGTTCGGCACTGGAGGAATGCGCGGTGAGATTGGTGCAGGCACGAACCGAATGAATGTGTATACTGTTCGTAAAGCTTCAGCAGGTCTTGCTGCGTATATTGCGAAACATGGAGAGGATGCAAAAAAAAGAGGCGTCGCCATTGCATATGATTCACGTCATAAATCGCCTGAATTTGCGATGGAAGCAGCCAAAACACTTGCTTCACAAGGCATTCAAACGTACGTATTCGATGAATTGCGTCCGACACCAGAGCTCTCCTTTGCGGTTCGTGAGCTGCATGCATTTGCTGGAATCGTTGTGACAGCAAGTCATAATCCACCAGAATATAATGGCTATAAAGTGTATGGTGAAGATGGCGGGCAGCTGCCTCCATTTGAAGCAGATCAAGTCATTCAAGAAGTAGATGCAATTGAAAATGAACTGTCGATTTCAGTTGATTCTGAAGAAACGTTGAAACAGCAAGGGCTGATCAAAATGATCGGAGAAGAAATCGACCAGGCTTATATTGAAAAATTAAAAACCATAAGTGTGCACCCTGAGCTGGCACATGAGGTCGATGTCAAAGTCGTGTTTACTCCGCTTCATGGGACAGCCAATCACCCTGTCAGAAACGGACTTCAGACTCTAGGTTATCAGCATGTAACGGTTGTGCCTGAACAGGAAAAACCAGATCCACAGTTCTCAACAGTAACCTCGCCGAACCCAGAGGAGCATGCAGCATTTGAGTATGCCATCAAGCTTGGCGAAAAACAAAATGCCGATATCCTCATTGCAACAGACCCAGATGCTGACAGGTTAGGCATTGCAGTCAGAGATCACGAAGGAGAATTTACCGTCTTAACAGGCAACCAAACAGGCGCCCTGCTGCTCCATTATTTATTGTCTGAAAAACAAAAGCTGGGTCAGCTGCCGCCTCGTCCTGTTGTGATGAAAACCATTGTCACAAGTGAGCTTGGGCGTGCTGTAGCATCAGCTTTTGGTGCCGACACGATAGACACACTTACAGGCTTTAAATTTATTGGAGAAAAAATTAAGCAGTTTGAAAAGAGCGGAGAATACACGTTTCAATTCGGTTATGAAGAGAGCTATGGCTATTTGATCGGTGACTTTGCCCGGGATAAAGATGCGGTGCAAGCGGCACTATTAGCCGTTGAAGTCGCTGCCTTCTATAAAAAACAGGGCAAGTCCTTGTACGACGCGCTTGTCGATATTTTCAAGCAGTTTGGATTTTACCGTGAAGGATTAAAGTCATTAACCTTAAAAGGAAAAGAGGGAGCAGAGCAGATTTCAGCGATCCTTCATACCTTTAGAACAAATCCGCCAGCTGCCATCGCAGGGCAGCGCATCACAGTGATCGAGGATTACCAATCAAGTCAAAGACATCTTGTGGCTGAAAAGAAAGAGGAAACCATTCATCTGCCAGCATCAAACGTGCTGAAATATTTCCTTGAGGATGGTTCGTGGTTCTGCTTAAGACCTTCCGGCACTGAGCCTAAAGTGAAATTTTATATTGCAGTCAAAGGCACATCTTTAACAGATAGTGAAGAAAAGCTAAAGCATCTGTCAGAAGAAGTGATGAAAGTCGTTTATGATATTGTGGAAGAAACAGCGAAATAACGAAAGACAAGGCCATCATGTATGAATGCATGATGGCTTTTTTCTCAGTCAAAAGGATGAGAAAAAATCATTCTTTTGGAGAAAGATCCGCGTGGGGACTCATGGTATAATGAGCGTAATGATAAGTGAAGGCTGCAAATGCCGGGGGTAAACAGTATGGGAGAATACCAAGAGAAGGTTGAAACATTAAAAACGTTAAAAGAAATTGCTGAAAAGCTAAATGAAGGCATGGAAATGAAAGAAACGCTCCATGAAGTGCTCCATATGCTGATGGATGTCACAGGCTTTCATTCAGCATGGATTTATTTTATAGAAAAAGACGGGTCATATGAGCTGATGGCAGAGGTTTCTTTACCTGAAGCACTCGCAAAGCATCAAAAACAGCTCATGTGTCAAAATGATTGTTATTGCATCAACCGATACACAAAAGGCTCACTGCAATCAGCCACCAATATTATGAACTGCAAACGGATTGAAACGGCGATTGAACAAAAGCTTGGGGATACAGAGGGGATTACACATCATGCGACGGTGCCTCTACAAGCATGTAAGCGTACGTTCGGCTTATTAAATGTGGCGGCAAAGGGAAAAGTCACATTTACACAAGAAGAGCTGAATTTGCTTGAAAGCATTGCGCTTCAAATTGGTACAGCGATTCAGCGGATGAAGCTTGTGCAAAATGAACAGCAGCACGCCCTTTTACAAGAAAGAAACCGGCTGGCACAGGATTTACATGATTCTGTCAACCAAATGCTATTCTCTGTGAGTCTGACTGCTAAGGCTGCACGGCAAATGACAAGCGATCAGAATCTAGGGGAAATGATTGATTTTATTCAGCATTTGTCACAAGACGCTCTGATTGAAATGCGGTCACTCATTTGGCAGCTGAGACCAAGAGGCCTTGAAAAAGGGTTTACGACAGCAATTGAAGAGTATGCTCAGCTTTTAGGATTACGCTGCAATTTATCTTTATCAGGCTGTATAGAAATGGATCATTCTCACAATGAAACTTTGTTTCGGGTATGTCAAGAAGCGCTGAATAACTGTCAAAAACATGCGGAAGTAGAAGAAGTCGAGGTCAAACTTGAGCAATCAAAAGACACGTTTGAGATGAAAATCATTGACCTCGGAAAAGGTTTTCAATATGACGAGCAGATGAGCCTTCCTTCACTTGGGCTGAAAGGGATGTCCGACCGCATCCGAAGAGCAGGTGGTACATTTTGTATCCATTCAGAGTTAGGGAAAGGAACAACGATTCATGTAAAAGTGCCATTTTCACAAGAAAGGAAGGGATCGTCATGAGAGTTGTCATTGCAGATGATCATCATATTGTGAGAAAAGGCCTGGTGTTTTTCTTACAGACACAGCCTGATGTGGACATCGTTGGTGAGGCGTCCAATGGGCAAGAGGCATTAGAGGTTGTCAGAGATACTCAGCCTGACATTGTCTTAATGGATTTGTCTATGCCTGTCATGAATGGCATTGAGGCAACGAAACAAATGATGCTGGAAATGCCGGACACCCGCATTGTGATCCTGACAAGCTATGCGGATAAAGATTATGTGATTCCCGCTATTCAAGCAGGGGCGAAAGCCTATCAATTAAAGGATGTAGCACCAGAAAAGCTGCTTTCGACCATGATTGAAGTACAAAATGGCACCTATCAGTTAGATGGTCATATCACGACCTTTCTTGTGCAGCATCTGACAGAGCCAAAAGAGCAGAAATGGGCATTGATGAAAGAGCTGACCAATAGAGAGCGAGATGTTTTATTTGAGATTGCAAAGGGCAAAAGCAACAAAGAAATTGCCTCATCTCTGTTTATTTCTGAAAAGACTGTCAAAACGCACGTATCTCATGTATTATCAAAGCTAGAGCTGGCAGATCGAACCCAGGCGGCTCTGTATGCAGTGGATTATCAAAAAAATCAGCCAAAAGAGCTGCTATGACAGAAAGGATCTTAGTCGTTATGCTAAAACTTTTAAGCGCACATTCAATTCAATGAATTGAATAAAAAAGAGCACAGATGTTGGTTATTTGATGTGCGCTTTTGTGTAAAAAGAGAGGCATGTATAGTCTAATTTCTAATAGAAAAACGTAAAAGACTTGACGAGTGGATGCTCATCAAGTCTTTTTTTATTTTATAGGAGGTGATGAACTGGTCAATCACAGGTGAATTTAAAATGGGAGGGAATCAAAGTGGGAAAATATGAATTAGTAAGTGATTATCGCCATGATGTCAAATTAAAAGAGAGCTTTAATAAGCTTGCGATCGATACATTTGATTTGGATTTTAGTGACTGGTACGAAAGAGGCTATTGGGATGAAAAATATATACCTTATTCCTTTGTACATAACGGGAAGGTAATCTCTAACGCTTCTGTCTATCTTATGTCAGTGATCATTGATGGGCAAACGTATCGAGCAGTTCAAATCGGCACTGTTATGACAGATCAAGCCTATCAGCGTAAAGGATTAGCGGCAAAGTTAATGCAGCATATCATGGATGAATACAAAAATGAGTGTGATGTCATCTTTCTTTTTGCTAATGAAACTGTGTTAGATTTTTATCCGAGATTTGGTTTTACCCGTCATCACGAAAGTGAATTTAGCTTAAATATCAATAAAAGCGCTATTCAAATAAAAAAAGGTGTAGATGTTAAAAAGCTGACATTGGAGCAAGACCTCTCATTACTTGAACGTTTCGCAGAAAAGCGGCAAACTCACTCAATGAAGCTGGATGCTCAGCATCACAGCAGCTTATTGATGTTTTATTTTACATTAGTATGGCCGGATGACATTTTTTATATTGAAGCATTAGATACCATTGTGCTGATGAATGAAGAAAATGAAACGATGCATATGTTTGATATCATCTCGCTTCAAACGCCAAATGTACAAGAAGTTGTAGAAAGCATTGTGAAGGAAACAACGGAAAAAGTGATCTTTTATTTCACGCCTGATACGACAATTGAAGGTTTACACGCGGTTACAAAGCCAAATGACGAGGATGCATTGTTTATTTACACAAAGGAACACTGGGCAAAAGGCCACTTTATGTTTCCCATCACAGCGCACTGCTAATTGTATGTAAAAGGGAGGGCTAAAATAAACTTCATTTTAGCCCTTTTTCTTTATGTGTACATCGGTTGTGAATAAACTTCAGAAGCAGCAGCCTCTGAAGCGTGGTCAATGTACTGCAGGAGCCCATATAAACATTTTTCAACATCTGCATCGTTCCGGTTAAATTGATACGCATGTAAGAAATGCTCAATACGTTTCGAGAGCAAATCATCTTGCGTACGTACCATAAGAATAAGTAAATTATCCCATTGCGAGCGATGCGTATAATAAAGTGCTTTATCATAATCCGCCACATTCATTAAACCTTCTCCTTTCCCTTGAGAAGTCCTCATTAGTTTGCTCGGATCATATCGACTTTTTCAGGGGAAAAGTTGGTGTCCGCATGAATTGCGTACCGGGAATTATAGGCTGAATAAATGCTTCATGTATGAAAAAGGACCAGCCTGCTAAACCTAAACAAAACATATATGAAAGTGAGATCAATGATATCATGCAGCCGAAATGGTGGATGCTTATTGCAGCAGGAATCGTTTTGCTTGGCAGTTTGATGATTCATCCTGCATCAAAAGCAGCGGTGCAGCCGTTTGAAAATTGGGAAAGACTCGCGTACACAGCGTTGAAAGATGAATATAAAGGTGCCGCTTTAAACGATTATCATTACATTGGCCGGACAGAAGTAAATGATGAGCAGACAAAAGATGTGTTTCGCGTAACTGTTAAGGAAGGCACAACTCGCTTTGCAGCACATGCAGAAATTTATTTTCATCCGGTGACCGGTCATTTGATTAGTATTAACGTGTTTCGACTATAAAGAAGCACATTTTTTGTAAAAGGTGCTCGAGGCGTTCTGACAAACCCTCAATAACTGCCTTTACTAGCACGCTCAAAAAAAGACAAAGGGCTAAAATAAAGATCATTTTAGCCCTTTGTCCAACAATTTATTTCGAGATGGATTTACTTCATGCTTCCTTGAAGATAAGCGCGAATATCCACACCAAGTGAATCTGCTAATCGCTGGCCGTAATCTTCATCGGCACGATAGAAATTGCAGATTGCAAGTAATTTTGTTTTGTCATTTACATCTTTCAAATCAGCCGTTAGGTTTTTAATCAATGCTTGTTTCTCTTCCTCAGAGTAGCTTCTATATCTTTCCCCAGCTTGTTTGAAATCGTTCGGTTTTTCAATTTTTTGTCTCACCATACGGTCACCGTGAAGAACTGGCTCACTTTCTTTGTAGTGAGGGTTTTCTTTTGGCTGATCGTCATAACGGTTTGGTTCATAGTTAATATGACCGCTTGGACGAGTCGTTGTCATAAAGCCATCCTGCTGGTTATTGTGTACAGGTGCATAAGGGCAGTTAACCGGAATGCGCATGTAGTTCGCACCAAGACGGTGACGCTGCGTATCAGGATATGAGAACAGACGGCCTTGAAGCAGTTTATCTTCAGATGCCTCAATTCCTGGAACAAATGCACTTGGCGTGAAAGCAGACTGTTCTGTTTCAGCAAAGAAGTTTTCAGGATTGCGGTTGAGTGTCATGCGTCCAACTTTTTGAAGTGGGTAATCTTCCTCGCTCCACGTTTTTGTTGGGTCACATGGATCATAATCAAGTTCATCATAATCGCTAAGCGGCATAAGCTGAACATATAAGTCCCATGCTGGGAAGTTGCCTTTTTCAATGCGGTCATATAAATCTCTTGTCGCATGCTGGAAGTCGTTCGCTTGAATTTCTGCTGCTTCTTCCATAGATAAGTTGTGAATACCTTCAGAAGGTCTCCAGTGATATTTCACATATTTTGCTTCACCGTATTTGTTCACCCATCTAAATGTATGCACACCAGAACCGCGCATTTCAGCGTAGCTTGCAGGGATTCCTTCGTCAGAGAAGAGCCATGTGAGCATATGAGTGGATTCAGGTGTTAAGGTCATAAAATCCCAATAACGGTCAGGATCTTGAATATTGGTTACAGGATCTGGCTTGAGAGAGTGAACCATATCAGGGAATTTCAATGCATCACGAATAAAGAAGATCGGCAAGTTGTTACCAACGAGATCATAGTTGCCTTCTTCTGTATAAAATTTGACAGCAAAGCCGCGCGGGTCACGTAAGGTTTCAGGTGAACCTTTTGGATGAATAACGGTAGAGAAGCGAACGAAAACGTCTGTTTGTTTTCCTTCTTCACTTAAGAAGGCTGCTTTTGTATGTTTCTCCATGCTGTTTTCTACTTCAAACACACCGTAAGCGCCGGCGCCTCTAGCATGAACGACACGTTCTGGAATACGTTCACGATCAAAGTGTGCGAGTTTTTCAATCAAATGGTAATCATCAAGAAAGGTAGGTCCGCGGTGACCAGCTGTTCTTGAGTTTTGGTTATCGCCAACAGGAACGCCTTGGTTCGTTGTCAAATTTTTATGATTTGAATTTGTCATTCTTTTCTCCTCCTGTAAACAAAAAAGTGTTTTCTAGCAATCTATATACCCTAATTATATTGAATCAAACATGATAGTCAATATTTATTTATAATAATTTTAAATAAATTATTATTACAAGAAGGTAAAGAAAAAGACGAAAGAATAAAATTCTTTCGCCTTAAAGCAGGAGCTCCCTGAGAGCATCTTTGTTTTGTGTTAAATCTTTTAGTGTGTATCGGTCAAGAACGCTTAAATAAGCAGTGAGTGCTTCATGAAGTACATGCTTTAATGAACAAATCGGGGAGATGATGCAGCCATTTTTCTTTGGATCAAAGCATTCAACCATGACTAAATCATCCTCTGTATAACGGACAACCTCTCCAATGTTAATGCTTTCTGGGCTTTTTCCAAGCCTGATCCCGCCATTTCTTCCGCGAATCGTGTCTACATACCCGCGTTTTCCAAGATGATAAATCACCTTCGTCAGATGATTTTTAGAAATGCCATAAACATCGGCAATCTGCTGAATATTTGACAGTTCATTGTTTTCTCTTGATGCTAAATAAATGAGTACCCTTAATGAGAAATCTGTGTAATTCGTAAGTTTCATTTTGACGACCTCTAAACCTAATAGAGTTTTGTATCATCGTAACACATTTTAGACAAAAACTGTTCGAGAAAGTGAGAAATGTGACAACATTTAAAACATGTATTATAAATATTGCTTTTAGAGACTGTCATCCATTACGATAAAGATGTATTTAAAATACTTCTTTTGAAAGAAGGAATGACGATGTTATCTACAGATCAAATGAATGCAATAAAGCAATCAGCTCCTCTACTAAAAGCCGAGGGAACCAAACTTGTCACTGTTTTTTATCAAAATATGATTCGCCAGCACCCGGAGCTGCTCAATCAATTTAATAAAACAAATCTTATGAACGGAAGTCAGCCAGAGGCACTTGCTGCGACATTATATCAGGCTGCACTGCACATTGATCGATTAGAGGAATTACTTCCTGCGGTCAAACAAATTGCCCATAAGCATGTCAGTGTCATGGTCAAAAAAGAGCAGTACCCAATTGTCGGATATCACCTGATTGAAGCGATGAAAGATGTGTTTGGTTTAAGAGAAGAAGATGACACTTTATTAGCGTGGAAAGCTGCATATGACATCATTGCGAATATTTTCATTACCATTGAAGCAGAAATGATGGATGAAAATGTGAAGCAAACAGGCGGATGGGCAGATGTGAAGCCGTTTGTGATAAAGAAAAAGAAGCAAGAATCTCCGTCGCTTATCTCCTTTTATTTAGTACCAGAAGATGAATCAGAGCTGCCAATGTATAAAACAGGCCAATACATTACGGTTCAGACAGATATGCCAGGAGAAGCCTATATGTGCAGCAGACAATACAGCTTATCAGACGGGCATCATCCATCTTATTACCGTATTACAGTGAAGCGTGATGGTCATGTGTCCACATTTTTGCATGATGAAATGGAAGAAGGGGACGTTCTTCAAGTGAGTATGCCGCAGGGAATGTTCTGCTTGCAAGATGACATAAATGAGCCTGTTTATTTTATCAGTGCTGGATCTGGTGTCACACCAATGATTGGTTTAGTGAAAACTGCAGCACAAAACAGCCAGACATTTACGATGATTCATGCTGATCGATTAGAGGATGTCACCGCTTTTGAAAATGAGTTTGAACGCGTTTTAGCTTCAGTTGCCCATGGGCGCATCATTCTATGTAATGAACAATTTGCGCAGTCTGTAAAGGGTGAGCTTGTTGAGAAAGCAGCTTCCCGCATTGATCGTCCATTTCTTCAATCGGTGATCGGAGAAGGGAAAGGCCAATTTTATCTATGCGGTTCCCCGGTGTTTACACAGGAGATCATTCATATTTTAAAAGAGCTGGGAATTCCAGCAGACCATATTCATTTCGAAGCATTCGGCGGGCAATCCACGAAAGAAATGGAAGTCGTCTAAACGGTTGGCGGAACATCATGTTTTTTTACATACGCTCATATAGTAGGGATAAGTCCGATGAGGAGGGATGGTTTCCTTGAGCGTATCTGAAAAACGTCTTTTACAAAGAGCGATTGATGAAATTACAGAAATTGCAGAAGGATTTGGTCTAGATTTTTATCCGATGAGATATGAAATCTGTCCCGCGGAAATTATTTATACGTTCGGTGCATACGGAATGCCAACACGATTCAGCCACTGGAGCTTTGGGAAGCAATTTCATAAAATGAAGCTTCATTATGATTTAGGGTTAAGTAAAATTTATGAGCTGGTGATCAATTCAAATCCTTGCTACGCCTTTCTACTTGATAACAATACGCTTGTTCAAAATAAATTAATTGTGGCTCATGTACTGGCACACTGTGATTTCTTCAAAAATAATTGCCGTTTCCAAAACACAAAACGAGATATGGTCGAAAGCATGTCAGCAGCGGCAGAGCGGATCAAAGAATATGAGCATATTCACGGGACAAAAGAAGTCGAATCCTTTTTAGACGCGGTATTGGCTATCCAAGAGCATATTGATCCGTCTCTTGTTCGATCAAAATTAAGCTGGAGTATGGACGATGAAGAAGAAGATGAAGATGATAAACCAAAACGTCAAACGCCTTATGATGATTTGTGGGGAATGGATGAGCCGAAGACGCGTGAGAAAAAGAAAACCGTCAAGCAATTTCCGCCGAAGCCGGAAAAGGATCTTTTACTCTTTATTGAAGCGCATTCCCGGGAACTGGAGCCATGGCAGCGGGATGTTCTTACTATGCTGAGAGAAGAAATGCTCTATTTTTGGCCGCAGCTGGAAACAAAGATTATGAATGAAGGCTGGGCATCGTATTGGCACCAACGGATAATGCGGGAGCTTGATTTGGATTCAAGTGAATCGATAGAGTTCGCAAAATTAAATGCAGGTGTGGTGCAGCCATCTAAAACAGGCATCAATCCTTACTATTTAGGGCTGAAGATTTTTGAAGATATCGAAGAGCGCTATGACAATCCATGTGAAGAATTAAAAAAAGCTGGGGTCACAGAAGGATCTGGCCGCAGCAAAATGTTTGAAGTCAGGGAAATTGAATCGGATATTTCCTTTATTCGAAACTACTTAACGAAAGACCTTGTGATGAGAGAAGACTTGTACTTGTTTCAAAAGCAGGGGAGAGATTATAAAGTCATTGATAAAGAATGGAAGGCGGTACGTGATCAGTTAGTTAGCATGAGAGTCAATGGCGGCTTTCCGTATTTGACCGTGATTGATGGCGACTATTTAAAAAATAATGAACTTTATATCAAGCATTGGTATGAAGGCATTGAACTTGATCTGAAATACTTAGAAAAAGTCCTGCCGTATTTATATCAGCTATGGGGAAGAAGTGTGCATATCGAGTCCGTTCTTGAAGGAAAAGAAGTCATGTTTTCTTATGATGGAAAAGGGGTTCATAGGAAATATCTCGCATAAAAAAGACGAAAAAAGATGTCTCTTAGCAGACATCTTTTTTGCTCGTTTTATTGGTTTTTCAGCAGTTTGAAAATGTGCTTTGCTTGATCGGTGTTTTCCATCAGACCTTTTAGCTGCTCACTTGTTGGACCATATGCATAGAATGGAACTTCATCACCGGTATGACCTGATGTGGTCCAGCCTGTATGTGATCTCGTGTTGATCACTTCTTCAATCGCATCATCAATTTTAACAGCATCCTTTGTTTCAGCTGCCTTTTGAATGGCGGCTGTTTCCTCTTTTGTGAAATCAAGATTGATATATTGTTTCAGCGCTGACTCAACAGGCATGCCGCTGACAATTTTGTTTGCGATAAAGTCAGGCGTCTTTTTCGCTGCTTTGACAGGCTTGTAATCCCAGCTGCCCGAACCGTCTGCTCCAAAGGAAAGTCCGCCAGTTGAATGATCTGCTGTCGTGATGACTAACGTGTTTTTATCCTTTTTCGCAAAACGAATCGCTTCTTCAAATGCTTTCTCAAAATCCTTCATTTCGCTCATCGCACTGACAATATCATGATCGTGTCCAGCCCAGTCAATTTGACTGCCTTCAACCATAAGGAAAAATCCTTTTTTGTTTTTAGACAGCTGTTTGATGGCTGAGGATGTCATATCTTGCAGGGAAGGAGTCGTTTTATCACGATCGATGGCTTTATCTAGACCTCCATCAGCAAAAATGCCTAACACTTTTTCATTTTTGTTTTTTTGTAAGGCGGCTTTATTGGTGACATAATCATAACCGGCTTGTTTGAATTCTTTCGTCAGATCACGATCCTTTCGCACAAAATCGACAAGTCCACCGCCAAGCATGACGTCGACTGTATGCTGTTTACCGATTTTCTCATCGAAGAAATCATCAGCGATGGCTGCTGTGTTTTTCCTAGACACATCGTGAGTGGCATACGCAGCAGGCGTGGCATTCGTTAATTCAGATGTCACGACAAGACCCGTTGACTTTCCTTTGCGTTTGGCTTCTTCTAAAACGGTTTTTAATTTTTTGCCGTTTTTATTTACACCAATGGCATTGTTGTATGTCTTTTTACCAGTGGCCATGGCTGTACCAGCCGCTGCTGAATCGGTAATGTTACTTTTAGAGTCGTCAGGGTATGTTTTATGCATGCCAGTGAGGTAAGGGTCAAACGCTGTTTGCTTTGAAAGGTCACCGTTGTGTTTAAATGAGCGGTAAGTTGAAAGATAAGGTGTTCCCATGCCATCTCCAATCAGCACGATCACATTTTGCACATCATTTTTCGGCTTCTTTTTAGCCTCAGCTTTGTCAGCTTGTCCAAATTCAATCCCTGAAAAAATGCCAATCGATAGCACAGATGCTGCTGCCACTGCAGCGATTTTCGTTTTCGAGTTTTTCAACACACTCATTCATTTTGCCTCCTCATTGTTTATGTATCGCTCTTACGTTTACAATGGTAGAGCAGAAGTGTGGATTCCTTTTTACAGCATCGTAAAGTTCACTTTAAAATTGTAAAGGTCCACTTTACATAGAATGAACCAAAAAGAGAAATGAATGTATCATTTATCCATGACAAGATGCGATTATTTTGTCATGATTGTGTAATGAAAATGAAATAAAAAGAACCCTAAAAAAAAATAAATTTTGCCGAATTAATAAGCATAATGTCGTAGGAAGTCAAGACTATTTCTTCTGGTATTTGATCCTTATAATAGGGAGTAGATAAAAAATCGGATCAGATAGATACATACAGGAGGAACAAATGAAAAAACAATTGATCACAGCTGCAAGTGCAGTTCTACTTGGGACGACATTATTTGCCGGAGCTGCCTCAGCACAATCAGTAAAAGTTCAAAAAGGTGACTCTCTTTCTGTTCTAGCGAAAAGATACAAAACAAGCGTGAGCAAAATTAAATCAGACAATAAGCTGAAATCTAACGTAATTTATGTTGGACAAACCTTAAAAGTGAATGGCACTTCTTTGAAAAAAGCAGTGAAAACATCAAAAACAACAACAAAAGTAAAAACGGCTTCAGCAACTGCCACTCATAAAGTTGTCAAAGGCGATACATTATCGAAGATTGGCAAAAAATACGGGATGACTGTGAAAGAGCTGAAATCGTTAAATAAGCTTAAAACAGACCTCATCAAAATCGGACAAAAGCTAAAGGTGAAAAAGACGTCTAAAGTAAAGACGAAACCTGTAAAAGAAAAAACAGTCTCTACTTCTTCCTTAAACACGTCTAAGCTCATAGCAGATGCTAAAGCGCAGAACGGTACACCATATAGATGGGGTGGAACGACACCGAAGGGCTTTGATTGCAGCGGATTTATGTGGTATATCATTAACAAACAAAAAAAGATTTCAAGACAAACCACTGAAGGCTTCTGGGGATCGATGAAAAGTGTATCCAAACCAAAAGTTGGAGATTTTGTCTTCTTTACAACGTATAAATCGGGTCCATCTCACATGGGTGTCTACCTTGGGAACAACAAGTTTATCCATGCTGCTTCTGACGGAGTAACGATCAGTGATATGACATCAAGCTATTGGAAGCCGATTTATCTTGGAGCGAAAACATTTGTAAACTAATTCATTTTAAGAGACTGCTATGAAGCAGTCTCTTTTTTCATATATCATTTGTGCCGCGAAACTGGTCTTTTCTCATAGATCACTATCAGTCTAAAGGCTTTAAAATAACATAATTGTGGACCCGCTTTTTAAAAAAGGTCTAATTTTTGTTGCATAATAAGTATTCTAAAAAAATATAATCTTCTATGTTGTATAATAAATAGAGAAAGACAAGCTATCAATTGAATAAGGAATGGAGAAAATCTAACCCACTTATTGACAAACATTTAGTTGATATATAAGAATTTTCACTCTATTTTTAAAAAAAGTGTTTTCATTTTTTAATTTTCATATATAATAATTTTACGCCACCAATTTATTGCGCTAAATTTAATCTAAATATTCAGAAAATATTGTGAATTATATGAATGTGGCGTCTTTAGACTGATACTAAGTTTTGGGAGTGATGGTATGAGCAATTCGTTGTTTAGAAAAAAGAGCATTTCAGAGCTCATTGCGGCAACACAAGGGGAAAAAGCATTAAAAAAGGAATTGGGTTCATTTGATTTAACCATGCTTGGCATTGGAGCCATAATCGGGACAGGGATATTTGTTCTGACAGGTACAGGAGCCGTCACAGCAGGGCCAGGACTTGTTCTATCATTTGTCATCGCAGGTCTTGCTTGTTTGTTTGCAGCACTGTCATATGCGGAATTTGCTTCCACAGTGCCTGTATCAGGGTCTGTGTATACATTTACGTACGCATCAATGGGGGAATTTCTAGCGTTTATCATTGGCTGGGATTTAATATTAGAATATATGCTGGCCGCTAGTGCCGTTTCAGCGGGCTGGTCAGGCTATTTTGTGTCATTTTTAAATGGGATAGGGATTCATATACCAGTTGAATTAACAGCAGCACCAGGTGGTTTAAAGGGGCAAGTGACATATTTTAATCTTCCAGCATTTATTATTTTAATGGTCATCACTTTCCTGTTGTACTTTGGTATTAAAGAATCAAAACGAGTAAATAACATCATGGTTATTATGAAAATTGCTGTGATTCTGCTCTTTATTTTAGTCGCTGTGAAATATGTAAAACCTGAAAACTGGACACCATTCGTTCCATTTGGGACATCAGGGGTCTTAAGTGCAGCAGCCCTAGTATTCTTTGCATTTATCGGGTTTGATGCAGTAGCTTCTGCGGCAGAGGAGACAAAAAATCCATCACGCAACCTGCCTAGAGGGATTATAACTTCCTTATTGATTTGTACGCTGCTTTATGTTGTTGTTAGTGCGATTATGACGGGCATCGTTCCTTTCATGAATTTTGAGGGAGTATCACATCCAGTGTCTCTCGTTTTACAAGTAGCCGGACAAAACTGGGTGGCGGGTATTGTGGATGTCGGTGCGATCCTAGGGATGACAACCGTGATGCTTGTCATGCTGTACGGCCAGACACGCGTGATGTTTGCTATGTCTCGTGATGGTTTGGTGCCGAAGGTTCTATCAAAGGTTCATCCAAAGCATAAAACACCTTACATCAATACACTGTTCTTCGGTACATTGTCAGCATTAATGGGTGGATTTATTCCACTTGATGAGCTGGCAAGCCTAGTGAACATCGGGACACTTTCAGCATTCATTTTGATTTCAGTGGCGGTCATTGTGATGAGAAAAACGCAGCCGGACTTACCGAGAGCATTCAGATGCCCAGCAGTTCCGCTTATTCCGATCTTGGCTATTCTATCTTGCGGATTGCTCATTTATAAGCTTGGTGCAATCACCTTTGTTCGTTTCTTAATCTGGCTTGCCATTGGGCTGGTTGTGTATTTCTTATATTCAAGAAAGCACTCAGAATTGAATAAAAAATAACTTAAAAAAGCCCGTGCTTCTTGGTGCAGTCAAGTAACACGGGCTTTTGCTTTTGATTGCTGACTAAAAACCTAACTGAAGATCGACATCGATTGATACGATGGCATAGACACAAACAATGACAAAGATATTCAGTACGACACCGAGGAAACCTGGACCCGTACGGCCTTTTTTAATGATCAGTTCAATAATACCAAATGGAACTGCGGCCATTGCAAAAGGAAGCATTTGAAAAGAATAAAATGTCACGTTGCTGATAATGGCGAGGTTTAGCATGAGCAGGGATAATATTGCTGTGCCGACAGAAATCCAGCCAAATACATTATGCTCTTTAAAGATTCTTACCAATTCCATAATTCCACCTCGCTCACTTTTGCCGTTTTAATACGTTTTGTCTTCACAAATTTCTCAATTTCTTTAGAAGGTCCAGTGACCACAGAGCCATAAACCGTGACGCCATTTTGATCGATATAGCGTATACGATTAGACAGGTCAAGATCAGGTCTGCCGGAGATCGTTGTTGCCCAGGTCGGGTGCTGATTGACATAAGCAAGGGCATCTTTGAATTGATCTACCTCAGTTTTGGATGTGTGCTGAAGCTCTTTTAAAAATTCAGAGTCTTTCCCAGGAAAGCCGATTGGCCGCTGATTTCCACTTAATGAATCCTCTGTTTTAATCGCATTCCACAGCACTTTCATATCGTATTTTTTAGCAAAGGAATAAACGTCCTTTGGTGTGTAAGCTTTGTCATAGGATACATACACTTCACTTACTGTTCCTTCAGGAAGCTTGTCTAACGTAGTGAGTGTTTGTTTTTTTGAGGCATCTGCCTGCGCCGAAGGATGAGTAAAGAAACCTTCTGTTTCGCGTGCACTGTCACCATAATAAGAGATAGTAGGCTGCTTTAATTTATCGAAAAACATCTCGATTTGTTCACTGCCAATGGCTTCTGTTTTATTGCCAATTTGTTTTTGCAGCTTCAATTCGGTGTTCATCCCAAAAAGTTTGACCTGACCTTTTAAATCCTTCATATCTATAGCCACGTTTGGTTTGGTCAAAGCGACGGTGACAGCGGCTGTTTCCATGAAGTGATTGCCTTTGCTCTCGGCTCCGCCAACGCCGTAGTATAGATAACTTCCTAATGTACAAAGCGGTAAAATAATGAGTGTTGATATGACAGCAAGTACGGAAATACGTAAATATGACTTTCTTTTTCCGTATTGTAAAATGGCTTTTTGCTTCTCAGGACTGATGGAAAAATCTGTCCAATCCGAGTCGTTCAGTTCCTGGCTTAAGCGTTTTTCGTTTTCTTCAAGCTCTTCCTCAAACGCTATCATTTCTTCCTCATTCATCTCACCATTATTATATTTTTCCCATCGCTTGTTAAACTCTTCATTCATCATTAACACCTCTGTTGTAAAGTGCTTTTAGGCGCTGCCTTGCACGAAATAAAACACTTTTAAAATTTGCTTCAGTAATATTCATGACCTTGGATGCTTCCTTGTAATTTAGTTCTTTTAAATAATACAATGTCAACGCTTCCTTGTAGTTATCTGGAAGCTGCTCCAAATACATGGTGAGTACTTCCTTTATTTCAACCTGTTCAGCAGGGCTTTGTACAGACGTTTGTAAAAGACCGCCAATAAGGTCATCCGATATGGTCACTTCTTTTTTATGTTTCCTGACATAATCAATAAAAGCATTTCGTGCCACCTGAAATAACCAAGGTTTCACTTTGCTATGGTCGTAGGAATGAATATGTATATAAGCACGCATAAAGGTTTCCTGCAATAAGTCCTCTGCCAAATGTTTGTCTTTTGTCATGGAGAGCAGAAACCTGTAAACATCGTTCATATACATTTGATAAATTTCATCGATCGTCACTGATTTTTCTCCCCTCTATGTTATACACGCATAAGAAAGGCATAAAGTTGCACGAAACTTCTCATTACCGTACATTACTCATTTCTTTCGCCGAATCAAAATCATTTCTCCTTATCATAGCGAAATTTGCATCATTTATAAAGTATTTTCAATAGAACAAATCAGGAAAAAACATCGAAAAACGACAAAATTGGACACAATTCCTATTCTATTCTCCCCTAAAACCATGTGCTTGAATACAGTCAGAACGTTCATTTTAAACGAAAAAGACAGGGAGGATTGGGCTGCTCATAAATTTTTAGTACCAGGTAATAAAAAATTTGTTATAATAGAGACAAATCCTTCATTTTTCAAACAAAGGAAGTGCACTATGTATAAATTTTCAGGCTATACCGTCAAATTAATATTTGGTCTCCGAGGTGGAATCAAAGTATATCAAAAAGAGAATCTGCCAACTGATCGGGGGTTTGTCATTGCTTGTACACATGAGGGTTTTGTGGATGTTCTTGCATTAGGCGCAGGAATTCTTCCGTTTGAGATCCATTACATGGCGAAAAAAGAATTGTTTGCGAATAAATGGATCGGTGGATTTTTAAAAAAGATTCATGCCTTTCCAGTTGATCGAGAGAACCCTGGGCCAAGCAGTATTAAAACGCCCATTAAATTATTAAAAGAGGGAAAGATCGTTGGGATTTTTCCAAGCGGAACACGTACAACAGAGGATGTTCCTTTAAAAAGAGGGGCAGTGACCATTGCGCAGCTCGGTAAAGCGCCAATTGTTCCAGCTGCATATAAAGGACCTTCAAATGCGAAAAGTCTTTTCAAAAAAGGGAAAATGCGCTTAATCATCGGTGAACCGATTGAACTGTCTGAATTTGACCATCTCCCGCCAAAAGAAAGATTAGGTGCCATGACGGAAGTATTAAACACGAGAATCAAAGAGCTAGAAGCTCAATTAATTGAAAAGTCATAAGAAAAACGACCGCTTGCTTAGGCAAGGGTCGTTTTTTTATTAAGAAGCGCCTTCTTCAGCTGCTTCTAATAATTGTTCATTTAACTTTTTTACTTCGATGTATGCCACATGGTGTCCATCGACTTCATTAATGATAAATTCATAGCCTTGTTCACGAATGGCGTCATTTTTCTCTACTTCATATTTCTGAGTAAGGAACCAGCCGCCGATTGTGTCGACCTCTTCATTATCAAGCTGTATACCTAATAGCAGGTTGACTTGATCAACAAGGACCTTGCCATCAAAGATGTAATGGTCTTCTCCAAGTTTACGCACTTCGTTGATTTCATCAATGTCGAACTCATCACGAATTTCACCGACGATTTCTTCAAGAATGTCTTCAACAGTGACAAGACCTGCTGTACCGCCATATTCATCAGATAAAATGGCCATGTGTACACGTTCACGCTGCATTTTGAGCAATAAATCATGAACAGGAACCGTTTCAATCACATGAATAATCGGATTCACAAACTTTTCGATCGTATCACTTGTAGAACACTCACCGCTAATGCAGGCAGTGAGAACCTCTTTAATATTTAGAACACCGATAATGTTGTCTTTGTCGCCATCTTCAATTGGATAACGTGTATATTTTTCTACCTTTGTTACCTTCAACATTTCCTCAATGGTAATATCATGAGGGAAGCTGACAACTTCAGTACGAGGAATCATAATTTCTTTCGCCAGACGGTCATCAAATTCGAAAATTTTATTTACATATTTGAATTCAGACTGGTTAATCTCGCCGCTCTTATAGCTCTCTGATAAAATAATCCGCAATTCTTCTTCAGAGTGCGCCATGTCATGCTCAGATACTTGCTGAAGACCAAACGCTTTTGTTAACAAACGAGCAGAACCATTTAATACCCAAATGAACGGGAACATCACTTTGTAAAAGATCATCAGTGGTCTAGCAAATAGAAGGGATACTTGCTCCGCCTTTTGAATGGCAAGCGTTTTTGGTGCAAGCTCTCCAACGACAACGTGTAAAAACGTCATGATACTAAACGCAATAATAAAAGTGACAATAGAACTAGCTGATTGAGGAATGGACAGCTCTACAAATAGTGGAGCAAGCATATGTGCAATTGTTTCTTCCCCTAACCAACCAATACCAAGGGCGGTAATGGTAATACCAAGCTGACAGGCTGATAGGTACTCATCAAGGTGAGTCGTTACATGCTTGACAGCAACTGCTGTTTTATTACCTTCTGCGATTAACTGATCAATTCTTGAGCTTCTTAAGCGAATGATCGCAAACTCTGATGCAACGAAAAACGCGGTTAAAGCTATAAGTAAAGCAACTATGAGTAAATTAACTATGTCCAATTAAGGCCTTCGTTCTGACTTTGAGAACGAAGGTAACACCTCCTGTTTAGTAAAAATTTTAACTTAACAGCAGTAAAAATGATTGGACAGCCGTCATTTTTTCAGGAGTAAGCTGTTCTTTTAGTTTTTCACGTTGTTCTGGCTGAAGCTGCTTACAACGTGCCAAAATGCGGTCCATATGCTCATTCATCCGATCGATATCAGAGGTTAAATGGACAAGTTCATCTTGATCTTCCTTTTGAGAAGGAAATTGTTCATCTAATCTGGATTTGATGTCAGAAAGAGCCAATCTCTGCTGTTTGCAAAGAACGATTAATTGTAATCGTTTTAAAGCATATTCATCGTAATAACGATAATTTGAGCAAGATCTAACAGGCGCAAGCAAACCTAGATTTGTATAATAATCTACAGTTCGTTTCGTTACCTGTGCAATCTGTGCTAGTTCACCAATACGATACTTTTTCTCAGCCCCATCTGAACATCTCCTCCTAACCGTCACGTTATAGTTTATGAAAATAGTTTAATATAATTCTAGTCTGAAACACAAGTTAATTGTTCATATTTCCTGCCAATAAGAAGAAACAGAGGAGGATTTCCCTCAATTTAGTCAGTCATGTCAAAAACAGCATGATGATACAGGAATTTTCAGATTATTTATGGTAAGATAAAATGAATACCGTTTCATATATATGTAGAGAGGCGGAATTTTACGTGAACCGGAGGTGGTTAAGTGGGGCCCTCAAAGTCGTCTTATTTAATCAGTTAACCGTTTTGCAAAACATAACATCATCAATCAGGAGGTGACTCCTTGTTCTTCAAAGAAAGAGCAAGGTTAAATGGACGATATTGTTAATCTGAGTATAGTCGGTGTTTTGATTGCTTTAACAGCTTTCTTTGTTGCATCTGAATTTGCCATAGTAAAGGTGAGAAGTTCAAGAATTAATCAGCTTGTTGCCGAAGGGTCCAAAAAGGCCATCATGGCGAAAAAGGTGACATCAAGGCTAGATGAATATTTGTCAGCCTGTCAGCTCGGTATTACAGTGACATCCCTTGGTTTAGGGTGGATTGGTAAGCCGGCTGTGAAAGAACTTTTGGTTCGAGGTTTTGGTTTGACAAACATTCCTGATTCAGCAATCAGCCTGATCTCAGCAACACTTGCGTTCTCTATTATTACCTTTTTGCATGTAGTTGTAGGTGAGCTTGCACCAAAAACGCTTGCCATTCAAAAGGCGGAAAAAATGACGCTATGGCTGTCAGGCCCGCTGCATGCATTTTATATCCTTATGTTCCCTTTCATTTATGTGTTAAACGGGTCAGCCCGTTTGTTAACTAAAATGATGGGCATCGATATGGGGTCTGAAAAAGAACATTCCCATTCTGAAGAGGAATTGAAGATTTTATTATCTGAGAGCTTAAAAAATGGGGAAATCAACCCATCAGAATATAATTATATGAACAAGATTTTCGATTTCGATAATCGAATTGCCAGAGAGATCATGATACCGCGCAGAGAAATTTGTGCGATTCCAGAAGATATGCCGTTAGATGATATCCTCGCCATCATGACGCAGGAAAAGTATACACGTTTCCCTGTGTTTTCAGGAGATAAAGACCATGTTATCGGCATGCTGAACAAAAAGCAGCTCTTTGCAGATCTTGTGTATCAAGGGGAAAAAGATCAACTGAAAATTCAAGATTATATATATCCAGTGATTGAGGTCATCGACACGATTCCTATTCAAGAGCTTCTCGTCAAGATGCAGCGTGATCGAATGCATATGGCGATCTTAACTGACGAATATGGTGGAACGTCTGGGCTTGTCACAACGGAAGATATTTTAGAAGAGATTGTCGGAGATATTCGAGATGAATTCGATGAAGATGAGCAGCCAGTTATTCAAAAAAGAGCCGATCATCATTATGTTTTAGATGGCAAAGTGAGATTGGATGAAGTTCAAGATTTGATCGAGATTTCATATCATGATGAGGAAATTGATACAATCGGCGGGCTCATCTTAAAAGAGAATATTGATATTAGAGAAGGACAATCCATCTATCTTGATGATATTCGAATGAAAGTGCTGGAAATGGATGGACGTTACGTTAAAAAGATTGATTTGAAAAAAGGCGTCACATCGGCAGAAAAAGGCAGTGCACGCACTGGGCTTGATATAAAGGAGCCGCTGCTAGTAAACGAAATGACCTTGAGCGAAAAATAAGCTCAAGGTTTTTTTAGGTATTTAGTCTCTTTTAAACAAATATACGTTCGGTATATAATAAGAACAAACGTTCGATTAAGGGGGATGGACATGCTTTGGTACGAAACAGCAAGTATCACGGAGAAAAAAACCTCAATGAAACGAATTGAGTTTCATTTAAAGAATTTCAAAAATTATCAAGCAGCGATCTTAAATATCGAAAGGCAGCTTGAAAAAAGAAGCCCGCATCATCTCGACCACATGACACGGAAAAAGTTAGAAGAGCAAAAAGGTCAATATGAACTCATCGTTGCTTGTATTGAAACGGCATTAAAAGAGTTGGATGAAATAGAGCAGCAGCTCATCGATTATAAATATTTTCGAGATTGGCGGATGGCAAAATGTGCAATGGAAATCGGCTATAGTGAAAAAACACTCTTTTTGATGAAGCGCCAGCTCATGGATCAGTTGCTCATCAGCTTAGCCGCCATCACCAATATTTAAAAAAGATGCTGTCCTATTTGATAAAATGCAGCAAACAGACATAAAGACCCGATGATGGTGACCAATAAGTAGACAGCAAGCTGTCCAATTTGCCGCTCATGCAGCATGGACGCAGCCTCTACACTAAATGTAGAGAATGTTGTAAAACCACCGAAAAAACCAGTCCCAATGATCATAAGCAGCGGATCATTGTTAGTCACTGCACCTGTCAGTAAACCTAAACCGGCTGCGCCGAGTAAGTTGATGAGAATAATACTAAACGGAAAACGAGTATGAAACTTGGTTTTCTGAATCGATTGACTGAGGAAAAAACGAAAGGCACTGCCTATCCCGCCAGCAACAGCTGTATACAATACAATCATTTATCTGCTTCCTTTCGGCTGCTCATTTTGTTGAAAGAGGTGCTGAGCGGTGATCAGTCCACATAAGGCAGCGCCCACTCCAGCAATCACTGAGAGTAGAATGTACATGACACTTGATGTGAACAGTCCATCCTGTAATAAGAGAACTGTTTCTTTAGAAAAAGTGGACATTGTCGTAAAACCACCACAAAATCCTGTTCCGATTAAAGCAGCAAGATATTTTTTTCCCTTCCGAAACATAAAATACCCTGTTGAAAAGCCAAGAAGCAGACTGCCTATAATGTTTTCAATCAGCGTTGCATAGGGGAATGTGTGGCTGACAACGGACTGGCTAAGTTCATATCTACAAAGGGTACCAACCAGTCCACCGATAAATACGGCGAGATATGCTTTCATTTACATCATTTCTCCTTTAGAAAAAATGGCGGGTGATCCGTCACCACTCCATCAATGGGATATGTTTTGATCCTGTCGGCTGTTTTTTGGTCATTCACTGT
Source organism: Bacillus sp. SRI_025 (assembly GCF_057592095.1). Taxonomy (NCBI): domain Bacteria; kingdom Bacillati; phylum Bacillota; class Bacilli; order Caryophanales; family Bacillaceae; genus Bacillus; species Bacillus sp. SRI_025. The sequence continues at coordinate 426,848 of NZ_JBYEGB010000003.1, read as the reverse complement.
CCATACAAAGACATCCATTCCAAATGAGTGGATGCGATCAATCCACCATCTGTTGATCAGCGTTTTCTTCATATTAAGGCAATCCGCAAAGGAGCTGTACTCCGCTAATTTCCTTTTCGTCAGTTTGAAGGCAGAGGGTTTTATAATAAAAGCCGTTCGAAGAGAAGGGGCGTAAGCTTTGACTCTTTGAAGAGCATTGGCATCAAAAGATTGAACCATGATGTGACGGGAATAGGCAAACCGGTTGATGATGTCGACAACTGCTTTTTCAATCCCAATCTGCCGTTTTGGATGCTTGATCTCAATCAGTATCCCGACACGCTGACTGTACCTTTGAAGGATTTCCTGTAAGGTGGGAATTCGTTCGTTGGCGTACTGAGAATCAAACCAGCTTCCTGCATCCAGTTTCTTCAGCCGATCAAGTGTATAACTTTTCACTAATCCGCTTCCGTTACTCGTTCGATCAACGGTATCATCATGGATAACGGCTACGTGCTGATCCATTGTCAGCTGGACGTCTAACTCAATATAATCCGCACCCTGCTGAACAGCTAAATCAAATGCGGCGATTGTATTTTCTGGGGCAGCGCTTGATGACCCTCTATGTGAGATAATATACACATGCTCCAGCTCCTGACATAAGTTCTGGTCTTATCATATCAAATTTTTGCTGTTTTTCCTTCTTTACTATATGGAACGAGGGAGAGCTGTATGTAATGGAACATGGCTTGTGGTGAGAAAGCATCGTGTATAAAAGGTGAAAAGTTGCAGGAATATCCCAAGCTCTTATTGAGTAAATCTGAACTACATCATTTTTTCTTCGATCAATTTTGTCCAAATCGTCAGCGTTCGTCAAAATATTAGTGCTTTCGTCATGTTGACTGAAAATTCTGATGTTTTATAATGATGAAAAGGAGGCGAGATGATTGGGTAAAGGGAGAATTAGAGTGGAAGAACGTATTAAGGCCGAAACGGATGCTGAAATGTTTAAAGCGACTCTCCTTGATCAGGCTCAGAAGAAAAAGTAGTTTGCTGCCCGTCGATATGTCTCTAGCCAAAATTTCATATTTGAACATCATGCCTCGGGATTATTCCCGAGGCTTTTTATGTAGAGGTCAGACATTTAAGAGAGGACATGAACGAAGGTTATATTATAAACTAGAGAGGATTGTTTTAAAGGAGAGAGACAGACATGTTTACACAAAAATGGATGGATACATATTTTACAGTAGATATTGCGATCCAAATTGGAATCAGCCTTTGTATTTTATTGCTGTTTTTATTGCTTCGGAAAGTATTTACGAAGTATTTATTTCAACTTCTGTTTAGGCTGACAAATCGGTCGAAGACGGAGGTCATTAACCAAATTGTTGTGGCATTTGAAAAACCAGCCAGGCTGTTTTTCGTGGCACTTGGTTTATATTTTGCGTTAAGACAGGCGCCATACTTTGAGCATCATATGGATGTCATCATTAAATTGTATAGATCCTCCATTATTTTGATGCTGACGTGGGGACTTTGTAATTTAACCGCAGCATCTTCCTTCTTATTTCAAAAGGTCAATTCGAAATTTGAATTAGAAATGGATGATATTTTAGCACCGTTTTTATCAAAGGTACTTCGTTTCATTATTATCGCACTAAGTATTAGTATCATTGCACAAGAATTTAATTATGATGTCAATGGACTTGTGGCAGGTCTTGGTTTAGGTGGTCTAGCCTTTGCGCTGGCTGCGCAGGATACAGTGGCTAACTTTTTTGGAGGGATTGTCATCATTACAGAGAAGCCTTTTACGATGGGCGACTTTGTGGAGACACCAAGTGTTCTTGGGACTGTTGAAGATATTACATTTCGAAGCACAAAGTTTCGAACACCTGCTGAAGCCGTTGTGACCGTTCCGAATTCTACGCTTTCTAAGGAGCCGATCACAAACTGGACGAGAATGAATAAACGTCAGATTACGTTTTCTGTTCGCGTTTCCTACAATACACCAAAGGAAAACATTGATCAGTGTATTAAGCGTCTCAAACAGATGCTTCACGAGCATGATGGTGTGCATAAGGAGACGATTATGGTGAATCTCGATGTACTGGCAGACAGCTATTTGAACTTGTTTTTCAACTTTTATACAAACACGACAGCTTGGTCTGAAAACCTTGATATTAAGCAGGACATTAACTATCGCATCATAGATATTTTCCACGAAGAAGGTGTAGAATTTGCTTTCCCTGGACAGACCATTTATATGAAACAAAAAGGCGAGAAACAGCTGGGTGAATAAAGGAGGAATGGTACGTGGATCAAAAAAAGGTGGAAGCGCTAAGAGAGAGAATATCGCAGGCTTCACATATCACAGTACTCTCAGGTGCAGGTATGAGTACAGAATCGGGTATTCCTGATTTTAGATCAACGGGTGGATTGTGGACGGAAGATACTTCTCGCATGGAGGCGATGAGCCGGTCCTACTTTTTATCAAATCCTCATCAATTTTGGCCGAAATTTAAGGAATTGTTTCAGATGAAAATGAGCGGGGAATACGAGCCAAATAGCGGGCACATCTTTTTAGCCAGCCTTGAGCAACAAGGGAAGCGTGTGGATATTTTTACCCAAAATATTGATGGTCTTCATAAAAAGGCGGGAAGCCAGCACGTATATGAACTCCATGGTTCCATTCAAACGGCTACTTGTCCATCCTGCCAGGCGGTATATGATTTGCCTTATTTGTTAAAAGAAGAGGTGCCTGTCTGTCAAAGGGTTTCCTCTGATGGCAGTACGTGCGGACGTGTGCTAAAAACAGATGTTGTTCTTTTTGGAGATATGGTCAAACATTTAGACCAAGTGGAGGCATCACTTCAGAAAACGGACATGCTCCTTGTCATGGGGACTTCCCTAGAAGTAGCGCCAGCAAGATATATTCCAGAAGACGCAGCTCATGATCCTTCCATCTTCATGGTGATGATGAATTTGAGTGAAACAGAATTCGATCCGCTTTTTGATCTTGTCTTTCATGAGCGAATTGGCGATCTCGTGAAAGCTTTATAAATCATTAAAAAACCCGCAACCTAAAGGTGCGGGTTTTTCTTTATTGCTGCAGCGGCTTCATTGTTTCATCAAGAACTTCAAATGTATAGCCCTTTGCCTTTAGCTGCGTGATTAAGCTGCTTAAGTATTTTGCTGTTGCCGGCTGATCATGCATTAAGATGATTTTTGGTTCTTTTGGATATTTTGTTTCCAGCACTTGTAGCTGATTTAATACCTCTGGTACATATTTTGAGCTTTTATATTTCCAGTCCAGACTGTCAATGGTCCAGTCCCAGTAGACAAAGCCTTTTTGTTTTAAACGTGCTTTTTGCTGATCGGTTAAATTGGGGGTGCTGCCATAAGGTGTTCTTACAAGATGGGTATACTCACCTGTGACAGAAGCCAAAATGCGCTGATCTTCCTTCATCTCGTTAACAGGAGAATCACTTTTTTGATAAAAGCGTTTCACATCATGGGTAATACCATGAAGCCCTAATTGATGTCCTTCTTGATGGAGTCTTTTCACAGCTGCCGGGTGTTCTTTAATCTGCGGCCCGAGCATAAAGAATGTAGCCTTCACTTTTTGCGCTTTTAGCACATCTAACAGCTGATTTGAAGTCGCTGATGGACCATCATCAAAGGTTAAAAAGATTGTTTGATCCGTTACATGTTTATTAGAATCGATCTTAAAATGTGCATCTAATGTTTTCCTAGAAGCATCTTTTGCTTTCATACTAGTGCTTGTGTCCCTAAATTGACTGCTCGCAGACAATTTCGCCGGCTGATCTGCTGCCTGCATATTGGTTTTGGACATATCCCAAATAAAAAAGAGGATCAGTGTTAGAATGACAAAACCAATCGCCTTTGAGAGCAGCATTGTGTTTGAAGGTGTCTGTTTTTTTTTAACCCGTTGCATTACAATCGCTCCAATAAATCAAAAATTTGTGTCGAATCATGTAGTAGATTCTGTCTTTTTCCGCTGTTTTTTGTCATGTTTATATGGTGTCAGTATACAGGAAAAAAGAGCCTATGAATATAGAAGATGCTAAAAAATTGGAATCTTTTTGGTTATGAATCTATATTTGTTACAATAGAAAGTTATCCATTTCATATGATGTGAAATAATTCTGAATAATCATTGAAACGTACTCATTTATCCGCTAAGATAGCATCAGATTCAACCATTATTGCAAAGCGAAGGGGAGATTCCATATGAAAGTATTGTACAATGGAGATTTCATTGAAAAAAAAGATGCACATGTTGATATTGAGGACAGAGGCTATCAATTTGGTGACGGAGTCTATGAGGTCATCCGAGTATACAATGGTACTTTGTTTACGTTAAAGGAGCATACAGAGCGTCTGTTCAAGAGTGCAAAGGAAATTGGTATTCATCTGCAAGGTACAGTATCTGATATGGAAGAAAAGTTAAAACAGCTCGTCGCTCACAATCAATTAACAGATGGCGGTGTGTATATTCAAGTCACGCGGGGAGTCGCTCCTCGTAAGCATCAATATAGCGATTCTCTCACTCCTCAAATCACGGCATATACGTTCCAGGTGAAAAAGCCTGTTCAAGAGCAGACAGCTGGTGCAAAGGCCATATTATCTGAGGATCTTCGCTGGTTAAGATGTGATATCAAAAGCTTAAACCTTTTATATAACATCATGGAAAAGCAGAAAGCATCTGAAGCTGGTGCGTTTGAAGCAATCCTGATAAGAGACGGCTTTGTGACCGAGGGAACCTCCTCGAATGTATATGCCGTGATTGATGGCGTGATTCGCACTCACCCTGCAAACAATCTCATTTTAAACGGCATTACCCGTAGAAAGCTGCTGGAGGTATGTGAGGCAGAAGGATGTACTGTTGAAGAAAATCGAATAAGCAAAGAAGAACTGCTGCGCGCTCAGGAAATCTTCATCAGCTCGACGACGGCTGAAGTCATTCCGATTGTTGAAATAGATGGCGAGCCAGTAGGGAAAGGCGTTCCAGGCGAGCTGACAAAGCGCGTACAGGAAGGCTTCCAGCAAAAAATTAAACATGAAAGTGAAGCATCGATCTCTTCATAAATAAAAAAGGCTGTAAACATTCGTTTACAGCCTTTTGTGATGCATTTATTTCACAATAAGCACAGGTATATCTGATTTTGCTGATAACTTTTCACTCACACTGCCAAATAGCATTTTTTTTAATCTGCTTTGGTCACGTGCTCCCATGACGATGAGGTCTGCTGATATTTCCTCAGCATATTCGATAATCGCTTCTGCTGGTTCTCCCTCCACAATTTCAATGGTAGCCTCAAACTGCTCCTCATTTAAAAGCATTCTTGCTTCTGCGACGACCTCTTCTGTATGGTCTTCAAAAATCAAGGGACTTTGCTGTTCATCATGAGGCACATACACAGGGGGTGTTTGAAGATCTGCCGTACCGCCGCCGATATAAGCTCCGCCAGTCATTGGGCGCGGTGCATCAAACACCTGTCTGCCTGTTTTACCATCATGGGCATAGGCAACGGTCAGCTTGGCATGCAAGGTTTTGGCTAAAGCGATTGCCTTTTTTAATGCTTTCTTACTGTCTTCATGTCCATCAAACGCAACGACCATCCGATCAGCTTGAAACAATGTCCTCATTCCTTTCAAAAGGAGTCTTTACACTCATGGTATACCCGTTATTAGAAAAAGATACACATAAGGGAGATTGATTTTTGTTAGAAAATTTCATTTATTGAAAAATATTTATTGACAAAATGGTGACAGCCACTATAAGATAAAAAAAGATTCAAGAGCCAAAAGGAGGAAATGTCATGTGCAACATTGGAAGAATGAAATCAAACTGCATGAATGGGTTGATTCACGTGACAATTACACCTTCATTGGTCATTGAAAAGGAACTCGTATGTTCCAATTGATCGGATGAATCAAGGCGTATGTTGCGTATTTGTCAACATGCGCCTTTTTACATGACGAAAAGAGGCGTACCAGCCAGCTGGTGGCCTCTTTTTTTGTTGTATTCATTTCGCATTCCGAAATAAAGGGATGGAAAACAACAAGTAAATGAAGAGGAGTGAAAGCATGTGAACATGCCAAAATCAAGACAAATGATAAAAGCCCAAAAAACGAAACAAGGTGACTTGCAGGAAAATTTAGAAAGCGGCTAGCTTGAAAAGGAGAGACAAACATGTTTTCAGTATTTGCGAAATTAGGCTGGTTCTTTAAACAAGAGTGGAGGCGTTATACAATCGCTATTACGCTTTTGCTCATTGTGAATGTGCTTGAAATGCTGCCGCCAAGATACCTTGGCCAGGCAGTGGATGACATTCGTTCTGGTCAATTTACAACATCCAGTATTTTGTTTTATGTGACCATTTTTTGCTTACTAGGTGTCGTCGTCTATACACTTACATATTTTTGGATGTATCAGTTATTTGGCGGCGCAAATGTCATGGAGCGTGTGATGCGCGGGAAACTGATGCGCCACTTGCTGAAGATGACACCGACCTTTTATGAAAAGAAAAAAACCGGTAACTTAATGGCATTAGGAACAAACGATTTAAATGCTGTAGCCTTAACGACAGGCTTTGGCGTTCTGACCTTGGTTGATTCCACTGCTTATATGCTGATGATCTTCTTTACGATGGGTCTGACAATTAGCTGGAAATTAACCTTAATGGCGATTATCCCTATGCCGCTGATGGCGCTCTTAATTGCGTTTTATGGCAGCAAAATCCATGAGCGCTTTACTGTCGCTCAGGATGCATTTGGTGATATGAACGATCGTGTTCTTGAATCAGTGGCAGGCGTTCGAGTCATTCGGTCTTTTGTACAGGAGAAACAAGACGTCAAACGCTTTCGCGAAATGACAGATGATGTATTCCAAAAAAACATGCGAGTGGCGATCATTGATTCCTTGTTTGAACCGACAGTGAAATTACTTGTGGGGATCAGCTACTTAATCGGAATCGGCTACGGAGCCTATCTCGTATTTCAAAGTGATTTAACCATTGGGGAGCTTGTTGCATTTAACGTCTATCTTGGCATGATGATCTGGCCAATGTTTGCGATCGGCGAATTGATTAATATTATGCAAAGAGGAAATGCGTCGTTAGACCGGTTGAATCATACACTCAGCTACAAGCCGGACGTAACAGACGCTGCTCAGCCGAAAACGTTACAAGAGCCTGGAGATATTGAGTTTGATCACGTGACATTCAGGTATCCAACTTCACCTAAAGATAATCTCATTGATGTGTCCTTTAACGTTCGAAAAGGGCAGACGATTGGGATTACAGGCAAAACGGGAAGCGGCAAAACGACCATTGTCAAACAGCTTCTGCGCCAGTACCCGGCAGGTGATGGGCAACTATTGCTATCAGGTGTTCCAATCCAAGACATTGAATTAGATCAGTTATTTCAATGGATCGGATACGTACCGCAGGATCATATTCTTTTCTCAAAAAGTGTCGAACAGAATATGCGCTTTGGTCATCGGGACGCGAAACAAGATGAGTTAGCACAAGCAATCAAAGATGCTTACTTTGAAAAGGATCTACGTCTTCTGCCAGAGGGTTTGGAGACCATGGTTGGGGAAAAAGGTGTTGCGCTGTCAGGCGGACAAAAACAGCGAATATCCATTGCACGTGCTTTATTAATTGATCCAGACATTTTAATTTTGGATGATTCATTGTCTGCGGTAGATGCAAAAACAGAAACCGCTATCCTAGAAAATCTAAGACAAAACCGTCATGGCAAAACGACGTTTATTACGACTCATCGCCTATCAGCTGTTGAACATGCGGATCTCATTCTTGTCATGGAAGAAGGACGCATTGTCCAAAAGGGCACTCACAACGAGCTCATCCAGCAGGATGGGTGGTATAAAGAACAATTTTTGCGTCAGCAGCTGACAAATCAGCTGGAAGGAGGGGATGAGGCATGACAACAGGACGAAGACTCCTTGCCTACGCACTCCTATATAAGAAAGTACTGTCTGTTGCCTTAATCTTTCTAATGATTGCAGTTGGTGCTGAGCTGACAGGACCGTTTATTGGGAAGAAAATGATTGATGATCATATTTTAGGTGTAGAAAAACCGTATGTCGAGGTCAATGAAAAGACAGACAAAACCGTTTATTACCAGGGAAATAACTATATACGAAGCGATCGATTAAACAATGGACTGGATTCTGGAAAGCAAATCAATGTGGTGCAAGTCGGGTTCGGTTACTACTTTGTGAATGAGCCGATTCGTTTTGATGGAAACAGAAAGATATCGGGAGATCAGCTCACCATTGATAATGGGAACGAGCGTGAGACCTATGAGGTACAGCGCTTATCAAAAGAAGAGATTTTTGCTTTTTATCAGCCAGAAATCAGTGGTTTGGTGCAGCTTGTTCTATTTTATCTAGGGCTGCTCATCGTTGCGATTTTCTTTCAGTATGGGCAGCATTATTTGCTCCAGAGGATTGCAAATCGAATTATTCAAAAAATGAGGGTAGACGTCTTTGAGCACATCCAAACGCTGCCGATCCGATATTTTGATAATTTACCGGCTGGAAAGGTTGTCGCGAGAATCACCAATGACACGGAAACCATTCGTGACCTATATGTCACAGTCCTTGCTAATTTTGTGACGAGTGCCATTTACATGATTGGGATTTACATTGCCATGTTTTTATTAAATGTGAAGCTGGCACTCATTTGTTTGGTAGCAGTACCGATTATATTCCTATGGTCGATGACTTACAGAAAGTTTGCATCCGTGTACAATCACCGAATTCGTTCGATCATCAGTGAAATCAATGCCAAGTTAAATGAAGCCATTCAAGGGATGACCATTATTCAAGCGTTTCGTCATGAAAAAGCGACGAAAGAGGAATTTGATGAGCTGAACAACAATCACTTTCGGTATCAGCGAAAGATGCTGCATTTAAATTCACTTCTTTCACATAACTTGGTTAACCTGCTGCGAAATTTAGCATATGTGGCGCTCATTTGGTATTTTGGCGGTGCGTCATTAAGTGCGACAGGCATTGTGTCCATTGGTGTGCTCTATGCGTTTGTCGATTATTTAAATCGATTGTTTCAGCCGATCACAGGTATTGTGAATCAATTCTCTAGGTTGGAGTTAGCAAGAGTTTCATCGGAAAGGGTTTTCCGATTATTAGATGAACCCGGTACAGAGGTGGAAGAACCTGTTCAGAAGAAGCTGGAGGGACACGTTCAGTTCAAAGATGTCACCTTTGCTTATAATGAAGGGAAAAATGTCTTAAAGAACATTACGTTTGAAGCTAAGAAAGGTCAAACGGTTGCACTTGTGGGGCATACTGGTTCTGGGAAAAGCTCGATCATGAACTTGCTGCTGCGTTTTTATGACATTCAGCAAGGAGACATTCTCATAGATGGCGAAAGCATTTATGATCAGTCGCGTCAAACGCTGCGTAAACAAATGGGCATTGTGCTGCAAGATCCGTATTTATTTTCGGGAACGATTGCCTCCAATGTCAGCTTAGGAAATGAAGACATCAAAAGAGAAACCATTGAATCCTCATTAAAGCAAGTAGGCGCAGCAGAGTTATTGAAGCATCTGCCGCAAGGCTTTGATGAACCAGTCGTTGAAAAGGGAAGCACCCTTTCCTCAGGGGAACGTCAGTTGATTTCATTTGCGCGCGCATTAGCGTACGATCCAGCGATTTTAATTTTAGATGAAGCCACCGCCAACATTGATACAGAAACAGAAGCGATCATTCAGCGGGCGCTTGATGTAGTCAAAGAAGGACGAACGACTTTTGTGATTGCTCACCGATTATCCACGATTAAGAAAGCCGATATGATCTTGGTGTTAGAAAAAGGTGAAATCGTCGAGCGTGGCAGTCATGAACAACTCATGCAGCAAGAAGGGCTGTATGCGCAAATGTATGAACTGCAAAAAGGCGCTGTTGCAAACAGTTGATGAATAGTAGAAAAAAGAGCCTCTTCAAATTGAATGAGGCTCTTTTCCTTTGCATGAAAAAGTCGACGACTTTTACAAGTTATATCGTTTGGACAGGCTGCAACATCAATAAGCGATGCCGACGCGTTGATGCACAAATTCCTTCGAATTTAACTGCTGATATAAAAAGTGTGCGGTATCTTCAACTGAAATTTTCTTTCCATCTATAGGGAGAAAATCTTTCTCATAGCGATATGACCGTGTCACTTCTCCATCTGGTAAATAGGTTGGACAAATAATGGTCCAATCTAGATCAGTTGATTGAAGGATTTCAAACGCTTTCGCATGCTCTTTAGCTGCTCGGGAAGTAGTCCGCTTTGATTCATTTGTTTCAAAACGGTAAAGCTCCGGCTGCTGCCTTGCTTTTAAAATACCTGCTGTACCAATTGTAATAATTCTAGATGTATTTGTTTGCTTCATGGCTTGTACGATATGCTCCATTGAAACAGATAATGTATCATCACCATCTGTTGATAGACAGCTCACAACAATATCTGCTCCTTTCATTGTCTCAAGCACATCTTCTCGATTTCTTGAATTGCCGGTGACTTGAAACATACCCGCAAGCATTTCTTCTCGGTTTGTCCGAATCAATGAACGAACCATGTAACGATCATCTACTTGAACGAAACGAAGAAATGCTTGTCCTACACGTCCATGAGCACCGAAAAGAGCTATTTTCATCTGTTCGATCCCTCCACTACATACTATAAGTGAAAAGAACCCAAAATGGTACAACTTTTATGTGATGCTTTTTTTATAAAGGTGAAAGGACCGAATACTATGACCATATTCACATAATAGAGAGATCCCTACAAATTGTAGAAGTTCAAAGTTCATACCGGAAATAATGTCCATGAAGATCCGCCCCTTTCTACTACATGATATGAGCTGAAAGGAGTTTGGTGAGGGATAAAAACAAAAAAAGAAGACACCATAAGAGGTGCCTTCTATGATCCAGGTATGAAATTAAGCTTTTGTTCCGCCAAGGTTTTGTTGAGCGAAAGACACAAGACGTTTTGTAATTTCTCCACCAACTGAACCGTTAGCACGAGATGTTGTTTCTGCTCCAAGGTTTACACCAAATTCAGAAGCGATTTCGTATTTCATTTGATCGATCGCTTGCTCTGCTCCAGGAACTAGTAATTGGTTTGAACTATTAGAATTTGCCATGATGTGATTCTCCTTTTTGTATATGATTTATTTTTTTGGTTGGGTTTGCTGGAATCGCACCAGCGAAATGATCAAGTCATTTGCCACTTGGCGAAACCCAATGCAGTAACTGCTTTGTACTAAGTATTATGGTTATTTCCGAAAAAAACATACGAGAAAAGAACATGGTAAATGTTGTGTGAACATACAAAAAACCATCACCCAATAATGAGTGATGGCGCTGCTTATATCTCTTTTTATTCAGCAGAGCGGATGCGCAGCTCTGTATCTGAATCAAAGAAATGGGCTTTGTTCATATTAATCGCAAGAGGGATAGACTGTCCGGCCTGTACATCGGTACGAGAATCAACACGTGCAATAAACGATTGATCATCGATAGAAGAGTAAAGCATCGTTTCTGCTCCCATTAATTCAGCTACCTCTACGTTAGCATTAATTTTTGTGCCTTCAGACGCCTCTATAAATACTGGTTCATCGTGAAAATCTTCTGGTCTGATGCCTAGTATGACATCCTTTCCAATATAGCCTTGGCTGCGTAATACTTTCATTTTTCCCTCTGGTACACGAATGTGAGTTTTTCCAACCGCGATGGCGCCGTCAGAGAGCTTTCCTGTAAAAAAGTTCATTGCAGGTGAGCCGATAAATCCACCTACAAACACATTCTCTGGGTTTTCATATACATCTTTCGGTGCTCCAACCTGCTGAATAAAACCATCTTTCATCACAACAAGGCGGGTTGCCATTGTCATGGCTTCAGTCTGATCATGTGTCACATAGATAAATGTCGTTTGCAGACGCTGATGAAGTTTAGAAATTTCAGCACGCATCTGAACACGGAGTTTTGCATCTAAATTAGAAAGCGGCTCATCCAAAAGGAAAACCTTTGCATCACGTACAATCGCTCTGCCAAGGGCAACACGCTGTCTTTGACCGCCAGACAGTGCTTTTGGTTTTCTGTCTAAATATTGCTCAAGCCCCAATATTTTAGCCGCATTTCGAACACGCTCATCAATCTCTGCTTTCGGAAACTTCCGAAGCTTTAATCCAAAAGCCATATTATCGTACACATTCATATGAGGATATAATGCATAGTTTTGGAAAACCATTGCGATATCCCGGTCTTTCGGTGCTACATCATTCATCCGTTTTCCATCTAACAGAAAGTCTCCTTGTGAAATTTCTTCTAGACCTGCAATCATGCGAAGGGTTGTTGATTTTCCGCAGCCTGATGGACCAACAAACACAATAAATTCTTTATCTTCTATATGTAGATTAAAGTTGTCTACTGCTGTTACCTTGTTATCATACACTTTATAAATTTGATTCAGCATTATTTCAGCCATTTGATGTCAGCCTCCCCAGTTTCTCTTTTTTGAAAGCGCTTTATTGTTGAATAAAGTGTATAAAATGGGGAAGAGTCTGTAAATGGACAACGTGCACAACATCCTATTTTCATTTTTGGGCAGGATGCTCATACCTTCGTTTTTTATGAAAGATCGAGTAGAGTCATCATTAAATAAGCAGCCGATGCTTCTGAAAAATGTCGTATATCTAGCCCAGTGCGCTCAATAAATTTATCAATTCGATATTGAAGACTGTTTCTGTGAACATATAATGCTTTTGCTGCTTTGGATGCGTTTAAATTACATTGCATATAGGTCATGAGAGTGCGGTAAACATCTCGGTCAACAATCGCTTCTTTAAAAGCATCTGATATAGCATGAGAGAGGACAGATGCATCATAACAAATGAACGATGGTAGGCATTGATAAAATGTGGCAACCCCTGATCTAAGCTTTTCTCGCTGCATGTGGCATACAAAGAGCTGTTGTTCATTTAATAATCTCATCTGTAAATGGTCATTTGGCAAATGCAGCTGCCCTTGTATAAAGACTGAGTCTGTTAAAAAATCACTTGTAATGGCCAGAGACAAATCATTTAATTGATCTAATTGACTATTTTCTGATGTAGCGTTTGGTTGAATCAGCATAGCTGTTTCAGGGCCTGTCCATATGAAATGAGTATGTTCGAGGCTGTTATTCACAGCCTCTTTTATTTGCTGTCTTTGTTCCTCTTGATGGATCATTTGAAAATAATAAACACGGACGGGATGTTGGACAGTTAGTGGTTTGTTTTCAAAAAGATAGCTGAACCATCTTTGTTCACCCTCGGTATGCGCTTTTTGAAATAGATCAATCGGTGTAAGAAAAGAGTTGAGAAGTAGTGTTTCTCTTGCTGTAATCTCCGATTTGTCTACTCCAAATATTTCGCCTTCGTCTGTTTGATACCAAAGAATTTGTTTGTCATGAGTAGGTGTACTGATGATATGGTCTCCGTAAACAAGTTTTAATTTTTCTAACATGGCGGGGCTCCTTAAACAGTTTAATCATAGACATGGAATAGCATTAATTCGTGGATTTCTTCTTTTAAGGTTGGTTCAACTTCATGGGGCGGAAGCTGAGAGCCCCATTCAATGTCACCTGTTTTGTGGTAGATGCCTTCATAATGCGCACCATTGTGGAAAAAGGATATTTTCCAGCCTGGCAATTGTGCTTTCTTAAAAAGAGGTTTCCATTGAAAATGAGAAATCATATCATCATTGCCTCCTTGCTTTTATTGATGAAACAATAAACAAACACGACAACACGGAAACAACCTTGAACTTGATTTTATTGTATCTCATCTCATGAAAAGAGCATAGAAAAAGCATAAATTTAAGGGCACGACATGTGGCAAAAATGTAGTCAGTAGACGTTCGCGTGATTTGAAGTGGTGAGTGCCGTTTCTGAAAGGTAAGATGCGTAACCCATGATTCTTTTCCCAATCAGCCATTCTGATTTTTTCAAAGAGCCATGCTGGAAAATCTCTCGGCCAGGGCGAGAATTGGCCTCAAACATCCAAATGGCGCCTGTTTGATCAATGCCTAAGTCAAAACCGATTTCACCAATATGCCCGGTCATTTTTTTATCTATTACTTGGCTAAGCGTGATGGCAGTATGAGAAAGCTGATGTAAAATCTGCAAACGTTTCTTTTCTTCTGGAAAGACAGCATAAAGTGTTTTCACCGTTCCGCCGTGTAACTGGTGAGTTGTGATGGTGTGATCTCCAGAAATTTTTGCTGCTGCTGCTGTGACTGTCCAATCACCGTCTTTATTTTTATTCGTATGAACTCTGAAATCCATCGGCTGATTATCTATTTGAAGAAGCTCAATGCCTTGTTGTGCAATAAAATCATGAATTGCATGATCTTTTCGCAGCCTTTGAACAAACTGATCTATTGAATCATATGGAATAGCCCTTCCAAAATTTGAGCATACAGTGATTCCGTGATTTTCCTTTTTTAACCGATAAATACCGTCTCCATGACTTCCATTCGTCGGTTTTAAGTATATAACTTGATGCAGGTGGAGAAGTGTTTCAATTTTACTTAGAGCGTCCATGGGATCTAATTGTACAGAATGTGGGAGAAAGGACCATGTTTTTTCATCTGTTAATAGCTGTTCATGAATCTCCCATTTATTAAAAAAGTAAGGGTTGAACCAAGGGATATTATAGTCTTGGGTGAGTTTTCGCTTCGTTTCTTGAATGAGTGCTGACTGAGCAGCTTTTCTATTTGGAAGACGGTCATAAATGACTGACGGCAGGGGAAGCTGTTTTTTAACCCATGAACCTTGCTGGTACAACAATCCTTCTACAATTCCTTTTTCCCAATCAATAGAATGTGACCCAAAAAGATAGGCAAAACCAGCATGCTGTCTGAAAGAATTCAGCAGTTTGATAAAGAATTGTGATCTTGTTCCTAATGGCTGCGTGCTTTGCTCAAAACCTGCAGTGAAAATGCCCATCAACGGCCCTATAAAAAGTGTATGGTCAATGATGATCACATCAGCTTTTGATTGGTAAGGAATCAGTAAATCTCTGTATAGATCTTCAGATAATAATATTTTCTTTGGATGCTGATGATAGGAAATGTTGAAGCCATCAACTAAACGAGACCCTAGAGCAAGAGAATAGATGGCCTCTTTCTGTTTATAATGGTCTGGAAGATGAATTGTTTTTTCACTTGTGAGGTGTGGGGCGATGATGCAGCGATTTTTGTTCATAAGAAACCTCCTTCGGTTGAGACATCATCGATTGCGCATGTTCAAGAATGGTACGAATCAATTGATGTTCCTTTTCAGGGTAAACTTTTAAAAAAGCGGACCGTCCTGGCTTTGATCTGACATTTGATATGAACAGCCTGCCTTCACTTGTATGAAGTAAGTCTACTGCGAATTCAAAGCAAGGAGAGTACGTTTTATCTATATAAGCTGGAATTGATGCCTGAATGGATGCAATATCATCTAAAAGGAGCTCCTTGATGTGTGGCTGCAATGTATGTAGATAGTGTTCAAAGCCTATCACAGGATCCGATTTTTGTGTATAACTTAAAAGACTATTTTCTGCAGGTGATTTTGTGTGAATCCCCATGCGTTTCCATTGATTTTGTGAATCTTTCATAAGAAAAATCCTGATTTCATTAAATAAAGGTTCTTTTTGATCACTCGTGTTGAAAAATTGAAGGAAATACCGGCCTGCATATTTTTTGCACCAGCGCTCCATCTCTGACGCCCGAGAAAATGTAATGGTTTGATTGGAACTTAGCTGAACGGTGAATGTTGACTTGCCATCAAAGGAAATGAAGTAAGTAGATGCTGCATGCTGCTGGGAGAGAGGCTGCATTCTATAATAACCGCCAGCCCCGCACTCCCTTACCATATTGATCAGATCTGAGGGCTCTTTTAATAAAGAGCAGCCAGGTAAATATGGCTGTAAAGCAGAGAGGAGGCGGAGCTGTTCAAATAGCACCATTTTATTTGAAATGCCGGTATTCAAAAAATCTGTTTTTGGATACTTTTTTAGCCATTCCATGATGGGTTTTGCTTTTTTAGATTGTGCGTCATGCCGGTAAAGACATCGATCGTATATCAAATCGGGAATCGGAAACTGTGCGTCGGCAAACCCTTGGTCATTCATATATGTTTGACCTTGTATCAAATTTGAAGCCGGCTTTAAATCAAGTGGTGTAAAACGAACAACCTTTAAATGATAAGAAGAGGCAGCTTTGGCGAGCTGACGTGTAAATGCCTCTTCATACTGCGGAGAAAGGGTTACAATACCTAATGTTGTCATTAAAAAACACCTTCTTTTCAACTTCTTTTTTTACCATCACAAAAACGTTTTTTTATGATTTTACTTAAAGCTTGCGCTCCTTTATCATTACGACAGATCGCTTGATCATATGTCTCGCTGCATACTTCATTTGCTTGGAAACTTGACAACAACTATAATACGTATAGATCAAAACAATAAACATCGGGTGTTGTTTGAAAGGTAGATGACGACTTTGAATATATTCACAACGTTTATCTTTATGATTGTTATCGGCGCAGTCATAGGAGCAGCGACAAACCATCTTGCAATTAAAATGCTTTTTCGGCCTTATAAGCCATATTACTTATTCGGAAAACAGCTTCCATTTACACCAGGGCTTATCCCTAAAAGAAGAGACGAAGTAGCCAAGCAGGTTGGTGTCATGGTTATGGAGCATTTGCTCACGCCAGAAGGTATTCAAAAGCGATTTGAATCATCCGAGGCAAAGCAGGAGATCCTGCGTACAGTCCATCGATATATTGACAAAGGCGCAAATATGGAGATAACCGTATTCTCCCTGCTAGAAAGATTCGGCGTGACAGAGGCTGATGTCAAAGCAGATAAATGGCTCCATCAGTGGTCTGATCAGAAGCTCAAATCACTGCTTGAAACATATAACCAGCAAACTTTATCTGAATTGCTCCCTGTAGAAGTGGAAAACAAAATATCATCGAAAATTCCAGATGCAGCAGATTATATTTTAAAGAGAGGCATTCATTATTTTGAAAGTGATGAAGGCAAAGCAAGGCTTGGCAATATGATTGATGATTTCTTAAAAGAACGGGGAATGCTTGGCAGTATGGTCCAAATGTTTCTAGGGAATTCAAGCTTAATTGATCGTGTACATCCCGAAATCATCAAGTTTTTAAGAAACGCAGAAACAAAAAGATTTTTATCAGATTTGCTTGTTCAAGAATGGGACAAGGTGAAGCAATTTTCTCTTCATGAGCTTGATGAAAAATGGAATGTGAAGGAACTTATTTTTAGTGTGAAAAATCAATTGCTTTCTCATTTCTCTACAAAGCTGATATTAGACAAACCTGTTGGGATATACGTCAGTGCTGTCGCGGATGATCTTAAAACACACTTTGCGCCAGTGTTGATTGATAAGGGGATCGGAGCGGCTTCAAATGCTTTAGAGGGTCTGCTTGCTAAGCTGCAATTTGAAGATATCATTCGTGAACAAATTGAACTTTTCCCGCTTGAAAAAATGGAAGAGCTAGTAGTCAGCATCTCCAATAAGGAGCTGAAAATGATTACATTTCTAGGCGGTCTTTTAGGCGGGATGATTGGTGCTATCCAGGCTGTTTTTGTGGCTCTATTCTAAGACAAGCTAGAGAAATTTTAATGAATTCATTGTATATATGTGAAACGAAAGCCATAGTTTGTTATAGTGGAGTGGTGTCCGCCGATCATATCGGTGATAACGGATAGAAAGGAGACATAACATGTCTGTAAATCTTTACGATGTTGCATATGACCTTGAAAAAGCATTGCGTCATAGCGAAGAATATTCAACTTTAAGAAATCTTTATGATGAGGTAAACGCGGATGAGTCCTCTAAAAGAATGTTTGAGAACTTCCGTGACATTCAAGTAAACCTTCAACAAAAACAAATGACTGGTCAAGAGATCACACAAGAAGAAGTGGAGCAAGCTCAAAAAACAGTTGCGCTTGTTCAGCAGCACGACAAAATCTCTCAGTTGATGGAAGCGGAACAACGTGTGAGTGTTCTTATCGGTGAATTAAATAAAATTATCATGAAGCCACTTGAAGAGCTTTATGGGAATCCAGAAGAAAACTAATGGAAAGGGCGATGTCATTCGCCCTTTTTTGTTTTATCTTTTCTCCTCAATATCTTTTAAAAAAAGGTTGTCGAAGCACATAAATTCTGCGATAATACTTATATTGAAAGTGCTTTCAAAAAGGCGCTCTCAAGGGACAATTGGGTGCGTTTCACTTGGGATTTAAGGCAGTGAGCCAAACGAGAGAGAAGCGCTTCTGGGAGAAACGCAAAGCATAAGGGGATCTGATATAAGCAATGCTTTGGTGTGTGAAAGATAAGGGGATCATGGGGAGCTTCATCACTCCATTGTAACGCATCCAAACCATACATAAAAAAAAGCCTAGGGGTAGGCTTTTTTTATTTATCCATCTATTCATAACCTGGGGCTCTTTCAACTGCATGTTCTAAAGCGCCAAGCTAGGGCATATCCTCATCGTAAGTACAGTCATCAAGAAGGGGGATGCCTCAGTGTCAAAAAAACTACTTGCACTCAATATAGATGGGACGTTACTTCGTTCCAATGGTAAAATCCATTCCGCTACAAAAGAAGCTGTGGAATATGTAAAGAAAAAAGGGGTTTACGTGACGATTGTCACCAACCGGCATTTTCGTTCCGCTCAAAAAATTGCCAAGGCGTTGAAGATTCCAACATCAACCCTTGTGACGCATAGTGGTGCATTTATCGCGGATAAACTCGATGAGCCGCTTCATGTGAAAAAATTAACGGAAGAAAAGACATTTAATATTGTGCAAATCCTTGAAAGCTTCGATTGTAATGTCCGCTTGCTGCATGAAAAATTCTCGATCGGCAACCGGAAAAAAACGCAGTCTCAGCTGATGGGAAAGACGCTCATTCATCCGTCTGATCCAATTTTCTATCCCGTTCAGTTTGTTGAATCGTTAAGTGATATGCTGATGGATGAACCGGTCAGTACACCAGTGATTGAAGTATATTCGACAGCGGAGCTTCAGCCTGAGATTCACAGGACCATTCAACAAGCATTCCCATCTGTTGATCTTATTAGGATCAGTGATGAGAAAATGAATATTGTCTGCAAAGGGGTTTCGAAAGAAGCGGGACTTTCTCTCTTAACTTCTGCACTCGGTTTTACTTTAGAAGATACGGTCGTTATTGGACATGGAATAGATGATATTCCAATGCTTGAATTGGCTGGTTTAGGCGTTGCTATGGGAAATGCCCCCAACGATGTCAAGCGCAAAGCCGATTGGGTGACCCGCTCGCACGATGAACAGGGTGTGGCTTATATGATCAAGGAATACTTTAGAATGCAGCAAAGAGAAGGATTTTTACATCAATTTGATATTAAAAGATAATACAGTGAAGGCCCTGTCAATCAAGAAATGGCAGGGCCTTCGTCTGTTCCCTTCATTGCTTTTCCTACATGAATTTTGTAAAATGAAACAAGTTTGAAGATAAAGGTGATATGATGCGAATTTTAATTAAAGGGCTGTCAGATGAACGATTTCATCGCCCGCTTGTCAATATAGCCAATTTATTTGAAGAAGATAGTGAAGTGATATTTGAAACAAGTGAATTTGATGATGGTTTGGTCATTGAATTTAGTTGTAAGGAAGAAAATGGCATGGTGGAAGCGTCTGGCCATATCGATGGGTCAGATATCACCAGTCGTTTTTCACGGGATCTCCCAAAGAACTTGAACGATAAGGAGCGCTGGAAGCAAATCAAAAACACAGTGCTGTCTGTTTATTTACACTTGCTTCAGGAGCACACGGGAATGACACAAAAGTGGGGGATTCTCACAGGAATACGTCCTACGAAATTGCTTCATAAGATGCTGAGAGAGGGCATGTCAAAGGAAGATGCACATGCGGCATTAAAGCGTGATTACTTGATTCATGATGAAAAAATCAATTTGATGCAGGAGATTGTCGACCGTCAGCTTAAAGCCATTCCAGATCTGTATGACCTTCAGCAGGAAGTGAGTATTTATATTGGCATTCCTTTCTGTCCCACAAAATGTGCTTATTGTACGTTCCCTGCTTACGCCATTAAAGGACAAGCTGGTAGAGTGGGAACGTTTTTGTTTGGTCTGCATTATGAAATGCAAAAAATGGGCGAATGGCTAAAAGAACATGGGATCAAAGTGACGACCGTTTACTTTGGCGGAGGCACGCCAACGAGCATCACAGCCGAAGAAATGGATTTGCTGTATGAAGAAATGTATCGCTCGTTCCCTGATGTGAAGCATATACGGGAAGTAACTGTCGAAGCAGGGCGTCCGGATACGATTTCCCCTGATAAGCTAGAGGTGCTAAACCGCTACAATATTGACCGGATTAGTATCAACCCGCAATCGTATGAGAATGAAACATTAAAGGCTATTGGCCGGCATCATAGTGTGGAAGAAACGATTGAAAAGTATCATTTATCAAGACAGTACGGCATGAATAATATCAATATGGACTTAATCATTGGATTGCCGGGAGAAGGGCTCAAAGAATTCCAGCACTCCTTGCAGCAGACTGAGGAACTCAAGCCTGAATCTTTAACTGTGCATACACTTTCCTTTAAAAGAGCATCTGAAATGACGCGCAATAAGGAGAAATACCAAGTAGCAGACCGAGAAGAAATCACACGTATGATGGATGAAGCAGTCACTTGGACGAAAGCACATCATTATCACCCATATTATTTATATAGACAAAAAAATATTTTGGGAAATCTCGAAAATGTCGGGTATTCATTAGATGGACAGGAAAGCTTGTATAATATCATCATCATGGAAGAAGTACAGACAATCATTGGCATTGGGTGCGGTGCAGCAAGTAAATTCATTGATCCACGGTCAGGGAAAATTACGCAGTATGCCAATCCAAAAGATCCAAAATCGTATAATGACCGCTATGAACACTATACAGAAGAGAAAATTCAATTCCTTGAATCATTATTTGTTTCTCACGTTTAAACACTGCGATGACGCAGTGTTTTTTTCATTTGTAAAAGGGTATATAAGTGATAAAAAGTTAAAGCAGGTGTACATATGATAGATGTGATCGGAATTGGGATTGGGCCTGCCAATTTAGGAATGGCCGCTTTGTTAGAGGAGTATGAGGATGTCTCATGCTGTTTTTTTGAACAGGAGTCTGAGTTTGCTTGGCATCCCGGTATGCTGATCAAAGGAACGGATTTACAAGTTTCCTTTTTAGCAGACCTTGTCACAATGGCGAATCCAAGGAGCAGGTATACCTTTTTAAATTATTTACATGAATCAAATAGACTTCACCGCTTCTATACATTTGAACAGTTTGATATCCCGCGGAGAGAATTCAATGAGTATTTATCATGGGTTGCAGGAGAGTTAGATAGCTGTCAGTTTGGGATGAAGGTAGAAGAAGTGACGGACTGCCAAGAAGGCTACCTTGTGAAAGTCAGACGATTGAAAGATGGTTCACTATCTGAGTATCGTGCAAAGCATGTCGTGCTTGGAACAGGAAGTAAACCGATGATTCCGGTCGATGTGCCTGAAGCAGCATACCCATATGTGACCCATAGCAGCCGTTATTTAGAACAGCAGAAATCACTTCACGAAGCTGAGTCGGTGGCGGTGATCGGTTCAGGGCAGAGTGCAGCCGAAATTTTCTTAGACCTGCTTCAGCATCAAAAGAAAGGCCAGCAGCTTTCGTGGTTTACGCGTTCTAGTGAATTTAGAGAGCTGGAGACGGCTGAGCTTGGCCAAGAGCTTTTTACACCAAAGTATGTCGAGTATTTTCATTCGCTTCCTTATGAAGAACGTATGAACACATTGCCTAGGCTGACAGGATTAAGAAATGGCATCGATGCATCGACGCTTTCGCGCATTTATCAGGAATTGTATCATCGCTCTGTTTCAGGTGAAGAGCCATCTGTGATCATTCAGCCAATGACCGAGCTTGAAGCGATTCAAATAGGAAAGCAGCAGCCCTTAGAGCTGCACCTCAGACAGTGGCAGCTGAAGAAAGAAAAAAGCATAACAGCAGAACATGCCGTATTAGCTACAGGGTACACACCGAATATCCCTAAATGGTTTGACGCATATGAACCTTTGATTGAATGGGAAAGTGATGCGCATTTTAAAGTGACAGACGACTTCAGGCTTGTGTTCAAAGACAAGCGCTCAAATCATTTCTTTACATTCACGAATCTTGATCATTCTCATGGAACAGCGGCGACCAATTTAAAACTATCGATTTACCGCAACCAGAAAGTGATTCAAACCATTCGTGGGGGCGAGGAAGCGCCAGTCAAGCAAAAAACTGCATTTCAGCAATTTGAATAAGACATAAAAAAGGGCCCAAGCATAGGGCCCTTTTTTATTAGATCGTCGTTTCTTTTTTTACTTTTGGTTTTTCAGGTTTCCATTTGAAGATTTTGTTGAGGATTTGATAGATTTTCTTAGATTCTTTCGTTACGAGCGGTCCTAAAATCGCAAGAATTAAGACATACAATGCAGCGAAGGGCTTCAAAGTAGCGGCAAGTCCGCCCGCAATGCCAAGCTCGGCAACAATGATTGAAAACTCTCCTCTCGATACGATGGTTAATCCAATATTAGAAGAGGCTTTATGAGAAAATCCAGCTCTCCGTCCAGCAAACATTCCGGCAGTGAAGTTTCCAATTAGGGTAAGCATCACAGCGCCGATCGCAAGCCAGAAGGCATCACCCAATGTAAATGGATCAATACTGAGACCAAAGCTGAAAAAGAACATTGCTCCAAAGAAATCTCTAAACGGAACCACGAGATGCTCGATGCGGTCAGAGTGCTCTGTTTCTGAGAAAACAAGACCAAGTAAGAGAGCCCCAATAGCCTCTGCTACATGAATCGTTTCTGAGAAACCAGCGACAAAGAACAAAGCCGCAAATATCACAATGATGAACACTTCGTTCGAACGGATATCAAACAACTTGTTTAATAGTTTTGGCAGCTTTCGCGCAATAATAAAGAAAAGCATCATATAACCAAAAGCAATTAAAATAGATAATAAGGCACCGCCAACAGTAGTGGCATCTCCTAGGACAAGACCTGATACGACGGATAAATAAACAGCAAGGAAAATATCCTCAAACATAATAATCCCTAGAATTAACTCTGTTTCAGGATTTGCCGTCCGTTTCAAATCGACAAGGACTTTGGCTACAATGGCGCTGGATGAAATGGTGATAACCCCTGCCATAATGAGAACCTCAAGGAATCCAAACCCTGTGATAAAACCGTAGAGCAGTCCTAAGCTGAAGTTGATCAAAATATAAATAGATCCGCCGACTGCAATGGATTTACCCGATTTAATGAGTTTTCCGACAGAGAACTCAAGTCCAAGATAGAAAAGCAGGAACAGGACGCCCATTCTGCCAAAAAACGAAATAATCTCGGTGCTTTCGATAAATTTTAAATCAATAATCCCGATAGTTGGAGCATGCGGCCCAACAATCATTCCGAGGACAATGAGAAAAGGGATGATAGAAAATTTAATTTTATTGGCGATTAAGCTGGCAATGGCGATAAGAATAAGCGCCGTCCCAACTTCAAAGACTAAATGATCCATTCATCACTCTCCCCCTCTAGAAAGAAAATCACGTACCAATCGCTTCAAGTGTTTTCTTTCGCCCGAAATGACCATCGTATCATTTGCTTGAATAATCGAATCGGCACCAGGGTTGAGTAATTTTTCATTTGTATGTTTAATGATCGCAATCACGGTGACTTCATAATTTTGTCTCACATCTAAATCACCGAGTGTATGTCCCACCGCTTTTGCACCTTTTTCCACCTTAAACCATTCAATGATCAAGTCATTGAATGCCATTTCAATGGTTTCTAGTGCCTGCGGTTTATACACCATACCGCCGATAATAGCAGCGATTTGCCGGGATTCAGCATCATCGAGTGAAATGGTAGACAGCACTTCATCTGGATCATCATCGTCAAAACGATAAATTTCCCGTCTGCCATCATCATGAATCACAATCGTCATCTTTTCTCTATTTCTCGTTTCAATTTCAAATTTCTTTCCGATCCCAGGAAGATCATTTTCTTTAATGTTCATTTTATCCCTCCGAATTTGATAGGCTGTGTTTTTCGTATAGTAAATACGGATGAAATAAAATGAATCAGTAGAGGTAATTAGATTGATACATAACGGGGATCGCACACTTCATTTCCAAAAAACATAGATCAATGGATAATGCAGATGATGGGGCAAGCTTTGACAGAAAAGTTTTGGCATCCGCCATTGATAATCTGTCCTTCAACAAAAGAGATGAAGCATGTTTTTTTGAAAATGAAGGTGTCTTCACAGCATTGATTTCTTCATCATAGATGGATGGAGAAATCAGGCTAGGTGTGCTCGCTTCTGCTTGTGACGCAAAAACGACATTTGAAAAAGGAGAAAACATGACGATGAAGCTAACCAATATCATGATGGAACATCTGATCAATCATCCTCCTCCTTTCAAATTTATTTTCTTTCTTATTTTACTATATAAAAATATATTTCTTGTTTCAATGATTATGCTTATTTTAGTATCAATTGATCTTGAAATTTTTTGTTTAGAGAAAAAGGTTTTACTTGATGGAAATGGAAGTAAGTTATGAGCTTTTAAACAAAAAGGGGGATGGATGATGACATATATCAATTGTCAGTTAGACGGGGATGTTTTTGAAATCGTTTTCAATAGGCCTGAAGCATATAATTCGTTTCATGTGGACATGTTTGCTGAATTCAAAGAAGCATGTGATGCAGCGGAGGAAAGCAGTGCTAAAGTCGTTGTCATCAAGGGAGAGGGAAAAGGGTTTTCAGCAGGCGGAGATATTGGGATGATGCTTAAGCAGGAAAGTGAAGAAGATTTCCATCGTGTGATGGATTTGATCGAGGGAATTACACTTTCACTAGCTAGTATGAAAAAAGTGACGATTGCGCTTGTCCACGGGTCAGCAGCAGGCCTCGCTTTTAGCTTTGCCCTAAGCTGTGACTACTTGTTTATGCATCACGATGCTAAACTTGCCATGAATTTTAATGGGGTAGGATTAATTCCAGATGGTGGGGGGCATTTTTTCCTCACAAAAAGAGTCAGTGAGCAAACCGCCAAACAATTGATTTGGAGCGGACAAAAGCTGCCGGCTGAAGAAGCGTTAAAGCTGCGCCTTGCCGACGGGCTGTTCCAAGAAGAGGTCGATACGTACCAAAAAGTGTGTGTGAAGTCGTTTATGAACATGCCGCTTCAAGCCTTTATCGAAACAAAGATGATCTATTTCCAGCAGTCAGAATCAAAGCTCTTAGCAGTTCTTCAAAAAGAGAGGGCAGCACAGGCAAGACTGAGAAAAAGTCATGATCACAAAGAAGGTATACAGGCTTTTTTAGAAAAAAGACGACCTGTCTTTCAAAAAGCATAGATGAACATAAGGCCGGCGAAAGCCGGCTCAGCGTGTAGAGAAACCCTCGCATTCGGTGTCAGGTCTGCGCTCCGGTGCTCACGAATGTCAAATTCGCTCCGCAAAGGTAGCCGTCCTTCCTAGACTGCAAAGGTTTTCTATCACGCTGAAAAGAAGACAAAGGACTAAAATCAAGATCATTTTAGCCCTTTGTCAACAATCTGGGCCGGCGAAAGCTGGCTTTTTAACGTTCAAATAAAAGCAGTTTGCCTGCTGGATCAACGAGTCGATGAGAATGCTTTGTGTATTGCTGTTCCATTAAGCGATGACGTCCTAATTCCTTTGCCTTCTCGTCACTATCCGCTGTGATTTTTTCATTTAATAAAGTCTCACCCGACCGGTCAAATACGGTTAAAAAGTATGTCTTCTCCATCCCTCATCTTCCTTTCCTCTGTTTTTAATGTAATTAAACATGGAATAAGACAAAACCTCTTTTTTAGCCCTTAAAAATGTGTTTTGTAGAATGAGAGTGATAGAACGTGCATTCGTAAAAATGGCATGATAAAATATGGACAATGACAGTATCGGACAAGGAGATAGACGTTTGACTAAGCTCACCTTTATTCATGCCGCAGATTTACATTTAGACAGTCCATTTGCAGGAATGTCGACTATACCTAATTCCATATTTAAGCGGCTCAAAGAAAGTACATTTCAAAGTGCTAAGAACATGTTTGATCTTGCCGTTGCGCGAGAAGTAGACTTTGTGCTGCTGAGCGGAGATTTATTTGATGAATCCAATCGAAGCCTGAAAGCACAGCTGTTTTTAAGAAACCAGTTTGTAAGACTGCAAACACACGGAATTGAAGTCTTTATTATTTATGGGAATCATGATCATTTAGGCGGTGAATGGACTCCGATTGAGTGGCCCGAGAATGTACATGTCTTTTCGAGCAGTACACCAAGTGAGCACTCCTATTATCGAGGGGATCAGCTAGTCGCAAGCATATATGGGTTTAGCTACAAAGAGCGGGCTGTCTATGAAAATATGACATCTCATTATGTCAAAACGACAGATGCTGCCTATCACATTGGGATGCTTCACGGCACATTAGCCGGGCAAGAAGGTCATGATGCCTACGCCCCATTTCAGCTTCAGCAGCTCCTTTCGCAAGATTTTGATTATTGGGCGCTCGGACATATACATAAAAGAGCCCTTCTGCATGAAGATCCATATATTATTTATCCTGGTAATGTGCAGGGCAGACATATAAAAGAAACGGGAGAAAAAGGCTGTTACTTGATTCACCTCTCTGAAGATTCTCACACAGCGGATTTTATCAGCTGTGCAGATATCATCTTTGAGACACTGGCAATAGACATCACAGAAACGGCTCATATGACTGATCTTGTCACACTTGTGGAAGGCAAAATCAATGAGCTGAAAGAGGAAGGCATTCCTCATTTTGTGAGAATTGAATTGATAGGTGATGCGCCTTCTTACTTTGAGCATACACAGCTTGAGGTCCTCGAAGAGCTGATGACTGTTTTTCATGAGCAGGAGGAAGATGAAGACGTGTTCGTTTGGGTGATGTCAATTGACTGCCGAACAAATGAGGATGTGATCTATCCAGAGGATTCTTTTTTGAAGGAACTCACTACAGAAATTGCACAGTTTGAGCCATATGAAGAGCTGCTTTCACCGATCAAGCGTCACCCAACCTACAGAAAGTCAGGAAAAGCGCTCACAAAAGAGGATGAAGTGGATATAAAAGAAGAAGCACAAAGGCTGCTGACGGAACAGCTGAAGCAATTATGAGAAAAGGAGAGGTATGATGAAAATACGTTCACTCCATATAGCGAATTTCGGGAAATTTTCAAATCGAACCTTTCACTTTTCTGATGACGGTTTTCAGCTAGTTTACGGCCTGAATGAATCGGGGAAAACGACATTGAAGGCGTTTATTGAGTCGATGTTATTTGGTTTTTCAAAAAACAAGATGTACAAGCCGAAGCAAGGATCTTTCTATGGCGGCTCCCTCACTTGCTTAGATGAAGAGTTAGGTGTCATTCACATTGAGAGATCGTCCGATCGAGGCGGTCAAGCACAGGTGTTTTTACCGAATGGTGAAGTGAAAGACGAAGCATTCCTGCGGACTCTTTTAAAGGGAACGGATCGCAGATTATTCCAATCAATCTACTCATTTGATGTGTTTGGACTGCAAAATGTCCAAGCCTTAAACGAAGATCAAATTGGTGAATTTCTGCTTTTCTCAAGTTTATTTGGCTCAGATGCGGCCTCCAAGATGGATAGCAGGCTGCTTAAGCAGCAGGAGCAGCTGTTTAAACCAAATGGACGCAAGCCAGAATTAAACCAGCAGCTTGATCGTTTAAAAGAGCTGACTGGCCAGCTGAAACAAGCTAGATTGGCAGAAGGCCGTTATTCAGAAAAAAAACGGGAGCATTCTGAATTCATAGAGACGATCGCAGCGCTTCAAAATGAAATGAAGCAGACAGAAGAACAGATTCAGCAGTTAACTGAACACATTCGACTTTATCCCATGATAGAGAAGAAGATGGAGTTAAAAAAAGAATTAGCCCGTTATCCAGAACGAGTCAAACGCTTTAGAGCAGAAACAGAGCATGAATTGGATAAATTAGAATCACACCTTCACCCGAAAAAGGCTCAAATGACTGCACTAAAGCAAAAATTAGATCATTTGCAAACCACGATGGCACAAGTTCAACCGCTTTATGACAAGGATACGTTACTGGAGATGAAGCGTGTCGTTGATGAAACTTCTCATGCTGAACGTGTCAAAAATCGCTTAGCTGAATGTAAAGCAGAACGTGATTCATTGAAACAAAAAATGGATGAAGCCGCAGCGAAGCTGAAGTGGCAGCGTTCAGTCAAGCTCGATCAGATCGACGACTCCCTTGAATTTGAGTGGGAATTAAAGGAGGCTGTCAGCCAATACATTCGTTTAATGGACAGAAAGGCACAGCTGGATGACCGGTTTGATCATGCAAGACATGAGCTGGAAGAAGCGGAAACCGCTTTAAAAGGATTAAAGGAACAGCAGGCCAAATCGCATAGTACAGTGGAAACTGGGGAAACAAGAACAAAAGAGAAACAGGCTCATTCCCGGGCGTGGTTATTTCCTGTGATGGTGATGTTCGATGCTGCATTTCTGCTTGTCCTTTTCTTTTTAACAAAATGGTGGATTACTTTCTTATTTGCGGGATTTTCTGTTTTTGTTTTCTTTGCGATTTATCCATTTTTGAAATCAATACAGATGAAACAGGGAAGCGGCGGGGGAACATTCGATTCCTTCCAAGTGCAGGCAGCTTCAGCTGAAACGCTTGTGAGGCAGAAGGAGCTTTTGTACGAAAGGATTATCCGGCAATATGAAGACTGGGAGCTGGAGCTGGAACCTGTCCAGCAGCAAGTAGAGGAAAAGAAAAGACAGCTGGGCTTGTCCTCAGAGCTTTCTTTCCTTGTAGAAGCCTTCCTTATTCTGAAGCAATTAAAAACGGATACAGCGGAATATGAGGGGCTTAGCCGGGAAATAGACGAGCTTTTAGGCCAGCAATCCAATTATGAGCACAGGGTGGAAGCGTTAAGCAGTCTTCTTCAACGAAAGGAAGGCACCATTCAAGAGAATATCTTGGCCTTTCAAGAGATATTGAAAGATGAGGCGAAAAGAGAAAAAGAACGTCAGACATTGGATGTTTCGATTCAACATGTGAAACAGCAGATCACGACGCTAGAAGGGGAAATTGACTATTACGAAAAACAAATGGACGCGCTTTTTCGTCAAGTAGAAGCAGAGTCCAAAAAAGATTACCAAATCCTTTCTCATTTATCAAAAGAATATCGGGAACGGCTTTCTCATTTGCAGCAGCTGAATCAAGAGCTGCATAGAAGCGGCTGCTTTGATGAGGAAGAATCGATTGTTCGCAAAGGATTGCGTCTTCTTGAAGAAGAGTGTGCAGAAGCGAAGCAGCACCTGAATAACGTACAATCGAATGCGGCGAATATGGAAAAACGCTTAGCAGAACGAGCAGTGGAAATCCGGCAAATAGAAGCTTCTGGTACAGTTTCTGATTTGACTCATCAGCTTGCAGCTGAGCAGGAGCATGCAAAGCACCTTGCGAAAAAATGGGCGGCGATTCAGCTTGTCCGCTCCGTCATTCGAGAAAAATTGAATGAGCATAAAGAAACAAGGCTGCCAGCATTGCTGCAAACAGCTTCAAGCTTTATTCAGCCGTTAACGAATGATCGATATGAAGCCATTTTATTTTCACCCGAGGATGACCGGCTGATCGTGAAAAGGGTGGATGGACGAATATTCCATCCAGAAGAGCTCTCACAGGCAACATGTGAACAAATCTATCTGGCGATTCGTTTTGCACTCGCCTTGTCGCATCAGCAGGAGTGTCAGCTTCCGTTTATGATGGATGACAGCTTCGTTCATTTTGATCATGTACGTCTAGGAAGAGTGCTGGAGTTGATGAATGAACTCACACGTTTTGAAACACAGCTGTTTTATTTTACCTGTCATCAGCATATGGCGCAGGCAGCAGAAGATGGACAGATTACGAGTTTAGCAGTTGAATGATTGACAAATAATGACTTATGTTATACTTATATGAGCAGAAACATGGAAGGAGCTTTTATTGAATGGCTAAAGGGATCATGACCTATGATGTCGGCGAACAAGTTGACCTGCATTTATTAATTAAATCATCTACTAAAGGGATTGCAAGTAATGGCAAACCATTTTTAACGCTCATTCTTCAAGATCAAAGTGGAGATATTGAGGCGAAACTATGGGATGCAAAGCAGAATGATGAAATCACCTATGGCCCGCAAACCATCGTGAAGGTAGTAGGCGACATTCATCATTATCGCGGGAGGAATCAGCTGAAGCTTAGGAATATACGCCCTGTTGCTGAAAACGAGCAAATTCGAATTGATGATTTTCTCGAAACAGCTCCTATTCCAAAACACGATATGATGGATACGATTATGCAATATATCTTTGATATGAAAAACCCTAATATTCAGCGTGTTACAAGGCATTTGCTGAAGAAATATGGACAGGAATTTGCTGATTATCCAGCAGCGACAAAAAATCATCACGAATTTGTCTCTGGACTCGCCTACCACGTCGTGTCCATGCTGCATTTAGCAAAATCCATTGTTGACCTATATCCATCACTAGATCGAGATCTTTTATATTCAGGCATCATTCTTCATGATTTAGGGAAAGTAAAAGAGCTTTCAGGTCCAGTCTCTACCACATATACAGTGGAAGGGAATTTAATTGGCCACATTTCCATCATGGTGACAGAAATTGCGAAAGCGGCAGAAGAGCTTAGCATTGATTCAGAAGAAATTCTCATTTTACAGCACTTAGTCCTCAGTCATCATGGAAAAGGAGAGTGGGGCAGCCCGAAACCACCAATGGTGAAAGAGGCTGAAATTCTCCACTATATTGATAATTTAGATGCGAAAATGAACATGATGGATCGTGCGCTTGAGCATGTGAAACCAGGAGAATATACAGAACGTATTTTTGCACTTGAGAATCGTTCGTTTTATAAACCAACCTTCCATCACGAATAATCATGTCAAAACGTCCGTTTATGCGGGCGTTTTTTTCATAACTTGTCTTCTTTTCGCATAAGCATGTAACACAAAGGAAGAGAGGAATGTCCTTAAGAAAAGGAGGCGATGAAAAAATGTTGTTTTTTCCGTGGTGGGTGTATGCCTGTATCATCGGCATTATTTTCTGTGCGTATAAATTAATGACAACAGCCAAAGAGGAGCAAGAAATTGATCAATCCTTTATTGAAAAGGAAGGAGAAATTTTTATCGAGCGAATGGAACAGGAAAGAGAGCGCAGACGTCAGGATCAGCAGGTGAAAAGATCACAGGATACTGCGGCACATGAAGATCATTCGATTGCTTAATCTGATCATACAAAAACCCCTCTGCACGATGAAGGCAGAGGGGTTTTTTGTGATTACTGTTGAGTCTGCTGATTTTGTGCAGGCTGTTCAGATTTTTCTTTGAACGTTTTTTCAAGCTCTTTATCTTTTACTTTCACATCAGCATCTTTTACTAATTTGTTTAAGATGTTTTGGATTTCATTTGTGTCTGCCTGTTTTTGGTCAAGCAGTTCTTTTTTCAAGTCCGCTTTCATGTCATCATATTTACCGCGTTCTTCGGTCTTTTTAATGATATGATAGCCGAATTGGGATTTTACTGGCTTGCTGATTTCATTTACTTTTAGTTTGAAAGCAGCCTTACTGAAGTTCTCGTCCATTTGGCCTTCTTTTGCGAACCAGCCTACATCGCCGCCTTGTGCAGCTGAAGCAGTATCAGTTGAATATTCAGAGACAAGGGCATCCCATTTTTCACCTTTATCTAATTTCTTTTCCACTTCGTCAGCTGTTTTCTTATCAGCTACTAAAATATGGCTTGCACGGATTTTCCCTTTAAGGTCATCGTAATACGCTTTGACTTCTTTATCAGTGATTTTGATGTTAGCTTTGGCAGCCTTTTGAGTCAGCAGCTCATATTTCACTTGATCTTTGATGTAATCTTTACCGAATTCATCTTGAAGCTGTTTTAAACGATCTTCACCAAGTGACTTTTTATATTCTTCCAATTTCTTATCAATTTCTTTATCGGATACTTTGTATTTGTCAGCAAGAACCTTTTGTTGAACAAGTAGGTTTAGAGCATCTCCACCTGCTTGTTTCTTAAGAGTTGTATAAAGTTCACCTTTTGTGACATCTCCTGATTTTGTTGTTGCGATTACATCTTTATCACCGCTACTGCATGCGCCAAGAGTTAAAACACTTACTGCTGTTACAGCTGCTAAAGCCATTTTTTTCATTCAAAAAACACTCCTAATCTTTCCAATTTATTTATCATTGCTTGTATCATAACATATTGTGACATGCTGTAAAAAGAAATGCAAATGGAAGGGCATTCGTCTAGTCAAAAAATTGCGCGCGACATACACATATAGTGATCACAAAAAGGAGGCTGAATTATATGGGAGCAGGATATTCTAATGGGTTTGCTTTATTGGTCGTGCTATTCATTTTGCTGATCATCGTTGGTGCAGCATATCTTTACTAATTAAATCGCTGTGACAGAAGGGAGCCGTCCTGCCATGCGTGAGGGCGGTTCTTTTTTCAAACGATGACAGGTGCCTAAACGCTTTTTATTTTTCTGCATACACTGAGCTTAGAACAGAGGAAGAACTGGCAGGAGGTGTTTTTACATGGGAGGAGAAGTCTTTGCTGGCGGTTTTGCACTAGTCGTCGTATTATTCATCTTATTGATCATCATCGGTGCATCTTGGATTTGCTAATTAAAATATACACAAAAAGCTGCCCTCAAACTGGCAGCTTTTGCTTTGATCTTAAATGGAGATGGTAATTTCAACAAATGATGAGATAAGTAAGATCAGTATTGATACATTGATAAAGCGAAACACCTTATCTTGCCGTTCTTCAGGAATCTCTCTGACAAGGCATAATGTATTAGTAAGCCTGTTTATTGAATACACAATAAACGCGGCAAAGACGATGAAGTAAAATAAAACTATCGGAGATCCCCCCTCTCTATGCTATTCCCATACTACATTACCAAATTTTTTATGAAAAAGATAGAAGTTGGCTTTAAAAACCTCATGATGAGGAAGTTTGGTCAACTAAAATATCAAACTCGTCTTGAGCTTGATCGATGATGCAGGATTTAGGTGCTTTAAGCAGCTTCCATGCAAATAAAAAGTCAGGCAAACAATAGCCTGCATGTATACTTGCGATGATGATAAAATAGTGTGCATACATGGGAAACGCCACGCCTAATACAAAGTAAACCGGTGAGATGACACAAAACGGGCTGAGAAGTGAAAAAAGCATCACTTTCTTAGGCACGCGCTGCCAGCAATTTCGTTTCATAAATAGCGTCATTTTTTTCTTATTTTTCATCACTGGGATCAAGTGAACCACACGGTGGACAAGCAATGTCACAAGTAAGAGCACGGCAAAAAGCGGTGCGTTATGGCTGCTTAGCCTCGTTTCAGGATGAGTCAGTTGAAAACATAAAAATGCCATAATGAAAAAAAGGATAGCAAGACTTATGGCAGAAATCATCATTCTCGTATAACCATAATCCTTTTCAAGATTAATGGTCTTCCAACAATTCATTTTTCATCCTTCCAATCTAAAAATCGAATTGAATATCTCAAGATAATTTACTCTTCCTGAGGATAAAAATCAATGGTTTTGATGAAAAAAAATAAAATGCTGCCTTCAAATGGAATAAAGAGAGGAAACTTTGGATTTTTCAAGAAAAAAGAACAGAAGGGGGAGGTTCGTCTCTTTCGTCAATGAGTAATTTCGGCTAAAATAGAAGGACTAAGAGAAAGAGGGAACGTACATGAGTATTGAGGAACGAATGAGCCAGCTTGAATATTATATGGAACTTTTATTGACGGCAACCGATATGAGCCGTTATCCATATTACGCGTTATTGATCAGGCAACGTGTATCGAAAGAAGAGGCAGAGGAAATTGAGCGTATTTGTGCTGAGCTTTCAGAGGAAATGGATAAGCAAAAAGCACAAGGCTACGTCATGTTTGACGATCTCCTTGCGCTCTTTGCGGGACAGTTAATTGAAAAGCTGGATGTTCATGAGACGATATTTGCTTTGCATGATCAAGGGCTCTTTCAGCCGCTAATGAATGAATTTATAAAGATCATTAAACAATTTGATTTGTGTTAGCCGCTTTTTCTGCTGCCTCCGCTGAGTTTTCAAGTTCCTCAGTCTTTTTCTTGACTCTTCCTCGCTCATTCAAAAAGTCCTTCTCAATGTTTGAAAACGATTTCTCAAAAATCTCCATGAAATCCTCACCATAAATGTTTCGGATGATACACATCATTTCTAAAATCTCAGGGAACTTTCCGTAAATGTCATGAAGCGGCTGTGCGCCTTTGACAATACCAGTTCGAGCCGGGTCATAATCTTCGAGTAGTTTATGGAATGTCTCTTCGCCTTTTGGCGTTAGTTCAATATACGTATTGCGTTTATCGTTTAACTTTTTAGAAAATTTTAAAAATCCTCGTTCCTCCAGTTTCTTGGAGAAGTTAAACGCCGTTGATACATGCATGACGCCAAACTTTGCAATTTCTGATATTGAAGCTCCTTTTAATTGATACGCAATCCACAAAATATGATGTTCATTGATATTTAGGTTATACGGTTTGATCCACTGCTGCCAGTCCTTTTCAATGGATTTCCAAAGAGCTTTGCTCAATTGGGCCATTCTTTGACTGAATAAAAGTGCTTCTTTTACATCGAAAGGCTGTTCCGAATGATTCATCCATTTCACCTACTTCTCTTTTTCTTGTAATTCTATTATGCCAATAAAATAAAGATTAATAAAGCTGAAAATTCAAGAATTTTTAAAAGTCATGAAAAACATTGACAAAATAACCTTTTTTCAACAAAAAAAGTGCGGGATACGCACCCCGCACACTTTTGTAAACGAATATTTTTTTGTGAGTATATTAGTTTTGTAAGGTTTTCTCCAGTTGTTTGAGCTTTTCCTCAATTTCCTGAATTTCCTTTTGTAAGTCCTGCTGATGAGGTTTGATTTCTTCGCGCCATTGCTGAATCGATGTTTGCAATTCAGATCCGACTTCTTTAATCACCTCTGCGCTTTCTTTTGCTGTTTCCACAATTTGCTCTTTTAAAGCTTGTCCATCTCTTTTTAATTTTGTCAGCGTATCTTCGAATTTGTCATAGCCGTCTTTCACTTTTCCGCGCACATCTCTGCCAGAAGAGGGAGTCGTCAGGAGCACTGCCGCACCTCCGAGGAGACCGCCTACAAATAATCCTGTTAATAAAGAACGTCCACTAGCCATTCAAATCACCTCTAGTCAAATTTTACACATTCGCATGTTCTCTCTGAGCTGACGATCAGCTTCATTGAACTTCCATACATAGCTTGCTTTATTTTAGCATACTTTTGAAGAAAAGGGAGGGGAGAAGGTTGTCTGTCTTTCTGTTCGTTTTTATGTGTATCGTCATCGTTTTTACAGGTGGTTCTATTCATTATGCAAGACAGCTTGGGTATGCAGGGTCTTATCCGCCAAAACATGTCTTAAAGCAAAAAGCACTTGTGTGTGCGGCAGGTGCAGGGATTTCGCTCCTCATTTTGCTGCTGACCCTTTTTCTTTTATAAAAGCATGAAAAAAACCTCTTCATCTATCATGAAGAGGTTCGGTTATTCGTTAAGCAACTTCTATCATTCTTGCACGTCTCAGAATGGACTGAGCAATTGGGAAGACAAATACCATAGCGATGGTATTAATCACGGCTGCTGGCAGGACGACGCCCACAAGAAGTGCCGGTAATGCAGCTGGCAGTCCAGTGATCAGTAAAGCGGCAGATAAGAAAATCACGCCGGATACGATGGTTCCAATCGCAGTTAACACAGCGGTCAGCACGACTTTGTTCTTTATCTTCGAGCAAGATAAGAAAAGGGCTAGGAAGATAAAGGCTGTCACTGGTTTATCAATCATATTCGGAATTTGTCCGCCTGGGAATCCCGTTGTTAATGCAGAAATGACACCAGTCACTAGCGCAATCACGACGACATGCTGAACCTTTGGGAAAAGGATGATGCTTAAAAACATCATGACCAGCATCATATCAGGTTTCATTCCGAAAAAGATGGGCGGGAAAATCGTATGCAAAACAGCTCCCATTGCTGCAAGCAATGACATAATCACTAATTCTTTTGTTTTCATTTCTATGCTCTCCTCTGCTAAGCTCTTATAGGACTCTCCAATAATATGGCTCATCATTTATTGCAAGAGTCATGACTTTATATTTCTCGTTATTATAACAAATTTATT
Organism: Bacillus sp. SRI_025; assembly: GCF_057592095.1. NCBI lineage: Bacteria > Bacillati > Bacillota > Bacilli > Caryophanales > Bacillaceae > Bacillus > Bacillus sp. SRI_025. Next base: position 390,353 of record NZ_JBYEGB010000003.1, on the reverse strand, counting down.
TCCCTATAGAAAAGCCTTTTTACTCATTTTCTTGCTGGAACTTTTTCATAAAGTCCGCAAGCTTTTGGCAGTCTTCAATTGAGACCGCATTGTAAATAGATGCTCTGCATCCACCGACAGAACGGTGGCCGGCAAGTCCAACCATCTGCTCTTGCTTTGCTTTTTCCACAAAGGAAGAAGTAAGTGCATCATCACGAAGAGTAAAGGTGACATTCATATGCGAACGGCTGTCAGCACGCGCATGTCCTTGATAAAAACCGCCGCTTTGATCAATTGTATCGTAGAGAATGCCTGCTTTTTGTTCATTGCGTTTTTCCGCTGCTTCTACACCGCCAGCTTGTTTAACATGCTCAAGGACAAGCGACAGCATATAAATCGCAAAAGTCGGTGGTGTGTGATAAAGAGAGTTAGCTTTTGCGTGTGTTGAATATTTTAATATTTTTGGTGTGCTGCTTTTCTCTTTCTCTAATAAACGTTTGCGCGCAATCACAATCGTGATACCTGATGGACCTAGGTTTTTTTGTGCCCCGGCATAGATGAAATCAAATGAAGAAACGTCTATTTTTTTACTGAGAATATCACTGGACATATCCGCAATGAGCGGGAGTGACGTGTTCGGGAACGTTTTCCACTGAGTGCCGAAGATCGTATTGTTCGATGTGATGTGTAAGTAAGCACCATCTGTTAAACCGGAAGCATCTACTTCTGGAATATATGAGTAGTTGTCATCTTCACTTGAAGCAAAGACAGATGTCTGACCAAACCCTTTTGCTTCTGACAATGCTTTTTCTGACCATGCGCCTGTTTGAATGAAATGAGCTGTTTCGCCTTCATGTAAGAAGTTCATAGGAATCATCGCAAATTGAAGACTAGCTCCGCCTTGTAAAAAGAGGACTTCATAATCTTCTGGAATGTCCATCAGTTCCACCAAAAGCGCTTTTGCTTTATTGTGGACTTCTTCATATTCACCGCTGCGATGAGAAAGCTCCATCACAGACATCCCAGTTTGTTTAAAATCAACAAGTTCTTCCTGTGCTTTTTGAAGCACTTCTAGCGGCAGTGCCGCCGGACCAGCATTAAAATTTGTCGTTCGCTTCATCACAATCTCTCCCTATTTCTCGCGTTAATGGATCAAAAGATAAAACCATCCTATCACAAATTTGAAGCATTTGGACAAAAAATTTGAATCGTTCAAAATATCTTACTATTAAGAGGTGAAAGCGATGAAAAGGGGCAAAAATAAGAAAAACCTCATCTGTTAAGATGAGGTAAGCCGCGTGTGGATGGCAGAAGAAATGTCTTTTAAATCCTCTGACGTGTATTGATCTTGATGTGATTTCCATACGGCACCAAAGCCATCACCTTTGCCGTAGCGCGGAATGATATGCATATGGTAATGGAACACCGATTGACCAGCTTTTTCACCGTTGTTGTTCAGGAGGTTTAACCCGATTGGTTCAAATTCCTGTTTGATCGCCCTTGCAATTTTCGGAATCGCTTGGAAGTAGTGGTTAGACACTTCTGGTGTCATCTCATAGATATTTTCTTTATGTATTTTCGGGATTACAAGGGTATGTCCTTTTGTTACTTGGCTGATATCAAGAAAAGCCAATACATGCTCGTCTTCATATACTTTTGCACATGGAATGTCTCCATCAATGATCTTGCAAAAAATGCAGTCGCTCACGCCATGTCACTCCTCATTATTTTTCCTTTATCGTATCACAAAAAGAAGCAAAAAAGAAAACAGGACAAGCGAACTCCTTTGGTCGCTCATCCTGCTCCTGCAGAAGAAATGCTGATGCTTTCATTCGATATGCCTTTTGAATTCTCTATTTACTGAAATAAAGAATTCATATGCCTGCTATTTCTGCCGTAAACACCTCATTTGACGTTTTGGTTTGTCGTATACATATTGTATAGGACACAAAAATCAAGAATCAGTGAAGCAAAACAGAAGCTAAGGTTTTTAGATGAAAAACCAACTTGTCATGCGGTTCTTTGCCTTTAACAAACACCTCATTTACTTATTGGTCATCAAGTTCATTTCTTCTACATACATTATGATGACCATAGCGCCTATTTTTTATTCATGACTCGTCTATAGGTAAACATTTCAAATTATCATTCGTTTTTGTTACTATAAAGGAAAAAAGAAAGAAAGGAACGAATTCATGTCCCTTCTCACTGTAAAAGATGTAACGGGTGGATATACGAAGAATCCCGTTCTAAAAAATATTTCATTTGAATTAGAAAGAAATCAAATCGTTGGTCTCATTGGTTTAAACGGGGCGGGAAAAAGTACAACCATCCGCCATATTATCGGGCTTATGAAACCGCATAAAGGTGTCATTGAATTGAATGGACGAACCCTTCAAGACGACCAAGAGGCGTATCGTTCACAATTTACATTTATTCCTGAGACACCTGTTTTATATGAAGAATTAACGTTAAAAGAGCATTTAGAGCTGACAGCGATGGCTTACGGTCTATCGAAGGAACAATTAGACGAACGGCTGCCGTCGTTGCTGAAAGAATTTCGAATGGAGAAACGGCTGAAATGGTTCCCTGCTCATTTTTCAAAAGGAATGAAGCAGAAGGTCATGATTATGTGTGCATTCCTTGTGGAACCAGAGCTGTATATCATCGATGAACCGTTTTTAGGGCTTGATCCTCTTGCGATCAATGCACTGCTTGAACGGATGAATGCTGCGAAGAAAAGCGGTGCTAGTGTCCTGATGTCAACGCATATTTTAGCGACAGCTGAGCGCTATTGTGATTCCTTTATTATTTTGCACGAAGGGGAAATCAGAGCGAAAGGAACACTGGCAGAGCTGAGAGAACAGTTCAATATGAGAGATGCGACACTCGATGATCTTTATCTGGAATTAACAAAGGAAGAAAACTATGAGTAAAACAACGCTTACTATTTGGAAATCAAGATTAGAGGAACACATACAAGAAACAAGAAAATACTTAAAATACATGTTCAACGATCATCTTGTCATTGTGCTCATTTTTTTCCTTGCAGGCGGAGCAAGCTGGTACAGCGGCTGGCTCAGACAGATTCCGGCTCACTTCCCATCCTACTGGATGATGGCAGTTGTTTTCTCATTAGTACTTACAAGCTCATACGTACGTACGTTGATTAAAGAAGCCGATCTTGTGTTTTTGCTTCCTTTAGAAGGAAAGATGGAGCCTTACTTAAAACAAGCTTTTAACTTTAGCTTCATTTCTCAGCTGTTTCCTCTCATTGCTGTATCCATTGTCGCACTTCCGCTTTATTCGGCAGTGTCTTCAGGAGGCATCACGGGGTATGTGCTGATACTGGCGCAAATGATTTTGATAAAGGGTTTGAATACAGCCATTCAATGGAGAATGACTTATTTTCAAGGAAAACATGTGAGATGGCTCGATGCAGCCCTTCGTTTTCTATTAAATATGATGTTGATCTACACCGTCTTACAGGCAGCCTATGTGATTGCAATCGTTTTTTATCTTATCTACGGTGTCTATCTCGTCTACTTAACAAATGCAGTGAAAAAACAGCCTTTTCAATGGGAACTGCATATTTCTGATGAATTAAAACGGAAGCAGCGCTTTTATCGTTTGGCAAACTTATTCACCGATGTGCCTCACTTAAAGAAACAGGTGAAAAGAAGAGCATACATGGACTGGATGTTGAAGTTTGTTCCTTACGATCAGCGTAAAACTTTTTCTTATATGTATGTGAGGGCGTTTGTACGCTCAAATGACTATTTTGGTCTGGTGTTTAGATTAACGGCCGTGTTTGTCCTGATTATTTTGTATACAGGTGCAGCAGGCTGGGTGGGTGCGTTGCTTGTCTTGTTCACAGTATTTATCACAGGTGTACAGCTTGTGCCTTTAACGAAGCACTTTGCTCATCTTTCATTACAGGCACTTTATCCAGTTTCTCAAAAAGAAAAGGATCGAAGCTTTTTTGTTCTCGTCCGTAATGTGCTCATCATCCAATCGATATTGCTGAGCTGTGCAGTACTTCCAGCAGGAGGCTGGCAGGGAAGCGGACTTGCCCTTCTCATTTCTGTAGCGTTTGTGCTTGTCCTCTTTAAGCCTTACGTACAAAGTAGGTTAAAAAAGATGAGATAAGTGGAGATATGTTTTTTACAACGCGCGTATGATGACATCTAGGAGGGGACCGGATGAATGCAGCTGAACGGGAGTTGTATGAAGAAGCCATTCTTTTTCAAACACGTTTTTTAAGAAAACCTTCAAAGATCGAACGGTTTTCAAAAGCAGTTCAGCAGCAGGTGAACCGCCGAATTCCTGCCAGGTTTCATCAAGTCATCACAAGTGCAGTCAAAACAATGGTTGAATCCACCGTATCAGGATCACACTTCACTTCATTTTCAGTGATTGATGAACAATTATCTCTTGTAGAACGAAATGAACTGGCAAAGGATAAAGTGAAGTATTACCAAAAGGCGGCTGCCGTCGAAGGGATTGGAACAGGTGCAGGCGGTTTATTCCTCGGAATGGCAGACTTTCCGCTGCTGCTGAGCATAAAGATGAAATGCCTTTATGAGCTGGCGTGTATTTACGGCTTTGATTTATCTCAAAAGGAAGAAAGACTCTTTTTGCTCTGTATATTTCAACTCGCTTTTTCCAGCAGTGCACATCGTCAAAAAATGATGAAGATCATAGATGATTGGGAAACGAGCCGAGAGGAAATGGATTGGTACAGCTTTCAGCAGGAGTATCGAGATTACATTGATCTTGTGAAGCTGTTTCAATTAATGCCGGTCGTCGGAGCCGCTGTTGGCGGCGTGGCAAATCATCAGCTGACAGGACAGCTCGGAGAGGTCGCACGCCATGTGTTTCATTTACGGATATTGAAAGATATGAAATAGAAAAGCCGCTGAGGACAGGGGCTTCAGATTGTTGACAAAGGGCTAAAATAATTTTTATTTTAGCCCTTTGTCTTCTTTTCAGCACAGCGTGATAGAAAAAACCTTTTCAGTCTAGGAAGGACGAGCAGCGGAACGGAGCGAATTGGACATTCGTGAGCACCGGAGCGCAGACCTGAAACCGAATGCGAGGGTTTGTCTACACGCTGAAACCGCTGAGGACAGCGGCTTTTTTTTATTCATTGTAGGAAAGAACGGCGTTAGCGAGTACCTTTGCTGCGACAGGCATTGCTTTTTCGTTGATATCGAACTTTGGATGATGATGTGGATACACATCCTGGCTGTTTTCCGGCATGGCGCCTGTGTAGAAGAAGGTGCCAGGGACATGCTGAAGGTAGTAAGCAAAGTCTTCTCCGCCCATTTGGGTTTCCGCTTCTTTTACTTCTGTTACACCTTCCGTCTGTTCTGCGACGTCCGCAATATATTCAGTAGGCTTCGGGTGGTTTTTGACAGCTGGATATCCTCTCACATATTCATATGTGTAGGAAGCATCATGCATCTGGCACACCCCTTTTACCACCTGTTCAATTTCTCGTTCGATGATATGCCGTGCACTTTCTTCAAAGGATCGTGCAGTACCAGTTAAAACAGCTGAATCTGCAATGACATTAAAGGCATTCTCTGCGACAAAACCTCCAACAGACACTACAGCAGAATCAATCGGATTGACTTTACGGGCAACGACTTGCTGCAGGTTTGCGACGATTTGTGAACCGATGAGTACGGCATCTTTTGTTAAATGAGGCTGGGCACCGTGTCCGCCTTTCCCTTGGACTTGAATAGAGAAACGATCGGCGGCTGCCATAAAGTTTCCGCTTTTATAAAGAATCGTGCCACAAGGCTCTGAAGACCAAAGGTGCGTACCAAATATCACATCGACACCGTCTAAACAGCCGGCTTCAATCATTGGTTTTGCACCGCCGGGAGCATATTCTTCCGCATGCTGATGAATGAGGACGATCTTTCCTTTTAATTGGTCACGATGTGTATGCAAAACTTTTGCTAATACAAGAAGTGTCGCAGTATGCCCATCGTGACCGCACGCATGCATCACTCCAGGTTTTGTTGATTTGTAAGGTACATCTTTTTCATCGTGGATGGGAAGTGCATCAAAATCAGCTCTGAGGGCAATGGTTGGCCCCGGAGAAGCTCCTTCGATAAAAGCGAGTACGCCATGACCGCCCACCTGAGTACGCGTAGGGATTTGTAATGTATCATAGTAGCTGGCGATGAAAGCGGCTGTTTCTTCTTCCTGAAAAGAAAGTTCAGGATTCATATGGAGATGGCGTCTAATTTCAACCATTTCCTCATAATGTTCATCAAGACGTTCATTGATGCTTTTCTGTAAAGTGGATATTGTCATTGAATCGAAAACCTCCTTCATGCTCTTTTACTGATTGTATGGTAATTGTTAGAATCTTTCAACAGAAGAGGATTTCGTGGTCAGTATCAAAAGGTCATTTTGCATAAAAGTCGAAGTTGATATGAAGCAGGGAAAGGGAGGAGTAGCGTTGGGAAGCTGTCCAAATTGTTCAAAAACATTTTCTTTCGTCGAAAAGTTTCATTTATCACATACGAAAATGATGATGTGTCCAAGCTGCCGGCATCAAATCAAAGAAACGTTTGTCTCAAAAATGAGTTTTTTCATGATCTGTTTGATTCCGCTATTGGTGCTGCTCGTTCAATTGAAAGGTGCTTCACCTATGTTGAAATGGCCGGTCTTATTGGGTTGGATATTGCTGAATTTCTATGTGCTTCAGCCGATCATTCATCGGTACGAGCTGAAATCAAGCTCATAAAATGAAGAGCCCAGCGATTGGGCTTTTTTTCATGAAAAAAAGAAGTGCTGAGAGCAGCACTTCCTTAATTGTCTGTGACGGCATGGTAGGATGTGAGGTAAGCCGGACGAGAGAAAATGGAGCCTGTATCCTCGTGTGGCTGAAAGAATGCTTCTGATTCTTGAAAGTCTTGAAATAAGTCCTCTGATTCCCAAAGTGTCAAAATCAAATAAACTTCTTCATCTTTTTGAGGTCTTAAAACGCGAATAGCTTGGAAGCCGCGCTGATGTTCTGAGATGTTCGTCTTTTTCTGAAAGGTGGATTCAAAGAGTGCTCTGCTTTCAAGCTTAACAGGGATATGATTCAAGGTGACGAAACCAGATTGGACAAGCTCGCCTTTCGCATAAATCACATCATAGGCATGAGGGGCTTTAAATACAGTCTCACCCTCCGTTTCATGAAAAAGAGCTGCTTGTTCTTTCCCGACCATATAAAGCAGATTTTCCAGATGGTGTTTTTTTGAGATTTTATGCAAAAAATCTGCTGTTCCATATGTAATATAGAAATTCATCTAAACCGCCTCCTGCTTGATAGTATAACAAAAGAATGATATATAATTCTTTGGCAGTCAATCCATAAAACATATTATGAAGCAATACATCCCATACTATCCGTATAAAGGAATGAGGTGACCTAATTTGAAGAAAAAGAAGATAATCATTCCATTAGTCATTGCAGGAAGTACAATCGTACTCTCATTTATTGGCTATCTGACGATTTTATTTTTAGGACATTATGTCATAGATGAAAAGAAGCTTGTTTTTCACGCTTCCTCCAAAATCATTGACCAGAATGGAAAAGAACTCACAAGCATGTATTCAGAAAATCGGGACCCTGTGTCGTTAAAAGAGGTGCCCGATAAAGTAGCAAAAGCCTTTGTGGCTGTCGAGGACAAGCGTTTTTATGAGCATCACGGAATTGATGCACAGTCTATTTCAAGGGCGGTTTATCGAGATATATTAGCAGGAGGAAAGGTAGAGGGCGGCAGTACAATTACTCAGCAGCTCGCAAAAAATATTTTTCTCACAAATGACAAAACCTTTCTTCGAAAAACGAAAGAAGTCATTATTGCCATTAATTTAGAAAGAGATTATTCCAAGGATAAGCTGCTTGAAATGTATTTGAATCAGCTTTACTTCGGCCATGGTGTTTATGGTATTCAGGCAGCAGCCAATTATTACTTTAGTAAGGATGTCAAAGATTTAACGGTCAGCGAAGGTGCTACTCTCGCTGCGATGCCAAAGGCACCATCTACTTATTCGCCTGTTCTACACCCTGATAAAAATAAACAAAGGCGGGACACCATCCTGAATTTAATGAACGAACAAGGATATTTGTCTTCAACAGAAACGGTAGAAGCAAAAGGGAGAACACTAGGCATTCATTTAAAAAAGAAATCAGAAACACCTTGGGTGGACAGCTATGTTGATCTCATCATAAAAGAAGCAGAATCAGAGTATGCCATTTCACATGAACAATTGCTTCAAGGCGGCTATACCATTAAAGTACCGATTGATATGAATCTGCAAAAAACTGCATATGATGCGATGAAGAACAACCGTTATTTCCCGGGAAAAAGCGGTTCTCCGGAAGGCAGCGCCGTATTTATTGATAACCAGTCTGGTGGAGTGAAAGCAGCCATTGGAGGACGAGAATATCAGGCGAGAGGCTATAACAGGGTGACAGCTGTTAGGCAGCCGGGATCTGTTTTTAAGCCGATCGCGGTGTACGGTCCGGCAATGCAGGAGAAAAAATTCAGACCTTATTCGCTGCTTGAAGACAAAGAAAAAAGCTATGACGGCTACTCACCTAAGAATTACGATGGGCAGTATGAGGGCCGGGTCACAATGATGGAAGCCCTCATGAAAAGTAAAAATACCGCTGCTGTGTGGACGTTAAGCCAGCTGGGCATTGATACGTCGAAGTCATATCTCGAGAAAATGGGGATAGATATCTCTGATAAAGGCTTAGCTATTGCGCTTGGCGGTTTAGAAAAAGGAGTTTCGCCATTACAGATCGCTGGAGCCTTCCATACATTTGCCAATGAAGGCGTATATAAAAAGCCTTTCTTTATTCAAAAGATCACCAATGATGAAGGAGAAACTGTAGAAAAGAATCGTGGTAAGCAAGAACGAGTGTTTAGCGTGCAGAATGCATGGAACATGACAAGAATGCTTCAGCAAGTTGTCAAAGGCGGGACAGCCCAGAGCGGTTCATACGCTGGAGATTTAGCTGGTAAAACAGGGACGACCACATATTCGGGTGTGAAAGGTGCAACAAAGGATGCTTGGTTTGCCGGTTATACGCCTAGTACAACGGGTGCGATTTGGATGGGGTATGACAAAACCGATAACAGCCACTATTTAACTGGGGGCAGTCAATACCCAGTGCAGCTGTTTAAAGATATTTTAACAGCAGCTCAAATCACCAATGAAACGTTTGAAAAACCAGAGGGAATAAAAGAGCTTCAATCTCCTATCCATTTAGAGGGAGTATCAGGATTTGAAGCCCGCTATGCGTTTAAAATCAAAGGATTATTTACATTAGAGCTGTCTTGGGACAAGCAGGAGGATAAACGCGTTGAATACCGCATCTATGAAAAGAGAAATGGAGGCGAGACGCTGATCGACACAGTGACAGGCGTGGGCAGTTATACAATGCCGTATGCCAATGTATTTTCAAACGCAGAGTATAAAGTTGTTCCATATAATACCCAAACACAAGAAGAAGGCGAAGGCAGTGCGTATGTCAAGCCAGAGTCTTTTGGACGTTAATATTCGGCGATTTTTTGAACATTGAGCCGCTTTAGTATACCGTGCCTTGAAAACGCGGTATAGTAAAAGCAGTGTTTGAGCCTTATGCAAAGAGAGTGTAAGGCGAAAGGTGGAATGAAAGGTAATGGGAAAAACGAAGGTTTTTAATGACACGTTCTTAAAGGCGTGTAAAGGGGAAAAAACAGACCATGTACCAGTTTGGTATATGAGACAGGCAGGACGCTCACAGCCTGAATATCGTGCCCTTAAAGAAAAATACGGGCTATTTGAAATTACGCATCAGCCAGAGTTATGTGCTTATGTAACAAGACTTCCTGTAGAACAATATGGTGTAGATGCTGCTATTTTATATAAAGATATTATGACCCCGCTTCCGGCTATTGGAGTGGACGTAGAAATTAAAAATGGAATTGGACCTGTGATTGATGCACCGATTCGATCTAAAGCAGATATCGAACGTCTTGGGGAACTTCATCCTGAAGAAGACCTGCCATATGTGCTTGATACCATTCAGCTTTTAACGAAGGAGCAGCTGAATGTTCCACTTATCGGTTTTGCTGGCGCACCATTTACGATGGCAAGCTATATGATTGAAGGCGGTCCATCTAAAAATTATCATAAAACAAAGGCGCTGATGTACAGTGATCCTGAGGCGTGGATGCTGCTCATGAACAAGTTAGCTGATATGACGATCACGTACATACGCGCGCAGGTAAAAGCCGGGGTCAGTGCATTTCAAATTTTCGACTCATGGGTTGGCGCTTTAAATGCAGCAGATTACCGGACATTCATTAAGCCTGTCATGCAGCGAATTTTCACAGAGCTGAAGTCTGAAAATGTCCCAATGATCATGTATGGAGTTGGTGCAAGCCATCTAGCGAAAGACTGGCACGATCTGCCGCTTGATGTGGTTGGACTGGATTGGCGTATGAGTGTAGATGAAGCGAGAAAAGAAGGGCTCACAAAAACGTTACAGGGGAACCTTGATCCAACCATCTTACTTGCTCCTTGGGAAGTCATTGAAGAAAGAGCAAAAGATATTTTAGATCAAGGAATGAAATCAGATCACTTTATCTTTAACTTAGGTCATGGGGTATTTCCTGATGTTTCACCAGATACGTTAAAGAAGCTGACAGATTTTATTCACGATTATTCAGCGAAATATAAAAAATCATCCATCTAAACTATTTCAAATGATCTGAAGGAGTGTTGGTTGTGGAGAAAAAGAAAATGGGACTTCTTGTCATGGCATATGGCACCCCATATAAAGAAGAAGATATTGAACGTTATTATACACATATCCGCAGAGGCAGAAAACCGGAGCCAGAGATGCTGCAAGATTTGAAGGATCGCTACAAGGCAATCGGCGGTATATCTCCTTTATCAAAAATTACAGAACAGCAGGCAAATGGTTTGTGTGATCATTTGAACGACATCCAAGACGACATTGAATTTCATGTCTACATTGGCTTAAAGCATATTGAACCATTCATTGAGGATGCAGTTGCAGAGATGCACAAAGACGGCATCACAGAAGCAGTGAGTATTGTTCTTGCCCCGCATTTTTCAACCTTTAGCGTGAAATCGTATAACAAGCGTGCACAAGATGAGGCAGACAAGCTTGGCAATCTGAAGATTACGTCTGTGGAAAGCTGGTACGATGAGCCGAAGTTTGTGGACTATTGGGTGAAACAAGTGAAGGATACGTATGCATCGATGAGTGAAGAGGAAAGAGAATCAGCCGTACTCATTGTGTCTGCACACAGTCTTCCTGAAAAAATTATTGCAGCAGGAGATCCATATCCTGATCAGCTCGCACAATCTGCCAAAATGATTGCAGAAGGTGCAGGAATTGAACATTATGAAATTGGCTGGCAAAGTGAAGGCAACACGCCTGATCCATGGCTTGGACCAGATGTTCAAGACTTAACACGGGATCTATTCGAACAAAAAGGCTATAAAACGTTCGTATATGTGCCTGTTGGGTTTGTCGCTGACCATCTTGAAGTGTTATACGACAACGATTATGAATGTAAAGTCGTGACAGATGAAATCGGTGCAGCCTACTATCGTCCAGAAATGCCAAATGCGAAACCAGCATTTATTGATGCTCTCGCAACTGTCGTATTAAAGAAGCTTGACGAAAGCAAGTAATTATATAAAAGAAGGCGATCCTATGCATGACAATCAAAAACACCTTGTCATCATTGGCGGTGGCATCACTGGTTTAGCCGCCGCCTTCTATTTGGAAAAGGAAGTCGAAGAAAAAGGTCTTCCCATTCAAATATCTCTTATTGAAGCGAGCCCTAGGCTAGGTGGAAAAATACAAACATTATATAAAGACGGGTACATCATTGAACGTGGACCTGATTCATTTTTAGAAAGAAAGGTCAGTGGACCGCAGCTGGCGAAGGATGTTGGTCTCGCGGATCAGCTCGTCAATAATGAAACAGGGCAAGCATATGTACTAGTAAATGAAACCCTTCACCCGATGCCAAAAGGCGCTGTCATGGGTATTCCAACTCAAATCAGCCCATTCATCACAACCGGTCTTTTTTCAGTTGCAGGAAAAGCGAGAGCCGCAATGGATTTCGTACTGCCAAAAAGCAAGCAGACAGAAGATCAGTCGCTCGGTGAATTTTTTAGAAGACGTGTCGGTGATGAAGTAGTTGAGAATTTAATCGAACCTCTTCTATCAGGCATTTATGCAGGTGACATTGACCGCCTCAGCTTAATGTCCACCTTCCCGCAGTTTTATCAAACAGAACAAAAGCATCGCAGTTTGATTCTTGGGATGAAAAAATCACAGCAGCATGCGAAAGCGCAGCAAGTGACAGCGAAAAAACAAGGGCAGTTCCAAACGATCAATCAAGGACTGCAAGCGCTTGTTGAAGCAGTAGAAAGCAAGCTCAAGCTGACAACGGTTTATAAAGGGACAAAAGTGAAGCAGATTGAAAAAACTGATGGGGGCTATGGAGTGCAATTAGACAGCGGTCAAACGCTTTTTGCCGATTCAGCCATTGTGACAACTCCGCATCAATCGATCTATTCCATGTTTCCAAAAGAAGCGGGACTTGAGTACTTGCATGATATGACATCTACTTCTGTTGCAACAGTTGCACTCGGTTTTAAAGAAGAGGATGTTCATAATGAATATGACGGCACTGGTTTTGTCATCTCAAGAAACAGTGATTTCTCTATTACAGCCTGTACGTGGACGAACAAAAAATGGCCGCATACAGCTCCTAAAGGAAAAACGCTATTGCGTGCTTATGTAGGGAAGGCTGGCGACGAATCAATTGTCGAACAGTCAGACCATCAAATCGTCAGCATTGTGCTGGAGGATTTGAAGAAAATTATGGATATTAAAGCAGATCCAGAACTGACGACAGTGACTCGTTGGAAGACGAGCATGCCGCAGTATCACGTCGGTCATCAGAAAGCCATTTCGAACATGCGAGAAACGTTTAAGCAATCATATCCTGGTGTTTATATCACAGGTGCTGCTTTTGAAGGTGTCGGAATCCCTGATTGTATTGATCAAGGAAAAGCGGCCATTTCAGAGGCTGTATCTTATCTATTTTCATAAAACAAACTCCCTTTTCTACCAAGGAAAGGGAGTTTTTCGTGTTCGAATAATTCAAAAAGAGTTGTGAATCATAAAAGTGAACAAAGTTGTTGCATCCGGAGAAAAGGATGTGGTATATTACTTTCTGTACTTAATGACCAAAACGTTCAAATAGTCATTTTGGGAGTGAGATCATGAGTGTTGATAGGAGACAAATGATTTTAGACGGGGCTACGAAGGCATTTACTCAATTTGGGTATAAAGCCACCACAATGGATCTTGTGGCGAAGCTGGCCAACGTCGGAAAAGGAACCATTTATACCTTTTTCAAAAACAAAGAAGAGCTGTTCGATGAAATTTTCACATCCCTTTTAATAGAGATGAAGAAAATTGCGGATGAAGCAATGGATGAGGAGAAAAGTTTCTCTGAAAACCTTCATTTAGCACTCTTTGCAATATTGGAATTTCGAAAAAACCACCAGCTCACAATCAAAATCTTTCAGGAAAATGCGGAGCTTGGCACATCAGCGGTCAAGGAAATGATTGAGAAGATGGAGCAAATGATCATTCGCTATGTTAAAACGAAAGTAAAAGAAGCGATTGATAAAGGCGATATTAAGCCATGTGATCCTGAATTGACTGCATTTGTGATGGTGAAACTATATATTGCACTTATTTTTGATTGGGAAAAGCGATACGAGCCTTTAACAAAAGAAGAGGTGGCCGAGTCGCTGGAGCTTTATGTACTCAAAGGACTTTTAGCCGCAACATAATTTTTTTTAAGTTCAAATGACCAAATTCTAAATTTAGTCATTCATCTATGGGAGGAAAACAGCAATGAATTTAATTCGGAATCAATGGAAAGACATTGTGACGAGCAAAAAACTACTGATCCCGATTTTCGCTGTGTTATTTATTCCGCTGATTTACAGTGGCGTATTTTTAAAAGCGTACTGGGATCCATATGGTACAGTCGATCAATTGCCTGTAGCAGTGGTCAACTTGGACGAAGGCAGTCATTATGACGGGAAAACACTGCATGTCGGCGATGATTTAGTGAAGGAATTAAAGAAAAACGATAATTTCAAATGGAATTTTGTCGACAGTGAAGAAAAGGCAGTGAAGGGATTAAATAACGAGGATTATTATCTCGTCGTGGAAATACCAAAGGATTTCTCGAAAAATGCAAGTACAGTCCTTGATAAACATCCAAAAAAATCGAATCTGAAATATTATACGAATCCAGGCGCCAACTATGCGGCGTCACAAATTGCGAATAATGCCATTATCAAATTAAAAGATTCGGTTTCAAAGGAAGTCACAAAAAATTACGCAGAGGTCATTTTTGATAACTTCAAAACGATTGCAAAAGGCTTAGATCAAGCAAGCGATGGTGCGAAGAAAATTGATGACGGAACAAAAAGTGCAAAAGATGGCAGTAACAAGTTAAAAGACAATTTAGCAAAATTGGCTGAAGGAACGTTAACCTATAGCGAAGGTGTTCATCAGTTTGCTGGTAAAATGGGTGAACTGAACACAGGGATACAATCTCTTGACAGCGGACTTGGCCAGCTCTTAACAGGCTATCAAACCATCGATCAGAAATTTGGAGAGCTTGGTTCAGGAATTGATACATTGACTGAAGGGTTAAACACAAGCCGGGAAGGCCATCAGCAGCTCGCTTCTAAAATGCCGCAATTCACAGCGGGCATTGAGCAGCTAAACAACAAAGCACAATCCTTTTCAGAAAAAATTGAAGCAGTAGAAAAAGTCTTGTCATCACCAGAATTAGCGAATCTTGAAAAGATGGCGCCTAAACTCGATCAGGTGAAAAAAGACGCAAAAACGTTTAGTACAAAACTTGCTTCATTAAAAGAAGCGTTATCGAATCGAGATGCTAAAGTAAAAAGCATTATCCAAAACAGCTCAATGACAGATGAAGAGAAAAAGGCGGCAATGGATCAGCTTGACAGTCTGCCTAAAATCGAACTCCCTGATCTGTCTGGACTTGAACAAAGCTTAGCGGCCTTGCAGGAACTGCCTGATGCAAGTGAGGTTCAATCTGCGGTTGCTTCTGCAAAAGCTCAGCTGCAGCAAGTCAAACAGCTGCCACAGAAAACAGAACAGCTGTACACATCTACAGTCGCGATACAAAATGCGATTGATCAAATGACATCTGGTACGAATAAATTGTATCAAGGTGCACTGAAGCTTCAAACAGGTCAAGGCCAATTACAAGATGGTCTACAGACAGCAAATGGAAAGCTTGATACAGCGAAAAGTGGTGCAGATAAGCTTGCAAATGGTTCAAGCCAGCTAAGCGCAGCGTTAAATAAGCTGGAAAGTGGTTCAACGAATATCCAAAGCAACACATCTAAGCTTGCTGAAGGCTCAAAATCACTCGATAAAGGATTGGGAGATTTAAAGAGCGGAACAGGTAAGCTGTCCGATAAATTAAAAAGCGCCGCTGATGAAACAGGAGAAATTGATGCGGGTCAAGACAATTACAATATGATTGCGAGTCCCGTGAAAACAGAAAATGATACAGCGAAAAAGATTGATAATTATGGTACAGGACTCACACCTTATATTTTATCGATGGGACTCTTTGTAGGGGCTCTCATGCTCACCGTTGTCTTCCCAATGAAAGACCCTGCTGGACGCCCTAGAAATGCGTTTGAATGGTTTTTCAGCAAATATAGTGTGCTCTTTTTTGTCGGTATCCTGCAAGCAGTTATTGCAAGCTCCTTGCTCATCTTTGGGCTCGGTCTTGAGGTGGAAAGCCTCTGGCGCTTCTATCTCTTTGCGATTATCGTCAGTCTGACATTCTTAGCGATCATTCAGCTGCTGGCGACAACAATGGGGAACCCAGGACGCTTCATTGCTGTTATCATCTTGGTTCTTCAGCTCGCAGCAAGTGCTGGTACATTCCCGCTTGAGCTTGTGCCGAAATTCTTCCAAGTCATTCACAGTCTGCTTCCAATGACGTATACAATCAACGGATTTAGAACGATCATTGCAAGCGGTGATGACAGCTATTTATGGCACCAAGCAGCGATCCTTGGTACAGTTGCGATCATCATGATGGCGGCAACAACAGCATACTTTGCTTGGAACGTAAGAAAAATGAAACAGGACGAAGTTTAATCCATGAATCCTTTCTCTTTAATAGAGGAAGGATTTTTCATTTGAAATTAGACATCTCGAACCTGAAGCGATATATTTTAAGAAGAGATGCTGAAAAAGGCATACATGGAAGGAATTGCTTTCAGACAAAGGAGGAAATGCCGAATGACTACTGAAGTAAATGAAACCGTTCAGCTGATTCAAAAGCTTGTATCAATCCCAAGTCCATCAGGAAATACAGAAAAAGTGATCGGCTTTGTTGAACGTTTTTTACAAGATTTGAACATTGAGACAAAACGAAATCGAAAAGGCGGATTAATTGCCACCATTAAAGGAACAGATGACAAAGAACATCGCATGCTGACAGCGCATGTCGATACGCTCGGTGCGATGGTTAAGGAAATTAAATCAAATGGACGGCTTCGTCTAGCACTTATTGGAGGCTTTCAGTATAACTCAATTGAAGGCGAATATTGTGAAATTGAAACAGCATCAGGCCATACATACACAGGGACCATTCTTATGCATCAAACATCCGTGCACGTCTATGCGGATGCTGGAAAAGCGAAACGAAACCAAGAAAATATGGAGATTCGTCTCGATGAAAAGGTGAAAGATGCAGACGATGTCAAAGCACTTGGCATTCAAGTAGGGGACTTTATCTCATTTGATCCGAGAGTGGAAGTGACGTCTTCAGGTTTTATTAAATCAAGACATCTGGATGATAAGGCAAGTGTGGCGCTACTTTTGCGGCTCATCCACAGAATTCAAAAGGAAAATATCACATTGCCGCATACGACGCACTTCTTAATTTCTAATAATGAAGAAATTGGCTACGGCGGGAACTCGAATATTCCAGAAGAAACGGTGGAATATCTAGCTGTAGATATGGGCGCGATTGGTGACGGTCAGTCAACAGATGAATACAGTGTATCGATTTGTGTAAAGGATTCGAGCGGCCCTTATCACTATGGATTACGCAAGCATTTAGCTGCATTAGCAGAAGAGCACAACATTGATTACCGCCTTGATATTTACCCTTATTACGGCTCTGATGCATCAGCAGCCATTAGAGCAGGGCATGATATCATTCATGGACTGATTGGTCCTGGTATAGATTCCTCGCATGCCTTTGAAAGAACACATGAAGATTCACTTGTCCATACTGCAGATCTTCTTTATCACTATGTTCAATCACCATTAATCACAGCATAAAAAAAGAACCCCGATAGATGGGGTTCTTTTTCATTAGCTTGAAAGCTGTGTTGGCTCGGGTACCTCTTGTCCTGTCATCACGCGATGTCCTTTTTCAGGGTCATACTGCCCTTCCCATTTAGACATCACAACAGCTGCAAGTGCATTTCCTGTTAAGTTCACAACAGTCCGTGCCATATCCATGATACGGTCCACACCTGCAATAAATGCAAGACCTTCAGCAGGTACACCGATCGTTCCTAATGTCGCGAGTAATACAACAAATGAAGTACCAGGAACGGCAGCCATTCCTTTAGATGTTACCATCAGTACAAGAACAAGTGTAAGCTGCTGGACGATCGTGAGGTCAATGCCATATACCTGTGCAAGGAAAAGCGCAGCAATGGCTTGATACAAGACGGAGCCATCCAGGTTAAACGTATAACCGATTGGGATAACGAACGAAACAATTCCTTTTGGACATCCGATGCGTTCCATTTTATCCATGACTCTTGGTAAAACTGTTTCAGAGCTGGATGTACTAAAGGCAAGAAGCATTTCGTCTTTCATGTAAGCAAGAAATCTGAAAATATTGACGCCAATCATCTTTCCGATAATTCCGAATACAACGATAAGGAAGAGAGCGAGCGCAAAATAAACAAGACCTACAAGCTTACCTAATGAAATAAGAGATTCAAGACCAAATTTTGATACGGTCACACCAATGAGTGCGAATACACCAAATGGTGCAGCTTTCATCACAACATTAACGACATGGAACATGGCATGTGATACACCCTCGAAGAAGGCGAGCACTGGTTTACCGCGTTCCCCAATCGCTGAAACGCCAAGTGCAAACAGCACAGTGAAGAAAATAATCGCAAGCAAATCACCTTCCGCCAATGATTGGAAGAAGTTCGTTGGAACGATATGAAGGAACGTATCAGCAACTGATTTGCTGCTTTGCTCTTTTTCCGTTTCAACATACTGGCTAATATCTTGTTTTTCCGTATTTCCAAAGTCAACGCCTGCACCAGGCTGTACAAAGTTTGCTAGGACAAGGCCAAGGATAATCGCAAATGTTGTGATAATTTCAAAATAAAGAATGGTTCTAAAACCAAGTTTCCCTACTTTTTTACCATCACCCGCACCTGCAACACCTAAAATTAAGCTGGATACGACAATTGGTATGACAATCATCTTAATGAGTCTTAAGAAGAAGTCTCCAATTGGTTTTAAGTATGTCTCGACTCCTGGGTTACCGAAAAAGATTGCCCCAACAACGACACCGAGAATAAGACCGATTAGGATTTGAGTAGCCAATCCAAATTTTAATTTTTTCATAGATTTCCTCCCTAACATATTCATTAAAGGAATATTCCCATCATATTAAGTTTTAATATATGAATTAAAGTATAACTAAAATTAAAGAGGTTCGTCCACGATAAAATTATATTAAGAAAATACAAAATTGTTAGAAAAAATAGACATTTAGAACCTCCTTCATTGTTTTTAGTCAATAAAAAGTGTCTTCAGAACTAAAACTCATCATATAAAAATACTAAAAAACCCTTTTGTGACAAGGGTTTTACCTTTTTACCTATTTTTCAGAAAAAATAAAAAGCACTTTTGACTCCAACTGACGGAGGAGGGAAAAAGTGCTTTTTTATTCAATTTATTCCCTTATTTAAGATAACTTACTTGTGAGCATTCCTCACATTCATTACCGTAACACTCGTGCTGTTCCATTAAATCATTTCCACATTTTGTGCATTTCTTTGAAGGCAAATTTCTAAAAAACTCTGTGATTTTTCCTAGCATTTGTCATCCTCCAATACGTTTTGTTGCTATCATTGTATTATAACAGATTAATAATTGTCAATCTGTTTTGTAACAATAGGCAAGAAGAATGCTTTTTCCATGAAAAATGGGTATATTGTAAGAAGGGGATTTTTAGAAAAGGAGGGAAAAATGACGATGAAATTAACCGTAATTGGATGCTATGGAGGGTTTCCGGCAGCAGGTGAAGCGACATCAGGCTACCTTTTTGAATCAAATGGCTTCAGGCTTCTTGTAGACTGCGGAAGCGGTGTTCTTTCAAAGCTTCAGCAATACATTGATATAGAAGAACTAGATGCTGTTCTCCTTTCTCATTATCACCACGATCATATTGCAGATATCGGATCACTCCAATATGCGAAGCTAGTGGGATATCATTTAGGAAAAAGCAGCGGCCCGCTTCCGATCTATGGACATACTGGTGATCAAGAAGCGTTTGGACGGCTTTCTGATGATGTACATACAAAGGCAAAGCCTTATCAGCCAGAAGAAGGGATTCAGCTTGGACCATTTCAAATTGATTTTTTGAAAACGGTTCATCCGGCAGAATGCTATGCTATGAGAATTCAGGCAGAGGATGCTGTGGTCGTGTATACAGCAGACTCAAGCTATCAGGAGGCATTTATTCCTTTTAGCAAGGGAGCAGATCTGCTCATAGCCGAAAGCAATTTTTACGCTGGACAGGATGGATCAGGTGCTGGACATATGAACAGTACAGAGGTAGGGAAGATTGCAAAGGAAGCAAATGTTGGGGAACTCATCATCACCCATCTGCCCCATTTTGGCCGTCATAAAGACCTAGTCAATGAAGCACAGGCGTTATATACTGGCAATATACAGCTTGCCCATTCAGGGCTTAGATGGAACAAGGAAGGAAGATAGAGATGCTGTTTATCGATAACGAACAACATTATGATCCAATGATTAACTTGGCAATTGAAGAATATTGCTTAAAATATTTAGATCCAGAAGAAACGTATTTGCTGTTTTACATCAATCAGCCGTCAATCATTATTGGAAAGAACCAAAATACAATAGAAGAAATCAACACGAAGTACGTGGAAGACAACGGAATCAAAGTCGTGCGCCGCTTATCTGGCGGTGGTGCAGTTTACCATGACAAAGGAAACTTAAACTTCAGCTTTATCACAAAAGATGATGGGGACAGCTTCCATAACTTTAAGAAGTTCACAGAGCCAGTCATCAAAGCGCTTGAAAAGCTAGGTGTTAAAGCTGAATTGAGCGGCAGAAATGACATCATGGCAGATGGACGTAAAATTTCTGGAAATGCCCAGTTTGCAACAAGAGGACGTATTTTCAGCCATGGCACGCTGCTATTTGATTCAGAAATTGAACATGTCGTTTCGGCTTTAAATGTGAAAAAAGAAAAGATTGAATCAAAAGGCATCAAATCGATTAGAAGCAGGGTTGCCAATATCAGTGAATTGATGGATCAAAAAATGACAACAGAAGAGTTTAGAAAAATTCTTTTAAGCTACATTTTTGATACAAATGGGGACGTGCCTCAATATCGCCTGACCGAAAAGGATTGGGAAAAGATTCACGAGATTTCCCGAGATCGCTATCAAAAATGGGAATGGAACTATGGCCGTTCACCGAAATTTAATTTACAGCATTCTAAGAGATTCCCTGCAGGCTCCATTGATTTGCGATTAGAAGTGAAAAAAGGGATGATCCAGGATTGCAAAATCTTTGGTGATTTCTTTGGCGTAGGGGATATTGCCGATATTGAGAAGCGGCTCATTGGGCAGCAATATGATCGTAAAACGATCAGTGACGTCTTAGAAGATATGGATATGCGCCACTATTTCGGCAATGTATCAAAAGAGGATTTTCTTGATTTGATTTATTAATCGCGTGAAAGCACGGCTAGAGATAGCGGTGCTTTTTTGATTGAAGGAAATGAAAGCGATTTACATTTGATCTTGTGGATTTTTTCGATTGTCTATTATAATAGAAAGGAGGAATGTTCGGCCATAAAATGAATGGTCATTCATTCATTGATGACATGTAAGGGGTGGGAGAATGGATTTGATCAAAAATCTTCAGCAGACGGCGATGACGAAGGGAGAAAATATCGCACTGATCTTTGAAGGAAAGAAGTGGACCTATCGAGAGCTGATGACAAGTATCGAGCGTTTTGCAGATGGATTAGTCAACGAAGGGTTTCAAGCTGGGGATCATATCGCGCTTATTTTAGGAAATTCACCGCATTTTGTCATTTCTTTTTTTGGCGCATTAAAGGCAGGGCTTGTCGTAGTACCTATTAACCCAACATATACACCTAGTGAAATTGGGTATATGCTCATCACAGGCGATGTAAAAGGTATTGTGGCGCCTGAACAGCTTCTGCCAGTGTACGAGCAGGTGTATGAGCAGCTTCCGTCCATTGAAAGAGTCATCATTTGTGCAGAAAATGAATCGGCGTGCAGATCAAGCTTCAAGGAAGTATCTGATCGACTTGTTTTCTTTGGAAAGCTTGTGTCAGGTGTTGCGAATGAGAATGTACATCCTTCCATTCAGCCAGATGATACCGCTGTTATTTTATTTACATCTGGCACGACAGGAAAACCAAAAGGTGCAATGCTGACTCATTTCAACCTTTATTCAAATGCTAGAGATGTCGCTGAGTATTTATCGATTGATAAAAAGGACAAGGTCATTGCCGCTTTGCCAATGTTCCATGTTTTTTGTTTAACAGTCTGCATGAATGCACCGTTGATTCATGGTGCGACGATTTATGTCTTGCCGCATTTCAGCCCTTCAGAGCTTTTGCGCATGATGGAAAAAGAGAAGCCAACGCTATTTGTTGGTGTGCCCACCATGTATAACTATTTGTACCGCCAGGAGGGGCATGATAAAGCGATGGCATCTGTGAGGATCTGTATATCAGGCGGTGCCTCCATGCCTGTTGCCTTACTCCATGGCTTTGAGAAAAAGTTCGGTGTTACGGTCCTTGAGGGTTATGGATTATCAGAGGCGTCACCAGTGACTGCATTTAATCCTCTTGACGGAAAAAGAAAACCAGGTTCTGTCGGGACTGACATTATGAATGTGAAGAATAAAATAGTGAATGAACTAGGAGAAGAAGTCGGTCCAAATGAAGTCGGAGAGCTGATAGCAAAAGGGCCGAACATCATGAAAGGCTATTACCAAATGCCAGAAGATACGGAAGCTGCACTAAGAGACGGCTGGCTGTATACTGGCGATTTGGCGAGAAGAGACGAAGAAGGATATATTTATATTGTCGACCGGAAAAAGGATATGATTCTTGTTGGCGGTTATAATGTGTATCCAAGAGAAGTAGAAGAGGTACTTTATCAACATGAAGCTGTAGCAGAAGCCGTTGTCATCGGTGTGCCAGACCCAAACACAGGAGAGGCAGTCGTCTGTTACATTTCCCCTAAGAAACATGCTCACATCAATCAAGAAGACATCATTACACATTGTTCACGCTATTTAGCGAAATATAAGCAGCCCCAAACGATCCATTTCATAGATGATATTCCTAAAAACACAACAGGTAAAATTTTAAGAAGAGCGCTAAAGGAAAAGTATCAAGCAGAAGAAAGTAAATAAAAAAAGGGAGTCTCTGATGAGGAGGCTCCCTTAGCATGTAGACAAATCCTCGCATCTCACGCCGAAAGAAGACAAAGGGCTAAAAAGATCATTTTAGCTCTTTTGAATGGCTTCTTTTAACTGTTTCTGAAAAGATTTCGACTGTTTTTGATTCAGTTCATAATACGTTCCATCAACTAAAAAAACGACTTGTGATCGGTCGGTCCAAAGCTGAAAGGTGGTGCCGTTTGTTCGTCCGAACATCACTTTGGCGATATAATCGGGCTTTTTTAAATTTTTCTTGAGATGATTGCTTGTTTGTCTGCCTTTATTTAATTCTTCAATTAGATCTTCTGCTGTGTCCTTATCATCTATTTCATAAGAGATGGATTCATTCGCTGGCGAGAGCAGCAATTTTTCTGCTCGATTTTCATCAAAGATTTCGCTCGTCCGGCTGAACACATAAAAGAAGGTGATGAATAAAAGTCCCAAAATCACAACTCCTGCAAGGATTTTCTTCATTTTGATCCTCCAACTCACTGTTATACATGTAGCTTCTCCGATTTTTGAGTCGCATAATCATTTTTTTCGCGAAAGCTTTTTCAGATGGGGCATGCTATGATGGAGCCACATGAGACAGGTTCTAAACGAAAAAAAGAGTGATTAGAATAGAGAGAGGAATGGAAAGGAGGCTGACCTGTGCGAGTACGTAAATGGGTAGCTCTTGCAACGGTAGCATACATATTGTACGGTCTTTTTATTTATTCATATTTGTTTCTAATGGGGGATTCATCGGTACCTGAAAGCGTAAAAGGGACAAGTGCAGATCCGCATACTTTTATGACAAGTCATGAGCTTGCGATTAGCGAGAATTTCTCGAACATACGGAACCTGCTGTATTTCATAACCATCCCATTAGATTGGTATGTCTTTTTCCTTTTGCTCATTTCAGGGTTTTCACGGAAAATAGCAGACTGGAGCCTGGCAGCAGCTCGTTTCACGTTTTTAAGCAAACTTGTGTACGTGTTTGTGCTGTCGCTTCTAACAATGCTCATTTCATTCCCAATTAAGTGGATTGGCTATCAGCTGTCTTTACACTACGGAGTATCTGCACAAAGTACGGCAAGCTGGTTGAAAGATCAAACACTGGATTTTTGGATTCAATATCCGCTCCTTGCCCTTTGTGCAATTGTGTTTTTTTGGCTGATTCAAAAGAGAAGAAAATGCTGGTGGCTGTATGCGTGGTGTTTGACAGTCCCAGTTACGCTGTTTCTCTTCTTTATACAGCCGGTCGTCATTGATCCGTTATATAACAATTTTTATCCACTAAAGGATCAAGCGCTTGAGAAGAAGATATTAACGCTTGCAGACAAAGCGCATATTCCGGCAGATCATGTGTATGAGGTCAATATGTCTGAGAAAACGAACACGATGAACGCTTATGTCACAGGAATTGGTGAAAATAAGCGTATTGTCTTATGGGACACAACACTGCAAAAGCTGAAAGACCGCGAAATTTTATTTATCATGGCGCATGAAATGGGACATTACGTCATGAAACATGTTTATATTGGATTAGCAGGATATTTAGTGCTGTCATTGGCCGGATTATTTGCGATCGATCGTCTTTATTTTTATCTTTATCAAAAAGGGGCAGCCACATTTCGTCTGAAGGTGTCACACGACATTGCTGCTCTTCCGCTTCTTTTAATCATCGTATCGATGCTGTCATTTGCAGCTTCACCTTTTACAAATGCAGTGTCAAGGCATCAAGAACGGGCAGCCGATGAATATGCGGTGAACATGACAAAAGACGGGGAGGCGGGCGTAACGTCTTTTCAAAAACTTGCAAAATCAGGATTGTCCCAGGTGAATCCACCGTTTCTAGTGAAGATTTTCCGTTATGGACACCCAACCATGATGGAGAGAATCATGGATATGGAAAAAGCGGCGGAAAAAGAGAAGCCGCCTAAAAAGCAGTAATAAAAAAAATCCGGCTGGATCAGCCGGATTTTTTTTATCACACTTGGTTAGTTAGAAGCCGCTTGAACGTTGATTAACCCTTTTCCATAATAGAATGAGTCACCAAGCGGTGTCGCTGTATTTTCTAAGCGCTGGCGAACCTGTGAATTTGTTAGGTTCGGGTTTTTAGAAAGAATAAGCGCTGCTGCTCCTGCTACATGAGGAGACGCCATAGATGTTCCAGTATAAGAAGTGTATCCACTGCTTGGCACTGTACTTAAAATAGAAGTACCAGGTGCAGAAACATCTAATTCAGGACCTGCGCTAGAAGATGAGTTTCTGACATTGTTACTGTTTACATTGGCAACAGCAATTGTAGAATCGTATTTTGCTGGATAGCCAACTGTACTGCTAGAGCCGCTAGAGCCAGAATTACCTGCGGCTGCCACAACAACGACTCCACGGTTATTCGCTGTATCGACGGCATTTTTAAGCGCAGTTGAACCGCTTGGTCCGCCTAAGCTCATATTGATGACATCCATATTATTGGCTACAGCCCATTCAATACCGCTAATAATCCAGCTGTATTGTCCGTCGCCATAACGGTCTAATACTTTTACAGCATATAGGGAAGCGCTTGGAGCGACCCCGAGTACACCAATTGTGTTATCAAGGGCAGCAATGGTTCCAGCTACGTGAGTTCCATGTGATTGAAAGTCTTGGGTGGCATTTGGCTCTGAAGGGACGAAGCTCGCACCGCCTGCAACATTTAAGTCAGGGTGTGCAGCGTGGATTCCAGTATCAAGGACAGCTACTTTGACATTAGCACCTTTATAACCTTGAGCGTGTACAGCTGGAGCTTTGATTTGAGGGATTCCATAAGGGACGGTTTGTGCATATGCTTCTGCTTTATGGTCTTCTTCTACGTAAGCAATGCTAGGGTCATGTTCAAGTTTTTTGGCGGCTTGTTCGGACATTTTCACTTGTGCAGCATTAATGAGGCGGTATTGTTTTTCTAGTTTTCCACCATTTTGAATGACAGCTTGTTTTTTAGAGCTGTTTGTGGTGGCAGAGGCTTTAAAACCAACAATATAGCTTTTTTCACTATCTGTTTTGGAGACCGTCTCGGCATTTGCCATGGAGCCTCCAAACCCTGCTGAAAACAGAAGAGGGACAGCCAATAAAACACTTGTCATCACATTTTTCTTTTTCACGCACATTCCACATCCCTTTTTTCTTATTTCAGAATAATCATCCGTAGTCTAATAGAATGATCCGTTTGATTATTCTGTATATTCAGTTTAAGGGAAGTAGGCAAATAAGAGTAGACCTGAATTTTTGTGAAAGTCCTAGCGAAAATTGGGGAATTAAGTCACTTGGAACTGGTGGTAAAATATGTTTATTCTATCATTTCAGCGATGATCTATTAAAAAGGGAGTGTGCTTTTTTTCTCATGATCCATTTCCGGTTAAATATTCGATACCCGAAAAGCCATAAAATAGGTAGAATTGTCTAGCATCTATTTCGAATTTCGATATAAAAAAATATTATTTTATCATTGTTTTTGTCATAAAAAAGAACCTGCTAAGATAACAGGCTCTTTAAGAAGGGGTGGATTGAGTTAAATGGCTGACCACATTGTAATCACGAACCTTCCATTTACCATCTGACCATTCCACATAATTTAAGCAAGCATTGACAAGTCTCGTGTTCTGTAGACCCATATGTTCATCAGCCAAAGTGGTGAGTAAAGCATGGATAGCAGCGCCGTGAGCTACGATCAGGACATGTTGATCAGGATAGGCGGCTCTGACTTTCTCAATACCTTCTAACATTCGGTTTTGAATCGTCTCAAGTGGTTCCATATTTGGATACTGTTTATCTGGAAACAGCTTTGAACGTTCCTCAAACGACATGCCTTCAGCGTCACCGTAATCTCGTTCAATGAAATCATCCATGATGACAAGTGGGGCATGGACATGATTTAAAATCAAGTGTGCCGTTTCTTTTGCCCTTGTTAGTGGACTGGAAATGACAACATCCCAATGGACATCCTTTAAGTAAAGTCCAGTTTGTTCAGCCTGCCATTTACCTTTGTCGTTTAAAGGGATATCTGTTCGTCCTTGAATTCGTTTCGCTGCATTCCAATCTGTTTCCCCGTGTCTGACTAGGCAAATTGTTGTCAATCAAATCCCGCCTTTTCTATCTTTTCTTCTATTATACTAAAGCAGAAGAAAAAAGGCTGTATTAGCGATTTGTCAGGCTAGTTAAGGATTCGACGGAGCTTGCGACTTGAGACACCGTTTGTTTGACTTCCTTCAATTCGTTAAGGAAGGTCTGAAGGTCAATTTCAATTTTTCCGTTTTGGTTTTTGCTTAAGTTCATGCTGCTGACGATATCATCAAAGAGTGAATTGATTTGAGTCATTTTTTCTTTACTGTCTGTCACAAGTAAGTTCACGTCCGCAATATGCTGGGACACAATGGCGATTTGTGAATTGGTATTGTTAACGAGTTCAGATACAGTTGAAACCGTTTTCTTTGTGTCCTCTGATAATTTGCGCACCTCGTTTGCAACGACAGCAAAGCCTTTTCCGTGTTCACCTGCTCGTGCAGATTCGATTGAGGCATTTAAAGATAACAAGTTCGTCTGCTCTGCAATACCTGTAACGATCCCAAAGATTTGTTCAATTTGTTTAGCGATTTCTTCAAGGCGCTTAATTTCTGTTTCAATTTTTGTCATGCTGCCGTCAATTTGATTCATTTGTGTTTGCTGAATTTCTAATTCTTTTTTACCGCCGATTGATTTTTCTTCAACCTGTGCTGAAATTTGTGTTCCAGCTTGTGACATGTCCGCCATCTCATCCGATTTTGAGACAAGCTTGTCAACTGCACTTGTTGTGTTTGAGAAGAGAGAAGCAAGCGAATTTGAAGTTTCCGTGATTTTTGTATGAAGCTCCTGCTGCTGCTCTTCTGCTTCATCACGAATTTTAGAATATTCATTTTGGAATGTATCTAGGACAAGCTGCTGCTCTAAATTTAAAATTTTCGTTGTCGCTTTGACTGCTGTCTGATATTCTTTGAAATCTTGGATATGGTTAGCGAATAAATCCATAATTGATAGCAGAAGGTCTTGGAATGCGGCCATGTACCATTTAGGCTGGAGTCCAATCCGTAAATGAACTTGCGCAATTTTAATGCGTTTTGCCACATAGTTTTCGTCAATCACACCTGCAAACATTTCGCTAATATGAATGCGGAGTGTTTTTTTCAAACGATCGACAGAACTATTGTCTTGAATGATATGCATCAAGGAAGACTCGACTTCTAAATTTTTATAAAATTTATCAACGATATGTGCAATATCATCCTGAACAATTGAATTGAGCTGCTTTAATATCAATAGGTCATGCTGCGTCAGGTCGATCATTTTGATTTGTTTAGCGATGTCCGTATTGTTCGAGAAATTGATTCGTTTTATCCCATCATCCTGCTCTGTGAAAAAAGCAGTGTTTTTTCTTTTCGGTTCTTTTTTAAATAACAATTTGTTTGTCCCCCCATAATCATCACAAATATCAGACTTTATGTTTTTTATCGGATAATATTGGATTTTTTAAAGGGGAAGAGTGAAATTTTACTGTTCTTTATACGACCTTTTTAGTGGTTTTTTAGCAGGGCCTTCTACTACTTCTCCAGTAATAGAAAAACGTGAACCGTGACACGGGCAATCCCAAGTGCGGTCACTATTATTCCAAGCGACTTCGCAGCCTAGATGAGTACACGTGGTATCGACAAGAAAGATATTTCCATCCTCTGATTTATAGGCGCCGCACTTTTTATGTTCATACGAGATAATGCCGCCCTCGCCTGGTTGTAAATCATCGATTGTTTGATCAGTTCGTTTGAATTTACCACTGATCAGCTTGGCAGCGACATTGGTATTTTCTTTTATGAAATCTTTGACGAAAGAGTCAGTAACAGGTCTTGATGGCGTAAAAATTGATTCGTATGGATTCGATTTTCCTTCAATTAAATCACCGATAAGAGTAGCAGCTACGTGGCTTGTGGTCATGCCCCATTTTCTAAAGCCGGTCGCAACAAAGATATTCTGGTGGTGTTTGGTCAGGCGGCCAATGTAAGGGATTTGATCCATTGTGACCATATCGTGTGTCGACCAGCGATACAGCACTTCTTCAATTCCAAGGGTGGCGTCTCCAAACGTTTCTAGTCCTTCATAGTGAGCGGATTCATCTCCGCCTTGTCCTGTTTTATGACCTTCTCCTCCGATGAGGACAACTTCCTCGCCGTGCCATTCTGCCGTTCTTAAAGAGTGAGCAGGCTGATCAATTCCGAGGTACATCCCGTCTGGGAGAGGTTTTGTCGTTTTGGCTGCTACGACATAAGATTGTTCTGGATGAATTCGGGTGAAGTAAAGTCCTTTCCCATCATAAAAAGGAAAGTGTGAGCATGAAATGATGTAGCGCCCTGTCAGATGATGTCCGTTTTTTGTGACGACAGCAGGCCGGTTCCCTTCTTTTACATCAACAGCGGTTGTTTGTTCAAAGATACGTACACCTCGCTCGAGGAGCTTGTCAATTAGCGCATTGAGATAATGAAGGGGATGAAACTGTGCCTGATTCGTCATCGCAAGGGCTGCTTTGATGTCAGCGTCAAAAGGAAGCTCTGTTTTCCATTCCCGGTCAATACCAAGCTGTTTGTAGGCATCTAATTCCTTCTTTAACTTTTTTACACCGCTTTCTTCCTTTGTATAAAGGTACGCATCTTTTATCTCTAGCTGACAATCGATGTCGTGCTCTTTGATACGAGCTTGAATGAGGTCTTTTGCTTTTTCGTTTGCTTCTACATACAAACGTGCTTTTGGCATGCCAATCTGCTGTATCAGCTCATAATAGTACACATCATGCTGTGAGGTGATTTTAGCCGTTGTGTGTCCGGTCGTGCCTTGCAGCAATTGTTCGGCATCAATGATGATCACATCTAATCCTCGCTCTGTCATTTCAAAGGCCGCAGCGATACCGGTAATACCGCCGCCGACAATGATCACATCTGCTGTGAGATCTTCATTGACAGAAGAAAAAGAATGCTTCCGGCTGTCCGACAGCCATAACGATTTTGCCTCTTCCATTCCTTTATGTTCTTGTTCCATGTTGTCGCCTCCACTTAACTTGTTGTGTATAATTTTTCCACAATAATGAAAATCATACATCTGAAAGGAAACAAGGGCGTCATACATAAAAAAGGAGCCAGCACATAAAAATAAACAAGATAAAAGGAAGGAGTGGACTAACGTGTCAACAAAGCAGCCGAAGAAAACATTGCCGCCTCAGCACCAAAATGAACGTCCTGGTCTTGAATATAAAATGAACCCTAGACCTGTCTTTGATCGTGAGGTGCAGGATAAAAAGTTAGCAGGAAAAACAGCCATTGTGACAGGTGGAGACAGCGGGATCGGTAGAGCAGTCTCTGTCTTATTTGCGAAGGAAGGTGCCAATGTCGCCATTGTGTACCTAAGTGAACATCGCGATGCCGAAGAGACAAAGGACTATATTGAGAAAGCGGGAGGCCGTGTCATCTTAATTGCAGGTGATTTAGGGGATGAGGCTTTTTCAAATGAGGTCGTCAAAAAAACAAAAGATGCATTTGGTTCCATTGATATTTTGGTGAATAACGCCGGGGAACAGCATCCGCAAAAAAGCATTGAGCAAATTACCTCACATCAGCTTCTTCGGACGTTTCAAACGAATATTTTTGCCATGTTTTATTTAACAAAGGCTGTTCTTCCTCATTTAAAAAAAGGAAGCAGTATTATTAATACAGCATCTGTCACCGCCTATAAAGGGCATGAAACATTGATCGATTATTCATCTACAAAAGGGGCGGTCGTGACATTTACGAGATCATTATCCTTATCGCTCATTAAACAAGGGATTAGAGTGAATGGGGTAGCACCGGGTCCCATTTGGACACCGCTGATTCCATCAACCTTTACGGAAAAAGAAGTCTCTGAATTTGGCGGGGATGTCCCAATGGAGCGTCCTGGTGAGCCAGTAGAGCTTGCACCGAGTTATTTATTTTTAGCAAGTGAAGATTCATCTTATATGAATGGACAAATGCTCCATGTGAATGGCGGAACCATTTTAAATGGATAAACAAAAAACTTGCGGTAAAGAGACAAGTTGCTGTCTCTCTGCCGCAAGTAAAATCATCATGATTGATGTAAGCAGTGTTCTGCATATTGAGCTGACAAGTCATTGAATCGCTTTTCATCACGCTGATCCAGTGCCTTATCAATCTCTTCTCTTAGGAAGGTTAAGCGCTGTTTATAAAGCGCCTCATCTAAAACCATTTGAATATAGATGTCTAAAATGGTGACGCCGTTTTCTTCGGTTTTTTGGGTGTTGCGGGACTTCATGAGCTCAGCATACGTTTTTTTCTCTTTCATAAAGAATCCCCCCGATGCCTTTTTTATAGTATATGGATTGGCGGAGAAAAAATCAACAAGAATTTATAATTTTTAGACAATTTATTTTTGAGCAGAATCGACATCACTTGTCCAATCGACAGAATGTGATATATCTTTAAAAAAAGCTTTTCGATAGATCGAATGGACTAAAAAATATGATAAAAAGATGATTTTTAATAAATTTTGAAAAAATCCTGTCGTTTCTTATATGTTGGTGATAGATTAATAGTATCCTAAATAACCAAATATTAACACAGGAGGAAAAGAAGTGTCAGGAATTAGTGAAACACCTTTAGATTCATACGTCATTAATCAAACAACAATGGCGGTCCTTTCAGTTGAAGAAGGAAAAAGAGTATATTCAAAAGTCATAGAAAGAGAGACAAGCTTTTATGTTGAATTAAAGCCCCTGCAAATTATTGAACGCAGCTGCAGATTCTTCGGCTCAAGCTATGCAGGCAGAAAGGCGGGAACATATGAAGTAACAGGTATATCTCATAAACCTCCAATTGTGATTGACTCATCCAATCATCTGTATTTCTTCCCAACCTATTCATCCAACCGTCCTCAGTGCGGCTGGATCTCCCACAAATACATTCATACCTTCCAGGAATCATCCCTCGGAGACACGGTGGTCACCTTTACAAATGAGCAAACCATCAAACTTGATGTCTCTTATAAATCATTTGAGAGTCAGGTGCACCGGACAGCATATCTCCGAACGAAATTTCAAGATCGTCTTGATGGAGGTCTTCCTAAGAAACAAGAATTTATGCTGTATCCAAAGGAACAGCAGCTCAATCTCGTATACGATTTTATATTAAGGGAGCTTCGTAACAGATATTAATCAAAAGCCAGCGGCAGAGCAGCCGCTGGACCTCTTATCTCATATGGACTTCATGCAATGTAAAAAGGGGGACATCTATCATAAAGATGAATTCATTGAAACCAAATACGTATGTCTCGTCGTCTATTGGTTGTATTGGGAAATGACAGGGAAATGTGAATCCTTAGACGTATTTTCATCTATTTATTCATAAATCACAGAAGTGACACGAGCTTGTCTGTTACAATAAAAGAAATCAATTCTTGCGAAGTATTTTTATGTAGTAAAGGATGCTTATATTTGACCGATATGAACGAGTGGGATGAAGAAATGGAGGCTCTGTATGAAAAAACAATCACATTTGGTGCTGCTATTTATCCTAACAGTGACATTACTAGCAGCCTGTCAGCAAGCAGGTCAATCGCCTTCAAAACAAGACGCAAAAGAAGCTGCTTATGAACAATGGGTTCAATCTTATATGAATGAGTTAAATGAATCATATGAAAAGATGACCGATCAGTTTATCTCAGATGGACATGGAAAAATTCAAACAAATAAAAAATTGACAGAAGCGACGAAAGCATTTGATCGTGTGATTCAAAAAGGGCTTGATCATCAAGAAGTTCCAGCCGCTTATCAAAAGGCCGATCAACAATTAAAGACGGGCCTGGCTTCATTTGAAAAAGGGGTTAGTAAGGTGGAGAAGCTCTTGAAGCATCCCGATCAAGAAAAGCTGTTTATATCCGCTACCCATCATTTTCAGGATGGCTTGCAGCAGACAGCCGCATTTATTGAAGAAGTAGGTCAGATTCAGCAATCATCCTAAAAAGCTTGGAAGGTTTACTTCCAGGCTTTTTTAGATGTGAAGTATTTTCTTTAAACGGCGAACGCCCTCTTGAATCATGCTTTCGTCCGTACAGGCGAATCCTAGCAGTAATCCCTTTCGATTGCTTTCAAAACAATAAGGACTTAAAGGATAAATGCCAACGCCAGCTGCCTTTGCTGCTTCAATGCTTCCTTTTTCATCAAAGTCTGGTGTTCCTTCTAAAAAGACATGAAGGCCCGTATCGGTTCCATAGATACGGAAGTGTTTGTCAAATTGATGTGCCAAAAGGGCTTCCATCATGGCCGCCTGTCTTTTTTTATACAGCTGTCTCATTCGCCTGACATATCGGGTGAATTCTCCTTCTTTGAAAAAAGAAGCAAGTGTGATTTGTTCCATAATGGGCAGCTGTCTTTGAATGAGTGATTGCAGTGCGGCAATTTCTTTCATGACTGCTTTGGTGCCGATAATGGCAGCAAGGCGGATGCCAGGCGCCAGCACCTTTGAGAAGCTTAAGATGTAAATCACATGCTCGGGTGCTTCTGAAAATAGGGAAGGGAGCGGCCCGCCATGGTAACGATAATCTCCATCAAAATCATCCTCTAATATATAAGACTGATGGCTGACAGCAAACTTTAGCAGCTGCTGCCTTCTGTTTACACTCATACATACTCCAGTTGGACGCTGATGGGAGGGCGTCACAGCAATCAGTTTTGTTTGCTGGGGCAATGTATTCACCATCATTCCTTCTTCATCAACTGGTGCGGGGTGAATGTTCATTTCGCGATGCATAAACGACAGCCTTGCCCCAGGAAAACCTGGATCTTCAACAGCTACTGTATCCCCTTTTTTAAGCAATACCTGTGAAATCAAATCAATGGCTTGCTGGGTGCCACCTGTTAACACCATTTGATCTTCTTCTACTTCAATCCCGCGCTCAACAGATAAATATTGGCGTATTTCTGAACGCACTTCCCATAATCCATGCGGGGAGGAATAGCCCCAATTCTTCATATCTAATCGCTGTAATGCTTTCATGAGCGAGCGTTTCCATATGTTTTGAAAGTGTTCATCGATCGCCGGTTCCTGATGACGAAAATCAATATCGAGCTTCTCATGAAAATGATTGGCTGACAGCCAATGGTCCATTTGTTTTTCGGCTTCTTCAAAGTGAGGTCTTATCGGAGGTGGGAAAGGCGGTTCACTTTGATGGGGAGGGGAAGCTGTATATTGATCACTTGAAATGACCTTTGTACCGCCTCTTCTAGATGTGCTGACGTAGCCTCTTGCCAGCAGTTCATCGTAGGCAAGCTGGACGGTTGATCTTGATACATTAAGCTCCTGTGCGAGCACTCTTGTCGGTGTTAACTGATCGTCAGGATGCAGTTTTTGTGAATGAATTTTTTGAATGATCTCATTTACGATTTGCTGCCAGAGCGGGGTGGCGCTTGAACGGTCTAAATGAATATACATCGTGCACCTTCTCTCGTTTTCACATCATAAGATGATGATGACACGGAATTATGGACTGGTCAATAGTGCCGTTTTTGGATGTAGGAAGTAAGCCAAATGGTGTGTACACTGTTCTCATATGCAATGACATAGAGGAGAGAGTCAAATGATCCCAGCATCCAAAGAAGAAACGGCACACTTATCCATGATCCCGTTTATTTTCGTTTTACTTGGTCTTTTTATGATTACGATTGCTGTGAATCTGCAAGTGCCCCTTTATACGGCGTATGCAGAACAAGCAGGGTACGGAAAGGCGGCAACAGCACTTGTATTTGCCTCGTATGTCTTCGGTCTCATTCCAGTTTTGCTTTTTCTTGGCGGTATTTCTGACCGGGCTGGACGCAAACCGATTTTATTGGTTGCGCTTAGCTTTTCGTTATGTGCCACTTTGTTGATGATTGTACATCCTTCCATACAGATGCTTTTTGCTGCCCGGCTGCTGCAAGGTGTCGGTCTTGGTCTTAGTGTTGGAACATGCACCGCATATTTGATTGCTTTATATCCTGAGAAATCAAGCTGGATTCCAACTTTTATTGCATTATGCAGTTCGGTTGGATTTGGGGGCGGTGCTCTTTTTACGGCACTTCTTTCTTTTCAGCGTGTGTCTCTCACGCCGCTTAGCTATTGGATTGTGCTGGCCTTTTTGTTCTTAACTATTGTGGGTGTCTTCTTTTTCGTTCCGCCTGTCCAAGGAGATTCAGGTAAACCGATGATGAACATGCCAAGATTTCCAAAAGGAACAATGCCGGCGAATGCAGCCATTGCTATTGCGTGGTCGGTGTGCGGCCTTGTCATTTCAATTTTGCCAGCACAGCTTAAATTAAATGGTTATGAATTGTGGGTAGGACCGGCGCTCTTTTTGATTAATATGGCAGGTGTCCTGATGCAGCCCTTTGTGCGCAAGATGAATAGCAGCACAGCGCTTCTTTTGGGGTTTATCTGTCTTCCATGCGGATATGGCCTCTTGCTATACGGTGCAAACAGCGAATCTATCTTCCTTTTGCTTGCTGGAACGATGCTGGCGGGTACTGCCTGCTATGGATTTACTTATTTAGGTGGACTTCAGCTCATTGTTGAGCGGGGGAAAAAAGAGGCGGCTAGAGCCGTTGCAGGGTATTACTTGTTTGCTTATTTAGGTCTTGGTATTCCAAGTGTGTTTGTTGGCCTCTTCGCTGATATTTACGGTACTCAGCTCGTATTAATCCTCTTTTTCTTGCTCGTTTTGGCTGCCTGCCTCATTCTATTCATCTCAGGTGTCAGACAGAAACAAAAGTAAGGTGCCTATCTTTCTCTTTCTCCTCCAATTCGTTTAAAATATAGAGAGGAGAGGGGAAGATGAACATGAAAAAAGTGCAGCTGGACGGCGCAGTGTGCAGGTCGCAAGAAGAGCTTCATGATCAGCTAAAAACCGTTTTACACCTTCCTGATTATTACGGGAAAAACCTTGATGCTCTTTGGGACTGTTTAACAGGAGAGGTGGATCTTCCAGTAGAACTGACATGGGTGAATTTTCAAACGAGCAAAGACGCTCTTGGCGATTATGCTGAGAGCTTGCGTCAGTTATTTCAAGAAGCAGAAGAAGAACTGAAGGGACAATTTCAATTTGATATTCAATCATGATGGAAAAATCAGCCGCTGCCGCAGGCTGTTTTTTGATTTTGATTTGTAAATAGGTGAGCTGTCTGATGTTTAAGATTGTGGATTCATAAAAATATGTTGTATGAAGGAAACTTTCATCAAAATATGTTATAGTGGGACCTACATTGATAGACTAAGATAGAGTGAGGGTTCGGAAAGGATGAAGGAAAAAACAAGATCAAAAAGAAGACTGAGACCTTGGGTAAAAGCCGTGCTGTTTATCATGGCATTTGTCATGGTGATGGCAGTGTCCGTGACTGGATACGCATATTATAAAATTTCAAAAGCGTCGAATAAGGCGCAAGTATCATTAGAAAGAGGAGACACCTCGCAAAAGCGTGTAAAAGCGTTTGATCCAGGAAAAGACAGCTTTTCGGTGCTGCTGCTTGGAATTGACAGCCGTCCAGGTGAAACGGTAGACGAAGCAAGAAGTGATGCGGTCTTACTGGCGGCGGTGAACCGAACAGACAAAACCATTAAGCTTCTCAGTATTCCTCGCGATTCTTATGTGGATATACCGGGAAGAGGATATGATAAAATTGCTCACGCCCATGCGTTTGGGAGTGCAGATTTGTCAGTCAAAACGGTCGAAAACTTGTTGAACATTCCTGTAGACTATGTGATTTCAGGTAACTTTAAGGCATTTCAAGACATTGTGGATGAGCTAAACGGAATTGATGTAACGATTGAAGATGAAAGCATCGTAAAACAGATGGAAAAGGATTCAAAAGGAAAAGTTCAAGTACAGACAGGCACTCATAGACTGAATGGCGAAGAAGCTCTAGCCTTTGTGAGAACGAGAAAAGCAGACAGTGATCTCATGCGCGGAAAGCGCCAAATGGAAGCACTTCAAGCCATCTTTGAAAAATCTAAATCGATTTCTTCGATCCCGTCATACGACAACATCATTGATACGCTTGGTGATAATGTCTCAACCAATCTTTCCATGAAACAGTTCATCGGTCTTTTTCCATTACTGAGCTCATTGAAATCAGTAGATACCATTCAGCTAAAGGGACATGATTATCAGCCTGGGAATGTGTATTATTTTGAGTTAGATGGACCAGGATTAAACGAAGTGAGAACAGAGCTGAGAAAACAGCTTGAATTATCATAAATAAGTAGGAGCCTGCCGCCGCGGCAGGCTTTTTTTGCATGTGTAACGCGCAACATTTCAGCCTATAGTTCATTTGTTTGTTGGAGAAAATATCGAGTCAGCAGTTCCTCTACCCGGTGACGTATACGCGGATTAAAGTATTTATGCTTTTCTTCATAGCCATTTATGATAAATAGATACGTTGTAAATCCCTCATCGTGTTCAATTTGCTGTACTTTCATACTTTCTTTACGTAAATGCTGCTTCAGTTCATAAAGTGCTTTCTGTGCTTCCTTTAACACAGAGGTCACAAGCTGAATGTATGGTTCATTTAATTTAAATGTTTGATGTTGTTTTAAGTGTGTCAGATCACGATTGAGGATGGAGATGACCATAGGAAGAAAGATGGCCTGTTCCATCATTTGAAGCTGTACTCTTGATAGTCTCGTCATGTCCAAGCCTGCTTTCTTTATAAATAGAACAAATGTTCTTGTTTATTATATCGAATGAGTCAAAAAATCTCAAGGGGGGCGAGTGGGATTTATTTGTATATTTTTATGTTTTCCATGTAAAATGAAATGTAGACAAACCTTGAAGGAGTCAAACAAGTTGACATCATTTCTTTCTCTATTTACTCATGAAAATATCACATCATTTTTTGAAAGCTACAAGGCCTTTGGACCAATTGTCGCTATATTGCTTCCTCTGATTGAAGCATTTCTTCCTTTTTTACCACTCGTGGCGTTTGCGGTGGCAAATGCAAATGCATTCGGCCTTTGGGAAGGCTTTTTATTAACCTGGATCGGTGCAAGTGCAGGTTCTATTCTTGTCTTTTTACTGATCAGAAAATTTGGACAGATGAGAATGCTGAACTTTATTAGCAGACACCCTTCCATTAAGAAATTAATGCTTTGGGTAGAGAAACGGGGATTTGGTCCGTTATTTATTTTACTCTGCTTTCCTTTTACACCTTCTGCTGCCGTCAATGTGGTCGCAGGCTTATCAAGAATTAGCATGTGGCAATTTTCATTAGCTGCTTTAGCTGGTAAGTGTGTCATGCTCTTTATCATTAGTTTTATTGGTTATGACCTTTCTGCTTTAGTAAAGAATCCGTTAAGAAGTGTTTTTGCGGTTCTAGTTATCGTTTTATTATGGTATGTTGGAAAGAGAGTAGAAAATAGGTTGAACATTCGAATGAGCAAGCGTGAGGACAAAGGAGGCTCTTAATGAAAAAGAAGCCATTGTTATGGTTGATGATTATTACATGCATCGTCTTATTGTTCCAAGTAAAGAATTTCATGTTTGTGAAGTATAAAGTAGAAGGGGTTAGTATGGACCCCACATTTACAGATGGAACAGAATTATTAATCAACAAGTTCTCACCAAAACTCACGAAAATTAGCCGGTTTGATTATGTGTTATTTCACGGACCAAAAAATCAAATTTTGATCAAACGGGTCATTGGGCTCCCGGGAGAATCGATCAAGTATGTCGATGATCAGTTATTTGTGGATGGGGCAAAATGGAAAGAACCCTATTTAAAAGAGCAGAAAAAACATAAAATGGGGAATGTCCTGACAGGGGATTTTCAGCTGAAAGCCATCACAGGACATGATAAAATCAAAAAAAACCATTACTTCGTGATCGGAGATAACCGAATACATAGCTTTGACAGCCGGCATTTTGGAACGATTTCAAAAGATCAAGTAGTTGGTGTCAAAAGAAATCAGGATGAATAAAAAAGAGGCGCTCTGCACATGCAAAGCGTCTCTCTTTTTTATTTAGCGGCTTTATAATCAGGATGTCTTTTTGCCCAGACATGATGTAAGAATCGAAAAAACGGTGGCAGCATTGCTATGACAAGAATGATTCTAACGACTTGTACAGCTACTACAAAGGTTGAGTCCTCATGGAGTGTAACTGCTGTTGTTGCCATTTCTGCAATACCGCCAGGAGAAAAGGCAAGAATGGCTGTAATGACAGAAATCCCTGTGACCTCAGCAATGGCAATTGAACTGAGAACCGTTGCAGCAATTAGTCCAGCTGAGCTGACGACGGCTACAATTAACGTGTTTTTTAGTCCGACAAACATCTGTTTATTCATTTTTGAACCGATGGTTGCACCTAGAAATACCTGTGATGCGATATTCGCTTGTGCTGGCCAATAAGGAATCAAATCATGACCTATGAGCGCACCTGCACCTACTTGAAGAGCAGCAACTCCTAACATGCTGCCAATCAGCCAAGGGGCAGGGAAATGAAGACGAACCGCCAGGCGTGACATAAGCCAGGCACCTAAAATAAGTGCAGCAGTCCACGAGATATTTGACAGGGTGAAAACACCGGATGAAAAGGCGCTCCCTTGAATGCCTGCAGCTGCATCCGCTGGATTTTTTGTATTTAAATAGAACACCGTAAATGGGATGGTGAGTACCACCATTAATACACGTGTTGTTTGTACGAGACTGACAACGGCTGTATTTGCTCCAACCTCTTGGGCAATCCCTGGCATAGCAGATAAACCGCCTGGTGCTGTGCCGACAAAGCTGGTCAGCATATCTGTTTTACTCAGCTTCCATAAGGCAAAGCCAGAGAGCATCGCCAGTAGAATAGAAAAAACGAGCATGAAACTCACAGGGAGCCAATGTTCAGCGAAAATATGAAGAACTTTCATGTTCATTTTTTGTCCGAGTTCGATTCCGAGAATAAATTGACCAAGGAGTAGCCATCTGCTGTGAATACGCAAGGTGTTGTTTCCTTTACGCTGAAACAGGGTGGGACGTCGCATGGCAATAAATGCAGCTGTGATTAATGTACCGATCATCCAGCCAATAGACATTCCTGTTAAAGACAAAAGAAAACCACCTAAACCGCTTATTGCGATCAAAATGAGATCGGTTCGAAGGCTGTTTCCTTGTTTCATCACATGTAAACCTTCTTCCTATAATTTTGTTCAGTAAGTGAAATGTTGTTATCTTCACTATAATACAAAAGTCTCTATAAATAAAATACGAATTTTTTTACCATTTTCATAAGATTATCTTATCAAGAACCTGACAGCTTCTTAATAAAAGTGAAGATATAATTTTTACCAAAAACAAAAACAAATATACAACGATTTTCCCCTATTTTTGTTATCAGTTGACTATCATTTTCAATTACACTACAATCCTTAGTGTGAGGTGATAACATGAAAATTCCTTCTTTTAAATATAATGAAAAGGGATTGAATCGTTTTTTCGGTCCTTTAGAGGGAAGAATTATGGAGATCCTTTATCAAGGTGAGGATATGCCGATTAAAGAAGTGCAGCAGAAGCTGTCAGATGAAAAGCCGATTAATTTCAACACGGTGATGACTGTGCTGAACCGCTTAACCGAAAAGGGAATTGTGGAGAAGAAAACAAAAGGGCGTTCATCTATTTATAATCCTATTTTAACAAAAGAAGAATTTCTAAATGAGCAGACAAAATGGATTACGCAAGGGCTGATGGACGATTTTGGTCCACTGGCAGTGAATCATATGGTGGATGCAATTGAAAGTGCTGACCCTGAATTACTCAAAGTGCTTGAAGCAAGGCTGGCATCCAAAAAAGAGGAGCAGCAAAATGAATAAAATGAAATCGAGCCTGCTATTTTTAGGCGGTATATTGATTGGTTTAACGATTTTTTATCAGATGGGGTATTACGTGCTTTCAAGCTTTTTTGGCTGGAATCAAGCATATAATCTCATTCATGTATGCCAATCTGTTCTCGAATTCTATGGATTCACTCCTTTGAAATATTTTCTAGATGCTTTAGTACTCTACACACTGGGATTTGCGATTTTCTATATGACGAAGCAAATCAAAACGTACATTCAATTCAAGCAAAATCTCATGCTTGCAGTCGATCACCAGTCGACCGAATCTTTATCTGAGAAATATGCAAACGACATCATTGTGTTTCATTGTCATGAACCGCTTGCTTTTGCCATGGGTATGCTTCACCCAAAGGTTTACTTATCAACGTCTCTCATGGACATGCTGGATGAAGAGGAGATTGACGCTGTTGTTCATCATGAATTGCACCACAAATACAGCTATGATCCTTTAAAGGCCTTCACATTCTCAATGCTCACAAAAGTTATTTGGTACATTCCAGTGTTAAAGCATATGAGACAAAGTTATTCCGTTTTTCGTGAAGTGATCGCAGATGACTATGCGATTCGGCAGACAGGCACTGAGCTTGGAGTAGGGCAAGCCCTTTTGAAACTCATTAAAAAGAGAACTCAGTTTCAAAAACAAACGAAGTTTGCGGTATCCTTTGGAGATCGGGCATTGAATTTAAGAATACAAAAGATCTTAAATCCAACATACAATATTCCTTTCAATGTACCCATCATTCCCATTGTCACATCAACCATTCTCATGGTGGTCTTGATGATTATGCTTAATCTAAATTACTAATTTTTTTTACTAATTAACATTACATTATGTAGTGTAAAAACAGGAGGAAATCACTATATGAAAACGAATCAAGAAATAGGAACACTTTTCGTACGTGTTATTTTAGGTTTGATCTTCTTTCTACACGGACTTCAGGCATATCAAGGAGGTCTGGGAGGAACAGCGGCATTCTTTGGACAAATCGGTATACCGGAATTTATGGCCTATATTGTGAAGACAATTGAACTGGTCGGTGGTATCGCCTTGATTTTAGGTCTAGGAACACGTATTTTCGCAGCGCTATTTGTACCAATTATGGCTGTGGCGATTATGACGGTTGGTTTTTCTAAAGGATTTGTTGGCGGTTATGAATTTGAACTATCACTGCTTGTTATGGCGTTTTATTTAACACTTAGCGGCAGTAAGATGCTGTCCATTGATGGGCTGCTAAAACATCAGCAGCAAAGCAATGAAGCAAAATTTCATTAAACGATCATGAAAAAAACTCCTTCTGCTATGTGTGGCAGAGGAGTTTTTTTATTTATCAAATTGTCGTTTTCACGTTTGAAAAAGTGAAAGAGATGAGAGGTTTGCTGAAAATAGTCCTTTATTTTATAGATTGAATGAATAAAAAGACGATTTCATTTTTTGACGGAACATACGATCTCCTATTAAAATAGGACTATCTAAGACACATGGTGCGTTAAAAGATATAAAAACCATACAGCATGCTGCTGTTCATCTTGAGCAATACGTTTCATCAGCTCTTTTGTTCCTTGATCCCGGACATAATCTGATACCGTTAAGTAAAAATCGACCGTTCTTTGTTCATCTTTAAATGCGAAAAGAAGCCCTTCTCTAAATTGATCTGGACAAGGTTCTGTTACGCTTGGTTTGTGGTTTTTACCTGTTAAAGAATAATATAGCTTTGTAAATAGTTGATAGTGTCTGACTTCATCCTGGCGTATTTCTTGAATGATTTTTTTTGCCTCAGGAGTTTTTGCTCTTTGGGCAAGTTTTTCGTAGCATTGGATCGCAGAATATTCACCATTGATCGCTTTTTCAAGGTCAGAAATGATCCTTGTGTTTTGGCGCATGTCATATGGCGAGTAGTCATAATAACCGTAATACATGATATTGCCAGCCTCCTTTGAGTTCATGATGGTTTATGATATGAGAAGAGTTAGGAAAGGTGCCTATATCTTTTTAGGAAGGAGAAGGGGAAAATAGCTATTTACTTTTATTTTCGCTAGAATATGAGTACATAAGAAAGGTGTTGTGGAGCGTGGAGATTCAGTTTTTAGCAGGCAGATCGGGGAGTGGAAAAACGACTGCAATCTTAGAGGAAATCAAAGAACAGCTTCGGCTAGATCCACTGGGTCCGCCAATCATTTTTTTAGTCCCGGATCAAATGACATTCTTAATGGAATACGAGCTTGCAAAAACG
This sequence comes from Bacillus sp. SRI_025, assembly GCF_057592095.1. Classification (NCBI taxonomy): domain Bacteria; kingdom Bacillati; phylum Bacillota; class Bacilli; order Caryophanales; family Bacillaceae; genus Bacillus; species Bacillus sp. SRI_025. Next base: position 347,278 of record NZ_JBYEGB010000003.1, on the reverse strand, counting down.
TCTGAAGCTGGCGGGATGATCAGGGCCAAAGTATTTAGTTTCACGCGTCTTGCTTGGTCTATTTTACAGCAGACTGGCGGAGCGAACCGGCAATTTGTGACAAGCACAGGAATTCAAATGCTTTTAAGAAAAGTAATTGAAGAAGAGAAAGAAAAGTTTAAGGTATTCAAAAAAGCGAGTGATAAGCCAGGGTTTGTCGAGCAAATCGAAAAGACGATGGCTGAGTTCAAAAGATACTGCATGCTGCCGGAGGATATTGAAAAAATTTCATTATCGAGCATGCATTCAGAGTATACAGAAGAAAGACGGGCAGGCGAAAAATTGCATGATCTGCATGTTCTTTATCAGCAGATGGAGCAGCATTTACAAGATGAATATGTGCACTCAGAAGACTATTTGACGCTTCTCACGCAGCAAATTCCTCTATCTGAAGAAATAAAAGGAGCACATATTTATATAGATGGCTTTTATCAATTTACACCGCAGCAGCTTCTCGTCATTGAACAGCTTCTGCTTCATGCTGAGAAAATAACGGCTGCGTTCACAGTGGATCGTTCCTACCATGATAAGCAGCCAAATGAACTTGATTTATTTCGTATGACTGGTAAAACGTATTTCCAGCTCTATCAGCTTGCTAAAGAGTGCGGAGCGGCCATTTCTGAGCACATTTTGGAGAGAAATAACCGGCATCTTCATACGCCAGATCTTGCTTATTTAGAACGCCAATATGAGCAGAGACCGGTGCGGCCATATCAGGAAGTAACCCCTCATCTCACAGTGTCTAAAAGTGCGAGTAAACGAGCTGAAATTGAGGGAGTAGCGAGAGAAATTCTTCATTTAGTGAGAGAAGAAGGACTTAGACTGCGAGATATTTCAGTTGTCGCGCGGCATGTAGATGACTATAAAGATACGTTAAAAGAGGTTTTTCGAGATTACGATATTCCTTTTTTTATTGATGGAAATGAATCAATGCAGTATCATCCGCTCATTGAATTGATTCGTTCGAGCTTGGATGTCATAAAAGGAAACTGGCGGTATGAGGCCGTGTTTCGCTGCGTGAAAACAGAGTTCTTATTTCCGCTCGAACTTGCCAAAAACAAAGCGAGAGAACAGGCAGATCAGCTTGAAAACTACTGTATTGCTTATGGTGTAAAAGGAGAACGCTGGACAAACGGCTCCCGTTTCCACTACAGACGATTCCAATCTTTAGATGAGGATTTTGGACAAACAGATCAAGAAATTGAAATGGAACAGATGCTGAATGATGTAAAGGAGTGGATTGCACCTCCGCTTTTCCAATTGCAAAAAAGGCTGAAAAAAGCGCAAAAGGTAAAAGACATGGTGGAGGCAGTCTATGTCTTTTTAGAGGAAATACAAGTGCCGGATAAACTTGAAAAGGCTAGGCTGGAAGCAGAAGAAGCAGGTAGATTAGCTGAAGCCATGCAGCATGGACAAGTATGGGATGCTGTTATTCAATTAATGGATGAATTTGTTGAAATGCTCGGTGATGAGGAGCTCTCATTTCCTTTATTCCAGCAAATGATGGATACAGGATTGGCCTCTTTAAAATTCGCTTTAATTCCGCCTTCACTCGACCAAGTATTTATCGGAAGTATGGATTTATCAAGAATGTATCAAGTGAAGTGTATGTTTATCATTGGGGTAAATGATGGCGTTATTCCCGCACGCCCTTCTGACGAAAGTGTTTTGTCTGAGGATGACAGGGAATGGTTAAAGCGAGCAGGAGCAGAGCTGGCAGAGACAGGAAAGGAACGGCTGCTAGATGAGCAATTTTTAATTTACCAGGCGCTGTCGAGTCCATCTCATCATTTGTATTTGTCTTATTCAGTGTCAGATGAAGAGGGGCGCTCTTTATTGCCTTCGACTCTTATCAAGTATTGTCAGGAGCTTATGCCAAATCATCAGCATGCTTTGTATGTGTTAGACCCGGAACAGCTGGATGACGAGGAGCAATTAAAATTTGTAGCGAATGGGCATGTCTCGTTATCGTATACCGTCTCGCAGCTGCAGCAATGGCTCAACCAATATCCCATCAGTGGTGTATGGTGGAGTGTTTATAATTATTTGATAACGTCAACTCATCGGGATGTATCAAAAAACATCTTGTCGAGTTTGTTTTTTACAAATCGAGCAAAGCGCTTAAAACCAAACGTCACAAAAGAACTTTACGGTGATCACATTCAAGGCAGTGTTTCAAGAATGGAGAAATTCAATGCGTGTGCATTTTCTCACTTTGCTTCCCACGGGTTAAAACTAAAGGATCGGCAATTTTATAAATTGGAAGCACCCGATATCGGCCAGCTGTTTCACTCGGCTTTAAAGCATATTTCAGATACGCTTGTTGAACAAAAAAAGGATTGGAAAAACTTAACGAAGGATGACTGTGTCAACTATTCAAGACATGCAATCGAACAGCTTGCTCCGCGTCTTCAAAAGGAAATCCTCTTAAGCTCTAATCGGCATGCTTATATTAAAGAAAAACTCCAAAAAATCTTAATTCGAGTCTCTTCTATCTTAAGTGAGCATGCAAGAGTGAGTGGATTTTCTCCCGTTGGACTTGAGTTAGGGTTTGGCGGCCAAGGACCTCTTCCGCCGTTCACTTTTCAATTGAAAAATGGCTGCACGATGGAGCTTGTCGGAAGAATTGACCGAGTAGATAAAGCAGAAGGTTCAAAAGGGCTGCTGTTGAGAATCGTCGACTACAAATCGAGTGAGAAAGGTCTTGATCTAGCAGAGGTATACTATGGGCTTGCCTTGCAAATGCTCACTTACTTAGATTTAACCATTACGTATTCGAAGGAATGGCTCGGTGTAGAAGCAACGCCAGCTGGCATTTTATATTTCCATATCCATGATCCGCTCATTCAAGCACCGATTCCGCTTGCAGAGGATGAAATTGAGCAGGAAATATTCAAGAAATTTAAAATGAAAGGTCTATTGCTTGAAGATGTAGAAGCGGTAAAGCTAATGGATCAAACGCTTGAATCAGGAAGATCACAAGTCATTCAAGCAGGTTTGAAAAAGGACGGATCTTTCCGTTCTGACTCTGCTGTTTTAAGTGAAGATCATTTCCATATACTCACACAGCACGTTCGGCGTACATTTGAAGAAGCAGGCGAAAGAATTACAAATGGTGAAGTTGCCATTAATCCATATAAATTGAAGGATCAAACACCATGCCGCTTTTGTTCATTTAAGTCTATTTGCCAATTTGATGAATCGATAGAGGATAATGAATTTAGAGTGCTTTCATCTGAAAAGGATGATGTTGTGATAGACCGGATCAAAAAAGAAGGGGATCAGTATGCAAATACCAAAACCGAATAACAGTACTTGGACGGATGACCAGTGGGAAGCCATCGTTTCAGAAGGACAAGATATTCTTGTTGCGGCGGCAGCAGGGTCAGGTAAAACAGCTGTTTTGGTTGAACGGCTGATTCGAAAAATGACCCGTCCAGAAGATCCAGTTGATGTGGATCGTCTGCTCGTTGTGACTTTCACAAATGCATCTGCGGCAGAGATGAAGCATCGGATCACAGAAGCACTTGAAAAGGAATTAGCGAAAAACCCCGGGTCCCTTCATATGAGAAGACAGCTGTCGCTCATGAATCGTGCCAATATTTCTACCTTGCACTCCTTTTGTTTGCAGGTTCTGCGCACCTTTTATTATGAAATTGACCTTGATCCAGGCTTCCGTTTGGCTGATCAAACAGAAGGAGAATTATTAGGAGATGAAGTGTTAGATGAACTGTTTGAGGATGAATATAAGGCTGGAAAGCCATCGTTCTTTGAACTGGTTGATCGCTATACTTCTGACCGTCATGATTTAGACTTGCAATGGCTTGTGAAGAGAATTTATGAGTTTTCCAGATCTCACCCTTCACCTGAGCAATGGATGAGGGCATTTCTTTCTCTTTATGATGTAGATGCTCAAACAAAAGTAGAACAATTACCGTTTTACCCATATATCAAAGAGGATCTTTCTCTCGTTTTTCGAAGCTGTCTCGAACTACTCGAACGAGCTCTCGCCCTATCAAAAGAACCGGGCGGCCCGGCACCGAGAGCAGAAAATTTTATAGATGATTTAGAGCAAGTCAATGAATTAATCAGGCACCAAAATGATTTTGAAAAGCTTTACGAGCTTTTGCCAAACATCAATTTTAAAAGGCTCAAAACATGTAAAGGGGACGAATATGACCCTGTGCTGTTAGAAAAAGCCACAGATGCACGCAATCAAGCAAAAAAACAATTAGAAAAACTTAAAGATGAATACTTTATGCGCAGTCCAGCCCAGCATTTGAAAAGCTTAGCTGAAATGAAGCCGGTGGTCGAAACACTTGTGGAGCTTGTCATCCAATTTGGACAGCGTTTCGAAAAAGCGAAGCAAGAAAAATCAATCGTGGACTTTTCGGATTTAGAGCATTATTGCTTACGCATTTTAGCAGAGCAGGATGCGGAAGGAAATTTGATCGAAACAGAAGCGGCCAAGTACTATCAACAGCAGTTTGAAGAAGTGCTCGTTGATGAATACCAAGATACAAACCTTGTACAAGAAACGATTTTAAAGCTTGTATCTAAAGGGGAACATGCCGCAGACGGCAACCTGTTTATGGTTGGTGATGTAAAGCAGTCCATTTATCGCTTTAGACTGGCTGAGCCCATGCTCTTTTTAAACAAATATAAACAATTTACACCAGACGGCAAAGAAACAGGGAAGAGAATCGATTTAAATAAAAACTTCCGCAGCCGTTCAGATGTGTTAGACAGTACGAACTTTTTGTTCAAACAGCTGATGGGGGAAACAGTTGGAGAAATTGAATATGATGAACAAGCTGAATTAAAGCTTGGAGCGAGTTATCCAGAAAGCGAAGATACAACGACAGAAATGCTTCTTGTCCATTTAGATCAACAGGAAGCAGAAACTGACGAAGAGCGAGAAGAATTAGAGACCGTACAGCTTGAAGCGAGAGTCATTGCTAAAAAAATAAGACAATTGGTGGAGCAGCCATTTCAAGTGTACGATGCAAAACAGCAAATGACCCGTAACTTGCAGTATCGGGATATTGTGATTTTGCTTCGTTCTATGCCATGGGCCCCGCAAATGATGGAGGAATTGAAGAAACAGGGAATCCCTGTGTATGCGAATCTTTCTTCCGGTTATTTTGAAGCAACAGAGGTGTCTGTCATTCTTTCTCTGTTAAAAGTCATTGATAATCCATATCAGGATATCCCGCTTGCAGCTGTATTAAGATCACCACTTGTCCATTTAGACGAAAATGAAATGGCAATGATTCGCACGAGTGATAAAAAAGGCACTTATTATGATGCTGTGAAGGCATTTATGAGGGTGACACATTCAGATCACCCTACATGCAAAAAACTAGAACGGTTTTTCAGGTTGCTGCGTAAATGGCGTGATTTCTCGATGAATCATTCAGTAGCGGAATTGATTTGGGAAGTATACCGCGATACACAGTATCTAGATTACGTTGGCGGGATGCCTGGAGGCAAGCAGAGACAGGCGAATCTCCGCGCTCTTTATGATCGATCAAAGCAGTATGAAAAAGCTGCCTTTAGAGGACTGTTCCGTTTTCTTCGTTTTATCGAAAGAATGCAGGAGCGTGGAGATGATCTTGGTGCGGCAAAAACGTTCAGTGAAACAGAAGATGTTGTTCGCATGATGACAATTCACAGCAGTAAAGGGTTAGAATTTCCAATCGTCTTTACCGCAGGACTCGGCAGGAACTTTAATATGATGGACTTAAACCAGTCCTATTTACTTGATAAAGAGCTAGGTTTTGGAAGCAAGTATATCCATCCTGAGCTGAGAATTAGTTATGCAACATTACCGCTTGTAGCGATGAAAAAAAAGATGAGGAAAGAGCTATTATCTGAAGAGCTGAGAGTTCTATATGTGGCGCTCACAAGAGCTAAGGAAAAATTATTTCTGGTCGGCTCTGTCAAAAATCAGGTGAAAGCATTAAGCAAATGGCAAAATGCTGCAACCGGAGAAGATTGGCTACTCCCTGATTTTGAACGTTATCAATCGAAAACATACTTAGATTTTATTGGTCCTGCTCTCATCCGTCACCAAGCAATGTCATCTATTTTAGAAGAAACAGGTGATGTTGTTCTTTCGCATCCATCAGCATTCACAATCTCATTTACTCAAGCTTCCGATCTTCTAAAAGAAGATATGTCACTTGAAAAGGAGCAGCAAGACGAGGTGGTACAAGCTTTGATGGAGGGGCTGCCTGTTGAAGAATATGGTGATGCTGATGAGAAAGTAGCAGAGAGACTTTCATGGAGATACCCATATCTAGCGGCCTCACAAGTCGGCACAAAGCAGTCTGTTTCCGAGATAAAGAGAATGAAAGAAATACAGGATGAGTACAGTGTTCCTTCTTCTCTTCGAAAAGCTCGTGCCACGTTGTATGACCGGCCGGCTTTCATGAAGAAAAAAGCACTCACTGCCGCAGAGCAAGGCACCGCAATGCACACAGTCATGCAGCATATTGCGCTTCCTTCTGACGAGCCCTACGATGATTCACGTATACAGCAGCTGCTCGATTCCTTACAGCAGCGAGACTTGCTAACAAATGAGCAAGTCCAGTCAATTGATCAAGAAGGAATTGCAGCTTTCTTCTCTACTTCTATTGGTCAAAAGCTGCGAAAAGCGGATTGGGTGAAACGAGAAGTGTCATTTAGTATGGTGTTACCTGTTAAAGAGGTATACAGCCATATTGATGCAGAGGGGGAGCCTGTCCTTATTCAAGGGATGATTGACTGTTTATTTGAAACGGACGGAAAGCTATATTTACTAGATTATAAGACCGATAGAGTGCAAGGCAGATTTACAGGAGGCCTTGCAGCAGCTGTGCCTATATTGAAAAAGCGCTATGAAACTCAAATAGCGTTATATGCAAAAGCAGTAGAACGTTTAACAAACAGAACATTAGAGGAGAAAATTCTTTATTTCTTTGATGGGAATATAGAAATTTCATTATAAAGTTTCGGAATGAGAGGTGAATCACATGAGGATTCTGCATACGGCGGATTGGCATTTAGGAAAAACCCTTGAAGGCCGAAGCCGGCTTGATGAGCAAGCACAGTTTTTAGATGAGCTGTATCAAATCGTAAAAGACGAACACATTGATGTCATTGTCATGGCTGGAGACGCCTTTGATACAGTGAATCCGCCTGCTAGAGCAGAGCAGCTTTTTTATGAAAGTCTATCCGCCTTATCTGATAAAGGAAAACGTCAGGTCGTGGTCATCTCAGGCAACCATGATAATCCGGATCGACTATCCGCCGCATCTCCTTTAACAAATGATCAGGGGATTCATTTAATTGGATATCCGACAAATGATATCATCCGCGTCGATGTTCCTTCTTCGAGTGAACGTTTATCCATTGCAGCACTCGCTTATCCGTCTGAAGCGAGACTAAACGAGGTGCTGGCTGAAACATTTGAAGAGAAAGTGCTTCGTGATCATTACAATTTAAAAATACAGCAAGCATTCCAGCATTTAAGCACTCAATTTCAAGCCGATACGGTCAATATCGCAACGAGCCATATTTATGTGGCAGGAGGAAGTCAAACAGATTCAGAAAGACCGATTGAAGTAGGCGGTGCATATACCGTTGCGGCTGAAAGTCTGCCAGAAGCAGCCTGCTATGTGGCTCTTGGTCATTTGCACAGGCCGCAAACCATCAAGCGTGCCAAAACGATCGCCCGCTATTCCGGGTCACCTCTTGCTTACAGCTTTTCTGAATCAGGATATGCCAAATCAGTCACGATTGTTGAGGCGAAACCTAATGAAAAAGCAAGCTGGAAAGAAGTGTTGCTATCAAGCGGAAGACCACTTGTGAAATGGAAGGCGACTGAGGGACTGAGTCAAGTACACGAGTGGCTGGATGAAAAACGGGATCTTCAGGCATGGATTGATTTAGAGATTCATTTAACAGATCAGCTCTCTATAGAAGAAATCCATCAGCTCCGAAAGCAGCATAGCGGGTTTGTCCATATTAGACCAAAATTTAAAGAACTGCAGCAATTGGAAGAACAAAAGCAAATCGAAAAGCTCTCGATCGAAGAGCGGTTCGTGAAATTTTATGAGCGCCAGACAGGCGGCGGACTTCCTGATGAAAAAACAGTCAAGTTGTTTTTGGAGTTCGCCAATGAAATGCAAGAGGAGGAAGCGACTTGAAGCCGATTACGCTAACCATTAAAGGACTTCATAGCTTCAGAGAAGAACAAACAATTGACTTTAGCTCATTATGTGATGCAGGTGTGTTTGGCATTTTTGGACCGACAGGAAGCGGAAAATCGTCCATATTAGACGCAATGACCCTGGCACTCTATGGCAAAGTGGAACGTGCGTTAAATAATACACATGGTATTTTGAACCAAGCGGAAGAGAAACTGTCAGTTTCCTTTACGTTCGCTTTGCAGAAGGAACACCATATTTCTTATAAAGTCGAACGTGCTTTTAAGCGGGCGGATGAAATGAAAGTCAGAACGACACTATGCCGTCTGATTGAAATTGGTGATTCGCAGACAGTCCTTGCAGATAAAGCGAGTGAGGTCAATCGTAAAATAGAGGAATTACTCGGGTTAACCATTGATGATTTTACGCGTGCGGTTGTCTTGCCCCAAGGGAAGTTTGCAGAATTCCTTTCCTTAAAAGGAGCCGATAGACGACAAATGCTTCAGCGTTTGTTTAACCTGGAAAAGTATGGGGATCAGCTCGTCAAACGTTTGCGCGCAAAGGCGCAGAATCAGTATGGACAAAAAAATGAACTGCTTGCTGAGCTGAATGGTTTAGGTGAAGCTGGTCCAGAGGCGCTCGCAAAGGCAAAGGAAGTGGCAGAGCAGGCAAAGGCTATTTTTCATGAGAAAAAACAAGCGCGGGATGAAGCGTTCACTGCTTTTACAAAGGCGCAAACAATTTGGCATTATCAAAAAGAACAAGAAGCTTATGAGACGGAACTAAACCATCTGAATCAACTGGCACCATCAATGGAAGAAAAAAAGGCCAAGCTTCATATTGCTGAGCAGGCAGAGGCATTAAAGCCCTATGCGGATGCATTAACAAAGGCTGAAAATCAGCTTTCTCAAGCATTAAAAGAGAAGCAGGAAGCAGAAAATCAGCTTCTGCATCAACGAACGATCTATGATCAAATGACGCAGAACTATGAGCAAACCAGACAAAAGAAAATAGAAACTGAGCCGGAACTTCTCCAAAAGAAAGAGCAGCTGATTCAGCTAAAGGAAATTGAACGAAAAAAAGAGGCGGCTCTTCAGGAAAAGACGGCAATCGAACAGAGAAAAAATAATACAGCGCAGCAATTATTACAAAAAAAAGAAGAAGCAGACAATCTCCAATCATTGTTAGAACGTGCACTGGCAAAACAAACACAGCTGAAGCGTGAGCTGGAGCCATTACAAGTCTCTGTAAAAGAACGGAAAAGTGTACAGGATGCTTTGCGATTAAGCGAAAATGTTCAAAGAATACATCAAAGCATACACAAGGAAGAACAAAAGATGGAGGAGCTCAAAAAGCGATCAACACAGACCGCAGCAGCATTTGAAAAGCTTCAAAAACAGCAAAAAGACCATCATGAAAAAATAGACCAATCGTTTCAAGCGATTGAACAGCTCTATTTCTATGTATGTGAATTCGAACGGGCTTTTACAGAATGGAGTAAAAGAGAACAAAGTCAGAAGCTCGAAAAATTAAAACAGCGTGATGCTGTTAGGGCGGCGGAATTAAGAAAAGAATTAGCGGCAGAACTTGTAGATGGTGAGCCATGTCCTGTTTGTGGATCGGTTCATCATAACTCAAAGGCATTGGAAAACAATGACCATGAAGAAACAGTGGCACAAATCGATGAAGTGATTCAACGGATGGACACAGAGCTTAAGCAGGCAGAGGAATACACAAGAGACATGTATGCAGCCAAGCAGCTATTGGAAACGCACGCTAATCAATTAGTAAAACAATTTGCCTTTTTATCTCAGAAAGCTCCAGGTGCGGAAGTTGCGGCAGCAGTAGAAGCAGTGCAAAATCCGGAGTCCTTGCAGTATCTCATGCAAGAATGGAAAGGCTTGAAACAAGATATTCAAGAAGTTGATCGTAAACGAGCTCGTTTAATGGATGAAACACATGATCAAGCAGCAGAGACAAACAAGATAAAAGATCAAATGACATTTGAACAGCAGCGTATCGAAGAATTAGACGGGCTGATCAAGGAGCTTCAATCTGAGCTTTCAGAGCAAACATCTCAATTTGAACAGGCCTTCCCGCACTTTACTTTGCATCAAGTACAAGAGATGCAAAAGCAAATAGATGAAAAGGACCAGCAAGCGGAAGGCTATAAAGAGCGGATTGAGAAAAGCATTTCATTTTTAGAAGAAAAACAGCAGGCAAAAGAACAGCTGCAAACAGTCATATACGATGTGGAGAAGGAACTTGATAAACTAGCGCATCAGCTGGAAAGTCAGCAAAAGCTCATTCATCAATATGAAACAGATTTAGGGCGATATCCATTAAAAGCTGTCTCCATTTCTGAAGAACTGATCGAGGTTGAACACACGCTTGCTCGTCTCAATGAAATGGAACAGCAATCGTACAAGCAATTACAGCATGCGCAGGAGCTCTTTAGTCAGGCACAAAGCTATTTTTCAAGCAGTGAGCGTCAGCTTCAAGAGGCTGAACGAAGAAAACAAGAAGCACGAGCAGCATGGGATAAAGAATCGGAGTCTTCTCCTTTTGATAAGCCTCAAGAGATTGAATCTGCTTTCCTGAATCAGGCAGTACGTCAATCAGTTAAACAAGAAATTGATGAATTTGAGGATAAAAGAAAGCAATGTGCCGCAAACTTAAAGCGAATTTCTGAACTGCTGAAAGATGAGTCACTAGATGAAGAGCAGTGGACTGATATTCAACTGAGGAAAGAAGCGGCAGAAAAGGCATTAGAAGAAGCAACAGTGATGAGCGGCTCTGCTTATGAACATCTGCGTGTGATGGAAGAAAATCACCAGCGATTTGCAAGTATTCATGAACGCTTAGCGGAGCTGCAGCAAGAAATTGATCGGCTTGATAAGCTGCAAACTGTGTTTAAAGGAAATACATTTGTTGAGTTCTTAGCAGAAGAACAGCTGGAAAGTGTCAGTCGTGATGCATCTGCCCGTCTTGGTATTTTGACAAGACAAAGGTATGCGATTGAGGTTGATTCAGAAGGCGGCTTTGTCATGCGTGATGATGCGAATGGCGGTGTCAGACGTCCAGTGTCCAGCTTGTCCGGCGGGGAAACCTTCCTGACGTCGCTTGCGCTTGCACTAGCTCTTTCAGCGCAGATTCAGCTGAGAGGTGAGTTTCCGCTACAATTCTTTTTCCTTGATGAAGGCTTTGGTACCCTTGATCAAGACTTGCTTGATACGGTCATTACCGCATTAGAGAAATTACAATCCCAAAACTTAGCTGTTGGTGTCATCAGCCATGTGGAAGAATTGAAAATGCGGCTGCCTAAGAAACTGATTGTCCATCCAGCAGATCCAAGCGGGAAAGGGACAACAGTCTCAATGGAATTAATGTAAATTTGAGGTGATGACACGGTGGCAAAGCAAACAATTGGATTATGTGAGCTGTGCGGAAGACAAGATGTCCTGCTCACAGAACATCACTTAACGCCAAGAGAAGAGGGTGGTGCTTTTTTACCGACTGCCTTCTTGTGCATCCCTTGTCATAAACAAGTACATGCCCTTTTTACAAACCAGGAGCTTGCCGCACGTTTGAACACAATTGATGCACTGAGGCAGGATGAAAAGCTTGCTTCGTACATCAAATGGATTCGGAAACAGCCGGCAAGCAAGCTGGTTAAAACAAAAAAATCGAGACAGCGCAGAAAGAAATAAGCATAAAAAAGCGCTCCTCTATTTGAAATGGGTGTAGAGGAGCTGCTTCATGCATTGCCTACCATATTCTGATCGTTTAAGTCAGGATCCACATAGTTGGTGGCGCTAATGCCATTATTTAATATCAAGAAATCTCCGGTATTCCCCGCTCCAGAGCCTAAAGCAGATTTTGACGAACTTTTAGGCGACAGGTAGAATGAGTCACCGACGTTTACGACGCCTCCAGAAATAGAGTTAATGTAAATGGGTCCGACAATTGCTGGCATAATCGACATCCTTTATTCGAAGTCATATCACCATCATATGCGCAGGTAGGTCCATTTGTGAGTTTTGCGGACTTTCATCATTGCTAAATAGCTCCCTAATATGCTTCACTCGCGCAACGCCATTCATTCGACAAGTAGAGCCGATTTGATAGACAGAGGACGATGATACCCCTTCTACATGGATCGAAGACACTTTAATCACAGGCTTTTCATGGTAAAAGGCTGTTCTCACTGATCGTTCTGGGAGCATCAATGGAATAGGCTCATAATACACTTCAAATTCTTTCGCATCTAAATTTTCTGCTTCATAGCCATAAAACAAACTAATGGTTCGTTGAACAGCTAACACCTTGACTTTCGGGCATAGCTCCTGAGTATCACCGATTTGAACCACACTCGAAATCCCGACAGAATTCACCTTTGAGAACTTCACTTGAGATGTGCGCTTGATCATTATCGAGGTGCTAGAGGAACAAACGGGCCAATAATCAGAGATTCTGGCGGCGTATCGAAAATTGAGGATAATTGTACATGATCTGTGTCCCCGATGATAAATAAGGAAGAAGACGATACCCCGACTACTTTAATGCTTCCGGTCTCAATGTTGCGGTTGACAACTGTGAAATTCATCCGTTTTCCTCTCCTTTCGTTTCACTTGGAATATGGGCTAAAAAGTGCTCAATCGCCCGCTTTACATCATGCTTCACATATTCAGCAATTTGCTCTGAACGCTGCAACGGTGTCATATCTTCCCGGTGAGGCAGCTGTCCCGCATAGTATTTGATCCTGCTGTCAATTTGCTTGCGAATGTCCTCAATGATATGGTGTTTGTTGCTTTCATCGAGGGACCCTTCATATCGCTGCTCTAGTTCTTCAAGAAGTTCTGGAGCTTCTTCATTTAAAAATGCATCGACAAGCTGCCGTGTTTGATTGAAAAATTGATCAGCCATTTCTTGTTGCATCATTCCAATTCCCGGGGTTGTTGTTTGGCCCACTTCAAAGTTTTGAACACTGTTTGGATCAGATGGGTTGAGGCCGATATTCAGCGTCCCTTCCAGCCGTTCGATTTTCAGTTGATCAAATTGATAATCAATCCGTTCTATATTCGTTGTCGGTTTATCTTTGATCATTTGTATTTCTTGCTGAAGCTCGTTAAGCCTTTTTTCAAGCATCATGATTTGTTGCGATTGTTTTTGAATGATGCCATATACTTGTGAAGCGTTGCTCTGATAATCATACATTTACCTACACCTCCGGGGATTGCAGATGACTTAAGTTGTTGGTGACTGAAGCGGTACAAAAGGTGCTGTGCTTGCGCCTTGAGATTCTTCAATTCCTTGTGTACCTGCTGCGGCAGGCGCTGCTTCTACGTAGCTTCCCGTGTTATACAGGTTGGAAAGGGCTTTGATGGATCCAGCACTCCCAATTTGCAGAACAGAGGAGTTACTCACAGACTCCACACGTAAATAATTAATTTGTATCGCTTGATTAATATAGAAGTTCAACGGATCCTCACTCCTTACAAGTTACCAACAAGCGGTTGATCTATGACATCACTGTCGTACGTATTTGTCACACTTTTGTAGTTGCTAATTTGCAATTGATCACCTGTATTAAAACTGCCTGCGCCAGCAAACGTTTTAACCTGACTATTTGGAGAAATGGTGATACAGTCTCCAACATGAACGACTCCGCTCGTTCCGACGGCATTTACTTTAAAGGCTCCCACAATAGCCGGCATAGCGGTGCACATCCTTTATAAAATTAGGGCACTTTGTTTTTGGGCGTTTCACCATAGCTTATGATGGGTCTTTTAATGTGTGATTGTCTTTTTGAAAGCTTTTCATGAGAGGAATTAGATGTATGGCTTACCCTTTTTTTGAGCAATCTTTAGAGGTGGATTTGATGCCTTTATTTAAGAGCATGTCAAGCTCTTGACTGCATCTGATGGTTTCTTCGGCATTCATCCCGAATTTTTTTGCAGTCTCAATTAAATGTAATCTTTTTTGTTCAATTTCATAATTGATCATAACGGACGCCAACTCTCACATTTTTTATCAAATAGAAGGATATGGTTAGTATACCCTATTTTTCTATAAAAAAAGCTGTTTCGTCAATATGAGTAATAAAGTGACAAAATTCGAAAGTGTTCTTACGTACCAAATTTCTCTTTTCTGATCTCAGCCTGTAAATAACGTCGTCTTTTGTTGATATACTGCCGGATTAAGTCTCGTTCAGATGGTAGGATGTCTTTTCGATCTTTCGTATATGGATCATCTCCAATTCGGTCCACAATCGATTCATGCCATTTCTCGATGATTGGACAGAGCCGGTCTTCTACAAAATGTGTATCGAGTACATGCTGGAAAAGTGTGTAATAGGCTTCTTTAAACGAAGGGATATCTAGTAGTCTAGCAGTTAATGTATTAAAGCCGTTTACTGGGATATAATCAAACGCCATTTCTTCTCCATGAATGTCACGACCCCATGTTGCATCATAATCCCAAGGAAGTACTTGAAACCGCCCTTGTTCATTCACATAAAGAGCGTAATTATGAACAAAACCATCAAAGTTTTGTGTGCATACCACACCGATGAGCCAGTGGAAATATTGTGTCACATCTAGGTATTGTTCAATTTTTTCTGCAAAAGTCTCATCTCTTGCTGTGTTGAGAAAGTAAATAAATTCGCTCAGCTGCTGATCATGTTGAGACGTCCCCGTTTTTTTCTCGTATCCGAGAAGAAGGTGCTTTTTTGGCTTTTTATCAAAAGAACTCAAAAGGGAGAAGTTCGCGTCGTCATCAACCGCATAATAAATGCCGCCTCCTGAAAGCTGCCGTTTTTGAAGAAAGTACTCATCGACGGATTCTATTTTCAAATAAATGCCTTCTTTTCTTCCGTTTATGGTGAGAAACACATGAGAAGCGGCTGGACTAAGCACCCCCATCTGCTCAAAGAAATAAAAGGATAGTCTGTTTCGGATAAACGAAGGGTCATTGTACTCTGCATTTAAATGAAAGATGGATTCGCCTTGTCTTTGTTTTGGCTTTCGGTATTCAATTTTATAGGATTTTTTCTTAAGTTTTCTAATGTGTGAACCGCGGTATGAAGCATAAATATGTGATTTGGTTTGGCCTGTTTTCAGAATAGCTTCAACAGGTTCATCGTTCCAAATGTCTTTTTTTAGTTCAATCAGGTCCTTTGGATGAATCCACATATCAAGTTGTTTTAAAGATTCCGTGTTCATACGTTCATCAGCCTCCTATATGCTCTTCTTTACAATATGAAAGTGAAGGAATGTCCTGTACCGGCTGGTAGGTATTCATGGAGTTTTAAAGGAAAGAGGCATTCGTCACGAACACTTGTCTACCGAGTCTCGTAACATAAAGCAGAGAAGATAAACAGCTTTGTCTGTTTGTTTTGTCGAAGCATAGACTGGAGGGGAATTGTTCGTGAGTACATTTGATCATTCGCACATTGAACATGCAGTGGCTTCACTTCGAAGTGAGGGACGTGATCATCACTTAGATCGTGAACCAGAATCGAAACGTTCGCATAAGTCAGCTCGTTCTCGTCATTCAAATCGCGGTCATTGGTTCTTTGGCGGTGGTGGACGCCGTAAATCACGCCGTAGTAAAAAAAGCTACAGAAGCTATCGTTCAAAGAAAAGTTATCGCTCTAAGAAAAGCATGAAGAGTAAAAAGTCATATAAAAGCAAAAAATCTTGCAGAAGCAAAAAGAGCGAACCGAAAAAGTCATGTCGCAGCAAACACAGATCGCATCATAAGAAGAGCTGCCGCAAATCACATCGCAGTAAGCACAGATCGCATCATAAGAAAAGCTGCCGCAAGTCACATCGCAGCAAGCACAGATCGCATCATAAGAAAAGCTGCCGCAAGTCACATCGCAGCAAGCACAGATCCCATCATAAGAAGAGTCGCAAGTCACGCCGCAGTCATCGATCTAAACGTTCTCATCACCATAAACGCAGCCGATCTTGCCATAGATGTGGAAAGAAAAAGCATCGTTCTCAAAGAACAGGAAATGTTGAGCGTAAATGGGACCAAGGATATATGTGGGAATACCGCCGTTTCCGCTAGGCATTCAATCATCATTTTTGAAACCCTTTTTAAAAGAGAGTATGATAAAAAAGGGTTTTTTTTATTTCATAGAGAAATAAAATGAGACATCATAACTTAGCGAAATGAAGATTGTGAGGGGAAGACATGAAGTTTTTTACAGGTGAGATACATAGCAGCATGTTTATTGGGGTAGTCATTGATGATGAATGGGTGATGGACGTCAAAAAGGCAGAAGCCAAATTATTTGAGCTTGAGACACTGCCAAACTCTTTATCTGAGTGCATCAAAATGGGGGACAAGTTTGTAGAACATGTGGGGCAGCTTCTTGATTGGGCTGAGAAAAAAGAAGAAGACCGCGGCTCTTATGTATATCCGCTTTCGGACGTGAAACTCCATGCCCCGATTCCAAAGCCGTCTAAAAACATCATGTGTGTCGGAAAGAATTATCAAGATCATGTTATGGAAATGGGAAGTGCGGCGGATATTCCTAAAGACGTGATGATTTTTACAAAGGCACCTACTTCTGTCATTGGACACGAAGATGAGATTCGTCTTCATGAAGATGTGACAAGTGAATTGGATTATGAAGGAGAGCTTGCTATCGTGATGGGCAAATCAGGGAAAAACATTGCTCCTGAAGAGGTACAAGATTATATATTTGGTTACACCATTTTAAATGATGTGACGGCAAGAGATTTGCAGAAAAAACACAAACAATTTTTCATTGGCAAAAGCTTAGATACAACCTGCCCGATAGGACCTTATATCGTTCATAAATCAATGATCGAGGATCATGGTGCGCTCCATGTGGAAACAAAGGTAAACGGAGAGGTTCGTCAGTCTGCCAGTACGGAATTAATGATCTTCACAATTGAGAACATCGTCTCCACTCTTTCAAAAGGGATGACGCTAGAAGCTGGTGACATCATTGCAACAGGTACACCTTCTGGGGTAGGGAAGGGCTTTGAACCGCCTAAGTTTTTAGCTTCTGGAGATCGAATTGACATCACGATTGAACCGATTGGGACGCTGACAAATCACGTCAAATAAAGCACATGATGACACAGGATTGTCGCTTTGTGTTCGACTTATTTCGTGGTACGATGAGAAGGTACTTGTTCTGATAAAGGGGGAAATCACAAATGGGAACACATTTACATATCACAGCATGGGTGCTGGGGATTATTTTATTCTTCGTAGCCTTTGCTCTAGCAGGTAAAAACGACAAAGGCGCTAAAATTGTGCACATGATCGTTCGCTTATTCTACTTGATCATTATCGCAACAGGCGTAGAGCTGTATGTTCGCACAGGAATGAAAATTCCAGGTTTCGGGGGCGAGTATATCGGAAAAATGATTCTCGGTATCCTAGTGATCGGTTTCATGGAAATGGTCCTAGTGCGCAAGAAAAAAGGAAAATCGGTGACTGGTGTGTTGATTGGTTTTATCGTATTTGCGATTGTGACCATTCTTCTCGGTTTACGTCTGCCGATCGGTTTCCATATCTTTTAATATAAAAAGGACATTGCTTATACGAAGCAGTGTCCTTTTTATGTGGCATCAAATTGTGAAACGATCCGTTGTCCATCTGAAGTGGTCCATTCAAAACGAATGTGACTGGAGGCAGGGTCATGGTGACATTGAAGTGCAAGTGATTGCGTATCTGCCGAAAACTGAAAGAAAGGGACGCGCTGCAATGAATGAAAGGAAGAGAAGACACAATCATAGACGGAAAAACCAAGCTGCTCTACCTGCTCAAGGATGTGATCAAAGACGTTCTCCGGTACGAACATGAGAAGATCGAGCCAGCCTTTGGCAAGGGACGCCGTATATTGAATTTTTTCTCCTCCTTGTACTTCTATTAGCTGCCCGTTTTCATGAAGAACCATGGAACCAAGCAATTCTCCTTTTGTCCATCGGTCATTTTCCTTCAAACAGATCATTGTGCTTTGAAGACTTTCTGGCAGCATGATCTCTCCTTCTTCATCTTCAATCAGACAATGTCCGTTTTCAATGAGCAAATACCCGTTACACCATCTTCTGCTGCAGCGTTCAAGCTGCTTCATTCGATTCTCCATTTGCAAAAGCTCCTTTCCTCTTTCTTTTCTTACCAAATCAAGCCTGTCCTATACGCCGGGAAAAAAGGACAAATCAACTATCAAGGAGACGATGCATAAACTAAGAAAGGCTGAATGAGAACACTTGAGGAAAAACGGATGGGAGCTGATGATGATGTGTGGAATTACAGGCTGGGCAGACTTTAAAAAGCAGCTCATCCAACAGGATCATGTAATCAATCAAATGACAGATACATTATCTAAAAGAGGGCCAGATGATACAAATACGTGGAAAAGTGAGCATGTTCTTTTCGGGCATAAAAGGTTAGCGGTGGTAGATGTAGAAGGCGGAAAGCAGCCGATGACATATACACATCAAAACCATGCTTATACGATTGTATACAATGGAGAGCTCTATAACACGGAGGATATAAGAAAAGAATTGTTAAAAAGGGGGCACCGCTTTCTTGGGCATTCTGATACAGAAGTTCTTCTTCATGCCTATACAGAATGGAAGGAAGAGTGTGTCTCCCATTTTAATGGCATTTTTGCATTTGTGATCTGGGATAGTGAGCGTGAATTGTTATTTGCAGGGAGAGATCGGCTCGGTGTCAAGCCATTTTTCTATACAGAACGTCATCATTCCTTCTTATTTGGTTCAGAGATTAAAGCACTTCTTGCTCACCCTGATATCAAAGCAAAAGTCGATCATGAAGGGCTGTCGGAGATCTTTGGCTTAGGGCCGTCAAGAACACCAGGCCAAGGAGTGTTTAAAGGGGTAAAAGAGCTGAGACCTGCACATGCCTTGACCTTTTCAAAAGACGGCCTGCGCGTGTGGAGATACTGGAATGTCAAAAGCAAGGAGCATACTGACTCACTTGATGACACCGCACAGCACATTAAGCATCTCTTTACAGATGCTGTGACAAGACAGCTTGTCTCTGATGTGCCTGTATGTACATTTTTATCTGGCGGCGTCGATTCTAGTGCCATTACTGCCATTGCCGCTAAGCACTTTGAGAAAATAGGGAAAGCACCGCTTCATACGTATTCCATTGACTACGAAGAAAATGATCAATTCTTTGAAGCAAGTCAATTCCAGCCGAATGCTGATGGCCCATGGATTGATCAAATGACCAAAGCGTTTCAAACAAATCATCACAACTGTATCATCGGTCAAAAAGAGCTGGCTGCTTATTTGAAGGAAGCGGTTGAGGTTCGAGATTTACCTGGGATGGCAGATATCGATTCTTCTTTACTTATATTCTGCCGAGAAATTAAAAAGGATTTCGTTGTTGGTTTATCAGGTGAGTGTGCTGATGAGATTTTTGGCGGCTATCCTTGGTTTCACATGGCAAATGAAACAAATAGTTTCCCTTGGATGAGATCGACAGAAGCAAGAACGCAGCTCCTGCAAGACTCTTGGCAAAAAAAGCTGTCACTTAAGGAATACGCACAAAGCAAATATGAAGAAACGGTGGCAGAAACGCCTCTTTTAGATGGAGAAACGGGAGTCGATAAAGCCCGGAGAGAACTTTTTTACTTAAATATGATCTGGTTTATGACAACACTGCTTGATCGAAAAGATCGAATGAGTATGGGTGCTAGTCTTGAGGTACGTGTGCCATTTGCAGATCATCGCCTTGTCGAATATGTGTGGAATATTCCTTGGGAAATGAAAATGCATGGAAATCGTGAAAAAGGGGTTTTACGAAAAGCATTAGAGGGAATTTTACCGAATGAAGTGCTTTATCGAAAGAAGAGTCCTTACCCGAAAACACATCATCCAGCCTATACTCAGGCTGTGAAAGAGATGCTAACAAATTGTCTCGCGCAAAAAGATTCTGTACTTCACGAATTTTTAGATCCACATCAATTAAAGCAGCTGATTGAAACGGAAGGAGCTTCCTTTCATGTGCCTTGGTATGGCCAGCTCATGAAGGGCCCGCAGTTGATTGCCCATCTAGCACAGATTCATCATTGGTTTGAAACGTATCGAATTGATATAGAAGCGTAATAAAGGGTCGGCTTTCTTGTACTTGTTGAAAGGAAGCCGGCTTTTTTGATACATAACATGAGACTTTTTGAGCACATCAAAAGTTGATCTAGTCTTTCTAATTTGTATAATTAACTTAAAGTGAATTAATTTGGAGGAAAAAGGATAATGAAAATCATTGTGATCGGAGCGGGACCAGGGGGACTTGCGGCAGCTATGATGCTTCAAAGCAAAGGACATGAAGTTCATGTATACGAAAAACAGTCCTTTGTCGGCGGACGTAATGCTAAGTTTCAGCTTGGTGATTTCACGTTTGATACAGGTCCTACCTTTCTCAGCATGATTCATATTGCAGAGGAGCTGTTCACCTTTGCTGGTAAAAATCTTTATGACTATATCGATGTGATTGAATTAAAAGAGATGTATAGATTAATTTTTCAAGACAATCAGCTGGATATGATTCGAGATCGCGATGAAATGTACAAACGATTAGAAGCCTTTGCGCCGGGTGAGGGCGAAGGATATCTAAGGTTTATGAAGGATACAAAGCGCAAAATGGATCGGCTCACACCAATTTTACAAAGTAAAATGGACCGCTTTCATCATTACCTTCGCCCGAAGGTGATCAAAGCACTTCCACAGCTTTCGCTAAATAAAAGTTTGTATGATGTACTGTCAGACTATTTCTCGAATGAATCAGTGAAATATGCCTTTACATTTCAATCAAAGTACTTAGGAATGTCGCCGTGGGAATGCCCTGGTGCGTTCTCAATCCTTTCGTTTATGGAGCATGATACAGGTGTATTCCATCCGAAGGGCGGTGTCAATCAGCTGTCAGAAGCGATGGCAAAGGCGGCGGTTGAAGCTGGAGCAGAGATTCATCTGTCAGCTGGCGTCGAAAAGCTGCTCACGGAGGGAAGGAAAGTAAAAGGCATTCGTTTAGAATCTGGGGAAGAAATACAAGCAGATGAGGTTGTCGTCAATGGAGACTTTGCACATGTGATGACAAGGCTTGTCGAGCCAGGTCTTTTAAAGAAATACAGTGAGAAAAAACTAAAAAAGAAAAAATTCTCATGCTCTACCTTTATGCTCTATTTAGGATTGGATACCATGTACGATGAACCGCATCATACCATTGTTTTTTCCGATGATTATGCTAGATTCGTCAAAGGCATTACGAAAACATATGAGCTGCCAGATGATCCGTCTATTTATATTCAAAATGCAAGTGTAACCGATGACTCACTTGCTCCAAAAGGAAAATCAGCTCTTTATGTGCTTGCTCCAGTTGCCAATAACCAAAGCGGTATTGACTGGGAAGCGCATCAAGATGAATTTAGAGAGCTTGTGCTGGATACATTGGAGCGGAAAACCGGCTTTCAGAATGTCAGGCAGCATATAGAAGTTGAGCGGATGATCACACCGAAGCAATGGGAGGAAGACCTTTACGTATATGAAGGAGCTACATTTAACCTTGGCCACCAGCTGACGCAGATGATGGTCCTAAGGCCGCACAATGAATTTGATGAATTAAAGCACTGCTGGCTCGTTGGAGGAGGAACGCATCCAGGAAGCGGACTGCCAACCATTTTAGAATCAGCGCGTATCACGACAAATGCCATTCTTTCAAAAGAGAAACATTCACACAAAACAATGCGGCATCAAGAAAAGGGGAGCGCCTCATGAAACAACATATATTGATTGCAGGTGGCGGTATTGGCGGAATGATCTCAGCGCTTTATTTGAAAAAAGCGGGACATGATGTCACCCTTGTCGAAAAAAATGAATGGCTTGGCGGGAGACTTGCTTTTGTACGTGAGAAAGGATATAAAGTAGATGAAGGTCCGACCATTGTCCTACTTCCTGACATGTTAAAAGGCATTTTACATGAGGTAGGAATTGACGAATCATCTCTTGACCTGCTGCAGCTTGATCCGCTGTACACAATTCAATATCAAGATGGAACCTCCTATACGAAATACTCTGATGCACGTCGTCAGCTAGATGAAATCAGACGTGTATTTCCAAAAGAAGATCAAGGGTTCCAGAGGTTTATGGAAGAAATGACGGACCGGTTTCAAGAAGGGCAGAAAGCTTTTCTAGAAAAATCATTTCACGAAAAACGTACATTTTTTACAAAAGCCAATATGAAGATTTTAATGAAATTAAAGGCATATCGAACGGTACAAAGCGCTCTGAAAAAATATTTCTCAGACGAACGCCTTCGAGATGCATACGCACTTCAAACCCTCTATGTTGGGGGAAACCCGTATGAAGCATCGGCTATTTATTCGCTTGTTTCATATAGTGAGCACGCACATGGAATTTACTATTTAAAAGGCGGTTATGCAAGTTTAGTAGATATATTGGAAGGGCAGCTCATCAAAATGGGTGTGCATGTAAGAAAAAATGAAGAAGTTACGCAATTGGTGTTTGAGGGAAAACGGGCAGTCAAAGCAAAAGTGAATGATGAACATGTAGCCGCTGATGCATTTGTGATCAATGGAGATTATCCAGCTGCGTTAAAACAGTTTGGTTTAGACGAACAAGATCGCCGGAAATACGTGCCGTCCTCTGGCTGTGTGATGGTGTATCTTGGGTTAAACAAGATGTATCAGGAAGCACCTGTTCATCAATTTTTTATGGGAGAACACTTTGATCAGCATATGAAAGAGGTTTTTCAAACGAAAACGATTCCTCAAGACCCGTCATTTTATACATTTAATCCATCGATCATTGATCCATCTCTTGCCCCAGATGGCTGCAGTGTTCTATACATGCTCGTTCCCGTTCCTTCAGGAGATCATATCAACTGGGAAGAGGAGACAGATTTTGTCGAGAACATGGTGGGTGTCCTTGAAAAAAGAGGTTTTCCGGGATTGCGAGAGTCGATTGTCTGGCAAAAGGTCAGGACACCAAATGATTCCTTGCGAGAAGGATTGTTTGAAGGCGGCAGCTTTGGACTTGCGCCTAATTTGTTTCAATCAGGTGTCTTCCGCCCGCAAGTGAAGGTCAGTGAGACAGACAATCTTTATGCGGCAGGTGCTTCCATCCATCCGGGCGGCGGGGTGCCGATCGTGATGCAAAGTGCGAAGCTCATGGCTTCTGTACTACTAAAAGATTTGAATGATAGAAAGGAAGTGAAGTTAAGTGGTTGATGTACAAACAGCATTAAAAGTGTGTGAGGAAACCATTCAAACCCATTCAAAAACGTTTTACCGGGCCTTTTCCATGCTGCCTAAAAAGAAAAGACAGGCCGTCTGGGCCGTGTATTCCTTTTGCCGGAGAGCAGATGACATTGTAGATGAGTCGCCTTCGCCACAAGAGGACCTTGCATCCTTTCGGAAGACGTTTGATCAATTTTTACAAGGTGAGGTAGACCGGAATGATCCGATATGGGTGGCGCTAGAGCATACATTTCAAGAGTTTCGGATGGATGAAGCCCCGTTTCGTGACCTGCTCCAAGGACAGGAGATGGATTTAGAGCAGCAGCGATACGAAACGTTAGATGAACTGCTCATCTATTCCTATCATGTTGCTAGTACCGTTGGACTCATGCTCCTTCCCATTATTGCACCGCGTAAAAAAGAGCAGCTAAAAGAAGCAGCCATTTCGTTAGGGATCGCTATGCAGCTAACCAACATTCTTCGAGATATCGGCGAAGATCAGGCTGAAAGAGACCGTATTTATTTGCCAAAGCAAGTGATGGATCAATTCGGGTACACAGAGCAAGAATTGAAGGAAGGGATTGTCAATCAAGCTTTTCAGCACGTCTGGGAGTACATTGCTTTTGAGGCAGAGGCATACTATGAGGAGTTTTTTGACCATCTTCATGAATTCCCGTTATATTCACGTATACCGGTGAAAGCAGCAGCCCACTTTTATAAAGCCATCTTAGATAAAACAAGAGAAAACGAATACCGCGTCTTTACAGAGCGAGCATTTATTTCAAAACAGGAAAAAGCACTTATTTTAGAAGATATTACGTAAAAAAGGACTGCACCCCGCAGTCCTTTCAGCGTGTAGACAAACCCTCGCATTCGTTGTCAGGTCTGCGCTCCGGTGCTCACGAATGTCAAATTCGCTCCGCAAAGGTAGCCGCCCTTCCTAGGGCTGCAAAGGTTTTCTATCACGCTGAAAAGAAGACAAAGGGCTAAAATCAAAACCATTTTAGCCCTTTGTCAACAATCTAAAAAGACTGCACCCCGCAGTCCTTTTTATGTGGAAGAAAAACGATACTCCGTCCATACTCTGGAACGCCAGCGCCTATACATAAAGATGCCTCTGACCCATTCATCCACGATAAAAGAAATCCAAACCCCGATGAGCCCCATTTCAAGCTGAATGCCTAACAAGTAAGCGATCGGAAGCCCAATTCCCCACATTGAAATCATCGCCATATACACTGGAAACTTCGCGTCACCAGCAGCCCGCAATGAATTAATAATGACCATATTAAAAGAGCGTCCCGGCTCTAAAATGATCGTCAATAGGAGAAGTGTGGCGGCGATTTGAATGATTTCATGATTGCTAGTGAAAAACGTAAGCAAATGCGTCGATGATAAAGATAAAGCAGTGGAAGAAAGAAGAGAGATCGCAATGGCCCAGTATAAGCTTTTCATACATCTGCGGTAGGCCGCATCGAATTCTTTCGCTCCAATATGGCGCCCAATTAAAATCTGTGTGCCTTGGCTAATGGCTGCACCAAATAACATAATAAACATCATCAAATTTTGAGTGTAGACCTTTGCTGCTAAAGCCTGCGTCCCCATAAATGTAATAAACAATGTAATGATCATTTGAGAGCCGTTATAAGAAAGCTGCTCTCCAGCAGAAGGAATGCCAATTTTCAGCAGCCTTTTTAAATGCGTACGCTGGATGTGAAACATGCTCTTCAGCGAAAAGCGCAGTCCAATTCGGCGGCGGACAATGAGAATCATCGCCATCAATCCGATCAATCGAGCAAGCGAGGTTGAAAAGGCAACACCCATGACACCTAATACCGGAAAGCCAAACGGACCAAAAATGACCAAATAATTGCCGGCAACGTTTAGCAAATTCATTCCGATGGTGACATACATCGTGTCTCTTGTATATCCGTAGCTTTTTAAAATAGCACTATACGTCATAATAAGTGCTTGAATAAAAGAAAGCAGCCCGACAATTTGTAAAAAGACCGCCGCATCCGGCATGAGTTCACTTGATAAGCCCATCATGTGCAGAATTGGAACAGCTAACATAAACATGAGGAGACTAATGACAAAGCTGATCAAGAAGTTGGTCCCTAGTGAGACATAGGCGACTTGAGTCGCTTCCTGCTTGCGGTCAGCTCCTAGAAGCTGCGCAATCACAATGGTCGTTCCTGTTGTAATGAAGCTGAACATGACAATTAATAAATTCAGGAGCTGGTTGCTTACACCTACTGCGGCCACACTGTTATCAGAGTATTGGCTGAGCATAAGTGTATCAGCGCTTCCCATGAGCATATATAAAGAGATTTCGATAAAAATAGGCCAAGTTAATGCAAATAATGAAGGGTGCGTTTTCTCATCTTTGGCTTGAACCTTTTCATATGACAGGGTTTGAGATTTCATCACAAAGCCCCCTTTCGTGTAAATCCGATTTATAGTGTACCTTGCATCGACTATAATAAGAAGAGATGAAACCGAAACTTATTGGAGAAATACGACTTCATAAGGGGATGAATATGAATCGATTTATTACATTTACTGTACCGCCGTTTCCTATTTATATAGCTTCAGGTAAAGGGATATTTCATCAAGGAGAAAGACATATCTCAAGAACCTTCGCTGTATTTGATCTTCTCTATGTCACAAAAGGTGAACTATGGATGACAGAGGACGAGGAGGCTTTTCACGTAAAAGAAGGTGAATATATGATTCTCTCACCGGGCCTGTCTCATGGCGGACATCTGCCATGTGAAGAGGATACCTACTATGAGTGGCTGCATTTCTCAATTGACCGATTTGAGCTGACGAACCGGCCAAGAGAACACTGGATTGATATGAAACAAAACCAAGCCACCTTCGAAAAGCCGGCAACATATGAATTTAGCCTGCCTCGTTTAGGAAAAGTGAAGGGACGAAGTGTGTTAGAAAAACACCTTTCAGCGATGAGCGCATTAAATCATGATGCATCTGAACTTCCGCTGAAAAAACAGCTTCTATTTGAGGAACTGCTCATTCACCTGCAAAAGGAAGCATTCCATATTCCAAGTGCAAAGGAGACTGTCGCATCAGAAGTGGTTCACTATCTTGAGCATCACTTTATGGAGAAATTGAATATGGAGCAGCTTGCAGAGAAACTGCACTATCATCCTGACTACATGACAAGGTGTATGCAGACGGTGTACGGATTGACGCCAAACCAGTACAGCCATCGTCTCAAGATCGAAAAAGCTAAAAGCATGCTTGCCTCAACGAATGAAAAAATTGCAGCCATTGCAGAGCATGTAGGCATTGACGACCCTACTTATTTTTCTAAGCTATTTCGGCAAAATGAAGGTATGACGCCGATTGAGTACCGTCATCTAGCAAAAAGAACGACAAAGTAAAGGGACGTGAACAGATGAAAAGAGAAAAGGAAGAGCTTGTGAATATACGTCCATTAACCGAAACGGATTTAGAGGCAGTGTGGCATTTAAAATTTAAAGCACCAGACCAGTCCTATCGAAAATGGAATGCCCCTTATTTTTATGAACACGAAATCCCGCTTTCTGCATTTAAGAAACGTTACTTACAGGATGAATCCATTCCCCAAAAGCTATATGGCATTGAAATAGACGGTGATATCAAAGGTACCATATCATATTATTGGGAGAATGAACGTACACGGTGGCTTGAATGCGGCATTGTCATTTATGACTCACGCTTTTGGAGCGGGGGCATTGGGACAAAGGCATTAAATCTATGGATTGATGTATTATTTACGCATATTGATATCCCTCGAATTGGTCTAACCACTTGGTCAGGGAATGAACGGATGATGCGGTGCGCAGAGAAATGCGGATTTGTCCTTGAGGGGAGACTGAGAAAGGTTCGTTATTATCAAGGAGAGTATTATGATTCGATGCGCTACGGAATGCTGAGAGAAGAATGGCGAAGCCTCCCGCGCAATATCCTCTGAATCATTATTTTTTAGGAAAAAAGTATCATATAATGGAATGAACTGAAGAAGGGTGGCAGAAGAATGTGGGCTGGATAACTGGATGGTTTGTTTCTATTTTAGCCGCAATCTATCTATTGATAGATGCACCAAAACATGGGAAAAATAAATGGTTATGGTCTATTTTAGGTCTTTTATTCGGGCTCTTTGCATTTGGGATATACCTCATCAAAACAGGAAGAAAAGGATTGGGCTGGACAGTTCTGATCGTGTCCATCATCATCTATTCTATTGTTATGCTAGTCTATGTCTTTTACTTCCTGTTGCTGATCATCGGATACTCAAACGCATCATAGAGAGCGCGTATACATAATAAGGGGGAGTTTAATCTTGAGAATAACGGGTCTATTCGTTTCACTTGCTGTTGCTATCTATTTATGGTTTGATGCGCCAAAGCATCACAAAGACAAATGGCTGTGGGCCATTTTAGGCGTGCTTTTTAGTACCATCGTACTCGGCATTTATTTGATCAAGACAGAGAGGAAGGGGCTGGGCTGGACGATCTTGATTTTAACCATCTTGTTTTATCTCATGCTGCTCATCTCTGTTTTAATCGGTGTAATTCTTTTTTATCAGGCGCCTTCATGAAGAAGGGCCTTTTTCTTTTACCTTTTGAGCCGGCACACCAGCAATGACGATCTGCTCTTCATGAAAGGAATGATTCACCACGGCATTTGCTCCAATTGAGATATGATTTGCAATATAAATGTCTCCAAACAGCTTAGCACCGGGCCCAATCCATACGTGATCTCCAATGGTTGGTACATCCTTTTCGGAATGGTTTTGACCAATATTCACCCCTTGATGAATATCACAAAATGCCCCAATTTTTGCGTGCTTATTTACAATTAAGAGGCCAGTATGATTGATTCTAAGGCCGGGGCCAAAGACGCCAATTGGGATATCAAAGCCAAGCTGCATCCCTTTCTTTTTATGTAAATAGCGGTAAAACCATTTGCGCAATGTAGCGCCGCTATTAGAATAGTATTCATATTTTCGTAAATACCTTTGATATTTCCATATATCGTCCCCAAACCATTTTGGCCTTCTGCGCGTGATAGCTAATGCTTTCTTATCCTGCGTTAAGTAATGGTGAAGATCGTGCTTTGTTAAAATCATCAAAATTCCCCTCTCCATCCCTTATGTTTCAGAGAAATTATACCATCCAAACCATTTATATCAAGAAAAAACAGTGTGATTTCTTCAATTTTCTACCTTCATTTCATCCAAATTTCTGCATAAAATGAGCGCTTTGAATTGAATAGAACAAATGAACCAGGAAAAATGATTTGTAATTTTTTTCAATGTCAATCCGTCTCATGCGTTCCATCTCCTTATGGCAGTAAGGTTTGTAAAAATTACTCGAAAATACTCATTAAAAAGAGAATATTGTATTCATATGCTTTTCGAATCATCTTTTTGAATACAATTGACTTTCCTATCTCACATCCTCTAGGCTAGTAAATGAAAATGATAATCTTTATCAATTGGAGGAGTGTTTTATTATGTCCATCAAAACCGTTTCTAAAAATCAGCAATTTTTAGAGCAGCAAAGTCAAAGAGAATCTAATGCAAGGTCTTACCCGAGACGGTTCCCATTAGCCATGCAAAAAGCCGAGGGCATGATCGTGACAGATGCGGATGGCAGAGAGTTTTATGACTGTCTAGCAGGCGCAGGAACACTTGCACTTGGCCACAATCATCCGGTTGTGATAGAAGCGATTGAACGTATGCTTCATGAAAAAAGGCCATTGCATACGTTGGACATAACCTCAGAAATTAAAGAAGAGTTTGTGAATGAAATTTTTTCTCACCTGCCAGAAGAGTTTGCAAAGAGAGCAAAAATTCAATTTTGTGGACCAACTGGCGGTGATGCCATAGAAGCTGCGATTAAATTAGTCAAGACTGCGACAGGAAATCGTTCCATTCTTTCTTTCCACGGTGCTTATCACGGTGCGACACATGGCACGATGTCATTAAGCGGGAATTTGTCTCCAAAGGAAAGAGTGCAAGGGTTAATCCCAGATGTGCATTTCATGCCTTATCCATATGAATATCGCTGCCCATTCGGAATTGGCGGGAAAGATTCACACCGCATTTCCAGCTCTTATATTGAGCGTGTATTAAATGATCCTGAAAGTGGTATTCTTCCGCCAGCAGGTATGATCTTTGAAGCAGTACAAGGTGAGGGAGGCTCAATTCCAGCATCTATTGAATGGATGCAAGAAATGAGAAGAATCACAAATGAAAAAGGCATTCCGCTCATCATCGATGAGGTTCAATCAGGCATTGGCCGAACAGGTAAGATGTTTGCTTTTGAACATGCAGGAATTGTGCCGGACGTCATTGTATTATCTAAAGCCATTGGTGGCAGTCTGCCGCTTTCAGTTGTGATTTATGATAAAGATTTGGATCAATGGAATCCAGGGGCACACATTGGCACATTTAGAGGAAATCAAATGGCAATGGCTGCAGGAACCGCTACGCTTAAATTTATAAAAGAAACGAATCTGCTTGATCATGTTGACCAGTTAGGGAATCGTATGCAGGCTCATCTAAAAGACATTCAAAAAAATGTACCTGCTATCGGTGATGTTCGAGGAAGAGGATTAATGATTGGTGCTGAAATAGTTAATCCAAATGAGAAGCAGGATGTGGATGGAAGTTATCCAGCAAATCCTGAGCTAGCCAGTCTCATTCAAAAGAATTGCTTCGATAAAGGCTTAATTGTAGAGACAGGAGGCCGTTTCGGCAGCGTCATTCGATTCTTACCGCCATTGATCATGACTGAAGAACAGCTTGAACAAGTTATTGCTATTTTCAAAGAGGCCGTTTACGATGCAATCAACTAAAGCTTCTGTGGATTCATTATTTATCAATCAAAGCCAGCTTGGAAGAGAGTCCTTCCAAGCGGCTCTTCATACATCTATCGACAGCTTACTGGACCAGTGGCAAAAAGACCAAGGCCCATACAGTGGAATATTGCCTGGGAAATTAGCGGCTAGTGTCGAATCATTATTTCAGTTTCAACCGTCTGGCGAATCAATTGAATCTGTCTTTCAAGATATAAAGCAGCACCTTTTGCCACATCTGGTTGATGTATCGCATCCTAAATGCTTGGCACATTTGCATTGCCCGCCGCTTATACCTGCGCTTGCCGCAGAGGTGATAGTAAGTTCATTTAACCAATCAATGGATTCCTTTGATCAAAGCGGTATTGCATCTTTGGTTGAGGAGGAAATTTTAAAGTGGCTATGTGCGAAGTTTTCTTATGGAAATTTAGCAGATGGGACATTTACGAGCGGTGGAACCCAATCTAACTACATGGGGCTGCTTCTTGCAAGAGATGCTTTTTGTGAGAACACATGGCAATGGAATGTTCAGCAGAAAGGCTTGCCGAGTGAGGCTCACCGTATGAGAATTCTTTGCTCTAAGAATGCTCACTTCACTGTGAAAAAATCTGCATCCCAGCTAGGCTTAGGGGAGCAGGCGGTTGTTCTGATAGAGACAGATGAGCATCACCGCATGGACCTCAACGATTTGAAGAAGAAACTAGTTGAGTTAAAGGAACAGGATCTCCTGCCTTTTGCGCTAGTGGCGACTTGCGGGACAACTGATTTTGGCAGTATTGACCCGGTTCGAGATGTGTATGACATCGTCAAACCATGCGGTCTGTGGATACACGCAGATGCTGCCTATGGTGGAGCGCTTGTATTAAGTGAAAACTACCGAGATAAATTAGATGGTGTTGAGCTGGCTGATTCCATCACGATCGACTTTCATAAACAATTTTATCAGCCGATCTCCTGCGGAGCATTTTTGCTGAAGGATAAAAGGCATTTCGGCTTGATCAATTATCATGCAGATTATCTTAATCCAAAAGAAGATGAACTGGATGGAATACTACATCTCGTCAATAAATCTGTCCAAACGACGCGCCGTTTTGATGCACTGAAATTGCTTCTTTCTCTTCGTCTGATTGGGGAGGAAGGGTTTGGTGACATGATTGACCATACCATTGATTTTGCGAAGGATGTGGCTGCGCTTATCGAGAGCAATGATCACCTTGAAGTGATCAATCCTGAGCCAGAAATCAATGCAGTGGTGTTTCGATTTAAGGGTGCGGATGACATCAATAAAATCATCCATCGAACGCTATTCACATCAGGAACTGCTGTCATTGCAAAAACAGTGGTGGATGGTCAAACATGCTTGAAATTCACTTTATTAAATCCGAGAACGACAATCACACATATTGAGGAAATCCTTTCTGACATCGTTGATATCGGGATTGCTCATATTCAATCCGGGAGGGTACTACGTTGAGTCAATATAAACAAATGGCTGAAAATGCAACTATGCAAAGCTTTTTAAACTGTTTTTTACGTGAAACAGGAATCGATCGATCTGCAAAAAAAGAGACGAAAGCAGATGGTTCGCTTGTATTCGTGGCAAAACTAGCAAAGCAAGACCTTGAGCTTGTGATTCCGATCCGATATTTTTCAACTGTAGGCCGCCATCTCTTTGATTTTCCGATTCGCTTTCGTCCGAGTGGAAGCCAGCAAGAGGGGACGATCGTCGATTACACGACACTTGTTGCTTTATGTTCAAAGGAGCTTCTCATTGCATATGGCCGCACAGATGCAGAGGATGAATTCATGCTTCGCATCATTTTAAGCTGCCGAAATATTGAACGATTCTTAAGGGAGAGAGAAAGTGATCAAGCTGCTTTATCTCAAGCTGATTTTGAGTACATCGAGGCTGAACAGTCACTTCTCCTTGGACATTTAACACATCCTACACCAAAAAGCAGACAAGGGATGACAGAAGAGGAGGAAGCCGTCTATTCTCCTGAGCTGAAAGGGGCTTTCCAGCTTCATTACTTTAAAGCGCACCATTCGATTGTGCTTCAGGATTCATCTATTTCACAACCTGCGGCAAGTCTCATGTTAGAAGAGCTTTCGCGTCAAGTGCCAGAAGAAACAGAGAGACTGAATAGGTTAACAGAAAACGGAGAATATGTGTTCATTCCAATTCATCCGCTGCAAGTCAAAGTGGTCATGGAGAAGGCATTCGTGAAGCGTTATATAGAGGAGGGGAAACTGACTTATTTAGGACCGCTAGGGTCTGAATACACAGCGACCTCATCCTTTAGAACGGTCTATCAAAAGGATTCTGCTTACATGCTCAAATTCTCTGTTCCTGTGAAAATTACGAACTCGTTACGCATCAATAAACAAAAGGAACTGGATCGAGGAGTAGAGATGTCCCGCATCTTAAAAACAGAATTAGGCGTTTCTTTATATGAAAAATTCTCTGGATTCCGGGTCATTGAAGATCCTGCATATCTATCTATTCGAGGAGATGAAGCGGAATCTGGCTTTGAAGTGGTCATTCGTCAAAATCCATTCTTGCATCGTGAAAAAGGCGCAAGCTTAATTGCTGGGCTATGTCAGGATCATGCGTACGGAGGAAAATCAAGATTAGCAGGAATTATTCATAAACTTGCAGATGCAGAAGGCCGGTCAACAGAAGCGGTCAGCCAAGATTGGTTTAAACAATACTTAACCATTTCGTTAAAGCCGATGCTCTGGCTATTTGAAACGTATGGTCTTGCACTCGAGGCCCATCAGCAAAATGCTGTTGTGCAAATGAAGGATGGTTATCCAGACACCTTCTATTACCGTGATAACCAAGGCTACTATTATAGTGAATCAAAAAAAGATAAGCTCGCAAATCTAGTTCAAAACTTGAGCGTAAGAAGTGAAACCATTTGTGCGGATGATGTAGCCGTTGAGAGACTCCGTTATTATTTCTTCTTTAATCATTTATTTGGTCTCATTAATGGCTTTGGCACAGAAGGACTAGCAAAGGAAGAAGACTTGCTGGCACTCGTGAGAGATACATTGCTTGCTCATGAGGAGAAGTACGGAGCTTCTGATCTGACAAACAGCCTTCTCCGTTCAAAAGAACTTCCTTCAAAAGCGAATTTGCTGACACGATTTGAAGATATGGATGAGCTGACAGGTTCTCTGGAAACACAGTCTCGTTACACAGCTGTCTTGAATCCGCTCTTTTTACATAAGGAGGCGCTGATTGGATGAGGCATCGTATTAGGTTTATTCGTGCTGAATATGAAAGAGACGTCCAGCTTGTCCATAAATGGATGCAAGAAGAGTATGTTCACCCATTTTGGCATTTGAATATTCCGTTTCCTGCTTTTGAAAAGCATTTTTATCAGGCAATACATGATCCGCATCAAACCCTTTATTTAGGCACGATTGATGGGACGCCAATGAGTTATTTTGAGGCTTACAACGTGAAAGGAGATATCATTGAATCCTACTATGAGCCTTCTCCGCATGATCAAGGCATTCACCTGTTAATAGGGGAGCCGGATTATGTGGGAAAAGGATTTGCTGCGCCGCTCCTTCAGGCAATGACAGCATTTCAATTTGAGCAGAACAAACGAACAGAAAAAATCGTCGCTGAGCCGGATATTCGCAATGAAAAAATGATTCATGTATTTGAAAAATGCGGCTTTGAACGTGTAAAACCAGTCACTTTACCGGATAAAACAGGTCTTTTGATGTTTTGTGATCGAGAACGATTCGAAAGGAAGTATAACCATGACGCGGTTCAACAAGCAAAATAATATAGTGGATGTAATTGGGATCGGCATTGGCCCGTTTAACCTTGGACTTGCCGCATTATCTGAAGAGGTAAATGAAATCGACGCTTTGTTTTTTGAAAGAAGTGAAGCCTTTCACTGGCACCCAGGGATGCTCATTGAAGGAACGACACTACAAGTCCCATTTTTAGCGGACCTTGTCAGCATGGCAGATGTGAAAAGCAAATATAGCTTTCTCAACTATTTGCAGGAACAAAACCGTTTGTATTCATTTTACTTTCTAGAGGACTTCCATATCCCGCGCAAGGAATACAGTCATTATTGCCGCTGGGTCGCTGATCAGTTAGACTCTTGCCGATTTGGCATGAACGTCGAATCTGTCTCACTGATTGAAAAGGCAGGGGAAAAGCGGTATGAAGTGCATGTCCGTCATGTGAATGACCAAACTGTAGAGGTGTTTGAAAGCAAACATCTTGTCTTAGGAATTGGCACGCAGCCGGCGGTGCCAGCATCGCTCCAGCCAGCTTTAGGAGAGAAGGTTTTTCACTCAGCTGACTATTTAAAACGAAAGAAAGAAGGTTGTTTCAAAGGGAAATCTGTCACAGTTATCGGCTCTGGTCAAAGTGCAGCAGAAGTGTTTTATGACATTTTATCAGATGATGAAGCGAAGGATATTCACTGGTTCACACGGTCAAAAGGATTTTTCCCAATGGAATATTCAAACCTAGGGCTTGAGTATTTCTCCCCTGACTATATTGATTTCTTTTATGAGCTTCCGCAAACAAAAAAGGATGCGTTATTAAAACAGCAAGACTTGCTGTATAAAGGCATCAGTTCGGCGATGATTCGTGATATTTATCATTTGCTTTATGAACGTTCTGCCTGCGGAACGCAGTTGAACACAGTGCTTCAAGCCATGACGGAGGTCAACTTGATTGAGGAAACAGCGGGCGGATTATCACTTTCCTGCACGCAATGGGTCAAGGAAGAATCATTTACGCATGAGACGGATATTGTTGTATTGGCGACTGGCTATCAATCCGTTCTGCCGCCATTTATCAACCCTATTTCTCACCACATTCAATGGGATGATCAAGGACGTTTCCAAGTGGAACGTGAATATCGTTTGAAAACAAATACGATGGGTGAAAATGATATTTTTGTACAAAATGCAGAGCTTCATACACATGGGGTCGGCGCTCCAGATTTGGGGCTGGGGGCTTATCGAAACAGTGTGATCATCAATGAACTTGCTCGTCAAACCGTGTATCCACTTTATCAAAAGCACGTCTTCCAGACATTTGGTACACACAAGAACGCACACACATTTGAAGAAATCAAAGGTTAAGGAGGATGAAGCGATGAGTGTACAAGATGAATTGAAAAAAGCGGTGAATCCTGCTGCTTGGAAAAAGGCAAACCAGAGAATGGTGGCAAAAATGCTGTCCGAATACATGTATGAGGACATGCTTCATCCTGTCGAGCTGGATCGTAAGGATGGCATTGCCCAGTATGAATTAATCATTCATGAACATAAGAAATATCGTTATCTGGCAAAGCCTCGGTTGTTTGATAGTTTTGATACAATCGCTGAATCAATTGAGTACTGTCAGGATGGAAAGTGGTCAAAGGATGTCAGTGCCATTGTGTTTTTACTAGACATTCAGCCGATCATTCCAATGTCCTCTGACACAACAGGCCATCTTATCAAAGAGCTTCACCATACTTTGTTAGCCGATGTCCATTTGCTGTCGAAAAAAGCACTTCGTGCGGATGAGCTGACAGATACGGATTATGCATGGATTGAAGGAGAAATGACAGGCCATCCTTGGATTGTGTATAACAAAGGGCGTATAGGATTCAGCTACGATGATTACTTAGCCTATGCACCAGAACGTCAAGAATGTGTGCAGCTGTCTTGGATTGCTGTTCACAGGGAACTTGCGACATTCCATGCAGTCGATCATGAAAACTATGAGCAGGTGATCGCCAAAGAATTAGATGAAGTCACGATTCGTCAATTTCAACGTGTGTTAAAGGATGAAGGACTGAATGCAGCTGACTATTATATGATGCCTGTCCATCAGTGGCAGTGGACGCATATGATTATTCAGCATTTTCCGGAAGATTTGGCCTTGCGCCGGATTGTGTATTTAGGAGAGGGGCTGGATCAATATATCCCGCAGCAGTCGATCAGAACCTTTACAAATATCTCAAACAAAGGCAAGCATCATATTAAACTGCCAATGAGTATTTTAAATACACTTGTATACCGTGGACTTCCATCAGAACGTACGGTCATTGCCCCGCGCATTACAGCGCATATTAAAGGGATTGCCGATCAAGACTCATTTTTATCTGATGTGTGCCGCGTCATTTTACCAGGTGAGAATGCAAGTATCAATGTCGATCATCCATACTACAGCAAACTGCCTGGTGCGCCGTATCAATATCTAGAGATGCTCGGTGTCATTTTTAGAGAAAGCATTTATACGTACTTAGATGAAGGGGAGAGCCCTGTTACACTTGCGGCACTCACATATGAGGATCATGAAGGTGAGCCGTATATCAAGCAGTTGATTGAAAAATCAGGTCTCTCCGCAAAAGAATGGATGGCGAAGTTCTTCCATGTCGTGATGCCGCCACTTTTGCACTTTATGTATCAATACGGCACAGTCTTTTCACCGCATGGTCAAAATACGATTCTTGTGTTGAAAAATCATCAACCGCATCGTTTAGCGATCAAAGATTTCGTGGATGATGTGAATATAAGTGACCAGCCGCTGCCTGAATTAGCTTCACTAGAAGAAGATTTAAAAGAAGTGCTGCGTAGTGAGCCGCCAGAAGGTCTAGTACAATTTATCTTTACAGGATTATTTATTTGCAATCTGCGCTATGTATCCAACGTATTAGACAATCACGATCTGTTAGATGAAACGACTCTTTGGCGTTTGCTTGCTGAAGAAATTCAGCAGTATCAAAATCAATTTCCGCAGCTAAAAGACCGTTTTGAATTATTTGATCTATTCCAGCCGAAGCTGACAAAGCTTTGCTTAAATCGTAATCGAATGATTGATTATGGCTATGGAGATGGAGATGACCGCCCGCATGCATCAGAGCATGGGAAGGTCACAAATGCACTCGCTCATGTTCTTTCGTCAGTTGGAGAGAAGTAATAGAAAAGCTGTAGACATCAAGTGTCTACAGCTTGTTTGTTTTTTAAGAAAATGCTTGAGAGGCAAGGAAATAGAAAAGGGCGGGATCATTTAGTTTTTCTTTCCCGCGAATCATCATGAAATGGGCTACGTTTGTTTTTGTAAATCCTGCTTCAACAAGTGTTTCATGCAGGCGCTCAGCTGTTTCTTGCTGCATATCTAAACGAATTGTCCCTGAATAAGACGAGATGAGTGATTGGATGAGCGAGAGAGCGGTTTGTTCATCGTTTGCTGTAAGCGGTCCAATCATGAGATTAGCAGGGGTTTCGATGCCAAATGCAAAGCCAGTTGTTTCATGATGCTCATTCTTTGCGATCAGCCGGAACGATGCTCGTTCCATTCGCTTTTTTATAAAGCTAGATCGATTGGTGCCTGCACCTTTTTCGTCAAGTGCTTCAATAGACGGAAGGTCCGCTTCATCAGCAGGAGAAAGGTGAATCCCACCTGACACACGAAAAGCCGATGGATTCGTGGTCTGTGCTTTGTATGTATGAATATAGCCGGTCGTTTGAAATCCGATTTTTTCGTAAACGGGCTGTCCTTGTACAGTAGCGGTTAAAACGACAGGAACGCTTTGATCGCTCCGGCGAAGCAGGGTGTCAATCATTTTCCGTGCAAGGCCTAAGCCGCGATGCGTCTCAGATACAATAACTGCACCAATTGATGCTGCTTTATCATATTGAAAAAGTCCCGCACAAGAGATGACTTGTCCATCCGTTGTTGAAAAACCAGTAAAATATCCGTTTGTTAAAAGAGATGTAAGCTCATCCGCATTGTAATCAGGCCAGTCGACCTCTTTTGACAATGCGATAAGATCGGGTATGTCGTCAAGTGTTAATGTTCGTTGTACAACGTTTTCCAATACACGCAACTCCTTCTTAGCTGATTTCATCTATATGTATCGTACCATAAGAAAGCATAAGAAAAAGGAAAAGGGAGATCCTTTTCCTCTCAGCGTGTATCAAAAAAGAAC
Source organism: Bacillus sp. SRI_025 (assembly GCF_057592095.1). Classification (NCBI taxonomy): domain Bacteria; kingdom Bacillati; phylum Bacillota; class Bacilli; order Caryophanales; family Bacillaceae; genus Bacillus; species Bacillus sp. SRI_025. The sequence continues at coordinate 308,933 of NZ_JBYEGB010000003.1, read as the reverse complement.
CCCCAATCACGGAGGTTCTAGACTTAATGAACATTAAAATATCGAGCTTCAGGGTGGGAGACGACGATCGCTGAAACAGATGCTTCAGGTTCCATCATGAATCCATCTGTCAGGTGGATGCCGATTTTTTCAGGCTGAAGCAGCTTGAACAGCTTTTCTTGGTCCTCAAGATTTGGACACGCTGGATAACCAAAGGAATAGCGCTGCCCTTGATATTTTGCTTGGAATCGTTTTTCCATTGTAAAATCGACTGGGTCAGGGAAGCCCCATTTGTCACGAATCACTTGGTGGGTTCTTTCAGCTAATCCTTCTGCAAGCTCAAGTGCCAGAGCTTGGACAGCATGCATTTTTAAATAATCTCCTTCCTGCTTAAATTGCTGCGCGACTTCACGTATACGCGCGCCAGCTGTGACGGCGAATAAGGCAATATAATCTTTCTCGTTTTCATCACTTTTCCGTACATAATCAGAAATGGAGCGGTACGGGAGCTTCTCCTGCCTTGGAAATTGGAACGTTTCAATGATGCGGTCAGGCTTTTCGGGATCATAAATATGCAAATCATTTCCGTCTGAACCGGCAGGGAAGAATTGATACACAAATGCTGGCGCAAACCAGTTTTTCTCTCTGCCTTCGTTTAGAAGATCTGTGACAAGCTGTTTTAATTCCAATGCTTTTGGATGCTGTTCAGCTAATAAGGTTTTGACCTTTCCCTTTAAGCCGAGATGATGACCAATGAGCATTTGTTCATTCACATAAGGCATAATATGATGCAAATCGATGTCCCTCACATAATGGCGTGCGGTATCTTCTGGCGTAAATACCGGTGCCTGAGGAAGGGCTGCGCGTTTTTCTAGTAATTCAATGACAGCTTTCGGCTGCTTTCCTTCTTTCTCCTTGAAAGGTGCCACTGGCTCCTCTTCGGGCTTTGTTTGAAATTGCAGTGGATTCGCTTTTAACTCATTGGCTAATGACAGACCGTCCATGGCATCTTTTGCATAAAGAACAGGTCCATCATAATGAGGCGAAATTTTCATTTTCGTAAATTTGCGAGAAAGGGCAGCACCGCCGACCAAAATAGGAACAGAAATATTGGCCTTTTGTAAATCCTGAGCGGTTAATACCATTTGCTGTGCGGACTTTACAAGTAAGCCTGATAATCCGATCATATCTGGTTTTTCCTTTTGCACAGCTTCAATCAATGTTTGAGGTGTCACCTTGATGCCGAGGTCGACTACTTGAAAGCCGTTATTGCTCAAAATGATGTCGACAAGGTTTTTCCCGATATCATGGACATCTCCTTTTACGGTCGCAAGAAGAATCTTTCCTTTCCCGCTCGCATGCTGCTTTTCCATATATTGCTCAAGGAACGAAACAGATGCTTTCATGACCTCTGCTGATTGAAGCACCTCGGCGACAATCAGTTCGTTTTGATTAAAAAGACGACCAACCTCAGCCATTCCCTGCATTAACGGACCATTGATAATATGAAGCGGCGATTCATATTGCTCCAAAGCAAGGGATAAATCATCGATGAGACCTTCTTTCGTTCCTTCGACGACGTAGAGCGCCAGCCTTTCATCAAGTGATAAGGAGACCTTTGGTTTTTTCTCCGTTTTCTTTTTGCCGCGGTAAAATTGGGTGAATTCAGCCAGTGTTTGGTCATTTGTTTCATAAAGCAAGGTTTCAGCTAGTTTGATTTCTTCCTTTGGAATGGATGCGAAGCGCTCAAGCTTTTCCGTATTCACGATGGCATAGTCAAGTCCTGCTTGCACGCAGTGATACAAATAGACGGCATTTAAGATTTCTCTGCCAACAGGCGGAAGTCCGAAAGATACATTGCTGATGCCTAAAATGGTGAGGCACTCGGGCAGGGTTTCCTTGATCATTTTAATGCCTTTGATCGTTTCTTCAGCGGCGCCAATATATTGCTCGTCTCCAGTGCCTACAGGAAAGACAAGCGGATCAAAAATAATGTCACTTGCAGGAATTCCATATTTCTTCGTTAACAAATCATGCGAACGTATAGCAATTTCAAGCTTTCGTTCTGCTGTCACAGCCATTCCTATTTCATCAATTGTGCCAACAACAAGTGCACCGCCATATAGCTTCACAAGAGGTAGAATCTCTTCAAAACGTTCCACGCCATCCTCAAGATTAATAGAATTGATGATGGCTTTCCCTTGAGAATAGGTGAGTGCCTTTTCAATCACGTGTTTATCCGTTGAATCAATGACAAAAGGAGCTTTCACCTTTTTCATCGCTTCTTGTAAAAAGCCTTCCATGTCTGCTGCCTCATCACGGTCTGGATCGGCGAGACACACATCAACGACGTGAGCGCCATTTTTCACCTGAGCACGAGCAATTTCTGCTGCTTCTTCAAACTTTTGTTCCGCAATGAGCCGTTTGAATTTGCGAGAACCAATGACATTGGTCCGTTCGCCTACAAAAAGAGGACGCATTGAATCCTCATAAATAAGGGGCTCAATTCCTGATACGGTATGCTGCGGTGATTCGCGAGTGATATGACGCGGCTGAATCGTGCGTACTTCATCTGACAATGCTTGAATATGTGCAGGTGTCGTTCCGCAACAGCCGCCGACAATATTTAACCAGCCTTCCTTAGCAAAGGCAGCGATTTTTTTAGCAAGAGAAGCAGGGGATTCATGATATTGGCCTTCTTCATCTGGGAGACCAGCATTCGGATAGCAGCTCACCGCTGACTTTGCGATGGAGGAGAGCGTGCGGATGTGGTCTGTCATAAATTCTGGACCAGTCGCACAGTTCAGGCCCACACTGATGGGTTTCATATGCTCAAGAGAGATATAAAAGGCTTCGATATCCTGACCAGCAAGGGTGGTGCCCATTGGTTCAATCGTTCCTGATACCATGAGTGGTAATTGAATGCCCGTCTGCTGAAAGGCTTCCTGAATTCCTTTGAAACCAGCTTTTACATTCAGCATGTCTTGGCTTGTTTCTAAAAGAAGGGCATCACACTTTCCGTCAATTAGAGCGTGGGCCTGTTCTTCATAGTTTCTGACGAGCTCACTGAAGGTTGTGCCGCCTGTTACAGATAATGTTTTCGTTGTTGGGCCCATTGCGCCTACAACAAAACGTGGCTTATCCGGTGTGGAGAAACGGTCTGCTTCAGCCTTTGCCAGCTGTGCAGCTCGAACATTGAGTTCATAGGCAAGGTGGCCAAGCCCATATTCATCAAGGACGAGCTTTGTCGCGCCGAACGTATTTGTTTCAATGAGATCGGCACTTGCTTCGAGGTATTCCCTATGGATCGCACGGATGATGTGAGGGGCTGTCACATTCAAATACTCGTTACAGCCCTCATACTCTTCTCCGCCAAAGTCCTCTGCTGTCAGGTTGGCGTTTTGAATCATTGTGCCCATTGCACCATCAAGGACGAGGATGCGTTTTTTGAGCTGTTCAGTGATAGTTGACATGGATGTTAGACTCCTTTTCTTTCTGATGGATGTAGGTGGTCAGTTCTGCTGTTAAATCTGATCGAAGGAAAGGAGTAATTAAATAAATGCCATTAAACAATTCGCAGGCTGTATCTAATAAAGAGCGGGCAATCGCTAAACCTTCTGCTCGCTGCTTTTCTTTATCCTCGCCAGCCTTAGCCATAATGTCACGAATAGAATCAGATAATTTGATGCCGGGAATTTCGTGATGAATAAACTCTGCATTTCGGCTGCTTGTTAACGGCATAATTCCGATGTAAATTGGTTTATCCAAGTGGCGGCTTTCCTCATGAATTTTCACAAGCTGTTCTTCAGAATAAACAGGCTGTGAAATAAAATAATCAGCGCCGTATTCGATTTTTTTCTCAAGACGTTTGACCGCTTTATCAATATGACGCACATTTGGGTTAAACGCGCCAGCCACTGAAAAATTGGTCTTTTTGCCAAGAGGCTTTCCTGAGAAAGAAAGGCCTTCATTAAATTGCTTGATGAGACGAATCAAATCAAAGGAGGTTAAATCATACACAGATGTTGCACCTGGGAAGTCTCCAATTTTAGATGGATCGCCTGTGATCGCTAAAATATCGGTTAATCCAAGAGTATCGAGCCCCATTAAATGGGATTGTAACCCAATCAAATTACGGTCGCGGCATGTGATATGAACAAGAGAACGCATATCAAGCTGCTGCTTTAATAATGCGCCGCAAGCGACATTGCTAATGCGCGGAGTCGCAAGAGAATTATCGGCTAACGTTAACGCATCAATGCCAGCATTCTTTAATTCATTTGCAGCAACGAGAAATTTTTCGAAGTTCAGCTTCTTCGGCGGATCGAGCTCTACGATAATCGATCGTTTTTCCACAGCCAGCTCATCAAGACCTGGCTCAGTGCGCTGATCTTGGATGGAAATGATTTCTTCTTTTAACACTTTCACTTCTTTTTCAGTGATCGGTGCTAAATCTTTGATCGCTTCAGCCATTGCGCTAATATGCTGAGGTGTTGTTCCACAGCAGCCTCCGATAATGCGTGCGCCCTGATTTCTAAATTCAAGTGCACTTTTTCGGAAATAATCGTTATCTGTATCATAGACGAGTCTGCCTTCTTCAAGAGAGGGGAGACTGCTGTTAGGATAGACTGATAAATGCGAATTTTCTAAAAGTGGAACGCCTTCGAGTGCCTGAATCATGTGATAAGGGCCCAGCCTGCAGTTGATGCCGACGACATCTGCACCAAGAGATGATAACTCAGATAAACCATCCTTCAGCGGGGTACCATCCTGCAAAACGCCTTGTTCATGCATAGAGACATTCATGACAATCGGGAGAGTCGTTTCTTTGCGAGCAATTTGGAGAACAGCCTTCGCTTCTTCTATGTCATAATACGTTTCAAGCAATAATCCGTCAGGCTCTTCATTTAATAGGATGTACAGCTGCTCTCTAAAGCTTCGTTTGATTTCTTCTATAGAGTAGGCATTTTTGTTAAACGTTCGAATGCCGCCAATTGTTCCGAGAACATAAGCGGAGCCAGCGGCTGCTTTTGCAATTTGTACCGCTTTTGTATTGATGCGTTTCGTTTCTTCCTCTAAGCCGTAGCGGGACAGTTTAATATAATTCGCACCGTATGTGTTCGTTTGGATGATGTCAGCGCCTGCCTGCACATATGCTTCGTGCACGCGTTTCACTTCATCCTCTTTCGATAAATTTAATTCTTCAAAACAGCGGTCAATGCCGTAAGAGTATAAAAGTGTTCCCATCGCTCCATCAGCTATCAGCACGCGATTTTGTAAGTCTTGTAATAGGCCCATTGTATTCCTCCTTATTTCTATGTAACAAAAAAAGCCTTCTGATAAGAAGAAGACTTTTTGGCTGTATCGTAATTCTTCTCCTTATCTTCCAAGCAGTTGCTTGCTGGATTTAGCACCTTGGTCATAGAAAATAGATTTCTACTACACCGGTTGCTGAGGCTTCACAGGGCCAGTCCCTCTGCCTCTCTTGATAAGAAAGCAATATGAACATGTCAATGAATTGAACTTCCATCAACTGTAACGAAAAATGCAGAAATAATCAATGGAAAATTTGAAATTTATCGAAAATTTATAAATTGGACATCAATCGGCAAATCAGCCTTACGCATAAGAGAAATAACCTCTTGTAAATCATCTTTATTTTTCCCTGTCACACGCACTTGGTCATCCTGAAATTGTGATTTCACTTTGATGCCAGACTGCTTGATGAGTGCGTTGATCTTTTTAGCGTTGTCTTGATCAATCCCGCTGATCAGCTTCGCACGCTGGCGTACTGTACCGCCAAGGGCATGCTCGGTTTTTCCGTAATCGATGTTTTTAGTTGGCACATTTCGTTTGATCAGCTTTGTCACAAGTACATCTTTTAGCTGCTCAAGCTTGAAGTCATCATCAGAAATGAGAACAAGTTCTTCTTTTTCGAGAGAAATATCACTTTTACTTCCTTTAAAATCATAACGGTTTTTAATTTCTTTCAGCGCTGCTTGAACAGCGTTTTGCACCTCAGGCAGTTCGACTTTCGATACAATGTCAAATGAGCTTTCTTTTGCCATCACACATGACCTCCAAGTATTGATATTGCGTCTATTTTATCATGCCAATAGGCGAAGAAGAAACTTTATCGAAGAGTTGAGGCAAAGAGTTCAGCCGGCTGCGGTATAAATCGTGACCAGTTTGTCCACTTTAGCTAACAGAACTAGAGATGTTCATGCGGGGAGAAGTATAGTAGAATAAAGTGAATCAAAAGATGAACGAACGCTCTTTTATGGGCAGATAGGAAGGAAGAGAACATGAGACCAGGTGAGCAACTGACCTTGCAAATAGAGAACGAAATGGAATACGGCTACTTTTTGACAGATGGTGAAGATTCGGTTCTCCTGCACCGCAGTGAAATGACAGAGGATCTTGATGACCGAGATGAAGTAGAGGTTTATTTATATGTAGATCATGAAGAAAGACTCGCTGCCACAATGAAAATTCCTACAATTAACGCACATACATATGGCTGGGTAGAAGTTGTAGACGTGGTAGAAGACATGGGCGCATTTGTCGATGTTGGACTGTCAAAGGATGCACTTGTGGCAACAGAACACCTCCCGCCATTTGAGGAAGCATGGCCGAAAAAAGGAGACAAACTCTACTGTATGCTGAAAGTCACAAGTTACGGCAGAATGTTCGCAAAACCAGCCACAGAAGACGTGATCAGTGAATTGTTTACTGAGGCACCAGAAACCTTAATGAACAAAGAAATTACTGGAACAATCTATCGTTTAATTGCGACAGGTTCTTTTATGTTGACAGATACAGGTGTGCGAGGGTTTATTCACCGCACGGAACGAAAGGAAGAGCCAAGACTAGGATCGACCGTTACAGGACGCGTTATTGCAGTGAAAGAGGATGGAACCGTGAACGTTTCTCTGCTTCCTAGAAAACAGGATGCATTATCTGTCGATGCAGAAGAAATTTTAACCTATATGAGAACAAGAAACGGCGCCATGCCTTACGGAGACAAAAGTGATCCAGAGGATATCCGCGAAAGATTTCAAATGAGCAAAGCCGCCTTTAAACGAGCACTAGGTCATCTGATGAAAAATGATCTCGTTTACCAAAAAGAAGGCTGGACATACGAGAAAAAGTGAGCATTTGCTCACTTCAGCGTGCAGACAAACCCTCGCATTCGGTGTCAGTCCTGCGTGCCGGTGCTCACGAATACTCAATTCGCTCCGCTCCGGTACTCGTCCTTCCTAGGGCTGCAAAGGTTTTCAGGTCACGCTGAAAAGAAGACAAAGTTCTAAAATAAAGTTCGTTTTAGCCCTTTGTCAATGATCTAAAAGTGAGCATTTGCTCACTTTTTTATTTTTGTCTTAAATAATGGATTTTTTCTATGAAAAAAGTCATGAAAACCTTCACTATAGCATTGAAACAACGCCCCTCAAATCCGATAAAAAAGGAGTAAGGATGATAAAAGGAGTGTGTTTTTGGATGAAAGTGAAGATTTCATTGCTTCTGATGGCAGCCATGCTTATGGTGCTCGCCGCATGCGGTAATCAACAGGAGGGGTCGCCAAAATCAACTGCGAAGCATATTGGCGTTATGCTCACAGATGATGGTCTTGGTGATCAATCATTTAACGATTCATCATTTAAAGGATTAGAAAAAGCACGTGATGAGCTTGGCATTGAATTTGATTATAGAGAAATTGCAGAAACTGATACATATGAAAAAGGGCTGACAGAACTCGTAAAAGATGGTAATGATCTCATTATCGGTGTAGGTTTTAGTATGCAAGAAGACCTAGAAAAAGTCGCAAAGAAATATCCGAAGAAGCAGTTTCTTCTGATCGATGCCGTATCTGAGCTGAAAAATGTGACCTCTGTGACGTTTAAAGAAGAGGAAGGCAGCTATTTAGCAGGTGCACTTGCTGCGATGACAACAAAAAGCGATGTCATTGGATTTGTTGGCGGTGTTGATGCAGACGTCATTCATCGTTTTGAAAAAGGGTTTCAAAAAGGCGCCAAATCAGTCAATCCAAAAATCAAAATCTTATCTACCTATGCAGGTACATTTAGTGATGCAGGCAAGGGCGGTAAAATAGCCAAAGATATGATCAAAAAGAAAGCAGACGTTTTATATGCCGCAGCCGGTTATTCAGGTGTTGGTGTATTAAAAGAAGCGCAATCGCAAGGCAAATATGCCATTGGTGTGGACAGCGATCAGTACTATACTGCGGAAAAAGCTGTGATTTCATCTATGGTGAAAAAAGTCGATGAAGTGGTTTATCAATTCAGCGAACAGGTCGTCAAGAACAATCAAATTAAAAGCGGTCATGTTGTCTATGACTTAAGCAATGATGGAATCGATATGGCAAAAATCCGGATCTTAAAAAATGCTGAGACACTGACCAAAAAATTAAATGGTCTGAAGCAGACGCTTCTAAAAGAAGAGGGGGGCGCATCATGAGTTTACGCGTCAAAATTTTACTCAACTCACTTATCTCACTTCTTTTAGCAGTTGGCGTCATCGCCTTTATCATTGTCAGCATGACAAAGATCCAATCATCAAATGAAGCAGATGTCCAAACCTTATTAAACGTACAAAAAACGAAGGCAAGCTTTGAAAGTGTCGAGCAAGCGATGACCAATTATTCGATGACACTTTCAGATGAACAGCTAGAGATCGTTCAAAACGATATTTCTACAGCAAAAAAACAGCTGCAAACGTTAAACAAGCATGCTGGAAATTTGAACAAAGAGGCATTAACAAGGTTAAATTCAAAATATGACACGTGGACCAAAGAAGCCAACAATGCCATTGGCGAAAAAAACGCCTCGGATGCAAGACGTGTGGCAGCAAGAATTGATGGCGTTTTAAACGATGTGCATACGATGAATAAAAGAGCAGAAGAAGCGTATAAACAAAATCTAGAGGATGCAGCAGACAATGTACAATGGATTATTACAAGTGCACTCGTCTCAGCCCTCACACTGATTGTCATTGCCGTCTTTTTGAATATTGGACTAACGCGATCCATCGTGACACCTATCAAATCACTATCCTACAGAGCAAAGCAGATCGCAGAAGGGAATCTTGCTGTGGAGCGGACAGATATTCAGCGTAAGGATGAAATCGGCGGCTTGAATGAATCCTTTAATCAAATGACAGATCAGTTGATTAGTCTGATTAAAGAAATCAGCCATGTCTCAAGCCGAGTAGAGACATTCTCGATCCACCTGAATGATGAAAATAAAAAGATGATGGAATCTGCCAATCAAGTATCTGTCTCAACAGACGAAATGGCCAATGGGTCACAAGCGATTTCAGAAGATCTCCAGCATGGCGTCAGCTTGATTGAGAAAATGGACCAGCATGGACGTAAAAATTCTGAACGCTCACAAACGGTCATCCGCAGTACAGAGGATGCCATTGAAGCCGTAGAAAGCGGAAAGCACACGTTAACAGAAACAAAATCAGCGATTGAAAAAAATACACATGCCACGAGACAAATCGAAGAATCAGCAGGAGAATTCACGCAATACGCCAGCGGAATCTCAGCCATGGCCAAAACGGTTTCTGACATTGCGGACCAAACAAACTTACTTTCCTTAAACGCAGCCATTGAAGCGGCAAGAGCAGGCGAAGCTGGAAAAGGCTTTGCCGTTGTAGCAGATGAAATTCGCAAGCTTGCCGATGAATCGTCTAATGCAACAAGGCAAATTTTTGACATGGTCAGTCATATTGAAAGAGGGATTCAATCCATTAGTCAAACGGTTCAAGAAGGGGTCAAGCTTTCACTTCAGCAGCAGGATGCGATGGACAAAACCTCACACTCCTTTGAAGATATAGAAACAAAAGCGCAGCATATTAAACAAGAAATGGCGGTCTTAAATGACCAAATTATCCAATCAACAGAACTTGGCGGACAAGTACTGCACTCGATTGAAAATATTAGTGCAGTAGTAGAAGAAACAGCAGCTGGCAGTGAAGAAATTTCTGCCTCAGCCAATGAACAGCTGCAATCGTTCCATCAAATGAACAAACAAGTTGAAGAATTGATGAGTATGACGGCAAGGTTAAATGAAACCGTCCAGCGATTTAAACTTTCATAAGAAAAACACCCTTCCCGTGTTGTGTCAGGGAAGGGTGCTTTTTATGATCGTTTGCCTGTAAAAAAGATCGCAAGCGTGCTAGGTCCTGAATGGGACCCCACAGCGGCGCCGATGATATGAATATCAATTTCTTTAGGATGAAATTCGTCTTCAATCAGTTGTTTCATGTCTTCTGCAAGTGCAGGATCATCACCATGACTAATGCCAACCGTTTGATTAGGCCAATCCGTTCCGCGTTCTTTCATTAGTTCAATAATGCGTTTCAGCAGCTTTTTACGTCCGCGGATTTTTTCTAGCGGGATGAGTTTTCCATCTTCGACATGTAAAATGGGTTTAATGCTTAACAAACCGCCCACAAATGCGGACGCTTTACTGATTCTTCCGCCTCTTGCTAAATACGTTAAATCGTCTACAGTAAAAATATGTTGTAAAGATTCACAAAAATGCTTTACAGACGTTTCAATTTCTTGTATTGTATTTCCGTCAATGGCAAGTGACTGAGCGTGTTTGACAGCAAGCCCATAGCCGAGTGAAGCGCATTTAGAATCAATGATTCGTAAATCAAAATCAGGATATTCTTCCTTCACTTCATTTGCCATCATCACAGCTGTCTGATATGTACCTGAAAGCTCTGATGAAAAAGCGACATAGATGGCAGATGTATGGGTTTGAGCGGCAGAAACAAAGGCTTCCTTGATCCGGTTTGGTGAAGCCTGTGACGTTTTTGGACTGGCTCCTTGTCTCATCGCATCAAATACTTGTTTTGGTTCAATGGTGATCAAATCTTCAAATTCCTGCTCGCCAAGCAACACGCGGAGCGGAATGAGCGTTATGTTATGTTCATCATAATAAGAAAGAGGCAGATCAGCAGCACTGTCTGCTATGATATGAACAGTCATATAAATCCCTTCTTTCTAAAAAATAAGCCATATTTTACATCTTTTTAGCCTAACTATATCATAGAAATCATCTTTTCGTGTTCAAATTCTAAATTTTAGGGAAAACCATAGAGAGAATGGTAAGTGGAGGAATGACAACATGTTCATTGGAGAAGCAAAAAAACTCATTGTCGTCGTTATTGGTGCATTACTCAATGCGATTGGACTGAATTTATTCTTAATCCCAGCTGACGTATATGCGAGCGGTTTTACAGGGGTAGCCCAGCTGCTATCCAGCTTAATCGATCAATATGCGCCATTTTATGTATCAACAGGGATTCTATTATTTATTTTAAACATTCCAGTCGGCATTTTAGGCTGGATGAAAGTTGGCCGTTCCTTTACTTTGTACAGCATCATCAGTGTTGCACTAACAACCATTTTCCTTGGCGTTTTACCAGAAACGAGTGTTTCCCATGATATTTTATTAAATGCTGTGTTTGGCGGTGTCATATCCGCCGTAGGGATTGGGATCACGCTCAAATACGGGGCATCGACAGGCGGACTCGACATCGTTGCTATGGTATTAGCAAAATGGAAAGACAAACCAGTTGGCACGTATTTCTTCATTTTAAATGGGATCATCATTTTTACAGCAGGATTATTACAAGGTTGGGAGAAAGCATTATATACGCTTGTCACATTATATGTGACCACAAGGGTCATTGATGCCATCCATACAAGACATGAGAAGCTGACCGCGATGATTGTGACGAAAAAAGCAGATGAAATCAAAGAAGCCATTTACGGAAAAATGGTCAGAGGTATTACGACTGTACCTGCAAAAGGCGCATTCACCAACGAGCAAAAGGAAATGATGGTGATCGTCATTACAAGGTATGAGCTGTATGAACTTGAACAAATTATTAAAGAAGTCGATCCAAAAGCCTTTACAAATATTGTGCAGACAACCAATATTCTTGGATTTTTCAGACGAGATTAAAAGGTGGGTAGCAGATGAAAAAAGGGTTGGTACTTCTTCTCATTCTATTGTTTTTAGCCGCTTGTGGACAACAAAAAAAGGATGAACCAGACAAGGAGGTTTCCGGTCAAATGGGAGAAAAAACGGTTGTACTCACAGTAGACCCCGTCCAGAAAGGTTCTTCAGTTCAATTTAACATGTCACTGAAAAATGAATCAGATCGAGATATTGAATTTACCTTTAACACAAGCCAAAAATTCGAGCTCAGTGTGTATGATGAAAACGGGAACGAACAATATCGCTATTCTAAAGACCGTATGTTCACACAGGCCATCCAAACTTTTGTGCTGAAAAAAGGCGAGGCCTATGATTTTCAAGACACGTGGTCAAACGGTGTAAAGCCCGGAACATACGAAGCGGTTGTAACGTTTAAAGGAAAAGCAGAAGGGCTGAAACAAATCACGGAGAAGAAAACATTCCAAGTCAAATAAGCATGGGAATTAGAAAAAGCTGTCCATCAAATGTGGACAGCTTTTTTATGTCAGAGATCATCAAGCAAGTCTTGGAAGGTATGCAGCTGGTTTCTTTCTGCATCTGTTGAATTGGCAAATGCAGAGGATACGGCATTTTTCGCTCGTTTGACTGCCTGTTGACGCTCTAACCCAGATGAAAATGAAGAAGTAAGAGCTTCTTCAGTAAATGATTTGGCTTGATCAAAAAGTTCGTTTCTCACAATGAACCTCCAGAAGCATCAGTCTTCATATTTCCTCTGTCTGACGCTTCTTCAAGTGTCGAACGGTAAGGAAAACGTGCGTCATGAAGACTGACTGAATCTTTACCTTGTTGTATAAAGCGTTTCGATTTGCTTCTTTTACCCATTCGGAATCCGCCCCTTTACACAAGCTGACAGGACAACCTGTCTAACGGTAGTATGCCCGCTTCCATCTGCTATGTATGAATGGAAAAATTAAAGCGAGAAGTAATTCGTTAGAAACTTTGCAATCCCGTCTTGTTCATTCGTATCAGTGACTTCATTTGAAACACGTTTCACGGCATCAATTCCGTTGCCCATTGCCACACCGCATCCAGCAAATTCAAGCATTTCTAAATCGTTGTCTTCATCTCCGAATGCCATAATCCGCTCCTTAGGAACACCGTAATAATCACTGATCTTTTGCAATCCAACAGCTTTGTTCATGCCTGTTTTAATGATTTCAATCACGTGCCACGGGGCAGCCCAGCGTCTGTGATCAATCACTTCTGCATGAACATCTGATAAATAGCTTCGAATAGCTCCGACGTCCTCTTCTTTTGCATGAATTAACACGCTCGTCACATTCTCTCCAAGGTTGTCCCTTAGGTCCCCAACAGTGACTTTGTTTGCATTCATATTAAAGATATCAATGAGTTTTTCATCATGATAATGGAAATACAAATCGTCTAACACTTCAGCTAACACATTGTGCACTTTATACTCTTCACTAATGTCTACAAGCTGTTTGACCACTTGAAGATCAAGTGACGTATGAAATCTGCCCCATTTCTCATCAAGAGGATGATGGACAAACGCTCCGTTAAAATTCACAATTGGTGAATCAAGCTGTAATTGCTGATAATAAGGAGAGCTGGATCGAAATGGCCGGCCTGTTGATATACAGACGTGATGCCCGCTGTCTCTCACTTTTTGAATGACGTCAAGTGTGTGCGCAGAAATGGTTTTATCATCTTTTAATAATGTGCCATCCAGGTCAAGTGCGATTAGATAAGGTTTAGTCTCCATAAAATCTCCTTTGATCTGTAAGTGATAGGAGGCAATTCATGTTAGCGCCTCTTTCTATAGTGTATCTTTATCACATCTTTGTTGTCTACATGTTAAAATAAACAAAGACGGGAATGATAAAGGAGGATTCATAGGCTGTGATCACCATTGATGAGCAAATTACGCGCGATATTCCATTTTTACATATCGTAAAAGCTGAAAATAAAGACAAACCGCTGCCGCTTGTATTTTTTATTCACGGATTTACAAGTGCACGAGAGCATAATTTACACTTCGCCTTCCATCTGGCGGAAAAAGGCATGAGAGTCATTTTGCCTGACTGTGCTTATCATGGTGTAAGATCAGAAAACCTCAGCTTAGAGGAACTGGCATCAAAGTTCTGGGAAATTGTCCTGAACGAAATTCGTGAAATCGATATACTCAAAACATACTTTCAAGAAAAACAATTGATTGAAGCCGATTTGATAGGCGTTGCAGGTACTTCCATGGGCGGCATCACTACCTTTGGTGCACTTGCCAAACATGACTGGATCAAAGCCGCTGTCAGCCTGATGGGGAGTCCGAACTATACGACGTTTCTAAAAGCACAGATCATGGACATGCGTCACAAAGGGTTGATGAAAGACATTACAGACGAAGAGGTTCATCTGCAATTAGACGCCCTGCGTCCATATGATTTAACGCTGCAAACGGATCGATTAAACAAAAGACCGCTGTTATTCTGGCATGCAGAAAATGATCCTGTGGTCCCGTACAGGCACGCAAAATCCCTATACGATGAGTTAGCGTCCACACAATATAAGCAGGATCCGCACCTGATTCGCTTTATCACTGATGGACAAGCTGGCCATAAGGTCTCAAGACAAGCGATGTTTGAAACGATTGACTGGTTTGTGACTCATCTGAAAAGCACAAACGTTTAGTCATAACAAAAAGTACGTTATACTAATGGAAAAAGGAGTGGATATCATGGATGAAGCATTGAAAGAAAATATTTTAGGCGCCCTAGAACAGGTGATTGACCCTGAGCTGAATGTCGACATCGTCAACCTTGGACTTGTCTATGATGTCGATCTTGATGAGAATGGAAAAGCGGATATCACCATGACCTTAACATCAATGGGTTGTCCTCTTGCACCAATTATTGTGGATGAAGTCAAAAAAGCATTAAGTGATCTTCCAGAAGTAAAAGAAACAGAAGTTCACATCGTATGGAATCCGCCTTGGACACGAGACAAAATGTCAAGATACGCAAAAATCGCGCTCGGTATTCAATAAGCACAAAATGAAAAATGCCTGGTATGAGATAAACTCATGCCAGGTTTTTTTTATGAAAAATTAAGGTGCTCTATATTATATTTATGCAGTGCGCTCATGGTCATCTATATCAAAAACGAAAGATAAATCCGCATGTCTCATGAAGATATGCGGTTTTTTTGTTGAAAAAAAATGAAAACAAATATTAAATATACAATTGAATTAATTTTTATACATGTTATAATGTTAAATAATTTCACAAAGATCAAGAGGGTGTATTGACGTTGAAAATAGGTATTATAGGTGCTACAGGGTACGGTGGTGCGGAATTGGTTCGTATCTTCAAGCATCACCCGCATGTGGAGGAATGTATATTGTATTCATCAAGTGGTGATGGGCAATCATACAGTCAATCTTATCCACATCTAACAGCGATTACTGACCAAACATTAAAAACCATTGACCCGGCTGCTATTGTGCAAGAGACAGATGCTGTGTTTTTAGCGACTCCAGCAGGCGTATCAAGTGAACTGACGCCAAAGCTTATGAATCAAGGAGTGCCGATCATTGATTTATCAGGTGATTTGCGCATTCAAGATGGAGACACCTATGAAGCTTGGTATAAACGAAGGGCAGCGGATGAAGCATCTGTTCAACAAGCGGTGTACGGTTTATCCGAACTGAATCGTGACAAAATTCAACAAGCTGAAGTGATTGCCAATCCGGGCTGCTTTCCTACCGCAGTTCTTCTCGGTTTAGCACCGCTCATCAAACAGAATGTCATCGATGAATCTATGATTATAATAGATGCAAAAACAGGGGTGTCCGGTGCCGGACGATCTGCCTCACTTGGAACGCATTTTTCAGAACTAAACGATAACTTTAAAATTTATAAGGTGAATGAGCATCAGCATACGCCAGAAATAGAGCAAATATTAAGAGAATGGAATCCGCAGACGGCGAACGTCACATTTTCTACGCATCTTGTCCCGATGACAAGAGGGATTATGGCGACGATGTATACACAGTTAAAAACGGATGTCACAAAAGAAGAATTGATGAAGCGAATGAAAGGCTTTTACGAAGATTCCTATTTTGTCAGAGTGAGAGATCACGGCGTTTATCCACAAACGAAAGAAGTATATGGCAGTAACTTCTGTGATATTGGCTTTCATTTAGATGAGCGAACAGGGAGACTTACAATCGTGTCGGTCATAGACAATCTCATGAAAGGCGCGGCCGGCCAAGCGGTTCAAAACTTCAACATCATCAAAGGCTTACATGAAGAGGCGGGCCTCACAATGACACCTCTTTATCCATAAGAGAACAGGGGAGACAACAAACATGATCGAATTGAATGAAAAAAGCATTGTCAAAATAGACGGTGACGTATCATCACCAAAAGGCTTTGAAGCGAAGGGGATTCACATTGGCTTGCGCTATTCAAAAAAAGACCTTGGCCTCATCGTCAGCGAAGTACCAGCAGCAAGTGCAGCGGTCTACACACAAAGTCACTTTCAAGCTGCGCCTCTCAAAGTCACACAACAAAGCTTAAAAAAGACAGGACAATTAAAAGGTGTCATTGTCAATAGTGCCATCGCCAATGCATGTACTGGTGAGCAGGGATTAAAAGACGCGTACGACATGCAGGCAGCCTGTGCAGATATGTTAGGTGTAGTACCTGATTACATTGCTGTTTCTTCTACTGGTGTCATTGGGGAATGTCTGGAGATGGATAAAATCAAAAAGGGCATCGCCGAGTTAAAAGAAGCAAAAGCCGAAAAAGGCCATTTTGAAGAAGCGATCTTAACGACAGATACTGTCATTAAAAATACAACATACACCCTTACGATAGACGGAAAAGAGATCATCATTTCAGGCGCAGCAAAAGGCTCTGGCATGATTCACCCGAACATGGCGACAATGCTTGGCTTTGTCACAACAGATGCAAATGTCGAACAGGAAGCGTTACAGCAAGCGCTTCGTGACATTACAGATGTGACCTTTAATCAAATTACCGTCGATGGAGAAACGTCGACAAACGATATGGTGCTCGTGATGGCAAATGGCATGGCAGAAAACGATGTACTCAATGAAGAGCATCCAGAATGGCCATTGTTTAAAGAAGGATTAAAACTAGCTTGTGAGGATTTAGCCAAAGAGATTGCGAGAGATGGAGAAGGTGCAACGAAATTAATCGAAGCGAAAGTCGCTGGTGCTAAAAATAATTTGGAAGCCGGCATCATTGCGAAAAAAATCGTTGGTTCAAGTCTTGTCAAAACCGCCATATATGGTACGGATGCTAACTGGGGCCGAATCGTTGGAGCCATTGGTCATAGCGCAGCTTCCGTCACTCCGGAAGAGGTAGAAGTTTATTTAGGCGGACAATGTTTATTCAAACACAATGAACCGCAGCCATTCTCAGAAGAGGAAGCAAAAGCATATCTAGAGCAGGATGAGATTACGATTTTCATTCAAATGAGTGAGGGAAATGGTGAAGCAGCAGCTTGGGGCTGTGATCTCACCTATGATTATGTGAAAATTAACGCGAGCTATCGCACATAAAGAAGGAGATAGACATGGATAAAACGATCGTGTTCAAGTGTGGAGGCAGTGTCATTCGAGAACTTTCAGATACCTTCTATGAAAATGTCCGCTCACTTCAAGCTGCTGGGTTTAAGCTGGCTATCGTGCATGGCGGAGGACCTGAAATCACCGACATGCTGCAAAAATTAGAAGTGAAAACAGAATTTGTTGACGGTCAGCGTAAAACAACGAAGCCTGTGTTAGAGGTAGCCGAAATGGTTCTCTCGGGAACAGTCAATAAATACTTTGTGTCAGAGCTCGCAAAGCATGATATACCATCTGTCGGCGTATCCGGTAAAGATGGGCAGATGCTTGTCGCCGATTTCCTTGATCAAGACGTTTATGGGTACGTTGGCGAAATCAAAGAAGTTCATCCAGAAATGGCGGAAGCACTCATGGAGAAACAATTCATTCCTGTAATTGCGCCGCTGTCTATGACGGAAGAATGCCAAACCTTAAATGTGAATGCTGATTTAGCAGCATCAGCTGTCGCCGGAGCCATGAAAGCTGATAAGCTCATGTTTGTCACAGATGTTGAAGGCATTTTAAAAAATGGTGAACTATTAGATGTCGTCACCGAACAAGAAGCCCTTTCACTCATTGATGAAGGCATTATTTCCGGGGGAATGATTCCAAAAGTACAATCCGCTTTGAGTGCTTTATCAGGTGATGTAGATGAAGTGATGATCGTAAATGGCAAAGGCAGTATCTTTACAGGAGAAACCTTTAAAGGCACAAGAATCGTAAAACAAAAGGAGGCGGTCCTGTGAGTCATCTTTTTCAAAATTATGGACGGTGGAATGTTGAAATTAAAGAGGCAGCAGGTTCTTGGGCAGTCGATACAAATGGGAAAAAATATTTAGACTTTATCCAAGGCATTGCAGTAACAAATTTAGGCCACAATCATCCAAAGGTCAATCAAGCCATTAAGGAACAGCTTGATCACGTCTGGCATGTGTCGAATCTGTTTGAAAATGGTCTGCAAGAAAAAGCAGCAGAAAAGCTGGCAGCAAACAGTTCAGGCGATCTCGTTTTTTTCTGCAATAGCGGCGCAGAGGCAAATGAAGGTGCCATTAAATTAGCACGTAAAGCGACAGGGAAAACAAATATCATCACATTTTTGCACTCTTTCCATGGGCGCACGTATGCTGGTATGGCTGCCACAGGTCAAGATAAAATCAAAACTGGCTTTGGTCCTATGCTAGAAGGCTTTCACTATGTACCGTTTAATGATCCAGACGCTATGTCAGCCTGTGCAGTCGATGATGTGGCAGCGGTGATGCTGGAGGTTGTGCAAGGTGAAGGTGGAGTGAATCCAGCGACACCAGAATTTCTAGAAGCAGTTCAAGCATTTTGTGAAAAGCATGAAGCACTGCTGATTGTAGACGAAATTCAAACGGGCATCGGTCGTACAGGAACAGCATTTGCGTACGAAGAGACGTGTCTTGATCCTGATATTATCTCTGCAGCAAAAGGGTTAGGAAACGGCTTTCCAGTTGGTGCAGTTATAGGGAAAAAAGCTCTAGGAGATGCATTCTCCCCAGGTTCACATGGTACAACATTTGGTGGAAATATGCTTGCCATGGCCGCTGTGAATGCGACACTCGATGTAATTTTCCAAGAAGAGTTTCTTTCAGAAGTGAAAGAAAAGGGTGATTACTTGTTAGAAAAGCTGCAAAATGTCAAACAGCTGAATATCGTAAAAGAGGTGCGGGGAAAAGGATTGATGGCAGGTATTGAATGTGGTCAGCCAGTCGGTGAATATATCACAGCTCTTAGAGAACTGGGGTTGCTGGTGCTTCCAGCTGGTCCCAATGTCATTCGTTTATTACCTCCGCTGAATGTGAAGAAAGCAGAGCTGGATCAAGCGATCGAAGCAATTGTTCAAGTATTAGCCAATAAAACAGTTTCGGTGTAAATTTTTTTACAAAGAAACGTATAAAAATACATTTGTATCATTAATTATTCAATTTTGGGGTGACATAAGCATGAAAGGTTATTTAAATTTAGAAGATGGAGCCTCTTTTGAAGGAGATCTGACAGGAGAAGCTGGCATCACAGGTGAAGTGGTCTTTTTTACAGGTATGACAGGTTATCAAGAGGTGCTCACAGATCCTTCCTATAAAGGTCAGATCATTGTTTTCACATATCCGCTGATCGGAAATTACGGCATTAATCATGAAGACTTTGAGAGCAAAAAGCCTCAAGTAAAAGCGGTGGTTGTTTACGAGGCAGCAGAGCATTTTTCACATCATCTTGCAGCGGTCAGCTTAAAAGATTATTTACAAAAGTGGAATATTCCGCTTCTGACACATACAGATACGCGCGCAGTCGTGCAAAACATCCGGGCAAATGGAACGATGAACGCTGTGCTCAGTGTAGACGAAAACGAAACGCCGCCTGCAATGAAACAAGACAATGTCGTCGCACAGGTGACAGATAGCGAGATCTACACACAAGGCAGTGGTGAGGAACATGTGGCGCTCATTGATTTTGGCTTTAAAAAATCAATTGCAGATTCGCTTGCAGCGCGCGGCTGTAAAGTAACCGTCATTCCATATAAACAAATGGAAAAGGTGTTTGAGATCAAACCAGATGCGATCCTGCTGTCAAACGGACCTGGAGATCCGAAAACCATGACACCATATTTAAAAACGATTCATGACATCATGATGACATTCCCGACACTTGGAATCTGCTTAGGTCACCAATTAATCGCTCTAGCACTTGGCGGGGATACGTATAAGCTGCCATTTGGCCACAGGGGAGCGAATCATCCTGTACAGGATACAGAATCCAAACGTGTCTTTATGACAAGTCAGAACCACAGCTATGTGGTGAATGAAAAAAGCATGAATGACAAAGAAGTGGATGTGAAATTCCTTCATGTCAATGATGGATCTGTAGAAGGATTCATTCATAAAGAAAAGCTGATTATGTCAGTTCAATTTCATCCAGAAGCACACCCAGGGCCTGCTGAAAGTGAATGGGTATTCGATGATTTTATTGAGAAAGTGAAACAAGCAAGGAGAGAAGTCGCACATGCCTAAAGATCAAAGCATACAAACCATTCTAGTCATCGGGTCTGGTCCAATCATCATTGGTCAGGCAGCAGAATTTGATTACTCAGGAACACAAGGATGTATGGCCTTAAAAGAAGAAGGCTACAAAGTCATCTTAGTGAATAATAACCCAGCAACCATTATGACAGACGAGTCATTTGCTGATGAAATCTATTTTGAACCGCTTTCAGTTGATTCAGTGACAAGAATCATTGAAAAGGAAAAACCAGATGGTCTTTTAGCCAACCTTGGCGGACAGACGGCTTTAAACCTTGCTGTCGAGCTAGAAAAAGCCGGTGTGCTGAAAAAGCATGGGGTAACTCTGCTCGGAACGTCAGTTGAAACAATTGAAAACGGTGAAGATCGAGAGAAATTCCGTGCTCTCATGAAGCATTTGAACGAACCTGTGCCAGATAGTGAAATTGTGGATAATGCGGAAGATGCCCTTCAATTTGCAAAAGAAGTCGGCTTCCCAGTCATCCTAAGACCAGCATACACACTTGGCGGTAAAGGCGGCGGAATCGCTCTAACAGAAGAGGCATTTAAGCCGCTCATTGAAGGAGCTCTTTTAGCGAGTCCGATTCACCAGTGTTTAGTTGAAAAAAGCATAGCTGGCTTTAAAGAAGTCGAATATGAGGTCATGAGAGACCGTCAAAATACGTGTATCACGGTATGCAACATGGAAAATATTGATCCAGTTGGTGTGCATACAGGAGACTCAATTGTCGTTGCACCTTCCCAGACATTAACGGATCAGGATTATCAAATGCTCCGTTCAGCGAGCCTGAAAATCATTTCAGCACTGGATGTAGTCGGTGGTTGCAACATCCAATTTGCCCTTGATCCACTCAGTAAAGAATACTTTGTCATTGAGGTGAATCCTCGGGTCAGCCGTTCATCTGCTCTTGCATCAAAAGCAACGGGCTATCCGATTGCGAAAATGGCAGCTAAGCTTGCGGTGGGGTATACGCTTGACGAATTGAAAAACCCGCTCACAGGCACAACCTATGCTAGTTTTGAGCCGGCACTCGATTATGTTGTCGTGAAATTCCCGCGCTGGCCGTTTGATAAATTTAAACAGGCAGACCGTCAATTAGGCACAAAAATGAAGGCTACTGGCGAAGTCATGGCGATTGATCGGAATTTAGAATCAGCCATCCAAAAAGCAGTTGCATCCCTTGAAATTAAAACGAAGGGCTTCCACCTGCCAGAACTGAAAGAGCAATCGACAGAACAATTATTTGAACTCATCAAAACACCAGACGATCGCCGATTTTTCGCAGTTATGGAGCTTCTTTCAAGACAAGAAACGGTTGAAACGATTCATCAAACGACGAAAATCGATCGATTCTTCTTACATGTGTTCCAGAATATGATTACGCTCGAGCAAGAATTGAACGATCATAAGGGGACGCTATCAAAAGATACCTTGAAAAAGGTAAAAGAAAAAGGATTCCTTGATGAAACGATTGCTCTTCTTACGGGTCAAACGGAAGAGTCAATCAGGCAGCTCCGTCAAGAGTACGGGATTGCTGCTTCATTTAAAATTGTCGACACATGTGCGGCGGAATTTGATGCAAAAACGAATTACTTCTATTCCACCTACTTTGGAAAAAGTGATGGTGAGCATCAAGAAAAAACAAAGCAGCGTGCTCTTATCATTGGCTCAGGTCCGATTCGAATCGGGCAGGGGGTCGAATTTGATTATAGTGCCGTTCATGGCGTTCTTACCTTGCAAAAGCTTGGATTTGAAACCATCATGATGAACAACAATCCAGAAACAGTCAGTACTGATTATGAGATTGCAGATCGTTTATATTTTGAGCCGATTACATTAGAGCACATCCTAAACGTTGTGGAAGCAGAACAAATTGATTTTGTCATTGTCCAATTTGGCGGACAGACTGCGATCAACGTCGCAGAAGGCTTAGAAAAAGCCGGTGTCACGTTGTTAGGTACATCCTTTGCTACGCTGGATGCACTTGAAGACCGTGATTTATTCTATCAGCTTCTTGATGAACTGAACCTTCCTCACGCAAAAGGAGATACAGCTCATTCAAAAGAAGAAGCACTCGTACATGCGAAAAGCATCGGTTACCCTGTATTAATTCGCCCATCGTATGTCATTGGCGGAATGGGAATGATCGTTGTTCAGTCAGAAGCACATTTGGCATCACTGCTCGATCAGCCAGATCATTTGCCATACCCAATCTTAATTGATGAGTACGTCACTGGAAAAGAAGTTGAAGTGGATCTTATTTCTGACGGAAAAACAGCCTTCATTCCAACGATCGTAGAACATATTGAGAAAGCGGGCGTGCACTCAGGTGACAGCTTTGCCATTTTACCAAGCATCTCAATCAGTGAAGATATCAAACAGCAGGTGCATACTGCGTCTGAACAAATAGCGAAGAAATTAGCGTTCAAGGGCATTATGAATATCCAATTTGTCATCAAAGGTGATCAGGCGCTTGTATTAGAGGTGAATCCGCGGGCAAGCCGGACTGTTCCAGTCGTCAGTAAGGTAATGGGCATTGATATGATCCCAATGGCCACTCAATTATTAGCTGGTGCGGCGCTTGAAGAGCTAAACCCTGCAACGAAAAACAAAGGGGGGACAGCGGTCAAATTCCCAGTGTTCTCATCCCATGCCATTCAAGATATCGACCTCAAGCTGACACCTGAAATGAAAGCGACAGGAGAAGGAATGTGTGTAGGCAAGAACGCCGAAAGCGCCTTGAAAAAAGTGTTTGCACCGATCTGGAAGAAAAAAGGAAGCCTCTTTATACAAGGCAGTGAGCAATTGATCGATGAAGCGAAACATGCAGGCTTTGACGTCTGGACTGGCAGCTTTGAATCCTGGCTGCAGAATGAAGATAAATCCCTTCATATTCATTTAGGAGAAGATGAAGAGGCAAAAGAGCAGCGTGTAAAAGCACTCACACACGGCGTTCAAGTTCTAACTGAATATGAAACAGTTCAAGCATTCCTGCAAGGGAAAAATGGAGATGTATCACCAGTATCACTCCATGAATTATATAAAAAGGAAGTGACGGCATGAGTCAAATCGACGTGCAACCGGCATTATACGGAAAAGACTTTTTATCGTTAAAAGATTTCTCAATCCATGAGATTGCTTATTTAATTGAAAAAGCGGAAGAAATGAAACAAAACCCATATCAAGATTTATTCAAAGGGAAAACGTTAGCAATGATTTTTGAAAAATCTTCGACTAGAACCCGTGTCTCGTTTGAAGCGGGGATGACGCAGCTAGGAGGACATGCGCTCTTCCTCAGCTCAAATGATTTGCAAATTGGCAGAGGGGAAACCATCAGTGATACAGCGCAGGTGCTGTCTGGCTATGTCAACGGTATTATGATTCGAACCTTTGAGCATGAGAAGGTTGAAGAGCTTGCACAATACGCGTCTATTCCAGTCATTAATGGATTAACGGACTACTCACATCCATGTCAGGCACTTGCTGATTTATTAACGATTAAAGAAACAAAAGGCACGTTAAAAGGAATCAAAGTCGCCTATATCGGTGACGGAAATAACGTGGCGCACTCCTTGATGGTCGGCTGTGCGCAGCTAGGCTGTGACATTGCGGTTGCATCACCAAAAGGCTATGAACCACTTCAAGAAGTAACAGACACTGCCCGTGAGTTTGCGAAACAATCAGGTGCAGAAGTGACCGTGACGACAGATCCTGTCGCAGCTGTAAAAGATGCAGATGTTATTTATTCAGATGTGTTTACAAGCATGGGACAGGAAGCAGAAACAGAGAAACGTCTTGCTGAATTTAAAGAATATCAAATCAATGACGAACTGATGAGTCATGCGGCAAAGGACTATATTTTCCTTCATTGTCTCCCGGCACATCGCGGCGAAGAAGTGACGGCAGATATTATTGACGGGCCGCACTCAAAAGTATTTCAGCAGGCAGAAAACCGCCTGCATGTGCAAAAAGCGTTAATGAAAGAACTTATGTATCAACCATCCAAATAAATCAAAGTGTCCCTGACTCGTATGAGCAGGGACTTTTTGCATAAAGGATTGGAGTGGCAAGGGACGGGACATAATAACATCAATCGAGAAAGGAGGATGAAAATGGGTCAGCAGCATCAATTTAAATCAGGGAATAAGGCACCGAATAATGGTGTATATATCGAGATCGGTGAAACTGGCAGTATGGTGAAAGATCCTTTAAAGATTAAGCTTAAAGCAGGCGATGTCTTTCCTGATAACTCGAACCATAATCGTGTTTGGACTTACCAAAGAAAGCCGTAAGCAATTGACTAAGAGTCATAAGGAATAAGTCTTTAGAGGCATGTGTCATGCCTCTTTTTTCTTTATAATAAAAAACAATTAAGTTCCAATTTTCAAATAAATAGTATGAAAAAAAGAGAACTTAAGGTAAAATATGTAATATATTGTTGAAAGGATTTGTGTGATGGAAAAGATGAATCTCAGTGAAAGTGTTTGGAATAAACGCTTCACCTCATTATTCATATCAAGACTCATTAAAAACACAGGGGAAAGTTTTGCTTTTACATCCGTCCTTTGGCTATTGATTTTAAGAGGGGATGGAGCGCTCGGTACAGGACTTCTTCTAGCAGTAACTGTTCTCCCTTCATCTTTGTTAGCCCCAATATTAGGACCTCTTATGAAAAAGCATCATTTGTCTAAATGGATGTTCGCTTCAGATGTTGTTCGAGCAACAATTGTACTCATTATTCCACTTCTGCACTTTTCGCATCTATTGCCTCTATGGTTATTGATCTCATTAATGGTTATTCAATCGGCAACAGGTGCAGCATATAATCCAGCTTCGGTGGCCATCTTACCGCAGATTGTTCCAAAGCATCTCATTCAAAAAGCAAATGCGATCCTGCAATCTTCTTTTGAGATTGTTGCACTTGCAGCAGTCATGGTGGCTGGTCTTTTGGTTAAATTAATTGGACCTGCTGATACCCTGCTGATCACCACTGCTTTATTTGTTATTTCTGGTCTGTTTATTATCGGGGTTAAGCTGAAGAAAACCGATGAAGAAAAAGCAGCAGGCATTAAACAAGCGAAGAATACATATTTGTATAACTTAAAAAGAGGGTTTCTCGTTGTCAAAAACCATCACATTTTATTTGCACTCACACTGTATTGTATCTTAATGAATGTCGCAGCAGCTCCGTGGCAGGCGCTCTCAGCAGTATACGTAGCAGAAGCGCTGCAAAGCGACTCCATGGTGTATTCCATTTTAAGAGGCGTTGCTGCAGTTGGCGCGTTTATGATGGGCTTTGCTCTAGCGAAGGTCAAAATTAAGAGATTTGGTTTGTTCTTTATTGTCGCTGGCATGATTGAAGGGGCTGCGTTCTTTATTACAGGGATGAGTACATGGCTGCCGGTCGTTCTGCTTGCTTCCTTTATTTTTGGAGCTGCTGTCAGTGCGATCAATGTACCGGAAATGGTCATTATTCAAACGTCTGTTGATCAAGAGGATCAGCCGCAAGTATATGCTGTGATCAATGCGTCATCAAATGTCTTTCTCCCGCTTGCAGCTGTCGTATCAGGCGTTCTGGCAGAAAGATTTGGAGCGGGACCTGTCATTGCTGGCGGAGGAATCCTTGAAATTTTATCAGGTATCGCGATCTTCCTGTTTACAGGGCTTGCGAAAAGCCATTTGACAGCGGACAAACAAAAGTCCGAAACTGTCGAGGTGTGAACAATAAAAACCCCCTGTATGTTATAGACAGGGGGTTTTAGCATGCCGCTTTTCAATCACGCAGAAAAAAAGAAAAAAGAGCTAAACATCATTTTAGCTCTTTTTCACAAATCGTTTTCTTGCATATTAAGAGTGTTTTGTTGAACTTTCCGTTTCTTTCATTGGACTTACTTCAGCAAAGATGAATAAAATAACCGTAAACACAACTGCAAGAATGGAAGTGAGCGTAAAATCATAAGCAGCTCCATTCATAGAGGCAACGATGTAACCAGCCATATGTGTCAGCAGAAAAGTCCAAATGAGGGTGATAATATAATGCATAATCCCACCGTCCTTTATGTAACAATCTATTGATTATCATACCATAGATGCAAGTGAAGGGAAAAGACTGTTTTCCGCCTTTATGTGACCATTTTTAGACCTTCTGCTATAAAAATAAAAAGAATTCTTCTGTCTTTAGGGGATTTCCTTATTCCTACAAGAGTTGTTGTTCATATCATAGAAAGCAGAATCACTGAAAGGAGGCTGGCCATATGGGTGTAAGCGAACGTTTTTTCCAGCTTGGTTCCCAGTGGAACATCATTCACCTTCCTCAAAAACCAAATGGCTTTGGCATTCTAATCCTCGGTGACCGAAATCACTTTGTGCAGGAAAATACATCATTCTGGCTTCAGCATTATGGAAGAAACCAGCTTTTAACTGCCTTAAAGGATGAAGGATATACATTGTTTAATAGTCAACTTCATGGGAATCACTGGGGATGCGAAGATGCTGTTTTTAGTGCCAAGCAGCTCGTGCATCACACATTAAAACAAGAAATATTAAACCGGGAAATTCATGTGCTCGCAGAGGGAATGGGCGCACTTGTTGCCATGAGCCTTGCTAAGGAGATGCCTGAAGTGTTAAGGTCCATTGCGATGATGAATCCATGTCTGAATCTGGATGCACAACGAGAAAGAGAAAAGGAACACAAATTCTTTTACAAGCAGCTGATCAAAGAGTTAGCAGAGAGCTATGGCTGTTCTGAAAAGGAAGCTGAAACGTATCCACTGCCTTCTTGCCCTGTTCATTCTGCTCATGTGCCGATTCATATATGGCAAAGACTAAACGGTGCACCTTATGCATATGAACTTCACGCAAAACCTTTTATTGATCAGCATATGAAAAATCCAGAACATTGTCAGATCGACCTCACACTGCATATGTTTGATCATCCGAGAAGAATCTTTCAATCCATTCACAAGTTTTATAAATCGCATGAAAGAGAATTGTGATGAATAGGATGATAACAGCCCTTCATAGAAAGGGCTCTTCTTTTTATTCGATATTAAAAAAGGGGACATGAACATGGAAACAGGACTGATCATAGGGGCAGATGAGTTTTTTGGCCTGACACTTTGTGAATATATGATGAAAGAGGGCATTCAAGTGGATATCACGCGTCCTCATGATCTTAAAGAAGAACAAAAAGGACTGTTAGAAGAGCGGATGATGTGGCTGGGCAGAAATGATCTCGTTCGTGTCATTGACCTTCAGGATAGCAAAGACACGTATGATCTCATTTTTATTCAATCAGAGGATCCGCATAACAGTCAGGAAGACATCAAAGCAAAGCATGGCATGTACCGGCTTCTTTTTGATAACCCTGAAAACGAAGCAGCAAAACAGAATGTGCCGGCAGTGATTCTTCCTAACATGTTCGGACCATGGACACTCAATGAAGATCAAACAAAGCGTGCAGATTCATTTTTTGTAGAAGATGTGGCGAAGAACTTGTTACAATGGGTATCAGACACAGGTCAAAGACAGGACATGACGTATGAATTGAAGGTAGAAAGCGAAACAGATGACAAAAAAGCAGAAGATATGATAGCTGAATGGAAAAGACAAAACTCAACATTTTTCGACAAAAAGCAAGAATGATCTTCCATCTTATCTTTTTTCAGTATAAAATAAACCTATATTTAACATACAGGTTCATCACTGCATGTTGCAAAAGGGAGTTGAACATGGCATGAAGTACCAGCGGCTTGTCATGATCTTTTCGTTCCTTCTTCTATTATCTGCCTGCTCGCAGGCGCCTTTAAAAGGAAAAATTGAGAAGGTGGGTTTACTCGTCCCCGATACGATCAATGATCAAGTTTGGGGAACGAAAGGTTATAAAGGCTTATTAAGTATCCAATCAACATTTGGTGTAGATGTTTATTATAAGGAAGGAATGGTCGACAAGGAGAAAATCGTTGATGCCATTGAAGAATTCCATAAAAAAGGAGTCAATTTGATTATTGGCCATGGCAATGAATACAGTGAAATTTTCAACTTGATCAGTGAAGATTATCCAAACATACAATTTATTACGGTCAATGGAAACAAGCCTCAGGCGGACAATGTCACAAACGTGACATTTAAAGGTGAAGCGATGGGCTTTTTCGGAGGCATGACAGCTGCACATATGTCTAAAACAAAAAAGATTGGTATTCTTGCTACATATGATTGGCAAAGTGAGGTAGACGGCTTTATCAAAGGGGCAAAATATCAAGATGAACATGTACAAGTGTTAGCAGAGTTTGTCGAAAACTGGGATGATGCTGACAAAGCGGTGGAGCTCTATCAAAAATTAAAAAAGCAGGGCGTAGATGTTGTGTATCCCGCAGGTGATGGTTATAATATCCCTGTCATTGAACAAATCAAAGCCGATAATTTATCAGCGATCGGGTACGTGACCGATCAATCCAACCTCGGAAGTCATACGGTTTTAACGAGCACTGTCCAGCATGTTGATAAAGCGTACAGCATCATTGCAAAGAAATTTAATGAAGGCAAGCTAAATGAACAAGGTGAGTACTCCTTTGATTTTAAAGAAGGAGTGATCGAGATGGGGAAATTTAGCACCACCATTGACGACGCTTTTGTGAAAGACATTGAAAGTGATATTGCGTCTTACAAAAAAACTGGCAAACTGCCAAATGAAAAGTGAGGAGACGACGATCATGCAGCACGAAAAATCGATGGAATTTTTACAAATTGCCATGAAGTATTTTCCGCAGGCAAAGGAAGAATTAGATAAAGTAGGGATTCAGCTTGAGCCTGAAGCGCTTCAGCCGCTGCTAACATTATTTACATCTGTCATGCAGGAAGCATACGAGCTTGGAAAAGCAGATGCAGAATCAGAAAAAGCCACAGAATAGTGGCTTTTTTTTATGATAATTTTTTCTTGAAGGCACTAATCATAGGACCAACATCTTTAAACACAGGCTTCAGCTCATCGATGGAGTTCATAATGTTCCCAATTTGATTCATGACATGCATGTAGTCAATTGAGTCATCACTTGAAGATGTCTCCGCACGTTCCTCCTTTGCCTCTGACTTGGTTTTCTCCTTTTCAATCGGCTGTCCAAACATCATTGCTGAGAAAATATCTTTTTGCGCCATATCACATGTTCCTTTCTACTATTGGTATATATCATTAATCTATGAAAAAAGTGAGAGGAAAGGTTAGACGTTTGTATTGCCAAGAAGAAAAAAATAAGGTAAAATTAGTACCAGATACTAATATAAGATCACAATATCACATGCTCGTATGAGTAAAAGGAGTCTTATTCAATGAATGCTGGAATTATTGGCCTTGGCCGCTATATACCTGAAAAAGTATTAACAAATCATGATTTAGAAAAAATGGTTGAAACTTCTGACGAGTGGATTCGTACTAGAACAGGTATAGAAGAAAGAAGAATTGCATCTGATGATGTCAATACATCTCATATGGCGCTTGCTGCTGCAAAAAAAGCATTAGCTGACGCAGATGTGGCTGCAGAAGATATCGATATGATTCTTGTGGCAACAGTCACGCCAGATCAAGCATTTCCGACAGTCGCTTGTATGATTCAAGAGCAGCTCGGTGCACATAAAGCATGTGCAATGGATATTAGCGCTGCGTGTGCTGGCTTTATGTATGGGCTTGTTACTGGAAAACAATTTATCGAATCAGGAACTTACAAACACGTGCTTGTCGTCGGTGTTGAAAAACTTTCTCGCATTACCGACTGGGATGACCGCAATACAGCTGTTTTGTTTGGAGATGGAGCTGGCGCTGCTGTGCTGGGAGAAGTCAGCGAAGGCAAAGGAATTCTATCATTTGAACTCGGAGCAGATGGAAGCGGCGGGAAGCACTTGTACTTAGATGAAAAAGATCATACAATCATGAATGGACGAGAAGTATTTAAATTTGCTGTAAGACAAATGGGCGAGTCAAGTGTAAACGTCATTGAAAAAGCTGGACTATCAAAAGAAGACGTTGACTTCTTGATCCCGCATCAAGCAAATATTCGCATTATGGAAGCAGCACGCGAACGCTTAGAGCTGCCAGTTGAAAAAATGTCGAAGACTGTCCATAAATATGGAAACACATCAGCAGCTTCTATTCCAATTTCACTATGTGAAGAAATCGAAGCCGGAAAAATTCATGACGGCGATGTGATTGTAATGGTTGGTTTTGGCGGCGGATTAACTTGGGGCGCAATCGCTATGCGATGGGGCCGATAAAAGAGTGGGGTGCACAAATTAATGGATAAGAAACGAGTAGTTGTTACAGGATTAGGTGCTTTGACACCACTTGGCAACGATGTAGAGTCAACATGGAAAAATGCTTTAGCGGGTGTATCAGGGGTTGGACCGATTACACGTGTCGATTCAAGTGAATATACCGCAAAAGTAGCAGCAGAACTAAAAGATTTTAACATTGAAGATTACATGGAGAAAAAAGAGGCGCGAAAAATGGCACGCTTTACGCAATATGCAGTCGTTGCTGCTCAAAAGGCGCTCGAAGATTCACGTCTTGAAATCACAGATGAAATCGCACCGCGTGTTGGTGTATGGGTTGGGTCTGGTATTGGCGGACTTGAAACATTTGAAGAGCAGTTCGAAGTGTATTCAAATAAAGGGGCAAGACGCGTCAGTCCATTCTTCGTCCCAATGATGATTCCTGATATGGCGACAGGCCAAATCTCTATTGCACTTGGCGCAAAAGGAGTTAACTCTTGTACAGTGACAGCATGTGCAACAGGTACAAACTCAATTGGTGATGCATTTAAAGTCATTCAGCGCGGAGATGCAGATGCAATGATCACAGGCGGAACAGAAGCGCCGTTAACAAAAATGTCGTTTGCAGGTTTCTGTGCGAACAAAGCCCTTTCGACAAATCCTGATCCAAAGACAGCAAGCCGTCCGTTCGACAAAAACCGTGACGGATTTGTCATGGGTGAAGGTGCAGGGATTATTGTTCTTGAAGAACTTGAGCATGCGTTAAAACGTGGTGCGACCATTTATGCTGAAATCGTTGGTTATGGTTCAACTGGAGATGCCTACCATATTACGGCGCCAGCTCCAAACGGTGAAGGCGGCGTCCGTGCAATGCAAGAAGCGATTCGAGATGCAGGTTTGTCTGTGGAAGACATTGATTATATCAATGCCCATGGCACAAGCACACCTTACAATGATAAATTTGAAACAATGGCGATTAAAGAAGTGTTCGGAGAGCATGCGAACCAGCTTGCAATCAGTTCAACAAAATCAATGACAGGTCACTTACTTGGCGCAGCAGGCGGAGTAGAAGCTATTTTCTCTGTTCTTGCGATTAAAGACAGCGTCATTCCTCCGACCATTAATCTTGAAACACCGGATGAAGAATGTGATCTTGATTATGTAGCAAATGAAGCACGTTCAAAAGAAGTACAAGTTGCTTTAAGTAACTCACTTGGTTTTGGCGGGCATAATGCGACAATTATTTTCAAAAAATACGAAGCGTAATACTTCCTGAGAAAGCGCGGCGGTCGATAAACAGATCGCCGCTTTTTTGCATATGATGAAAATGGAGGTGTTCAGCGGTATGGGTCTGATCAATACACAATATCTCATTCATCAATCATCATCATTTCAGGAGCTTGCGGCGCGCTTTATTCCTTATTTTAAAGGGGCAGAGGAAAAAGAATGGTCGTCTATCCTCGCTCACCTGCAGCATCACGGGATGGTTCGGTCTTGGAGCTCGTGTAAAAACATGATCGACAAGCTCAAAGAAAAAGGGTACTTCAAGCTTGTCATGAAAGAATACCAAACGCTTCAAAAAGAGTGGGAAGGTCCTGACATCCCTGTGTTTATTTTACCTGTCAACGAGAGCAGCAGAGAAATCAGAGAGCAATTTTATTATCAATCCGGCATGGCATTTGATGACAAGGTCTTTCTTTTTTTGTCTCCAAATACCCCGAAGGAGCGAATCGGTACATTGCTGACTCACGAGTATCACCATGTATGCAGGCTGCATTTTCTCTCAAAAGAAGAAAAAGACTTTACATTCCTCGATACAATCATGATGGAGGGGCTCGCTGAATATGCTGTGTATCATAGATATGGTGAAAGCTATACAGCGAAATGGACCACCTTCTATAGCGAATCCCAGCTTCAGCGCATGTACAAGAAATGGGTATCCAGTCATCTTGATCAAAAAGTCCAGGACGACGAAAGGCTGATACAGAATCTTCTTTATGGAAAAGGGAACTACCCTAAAATGCTTGGTTACGCCACCGGGTTTTATATCGTGAAAAAATATTTTAATGAGCACCGAATCAGCGAGGAGTCTATGATTGCAGAGCCGTCAGAAACTTTTTTAAAAGCGATAGAATCAAAAAGTGAGTAATTCACATAAAAAGAGACATATTACAAATTTACTAAATACTTCTTGATTTCGTCATAGCGATGTAATAATATACAAATAATTCTTTTTATTTTAAAAAGACGGAATATTCAGGTTCGATTCTATTGATCTATGGAGAAAGGGGCGAATGAATGAGCACGCTGCTTGAAGTGCAAAACTTAAAAACATATTTTTTTCGAAAAAAGGAACCGATACCTGCTGTTGATGGCGTTGATTTCAGCATCAACAGAGGAGAAACTGTCGCATTAGTCGGTGAGTCTGGATCTGGCAAAAGCATTACGTCCTTATCCATTATGGGTCTGATTCATGGAACTGGTGGGAAAATTATGGACGGTTCTATCAAACTTGATGGAAAGGACCTTGTTACATATAGTGAAAAGGAATTATGCAGCATCCGTGGTAATGAAGTATCTATGATCTTTCAGGAACCCATGACCTCACTTAATCCCGTCTTAACCATCGGAGAACAAATAACAGAAATCCTCATCTATCACAAAAAATTTTCAAAAAAAGAAGCGGTCAAAAAAGCGGTTGATCTGCTGAAGCTTGTTGGTTTTTCCCGTCCGGAGCAAATCATGAAAGATTATCCGCATCGATTATCAGGCGGCATGCGGCAAAGAGTAATGATTGCCATAGCGCTCAGCTGTGATCCGAAGCTTCTCATTGCAGATGAACCGACAACAGCCCTGGATGTGACCATTCAAGCACAGGTCCTCACATTAATGAAAGATTTATGCTCTACCTTTGGTACTTCTATTCTTCTTATCACACATGATTTAGGTGTCGTGTCTGAAGTAGCAGATCGAGTGATTGTCATGTACTGCGGACAGGTTGTTGAAAATGGAACCGTGGAAGAGTTGTTTGAACAGCCGCTTCATCCTTACACAGAAGGGCTGCTTGAATCAATTCCTGTCATTGACGGAGACATCCAGCCGTTAACAGCTATCAAAGGAAATGTTCCTGCGCCAGATCAGCTTCCAGCCGGCTGCCGCTTTGCTCCTAGATGTCCGCAAGTGAAGGAACGCTGCCTGGGTGAACTGCCTAAGCTGAGAACATTTGAAGATGGCAGAAGCGTCAGATGTTTCTTATATGAGGAGGCAGATCAAACATGACCCTTGCTCAAAATCAAACACAAATAACGGAATTACCAGAGAAAGAAACGATTCTTGAACTGAATCAGATTCGAAAACATTTTCCGATTAAAGCGGGTGTCTTTCAGAAAAAAGTCGGTGCAGTAAAAGCTGTTGACGGCATAGACTTGAAGATTTATAAAGGTGAAACGTTAGGTATTGTCGGGGAGTCAGGATGCGGTAAATCCACATTAGGACGGACGATGATTCGTCTATATGAACCAACTGACGGTCAAATCTTTTTTAAAGGGCAAGACATCACGCGCGTATCAGAATCAAAGCTAAGACAATCTACACGAAAAAACATCCAAATGGTTTTTCAAGATCCCTTTGCATCACTCAACCCTAGAAAAACACTTCGAAGCATCATCAAAGAACCCTACAAAACACATCACTTATATTCCTTAAAAGAAAGAAATGAAAAAGTAGAACAGCTTTTATCAAAGGTAGGCCTTCATCCAAGCTTTGCGAACCGCTATCCCCATGAATTTTCAGGCGGGCAGAGGCAGCGAATCGGCATCGCTCGTGCGCTTGCCATGAATCCCGACATGATCATCGCAGATGAGCCTATATCAGCACTTGATGTATCCATTCAGGCGCAGGTCATTAATCTAATGGAGGAGCTTCAGGAGGAATTTGACCTTACCTATCTATTTATCTCTCACGATTTAAGTGTGGTCAGGCATATTAGCGATAGAGTCGGCGTCATGTATCTCGGCAAAATGATGGAGCTTGCCGATAAACATAGTCTGTACGATGAACCGCTCCATCCATATACACAGGCTCTGCTTTCTTCCGTTCCTGTCACCCGTAAAAAAGGGCAGGTGAAAAGAGAACGCATTATGCTGCAAGGCGACCTGCCGAGTCCTGCAAATCCGCCAAAAGGCTGCGTATTTCACACAAGATGCCCGCATGCGAAAGAAATCTGTAAAGAAAAAGTACCAGCATTTCAGGAGTTAAAAACGAACCACTTTGTTGCCTGCCACCTCTACAACGCTTGATCAAGCTTGTATGATCTCATCTTTGAGAGGGGGGATGAAACAGGATTCTGTCATGATTTTTAAAAAAGAATAGGGGGAATTGTCTATGAAAGTTAGAAATAGAAAGTCCATTTTGGTCAGTTTACTGCTGATTTTTACATTAATCCTAGCTGCTTGTTCTGGTGGAAATAAAACATCTGGAGACAGTGAAAAGAAATCCACTGGTAAACCGGTACAAGGCGGAGATCTTGTCATCGGTTCAATTGCAGAGCCAACATTATTTAACTCTCTGTATTCTACAGATGTGGCAAGCTCTGATATTGAAGAAAGAATCTACAGCTTCTTACTTCAAACAGACGGAAAGCTGAACCCTCAGCTATCGCTGGCAGAGGATATTAAAGAATCGGATGACGGCAAGCAGTTTGATGTCACCATTAAAAAAGGTGTGAAGTTTCATGATGGTGAAGAACTGACTGCTGATGATGTTGTGTTTACATACAGCATTCCAATCAATAAGGACTACAATGGGGAGCGCGGATCAGGCTTTGAAGTATTAGAGTCTGTTAAAAAGACAGGGGACTACTCGATCGAATTCAAGCTCAATAAAAAAGATCCTTATTTTTATAATGTTACATTAGGAAGCTACGGCATTTTACCTAAGCATATTTTAGGTGATGTGCCTATAAAGGATCTCGGTGAAAACGAATTTAACCGAAAAAAACCAATCGGTTCTGGTCCATTTAAATTTGCAGAGTGGAAAGAAGGAGACTACGTCAAACTAGAAGCCTTTGACGATTATTGGGATGGACGCCCATACCTTGATACCGTCACGATTAAAACGATTCCTGACCAAAATGCAGCCATTGCTCAGCTGTCAGCAGGCGATATTGATTTCTTTGCTGTACCAGGAGCAGAGCTGCAAACAGCTGAAAAAGTCAGCAACATTAAAATTGAATCTGACCTAGGCCTGAATTATTCATACATTGGCTGGAACCAGAAAAATGAACTTTTTAAGAGTAAAAAGGTTCGCCAAGCGCTGACACATGCCATTGATCGTCAAACGATTGTTGACCAAGTGTTAGATGGAGACGGCAAAGTAGCTAACATTCCAGAAAGTCCGCTGTCCTGGAACTATCCAAAGGATGAAAGTGTTCCAGTATTTGAATTTGATCAAGAAAAAGCGAAAAAGATGCTGAAAGAAGAGGGCTGGGAGGATACAGATGGAGATGGCTATCTTGATAAGGATGGCAAGAAATTCTCCTTTGTCATAAAGACCAACCAAGGAAATAAAGTTCGTGAAGATATCGCTGTCGTTGTCCAGCAGCAGCTCAAAGAAATTGGTGTGGAAGCGAAGCCGCAAATTGTGGAATTCAGTGCACTCATTGAGCAGACGACACCGCCTAAATGGGATTATGATGCGCTGCTGCTCGGCTGGAGCCTTGCGACATTCCCTGATCAATTTAGCATTTTCCACTCAAGCCAGTCAGAAAAAGGCTTAAATAACATCTGGTATAAAAATAAAGAGGTCGATAAGCTGTTAGTCGATGCTAAAAAATTAAGCGATCGAAAAGATTATTCAAAGGCATATGAAAAAATTTATAAACTGATCGCAGAGGATCAGCCATATACGTTCCTTTACTATGCTAACTCACATCGCGCTATGCCATCTAATCTTCAAGGCTATTCTTACCACCCGAAAGATGAGTATTACAAAATCGAAAAATGGTGGCTTGAACAGTAGGCTGATAGTGAAGAGGGGGAGGATTCTCCCCTTTCACCGTGAGAACAATTCCTTGCATTTGGTGTCCGGTCTTTGCGTGGTGCTAATCGCGCTCTGCATCAGCACGAGAATTCAAGGGGGTTATATCACGCTGAAAAGAAGACAAAGGGCTAAAATAACTTCATTTTAGCCTTTTTTTCACAGAATGGCGATCCGATGAAAAAGGAGTTGTGTATATGGTTACATATATCATTAGAAGGACATTGCTCTCTATTCCTATTTTATTAGGGATTACCATTTTGTCCTTTGCCATTATGAAAGCAGCACCAGGCGATCCGATGTCACTCATGATGGACCCTACCATTAGTGCGGCAGACCGGGAAGCATTTATTGATAAGTACGGCTTGAATGATCCGGAATATGTGCAATATATGAAATGGCTTGGCAATATGCTTCAAGGTGACTTTGGCACATCCATTGTCAAAAAGGGAACGCCCGTGGCTGATTTGATTTTTGCCCGGCTGCCAAATACCCTCATCCTCATGATTTTTTCTACATTAGTTGCCCTGCTGATCGCCATCCCATTTGGTGTTCTTTCAGCAAAACGTCCGTATACAAAGCTTGACTATGGGATTACGGTTACATCTTTTATCGGACTGGCTATTCCAAACTTTTGGTTTGGTCTCATCCTCATTATGGTTTTATCCGTGAACCTAGGGTGGTTCCCGACTGGCGGAGTCTCTACCTTGAATGCTGATTTTAATGTGTTTGATCGGCTCCATCACATTATTTTACCTGCCTTTGTTTTAGCAACGGCTGATATGGCAGGGCTGACCCGGTACACAAGGTCGAGTATGCTTGATGTCATGAGACAGGATTACATTCGCACCGCAAGAGCGAAAGGCTTTAGAGAAAACAAAGTTATTTTTAAACATGGTTTACGGAACGGTCTTATGCCTGTCATAACGATTTTCGGATTGATGATACCATCCTTTATTGGCGGCGCAGTCGTGGTGGAACAAATCTTCACCTGGCCTGGACTTGGAAAGCTGTTCATTGATTCTGCCTTTTCGAGAGATTATCCGGTCATTATGGCGATGACCGTTATTTCCGCAGTGCTCGTGGTGGTGGGGAATTTAATAGCGGATATTTTATATGCGATCGTTGATCCGCGTATTGAATATTAGAAGGGAGCTGAAGGACAATTGGCACAGCCTAATATGGGAACACCTCCTGTTGATATCAAATTAAAGGAGGGCCTTCCGCCAAAGCCAGAGACAATGCTGCGTTTATTTTGCGAGAAATTTTTCAAAAATAAATTGGCAGTTGCCGGCTCCGTGATCTTATTGGTCATTATTTTTTCTGCCATTTTTGCTCCAGTGATCGCTCCATATGCACCAGAGCATCAAGATTTATTGAAGCGGCTCCAGCCGCCAAGTGCTGAGCATTTTATGGGGACAGACAAGTTTGGCCGCGATATTTTCTCAAGGGTGCTATATGGCGCGCGCGTTTCTTTATTGGTCGGTTTCGTCTCGGTGGTTGGTGCAATCACTATTGGAACTGTCGTTGGCGCGGTCGCGGGGTATTTCAAAGGGTTTGTTGATTCCTTGTTAATGAGGTTTGTGGATGTCGTGTTGTCGATTCCAGATATTTTTCTATTGATCACGCTCGTCACCATTTTCAAACCGGGCATTGATAAATTGATTTTAATCTTTGCTCTGACTGGCTGGACAACAACCGCCAGGCTCATTCGCAGTGAATTCTTATCACTTCGAACAAGAGAATTCGTACTCGCGGCAAGAACCATTGGAACGAAAAATCATGTCATCATCTTTTCGCATATTTTACCGAACTGTATCGGTCCTATTATTGTGTCAGCTACATTAAAAGTAGGCTCTGTCATTTTAGCTGAATCAACGCTCAGCTACCTTGGCTTTGGTATTCAGCCACCAACGGCAAGCTGGGGCAACATGCTGCAAGATGCACAAAATTTCTCGATTATGGTGCAAGCGTGGTGGTACCCGCTTTTCCCAGGCTTACTCATTTTGCTGACTGTTTTATGCTTTAATTTTTTAGGAGATGGGCTGAGAGATGCGCTTGATCCTAAAAAGCTGAAGTAAGGTTTAAAGGGGCTCTGCGTGCGCTCTCCGTTTCCTGAATGAAATAAAGACACGAAGCCGTCATTCATCCAGCTTGAAGTTTTGATAAAGTTGGAATAATTTCTCTATCCCTTGCCCATACTGTGGACAACAGTTTTTATAAAGTGAGGGATTGGTTATGTTATTTCTTCATGACGTATGGGTGAATTGGTTTGAAGGGGAAGAAAATGGCTACAATGTGTGTCATTTTCATGAGTGGCGTAAGGAGGACAGCGTTGAGCTGTTAGATCAAGTGCCTTTACTTAAGGTGCAGAGTCCTTTGTTTGATTACATAGAGAATGATCTTTCAGAGCTGCCAAAGACGCTGCTAGAGTCTGTATTTGAGAAATCATATATTCGAAAAAATCATGAGCGCCGTAAATTAGAGTATTGCTTTGTAGTCACAGATGGCATACGAATCATTGCCGTGGATACGATTGGGTATTCCATTCCTGTGAGAAAAAGCCGCTTGATCCCAAGGCAGGAGCAATTGGTCTATGAAATGGTGAAAGATGTGAAAGCAGAAGAATATGAATTCTCTAAGGACAGTCTTGAATCGACGAAGGAGTACCACATTCTATCACTGCCGCCGCAGCATATCAGCGGATTAACGAGAAAAGAAAGACAGCTGAAGCAGCTGATGTTTATGGCGCTCGATCAATTAAAGGGGCTCCAAAACAGGGCGGAGATTGCGTATTGGTATACGGAATGGAACCCGCGCATGTACAACCAAATCAAACGAATGTCATTCGAAGAGATTTGGAACATGCTTTACAATGAAACGATTGATGGGTGGTCAGAGAATCATTTAGCCTTCTGTGAAAAAATGATTAAAGGACAGCCATTTTTCGAAAAGCTTTGGGAAATGGAAAACGAATCAAAAGTAAATTAGAAAAAGCTTGCAGCGGGTAGTGCTGCAAGCTTTTTTTATTTGCGTTTTCTGCCAAGACCCATCGCATTCTCCATTTTTTTCAGCATTTTGTTTGCTGCGCGGTTTGCTTTTTCAGCACCTTCGTCTAGAATACGGTCAAGCTCGTCTGATTCAATCAGTTCATAGTAACGATCTTGAATTGGTTTTAAAGCATCAACGACAACGTTCGCAAGATCTCCTTTAAACTCACCATATCCTTTGCCTTCGTACTTTTGCTCCAGCTCTGCAATCGATATGTTGCCTAATACAGAATAAATCGTCAGCAAGTTGGCAATTCCAGGCTTGTTCTCTTTGTCATACTTGACGATGCCTTCTGAATCCGTCACAGCACTTTTGATTTTCTTTTCAAGCTGCTTTGGTTCATCTAATAAGGTAATGAAGGATTTTTGGTTCGGATCGGATTTGCTCATTTTTTTCGTTGGATCTGTTAAAGACATTATCCGAGCGCCTTCTTTTGGAATTTTCACTTCAGGCACAGTGAAGATGTCATTGTATTTTCGGTTAAAGCGTTCAGCAAGCGTTCTAGTCAATTCAAGATGCTGCTTTTGGTCTTCTCCAACAGGGACTAAATCAGTACCATATAATAAGATATCGCCTGCCATTAATGGGGGATACGTTAATAGGCCTGAAACAACGGCTTCCTTACCAGCGGATTTGTCCTTAAATTGGGTCATTCTTTCTAATTCTCCAATATAAGCAACACATTGCAGCATCCATCCTGCCTGGGCGTGAGCAGGTACCTCTGATTGGATAAACAATGTTGCCTTCTCTGGATCAAGTCCAACGGCTAAATAAAGAGCTGCTAAGCTTCTAATATTTTGGCGGAGAGCTAATCGGTCCTGACTCACTGTAATCGCATGCTGATCTACGACACAAAAATAGCCATTATAGTCATGCTGCAAATCGACAAATTGCTTCATTGCTCCAATATAGTTCCCTAATGTGACAGAACCGCTCGGCTGAATGCCTGAAAAAATTGTCTTCTTTGTCATACTAAAACCTCTTTTCTTCAATATAAAAAGGCCCACCCATCACTTTTCAACAGAAAAGGGACGAATGAACCGTGGTACCACCCTTGTTATTTCACATAGAAATCACTCAAGACGTTGATAACGGAGACTGCTCCGTCTAAGCCTACTCACTTTTTTAGAAGTGTTCGGTTAGCTGCTCCAAAGCCCATTCCATACATGCCATTATCTGCTCACACCGGCCGCAGACTCTCTGTAAATGGTGAATATATGTACTCTTCTTTTTCATCGCAACAATATGTCTATCTATTATAAAGGATGCCCATGAAAAAGTCACGAAGCCATTATGTGACCTTCTCATCATGCCTATTGACACTTAAAATTTTAGATAAAATAACAAATATCTGTCAGAATTTTTTAAAAAAGGATGATTAATTATATGTATAAAACATTATTCCTGCTCAATTTGTTAAATTATTTTAATCAATTTACGCTTTAATTTGTTGAAGTGATTGAGACTTTAGTTTATAAAAATCCCTCTTTATCCCCATTTACGTTTTTAAAAAATATATGAAATTGATATTGCAATAAATTATTCTATTCATTATAATGAATTTGTTCACACGTTTGTGCTAGGCTCTTTACATAGTGAAAATTCAGAAAAAACAAAAGAAATAGAAAGTAAGCTGTTTAGGGACTTTTTTACGCTATTTCTTAAATCTGAATCTCATCTTCTATCGAGACCTTTGAACTAAAAACATATTATAAGGGGGAATACAGTTGAAAAAGCGTTGGTCTGTTGTTACTTTAATGCTTATTTTCACACTTGTATTAAGCGCTTGTGGTTTCAGCGGAAACAAATCAGGCGACAGCACGAGCAGTTCTGGAGAGGCTAAAACAACATTAAATGTGAATATCTCCACTGAGCCTTTTTCTCTACATCCGGGATTGGCAAATGATTCAACTTCAGGTAGTGTCATCCGTCAGACTTTTGAAGGATTAACAAGAATTAACGCTGAAGGAAAGCCAGAAAATGCAATGGCTTCTGATATCAAAACAAGTGCTGATGGTAAAACATACACATTCACACTTCGTGATGCAAAATGGTCTAATGGTGACCCTGTTACAGCTAAAGATTTCGAATATGCTTGGAAATGGGCATTAGATCCTAAAAATGAATCTCAATATGCTTACCAGCTTTACTATATTAAAGGTGCTGAAGCAG
The DNA here is from genome assembly GCF_057592095.1 of Bacillus sp. SRI_025. NCBI lineage: Bacteria > Bacillati > Bacillota > Bacilli > Caryophanales > Bacillaceae > Bacillus > Bacillus sp. SRI_025. The sequence goes on along the minus strand of NZ_JBYEGB010000003.1, from coordinate 266,771 downwards.
CAAACAAAGGGAAAGCGAAAGTTGCTGATGTTGGCATTAAAGCTAAAGACGACAAAACGCTTGTAGTTGAGCTAGAGAACCCAACACCGTTCTTTACTGAACTAACTGCATTCTATACGTATATGCCAGTCAACAAAAAAGTGGCTGAAAAGAATAAAAACTGGTACACAAATGCTGGTGAAAACTACGTATCTAACGGACCATTCGTTCTTTCTAAATGGAAACATGGCGGTTCTATCACGCTTGAAAAGAACAATGAATACTGGGATAAAGATACTGTGAAATTGAAAAAAATCAACATGTCTATGATCAAAGATACAAACACTGAGCTTAGCATGTTCAAAAAAGGCGAGCTTGACTGGGCTGGTTCTCCAACTGGAAGCCTTCCAACTGAGTCTTTAAAAACATTGAAAAAAGAAGGCGGTCTGAAAATCCAAACGATCGCTGGTATCTATAACTACAAATTCAACACAGAAGTAAAACCTTTAAACAATGCAAACATCCGTAAGGCCCTTGCATACTCAATCAACCGTCAAGCGATCGTTGACAAAATTACGCAAGGTGAACAAGTTCCAGCTATGGCAATCGTTCCACCAACAATGAATGGTTTCGAAGGCAACAAAACTGGCTACTTCAAAGATCATGATGTAGATACAGCTAAAAAACTTCTTGAAAAAGGTGCGAAAGAATTAGGTTATAAGTCTGTTTCTGATCTTCCAACATTGAAACTTTCTTACAACACAGATGAAGGCCACCAAAAGATTGCACAAGCAATTCAAGAAATGTGGAAAAAAGATTTAGGTGTGAAAGTTGAACTTGATAACTCTGAGTGGAACGTATACATCGACAAAATCCACAGTGGAGACTACCAAATTGGACGTATGGGCTGGTTAGGTGACTTCAACGATCCAGTGAACTTCCTTGAGCTTTACAAAGATAAAGACGGTGGAAACAACGACACTGGATGGGAAAGCAAAGAGTACAAACAATTGTTGAATGATTCTGCAAAAGAAACAGATAAAACAAAGCGTGAAGAAATGCTGAAAAAAGCAGAAGAAATCATCATCAACGATATGCCTGTAGCACCAATTTACTTCTACACTCAGCTTTGGGTACAAGATCCAAAACTTAAAGGTGTAGTTGTATCTGGACTAGGTGATGTTCAATACAAATGGGCACATTTCGAAAAGTAAGAGTCATAGTGTAAGAGATCTACGGCAAGGATCTTAAGGTATATGGAGGATGTCTCTCCATATACCTTTCTTGCTGATTAGAGAAATTGTTGTAAAATCATGGAGGTGCAATTCCGTTGCTTAAATATATCGGTAAGCGATTAATATATATTTTAATCACACTGTTTGTTATTGTAACTGCAACTTTCTTTCTCATGCAGGCAGCACCTGGTGGTCCATTCTCTGGAGAGAAGAAACTTCCTGCTGAAATTGAAGCAAACCTAAACGAGCACTACGGATTGGACAAGCCCTTATTTGTTCAATATGTAAGCTACTTAGGTTCAGTTGCAAAATTAGATTTTGGTCCCTCATTTAAATATAAAGGACAAACCGTAAATGACTTAATCAGTTCTGGATTCCCCGTTTCCTTTACCCTCGGAATTGAGGCAATTCTCCTCGCATTAGCATTTGGTGTATTGTTTGGGGTCCTTGCAGCGCTCTATCATAACAAGTGGCAAGACTATACGATTGCCATTTTAACGATCTTTGGAATCTCAGTTCCAAGTTTCATTTTAGCGGCGCTACTACAATATGTATTTGCATCTGAGGCAAGCATTATAGCGATCTTCCCAGTTGCAGGATGGGAGTCTTGGGCCAGCACCGTACTACCTTCTATTGCACTTTCCTTCATGCCAATGGCATTTATCGCTAGACTTGCACGGTCAAGTATGCTTGAAGTACTAAATAGTGACTACATTAGAACGGCTAGAGCGAAAGGATTAACAAAATCAGCTGTGACGATCAAACACGCCATCCGAAACGCATTGTTGCCTGTTATCACATACATGGGACCAATGGCTGCTTCAGTTTTAACAGGTAGTTTTGTCGTTGAGAAGATATTTGGTATTCCTGGATTAGGCTCTCACTTTGTCACAAGCATTACAAACCGTGATTACACTGTCATCATGGGTGTAACAGTCTTCTACAGTATTATTCTATTAGTCAGTATTCTAGTCGTTGACGTTCTCTACGGTATTATCGATCCTAGAATTAAACTGACGAAGGCGAAGAAAGGGGTCTAACACATGGAAGAGATGAGAAAAGATTTATTTGTGCCTGCGACAGCTGACGCAGCAGAATCTGAAAAAATTTCTAAACCTAGTCTATCTTTATGGAAGGATGCTATGCTTCGCTTCCGTGCCAATAAACTTGCAATGGTTGGACTCACAATCATTTTTATTATTGTGATGCTGGCCATCTTTGTTCCGATTTTTTCTAAATATGATTACTCTACGACCGATTTATTGAATGCTGACCAGCCGCCTTCAAAAGAGCACTGGTTCGGTACAGATGATTTAGGACGTGACATGTTTGTCCGTACATGGGTCGGGGCAAGAATTTCGATCTTCATCGGTCTTGCTGCAGCGCTCCTTGACGTAATCATCGGTATTATCTGGGGAAGTATTGCTGCGTTCAAAGGCGGCCGTACAGATGAAGTGATGATGCGTATTGCAGACGTTTTATGGGCAATTCCAACACTATTAATGGTTATCTTAATGATGGTTGTTCTGCCAAAAGGATTATTAACGATTATCCTCGCCATGACAGTCGTAGGCTGGATTAACATGGCACGGATTGTTCGGGGACAGGTTTTACAATTAAAGAGTCAAGAATACGTTCTTGCAGCACAAACATTAGGTGCGAAAACATCTAGACTTTTATTTAAACACTTAATTCCAAACTCAATGGGACCAATTCTTGTGACGATGACATTAACGATTCCTTCTGCTATCTTCACAGAGGCATTCCTAAGCTATTTAGGGCTTGGTGTACCTCAGCCATTAGCAAGCTGGGGAACAATGGCGTCTGACGGCATTCCAGCCATGACGTACTACCCTTGGAGATTATGGTTCCCAGCCGCATTTATCTGTATTACAATGTTTGGTTTTAACGTGGTTGGAGACGGACTAAGAGACGCTTTAGATCCGAAGTTGCGTAAATAAGGAGTGATTAGGATGGAACGTGAACGTATTCTAGAGGTGAAAGACCTTGCAATCTCATTTAAAACATATGGTGGAGAAGTTCAAGCCATTCGTGGTGTGAACTTCCACTTAAATAAAGGCGAGACACTGGCTATTGTAGGTGAATCTGGCTCTGGTAAAAGTGTGACATCACAAGCGATCATGAGACTAATTCCGATGCCGCCGGGTTATTTCAAGCGCGGACAGATCCTGTTTGATGGCCAAGATATTGTCAAGAAAACCGAGAAACAAATGCAAACCATTCGAGGAAAAGATATCTCAATGATCTTCCAAGATCCGATGACGTCTTTGAATCCAACGATGAAAGTCGGGAAGCAAATTACAGAAGTGCTGTTCAAGCATGAACAAATTTCAAAAGAAGCGGCTGAAAAAAGAGCCATTGAACTATTGGAGCTTGTAGGAATTCCAATGCCTGAAAAAAGAATCAAACAATATCCGCACGAATTTAGTGGCGGGATGAGACAAAGGGTTGTCATCGCCATGGCGCTTGCAGCAGATCCAAAGCTGTTGATTGCTGATGAGCCGACGACTGCACTTGATGTAACAATTCAAGCACAAATTTTAGAATTAATGAAAGAAATTCAGAAAAAGGTTGACACTTCGATTATCTTTATTACGCATGATCTAGGTGTTGTGGCCAACGTCGCTGATCGTGTAGCTGTTATGTATGCAGGACAGATTGTGGAGACAGGGACTGTTGATGAAATTTTCTACAATCCAAAGCATCCGTATACATGGGGACTTTTAGCATCAATGCCGAGTCTTGACACTGATGGTGGAGAAGAAGGAAAGCTGACTGCCATTCCAGGAACACCACCAGATCTGACAAACCCGCCGAAAGGAGATGCATTTGCACTCCGCAGCGATTATGCAATGAAAATTGACTTCGAACAAGAACCGCCAATGTTCAAAGTATCAGATACGCATTATGTGAAATCATGGCTACTTCATCCGAATGCACCTAAAGTTGAACCGCCTGCTTCTGTAAAGGCGAGAATGCGTGAACTAGAAGGTAGCTACGAAAAACCTGTATTAGTAAAAGAGGGTGAATAGCATGGCAGAAAAACTGTTAGAAATCAAAAATTTGAAGCAGCATTTCCATACAGCAAGAGGAACTGTGAAAGCAGTAGATGGGGTTTCATTTGATATTTACAAAGGTGAAACGCTTGGTCTTGTAGGTGAGTCTGGTTGTGGTAAATCCACTACGGGCCGTTCGATTATTAGACTTTATGATGCGACAGATGGTGAAGTTCTTTATAAAGGGGAAAATGTACACGGGAAGAAATCAAGACAAAAAATGCTTGAATTCAACCGTCAAATGCAGATGATCTTCCAAGATCCATATGCTTCACTCAACCCTAGAATGACAGTGCTTGATATCATTGCAGAGGGCATCGATATTCATGGTCTTGCGAAAACAAAAAAGGCGCGTAAAGAGCGTGTGATCCAATTACTTGAAACGGTTGGCTTGAACAAAGAGCATGCGAACAGATATCCGCATGAATTCTCAGGTGGTCAAAGGCAGCGTATCGGAATTGCACGTGCATTAGCAGTAGAGCCAGATTTCATCATCGCCGATGAACCAATCTCTGCATTAGACGTGTCGATCCAAGCGCAGGTCGTCAACTTATTGAAAGAGCTTCAAGAGGAAAAAGGCTTAACGTATTTATTCATTGCGCATGACCTGTCCATGGTAAAATACATCAGCGATCGTATCGGCGTGATGTATTTCGGAAAATTGGTTGAGCTGGCACCAGCGAATGAATTATACGAAAACCCGCTTCACCCATACACAAAATCATTATTGTCTGCGATTCCGCTTCCAGATCCTGATTATGAGCGTAACCGTAAACGAATCAAGTATGATCCATCTGTTCACAAAGGAACTAACACCGAGTTCCGTGAAGTGAAGCCAGGTCACTTTGTGAGCTGCACAGAGGAAGAATTCAAAGAGCTTCAGGCGAAACAATCATAAGAAGAGAGAAGCACTGCTAATGCAGTGCTTTTTTTATTTTACAAAAAAACAAGATGATGGTAATTTTTAGTTAAGTACAAGCAGATACCGGAGGAAATCAAATGTCCAATTGGAAAACCTATCGTTATTCATTGCTTCATGTTCTCATTGTATTCATACTATTTTCAACGTCTTTTTTCAGGAAACCAAACGGAGGAAAGTGGATGCTCTTGTTTATGGTGCTCATTGGGATTGTGTCTTTTTCAGTGGAATATATGCTTAACCGAAAGACAAGGGGGCAGAAGCAAGAAGCACGGCGTGTAAAATATCTTTATTTCATCATGTTGCAAATCACGATGACACTGATCTTGTTTGACTGTATTCAACTCGTCATGAATCGTTCGTTATAAAACTTTTTTTACGTTAATTGAAAAAAAGTGAAACTACTGAAGACTTTGCTGCGTCTTACTAGTACAGGCGTTTAAATAGCAGGAAATCGGGAATATCTAAGGAAGTGGTTCTTAACTATAGCATAAGGAGCAGATCCATGAATTGGTATGAAAAGCTCAGTGAATACTTCCCGATAGAAGAAATGAAGTCAAAAGAGCATATGGAAGCTTTATTAAAGGAAAGAAGTGATATTTATCATAAGGAGGAAGGACCTCATCATGTGATGATGTACGCCGAATTTGATTCTTTCATCTTTATTGATTATTTATTTGTTTCCAAAGATGCAAGAGGTGAAGGCCTCGGATCAAAGCTGATCCATAAGCTGAAGGAAAAAAAGAAACCGATCTTGCTTGAAGTCGAGCCTGTAGATGAAGATGATGCAGATACTGCAAAACGCCTAAAGTTTTACCAAAGAGAGCACTTCAAGCATGCAGAATCAATCGGTTATAAACGCAGGTCACTTGCAACAAATGAAGTGAACCGCATGGAAATTCTTTATTGGTCGCCTCTTACAAATCATGAGGAAGAGATCATGGAAGCCATGAGGAAGACCTATGAACGAATTCATACGTATAAAGATGAAGAATGGTATGGACAATCGTATGAGGATGTTGATGATGTATTGAAGATCATTGAAAATAGAAAGCAAAAAAATATTTTCGATCATCTCGACTAAATGAGAATGTTCTGACATCAAGCAGCACCACAAAATGAATGAAATTGTCTAGTTTTTGTCACAAAAATTGCAAGAAAATCTGTTCACACTTACTTTTTTATAGTATAATCACTATAAAGATTACTTATTTAGAACAATTTTAATTTAAGAATACAGATCAATATTCATTCTACAAATTGAGGAGTGAAGATTTATGGTAACATTATACACATCACCAAGCTGTACATCATGTAGAAAAGCAAGAGCGTGGTTAGAAGAGCACAATATCCCATATCAAGAGAGAAACATTTTTTCTGAGCCTCTTTCAATCGATGAAATCAAAGAAATTCTTCGAATGACAGAAGACGGTACAGACGAAATTATCTCAACACGTTCAAAAGTATTCCAAAAACTAAATGTCAATGTTGAGACAATGCCGCTTCAACAATTGTATAAACTAATCAATGAGCATCCAGGTCTTTTACGTCGTCCAATTATCTTGGATGAAAAAAGATTACAAGTTGGGTACAATGAAGATGAAATTAGACGTTTCTTGCCAAGAACGGTTCGTACATTCCAACTTAGAGAAGCTCAGCGACTTGCTAACTAATATAAACACGAAAAGCTGCCGATCATTTGGCAGCTTTTTTTATTTGGTTTCAGCCGTTTGTTCGTAAAAGAGGCTGGCTAATATGACCACTATGACGGTTAAGAACGGAAGCAACAATTCAAGCGTGGCATGCTGTGACATAAATTCAGTCAATTTTACATCACGCACAATCATTTCTCCGCCAGTAAAGGCCAATAGCGCACTTCCTCCGTATAAAAGAAACGGAAATTTGGTCAAAGCTGCATGAATCAGCTTGCTTCCCCAAATAATAATCGGTACAGAAATCATGAGGCCAAAAGCGGTCAGAAGCATGTTGCCTTTTGCCGCACCTGCAACTGCGATGACATTATCAAGTGACATAAAGAGGTCGGCAATCACAATGGTTTGCACCGCACGCCAAAGGGAGCCGCTGCTCTTAATCCGAATCGATTCCTTCTTTTGTTCAATTAACAGATTGTATCCTATATAAAGGAGAAAAAGACCGCCAACAAACTGCAAATAAGGGATAGTCAATAAATAAACGGCGGCACCAGTCATTGTAATTCTCATCAGCACGGCTAAAAGTGTGCCGATCCAAATGGCTTTATTGCGTTTATCATGTGATAAATTTCGACTGGCCATTGCAATGATGAGCGCATTATCTCCGCCTAAAATCAGGTCTATGCCAATAATCATCAGTAAGGATACGATCCACTCTGTTTCCATCCAATTCACCTCATGTCCCAAATAGAGCTCGTACAACCAATATATGAAGACAATTCAAATATATGTTTCTGCAAGTTTTCTCTGCAAAAAATGCGTTTTTATTTCTTTTATTCATGTTTTATCATAAAATAGACAGTACGAAGCAATACCTCAATTCTTTAAACGGTTAACATGTAGACGGAACGGGTAAAGTGTAGTAAAGTACTATTAATTGGGAGCTTGTATGTCCCTTCAACATCTTATATAGAAGGGAAGGTTGGCAAAATGGAAATCGAAAGAATAAATGAACATACAGTCAAATTTTATATTTCCTACGGTGATATTGAAGATCGCGGATTTGACCGTGAAGAGATTTGGTATAATCGTGAGCGCAGTGAAGAGCTGTTTTGGGAAGTAATGGACGAAGTGCACGAAGAAGAAGAATTTGCAGTAGAGGGACCGCTTTGGATTCAAGTACAGGCACTTGACAAAGGTCTTGAAATTGTCGTGACAAAAGCCCAACTTTCTAAAGATGGACAAAAGCTCGAATTGCCGATTCCAGAAGATAAAAAAGATCAAACAGATGAAGAAAGCTTAGACGCACTGCTTGATGATTTTCATAAAGAAGAGCAAGATCAAGAAGACCATAATGAGAAGGACAAAAAACTTCAACTTCAATTCGTGTTGAAAATGGATGATTTTGAAGATTTGATTGCACTTTCTCAATTAAATATGCAGGATTTTACCACAAGTTTATATTCGTTTGAAAACCGTTATTATCTATATGTTGACTTCCACGAGGATTTGTCAGATGAGCAAGTGGAGAATAAGCTCAGCATTTTGCTTGAATATGCTCATGAATCAGTTGTCAGCATCTACAGACTGAAAGAATACGGTCAGCTGATTATCGAAGGGAATGCCCTTGAAACGATTCAACAGCACTTCTCGTAACTAACAAAAAGTCGATTTCTATAGAGGAATCGGCTTTTTTATCTGAATGAATAGGTAAATAAAGAGATCGGCAAGGAGAAAATGAAATGAGAAATTTAGTCAAAGTTCTATTTTTTCTAATCATTACGTTAGGTGCTTATTTAATCGTCCAATTGATTGCCGGTGATTTAGCGGTAAGTGTATTAAGTTCAGTCAGTGTTCTATTTACTTTATCGATTATTTTCATCGGATTTGTTATTTTCTTGGAGAACCGGAATCCGTCTCACACGATTACATGGCTTGTCCTGCTGGGCAGCTTTCCGTTATTCGGCTTTTTGTTCTACATTTTCTTTGGACGCAATATCAAAAAGCGCCGGCTGTTTGAAAAGAAAGCGGTATTGGATGAGCAGTTAATCCAGGAAGATGAACGTATTCATAGAGAAGCAATTGAAAAAATGACGCATATGGGTGATCATCAGCAGCTCTTATTTAAGCTGGCCCACAGACTTGGACATACTCCTATTACATATCGCACGTCCTCTAAAGTCTTAACCAATGGTGAAGAGACATTCTCTCATATTTTTGAAGAGATCAAAAAAGCAACACATCACATTCATTTAGAATATTACATTCTCCGCCACGATGACCTTGGCCAAGAATTAAAGGACATTCTAATTGAAAAAGCGAAAAATGGCGTAATTGTCCGCTTTTTATATGACGATGTAGGGAGCTTAAAGCTTTCTCGTCAATATATTGCTGACCTAGAAAAGGCTGGCGTTCAGATCGTTCCATTTTTACCAGTAAGGCTCCCTCTTTTAAATAATAAAATTAACTTCCGAAATCATAGAAAAATTGTTGTTATTGATGGAGAAGTGGGGTTTGTCGGCGGGCTTAATATCGGTGACGAATATATGGGCAGAAGCAGACAATATGGATTCTGGCGTGATACACATCTGATGATTAAGGGCGAAGCTGTTCGTGACCTCCAGCAGATTTTCATGCAGGATTGGTACTATATGACGAATGAAAGATGCTCAGGTGTGGACTATTTCAAAGATTTCAGCCACCTTGAGAGTACAACAGAAGGCGTACAAATGATTGCTGGTGGGCCTGACAAGCAGTGGGAGGTCATTAAAAATCTCTTTTTCTCTATGATCATCTCCGCTAAAAAGTCCATCTGGATCGCTTCACCGTATTTTGTCCCGGATGATGATATTTTGTCCGCATTGAAAATTGCCGCATTGAGCGGAGTAGATGTCCGGATTATTGCTCCAAAGAATCCAGATAAACGGATTGTGTTCCATGCTTCTCGTTCATACTTCCCAGAGCTTCTTGATGCAGGGGCGAAGGTGTACGAGTATGATCAAGGCTTTATGCATAGTAAATTTATTATTGTGGATAATGAACTGGCTTCAATTGGAACAGCAAACATGGATATGAGAAGCTTTCATTTGAACTTTGAAGTGAATGCCTTCCTCTATAAAACGAAAAGCACAGAGAAGCTTGTCAACGATTTCTTAGGTGATTTAGAGCAGTCACATGAAATTGTGTCTGAAGAGTTCGCAAAGAGACCTTTGAGGGTCAGACTGTTTGAATCAACTGCAAGATTATTATCACCACTTTTATAAAGATTGTATTTTCCCTCTTTTCTATAAGGGGGATTTTTTATTTTACGGAAGTTATGATCAGTAAAATCATTTTTTGACACGGTAAAAATTCATTTTCCCTATTCGCTTTCTTATAGACGAACAAGCTATAATACGGGCATCAAAGAGCGAGGGGCGAACTGAATGAATGCAGCAATGATGGATAACGGTAAGCTTATCCGAATTACACATCATCTATCGAAAAGCCGGCTGGAGCATGTAAGAACGACGTGCAAATTTTATTGTCCTGAATGTAGGGAGGAGGTGCAATTAAAGCTAGGGGAGCATCGTGTCTATCATTTTGCGCATAAACAGCTGACAGCATGTTCGTTAGCCTCAGGCGAAACGGCTTATCATCAGGCGGGAAAGGAAGCCATTATGAATTGGCTGAAGCGGCTTGGACATAAACCTGCGCTGGAAAAATATATGTCAAAGGTTCATCAGCGTCCTGATGTGACCGTCACTATAGGAAATGAAACCTATGCAATCGAATTTCAATGTGCTAATATTTCCCGGCAGGAGCTGCGCAGAAGAACAGCAGGTCTCCGTGAAGCAGGTCTCTTTCCAATATGGATGATAGGGGCAAATCGTTTGAAACGAAAATCTGCCCAGCTTTTTTCTTTCTCCTCCATTCATTGGGGAATTTTAAGGGAATCAGAGAAAAGGCGGTTGATTTTTTTCTGCCCGCTTCAAAATAAGTTCATCCATCTTGATCAATTTCTCGTGTTTCAACCAACGAAAATATGTGCGGCAATGACTGTCAGATCACCTTCCGCATACAGCAAAATTCCTGCACTCCTATCTCCGCCCTCAAGCAAGTGTCAAGTAAACCAACAATGGTTTAAATGTATACAGCAATTTAGGCAGCGTACTCCTCGCATTTTATCAAATGAAAGCAAACGTTTGAGAGATATTTTTTATGAGCATCATCAAACGGCATTCCCTTTTTTGCCGACTGCATTATTTATCCCGGTGCAAGAAGCGTATATCTTTACAAGTCCCGTATATGTTTGGCAAGGTTGCCTCTATGATTGGATGATGAGGAAAAAGGGAAGCAGGCGAGTAACGATTCAACAGCTCATGAAAGAAATCAACCGGTGTGTGCAGATGAAAGAAGTGAAACTCCGATATAGTGATGTGTCAAGAGAAGAAATAAAAGGGGTGGTCACTGCATATGTAAAGGCGCTTGTAAGACAAGGGTATTTACATATGACGAAAGAGGGTAATTATGAAGTATCGTCGAATCAAATGCCAATACAAACACTTGATGAAGTGCTAAAACGAGATGCTTTCTTATTTCATTAGCATGTTTCATGACCACTTTGATCATGATAAGAAAAAGGTGGTGCTGCTATTGAATCGAAAGAAACGCTTTTTTCTCATTTTTTTAGTCTGTTTGGTATTTATTTCTGCATATGATTTGACAAATATAGTTCAAAACAAAGAAGATAAATACAACACCAATTTCTTTCACTTTCCGAAAGGTTGGTTCAACACAACTCATGCAAGGGGGATTCATATGACTTCACAAAACAAAAACAATCATCTACCAGACAGAAGCGAAGTAAAAGAAGAAAACAAATGGCGCCTTGAAGATATTTTTGAAAGCGTCGATGCATGGAACAAGGAATTCGAAGCGGTCAAAAAAGAAATTCCGAAGCTGGCACAATTTAAAGGCAAGCTGGCCCATTCTGCTGATGTCCTGTATGAAGCCCTAACCTTTCAGGATCAACTTTCTGAAAAGCTTGGCAAGCTTTATACATATGCGCACATGAAATACGATGAAGATACAACGAACTCATCCTTTCAGGCGTTAAATGATAAAGCCTCGAATCTATTTACACAGCTGTCTAGTACATCTGCTTATATTGTTCCAGAGATTTTATCAATTCAAGAAGATAAATTGCAGCAATTTATTTTGGAAAAAGAAGAATTAAAACTGTATTCTCATGCTCTCGAAGAAATTAATAAAGAGCGTCCACATATTTTAAGTGAGGAACAAGAAGCTTTATTAGCTGAGGCCTCTGAACCACTTTCATCTGCATCTACTACTTTTAGTATGTTTAACAACGCCGATATTTCGTTCCCTTCTGTAAAGGATGAGAATGGAGAGGAAAAGAAAATTACCCACGGCAACTTTATTACATTTTTAAATAGTGATGATCGTGAAGTGAGAAAGAATGCCTTTAAAGCTGTGTATAAAACGTATGATCAGTATAAGAACACACTTGCTTCTACACTAAGCGGTTCAATTAAAAAGGATAATTTTTATGCAAAAGTACGAAATTACAAATCGGCAAGAGAAGCAGCACTATCACGAAACAGCATTCCAGAAGAAGTGTATGACAATCTAATTGATACAGTTCATCAATATTTACCGTTGTTACACCGCTATATTGAATTACGCAAAAAGGTATTAAAGCTTGATGAAGTGCACAATTACGACTTGTATACACCACTTGTGAAAGATGCTGGCATGAAGCTCACCTACGATGAAGCAAAGGATTATATGCTGAAAGGGTTAGCGCCATTAGGAGAAGAATATGTGTCCGTGTTAAAAGAAGGACTCGAAAATCGCTGGGTAGACGTTTATGAGAATAAAGGGAAACGAAGCGGTGCTTATTCATCAGGAAGCTATGGTACAAATCCATATATCCTCATGAACTGGCAGAATAACATTGATAATTTGTTTACGCTGGCTCATGAATTTGGGCACTCTGTACACAGCTACTACACGAGAAAACACCAGCCATATCCGTATGGAAACTATAGTATCTTTGTAGCTGAAGTGGCTTCCACTACAAATGAAGCGTTACTAGGCGAATACCTGCTTAATCATTTAGACGATAAAAAACAGCGCTTGTATGTATTAAACCACTTGTTAGAAGGATTTAGAGGAACAGTATTCAGACAAACGATGTTTGCTGAGTTTGAGCATCTTATTCATGTGAAAGCACAAGAAGGAGAGGCTTTAACGCCAGAATTTATGACGAACCTTTATTATGACCTGAACAAGAAGTATTTTGGTGACGGCATGGTGGTTGATAAGGAAATTGGATTAGAGTGGACGAGAATTCCTCATTTCTATTACAACTATTATGTGTATCAATACGCGACAGGCTATAGTGCGGCGCAGGCATTAAGCAAGCAAATCTTACAAGAAGGAAAACCAGCGGTAGAGCGCTATACAGATTTCCTTAAAGCAGGAAGCTCTGATTATCCAATCAATGTGCTGAAAAAAGCTGGTGTTGATATGGCTTCTAAAGAACCAATTGAAGCAGCATGCCAATTGTTTGAAGAAAAACTAAAAGAAATGGAAGAGCTCATCTCCAAAACAGGTGAGTAATGAAAAGACTTCTGTCAGACGTGTGAGTGCCAGCTCATCTTTTGACAGGAGTTTTTTTCTCATAAAAAAGACCTCTTCAGATGTAGAGGCCAATCCTTTTTAATGATCAACCTTTAAAACCTCTAAAGGTCTTACGGTGATTCATTCGATAAAGCGTAAAAAGAATCGCAGCAAATAAGAGTGGAGACGTCAAATAAAGAGGAAGCATTTTCATTAAGCCTAATATATTTAAAAAGAAACATAAGCCAATGGCAACAAGTCCAATAGTTGTGCTGCGCATGCAGATCCCCCCATTTTTTTGTTACTTTTACTATATGAAAGTGACAACCCTCTTATGTTTTGTGACAAAAATATGAACATATAGTATATCTGTTGTCATAAGTCGACAAAATTTGATATACTACAGATGTGAAATTAATCACATACAAACATTACCCCTTTGTTTGACCGTGAAAAATTTCTCCCATCCCCTTTGTTGTCGTTAAGACATAGTGAAACCGCGCTTATCCCGGCGCGGTTTCTTCGTGTCTATAAATAGAACAAATGTTCCTTTTTGAAGTAAAGAAAAAACATGGGTCAGCACCCATGTTCATTTTCACAGCGATATACATCAAGATCTGTATGGTTGTCATTCTCTTTATAGCGCCAAAACATTTCTTGCTGCACTTGTACACGTTCTACCTTTTGAGCGAAAGCTAGCTTCTTCATTTCTCGTTCAACTTCTTCAAGCGTCAGGTCATAAACAACGGCTATCTCTTTTGCGGATGCAAATTGAAAGTATGCAATAAACCATTCAATTGGAGGCCGTTCAGATGGTGTTGGTTTTTCACCAATCATTTCAAAAAGAATTTCCTCGTATATATCATAAGAGTAGGCACCTGAAATTTTTAATCCTTCATCTCCATTTACGGTATTAAAAAAGGCGAAGGTCGGAAGCTCAGATACGTCCATTTCAGCTGCAATTTTCATATCACATTGTAGTGCTTTCACCGCACTTTGAGAATGAATGTCGCGCTGGAATTCCTCGATGTCCAGACCAGCACTTTTTGCATTTTCTATCAGCACCTGCTCACTTGTGACATCTTGCTGATGGCAAAAAAGCGATTCTTGAATGAGACGCAAAAATTTCATTCCGCATTTTCTTCCTTGAAGCTCCGCTGCTTTTAATGCGAGTGAGGCGAGGTAGGGTGATGTCACAATTTGTTCAGACAGCATTTGTTCTTTTTTGGTCTGCGTTTTAGTGGCAAATTTCCCCCATGCTTCAGTCAGTAAATGTTTCTTTCTTTTCCGATTCAATGCATTAATACTAGAACTTGTTACTGTTCGTAAAGTGAAAAAACGGCCATATTTCATTTTCAATTTTTTAATGGATGGCTCTAATAACCAGCAGTCTGGGCTTAGAGGATCAATGAATACATAGATTTCAATCGGCTTTTGAGGATGTCCGTGACAGTGTGAGAAATATTGATCGTGCGAATTGCAGCTCAAGATCGTCCATCCTTTTCAGGTGTTTGGTTGACCATATGACGAGCCGTCAGAGAAAGCCGTTCAAATAAAAAGTCACGAATATCGCCGGTTAGTCCTACTTGATCCATTGCATCCTCCATGCATTCAAGCCATGCGTCCGCCCGCTCCTCAGTAATCGGAAAAGGGAGATGTCTCGCCCGCAGCATTGGGTGGCCATGCTCCTCTCTATAAAGCGGTGGTCCGCCTAAATATTGCGTTAAAAACTGTTTTTGTTTTCTTGCTGTTTCTTTTAAGTCATCCGGGAAAATAGGATGAAGCAAAGGATGACACTTTACATTTTCATAAAAAGTATCAACAAGTTGCGATAGAAGTTCCTCTCCAACCGCTTCGTAAGGTGCGTTAAACGATTGTACCATGTTGACTACTCCTTTTACTCGTAGTTAATAGGATGACTCACCCTATTGCGCATTTCATTTATTTCAAAAGTGATATTCAGTTTGTTCTATTTTATTGTTTCTATTCTTGTACTTATTTTAACAACCTCATCTCAATTCCACAAACAAACAGCTTTGGTCTGCTCGAAATAAAGAGTGGGGCGGGTTCCGTGATCAATTGACCATATCATAACACATTCAGTCAAAAAAGGGGGAAAAGCGACATACAAAAAACCGAAGAGGTTATTCTCTTCGGTTTAAGCGAAATATTGAGCTGTGATTTTCTTTACATAATTTTGTGTTTCTTTAAATGGAGGGATGCCCCCGTATTTATCTACATTTCCTGAACCTGCATTATAGGCAGCTAAGGCGAGTGAGATATTTCCGTTATATTTCTGAAGCATTTGTTTTATATACTTCGTTCCGCCTTCAATGTTTTGGGCAGCATCAAAGGCATTGTTGACGCCAAGTGACTTAGCCGTAGATGGCATGAGCTGCATGAGACCAAGCGCACCTGCATGGCTGACAGCATTCGTGCGATAGCCGGATTCCTGCTTGATGACTGCGTGAATGAGCTTTTCAGGAACGCCATGCTTTTGAGCCATTTGTGACACGATTTGATTAATCTCTTTTGATGATGAGCCACTGGAGACAGCCTTTTGAAGCGGCGGTGTGTAGCTGTTGTTTAAGACATTTCCAATGCCATTCGCTGTATTTAATTGATTGTCATTTGCATATAAAGATTGAGCCTCAAGCTGATCACTGCCGGCAATCGCAGATAAATATGGGTTTGTACGCGCATATTGCGTGTTCGGAGCCGTTGATGGATCCGTGCCCATAAAAGCAGAGATGGAAAGCGGGAGACGTGATAATTCTGATCCGCCTAAAAAATCTTGCAGCAGCGACTGAAATGAAGCTTGGGCATTCGATTCTTGACCCGCAGACATTTGCGTTTGTGCTGGATCTGTTTGTAACGTTTTAAGCGCTTGAAGCTGCATAAAGGATTGAAGTTGATTAACGTTCATCATGTTCCTCCTTCAAGGAATTCATCTATTCTGTGTTTTCATTTTTTCTTCATAAAAACGAACGACTTTGTTTTTCGTGTTTCGTACTGGGATATGAAATTTGCGGAGCAATGCGGAGAAAGCGGCTTGTCCGATTTCCAGGTCGCTCACTTCAAATTCAAGTTCATAGTCCTCTACTGTTAAATATCGGCTGTGATCCAAAACAATTAAGCCTTCTTGGATCATTTTTTCTGCTCTTGACGTTTCAAGTGAACCAAAGTACACAATTTGATCCTTTTGAATGTTCAGGTGGGCTAATCTGTCCGCAACTTCACCTTCTGGCAGCTCAAAATCGTTAAGTTGTGATGGGGGAGCAATCGTTTGGTGGGTTTCAAGCAAGCCTATCTCGTGCGGTTCCTTTAATGTGAGCACCCATTGACCGTTTTTTTCTCTCATTCTTAATGCAGCCAATTGAGATTTTATATCAAATTGAGGTGTATCAAAATAATAGTTGGTTTGTGTGTGGAAATCCGCATCCTTCAATTGAAAATGCTGTTTCAGCTGATCAAATTCTTCTTTCATTAATAATTGTTTTAGTTCTATTTCAATTTCCTGTGCCATTTTGACATCAACCTTTCATTTAGAAGAAATATGATTATTGTACATGAAGTGTGTTCACCATGTAAAAGACTGTTTTTTCTCTTTATTTTCTTTAGACGTGGACCAAATTGAATGAAGAATCGTGGGAAAGAATCATTTAAAAGAGAAAAACAGGATTTTCTCCAAAAGTTCGGTTTATCAATATTGAACTTGATATGATAAAATAAAGCTGTACTTTGTTGTAAAGGAGATCATGATGCAAAACAGAATTGAAATCACAGAAGCAACTTTAAAAGAAGACAGGCTGATTTTGACAATCCAGTCAGAAGAGCAAATCAAAAAAGCAAAAGCATCAGGACAAATGCTTGTTGATTCTGATCACTTTGCGTTCGTTTACATACTTGAAACCGAGGAGTCCTTTTCGTATCTTATTTTAGGGGAACATACATGGGCTCCATTAAAAGAAGCAATGAATCGTGACATCCCTGTCTATTTGGCATCGGATGAATATTCGCTGGAACTCATTCAGCTTCAACAGGAATTACATTATTTAATCGACAATATTAAAGACAATGCCAATTACGGAGATATGGAAGAGAAAGTGAAAAGCACATTCCTCTGAAATAATTAGGTATATGGAATTGGGGGAAGTTTCATGGACAAAAAACAATGGGATCAATTCCTCGCACCGTATAAACAAGCAGTCGAAGAATTAAAAGTGAAACTAAAAGGCATTCGAAAGCTGTATGAATTCGAGGATGACCATTCACCAGTAGAATTTGTCACAGGCCGAGTGAAACCCGTTGCCAGCATATTAGAAAAGGCAAAGCGTAAAAACATCCCGATGCATGAGATTGAAACGATGCAGGATATTGCTGGGCTTCGCATTATGTGCCAGTTTGTAGAAGATATACAAGTCGTGAAAAAAATGCTCCAGTCACGTAAAGATTTTGTGGTTGTAGATAAACGCGACTATATTGCAGAACATAAAGAAAGCGGATACCGCTCTTACCACCTTGTTGTGTTATATCCGCTGCAAACGATCAACGGAGAGAAGCAGCTCCTTGTCGAAATCCAAATTCGTACGCTTGCGATGAACTTTTGGGCGACCATTGAGCATTCTCTGAATTATAAATATAGCGGGAATATCCCGGAGAAGGTTAAGCTGCGCCTTCAAAGAGCATCTGAGGCAGCATCTCGTCTCGATGAAGAGATGTCCGAAATTAGAGGGGAAATTCAAGAAGCACAAGTGGCATTTTCCCGGAAAAAGAAAAACGACAGCTGAGCCAGTTTGATCAAATATGATGCTGCCCTCTCATAGCAGCAAGGTGAAAAAGGAGAAGAATTCATGAAATTTGCAGTTTCTTCAAAAGGGAATTCTGTATCTGACACGCTCAAAAGTAAAATTCAGACCTACTTATTGGATTTTGGTATGGAACTAAATGAAGAGGAACCGGATCTTGTCATTACGGTTGGTGGAGACGGCACCCTTCTTTATGCCTTTCACCGCTACAGCAGCCGTCTGAATGAAACAGCCTTTGTCGGTGTTCATACAGGTCATCTTGGCTTCTATGCTGACTGGGTGCCGAGTGAGATTGAAAAACTCGTCTTAGCCATTGCGAAAACGCCTTATCATATTGTGGAATATCCGATCTTAGAGGTCATTGTCAGATACAACGACGGCGGCAGAGAAGAGAAATATTTAGCAATGAATGAATGTACGATTAAAAGCATGGAAGGGACGCTTGTGGCAGATGTTGAAATCAGAGGACAGCTGTTTGAAACATTCAGAGGTGACGGCCTTTGTTTGTCTACTCCATCAGGCAGTACGGCCTATAATAAGGCACTTGGAGGCGCCATTATTCATCCTTCCATTAGAGCCATTCAGCTGGCAGAAATGGCTTCAATCAACAACAGAGTGTTTCGGACGGTCGGTTCACCGCTTATTTTGCCTGACCACCATACTTGTGTGATTAAGCCGAGGAATGATGTCGATTTTCAGGTGACGATTGATCATTTGACGCTGCTTCATAAAGACGTCAAATCCATTCAATGCCGGGTGGCAGATGAGAATGTCCGTTTTGCTAGATTTAGACCGTTTCCGTTTTGGAAAAGGGTGCAAGATTCCTTTATCGGAAAAGGAGAATAAGAAAGAGGTTGTTCTCGCTGGAATACTTTACGTTAAACAAAACCATGACAGCCAAAGAAGAAGGGCTGTTTTTAAAGGAATATTTAATTGATCTTGGTATTTCGAAAAGAATGCTGACGGATATTAAGTTTGATGGCGGTGACCTCCTCATTAATGGAGAGCATGTTACCGTGAGATATGAGCTGCATGAAGGGGACAGGCTCACCATTTTATTTCCCGAGGAAAAAGTGAGTGAAGGGCTGAAGCCTGCACCGATTCCGCTTGATATTATATTTGAGGACGAGCATGTCCTTGTGCTGAATAAAAGGCCGTATATTCCTTCGATCCCTTCTCGGGAGCACCCCGAGCACAGTATTGCGAATGGATTACTGCACCATTATGCCAAGCAGTCTGTTCGGCATACGGTTCATTTAGTGAACCGTCTTGATCGTGATACATCTGGCGTTATGCTTGTGGCGAAGCATCGTTTTGCCCATAGCCTTTTAGCTAAGGCACAAAAGAGTGGAGCGGTTAAGCGAACATACAGAGCGTTTACACATGGCATGATCACAGAAAAACATGGAACCATCGCTGCAAAAATTGCCCGAAAAGGGGATAGTATCATCGAGCGGATGGTTGATGATACTGGGCAGGAGGCAGTGACGCATTATACCGTGCGAGCAGTAATCGCTGAGTTAAATATGTCGGATGTGTCTCTCTCGCTTGAAACCGGGAGAACACATCAAATTCGTGTGCATATGCAATTTCTTGGGCATCCGCTCATCGGAGATACGCTGTATGGCGGAAGGGCCGAGCGGATAGACAGGCAGGCACTGCATAGTGAAACCCTTGTGTTTCCTCATCCGATGACAGGTGAGCAAATGACATTTTCAGCTCCGCTTCCTGATGATATGAAATCCTTGCTTTTTAATTAGAGAAACCCAGTCACCTGCATCGCAGGGCCGGGTTTTTTTATAATGTGAAATGCTGAAATCTTGAATCGTCATAAGGCATAGATGAGGGAACGGAGACCGTTTTAAGCTCAGGGTATGTGAGGGCAGACAGTTTGTTGCCAAATACACAGCCTGTATCAATATTGACGGTTCTGCCAACGAATCGAGGTTCTTTCACAGGTGTATGGCCGTACACAATCCACGGTTTTCCGTGATATTCCTTTGCCCAGTCCTTGCGAACAGGCCGTCCATCTGGCCATGTTTCTCCTGTGACGGCACCAAATAATAAGTAGGACCGCATCTGTTTATTCGGCTTTTTTCCAATATCCTTTTCCTTCATCGCTGCGTGTGCAATGATCAGCTCATCAGGAATGAGTACATCATAAAGCGGAGCCTTCTCAAATAACTGCTTAAATTCATGTGACAATTTGTTTTGTTCATGAGTTGGCAGTTTTTTTATTTCGTTCACTGTCGTTTCGATGCCATGAAGCAATTTGACGGGATTTCCTTTTAAATAACGATAAAGCTTAAAGCAATGGTTGCCAGGTACATATCGGATTGCGCCTTGTGAATAGGCATGAATGACAAATCGCATGACGTCTACTGACTGAGGCCCTCGATCTGTTAAATCGCCAACAAGGGCCAGCGTTCTCTTATCAGGATGGACGGGTAATCCATGTTTGAGTTCGTATCCTAGTTTGTGTATGAGGGTAAGCAGCTCTTCGTAGCAGCCGTGGATATCGCCAATGATATCGAATTTCATAAGGTTTCCTCCTGATTTTTTTCATCCATTCGTCGGATATAAAGAAGTTTGAATTTTAGAAAATATAACGAATGGCTTTCATTTCATTTAGGCAATTGTTAGAATCAATCCTTTAACGTAAGACTTATAAAATTAAACATGAATGTTAGGAGGCTTTAGCCAATGGAGCATACATCTGTTTCATCACTCGTTGTCGTTATTATTGTCGCCTTTTTCACCCCTATTTTATTGCACCGATTTAAGCTGACCATTCCGGTCGTTGTAGCTGAAATCATTATGGGGCTCATCATTGGGAAAAGCGGTCTTCAACTGGTTGTCGAACATGATGCGTGGTTAGATACATTATCCATGCTCGGTTTTATTTTTCTGATGTTTTTAAGTGGACTTGAAATAGATTTTTCTTCTTTTGAGTCAAAGAAGAAAGCACGAGAACTTCCAAATGGTTTAAAAGAACCAAATACATTTAAAGCAGCCACCATTATTTTTCTTGGGGTATTTTGTATTTCTTTTATCCTGTCCTATGCGTTTGTACTCGCAGGGTTTATCCAAAACGCCTTTTTAATGACGCTCATTATCTCTACCATCTCATTAGGCGTAGTGGTGCCAACCTTAAAAGAGGAAAAGTTGATGCAGACGAATATCGGTCAAATCATTCTGCTTGTAGCTGTCATTGCTGATTTGGTCACGATGATTTTACTTGCTGTGTTTTCCTCAATTTATGGAGATGGAACAGGGAACATGTGGCTTCTGCTCTTATTATTTGCTGCAGGCATTCTTCTTTATTTATTTGGCCGCGTATTTAAGACAAAGTCAATTTTTCAGTCGATGTCAAAAGGAACCGTGCAAATTGGGACAAGGGCAATCTTTACTCTCATTATAGTCTTAGTTGCCTTATCTGAATCACTCGGGGCTGAAAATATTCTTGGGGCGTTTTTAGCTGGCGTGCTTGTGTCCCTTCTTTCGCCAAATAAAGAGCTCGTTCAGCAGCTGGACTCATTTGGCTACGGATTTTTAATCCCGATCTTTTTTGTGATGGTCGGAGTGGATCTAAATATATGGGCACTGTTTAAGGACCCGACGATTATGATCATGATTCCGCTGCTGTTTATTGCGTTGCTTATAAGTAAGCTTATCCCAATTCTTTATTTGAAAAAATGGTATGACATGAATAAGGTCATCGGCTCAGGCTTTTTATTAACTTCAACATTATCTCTCGTCATTGCAGCTGCGACGATTGGTGAGCGGCTCGGTGTCATTGATCATAAAATGTCTGGAGCGCTGATTTTAGTTGCTGTGCTAACGAGTATTTTAACACCTGTTTGGTTTAAAGCGCTCTTTAAAAAAGAACAAGCGGCGAGCCATAAGAAGCGTGTGACCTTTATTGGTGCAAATCAGCTGACCTTACCTGTCACACTTGATTTGCATCATGATGAATATGACATTCGGATTTTGCATGTGTTTCAAGAAAATAAGGAAGCACTGCTGGCAGACTCTATCTTTGAAGTCGAATCAATTGAACAATACGACGATGAGACGCTGAGAAAGGCAGGCGTCGGCCAAGAGGATGTCCTTGTCGTCGCAACAGGCAGTGAGACAAAAAATAAGGAAATTGCTTTATTTGCAAAAGAAGAAGGTTCAAAACAAGTCATTGCAAGTGTCAACAAAGCTGAGGCAGAGCTGACATTGAAGGAAGCGGGCATTGATACGTTTTCTACTTTCCTTTCATCTAAAACGGTGCTAAGAGCTTTGATTGAAGCACCTGATGCGATTCGATTGCTAACAAATGAGGATTCTTCTTTGTATCAAATTCAAATGAACAATCATCGTTATCATAATGTCATGCTGAGAGAATTTCCTTTCACCGGTGATTTGGTATTTGTCCGGATTTTCAGAGGGGTAGACAGCTTAGTACCGCATGGAGATACGACACTTAGAAGCGGCGACCGTGTGCTTGTATCGGGCTCCCGGGAGTATGTAGCAGGACTAAGAGCCCAATTAGAATGACAATGAACCCTTGACCAATGAACAATTCCTGATTAAGATAGAGGTATAACATCATATATTTGATCCACTAGGGGAGTCCTTTAAAAGGGCTGAGATAAAAGTGTCGACTTTTAGACCCTCATTACCTGAACAGGTTCATACCTGCGTAGGGAAGTGGTGCGGTTTTTGACTATGCTTTTTACAAATTCCAAGCCACTTTCCACGCGGAAAGTGGCTTTTTTATATGGAAAAACAGGAGGAGAGGAACATGACGTTTTCAACAGAATGTAAAGAGGCTGCAGCAACGTGGTGGAATGGAAGCTTTACGCATCCTTTTGTCAAAGGGATTGGGGATGGCACACTTTCACTCGATCGTTTCACCTATTACGTGATGCAGGATTCGTATTATTTAACTCATTTTGCAAAGGTGCAGGCATATGGAGCGGCGATTAGTGAGGACTTACATACGACGGGCAGAATGGCGTATCATGCCCAGGGCACGTACGAAGCAGAGCTGTCGCTGCATAGGAAATTTACAGAGCTTCTGCAAATTTCTGATGAAGCCATTGAGAACTTTAAGCCTTCCCCGACTGCTTATGCGTATACCTCTCATATGTACCGGTCTGTAAAAAGCGGACGGTTTGAAGAGATTTTAGCCGCGTTATTACCGTGTTACTGGCTTTATTATGAGGTAGGTGAAAAGCTAAAACAAACAACACCTGACCATCCAATTTATCAAGAATGGATTTTGACATATGGAGGCGATTGGTTTAAGGAACTCGTTTTCGAACAGGTGAACCGCTTTGATGAACTAGCAGAAAAAGCACCAGAACATGTACGCGCCAATATGAAAGAAAATTTTGTGATTTCAAGCTATTACGAATATCACTTTTGGGAGATGGCGTATCAAAAAGAATTGTGGCAAACAGCATGCTTAGATGGGGTTGGTGCAAATGGAACTCCACGCAGTGACAAATGATTCGCTTCCTGCGGGTGAACTGATCAAACAAATAAAAGCCATTGCGTCTGAAGTGGATTTTATTCATATTCGGGAACGGTCTAAAACAGCAGGTGAGCTTGTTGATCTCGTGAAGAATCTCCTTTTAGAAGGTGTACCGAAAGAAAAGCTCGTGATCAATGACCGAGTAGACGTGGCGCTGCTAACCAATATTCACAGGGTGCATCTTCCGGGCCATAGCTTTTCGCCGAAAGAGCTGCGAAGAAAATTCCCTCACCTTCATGCAGGGGTGTCTGTCCATTCGATAGAAGAAGCGAAAGCAGCAGAGAAAAATGGAGCAGAGTATGTCATGTTTGGGCACGTATATGACACCTCTTGTAAACCAGGACTTCAGGCAAGAGGTGTACAGCTTGTGAAAGAACTGACTTCTGCACTAACAATTCCAGTGGTGGCCATCGGCGGGATGACCCCAGAACGAGTTCCAGAATTGAAACACGCTCATGTGAAAGGAATCGCTGTCATGTCTGGGATTTTTACTCATCATCAGCCGCGTATGATGGCACAAGCATTTTCTGAAAAGGTAAAGGAGAATCCTTATGAAAAAGCATTATGACGTTGCAATCATTGGTGGTGGAATCATAGGGATGTCAATCGCCTATCACCTTGCAAAAGCAGGAAAACAGGTGATCTTATTTGAAGCAAATGAGATAGGGAAGCAAACGACAAGTGCGGCTGCCGGGATGCTCGGTGCACATGCTGAAGGAGAGGGGCATGAGGATATTTTCTTTCAGGCAGGCAGAGCAAGCCAGGCATTATACGAAAAATTAAAGGTCGATCTTTTGCATGAATCAGGTATTGATATTCGGACTTCAGCAGGCGGCATCATGAAGGTCGCCTTTACTGAAGAAGAGAAGCAGGCCCTTTGCCGGATGCAGCATTTGTCTACGTTTAAGTGGCTTGATGCAAGCAGCGTAAAAAAATGCATGCCTCAAGTCACAGATCACATGCTGGGAGCAGGTTTGATTGAAGAGGATGTGCATGTTGAGCCTTATGCTGTATGCAGGGCTTTGTGGCAGGCGGCGGTCCGGTACGGAGCAGATGTGAAAGAGTGTACACCTGTGATCGAAGTGAAGCGGGACAAAGAAGTGTTAACTGTCAGAACAACGAAGGGCACATTCGCATGTGATGACCTGACAGTTGCAAGTGGTGTATGGTCTGGCCGTTTTTTTGAAGAGCTCGGATTATCGCATTCTCTTTATCCAGTAAAAGGAGAATGTGTGTCTGTATGGAATAATGGTCAGGCGCTCGCACACACCATTTATCATGATCATTGTTATATCGTTCAGCGAGATAGTGGAAAGCTTGTTATCGGTGCAACGATGAAGCCAAACGAGTGGCAGGCTGTTCCAACGCTTGGTGGCATGGAAGCTGTGATTCAAAAGGCGTCTCAGCTTATGCCTTCTATTAAAGAGATGCCGATTGAAGAGTGCTGGGCAGGCCTTCGTCCGGCGACAAACGATCGGCACCCCTATATCGGAAGACATCCCGAAGACAAACGTATTCTTTTTGCTGCAGGGCATTACAGGAATGGCATTTTACTTGCGCCGATTACTGGAGAAATCATTCGTGATCTCATATTAGACAAACCGGTCAAAGAAGAATGGCTTCACGCATTTCGTATTGGACGAAAGGAGGCACTATTCGTATGAAGATTCAATTGAATGGCAGAATCGTTGACTTCGATCAAGAGAATGGAACGATCTATGATCTTCTATCAGCCTATCAGCTTGAAAACCGTGTGGTGATCGTTGAAAAGAACCAAGAAATCATTGATAAAGAAGCGTTTCAACAAGTAGTAATTCAACCAAATGACACGATTGAAATCGTTCATTTTGTAGGAGGAGGATGATCCAATGCTGTACATTGGCGGAAAAACATTCACATCAAGACTATTACTCGGAACAGGGAAGTACCCATCATTTGAGGTTCAAAAAGAAGCGGTGAACGTATCGGAAGCCGAAATTTTAACCTTTGCTGTCAGAAGAATGAACATATTCGAAGCATCTCAGCCTAATTTTCTGGAGCAGCTTGATTTATCAAGATATACACTGCTTCCGAATACAGCTGGTGCAAGTACAGCAGAAGAGGCAGTGCGTATTGCCCGTTTAGCAAAGGCTTCTGGTCTGTGTGACATGATCAAGGTAGAAGTCATTGGCTGTTCAAGGTCTCTTTTGCCAGATCCAGTTGAAACATTAAAAGCATCTGAAATGCTGCTCGAAGAAGGATTTATTGTGCTGCCATATACTTCTGATGATGTGGTGCTCGCAAGAAAATTAGAAGAACTCGGTGTCCACGCCATCATGCCAGGTGCTTCTCCGATTGGTTCAGGCCAAGGCTTACTAAACCCTCTGAATCTCTCATTTATTATCGAGCAGGCGAAGGTGCCGGTCATTATTGATGCTGGCGTAGGTTCTCCCAAAGATGCAGCTTATGCGATGGAGCTTGGAGCTGACGCAGTATTACTAAATACCGCAGTCTCTGGTGCAAAGGATCCTGTGAAAATGGCAAAAGCAATGAAACTGGCGATTGAATCAGGAAGACTAGGCTATGAGGCAGGACGTATTCCCCTGAAAAACTATGGGACAGCGAGCAGTCCACAGGAAGGAATGCCTTCATTTTGAGCACTCGTTATTCACGCCAAGAGCTTTTTCAGCCAATTGGAATAGAGGGACAAAAGCGGCTAAATGACTCAAAGGCGGTCATTATTGGAGCGGGGGCACTTGGAACGGCTAGTGCAGAAATGCTCGTTCGTGCCGGCGTTGGATCTGTCACCATTTTGGACCGAGATTATATTGAATGGAGCAACCTTCAGCGCCAGCAGCTTTACACGGAGCAAGACGTGAAGGATCGGCTGCCAAAAGCTGTGGCGGCTGAAAAAAGACTCAAGCAAGTAAACAGTGACGTTTACGTCAAAGGAATCGTGATTGATGTGACTGCTCACAATATTGACGAACTGGTCAGCGGAGCTTCGATCATTGTCGATGCAGCGGATAATTTTGAGGTAAGAATGATTGCAAATGATGCTGCTGTCAAACATCAAATTCCGTTCCTTTATGGGGCCTGTGTAGCCAGTTATGGTATTCAATTTACTGTGATTCCTGGTGAGACGCCATGTTTACACTGTCTGCTTGAACATTTACCTGCACAAGGTATGACTTGTGATACAGCAGGTATCATTAGTCCAGTTGTGCAGCAGGTGGCCGCATATCAAGTGGCAGATGCACTTAAATATTTAACAGGACATCAAGTGACGCCAATATTAAAATCCTTCGATTTATGGAAAAATGAACGATCTGACATTCGGTCGGCTACATCTTTAAAGAAGAAGCAATGTCCAAGCTGTGGACTGAAGACGTATCCATTTCTTTCATATGACAAGAGAGCGAAGGCAGATGTACTATGCGGCCGCAATACGGTACAAATCCGCAGTGCAGCAGAAACACCGCCGCCTTTACATGAAGTGGCTCTTCGGTTAAAGAAAGCAGGGATGGATGTGCTTGAAAATCCATATTTGCTTTCATGTCAAAAGGATGAATTTAAGCTTGTCTTATTTAAAGATGGCAGAGCGCTTGTTCATGGAACCAATGATATTGCCAAAGCAAGAACTATTTATCATCAATGGATTGGCTAATGAGAGGTGTGAAGAAATGACGATCAAAAAAGCATTCACAATCGCGGGTTCTGATTCTGGCGGCGGAGCAGGCATTCAGGCAGATTTGAAAACTTTTCAGGAGCTCGGTGTGTATGGAATGTCTGCAATCACAGCGATAACTGCGCAAAACACACTAGGTGTTCATGGGATATATCCGCTTTCAATTGAGGCGTTAGAGCGTCAAATAAATGCAGTGGCAGAAGATATACTGCCAGATGCCGTCAAAACAGGGATGCTGTGGAGTGCAGACATGATCAAGATCGTAGCTGAAAAAACGGTTCAATATGATATGAAGCTGATTGTAGATCCAGTCATGATTGCAAAAGGAGGAGCCTCTTTATTAAATGAAGATGCGGTCTCTGCGATGAAAACACACTTGCTGCCTGTGAGCTATGCTGTAACGCCGAATCTTCCTGAGGCAGAAGTACTGTCAGGTATACGTATTCAGAGGAAAGAGGATCGCTATCTGGCAGCAGAGCGCCTTTATGAGCTCGGTACGAAACATGTTGTGATCAAAGGCGGCCATGGTCCATCTGATGGGATGATTACCGACCTGCTGTATGATGGAAAAGGCTTTATTGAAATCACAAATGAACATATCGATACACCACATACACATGGCACAGGCTGCACGTTTGCAGCAGCATTAACAGCTGAAATTGCGAAAGGTTATTCGATAAAGGAAGCCTTTGAAACAGCAGAAAGCTTTGTCCATGAAGCGATCAAATTCCCTTTACGAATTGGATCTGGACACGGGCCTACGAACCATTTTGCTTATCAGCAAAACAGAATCAAACGTTAAGGGAATCGAACCGCCTTCCTTGTGAGGGCGGTTTTTTTGCGAAAATGAAACTTTCTTTCAGAGGAAATTGTCATTCTCTTATGATCTGTGATAATATTATGATCAGGTACTAATACTATGTCTTGAAAAAATAGGAGGCTTTATTACATATGAACTTTTCTTTAGAAGGCCGTAATATCGTGGTGATGGGTGTTGCCAATAAACGAAGCATCGCATGGGGAATTGCCCGCTCACTTCATGAAGCTGGAGCTCGTTTGATTTTTACTTATGTTGGAGATCGCCTTGCTGAATCGGTAAAAGAGCTTGCAAGCACACTTGAGCGTGATGATTCAATTATTCTTCCGTGTGATGTGACAAGTGATGAAGAAATCGAAAAATGTTTTGCTGAAATTAAAGAAAAAGTACAAGTCATTCATGGCGTTGCGCATGCCATTGCATTTGCAAATAAGGAAGAGCTTGTTGGCGAATACTTGAACACGAATCGTGAAGGTTTCCTTTTGGCGCACAACATTAGTGCATACTCATTAACTGCTGTAGCAAAAGCAGCACGTCCATTAATGACAGAGGGTGGAAGCATTGTGACGCTTACATACCTAGGCGGAGAGCGTGTTGTATCTAACTACAACGTAATGGGTGTAGCGAAAGCATCACTTGAAGCAAGCGTGAAATATTTAGCAGCTGATTTAGGCGCAGAAGGCATCCGTGTGAACAGTATTTCGGCTGGTCCAATTCGTACGTTATCTGCAAAAGGCATCAGCGGCTTTAATACCATTCTGAAGGATATTGAAGAGCGTGCACCGCTTCGTCGTACAACAACTCCTGAAGAAGTTGGCGATACAGCTCTATTCTTATTCAGTGATCTATCTCGCGGCATGACAGGTGAGAATCTGCATGTTGATTCTGGCTTCCATATCATTGCCCGCTAAACGAATACATGACTTGCAGCATACCGATGAAGGGTATGCTGTTTTTTTATTTTTCTTCTGATTTGAGGCCTCTGTTCATATATATAAGGAATGAATCATTCGGGAGGGATTAGTATGTCAAATAAAGGTGATGAGAATCAAAAGCCGCTGATGTATATTGTTCAGCCGAGCTATCAAGAATCAAAGCCGGCCATGCAAAATATTGTGAGAAAGCGAAAGAAATCAGAGAAACAGCCAGAAAGTGATCACAATGCAAAAGGCGAGATCGAAGAAAGCACGCAGCAGGGACCTGCGGTTCAAGAAATAGAGCAGAAACAAGAAGCCGAGCCGTCTGCACTTCAGCAAGATCGAGATATAAAACAAGAAGCCGAATTTACAGAAGAACGAGATATCGCACAAGAGGCTGAGCATGCACAGGAACAACAGAATACACAAGAAACCGAGCTTACACAGGAACAAGAGATCATACAGGAACCAGAGCTCATACAAAAGCAAGAAGAGGGGAACCAGCCAGAAGGTGTCTTTCATGAAACAAAAGAAGAACCAAGAAGAAAACGAGTGAAAAAGCCTTTAAGTCAGATGAGTATTGATGAAAAAGTCGATTTTCTCACAAGGCTGCCTCATAATATGCCAAGAGCTCTTTGTCTGATTGAAGCTGATGGTAAAACATATAGAGGAATCATCATGGATCGAAAAGATGATACTGTGATCATTCGTACAGCAGGCGGGGGAAATCCAGTCGAATTAGCGATTGCTGAGATTTCTTCCATCCACCCGCTTGGTTTTTAACAAAGAAAAAAGTCCCATATAGGGACTTTTTTTGTTAGCAGTTACGGTTGATGAGTCTTGGGTTTAGGCACTCGATAGCGCAGAAGCAGTCAAGGTCTACTTCAACGCAATACTTCGATTTTTCTAATCGGAACACATCACATAAGGAATCTTTATCTGTAAAATCTAAAATATGACGGTCTTTGTCAAATGCGATAAGCAAGCTGAGTGTTGCACAGTGATCACAGATATGTTCGACTCTGAAAAATGCAGTGCTGAAGCAAGGGCCTGGATCTACTTCTCCGACATTTCCGAATGCGACGAATGGTTTTGATTTGGATGTAAAGAGAACAAACGGGACAGTGTCACCTAATGAATGTGATGGAGAAAGGAGATTGCTGTAACAGCTGGTCGGGCAATCTTCTTTGACAGCATTTTGTAAGTCGCTAATGTTTTCAACAGCCTCTGTTACACAGTTCCATGAATGTTTGCGGCTCATATTCAACCCTCCTATACTAGGAAATTTGTTTGAGTGTTTGAGCACTGTTATCATCTACAAGCTATCTTTGCCGGTTCGTGCATCTACTTTTAACCAATGCGGAAGCGGTCGCTACTTATGCCGACTGCTCCGCATAATTGGCTGTCATTCGTAAGGAAGGGGATGCTTTGACTCATGACAAGTTAGATGAGCGGCCTGTTGATTTAGCCGTGGTGATGATGCTTTTTATCTTTCGATGGCATGACTCTGTCGACAAGCTCTGGGTTTAAGCATTGGATTGCGCAGAAGCAGTTTAAATCAACCTCAATACAAAAGTCCGTTTTTTCTAGACCAAAGAAGTCAGGGTCACAAGGGTGACACACGCTTAGCGTATGTCCGTGTACATCAACAGGTCTTAATACAGATAACGTAGCACAGCAGTCGTGTAATTTTTCAACCCGGAAGAAAATAGATTCGAAGCATTGGCAATCGTCAACGAATCCTCCAATGTTTCCGAAAGTAGAGAACAACCCGCCCTTTTTATCAAAAAGTAAAAACGGAATCGTATCTTTTCCAGAAACTGTTGGGCTTAATAAATTACTGTAGCAGCTCGTAGGACATTTATCTTCTACAGCTTCCTGCTCTGCTAAAATCTTATCAACCGCATCGCATACACAGTTTTCATCATGTCGGCCATGGTGTTTTCCGCAGCTCATGGATTTCAGCTCCTTTAACAAGGTATTTGACTTTAGTCCTTAACAACATATGTATGCGCCCTCTAGTTGGTGTGGGTAAATGACCATTTATATTTGCTGTATTTTTATAAAAGGAAAAGCAGAGCTTTTCGCTCTGCTTTTGGACATTAGAGGATACCGATTGCAACGATTGTCGCAACAAGAGTTTGTGTAAGTGTTTGGATTGCGATAGAGATGTCCGCATCGATTGTAGATACTGTAACGTTTCTTGAATTTTCGATGACAAGTTTTTGGCGGTTTGTTTGTTTGTGAGTAGCAGCTTGTAAGAGATCCTGTGTGACGCGGTCTGCCAAATCACCGTCTGCGATTGAGATGTTTGTAATCGTGATGATCGCTGTTTGAATCGCTACTTGGATAGATGCTGCAACCTGTGCATCGACAGAAGATACGTTAATGTCACAAGAGTCCCTAACGATAATGACCTCTTCAGATGTCTGCTTTGTGAAGCTTACTTGATCCAAATCTTGTAAGACATCTTCGTCATCATAATAATCGTCACAAAGTGCTTTTCTTTCATAGTTGCAATCGTCGTGGTGTTCGTGGTATCTGTGGTGTCCGTGGTGTGAACAGTTACGATCTAGAGCGACCCAAGAATATGGTTTAGAATCCATTTCTATTCCTCCTTCCGTTTACTTTATTAAATGCTGGAATGCGTTGTTTTGTCTCGGGCATTTACCCTAGCAGGCAACCCATTTTTATTTAATCGTTATTACGCTGAGCATTACGACGCTGCTGAATACGATTTCGAAGTGAATTTCGATTTGGACGTACTTTTGGTTCAGGCACTACTTCTTCTGGCTGTTTTGCTGCCTCAGCCTGCCTTTTTTTCTCCTGCTGCTGTTCTACGAAATCATTTGCTTTCTTTTGTAAGTCCTCGACTAATTTCAAAATCATTCTTCTTTGATCATCTGAAATTTTTGCTTTCTGATCATCAGTGATATTGTTTTTGTTTAACACATCACTGACAAGAAGACTTGTTAATGGATCAATATCCGTATTGATTTGAAATTCCTTTTTTTCGTTCTCTTCAGCCACGATGATTTCACCTCTTTCATACGTCATGTTAGAAAAAGAAAGGGTCAAAGAATGCCGGCTTCAACTAAGAGCACATTCAATGTTTGAGTGAGAATTTGGACGGAGTTCATAATGGATGCATCTGATAATGTAATTGTAATGTTATAGCAGTTGATGATTTGAATCACAGTTTTCTTTTGGACTTCCACTTGTTGCACAGCTAAAAGCTGATCTGTGATGTCAGCAGCCACTTCATCGTCTGGTACAAGAATTTGGATTAAAAGAGTAATGATTGTCGTTACGGTCGCTTGAAGGGAGAGTGCAGCTGTTACATCTGTTTTATGAATTGTGACATTTTCCGAATCTTTGATCTCAATGAAATCATCATAATTGCTGATTAATTCGTTTAACAGTTGTGTATATAATATTTCAGCACTTTCTTCAATAGACAATACTTTCACTCCTTTCTTATCTATACATTATTTAATGCAGCAACGACTCAAGTTGGAATCGGAAAGTGTGAAAAAGTACAACCCAATTTTATTTCCACTCGATTCATCATGACAGTCTTTTTTCTTGCATATATAAAGAAAGGACGGAAAAAGAAGAAAGAAGGAGGTGGAGGCTTCTGAGCGGTGCTTTGTCATTTGTCGTGTTTGCCCTCGCATCCTTTAGACTGACGAGACTGATTGTGTTTGATACCATTACTGCCCCTTTCCGCCGTCTATTTCATGAAGAACAGGAAGAGGTAAATGAACAAGGTGAAGTCGAAACATATATCATCATTAAAGGTGAAGGGCTGCGGTCCTGGGTTGGAGAACTGTTAAGCTGTTATTGGTGTACTGGCATGTGGTGCACTGCTGCCTTACTTCTGATATACATACTTTTTCCTGTCATCAGCATGTGGCTTAATTTACTATTAGCGATTGCCGCAGCAGCAGGCATCATTGAAGCGGTCGTCTCGAAGCTTGTGAAATAAACAGGCATTCTGATCAGACACGCTTTCAATAAATGCATATACTATCAAGGAATAGGAAAGGAAGGGTTGCGATGAAACCAACTGAAACGCCGTCACATATGCTTCAAGGTTATCCAGCGCAGTCAAATCAACAATCTGTATATACGAAAAAAATCAAGAAAACAGGCTGCGGCTGTGGAAACAAAAAGAAACCTCAATAATAGAAGAGAAAAACAAAAGCCGGATTTATCCGGTTTTTTTGTTGCCCTTTTTTTGAGTGGTGCATATGTAAGAGAGAAGGGGTGACCAGAATGGATGCATTCGAACAATTAATCGGTTCCTTGTTCACTAAACCCCATGATGGGAAAGAACAAGCGCACGAAAAGGCTGAAATGGATCTAGCGGATAAAGCGCATGATCTTGAGGAGCACTTAAAAGCATTTGGCGTGAAGATGGAGGCTTTTGCAAAAGAAACAGAAACATTCATGATGCGTCATACAGAGGCAGATTACGTCTTTAAACAGCAGAAATAAAAATTCCGCACTTTTTTATGTGATCGTCCAAACCATTTCTTGCATTTTTCATACTTTGTAAGGGAGAAGAGGAGGTGCTTAAATATGAGTTACGGTTACGGTGGCGGTTCTTGCGGCGGCTACGGTGGTGGCTACGGCGGCGGATATGGATCAACATTTGTTCTTGTTGTCGTGCTTTTCATCCTTCTAATCATCGTTGGTGCTTCTTTCTTTAACTACTAAAAAGTAAGAAGGTGAGGGAAGCAAGGGGGAAGCCTTTTGCTTTCCTTTCTCTTTGGTCAAACAAGGTTTTAGGATAGGCACATATCCCGCCTATTTTCATATAGTAAGGTGATTACTCCACAAAGAGGAGGCAAATGAATGGATAATAAATTCTTTAAAAGCGTAGAAAACAAAACCGGTGTGAATATGAATGATGTGTTTAAACTTGCAGGTTCTTTGCAAAATGCCAACTTTAAAGATGAGAATACCGTTCGAGGTGTCATTAAAAAAGTAGCGCAGCTTGCGAACAAACGTGTACCTAAAGAAATGGAAGACAAAATCGTTCAATCGATTACAAGTGGAAAAGAAAAGCTTGATTTCAATACAATCGCTAAAATGATGAATAACAAAAAATAAACAACAGGCTCTCCGTTTAAAGGGGGGCCTGTTGTTTTTGCGTAAATAATTCACGGTTTTTCTTTAGAAGAGGATACAAAAAGCGAGAACGATGAGCCGTTTTGCCTCGTCTAAATGAAGGAACAGACAGATAAAGAGATTGTTCAGCTCTTGTCATGGCCACGTATAATAAACGGCGCTCTTCTTCCAGCGCTTCTTCATCACCGTTTCTGAGTTCATCCAGTGAGAAATCATGAGGCAGTGCTCCGTCGACCACACAAGTGATGTATACTGTCTGGAATTCAAGTCCCTTTGCACGGTGGATCGTCATGAGCTGAACACCGGGTTCATCTGTTTTTTCCTTTTCGGCAGATTTCATATGTTCGGCATGTGCGAGAAAGGCTTCAATCGTTTCAAAGCGTTTGGCAGCTGTTTTCACATCACGTACATCATCTGTCCCTTTTTCAAGTACATTCGTATCGTTCACCCGTTTTTTTAAGTAATCACCGAGTCCCATCTTTTGTTCAATAAATGTCACCGCGTCCGATGGCTTTAATGTTCGTAACGTTCGGAACAAAGGAACGATTGATTGCAGCTTTTTCCGTTGAAACGGCTGTATATCTGTCAGCTTACCGAGCGCATCTACCATTGAACAATCCTCTGTGATGGTCAGTGCCTTTAGTGTATTCAGCGTTTGCTGCTTTAAAAAGAAAACCGGCAGCAGCTGTTTCATGGCGGTCACATCATCTGCATCCTGACTTAAGGAAAGAAAGGCGAGGAGTACCCGAACAATTCGTCTGCTGTAGAAGGCTTTGACGCCAGCATCCGTTTCATACGGAATGGCCGATTGATGCAGCCGTTCATAAATCGCACGGCCGCCTGTATTCGTACGAAACAGCACGCAGAAGTCATTCGGCTTTGCGCCGTTTTTAATTTTCTCCTGAATATCTGCGACAATTATCGTCGCTTCCTCTTCTTCATCATATGGATAAAAGAGCGTCGGCGGAATTTTCTCCGCCCGAACGGCTTTTAACGTCTTCTCATAACGATGCTGATTTTTCTTAATAATCGCATCTGCACTTGCGACAATTGTATGATGAGAGCGGTAATTCGCATGTAAATGGACGATCTGAGCCGAAGGATAATCCTGTTTGAACTCAAGGATGAAAGCAGGATTGCTACCCCTAAATGCGTAAATGGCTTGATCATCGTCGCCTACACAAAATAACTGCTCTGATTCTCCGGCTAAAAGTTGAATCAAGCGATATTGCACTGGATTAATATCCTGAAATTCATCAACTAAAATATACTGGAATCGTTCTTGATACCGTTTTAACAGTTCAGGCTGTTCTGTCAGCATATGTAAGCAGGCAATCGCCATATCATCAAAGTCAAATTGCTGATGATCTCGTTTTTGTTGTTCATATGATTGATAGATCGTCCACATGTGTTTTTCCTTTTCATCCTTCAAATCAGGAAGTTCACCTGGTAAAAAGGCATTTTTCCAATAGCCGATGGATTGCAGCACTTGATCAGTAGGGTAGTCTTTCTCATCAAGTCCTTCATTCATTATGGCTTTTCGAATGTATTGCTCCTTTTGCCAGTCAAACTTTATCAGATGCTGGCCGTTCCATTTATTTGCGTCATCGTGAAGCAGCATTTTATAAAAAAGACTGTGGAAGGTGCCTGTCACCACTTGGCTGGCTTGTGAAGGATGAAGCTGGTATTGCTTGCGCAGTCTTTCTTTCATCTCACTGCTCGCTTTTGTAGTAAAAGTTACGAGTAAAATATGGTGAGCAGGAATATGATGATGGGACATGAGATAAGCCGCTCTAGCCGTCAGGACTCTTGTTTTCCCGCTGCCGGCACCAGCCAGCACAAGCATCGGACCATCTAAATGTGTGACAGCTTGAAGCTGCGGTGTGCTAAAGGTGATATGCGGGAAGAGGTCGATCGTATGAACTTGTTCATTTTCTTCTAAATGTAAGGCGTCGCTAAATTGAATCGACTTTGGTTCCTGCCAGTCATATGATTCGCTAGTTTGCGAGATGATCTGTTTGCCGGTTGGAAAACGGAAGCCGCCAAGTTCTTTATAGGAAGCCTTTTCCTCCTGTTCAGCCGTTTGATTATGATCTGCTTGTTCTTCAGCTTGTTCACAAATCTCTTGCTGAGACATGTGCTTATGAATAAAGGCAGGTTCATCATGTATATTTAATCTAAAAAAGACCGGTTGTCCGCAATATGGGCAGAATAATTGTCCTTTTTTTCCCTCGTCATGGAGGAATTGATAATGTTCTCTCGAATACGTATGTAATGAGATCGTTCGATCATGTCGTCGTGCGCATTTCAAAGCTAGTCCTCCAATAGTCAATCAATCTTAAAATGAAACACATCTAATCATATCAAATGAGGCGTGTTTCAAACAGTCATAATTAGGGAATAGTAGAGTAAGAGAGAAGCAAAGGAGGCGTTCTTGATGGGATATATAGCCCCGATTCAGCCGGATCTGTATTTTCAATATATCAATCGTCCAGCTCCTCAGGATAAAGAAGACTACGCGAAAGTAACAAAGGTTACTCGCACCTTTCATGACAAGATTTACAGAGAGCTGGAGAAAAAAGAGGACTTAGTGACAGAAGCGGAAACGAAAGTACAGCAAAAAAAGCGGGAACGCTTTGTACGAGATATGTTTATGGAGGAAGGAAAAGGCGTTCATATCAATACGTATATATAAATGATTGCGCTTTCTTCCATTGGCGAACGATAATGAAAAAGAAAAAGCCAGGGCATCTTGAATGCTCTGGCTTTTCTTTTGGTCAAACAGACAGTGTTTTTGTCATTTTGACATGGGTGATTCCAGCTTCTTCAAACGGTTCAGAAACCGCTTTGTAGCCTTTCTTTTCGTAGAAAGGAAGCGCATGGACTTGGGCATGCATCACCGCTTCTTTTGCTCCATTAGCAATTGCTTCTGTTTCTAGCGCCTCTAATAGCTTGAGGCCAAGGCCGAAGGAGCGCGCCTCTTTTAACACACAAATTCTTTCTAGCTTTGCCTTTGATCCCTCAATGATCCGCAGTCTAGCGGCCGCCTGAGGCTTTTTGTCATCATTGTAAATGACAAAATGGGTGGCTTTGTCCTCTAGTTCATCTATTTCGATCTCTACTGGAACTTCTTGTTCTTTGACGAATACTTCTTTTCGAACGTAATATGCATCTTCTCGTTGTGTTTGTTCTGTTGCGATGACTGTTTTCAAATGTCTTTAACCCTCTTCTCCTAAAATAAATGTTTCATAGACGGTCCAAGATCCGTTTTCTAATTGATATAAAAGGTGGAAGCGATCCACTGTTTCTTCATGGTCAATCTTTCTCAGCTTTAATGTACCAAGTACGTCTGAATGCTCATCATCTGATAGTTTTTGAGCCACTGTCACATGCGGAACAAAGGCATATTCAGGTGTACCAGCCAGTGGCTCTGCGTACAATCTTTCATTGAGCGCCATGATGTCCTCGTTCGGTTCTACTTTCATATAAATGACGTTGTTTACAGGAGCGAATGAACTGAATTTTTTAATACGTAACGTAATAGGAGAAGCATTTTTTGCATAATCTCTTAACGTTGAGACGACCTCAGCCGCTTCTAGATCCGTTAATTCAAAAGGTGTTCTTAATGTTAAATGAGGCGGTATGAGTGCATAGTTCGGATCATAACGCTTCCGGTAAGAGTTCGCAATATCTTGCAATTTTTTTGATGGAAATATAACAACTCCGTATTTCATCATGTTCCCTCCTGAATAAGAAAGTATTTATTATTATTTATTATAACAAAATTCAGTTGATTAACGAATATGGGAGCATTCTTTTTAACGAAGGCGCAATGAGCGGCTGCCAATACGTCCATTTATGATCCCCTTCGAATGTCTCAAATAAATAATCCGCTCCAGATTGTTCAAGAAGGGCCTTTAAATCATCATTCGGCTGAACAAAATCAAGCACCTGGCCATCTGTTGTTTTCACAGCGGTTTCCTCCAGCCCAATTTGATGGATAATCGCATAATGAGAAAGGGCTGTCGACTGTTTGACGGCTTCTAGAACCGACTCGTCAACATAAGGGGACTGCAAAATCAGCCCGCCAAATAAAGAAGGATAATCAATGGCTGTCATGAGGGAAATCGTCGCACCCAGTGAATCACCAATAAACGTACGTCCTGATCCAATTTGATAGGTTGGATAGTGTTCATCAATATAAGGAACCAGTTCATTAGCTAAAAAGCGTTTATACGCTTCAAACTTTGTGCCGTCTGGATGATACGTGTTCCGTCTCTCCGTAACATTTTCATAAGGGACACCAATGATAATCGAGCGTTCCATTTCTTTGTTCTGCATCAATTCTTCTGCCTGTCTGCCTATTTTGCCTAGGCGGAAATAATCATGACCATCCTGGGCAATGATGACATGATATGTATAAAGGGGGGAGTAATTGACTGGCAAATAGATCAAAATAGTCATGTCCGCCCCAAGTTCTTTTGACTGTAAGGTTTCTTCTTGAATGATTCCTGTTTTCTTCACCATAATCCATTCCTCCAGCTAACCAAATTCATCATAAAGTGAAACGTTTCCATTCATTGTAACACGAAAAACAGCGTTGTTCCTATATGCTAACATGCAATCAAACCGTATAACATCGATTCTGTTATAAAATACAGAAAATTTTAATTAATCATGACATTTCCCCTTGAAAAATGAGATTTAATGGGTTACAGTATTAAGAATTAGAACAGACAGACAACACATTCTTATCGTGAGAGGTGGAGGGACTGGCCCTTTGAAACCTCAGCAACCGGTATGCATCACTTCATGTGATGTACCAAGGTGCTAAATCCAGCAAGCAGCTTTTTTGCTTGGAAGATAAGAGGAAGCGATTAAACCCCTTCTTCTTATGAAGAAGGGGTTTTCTGTTTTGAAATCAGATTTTTACTTAGGATGGTGTCAAATGACAGAACATGTGGAAACGAAATTAGCGCAGATTGGAAACCGTAGCGAAGAGGTGACTGGCACTGTCAGTCCTCCCGTTTACCTTTCGACAGCATACAGACATAGAGGTATAGGGGAATCTACAGGATTTGATTATATTCGAACGAAAAACCCAACAAGACAGCTCGTAGAGGATGCAATTGCTTCACTCGAAGAAGGGACGGCCGGTTTTGCCTTCAGTTCGGGAATGGCTGCGATTCAAACGATTATGGCTCTATTTGAAAGTGGAGATGAACTCATCGTCTCTTCAGACCTATATGGCGGTACATACCGTTTGTTTGAAAACGAATGGAAAAAATACGGCTTACGTTTTCTTTATGATGATTTTTCAGATGAAGACTGTTTACGCTCTAAAATCACGCCAAACACAAAAGCGGTCTTTATTGAAACACCGACAAATCCACTGATGCAGGAAGCAGATATTCAAAAAATAGCGAAGATTGCAAAAGAACATGGCGCTTTGGTGATTGTCGATAATACTTTTTACACACCGGTCTTGCAAAAGCCGATTACGCTTGGAGCAGACATTGTCATTCATAGCGCAACCAAATATTTAGGCGGACATAATGATGTTCTTGCAGGGCTTGTGGTGACAAAAGGAGAGCAGCTGTCTGAAGACATGTTCCAGCATCAAAACGCGATTGGAGCGGTTCTATCACCATTTGACTCATGGCTTTTAATGAGAGGAATGAAAACGCTGGCTCTTAGAATGCGTCAGCACGAGGCAAATGCGAAGGAGCTGGCTGAGTTTTTAAAGAAACAGCCAGAAATTCAAGATGTGCTTTATCCAGGAAAGGGAGGCATGCTGTCATTTCGAGTAGCTAAAGAGGACTGGGTCAATCCATTTTTAAAGCAGCTAAAAACGATTTGTTTTGCTGAAAGCCTTGGCGGAGTCGAAAGCTTCATTACGTATCCTGCAACGCAAACGCACATGGATATCCCAGAAGAAATTCGCATTGCAAACGGTGTATGTAACAAGCTGCTCCGTTTCTCTGTTGGCATCGAGCATGTAGATGACCTGAAAGCAGACCTGAAACAGGCACTATCACAAGTAAAAGAGGAGGTACACGCCAAATGACCACACACGATTGGACACTCGAAACACA
This sequence comes from Bacillus sp. SRI_025, assembly GCF_057592095.1. NCBI lineage: Bacteria > Bacillati > Bacillota > Bacilli > Caryophanales > Bacillaceae > Bacillus > Bacillus sp. SRI_025. The sequence goes on along the minus strand of NZ_JBYEGB010000003.1, from coordinate 226,315 downwards.
ACTCGTTCATAATGCGTTTAAAACAGACCGTTCAACAGGTGCAGTCAGTGTACCGATTCAGCATGCATCCACATTTCATCAAAGCAGCTTCGATGAATTTGGTCAATATGACTACTCGAGATCGGGGACTCCGACACGTCAAGCATTAGAGGATACGATTGCGGCGCTGGAAGGAGGAACGAGAGGGCTTGCCTTTGCATCAGGCATGGCAGCCATTTCAACTGCTTTTCTTCTATTATCTAAGGGAGATCATGTGCTTGTCACAAGAGATGTGTATGGCGGGACTTTCCGAATGATCACTCAAGTTCTGTCGAGATTTGGAATTGAGCATACCTTTGTGGATATGACGGATTTGAATGAAGTCAAAAGAGGCATTCAATCGAATACAAAGGTCATTTACATGGAAACACCGTCAAATCCAACACTAGGCATTACAGATATTGAAGGTGTCGTACAGATTGCGAAAGAGCATGACTGTTTGACTTTCTTAGATAATACGTTTTTAACGCCTGCCCTTCAGCGTCCGCTGGACCTTGGTGTGGATGTTGTTCTGCATAGTGCAACGAAATTTTTAAGCGGCCACAGTGATGTGCTGTCAGGCTTAGCCGTGGTAAAAGATGAGAAGCTGGGAGAGGAACTCTATTCACTGCAAAACTCCTTCGGTGCGGTTCTTGGCGTGCAGGACTGCTGGCTTGTGTTAAGAGGGTTAAAAACCCTTCAGGTGAGATTAGAAAAAGCAAGCCAAACGGCCTTCGAACTAGCTTCATTTCTTAAAGAACACCCTGCGGTGAAAAAAGTATACTATCCAGGCTTAGATGATCACCCGGGTGCAGATATTCAGCGAAAGCAGGCAAGCGGAGCAGGGGCTGTTCTCTCATTTGAACTAGAAAACCAAGCGGCAGTCAAAGAATTGGTGGATGCCGTCACATTACCTGTATTCGCCGTCAGCCTCGGTGCCGTTGAATCGATTCTGTCATATCCAGCCAAAATGTCACATGCGGCTATGCCAAAAGAAGAAAGAGAAAAAAGAGGGATTACAGATGGGCTGCTTCGTTTAAGTGTAGGTGTCGAAAACGGAGAAGACCTCAAACGCGACTTCAAACAAGCACTTGATCAGTTAAAGCCCGTCCTTGTGAACCAATCATAAAGAAGGAGAGAAAAAAGCCGGCACAGCCGCCGGCTTTTTGACCTTTTTTGAACAAAACCATTGACGCTTTATTATTATGGTTATATAATAGAGACTGTCAGTAACAGAAAGCCCAGAACTGATACATAACCCGATTCCGTAGCTCAGCTGGGAGAGCGCTACCTTGACAGGGTAGAGGTCGCTGGTTCGAGCCCAGTCGGAATCATATGAAAAGACGTTGATGAAAAGCCATTCTTGAATTATTCAAGGATGGCTTTTGTCTATTTAAAATGAAAAAGTTCTTAAAATCACATTGATAACAATGCAATAAATGAAAATAGCATACCACTGTCCTTCCCTATTTGCACATGTATCTGAAGGACGAAAGCTGCCATTAAGTTGATGGGTGTAGCGTTTCTGACGATGCAGGTATCAAAAGCCCAAGTTTGAGCGCTGAGAAACTGTTAGGGACACTTGACACAGTAGGCTTGTTTGGAGAATAACCAACGGCAAATAGGGTGACACATACGGATACCATAAGCTTGATACACTATCAAGATGATCAGTCGCCTGTCTGAGTTTGTTTATTTTTTTTACAAGCAAATTCAGGAAGACAACTTGTTCAGCCGTTGTCCATTGCTTTCAACCTATCAAGTCAAAAAGCAAACGACAAGTCAAGACTAATAACGAAAGTAAATGATTTAGTGATTCAGAATTCAAGTTCAATCTTATTTTGTTTTTAACTAATATTTAGTAGCAATTTCATCGGGATTTATATACTCTCTTGGATGTGGAATCTTTCTAAAGTAATTCATGTGCTTCTCCATATCTCCAAAATTCATGAGAAAATCTTTAAGCTCTTCAACCGAATTTCTATTAAATAAAGATTTTGTTGACTCCGCGTGCTTTTCAGACTTTAAATTTCTTAATAAACTGATCTTACTTCTAAATTCTTTATGTTGATAAGTTACTGGAAACCATCCGTAAAGTGAGCTTCTAGATCTGATAAAATAGTGTAATAAAATATCAATATCAATCAGTTCTTTTTTATATTTTCCTGCTCTTTCAACTAACAAGTCAGCTTGCAAGCAGACAGTACGTAAATTAAGTTTTTCCATTCTATAGTCTAATGATCTTAGATTAAATCTGAAGATTGATAAATCAATTTCTTGTCCATAAGTGACTTCCTCTAAATCAAATTCAGCATTTAATAGATCAGCCATAATATTATAATATTTATACTTGTTTAATAATAGAAAAGAATAAAGAATAAGCTCATGTATAAGGAATTTAACATGATCAAATTCAATTTCATAAGTTGTTCTTGAAGTGAGTGGTTTAGTATAGGTGAAAGATTTTTCAAAAAAGTCTTTAAGATTATCTGAATTAATTTTATCAGCTTCTATTAAAATTTCTAAAAACTCGATGAAGTCTGTTTTCAAAGGTTTCGAATTTTCTATTCTTTCAACTATCTTATCATCAAGCTCATGAAAATCGACATTGGTGAAATGCAATGATGCCAGTTCTTCTAAGAAAGCTTCTTGAAACTGCATTGACATCACCCGAAGTCGATTAGGATTTTTGTCTAGGGCTGAGCGCATCTGTTTTAAAATATTTTGTGTTTTGTAATGATTTATTTCTTGTTCAAATAAATAAGAAGGAACTTTTCCAAGAGCAGGTTTTTTATGTTTAGGAGCCTTATAAAGAGTTCTTAACAGCTGCTCATAATTATCTTCAAAAGTATCTTCATTCGAAAGATCAATGTATATCCTACTTTTAATATAGGCGGGAATGAAATTTTCTCCACTAGAGTCTCGTTCAGAGACAATAGGTATGAATTTGCCTTGCTGAATATCAGAGTATAGTTCAGGAGTGATAATCTGAGTTTCATCACCAACTCCTCCTGACCTATTATCCGCTTTGGGTTTGTAACCTCGGTCACAAATTATTAAAACATTATCTATTTCTTCAGATGAAACCATTTTTTCCATAAAAGCATATTTATCGTGTCCCTCTTTTAAATCCCATTTATCGAGAGTAACATCAACTCCATCTTCTGACAATCGAATTGCTAGGTCTAGAACCCATTGTTGATGATCGTCAGTAGTCCAGCTATATGAAATGAAAATTTTTGGATTAGTGATATCCATTGCTTTCTCCTTCTATATGATTTTAATATTAACATTATAGCCTTCTTGTTTTTTCCATACAATAGATATATTTCAAAGATATTGGAGAAGAACCCATGTTATCATAGAAGAAAATGGATGTTGGGGGATTGTCAGTAAATGCTCAAATCAAAGTTAGTTGTTTGGACGTTTATCGTTGTGACTGGATTCTATATGCTGGTGAGTATTTGGAACATTGCTGTATTTCCAGATAAGACATGGACAGATTACGCAGGACAGATTCTGATTGTCGTGTTTGGGAGTATGGTGAATGGTTTAATCGCTGCTTTCTTTATGTACGCAGCAGCTATGTTAGTGAAATATATTAATGGTGATAGAGCTTAAAACAGGCGCATAAAAAGGTAACAAAAAAGGTAACAAAAAAGGTAACAAAAAAGGTAACAAAATTTTTGGTTTTTAAAAAATACGAAGGAACACAAGAGGATACAAAAGGGTAAAGGAAGCTTATGTATCAAGGTTTATGAGTGAATTGAGGATATCGGTGATAATTACAGGATTCTATATATCTACCTTTACAGGGTAGAGGTCGCTGGTTCGAGCCCAGTCGGAATCATCGTTGAAACCCTTGCATAGCAAGGGTTTTTTTGTTTTTTGCAGATTGTTTCTTTTTAGGTTAAAACGATTAAAGTGTTCTGCGGTGTTAAATTCTAATTTGTTTGTGACATGATGATAAATATCTGAGGTTGTTTTAGCACTAGCATGTCCCGCTCTTTTTTGAATAGATGTACCCCACCTGTTTGGGATGGGGTATCTGCATCAATACATTCAATATTTGTCTGGTGTAATTTAAATAAATAAAGTTCGTTTATCTTAATATTTAATAATGGTTCTTCCTAAATGTTGACCATTTTTAATGGCTTCAATTTTTTCAGGTAACGTATCGAGCGTAATCTCATTGACTAGAGTCGTTTGGGAGATATTCCATTCGTTTGCTATCTCGTTCCAAATTACTTTGCGTTTATTGATTGGTACATTTACAGAATCGATCCCTAGAAGGTTGATCCCTCTTAGAATAAAAGGTAACACAGTTGTTGTTAATTTAATTCCGCCTGCATTCCCGCACATGCTCATGCTTCCACCATAAGAAATTTGAGGAATGATCACAGAAGCCACATCTCCTCCTACGGTATCTAAGACGAAGTCAAATTTTTGCTTGTTCAATGGTTTTTTTAGTTCTCCTAATTCGTTTGCAAAAATGATATCAGCTGCTCCTAAAGATTTTGCTATATCAACTTGATTATCCTTACGCACTAAAGCAAAAATATTGTTGTACCCAATTTTAGATAATAATTGTATAGCAATGCTACCAACTCCACCAGTTGACCCTGTAACGAGTATATTAGGTTGTTTTTTCGTACTCATACCATTTTCCTGTAAAGCCATGATAGAAAGAGCTGCGGTAAAGCCTGCTGTTCCAAAAATCATTGCTTCTTTTAAAGTCAAGTTATTTGGCAAAGGTACAATCCAATCCGCAGGTACTCTAGCATATTCAGAAAAACCTCCAGTGTGGCTCATGCCCATAGCGAAACCTGTGACAATCACTTGTTGACCCTCTACGAAACGATGATCTGTTGTATGAACGATAGTCCCACTTAGATCAATTCCAGGAATCATTGGATAGTTACGAATAACACCTCCATTTTTTTGAACAGCCAGCATATCTTTATAATTGATTGAAGAATATGCTACTTTAATCAATACTTCTCCTTCAGATAAATCATTAACACTTACATTTTGAAGATCATAACTAACTTGATCATTTTTTTCTGTAACTAGAATCGCTTTAAATGAATCCATTGTGTATCTTCCTCTCTAAAAATATATTACAACAAAATATTTCTGGTGCAAAAGTATTTCAATTAAAAAACTACCATGATATTATAGGTGAAGTCAATGTGGGGGAGATAAAATGGAATTATCAGAGTGCATAAATTTTTTACTAAGTGTTAGTCAAAATAAAGTGTTCAAGTACTTTAGTAAACTTTTAGAGGAAAGTGATTTGACACCCGCTCAATATGGTGTGTTGAACTGTCTATGGAGAGAGGGCCAGCTATCTCCTAAACAAATTGGAGAACTTGTATATTTAGAAGCCTCAACCGTTTCTGGAATATTAGATAAAATGCAAAAAGCTGACTTAATTGAACGCACAATAGATCCAAACAATCGAAGAAATATTTTAGTAGAGGCTACTCAAAAATCTTTAGTCATTAGAGATCAAGTTGAAGCAGCAACAATTGAGCTGAACAAGACAGCGCTTCAAAACTTGTCAAATGATGATAAGGTTGTGCTAAAGCAGGCATTAAGTACAATTATAAATAATTTTCAATGATGTATTTTTATAAACAAGTTTCATAACTATCACAAGGCTCCTTTACAGGAGCTTTTTTCGGTGCTTTGTACATTGCTGGATGTGATAATAAATATAAGATATAGGTGTTTTATAGAAATTAGGTAAGGAATAAACAAAATTCTTTCTTCAGTGGAGAAGATTCAATGTTGATGACGGCAATTCAGAATGGTTGGCTTGATGCAAATGTTGTAATTGAAGAATCATTAATGTCGTTCTAACGCGCTGGATGCGATGGCATTTTGACTTATTTTGCTTTAGATATGGCTCGGCGACTGAGAGATGGAATCTCAAAACATATAGGCAAAATGAAAACAGACCATGCAGGGTCTGTTTTTTTATGAGGACGATTTGAGGACATTTAGAAAAATATTGGTGGAAGAAAATCCTTTTTCATACTGATCACACATCTTTTAATAGTATCAGTATATCTAGTTTAAGAGGTTACTTACAAAATATTTAGAACTTTTTTGTAAGAATCCTCCGAAATGTAATACGGACTTTAAATATTCTCTATTTGTCTATACTTTTCATATCGCTGTTGTATAAGCTCTTCTGAGGATAATGGTATCAATTTTTTTAGAGATGATTCGATGACAGATTCAATCATTTTTGCCTGTGATTTGATATCATTTTGTGCTCCACCTTTCATTTCAGGGATGATTTCATCAATAATTCCTAACTGTTTTAAATCTTTTGCTGAAATTTTCATATGTTCCGCAGCTTCTGGAGCATACTTAGCGTCCTTCCATAGGATAGATGCTGCTCCTTCTGGTGAAATTACCGAGTACCATGAATACTCTAGCATATGGATATGGTTACCGACACTAATGCCAAGAGCTCCACCACTTGATGCCTCTCCAATTACAATACAAACAATTGGCACTTTAAGTGTAGCCATTTCAAATAGATTTCGAGCTATCGCTTCAGAAATTCCACGTTCTTCAGACCCTTTCCCTGGATAGGCGCCTATTGTATCAATAAATGTAATAATAGGGCGATTAAATTTATCAGCTTGTTTCATCAGTCTTAGCGCTTTTCTATATCCTTCTGGATGAGCCATTCCAAAATTTCTTTCTATATTTTCCTTTGTACTTCTACCTCTTTGATGACCAATAACCGTAACGGGCATTCCTTTAAATTTTGCAATACCACCTATCATTGCTTTATCATCACCATATAATCGATCACCATGAAGTTCGAAAAAGTTTGTAAACAATAAAGGTATATAATCCAATGTCGTGGGCCGGTTACGTAGCCTTGCAATTTGAACTCGTTGAAAAGCTGTAAGATTAGAATAAATTTCATCTTGCATTTTATTTAAACGTTTTTCTAATAAATGAATTTCTGACGATAAATCTACATTATTTTCTTTCATCATTTTCTTTAATTCATCAAATTTCTCTTTTAGTTCAATAATAGGACGTTCAAAATCCAAACTCATTTTATCCTCCAAAGGTTATGACCTCATTCAAAAGACTTAGAAATAGAATCAATAAATAATTCAAAACCATCCACAACAATTTTTTGTTCTGATTCTGATAAATTATTGAAGATACGTTGATAAAATGTAAGGGATTGTTCTCTTAAGCGATTAACAGTAATGTGACCCTTTTCTGTGAGGTGCAGAAAAAGTTCTCTTCTATTTTTTTCATTTACTTCACGATAAACAAGCCCCATTTTTACTAACTTATCTACCAACCTACTTACAGTTGAAGTCTCTAATCTAAGTTTATTGGATAGTTGCCAAACAGTTAATCTTTCCATCTCTAGTTCCTCTAACGCCATCATTTGAGAAGTTGGTAGAGGTTTTTCAAATGATCCATTCGGCAAATTTTGAGATTCGAAAACCCCAGTTAATATAATCATTTTCTTAATATCTGTTCTTAGTTTTAAGGCATCTTCTCTTTTCAAAAGGTCAACCTCCTACAATTCATGCATCATACATCAATTGTATTATACATCAATTAGGTTTTTTCACAAGCTTAACATAAGCCAATATGACAACATGGACGAGGTATTTTTTCTTGTTAAATGTGTCTAATTTGTGAATTTAACAATTTCCACAAACTAAAATATATGGAAGTTCAGTCTATAGTAGGTAACATAATACTCATTGTTATGGCGGGTATCTAGTCTCGTAAAAGTGACAAGACTAATCATTTTGAACGAATAGAAGGAGGTTTCATAATTATTGCCATAACTGATGTTACATACGGTAGTAAAGTTTGAGAGCCAAAAGGTGCTCTGCGTTACTACTATACACATGCCTTAGAAATCGAAAATTCTAAGGAAGAGCTTTCATCTAAATGGACTTTACAGATAAGCTCTCTAAAAAAAATTACACGGAGGTAATAGGAAATGAGAATTAACCACAATATCGCAGCACTTAACACATTAAACCGTTTATCAGCAAACAACGGTGCGAGCCAAAAGAACATGGAGAAACTTTCTTCTGGTCTTAAAATCAACCGTGCAGGAGATGACGCAGCAGGTCTAGCAATCTCTGAAAAAATGCGTGGACAAATCCGCGGGTTAGAAATGGCATCTAAAAACGCACAAGACGGTATCTCTCTTATCCAAACAGCTGAAGGTGCATTAACTGAAACTCATTCAATCCTTCAACGTGTTCGTGAACTAGTCGTTCAAGCTGGAAATACTGGTACACAGCAAGGTGAAGACTTAGCTGCAATTAAAGATGAGATCACAGCGCTTGTTGAAGAGGTCGATGGTATTTCTAATCGTACTGAGTTTAACGGAAAAAAATTATTAAATGGTACGTTTAATGGAGTAGGTACACCTGGCACACCAGCAACTCCGCCGACAGATCCAGATGATCCAAGTACAGGTACACCTGCAGTCCCAGCAACTCCTGGTGATGCTTTAGTATTCCAAATTGGTGCAAATGCTACACAACAAATTAAAGTCAACATTCAAGATATGAGCGCTGCTGCTTTAGGCGTTACAGACGCAGATGGTGCAGTTGAGACAGGTAAGTCTGTTAAAGACATCGATGTTTCTAAATTTGAAACAATTGCAGCTGATGACGATGGTGGATTTGATGATCAGTTAGCAATCGTTGATGGAGCTATTAAACAAGTTTCTGCACAACGTGCTAAACTTGGTGCAGTTCAAAATCGTCTAGAGCACACAATCAACAACCTGGGTGCATCTTCTGAAAACTTAACGGCTGCTGAGTCTCGTATCCGTGACGTTGACATGGCAAAAGAAATGAGTGAGTTCACGAAGAACAACATTCTTTCTCAAGCGTCTCAAGCAATGCTTGCACAAGCGAATCAACAGCCACAAAACGTACTTCAATTATTACGTTAATAAACCAAAAGCCCCTATATAAAGGGGCTTTTTTTGTTTGTCTTAATTCGGTTCGATGTCTTATTTTATAGATTGTTCTAAAAGACGCTTCAACGCCAATGAATACGACAAATAATAATACTATCCAACTAACCAAATATTCGAGAGTGGCTTTTGTATTTCTCAGTGTTGGTCATAATCCTGGTTTTAACAAACAGGGAGCTACATAAAGCAGCTCCCTGACAAGTAATCAATCTTTCTTTTTTTTGTAATCTTTTATTAAGCTTGAAACAGTTAAACCCATTACACCAAAAGCTACTACATAAAATAAAATATGTGTTACAGGTGTATCGGTTTTTCCTAAAATCAACACAATAGCGATAAAAGCGGCGGGTAAAGTAATTAGCAAACCTTTGGATGCCTTATTTTCCTGTGTCACTAGCCGAGCACCTCCTTGAGGAATTACACGAACAAAGGTCGTTTGCAACAAACTAAAACAATTGATTTCTTCACTAAAAGTAAGATGGACATATATAGATGCTTTTTTATAAGTTTTACATTGGTAAAATAGTGAGAAGTATCTCAGTCATTCTTTCCAATATAGAGGAGGAGGAATCGTAGGTACCTTATACAAATGTATAAACAGCACTTCATAGAACTTGCCTTACTAGGGTGAATTAAAACATATATAATCCTTCTCTTAAAGTTGTTGGTTTTAAAAAGTAAAAAACATGGTAAAATTAGATAAAAGTATAAGAAAGAGTGATTCTATGGAATATGTAATTATGTTAATCTTTTTATTAGCACTTTTCTTTATTTTTACTGTTTTCCTAAAAACTCGTTACAGTTTTGGTGAAAAATACTTAGTCTTAAAATTTGGTTTATCTAAAACAGAAATACCAATTGATCAAATCGTTAGTATTACAGAGTCGGACAAGTATGGAGTTGCAGATAATATTGATTATAGAATTGGTGCTCCATATGGTCAACCAGATAGAATCGTTATTGAAACTATGAATAAGCGTTTTCTAGTTTTTTTAAATGAAGGTCATCATTTTCTTCAAAATTATAAAAAAGCTAGTGCTAGAATATAAGATAAGTACCTTCTATGATATAAGGTGCTTTTTTATTCGAGTTCCACTTAGATATACTAATAGAATGAATACTTCAATACTTCAGCCAAGCTGACTTACGAAGAGTTGTTGAAGGTTTTATCGTAGGCTAAGTGATAGACTGAAACATAATATATCTCTTGAAAGGATGATTGTGGTGGTGAAAACAGATAAAGTCTCCTCCTGAATACAGTAAATCACATTCAGGAGGAGATAAAAAATGTTTAAAAAAATAGATGAAAATTATCCGAGAAAAGAGCACTTTCATCATTATATGAAGGTAACCCGATGCTCATATAGCCTAGTTATCGATTTAGATATCACGAAATTGCATTCAATATTAAAAGAAAAAAAGCTAAAAGTATATCCTGTGCAAATTTATTTGTTAGCAAGGGCTGTGCAAAAAATACCGGAGTTTCGGATGGATCTAGTGAATGATGAACTTGGTCACTGGGATCTTCTCCATCCTAGTTATACGATTCTAAATAAAGAAACAAAGACATTTTCAAGTATTTGGACGCCTTATGACGAAAACTTTGCTCGGTTTTATAAAAACTGTGTAGCTGATATTGAAGCTTATAGCGAAAGTAACAAACTATTTCCGAAACCTCATATGCCAGAAAATATGTTCAATATTTCAAGCCTGCCTTGGATTGATTTTACTTCTTTTAACCTTAATGTATCTACAGATGAAACTTATTTACTGCCGATATTTACGTTAGGCAAATTTAAGGTGGAAGAAGGAAAAATCATCTTGCCAGTCGCCATTCAAGTACATCATGCTGTTTGTGATGGCTATCATGCCGGTCAATATGTGGAATATTTGAGATGGCTGATAGAACATTGTGAAGAGTGGTTAAGCGATTCATTGTATACTTAATTTTCAAAGGTATAGGCATTTGATAGAAAAAGGCAGACTTGGTAGAGTCTGCTTTTTCTGGTGTGAGCAGAAATGTGTAAAGTCACGTTATGAACTGTTCTTTTTGCGGTTTCTTTTCGGTGCTTTGTCATCTCTTACATGTGATAATAAATGTAATATAAGGGAAATTAGTGGAAGGGGAATAAGGGATGGAGAAAGTGATTTCTTCACATGTTGGTGTGAAAATTAATGAATGGTATAAAATGATTCGGCAATTCAGTGTACCCGATGCAGAGATTTTGAAAGCTGAGGTAGAACAAGAAATTGAACGGATGGAAGAAGATCAGGATTTACTGATTTACTATCAACTAATGTGTTTTCGCCATCAGCTTATGCTTGATTATATTAAACCTTCGGAAAAACGATCACCTTCTGTTTCTGATTTGGTTGATAAAATCGAAAATTCAAATCATCAACTTTCTGGTATGCTGCAATACTATAATGCTTTTTTTAGAGGAATGTATGAGTTTAGTAAGAAAGAATACATACAGGCTATTCAATATTATAAGATCGCTGAAAGGCAGCTCGCATTGGTTGTCGATGATATTGAGCAAGCGGAGTTTCACTTCAAGGTGGCTGAAGCCTACTATATTATGAAACAAACTCATGTTTCTATGCATCACATCATAAAGGCCTTAGACATCTATAAGCAGTATGAACAATATAAAGTTCGCCAAATACAAAGCTTGATTGTTATTGCAGGAAATTATGATGATTTCAAGCGATATGACAAGTCATTAGAGCATCAAAATACAGCTTTTTCTATAGCAGAAGAGCTCGCCGATAATATGTTAATTGCTAAAATTCTATTGAACATAGCGAATACATATGATCGACAACAAAAGTACACTGAAGCAATCATACGCTACAGAGAAGTTTTAGACATTATTACACCACGAAGTATTGATATAAAACCAATCACCCTATTTAGTTTAAGTTGGTCGTTGTATAAGTCTAGTCTACATGATGAAGCCGCTCCACTCGTAGAAGATGGTCTTAAGTGCTCCTTAGAGAGAAATGATTCGTTGTGTTTGATGTTATTTAAAGCTTTAAAAGCGATTTATATAAATGCTAATGAGAAAGCAATTCAGGAAGTGCTAGATTATTTTGAGGAAAAGCAACTATATGTCTATGTCGAGGCATTTGCTCAAAGTATCGGATTATCTTCTGAAAAAAAGGGGGACTTTGAAAAAGCTGCCGAATATTATAGAAAGGCTCTTAAAGCTCAAAATGATATTCAAAAAGGAGAGTGTCTGTATGATTATTAAAAAATTACTAGTCATTTTATCCATTGTATTGTTAAGTCTTTCAACAGCAGAAACTTTGAAAATTATTGGAACAAAATCAATTCGGAATACAACAATGGAGGAACAACAAAAATCAAATCGAAATACGACTATAATTGATCGAAATACAACCTCTGAAAACGTATAGACAAGATTAAAACAGACTTTAATAGTCTGTTTTTTTATGAAGTAGAATGAGCAATTGAACAGTTGGTCAATGTTATACTAACCTCAATAGATATAGGGAGGCATCCACTTTGAAATCATTCTGGGAGAAAGAAGAAGAGAGTCCTTTCACGTTAGAAAAGGTAGATGAGGAGAAAATTCGTGAAGCAGAGGGAAGACTTGGTGTCACTTTACCTGCTACATACAAAAAGCTCATTTTAGAATGGAACGGTGGCTTTACAGTGCGTAATGCGTTTCCAACTGATCGGCCGAACTCATGGGCAGATGATCATGTTCAATTTGACCATCTAAGAGGAATCGCCAAAGGTAATGGAATTATGACTAGCCCTCAGTTAAGTGATGAATTGGAGCTGCCGGAGGGGCTTGTGATCATCAGCGGAGAAGAAGATACATGGATCGCAATGGATTATCGACAAACGAAAGAACACCCGCCTATTCACTATTTTGATTTAGAGATGGGAGTCGATTTTAAACTGGCGGATACTTTCGATGATTTTATTGAGCAGTTATATACAGCTGATGATGCGATGATCGAGGTTGTAGAGATTGATGAGGAATCTTCGGATTTGTATGTCAGTAAAGAAGAGCTTGAACAAATATTTGAGAGACAAGACCTTCGTCAGCAGAACCTCTTTAAAATGGCACATTATCCAATGGAAGACATTGAAGAGATTGAATGGTTTTTCGATCGCATGAAACAAAGCATCAAATATATAAAAGATCAGAATGTTTTGTATGAGGCGGCCACGACGGTTCACTCCATTCTTTTGTTAAATCCAGATATGCCGAGGAATGACCGTATCAATAAAGAGCTGAAAGAAATTGCTGAGTTTCTAGAAAAGAGTGGAGAGTCTCTTACCGTCCTTTTGGGAGAAGACATTCATCCAGTGAAAAAACGATAGTGAAAGAATAAAAGCCCTTAAAAGGCAATTAGCCAGCATTATAGAAAAGTTCTATTTGAAGGTTGATCAAAAACGCTTTTTATTTTCTTCTTTATCTGTCTTGAGGTATGAGTTACAATCTATCCAAAATCCATTAAAATAAAGAAAAACTGATAAAGGAGCAACCACATGAATTTTAATTTAAATGAAGCTTTGGATATGTTGAGTCGAACTCCTCACACGTTAGAAAGTCTTTTGTCGGGTTTATCGAAGGATTGGCTTCACAGCCGTGAAGGGGAGGGGACGTGGAATCCAGTTGAAGTCATTGAACATTTGATTGAAGCAGAGAAATTCAACTGGATTCCTCGATTAAATGTGATTCTAGCTGATGGAGAGAATACACCATTTCCTGCGTTTGACCGCTACTCTCATTTGAACCAATCTGAAAGACAGATAGAACAAGCATTATCTGAGTTTCATCATATGCGGATGGAGAATGTGGCATACATACAGCGTATGACACATTCAGGCCTTGATTTAGAAAAAAAGGGCGTTCACCCGGAGTTTGGGGTCGTGAAAGTGAGCGAATTACTTTCTGCGTGGGTTGTCCATGACTTCACACATATGTCCCAGATTGTTCGAGTCATGGCGGAACGATATCGAACCGATGTGGGCCCGTGGAGCGCTTATTTAGGGATTTTGAATAGGAAATAAATGTTTAATGGTGCTTGGCGGCCCACTCAGATTGAAGCATGGCATATTGATATTCATCGACCCAATGTCCCTTCGACATATAATTTTGCAGCAAATGTCCTTCGCGTCTCATTTCTAAACGTTCCAGCACTCGAATGGATTTTTCGTTGCGCACATCTGTAAAGGCAATGATTTTATGTTTGTTTAGTGTCATAAAAATATATTCGAAAATTGCACTCAGAGCTTCATGAATATAGCCCATTCCTTGGTATTCAGGCGCGAGTGTAAAACCTATTTCAACAATTCTCGGCTCACTGTCAAGTGTATGAATGGCGCAATCTCCTATCAGCTGATTGGATTCAGATAAGGCAATAGCGTATTGAAACCACGTCCCCGGTTGATTAGGTTTTTGTATCATTTGATGTTGAACAAATGATTCAGCATCTTCGTACGTGTAGTTTTCCCAAGATTGAAATTTTGCAATAGAGGGATTTGCTCGGTATTGATAAAATGCTTCAATATCCTGCCTGTCAAATTGGCGAATAACAACCCGGTTTGTTCTTATAAATATGCTGTTTGCATTCTTCATGTGTTAACCTCACTTTTTAGTTTGTTCTTGATTTGAAAAAGTCTATCAGCCATTCAGATAGCTGCTGTTGTGCTTTGCTGACAAATCGATCTGCATAATAAATTAATTCCAAGTGCCGGACAGGTGCTGGCTCAGCAATAGGAATCGAAACAATATTGGACCACGTCGAATGTTGTTTTAGTAATCCTCTTGGCTGAATGGTTGCACCGATCCCGGCTTCAACCAGCTGCAATAGCGAAAATGCGGATCCAACCTCCATGGCAGTGTCTAGTTCAACATCCTGTTCTTTACATACGTCATCTACTAAATCCCTTCCTAGATATCCCTTCGGATACATGACCAACGCATGCTGAGTCAGCTCTTCCAATGTCACTTCACTCTTTTGGGCTAAATCACTTTTTAAATGAACAAATAATTCGTATGGCTCACTCCCAAGTGGAATTTGAACGAGCCGCTTATCCGCAGGCCCTCGCAGTCCGATGCCGAGGTCTACTTTATGTGAAAGGACTTCTTCACGAACGAAGATATTTGAATATGCCTTCAGATTGGTTTCGGGATAAAGGGTTTTAAATTCTACAAAAAGTGGCACCAGCTGAAAATCAAGATCGGATGGGAGTACTGCGAGACGAACGGTTCCTCGTTTTTCTGATAATAGTTCTTTCATCGCATTTTTTGCATCTCTTTCAGCTTGAAGCATTTTCATGCCATATTGATAAAGTAGCGAACCAGCTTCGGTAGCCACGACTTTTTTGCCGATTCGATCAAAGAGCGGCATCCCAACTTCTGCTTCAAGCAGTCGAATTTGCTGGCTAAGTGTCGGCTGTGATATGCCTAGCTCCTCAGCAGCCTTTGTAAAATGCAAATGATGATATACAGCCATAAAATAGGTAATATGCCGGGTATCCATTTGTCCTCCTTTCATAAATGATAGCCTTTTCCTATCATCATAATACGATTTATTGTATTGATCAATGGATGCAGCAGTTTTATACTCAAAGTAACCTTAACGAGATGAAAGAAGGGTATTGATGAAAAAAATATATTATTTAGCCGCTTTATTTTTAGCGGCATTAAACTTACGTCCCATCATTACGTCCGTGGCTTCCATGATGAGCATGATTCAATCAGAGCTTGGTGTAAACGCACTGACAGCAAGTCTTTTGACCACTTTGCCTGTCCTTTGTATGGGGGTATTTGCTCCTGTTGCGACGATACTCAGCCGGCGTTTTGGTTTAGAAAGAACGCTGTTTTTCTCAATTCTTCTTATCACGATTGCCACCGCACTACGTGGTACAAGCCAATCGGTTGCTATCCTGCTCATGACTGCGTTTGCAGGAGGTGTAGGGATTAGCTTCGCGGGTCCTTTATTGTCCAGTTTTATTAAAAAATATTTCCCGAGAAATCCTGGTATCGTCAGTGTGTATTCAATTTCGATGACGATAGGTGCAGCGCTCGCATCCGGCTTCACCATTCCGATTTATCTACGCAGTCAGCATCACCTTACGTTAGCTTTGTCCTGCTGGGCGATTCTAGGGGTGATTGCACTTATTCTATGGGTCGGTTTAGTTCGCAAAAATGAGCAAAGTGATCATGTAACTTTGCCGTTAAAATTGCCGTTGAGAAACAAAAAGGCGATTCAATTCACTTTGTTCTTTGGCTTTATGTCTAGTATGTTTTATTCTTTGACGGCATGGATTTCACCGATTGCTCTTAGCTTTGGAAACAGTCCGCAATATGCTGCCATGCTGCTGACCATATTTACACTCATTCAGATTCCAGTGGCACTGCTTGTTCCAGCGGTCGTTACTCGATTAGGAAAACCGAAATTATTTCTCATTTTATGCAGTCTGTCTGAACTTATTGGCCTTATCTTTCTTCTTCTGCCAATGCCGATCTTGCCAGCCGTCATTTTCCTAGGTATGGGTGCAGGTGGATTATTTCCTTTAGCGCTTATGCTCCCGATTATGGAGACGAATACTCCAGAGGAAGCCGGAACCTGGTCAGCGATGTCGCAGATGGGCGGGTACATTGTAGGTGGATTCGGTCCATTTTTCATTGGCTTGGTTTTCGATCTAAGCGGACATTTTTATGCTTCTATTGTGGCAATGGTTGTCATCGTCATGCTGATGATTGGCGTTCAGTTATCCATGAATCTTGGTAAAAAACGCGAAGTTGGATCGAATTAAAGATCAATTGATCGGCGCTTTTATATCATTGCACAATGGAAACCGCCATAGCCTATTCCTAATTAAATAGGCTATGGCGGTTATTTTTTTAGAAGCTGCACATGAACGAATTATCTTGCAAGATATTTTTCAACTTTACGGGTAGCCATTTCTGCAGCTTCCATGATCATTTCACCTAATGTTGGGTGAGGATGAATCGTCATTGCTAAATCTTCTGCTGTAGCGCCAACTTCAATAGAGAGAGCTAGTTCTGATATAAGAGTAGATGCTTCAGCCCCTACGATTTGTGCCCCTAGAATAAGACCAGATTCAGCATGGGCTACAATCTTCACAAAACCTTCTGGTTCTTTTAATGCAAGCGCTCGGCCATTAATGGAGAACATTGCTTTCCCAATGACAGTCGGAATGGATTTTTGCTTGCAATCCGTTTCGCTTAGTCCAACACTCGTCAATTCTGGGCTGGAAAAAACAACAAGTGGGATCGCTTTATAGTCTATTATCGAAGGTTTACCAGCGATTGCTTCTGCTGCAACTTTTGCTTCATAGGAAGCTTTATGAGCCAAAGCAGGCCCCTCTGTGATATCACCAATCGCATATATGTGCGGGATGGATGTTCTGCATTGTTCATCAATTTCAATTCGTCCGTGAGAAGGAATAGACAACCCGATAGAATCAAGACCTAATGTTCCATCTGTATTCGGTTTTCTTCCGACAGTAATCAGTGCATATTCCGCTTTCACCGTGTAGCTTTCTTTCTGTTTCTCATAATGAAGATCAATTCCGCTCATACGCTGCTCGGCATCTGTGACGTTTGCTCCTGTAATCAGCGTGATTTTATCTTCTTTCAATTGACGAACGACAGGCGAGACAAGCTCACTTTCAAAGCCAGGCAATACTTGATTGCCGCCTTCCAAGATGGTGACTTTTGTTCCAAACCTAGCAAACATCTGTCCTAATTCAACCCCAATATAACCACCCCCAACTACGACAAGGCTTTTAGGGATCTCGGGAAGGGATAGTGCTTCAGTGGAAGACAATATACGACCACCGAAAGGGAGTGATTTAATTTCAATTGGACGGGAGCCGGTTGCTAGTATAAGGTGTTTGAAGTTGATTTGCTTTTCACCTTTTTCTCCATGTTGAATGACCGCTGTATGCTGATCGATCAAGCTTGCATCGCCTTCCAGTATGGTAACTCCCGCTGACTTTAACAAAAATTGTACGCCTCCCGCTTGTTTATCCACAACCGCTTTTTTGAACGCTTGAGCTTCCTTGAAAGAGCCGCCTTCTTGAAAACCACCCCATTGTGTGCGGAGCTTGAACCGCTCTGCTTCTGCTATTAGCGCCTTAGAAGGGATACAGCCTACATGGGTGCATACTCCACCTAACTGATCACGCTCTACAATCGCTGTCTTCATGCCGAGATGAGCTGAACGTAATGCCGCCACATAGCCTCCCGGACCTGATCCAATTACTAATGTATCTACTGTGTCTAAATGAATCATTTCTTGCACCTCCAACTTCAAAATATGATGATCATAATATATTATAGTCGTCATATTTTAATGAAGTCAATCCCATCTGAGTGAGGAAAGATGGATTTCAGTCAATTGACACAAGATAATATGATGAATATAATATTTTGATAAGAAGGAGGTTAGGTAGAGGGATGCCTTATCCGAAAGGTCATAAGTCAAAAGTGAGAGAGCAGATCATTGAAAGTGCTGCACGAGCATTTCGAACAAATGGCGTTCGTAATATCAGTTTGCCATTCATTATGAAAGGAGCAGGCCTAACTCATGGAGGGTTTTATGCTCACTTTAAGAACAAGGATCAGTTGGTGATAGAGGCTTTTCATTTTGCTATCACTGATACGATCAAGCTGCTGCAAAGTGTTGCAGACAAGAAAGCAGATCAGCCTCGAATTCAGACGATCATTGAATTCTATTTAAGTTCGGTTCACCGTGATCAGACGGAGGTCGGCTGTATACTGCCTGCGCTGTCAGGAGAAATTGCTCAATTATCGCAAGAGGTACGGAATGCTTATACCGATGAATTGAAACGATTTATGGAGTTTATAGCTGATGCTGGAAACATAGATCTCTCTACGAGTTACGCACTAGTAAGCAGCATGATTGGTACAATTGCTCTTGCACGTGCTGTCAATGATTCGCAGTTCAGTGATCAATTGTTACTGGCAGGCATAATACAGGCAAAACGCGTTCTAGAGGCGAATTAACACTCAAATAAAAAACATAGGGGATGTTGCGATGTTGATTAGAGAAGCAAGCATAGAAGATTATCCAGAATTAAGACAAATCTATTTAGAATCCCGGCGCCAAAGTTTTCACTGGCTCAATCCAGAAGAACTCAATCTGCAAGATTTTGATCAAGATACGCAGGAAGAGCAAATTTTCTTAGCTGAGGAGAACAATAAAATCCTCGGATTCATTTCTCTATATGTACCCGATCGATTTATTCACCTCTTGTTTGTACATCCAGAAGCTGCGGGCCAAGGGGCTGGAGATCAGCTGCTCAAACAAGCGATAAAAGTTTTGGGAACACCGGTCACCCTCAAATGTGTCTCCGAAAATCACAAAGCTTTATCTTTTTATCAAAAAAGAGGCTGGAAGGCTGTTGTAGAAGAAGGAGAACCTGGGGCAGAATACTGGGTGCTTATTTATGAATAGAAGTCTTTTTATCTTATCATTCGCATGGCCCTTTATAGGGCTTTTTTGCGGTTTCTTTTCGGTGTCGAATGGTTCATAAAATGATAATATATGTCATTATAGGGAAAATAGAGGAAGGGGTAAGGGCTGATGGAGAAAGTGCTTTCTTCTCACGTCGGTTTGAAAATCAATGAATGGTATTATCATATTCAAAGATTTAACGTACCGGACGCCGAAGCATATAAAGAGGAAATCAAATCAATGCTTGATCATATGGAAGAAAATCAAGATTTATTATTGTATTTCTCACTCATGGAGTTCAGACATAAATTAATGCTTGATTACTTGAATCCTTTAGAAAATGGGAAAGAGCGGGCTAACTTCAAGGAACTCGCAATGAAGATCAAAAGGGACCAAGAGAAATTAACAGGATTGCTCGAGTATTACTTCAATTTTTTCTACGGCATGTATGAATTTGAAAACTATGAATACCTAAATGCGATTACCTTCTATAAACGGGCAGAAAAAAAGCTGTCTCTTGTCAGTGACGATATTGAACGGGCCGAGTTCAATTACAAGATGGCTGAAATCTATTACCACATGAAACAAACCCACATGTCCATGCACCATATCGCACAGGCGATAGAATGTTATCGAGAAAAAGATACATACACAGTAAGAGAAATACAATGTTCTTTTGTGATTGGATTAAACTACATAGATATGGGCTGCCCCGAAAAAGCAATACCCCATTTTCAACACGCACTAGAAAAAGCCGCCGACAACTCAACAAAACGATTAAAAGGATCAGCACTCTATAATTTAGGGTTGAGTTATTTTCATAACAAAGAAATAGCCCAAGCAATAATTCACTTTAATGACTCAATTCGAGCATTTAGAGAGCAGGGATACGAACATTTAAATAGAATCTTAGACCCGCTTATTATGTTGTCAAAAGCCTACTTCAAAAAGAAAGAACAGGATTTAGGTATATATGCTTTAAATAACGGCATAGAACTATCTGAAAAACTGAAAGACCATGTGCTGTTATTGATATTCAAATTTTTAAGATCACTATACGTTGACAACAATTTTGAGCAGTTGGAAAAAATAATGGAATTGCTAGAAATAAAGTCAATGTATCCTGATCTAGAAGATTTAGCAAAAGATGCTGCAAAATATTATAATGAAATGGGAGATAAAGACAATGCGATGCTTTTTTATGAGAAAATTCTTTATTTCCAAACTCAAGTGAAGCGGGGGGACTGTCAGTATGAAATTTAAAACGTTATCAGTCGTATTTGTGATGATCAGCGTTATCAGTATTGTTGGTTATTTTACATCTGAAGTGACAGCAAGTCATGATGAAGCTAGGAGAGGTCATACTGCAAGTATCGGTTACACTGCATAAAATAAAAAGCCCTTTAAGGGCTTTTTATTTTAAGACGGAATATATGCTATGAATAAAGAATATTTTTTCCATAGAAAAGATATTAAGGAGGAAGTAAAAATGACAATGTTAAAATCAACATTATTTAGAAGGATTTTTATTATATTTTTTGCTTTAACCTTTATGATTAGCTTGTTTAATATGGCTGTGTTTCCAGGAACGCCAGCGTCTTATTATATTGGCCTAGTTTGTAAGATGTTGTTTATCAGTTTGTTAAATGGTTTGTTTTTCGGAACAATCATCTATTTGATTGTCGTCTTTCTCAATGCTAAATCTTCAAAAGAAAATCAATAACGAGCGAGCGGCTAAAGTCCGTTCTTTTTTATTTTAAAAATGACAGAGAACATGTATGATCTAGATCGCACATTGCATTATTTTTAATATCCTACTGCATTCTATTTTAAAGGATGTTACCGTTGTTTGTAAGGAATGATTGGCCAGTCTTCCAATACGAGTTGGAGGGAAATCATGAATTACAAAATTGAAATGATAACGAATATGAAAACGGTGTATATGAGAAATATAGGATCATATGGCAGCAAAGAGAATCTTGAGATGATGAAGAGATTTAAGAAATGGATCAAGCAACACCAATTAAATGATGAATTAAAGGAATATGGTATTTATGGTGTTCCTCAAGATGATCCTGGAAAAATTCCATCAGAAAAATGCAGATACGACCTCATGCTTATGACAAATAGAGATTTCACAAATGATCAAATGGTTCAGACTGGTCATTTTGAAGGGGGAAAGTATGCTGTGTTTACAGTGACACATACAACCGAAAAAGTGAGTTTGTTTTGGAGACAATTGCCTCAAATGATCCAACACAATCAATTGAACACGCGTCAGGCACCTATTATGGAGAGATATAGAGAAGAAGAAGGCGTGTGTGAGTTCTTACTACCTATCTTTTAAACACTTTATCAAACTTCAATGAAAACAGACCTCTTATGGTCTGTTTTCATGAATATGATATGTTTAAATATTCTACGACTCTTTCTTTTAAATATCGATATTGATCCTCATTCGTATCTTGAAATGCTTCTTCTCGATTCGAAAGTACATCCATATAAACGATTTCCTCAGAGAATTGTGAAGAAGTAAAGTCGATTCTTGTTCCATTCACTACGTTATAAAAGTGCCATCCGTTGGGTAACGCGGTCTTGTTTATTTTCCCGCCTAAAAGATCATGGACGACTAAAGAAGTAACGCCACATTGTCCATTGGCTGGGTTGTCTTTACTCCATTTTGAACTAGATTGAGAAGACCATGCTTTAAAAAGAGCATCAATGATTTCGTCTGTCGTGTAGAGGTTCATCATAATAATCCTTTCTATTCAAAAAGTGAAATGAATGTAGTATCTGTTTAGTCTATAGTAGATTTTTTTTCAATCAAAATCCAGATGCTATACTATGGCTAAACCAATATAACAATGAAGATTCATGACAGGAGGAGCTCGGTGTGGTATTCATCATAGGTATTGTAATCGCTTATATTGTTGCTATTTTAGGCTTTACTGTTTTCGTAGATGTAGGGAATGGGTTGGGGACGGCTCTCAGCATCATCGGGGGAATGGTCATTTTATTCATAGCTGGTAGATTACAAAGACAAAAAGAAAAGAATGATCCAAACATATTATTAGATAAGATGATGATGCTTTTTCAAGAAGACGGCTTTCAGGCTTCAACATACATCTTTTCACAAAATGTGGATAAAGGTTTTGCGATTGATGATGTGCGAAAGGTCATGCGCTTTATTACACATCAACCTGGCGGCTCATCTCGAAAATTCAGGTTTGATGTTACTGAGCTTTCCATGAAAGAGTTGAAACAAGTTGACATGTTAGAAGATGGTGTGCCGATTGAACAATCTGTTGAGAGTGATAATAATGAAGAGATCTCGACACTTGAATTGAGATTAACTATGAATGATCAGGAATCATCAACGATCACGCTCACCTTTCTAAAATTTGATGTGCCTGTTCGTAAGAGCACCGCAGAATATTTGATTGAACGAGAAAATCTGGAGGAGATTTATCATGAAATTGATTCAATGATGAAATCTGAGGATTAATGAAATGACTGTTCATAAAGAAGAAATCACAGTTTGAGGTGGTTTCTTTTTTTATGTCAATCAAGTCAAAGCTGGTCCAGTCATTGCGGTTGAATGTTTTTCTCAAAAATGAATAAAGATAGACTAGACACGAAAACGAACATTGATATCGAAATGACTCATGTGATGAGGAGGAAACATACATGCAAAAGCTTTGCAGGGAAGTCTGGATCGAGGTCAATCTTGACGCGATTAAAAGAAATATCGAAGCCATTCAAGCGCATATTCCAAAGAAAAGTAAGATCATGGCTGTCGTGAAAGCGAATGCATATGGGCACGGTTCCGTGGAGGTTGCGCGGCAGGCATTAGAAAGCGGTGCGACAGAGCTTGCAGTTGCCAGCTTGGAAGAAGGCATTGTATTGCGGAGAGCAAAAATTGAAGCACCGATTCTCGTCCTTGGATTTACCCCGCTCGACTGTGTGAAAAGAGCTGCAACCTGGAGAATTGACCTCTCCGGCCTTCGTGAAGACTGGATTGTTCAAGCAAATGAGATTTTAGCGGAAGAAGAAAGTCTGCCCCGGCTTGGGATTCATGTCAATGTCGATACTGGGATGGGACGATTAGGTGTACGGACAAAGGAAGAGCTGTTAGAGGTGGTGGGGGCGCTTGAAGAGAGTGAAAACCTGAGATGGGATGGAATATTTACGCATTTTTCCACTGCGGATGAGCCTGACCCTGATTTCACACTGCTTCAGCACAGCATTTTTATTGATTTTCTTCGTTTCTTAAAAAAACAAGGCATTACATTGCCCACGGTACATATGAACAATACAGCAGCTGCCATCGCGTTTCCTGAATTTAGTGCAGATATGATTCGGCTCGGCATCGGTCTATATGGACTGTACCCCTCGCAATACATTGAGAGTTTAGACGCTGTTAAGCTAGAGCCCGCTCTCAGTTTAAAAGCAAGGATTGCGTTCGTGAAGGAAATGGTGACAAAGCCAAGGACCGTCAGCTATGGGGCAACCTATGTAGCAAAACCTGATGAAGTTATAGCAACCATACCAATCGGTTATGCAGATGGGTATTCACGTGCTTTATCCAATAGAGGATTTATGCTTTTCCGCGGAAAACGAATGCCGATTGCTGGCCGAGTCACAATGGATATGACCATGATCAGTTTAGGAGAAATGAAAGCAAAACAAGGCGAGGAAGTCGTTATTTACGGTCGTCAAAAGGGCGGAGAAATTTCTGTCGATGAAATTGCTGAAATGCTCAATACGATCAACTACGAAGTTGTTGCCACTTTAAGCCGCCGCGTTCCTAGGTTTTATCGTCGGGGCGGGAAGATTATTAAAATATCGACGCCGGTGATGTATGTGTGAGGATTTCATCATAAAAATTGATTAATAATAACCTTTAATGATAAAAAAAGTAAAAATAAGGACGATAAAAGGAGGGAATGTCATGAACTGGAGGAAGAAAAAATGAAAAAAAGATTTTTACTATTTATCTTGGTACTTCTTTTAATAAGTACCATTAATCCATTCAAAGCGAATGCAGCTGAAAATTCAACTGGATGGACGAAACGAGCTGATTTACCAGAAGAACGTATTAATGCTAGTGTGGGAGTTGTTGATGGAAAGATTTATGTGTTTGGTGGAGCAAGTGAAAAAAGTAAATTAAACAACCAAACTTTTATGTATGACCCTAAGAAAGATGTTTGGGAAGAGAAAGCAAGTATGCCAAGATATAGAACAGGTGGAACATATGCTACTGTAGGTAAAAAAATCTATTTAATAGGCGGGATTAACGAAGATACTAAAGTAGCCTATAATACGATTGATATTTATGATGCAGAACTTGATCAGTGGGCTGAAGAACCGATTCAAATTCCAAGAGATCCTGTTTTTTCAACTTATAGCAAGGGAACTTTGTACGCAGTTGCAGTGAAAGAGAATATATATATTGTCTCTTCAAAAAACTCTTATAAAAATAATGTCTATCAATTCAATACTGCCACTGGTGAATGGAAGAGTTTGGACTCATCGGCTTTACCACCTCGAAATGGGAGAGCCATTTCTGCAATTGACGGCAAAATATATGTTGCAGGTGGAGAAAATTCGATTGGGCATAGTAGAGAAAGATCTTTGTTCCAGTATGATATTTCAACAGATAAATGGAGTATATTAAAAGATAGTGACTTAACTTCATTTGTATTTGAACCAGCCTACGAAACATATAATGGGAAATTCTTTGTTATTGGTGGACAGCGGACTGGTGATCGTTCAAGTGAACTGCTGAATAAAGTTCAAATTTTCAATCCGAAAGATGGTCAATTTAAAAATTCAGCGTATGATTTACCAGAAGGTAGAGTATCAGCTGTCGCAGCAATTGTTGAGGATCAATTGTATGTCATTGGCGGACGTGACTACTCATATTATATGGGGAATTTTTCTGCAAAAAGTGATTACAAATCAGTGATTTCTATTCCATTAAGTGACTTGCAAATAACTGAAGATGAAGCAAAGCCAGATGAAGATGCAACAGAAGAACCAAAAGATCAGGACGGAACAAAACCTGGTGATGGATCCACGGAAGAACCGAAAGATCAAGACGGAACAAAACCTGGTGATGGGTCCATGGAAGAACCGAAAGATCAAGACGGAACAAAACCTGGTGATGGATCCACGAAAGAACCGAAAGATCAAGATGGAACAAAACCTGGTGATGGGTCCACGGAAGAACCAAAAGATCAGGATGGAACAAAACCTGGAGAAGAAACTGCGAAAGGTATACTTTCTATAACCATGATCAATGGACTGCAAAAGGATTATCTGCTCTCAATGAAAGAAATCAACGATTTTCTTAACTGGTACAAAGAAAGAAGCTTTGGAATTGGTATGAACTTCTATGAAATCAATGATGAACACAATAAAGGTCCTTTCACAAGTAAGAAGGATTACGTTGTGTACCAAAATATCTTAATGTTTGATATCAAGCAATACTGATATTCAAAAACGATAGAGCTGCTGATAATAGATCAGCAGCTCTTATATTTGTAAAATTATTAAAATTAGGATCAACGTCATGAAAAAATACGATATTTTTTTAAAAATCTGCTAAACATCCTATAATCACGTCCGATAATAGAATTGTCAGGGTTGATAAGCCCTAGAATAAAGGACTTTTTTCAGACAAGGACGTCTGTCAGGTCCCACATACATGGAGGTAATAGGAAATGAGAATTAACCACAATATCGCAGCACTTAACACATTAAACCGTTTGTCTGCAAACAACGGTGCTAGCCAAAAGAACATGGAGAAACTTTCTTCTGGTCTTAAAATCAACCGTGCAGGAGATGACGCTGCAGGTCTAGCAATCTCTGAAAAAATGCGTGGACAAATCCGCGGATTAGAAATGGCTTCTAAAAACGCACAAGACGGTATCTCACTTATCCAAACAGCTGAAGGTGCATTGACTGAAACTCATGCGATTCTTCAACGTATGCGTGAATTGACAGTTCAAGCAGGAAATACTGGTACTCAACAAGATGAAGATCTAACTGCTATTAAAGATGAAATGGATGCATTGATCTCAGAGGTAGATGGTATTTCAGGTCGTACTGAGTTTAACGGCAAGAAACTTCTTACTGGTGAGTTTAAAGTAAACACAGCTACTCCAGCTGATCAAAAGAATTTAGTCTTCCAAATTGGAGCTAATGCTACACAACAAATTGAAGTGAACATTGAAGAGATGACATCTACAGCGTTAGGAACAAGCGATACTTTAAATGTTAAATCTTTAGATGTAACTAAATTTGCTGATAATGCACCTGATGAAGCAGATGTTGGCTACGATGCACAATTGAAAATTGTAGACGATGCAATTAAACAAGTTTCTGCACAACGTTCTAAACTTGGAGCAGTCCAAAACCGTCTAGAGCACACAATCAACAACCTTGGTGCTTCTGGTGAAAACTTAACAGCTGCTGAGTCTCGTATCCGTGACGTTGATATGGCGAAAGAAATGAGTGAGTTCACAAAGAACAACATTCTTTCTCAAGCGTCTCAAGCAATGCTTGCACAAGCGAACCAACAGCCACAAAACGTACTTCAATTACTACGTTAATGAAAGGCCCCTTTATGGGGCTTTTTTTTATGTTGTTTTTTTCTTCGAATTTCCTCCACTCTTATGATTCTTAAATCCCTATGATAAATCATGAAAAATGACCTTTAAATTTGGCATACTCTAGCGAAACGATCATATTGAATGAGACTTTATCCTTATTTATTCCTTTTTTGTTAAACATATTCCATTTAAGTTCGATAAATGGATTGTAAGGCTTACAAAAAAATTCTAATTTAGAACTTTTGGATAAGGACGTCCAATTGGTTCAAACACATGGAGGTTATTTAACATGAGAATTAACCACAATATCGCAGCACTTAACACACTGAACCGTTTGTCTGCAAACAATGGAGCAGGGCAAAAGAACATGGAAAAGCTTTCTTCTGGTCTTCGAATCAACCGTGCAGGAGATGACGCAGCAGGTCTTGCCATCTCTGAAAAAATGCGTGGACAAATCCGCGGATTAGAAATGGCGTCTAAAAACGCACAAGATGGTATTTCTCTTATTCAAACAGCTGAGGGTGCATTAACTGAAACACATGCGATTCTTCAACGTATGCGTGAATTGACAGTTCAAGCGGGTAACGTTGGTACTCAACAAACAGAAGATTTAACAGCTATTCAAGAAGAACTCGATGCTTTGGTTGAGGAAATTGATGGTATTTCTCAGCGTACAGCATTTAACGGAAAGCAACTGTTGGATGGTACTGTTGAGGATGGATTCCAATTTCAAATTGGAGCGAACATTGAGCAAAATATCAATGTAAAGATTGGTAAAATGGACGCTGAAACATTGACTGTCAAAGATATTAAAGTAAATGAAGAAGGCTTTAACTTTGACACTGAAGTAGCAAAAATCGACGTAGCAATCGGCGCTGTATCTAAACAGCGTTCAGCTCTTGGTGCAGTCCAAAACCGCCTAGAGCACACAATCAATAACCTTGGTGCTTCTGCTGAAAACTTAACAGCTGCTGAGTCTCGTATCCGTGACGTTGACATGGCGAAAGAAATGAGTGAGTTCACAAAGAACAACATTCTTTCTCAAGCATCTCAAGCAATGTTAGCACAAGCAAACCAACAGCCACAAAACGTACTTCAATTATTACGTTAATGAAAAAGCCCCATTAAAGGGGCTTTTTTTAGTTCAATCAAATGACAGCAAGTGCTCTAGACGAAAGTCAGGAACCGCTTCATGGAAAAAAGCTCGGTTGCCTTCATCGTTCTTTTGATCCCATTGCTTCCACCATTCGGCTGTTTCTCCAGAGGGGTCAGCTTGAATCATGTCGTGCAGCTGTTCTAAGTTGATGATTTCTCTCGGTTCTGTTAAGAAAGAATGCATTCGGTGATACACCTCAAGACGTTCAGGCTGTTTTGTGACAATGGCGTATTGTACGTAGCGATTTAAAAATTCTTGTACGAACGTCAAGTGGGGTATGGTTGTTTCTCCTTTTAACTCGACACCGTCCCAAGCCATATCAGCAATTGCACAAAGCCACCAGCCAAGATCACTCGCTTGCTGCATTTGTTGTAATGTGTCCTTTTCAAAAGACAGCCGCTCATTGTTTTGTGCTTGTTTGAGCATACGGTCAAGTGTTTGTGCTTCAAGAGCTGCTTTGGTCATACCTTGACCATGAATGGGGTCTAACGTACACAAGGAATCGCCCATCACCAATAATCCACTTGGCCAATCCTGCATGTGTTCATAGTGATGTCTTACGCAAGAAGGGACTCTAAATCCTTTTGGATTTGTAAAGGGCGTTAAATAGGTGATGACTTCTGCTATCGCGGGATCGCTCAGTGCAGCGGTTTCTGAGTCAAACTGATCAGCATCCGTTGTTGGATAATGTGAACCGCCGGCTGCAGAAAGAAGCACAGCTACTAAATCATGATCTACCCGTTCAAACAGTCCTGTTGGGATTTGCTTGTCTGGTTGGCCAACTACAACCATTGATTGCAGGGGTGGCGCACCTGATGGTATTTGATAGTATCTTGTGCTGTAGCCTAGAAACACACTTAACTCATCAGTCTGTGGTAAGGTGAGTCCAGCGTCTTTCAGCCATTTTGGCAATTTAGACATTCTTCCAGACGTATCAATTACTAAGTCCGCTTTCATTTCATGAATGCTGCCAGGTTTTACTTGCCGGTCCTTCACGATAAGCCCCATGACTTGATTAGTTCCCTTTTTAAACTGAAGGGAGATGGCTTCATGTTTTTCTAAAAACTGCACGCGTTCCTCTGTTACCATTCTTTGCATCAATACCCACTCTAGCATTGCGCGTCTTGTGACGGCGGTTTCTTCTCTATCAGTGAGTGTTAATTCGCCATCTTTTGTGATAAATCGAGAGGTTCGATGCATGGTATTAAATCCGCCCATTGCCAGTAACTCTTTTGTATAACCAGGAAATAGCCGTTCAACGATTTGCTTGCCAAGTGGCAGCATTCTATGTGGATGAAAGGCTTGAGGAGTGCCGAGACGATTCTCAGGAGAGTCCGGCAGTTCATCCTTTTCAATAATCAATACTTGATGATAAAACGTTGATAAAACTTTTGCAGCGAGCATCCCGGTGATACCTCCGCCAATGACGATTGCCCGCTCATATTTCATGGGTTGTGTCAAAACATGCGCCTCCATTGAATACACAAAATGGTTACATGACCATTTCATCATATGTTGATTCATTAATTATAGCAAATTTCCGCTTGAATATAGAAAGGAAACGTACTTCTTTTTACTCGTAAATATGAAGAATTTCTTCAATCATTATTATTATTTTTAAAAAGTAACTATTAATTTAAGAAGAACGACCGATAAACTATATAAGGGGGTAGAGAAATTGGATATACTACAGAGTATTGTGACAGCAGCACCTTATATGATGCAGATTTTAAAAAATGAAGTAACGATGGGTGTCATTGATCGAGAGAAATTCTTGCTGTATTTGCCATCGAAAGATGTAGATTTTCAAATTCGTGCTGGAGAACTTATTAAACCAGATGATTTAAATATGAAAAAAGCGCTTAGAGGTGAGACATCAAGTATGTTTGTGCCTGAATCGGTTTACGGAATACCGTTAAACGCAATGGGTCTGCCAATTTTTGATGAAAATCAACAAGTGATCGGCGCACTCGCTTTAGGTTTTCCGCTTAAAAATCAATTAGAGCTTGAAGCATATATGGAGTCATTAAATGACATCATTCATAGTATTCAAGAAAAGGTGCATGTGGTGGCGGCGCATTCAGAAGAGCTTTCTGCGACAAGTGAGGAAATGACCTTACAAACGCAGCAAACACTTGAAAGCTCGAAAAAAACATCCGATATTACAAAGATGATTAAAGGGATTTCGAAACAAACGAGTTTGCTAGGATTGAATGCGTCAATCGAAGCAGCCAGGGCAGGAAAAGAAGGGGCTGGTTTTAGTGTTGTAGCCAGTGAGGTTCAAAAGCTTTCAAGTGAAACTTCACGTGCAACAGAAAATATCGAAAGCTCTTTACAAGGAATTTCCTCCAATATACATACATTACTTGAGAGTATGGGACATATGAAAGGTTCATCAGCAGAGCAGGCTTTACTTGTAACAGAGTTTAGTGAAATTGTGGAACGACTGACGAGCGTAAGTAAAGAAATGAAAGAATTTATGCAGCATCTGATGTCTACGTAAAAAACGAATCCAAGAGGGATTCGTTTTTTTAATACGCTATTTTCTTTTGTTCCGATCAAAGCGATAATCGTATGTTTCACCCTTTACCACATTTAAAAATTCATGCCCGATTTGAACAAGCTGTCCATTTTTCCATTTGATGAGGGGGTCTTTATCAGGGTATTTCCAGTAAATCGTTTTCTTTCGGTGGGTGAGTTTGTTTTCAATTTCTGCTCTAACTGCGTTCTCCTTTAGTTTCCCTCCGCTATGTCGATAGGTGTTGATGATATATGTTCCGTCTGGTGATGTCATCGAGCGGATAAAGGTTCCGTGAGATACGCCTTGAAGAGAAAAGCATTTCCAGTAAATGATGCCAGCGAAGCTAAGGAATAAGATGACAAGGGTGATGGTGGTTTTCTTTTTTAACATGAATTCCTCCAGATGTAGATCACAATATTTCTAATTTATGAGAGAGAATGCAAAAAGATTCATATAGTCCAAAAGTTCTATTCATTTCAATTATCGGTCATTTTTTCTCAAAATTCAACAGATAGCCGTAAATATAAGGAAAATTTAAGGATGTTTCATGTCGATAGGTCATTCGAAATCCCTTTACAAAAGAATTTAAGATCAGTAGACTTATGCTCATATAGAGAAATGGGGAAGATGGAATGACGCAAATCATTGATACATATCAAAGTTATGAAGAGCTTTCCGCTCATGAAAGAGAAGGAATCGATTATCAAATTCTTCACGAGCGGAAAGGTGACCAGCTTTTGGTTTTATCTCCTCATGCCGGAGGAATTGAATCTGGCGTGAGTGAGCTCATTCATGAAATCGCAAGTGATCAGTCTATGTATTTATTTGAAGGCCTTAAAGTGAAAGGCAATCATGTGCTTCACATTACAAGCACACGTTTCGATGAGCCGGTCTGCCTTTCTCTAGTGCATACCCATCATTACACGTTTGCGCTCCATGGCTACGGGGAAACGGAGATGCTTCAAACATTAGTGGGCGGGACAGACAGAGAAAGAGCGGCGGAAACAGTGAAACGTTTAACGCTTAATGGCTTCCAAGCAGTGCTGCTATCTGAATCTGATCGTTATTCTGGAACACATCCTCACAATATTAATAATCAATGTCTGACGGGAAAAAGTGTACAACTTGAAATCAGTCAGGCGCAAAGAAGAGCATTCTTTCAAGATTTCAGACGGCGCTATCGCCGTGAAACGCAAAATGAGCAATTTTATCGGTACACAAATGTACTCAAGCAAGTATTAAACCTGTATGAGTAAACGCCTGGTCTCCTATGCAGAGAGGCTTACGTTTGATAAACAGCTTCTTTTTCCGCGACCTTTTCGGCTTTCATTAAATAAGATGTAAACTCTTGTTGAAAGCGAATGCCTGCTTTCCGTTGTTCGAATAAGGCCAGCCGCTTTTCAGCGAAAGCCCAGGTGACGTGAAATGTTTGCGCAATCTGCAAAATGGCTTGCTGCCGAAGGTTTGGAAGCTTCATTTGCATCAGCATAAAGGTCGGTACACAAAAGTGATACATGAATTGTTTAGCCTGAAACTCTTGCAGTTCTCGAAAGAGTTTGTGCATCTTGAAATGATTGCCTGCATGCTTCAGCACATGACAAAGCTCGTGGGCAAAATCCTGCCATTGTTCCTCTGACGATAGAGATCTGTTTAATATAATACTGTAAAGACCTTGATGTTTGATCATCATGCTGCCAGTATCCTCATAGTGGACCCATACATGAAATTCAGAAGCGATCCTTTGCATGTCTCTATAAGCAGGACCGCTTATTTGTAGTTTGGCATATAACCGTTTAATCTCTTCTTCTAAATGGGTTAAAAATCCAGTCATTTAAAAACCTCCAAGCAAACGTATGTTCTGTTTTTGGCGTAAAAGAAAAGTCCATATAGGACTAAATAGCTAATTGAGCTATTGCTTACTTTTATTATCGGCTTATTTTTAACAATTTTAACATAAAATCAAGGAAAAATGGAATTAATTCCTGTTTTTTTCTTCATTTTTACGTTTTCCACTACTAAAATGAGTGATTGAATTCAAATTTTACCATAGTCTTATCACTAAAACAAACTCATGTGTCTTACGAACGCCACCAATTGATGAGAAAGATCAATTCAATCTAGCAAAAGGGAGTGCAGAACATGGTAGAAATTTATCAAGATTTTATTCCAGTTGGAAACGGAAACCGCCCAGGATACGCCATGACACCGATGTATGTGACGGTGCATAATACAGCAAACACATCAAAAGGAGCGGATGCGAAAAGTCATGCGGCATATGTGAAACGCCCAACGACAGAGGTGAGCTGGCACTTTACAGTGGATGATCATGAAATCTTTCAGCATCTGCCGTTAAATGAAAATGGCTGGCATGCAGGGGACGGACAAGGCAATGGTAACCGAAAGTCGATCGGCATTGAAATTTGTGAAAATGAAGATGGGAATTTCCAGCAAGCGGTCAAACATGCGCAATGGCTCATCCAAAAGCTGCTGAAAGAACATAACATTCCACTAGCTAACGTGGTTACACATCAGCACTGGTCTGGAAAAGCATGTCCACGCCTGCTTCTTGCTACATGGGATGAATTTAAAAAAGGAATTGAAACGGCAGGAGACCCTGAGACGGTCATCACGTATGTCGTCAAAAGCGGGGATACGTTAACGAGTATTGCTAAAGCTCATGACGTCACAGTTCAGGATCTACAGAAGTGGAATAACATTAGCGACTCGAACAAGATTCAAATTGGACAGGTTCTTAAAATTTATCGAAATGATGGAAAAATGATGTATGAGCTGCCGGATGGGATTTTAAAGGTGACTTCGCCTCTAACGAAGGGAGAGCACGTACGCCTCGTCCAAAAAGCGCTTGCTGCCGTTTATTTTTATCCTGATAAATCGGCTGCAGATAAAGGCATCGATGGTGTTTACGGAGAAAAAACGGCGAATGCCGTGGCACGCTTTCAGCTGGTGAACGGTCTGACAAGTGATGGGGTATACGGTCCTAAAACGAAGGAAAAGCTGCTTAAACTATTAAATCAGTGAGTGTTTCTGTTTGTATGATTGGATGGCTGTTTCACTTTTTTCAATTAATCGCCTAGTATATGGGGATGGCTGATATTCGGCAAACTGAACATATCTTAGTTGTTTGATTTTCTTTTTCATTTTGGCACCTCAATCGTTGCAGCGTATAGCGTATTGTATGCAAGTCTATGTAAAAATGGAATCAGGACGCGGATTTCGTTCCGCGTCCTTTAGTGTAATCAAGCCTTTTTGTTTTTATACTCATCGAGAAGCTGTTCATTCTTTTTAAAAATTCGCTCAGTATGGGGGCTTACCTTATAATCGGCCATACTGATATGGCGTTTTTTCTTTAAAATTTTAAAAGGGTTTTTCTTAGGATTGTTGTTATCCCCTTGAAGTGCGTGGTCCATCTTCATCACCTTCCTCTTCGTCAGGCAAGATTAGGTCATAAATTGTTGTAAGTGATGTCATTAATAAATAGTCGAACTCCGTGACAATCTCATCGGAGGTGAGCTTAATGACAAAATGAGCTTCTGCTACAGAAAATGGGATGAGCACCAAATGACCAAAATCATCATAATATACTTCCTGCCTGTCAAGCTTCGCCTGAATGAGAGCCCGCTGGTCAAGTGTCCGAAGCAGGTCATCTTTTTGTTCCTGCGTATCGTATGGACAAAGCACCGCTTGAATATTCATCTTGTCGGCAAAAGAATAAATCAGCCGCTCAATTCCCTCTATATATGCCTCTACACTTCCATAATATACATGGATCGGTTCATTTTTCAATAGGTATTGGTACGTTTTTAGTTTATTAAGGTAAGAATGAAGCAGATCGTTATTTTGTTCAAGGAGTTGATGGGTGTCGGTTTCCAGCTCATGATTTCCGAGTTTCTTAATATAGGAGCTAAGAAAGATGAAAGCATCGGTTAATGCGAAAAAAACGGCAATGATCAAGTAGTGCATCCAATCAGTGAAGATAGAAGAAGGATCATTTGTCCAGTACACGACAGCACCCGCTACATAAATCCAATACCACGTTTTACGAATGGCAAACATCTTTTCTTTTACTTTTTGTTCAAAGCGCCATACCGCAAATACATACACAGCAAGAGCACCTAGCAATAACCATACAGTCAATTGAAAAAATAATAGCATGTTCTTCTCTCCCATAGACAGATGAATACTTGTTTATTTCTATGGATATGATTGGAAACCCTGCTTCATGAAAAAATGTCCTGCGGGGAAAGGATATTTAAGTGTGCAGACAAATAAAAAAAGACCTGTCAGACAGGTCTTTGAAATTAGAGAATCGCATTTAACACAAAGTATATAAGAGCTCCTAGAGTTCCTGAAATCGGTAATGTAATCACCCAAGTGACAAGCATACGTTTTGCCGTACCCCAGTTTACCCCTTTGACTCTGTGTGCAGAACCTACACCTAGAATAGAAGATGAGATCACGTGAGTGGTACTAACAGGTAAGTGAATAAACGTCGCACCGAAGATAATAGCTGCACCCGTTAAGTCGGCAGATACTCCGTTTACTGGACGAATTTTCATAATTTTACCGCCGACTGTTTTGATAATCTTCCAGCCGCCAATAGAAGTACCGAGTCCCATTGCAAGCGCACAAGAGAATTGTACCCAGAAAGGAATGTCGTCTGTTGTATGCAAATTACCTGCAATTAAAGCCATCGTAATAATTCCCATCGCTTTTTGCGCATCGTTTGTTCCATGGGTATACGATTGCAGTGCAGCCGTTAAAATTTGAACACGTCGGAATTGTTTATTTGTTTTTGCGAGATTGTTGTTTCTAAATATAATTTTGATAATGGTATACACGATATATCCCAATACGAAAGCTAGGATAGGTGAAAGCAAAAGGGCTTGAATGATTTTAATGAATCCCGAATAGTTTAAAGCGCCAAAACCAGCAGAGGCAATAACCGCTCCTGCAATTGATCCGATTAGTGCATGTGAAGAACTACTCGGAATCCCGTAATACCAAGTAAGCAAGTTCCATGTGATGGCGGCAATTAAAGCAGCCAAGATCACAACAGAGCCGTTTTGAAGTGTAAATGGATCTGCGATATCTTTTGTAATGGATTTTGCCACACCTGTAAATGTCATTGCTCCTAAGAAGTTCATGAACGCTGCCATGATAATTGCATGTCTAGGCTTTAATGCCTTCGTTGAAACTGAAGTCGCAATGGCATTTGCTGTATCGTGGAACCCGTTAATGAAATCAAAAGCAAGTGCACAAATGACAATAAGTATGGTAAGGATGAGTAATGTGTCCATGTTTAACTAACCCCGTTACGCATTCTTCATAATGATTGTTTCTAGATTGTTGGCAACACTTTGACAGGAATCAGCGATTTCTTCAAGTGTTTCGTAAATTTCTTTGTATTGAATCACCTTAATTGGATCTGTTTCTTTTCCAAACAAGTTCTTTAATGATTTACGATGAAGATTGTCACAATTATGTTCAATCTCTTTAATCTTGATTGCGTGCGGATGAATATCTTTCAAGCGATTTTCAGCTAGTAAATCAATTGTGATTAAAATTTCTTTCGCACACTCTCTGATGTAGTGGCTGAATTTGTCGATATGTTCGTCAGAGCTTGTGATTGAGTAAATTTCTAATGTTGCGGAAAAATGCTCAATTCCATCTAAAACATCATCGAGGCTATTCGTTAATTGAAGAATGTCTTCACGTTCAATCGGTGTAATAAAGGCTTTGTTCAGCTCTTTAATCATGGTATGAACATGATTATCACCTTTTGTCTCATATTCCTTCAATGTGTCAGAAAATTCTTTCAGAGTGGTTTGATTTGTTACTTTATAGCTAACAAAATACTCAGCAGTTTCATCTAAATTTTTAGCAATTTCCGTTAACAAGACGGAAAACTTGTCTTTTTTCCTTTTTAACATGTAAAAACCCTCCATTGTATAAATGAGACAATGCACACATCAAATAATTATATATTCTTTTGTCGAAAAAAAACAGGTGTAGTCGAAAATTTCTTCACTTTTTCTATTTGATCTTATTCTGACCTAAAGATGTGATCTCAACACACCTTTTTCTAAAAGGGGAAAAGCAACGAAAAAAGCGGGCCATTTTTGGCACCGCTTATAGGCTAAGAAGCCGAATGAATCAGCTTAAACCTTTCACAAACAAGAAGCATATCCTCTTTGAAATCTAATCCGTATGATTGGAGTGCTTCTGTGAAAAATTCTTTATGTTCTCTATACCAATAGTCATAAGATAAATCGCCTTCACCTTCTGCTTTTGCAAATGATTCGGGGACTTCATTCATTGGCATGACATCTACATGTGTAATTTCAATGATGGCTTTTGGCTCTTCCTGGCTATCCAAAATGACCGCATATTGTCCGGGTTTTGGAAGCGGCTCCTGTTCCTTTTCATAAAACAGGTGTCCAGAACAAGTGGCTGTTTTCTTTCCTTGCTTGACAAGATCAAGTAAATGATCTGGATCTGATCCGAATGCCCACGCCGATACAAATGCGTCAGCGGGTGCTTGTTCTGATTTCTCTTTCCAATAGTCTTCCCAAAATAATCTGCTTTTGTTGTTCACCGTTTTTTCCCCCTCTTTGTTGTATTTATTATACCTTGAACCCGAATCGTTGGAAATGCTGTGTCTTTATTCCTAATGATCGAGTGCGTCATATGTTTTGAAAAACAATGTCCGATTTGGGAAATGTAGGATGATAGGATGAAAATTTTAGAAATTTTAGAATAATCTATTGTATTCTGGTCAAGAAGTCGGTAAGGTCAAAGTAAGAATATGGAAGGGGTGTTGTTCATGAAACGCATTTCTCTAACTGTTTTGTCCATATGTCTGTTTGTTTTCTCGTTTTTTCTGCCTGTCAGCCAAGTCAATGCGAACGAATCTCATGGGAGTAAAGTAGCTGTTGGTAAAGATGGCATGGTTGCTACTGCTCACCCGCTGGCATCAGAAGTAGGTGCTGATGTATTGAAGAAAGGTGGAAACGCAGTGGATGCTGCTGTTGCCATCCAGTACGCACTGAATGTGACAGAGCCAATGATGTCTGGAATTGGCGGCGGTGGTTTTATGATGGTTTATGATGGAAAGACAAAAGAAACGTCCATCATCAATAGTAGAGAACGAGCACCACAGGGCGCAACACCTGACATGTTTTTAACGGACGAAGGAAAAGTCATCCCATTTGCTGAGCGGTCTACACACGGTAATGCGGTTGGTGTTCCAGGGACAGTAAAAGGTCTCGAGGCAGCATTGGATAAGTGGGGGACCCGTTCGATGAAGGAATTGATTGAGCCTTCCATTCAGCTTGCAGAGGATGGATTTGAAATCGATTCTGTTCTGGCACAAGCCATTGAAGATCATCAAGGGAAGCTGAAAAAAACGGCTGCAGCGCCAATCTTTCTTCCAGATGATCAGCCGCTCAAAGAAGGCGATCTGCTTGTACAGCCAGGTCTTGCCAAAACATTTAAGCTCATTGCGAAAAAAGGAAGTAAAGCATTTTATGAAGGAAAAGTAGCAAAGGCACTTGCAAATACAGTCCAAGATTTTGGCGGAACGATGACAACTGATGACATTGGTCGTTATGAGGTCAAGACTGACAAGCCTATCTGGGGGGACTATAAAGGATACCAGCTTGCAAGTATGCCTCCACCAAGCTCAGGCGGTGTGTTTATGCTGCAAATACTCAAAATACTAGATCACTTCAATCTATCACAATATGACCCCAAATCATTCGAAAAATATCAGCTACTTGCTGAAACAATGCATCTCTCCTATGCTGACCGTGCTGCATATGCAGGCGACCCCGAATTCGTAGATGTTCCACTAAAAGGACTACTAGACGATGATTACATTTCAAAAAGAGCTTCTCTCATTCAATTAGATCAAATGAATAAAAACCCGAAAGAAGGAGATCCATGGGCTTATGAGGATGAAAAGAATCCATCCCCGATTGTCCCGCAGCCAGAAGATAAAACCATTGGCGAGACCACTCATTTTACTGTTGCCGATCAGTGGGGAAATGTCGTGTCATTCACAACAACCATTGAACAGTTATTTGGTACAGGGATTCTTGTACCGGAATATGGCTTTTTCTTAAACAATGAACTAACAGATTTTGACGCAAGACCAGGCGGAGCAAATGAAGTCCAGCCGAATAAACGTCCATTATCCAGTATGACTCCGACGATCATATTCAAAGATAACGAGCCGGTCATGACTGTTGGCTCACCTGGAGGAACGACCATTATTGCTTCTGTTTCACAAACCATCCTAAACTTGCTTGAATACGATATGGAGCTTCAAGATGCAGTGGAAGAGCCGCGGATATATACAAACAGTCCAACTTCTTACCGTTACGAAGTAGGAGTTCCCCTCGATGTGAGAACGAAGCTAAATGACATGGGTCACCGTTTTGGCAGTTCGCCTATTGATATAGGAAATGTGCAAGCTTTACTCATTGATCGAAAAGCAGGGACATTTACTGGAGTAGCTGACTCCTCGAGAAATGGAACCGCTGTTGGTGTCAATTTAAAGCTATCTGCCGATTAAAACCATTTCCCGGGAAAAGAAGCGCCTCTGCAAGATGGCGTTTCTTTTTTTGTTTAAATAAAAAACAGAGTTGACACCTGTGAATAGTTTGAATAATATATAGACTAACATCAATCATACATAGCTGATCGGACAACCGAAGGCTCTTGGCAATTTGAAGTACAGGACTGTAATGTATTTCAAGTGGCTAAGGGTCTTTTTTGCGTATGAAACGGCAAGGTTGGTGTCACTATTATTTGATAACAGGGGAGCGGGATAACGTGAAAAAGTGGAAATGGATCTCGGTTATAACCATCGTAGTGGTCTTGGCTGTGACGAGTGCTGCATGCTCAAACGCAAACGAAGCCTCAAAGCAAAAGGGGAAGGTTGAGCTGTTAAATGTTTCGTATGATCCTACACGTGAATTGTATCAGGAATACAATCAAGCCTTTCAGACGTATTGGAAAGACAAAACAGGTGAGGATGTCACGATCAAGCAGTCTCACGGTGGATCAGGAAAGCAGGGAAGATCGATTATTGATGGACTCGAGGCAGATGTGGCAACGCTGGCTTTAGGGTATGACATTGATGCGATTGCAGATCGCGGGCTGCTTTCGAAAGATTGGCAAAAAGAATTTCCAAATCAGTCAACTCCGTATACATCGACCATTGTGTTTCTTGTGAAGAAAGGGAACCCCAAAAATATTAAAGACTGGGACGACTTGATTCGGCCAGGTGTGTCCATCATTACACCAAATCCGAAAACGTCCGGCGGTGCGAGATGGAATTACTTAGCTGCATGGGCATATGCCGATAAAACATTTCATGGGAATGAAGACAAAACAAAGGATTTTGTCAAAAAGCTATATGAACATGTCGAAGTCCTTGATTCAGGTGCACGCGGAGCCACAACGACCTTTGTTGAACGCGGTCTTGGAGATGTGTTAATTGCATGGGAAAATGAAGCCTATTTAACACAGCACGAACTAGGCAAAGACAAATTTGAGATTGTCACCCCATCAATCAGTATTCTAGCAGAGCCGCCTGTTGCGGTCGTCGATCAAAATGTGAAACGTAAAGGAACAGAGAAAGTGGCAAAGGCTTATTTAGATTATTTATATTCTAAAAAAGGGCAGGAAATTGCGGCGAAAAACTATTATCGTCCTAGAAATCAAGAAGTCTTAAACAAATATAAAGACCAGTTTAAAAAGATTGATATGGTGACGATTGATCAAGCATTTGGCGGGTGGAGAAAGGCGCAGAAAAGATTTTTTGATGATGGCGGCTTATTTGATCAAATATACAGCGGACAAAAATAGGGGGCGATGTGATGAAGAAAACACATGCAGCCGCCAATAAAAGAAAACGTATATTGCCTGGATTTGGGCTGAGCCTTGGGGTGACGCTCGTTTATGTAAGTGCGATTGTCGTCATTCCTTTATCCATGGTATTTATTTGGACGGCTTCATTAGGAGCAGAGGGGATTTGGAAGGTGTTTACCGATGCAAGAGTATTGAAGTCGCTCCAGCTGACCGTGACGACTTCCTTTGCAGCTGCTCTCATCAATGCAGGGTTTGGTGTACTGATTGCCTGGGTTCTCGCCAGGTACACATTTCCCGGAAAGAAAATTTTAGATGCTCTCATCGATTTGCCTTTTGCGCTCCCAACGGCTGTTGCGGGTATCGCTCTCACCACCCTTTATTCTCCAAATGGGTGGATTGGTCAATTTCTGCATTTAAAGGTGGCATACACACCGATTGGGATTATTTTGGCACTTATTTTTATCGGCATACCATTCGTTATCCGAACCGTTCAGCCTGTGATAGAAGGGCTGCAGCAGGAAGTGGAAGAGGCTGCGGCGATTCTTGGTGCGACAAGGAGACAGACCTTTTTTCACGTGCTGCTACCAGCCTTGTTTCCTGCGGTGATGACTGGATTTTCACTTGCGTTTGCAAGAGCACTAGGGGAATATGGCTCTGTTGTGTTTATTGCTGGAAATATTCCGTTTAAAACAGAAATTACACCGCTGATGATCATGTCCAAGCTTGAACAATATGATTATCATGGTGCAGCAGCGATTGCATGCTTGATGCTGCTTCTTTCGTTTTTCATCCTGTTATTGATTCACGGCATTCAGTGGTATGTTGAGCGGAAAAAACAAGTATACGTGAGGTGAAACCATTGGAGAGAGAGCTTAGTCATCGGCATCATGTTCAGTATAAAAGTCCTGTAACCGAATCTAAAGCGGTGAAAATCCTATTAATTACGGTGGTGTATGCTTTTTTGATTTTATTTTTACTCATACCGCTGATCGCCGTGTTTTCAAAGGCATTCGAGAAAGGGTGGAGTTCATACCTTCTGGCCATCTCACATCCAGATACACTAGCGGCAATCAAATTGACCGTTTTCATTGTCGTCGTTACCTTGCCGCTTCAAATGATCTTCGGGGTGAGTGCTGCATGGCTTATCACAAAATTTAACTTCCGCGGCAAACGTTTGTTAACGACTGTGATTGATCTCCCGTTTGCCGTTTCGCCTGTGATTGCTGGACTTGTATTTGTGCTTTTATTTGGTTCAAACGGGCTTTTAGGACCTTGGCTTATGGAGAATGGATGGAAAGTCATTTATTCTGTACCAGGCATGATTCTAGCAACCATATTCGTTACATTTCCGTTTATTGCTAGAGAATTAATCCCGTTTATGCAGCATGAAGGCATTCATGAGGAGGAAGCATCACTCACACTTGGTGCAAACGGATGGAAGACTTTTTTCCTTGTGACACTCCCAAATATCAAATGGGCTCTTTTTTACGGCGTTATTTTAGCCGGGGCAAGAGCGATTGGTGAATTTGGTGCTGTGTCGGTTGTATCAGGTCATATTCGAGGGATGACCAATACGATGCCGCTTCATATCGAAATTTTATACAATGAGTACCAATTTCAAGCCGCTTTTGCTGTGGCGTCTCTTATGGCATTTGTGGCAGTCATTACTTTAATCATTAAACAAATCATTCAGCAGAGGGATCACCGGCTTGGCAAGCGGTCAACATAAATGGAGGGATCGGCCTTGGGGATTACAGCAAAACAAATATCAAAACAATTTGGTCAGACAAAGGTTTTGCAAAACGTGGATTTATCGATAAGAAATGGTGAATTGATTTCTTTATTAGGACCATCTGGCTCTGGAAAGACGACGTTATTAAGAATCATTGCAGGTCTTGATTACGCCAATAACGGGCAAGTTTTATTCGGAGATCAGGATTACACACACATTCCAGTACGAAAACGGCAAATCGGTTTTGTGTTTCAGCAATATGCACTTTTTCGAAATATGACGGTTTTTGATAATGTGGCATATGGGCTGAAAATTAAACCTAGAGGAGAAAGACTGTCTAAAAAAGACATCAAAGAGCGGGTGCATGAGCTTTTAGAGGTTGTTCAGCTCACTCAGTATGAGCAGCGTTATCCAGAGCAGCTGTCAGGCGGACAAAAGCAGCGTGTAGCACTGGCACGAGCACTTGCCGTTCAGCCGAAGGCACTCCTCTTAGATGAACCCTTTGGCGCTCTTGATACAAAGGTGAGGAAAGAATTAAGGCATTGGCTGAAAAAAGTTCATCGTGACTTTCAAATGACCACTATTTTTGTGACACATGATCAAGAAGAAGCATTCGATATTGCTGATCGTGTCGTGGTGATGAATGAAGGAAGAATCGAAAAAATTGGCACAAAGGAAGAAATGGCAGTACAGACAGACAATCTATTTGTATCTGAATTTTTAGATATAGGAAGCCACATTTAACAAGAAGTATAGAAGGCGAGTAGAGAAAGACGCAGTGAGCACTGCGTCTTTTTTTTATAAAAATTCCCCTAGGAACATTGACTTATAATTTTGAATATTATAATATCTTTACAAAGGTAACAATATTGAACATTTTTCATAATGTATAATTGTAAGCGCTTTATAAAAGGTTCTATTCTAAAATGTTCTTTTTTTTGTTACATGTGTTCATATTTATACCAAATGAAAGGGGTGGTTGTTTGAATAACTTGTTTGAGTTAAATGAACAACTGATTACGCTGCAGTTCGAAGCATCTTCGAGAGAGGAGGTGACGACATACTTAGCAGATAGGTTAGAAGCTGGAGGGTACATTAAATCGAGCTATTTACCTGCAGTGCTTGAAAGAGAAAAAACATATCCTACAGGTCTCCCGCTTGCAACTTTTGGGGTAGCGATTCCGCATACAGATCCTGAGCATGTGAACAAACCGGCGATTAGTGTTGCTACATTAAAGGAACCTGTCGTGTTTCATAAGATGGGGAGCCCCGATGAACCAGTGCAAGCCAAAATTGTGTTTGTCCTAGCAATCTCTG
Organism: Bacillus sp. SRI_025; assembly: GCF_057592095.1. Lineage (NCBI taxonomy): Bacteria > Bacillati > Bacillota > Bacilli > Caryophanales > Bacillaceae > Bacillus > Bacillus sp. SRI_025. The sequence goes on along the minus strand of NZ_JBYEGB010000003.1, from coordinate 182,560 downwards.
AGCCTAGTAAGCAGCTTGTGATGCTCGAGAAGCTGATGACACTTTTTAGAAAAGAAGAAGTGATGACAAAGCTGTCTCACATGACCTCTTATGAAGAAGCGGCTCACTTGCTTCAACAAGAGCTAAACCAATAATCATTCATGAAATAATGTAAGCGCTTTATCTGAAAAATTCAGGAGGTGGATGTATGATCAAGCAAGCCGTCGATTTTATATTAGACCTTGGACCAACTATTATGCTCCCGATTATTATGACGCTTTTCGGTATGATTTTAAGACAGGGCTTTAAGAAATCCTTCAGGGCCGGTATTACGATCGGAATTGGATTTGTCGGTGTCAATCTTGTCATTAATTTGCTCGTGAGCGGTCTTGGGCCAGCAGCGAAAGCTATGGTTAATTCCCTTGGACTAAAGCTCGACATTTTGGATGTTGGATGGCCGATTGGCGCTGCCATATCCTTTGGTACACCTGTTGCTCCGCTCATGATTCCTCTTGTACTTTTGTTAAATGTGATTTTATTGTCCATAAACTTCACGAAAACACTGAATGTGGATATTTGGAACTTCTGGCATTTAATTTTCGCAGCCTCTGTTACTTACTACGCTTATCATAATATGTTCTTGGCTCTTGCTGTTGGCTTGATTGTTTCTGCGATCACGCTTAAATTAGCCGATTGGACAGCGCCGACAATCGAACACCATTTTGGATTAAAAGGCGTATCGATGGCTCATGCTGAAACGGTCAACTTCGCACCGCTGATGTATGCGTCCAACCGCGTCATTGATAAAATTCCTGGTTTAAACAAAATTCATGCTGATCCAGAAACATTAAAGAAACGCTTTGGCATCTTTGGTGAACCGCTTGTGATGGGTCTCATACTTGGTATCATTATTGGTCTTCTCGGCGGCTATGATGCAAAAGGCGTGATGACACTCGGGATTCAAATGGCAGCAGTTCTTGTCTTAATGCCAAGAATGGTTGCGTTATTAATGGAAGGACTCATTCCAATCTCTGAGGGCGCTCGTTCTTATATTCAAAAGCGTTTCCCAGGGAAAAATGTCTATATTGGTTTAGATACAGCGATTGTCATTGGTCATCCAGCGAATATGGCGGTAGCCCTTTTAATGGTGCCGATTACGATTTTGCTCGCTGTTGTTCTGCCTTACAATGGCATGCTTCCGTTTGCTGACTTATCGGTTCTGCCATTTACAGTTGTCTGGGCAGTAGCAGCCGCTCGTGGAAATATTATTCGCGGCCTTATTAACAGTATTTTTACATTAATGATTGTCTTCTTTATCGCAACGAACCTTGCACCGCTTGCAACGACCATGGGGAAAGCCGTCGGCTTTGATTTCCCAGAAGGGGCAAACATGATTTCAGGTATTGACCTTGGTTCTCACGTCATTCCTTGGATCATGGTGAGACTTCTTGATCCGAGCAACCCTTACTTTATTGCAGCGATTATCTGTGCTCTGGCTTATGCGCTTCTATGGTACTGGGTGCGAAATGATATTAAAAAGCAGTATGCAAAAGAAATGGGTTTAGATCAGAAAGAACAATAAATGAGCTGGAGGGATTCTAATGGCGAAGAAAATATTAGTATCATGCGGAACGGCAGTTGCAACATCAACGGTTGTGGCTAAAAAGGTAGAAGAGACGTTAAAGGAAAAAGGATATGATGTCGTGGTGGAACAATGTAAGGCATCTGAAGTCCCGCAAAAAGCAGAGGGCGCCGATTTAATTGTGACAACAACGCCTGTGAGTGATACAAAAGGGACACCTGTGATTCAAACATTATCCTTTTTAACTGGATTTGGCATTGAAGATGATATCGAGAAAATCATAGAGTATATCAAGTAGAGGGCTATTTTCTGGAGGAGCTTTCGCGGCTCCTTCTAGTGATTTGAAAGGAGGAAGTCTCATGCAGCATCATGCTTATAGCCGAACGTCTGCAGTGTTGTCTATTTTTCTTCCGGCTGTGCTTATCTGTCTGTTTTTTCTCTGGTCTCTTTATACGTTATGGTCAGCAGGACCTGAGCCGTTAGCTGTGCTGGGCGTTTATACACTCCCGATTCTCATGCTGTCTAGTATCACAGGACTGAACCAGCCGACAAATGTCGTCATTAGTGAAGATCAACTGAAGATAGGGGCTTTTGGCAGATGGCACACATATGCAGTGTCTGATATTAAAGGAAAGCTTTTTTTAAAGCCATATCCTCATATTGGGAAAGTCTATGTCAGGGTGGGACCAGCCCGGATATTCGGAGGGCGCTACTGGATATCAAGTGAGATGAGTGAGTATAAGCAGCTTGTTCAAACGTTACAGGATTTTGCGACGGGTGATGAAAAGGAGGATGCCGCTACATGAAATCAGCTGTCTTTTATTCTTCAGAGGACATTCGGTATGAGGAGCGGAACCGGCCAGCCATCGGTGATGATGAAGTTCTGTTAAAGCTACGAGCCTGCGGCTTATGCGGAACGGATATTTATAAAGCAACGCATGAGACAGTACCTCCTGGGACCGTGCTGGGACATGAAATCGCTGGTGATATTGTCGAGACCGGCACACGAGTGACACATGTCCAGACGGGGGACAGGGTCTATGTGGCGCATCATGTGCCTTGTTTCACCTGTGACTTTTGTCAAAAGGGATTCTATACGATGTGTCCGCAGTTTACAGCCACAAATGTAGAGCCAGGCGGGTTTTCAGAATATATCCGTATACCTGCTTTGCATGTCAAGCACACGATGGGCAAGCTTCCAAAAGACGTATCGTATGAGCAAGGGGCGATGGTAGAACCCGTTGCCTGTTGCCTGCACGGATTTGAACGAGCACCTGTTCATCCAGGAGATTCCGTCTTGATCCTTGGAGCGGGGCAAATTGGCTGTATTCAATTGCAGCTTGCCAAATATTATTTAGCTGGAAAAGTGATGATAACAGATGTGAATGAGAACAGGCTGCTGCGTGCGAGAAGTTTAGGTGCAGATGCCGCTTTTCATCCAGCAGCTGAACCAGTGGAAAACCGGGTGATGAAAGAAACAGATGGTAAGGGAGCAGACCTCGTTATTATTTCTGTTGGGAGCAGTGCGCTTTTAAAAGAGGCGTTTCAAGCTGTAGCGCGAGGCGGGACGATTTTGGTGTTTGCTCATTTTCCAAAGGGAGATGTGGCCATTCCTGCTGAACGATTTTTCAATGATGAAGTGAAGGTAGTAGGAGCCTATTCATCGCATCCATATCATTATCGTGAAGCCCTTGAGCTTCTGAAAGCAAAAGTGGTCAACACTGAAAAGATGGTGACGCACCGTTATCCGTTAAGCCAGCTGCTTCAGGCGATAAAATGCGCAAGGAATCCTGAGGGTGAGAGCGTCAAAATCATGATGTATCCAGATGAATGAGTGTAGGAGATTAAAAGAGAAAGAGAAGTGCTTTGGAAAAGGGCTTTGCCTTTCTCTTTTTTTCTGACAAAAGATGAAAACGCTTAAAAATGAGAGAGAATTGCTTGACTTCGTTGACACTTAAACGTATGATAATTACAAATGTAACATACAAGAACAAATGTAAAGGGGAGAGAAGAAATGCAAAAACAAATCACTTTGCCTGAACAGATTAGTCATGAGAAGTTAGCAGATTTATATAAACAAATGTGGTTAGTGAGATATTTTGATGAAAAGGTCGATCAATTCTTTGCAAAAGGACTTATCCATGGCACCACTCATTTATGTGTTGGACAGGAAGCGTCAGCTGTTGGATCGATTGCAGTGTTAAAGGATAAAGATAAGATCGTCAGCACACACCGAGGACATGGTCACTGTATTGCAAAAGGGGCCGAGGTCAATAAAATGATGGCTGAATTGTTTGGACGTGAAACCGGCTATTGTAAAGGAAAAGGCGGCTCCATGCATATTGCGGACTTAGAAAAAGGAAACCTTGGGGCAAATGGAATCGTTGGCGGCGGTATCCCGCTGGCAACAGGTGCAGCGCTCACATCTAAAATGAAGCAGGAAGGCTTTGTTGTTCTTTGTTTCTTCGGAGATGGTGCCACAAATGAAGGCAGCTTCCATGAAGCTTTAAACCTCGCATCCATTTGGGATTTACCGGTTGTGTTTATTTGTGAAAACAACCAGTACGGTATGTCTGGTCCTGTGAAAGAAATGATCAACATTGAAGATATTTCAACAAGAGCAGAAAGCTATGGAATGCCAGGGAAAACAGTTGATGGAAATGACATGGTTGAAATTATGAACACAGTTGATGAAGCAGTCAGCCGTGCGAGAGCGGGAGAAGGCCCATCACTTATTGAAATGAAAACGTACCGCTGGAAGGGTCACTCTAAGAGTGATGCGAAAAAATACCGTACACGTGAAGAAGAGACAGAGTGGAGACAAAAAGACGGCATCAAGCGCTTTAAGTCTCTCTTGATTGAACTGAATGTTTTGACAGAAGAGCAGGCAGCAAGCTTACAGGAAGAAGCGAAGCAGGAAATTGAAGCGTCTGTAGAATTCGCCAAAAACAGTAAAGAACCGTCAATCGACACACTATTAGAGGATGTATACGCCTAATTAGGAGGGGAATCACGTGACAAAAACAACAGTGAGAGAGATTTCATATTTAGAAGCCGTTCGAGAGGCTATGAGTCAGGAAATGAGAGAAAACCAAGATGTCTTCATTTTAGGTGAAGATATTGGCGTATATGGAGGTGCTTTTGGGGTCACGCGCGGCATGATTGAAGAATTTGGGCCAGAGCGCGTTCGCAATACACCTATCTCAGAGGCTGCCATCGCAGGTGGGGCAGTCGGAGCGGCTTTAACCGGTATGCGTCCGATTTTAGAACTTCAATTCTCTGACTTTATTACAATCGCAATGGATCAGCTTGTGAACCAAGCAGCCAAAACACGATACATGTTTGGCGGAAAAGGGAAGGTGCCGCTCGTTGTAAGAACGCCAGCAGGATCGGGAACGGGTGCAGCGGCGCAGCACTCACAAAGCTTAGAAGCGTGGATGGCACATATTCCAGGACTCAAAGTGGTTCAGCCTTCAACAGCCTATGATGCAAAAGGTCTTTTAAAAGCAGCGATGGATGATGACAACCCTGTCATTTTCTACGAGCACAAGCTTTTATATAAAACAATCGGTGAAGTGCCTGAAGAGCAATATTCAATTCCTCTAGGAAAAGCAGATGTGAAAAGAAGCGGGAAGGACGTCACGATTGTAGCAACAGCGATTATGGTACACAAAGCGTTAGAAGCTGCGAAGGAACTAGAAGCAGAGGGAATCGATGTTGAAATCATTGACCCAAGAACACTTGTCCCATTAGATGAAGAAACGATTATCGAATCTGTGAAGAAAACAGGTAAATGTATCGTGGTTCATGAAGCGGTAAAACGAGGCGGCTATGGCGGAGAGATTGCAAGTATGATAGCGGAAAGTGAAGCCTTTGACTACTTAGATGCTCCAATTAAACGACTTGGCGGTCTTGCGGTTCCAATACCATACAACCCGACGCTGGAAAAAGCGGTCATTCCACAAGTGCCAGATATTATTGAAGCAGCAAAAGAGCTTGTGCGCTCTTAAGTAAAGGGGAGAAGATCATGCCAAAAGAGATATTTATGCCGAAGCTAAGCAGTACGATGGAAGTCGGCACCTTGCTTCAATGGTTTAAAGAAGAAGGAGATTCGGTTGAAATCGGTGAGCCTCTTTTTGAAATTATGACAGACAAGATCAATATCGAAGTGGAAGCCTATGATGATGGTATTTTTCTAAAGAAATATTATGAAGCCGATGATCAAATTCCAGTCAATGCTGTCATTGGATATATCGGAGAGACAAATGAACAGGTGCCAAGCGAACCGCCAGCACAATCAGATGAAGATTCATCCGGCAGCAGCGAATCGGCTTCATCAGACACGGCTTCATCCAGTTCTACTGAAGCCCCAAAAACACCTAATGAAAAAGTGCGTGCCACTCCTGCGGCGAGAAAAATGGCAAAGGATCATCATGTGGCGATTCATGAGGTATCTGGCACAGGATCTAAAGGCAGAGTTCAAAAGCGGGACGTCGAGGCGGCTGTCCACTCTAATGAGAAAGACCAGCGCGTGTCACCTCTAGCAGAGAAAGTGGCTGCTCGTGAAGGAATCGATTTAGCGAATGTTGCTGGATCTGGTGCGCACGGAAAAATTATGAAGAGTGATGTAACGGCAGCAGCTGCACAAACAGCTGAGTCTTCTCCAGTCAAAACACAAAAACTAGCTGGCATGAGAAAAGTGATCGCTGATCGCATGTCACAAAGTGCCTTTACAGCACCGCACGTGACATTAACAAGTGAAATCGATATGACAAAAGCAAAAGAAGTACGCAAACAGCTATTGCCAGCGATTGAAAAAGAGACAGGCTACAGACTGTCGTTCACAGAAATTATCATTCATGCGGTTAGCAATGTACTCACGAGACACCCGCATATCAATATGACGTTTGAACAAAATGAGCTCCATTTCCATGATGATGTGCACATTGGTCTCGCTGTCGCTGTAAAAGATGGCTTAATGGTTCCAGTCATTTCTCATGCGAACCAAAAAGGATTAAAACAGCTGACAAAAGAGGCGAAAGAAATCGGCCGAAACGCACGTGACCAAAAACTGCTGCCAGACCAGCTGAAAGGGTCCACTTTTACCATTAGTAACTTAGGTATGTATGCCATTGATACCTTTACCCCGATTATCAATCAGCCAGAAGTGGCGATCTTAGGCGTTGGGCGCATTCAAGAAAAACCTGTTGTGGTAGATGGAGAAATTCAGGTGCGGCCGATGATGGGCGTTAGTTTATCGTTTGATCACCGAGTGGTAGATGGCGCACCAGCGGCTGCCTTTTTAACAGACCTTAAAAAAGTGCTTGAACAACCATTTGAATTGCTAATGTAGGAGATGAATCGGATGACGAAAACGTATGATCTGACAGTCATTGGCGGAGGGCCTGGCGGGTATACTGCCGCCCTTCAAGCAGCTGAGCGTGGACGGAAGGTCGCATTGATTGAAGAGGATTTTCTTGGCGGTACTTGTTTAAATCGGGGCTGCATTCCTTCAAAGACACTGCTCAAACATGCAGAAGTCATTGAATCAATTGAGAAGGCGAAAAGCTGGGGAATTGAAACAGGTGATTTGGTCCTTTCCTTCGATAAAATGAGAAAGCGCAAAGATGACGTCATTGAAAAGCTCAGAGGCGGAATTGCCTTTTTATTAAAGCAAGGAAAGATTGATGTATATAACGGCAGAGGTACAGCTGTGACAAGACACCAGATTGAGATTGAAAAACAAGACGGTTCAGAATCGATTGAAACGAAAGAGCTCATGATTGCCACTGGATCTTCACCCGCTATTCCGCCTATACCGGGCCTTAAAGACATTCAATTTGACACAAGTGATACGATCTTTGACATCCCAGATATTCCTGCTTCTGTCGTCATCATTGGCGGCGGTGTCATTGGACTTGAGCTGGCTTGTATATTCCAGAGCCTTCAATCAAAAGTCACGATTATTGAAGCAGCTCCGTCCATTATTCCGCAAGAGGATGAGGAAGCATCTAAGCTGCTAGAAAGAGAATTAAAGAAAAAAGGCATCCATATCGCGAAGAAAACCACTGTGACAGAGGTAACGGAAAGCGAAGGAGTCAAAGCGGTTCATGCATCAGACGATAAAGGGGAGACGCATATCTTTACGGCTGAAAGACTGCTTGTTTGTGTAGGAAGAAGACCTACTGTTTCTGCTGTCAGCCAGCTTGACCTTCAGCTGGATGGTCCTTTTATCAAGGTGAATGACAAGATGCAGACAAGCGTTGAAGGTGTCTATGCAGTTGGGGATGTTGCTGGCGGCTATCAACTGGCTCATGCAGCGATGGCAGAGGCCGCTGTTGCGGTCAGTAATATTTGCGGTGTGTCTGAAAAAATGAATGCTGATATCATGCCTAGATGTATTTATACATTACCAGAGGTAGCAAGTGTCGGTCTGACTGAGAAAGAGGCAAAAGCCAAAGGACTTAACGTGCGGGCAGAACGATTTGATTTAGCGGCAAGCGGTAAAGCACTAGCGGCAGGTGAGCAAACAGGCTTTATTAAATTGGTATACGATACAGCCTATGGTGAAGTGATTGGCGCGACGATGGTTGGCCCGCACGTCACAGAGATGATTTCAGAAGCTTCCTCCTTTATGTATTTAGAAGGAACAGCAGAAGAGATGGCGAAAATGATTCATCCGCATCCGACCATCTCAGAAGGTTTTTATGAAGCGGCACTTGATATCGTGAGTAAGCTGAGAAAATAATGGCCAAACAAGGGATAGGGAGGAGATACGTGTGCACGTCCAGCTTCATCAGAAAGCGGCACTTGTGACAGGTAGCACAGATGGATTTGGAGAAGCCATCTGCCTGGCTTTAGCCCGGGCAGGTGCACATGTTTTTTTACACACGTTTCATGATGAATCAAAGGCTAAAACCATTCGTGAAGACATTCAAAAAATGGGCGGTCAAGCGAGTATTATTCAGAATCCGCTGGAAACGCCGCGTGATGCTACACGGATGCTGAGGCAAGTGATTGATACATGCGGTAAACTGGATATTCTGGTCAATCAAGCAGAGCAAGGAGCAGGTGCAGAGCTTGATGACGTCAGCCCTGATGGATGGGTAGATGAAGTGGAATCGGCTGTAAATACCGTCTTTCTTTCCAGTCAGGCTGCCGTATGGCATATGGTTGATCAGAAGCAAGGCTGCATCATTAATATATCGTCATCAGGCAGTATCACAGGAGATGGCGGGATATCGCATGCTACTTCGAATTCTATTCTGAATGCCATGACAAAAGGGTTAGCGAGAGAATTTAAAGACAAAGGCATTCGGGTGCTTGCGCTGCTGCCTCCGCCTCTCGATTTGGTTCCTGATACAGAGCAAATCAAGGAGACTGTGGCCCATATGACGGTGTTCCTCAGTACATCCTATGGTGCATTTACAGATGGCGTGGCGATTATGCTTGATGGGGGTGAGAGCGCTGGCTAATGATCAAAAACCAGTTCTCATCGTTGGCGGAGCACAAGGGATCGGAAAAGAAATAGCTGAGCGTTTTTTAAAAGAAGGACAGCCAGTTGCTGTGTCAGATATAGATGAAAAGGGACTTTCGCTCTTAAAGACACAGTATCCTCAGCTGCTGATATTTCAAGCTGACGTTTCATCGTGGGAAAGTGTTCAGCAAATGATATCAGCAGCTGAAAGGGAGCTGGGCGGTATTGCTCATCTTGTGTATTCAGCAGGAATGACAAAATCACTACCTTTTTTAGAAGTCGATTTTTCACTCTGGAAAAAGACATTGGCTGTGAACTTATATGGTCTTTACTATTGCATCAAAGCGTTGGCACCCTATATGTGTGAGCGGCAGGAAGGCAGTGTTGTCATTATTGGATCGGGATCGGCCATCACCGGCTCAGGCGGCGGTATTCAATATTATGCATCAAAAGCAGGTGCTTTTGGATTGATGCGATCGCTCGTAAAGGACCTAGGCTCCCATCATATACGCATCAATGTGATTGCTCCCCGCGTGATTGAATCTCAAATGCTTGATACACTCTATCCGACTGTTGAGGAGAAACGGCAGCTGCAATCACTCATTCCCATCGGAAGGTTAGGAAAACCTGATGATATCGCGGGACTCACTTTATTTCTCACACGTGATGAGGGGAGTTATTTGCACGGACAAATTATCTTGTTAGACGGTGGGAGAACGTATCAGCCGAAATATACTGAGGGAAAAAGAGCGGAGAGTTAATCGCTCTTTTTGTCATTTTCATAACAATTGTTCCAATTGGAAACGAATGTTTGATATACTGGTAATCATAGTATATTAAAAGGATGATGTCACATGCTGAATTGGGAAGAAAGACGACAGCTCGTCAAAGTTGCTCATCTTTATTATACAGACGGGTGGACGCAGCAAGAAATTGCAAAAAAGCTCAATGTCTCAAGACCAGTCATTTCAAAGCTCTTACAAAAAGCAAAAGATGTGGGAATCGTTGAAGTGTACATTAAAGACGAAAGCATTCATACAGTGGAACTTGAGAAGCAGCTGGAAACAACCTTTCAATTAACAGATGCGGTCGTTGTCCCAAGTGTTGGGACAATGTCTGAGATGGTGAAGCGGGCAGTCGGTCAAGCAGGCGCCTATTATTTGTCTAAAAACATGAAAAATGCGGAGAAAATCGGTATTTCATGGGGGACGACACTTGCTGAGCTTGTCAAAGAATATCCGTTTGAACGAAGAAACGATGTGAAGGTCATTCCTTTAGAGGGCGGAATGGGCAGGCAGGCAGTCGATATTCATGCCAATCAGCTGGCATATGAGCTGGCAAAGAAAATGAACGGCACATGTTCCTATTTATATGCCCCTGCGATTTTAGAAACAGAAGAATTAAAAGAACGGCTTATGGCGATGCAGGACATAGAAGCTGTGCTTGAAGAAGGCAGAAATGTGGATATTGCCCTCATCGGTATTGGCAACCCGCATAAAGGGTCGACTTTAAAAACAGTCGGTTATTTAAAAGAAGAGGATTTATCTGGTTTAAGGCAATCAGGCGCTGTCGGTGATATTGGTTTTCGTTTCTTTGATGGAGAAGGAAAACCTGTCCAAGATGAACTGAATCAAAAGGTCATAGGCTTATCGCTGGAACAATTAAAGAGCGTCAAAACGGTCATCGCTGTTGTAGAAGGAACCCATAAAGCAGAAAGTATTTTAGGGGCTTTAAATGGCGGCTTCATCCAAGTACTGGTGACAGACGAACTAACGGCGGCAGCCATTTTAAAGGAAGCATCCGTGCAATAAAAGGCTTGCAGCGTTCGAATGGTATAACAAGAGCAACATCAAACGAGAAAGGAGCTGTGTATCTTGAAGAAAACCGAAATGGAAGCAAACCTACATTGTACTCGGTGCCAAGAAGAGACCCTCCACAGCATCGTTTATGTGAATGATCAGATGAAAAGCGTTGAGTGTACAGAGTGTCATCAAAAGATCAGTGTGCAAGTCGACATCATGAAGGAATTTTACAAAGAAGTATATGAGAAAATAGCGACAAAGCCAAAGCGGATCACGCAGGAATATAAGTCGAACCTGAATGGATTTATCTCAAGGCTCCCAATCCGCGTGCTTAGTAAGCCATACCGGCTCATGAGATATTTAAACGAATCATACAAAGTGATCAAACAATATAAAAAATAAAGCAGAGCACTGATTAGTGCTCTGCTTTATTTTGTGTTTTTTTCATATAATAATAAATAGGCAGTCCAGCCATCCCGATCAGCATGGAGATCAGGCAGCTTTTCCAATCGGTGATCATGGTGCTGATTAAGACGAATAATGAACCGATAATCGCAATGATTGGTGTCAGCGGGTAAAGTGGTACACTGTACGCACGCTTCATTCCGCTGTTTTGTTTTCTCAGCTTAAAGACGGCGAAAAAGGCCATGACATAAAAGATGTAGATCATGAAAATCGATACTTCAGACAGCTTCTCGGGATTACTGACGATCATAAACACAATGGCGATCAAAATTTGCACAAATACAGCGATCCAAGGTGTTTTAAACGTTGGGTGAATACGGGAAATCGCGTTGGCGAAAGGAATCTGCTTTCGTTCTGCCATCGCAAAAATCACACGTGGGAATGAAAGAACCTTTCCGTTCAAACAGCCAAAGATACTGATGATGATCCCAATACTAATGATTTTCCCGCCAATTGGTCCAAAGAGCATGGTAGCAGCAGTGCTTGTCGCATTTTCACCTAGCTGGACGATTTGATCAGCTGGCAGCACGTGCAAAAGTGCGACATTAATAAAGAGATAACAAGCCGTCACAATTAAAATTCCGCCTGCCATCGCGCGAGGAAGCAGTTTCTCAGGGTTTTTCATTTCTCCACCAAGCGCAGCAAGTAAAATCCAGCCATCATAAGCAAATAACGTAGCCAAAATCGCTGCACCGAAGTTCATTTGAGCGATGCTATCGTTGACAGCCATGAAGATGTTTTCGTTACCTTTCCATATGCCAAACACAATAATAGCGGCAATTGGGACAAGCTTTCCAATAGTGGTCAGCCCCTGAACAAATCCGCCGTATTTTGTTCCCATGATGTTGATGATACATAAAAATAAAACGGTGATAATGCCGATCGTCGTAGACCATAAAGTCGAAAGCGAAAATAAATTGGCTAATAATGAACCAAAATAAAGACCAAGTGCTCCAATGATGGCGGGTCCGTAAATAATAATCTGCACCCAGCCGCATAAGTAGCCCCAAAATTCACCATACACTTCTTCAAGATAGGCGTATAAACCGCCGGTTCTCGGGATTTGTGTACCAATTTCAGCGACAGTCAGTCCGCCTGCAAGGGTTAAGATTCCACCTAACAGCCAAGCGAATAATGCGATGTCTGAGCTCCCTGAATAGGAAAGGACGTTGCCTGGCTTCATAAAGACGCCTGACCCGATAATGGTCCCGATGACAAGAGATAGGGCGAAAAATAAGCCGATGTCTTGTTTTAACGCTGGTTGTTCTTTGTTCATTACACACGACCTCCTGCATCACTTTCGTACGTTACTGTGACATGTATTTTGTTCATTGTAATACGATTTTAGGAAAACAAGAATTAAAAAAATTTTCTGATTTTCGTATTTGTGATTGAAAGTGTTCGTTTATTGGAGATATTAGGGTGAATGTTGTGTTAAAAACGAACAATGAAAGAATATTTTCGATTTAATGTTAATTTAATGACCAGAAAGCGAACATCCAGTAAACGTACAGTCAAATGGTTGACTTTTCTTGAAAAATGAACTATTTTATTCATAAGGATATTATCTCGAATTCGAGATAATTTAAAATAGGAGTGAAAATAATGAAAATCAATGGGATTCACCACGTATCTGCGTTAACAGCCAATGCTCAGAAGAATGTTGATTTCTATCGCCAAATTCTTGGCTTGAAACTTGTAAAGAAAACAGTCAATCAAGATGACCCGTCTATGTATCATTTGTTTTATGGAGATGAGGTTGCTTCACCAGGAACAGAGCTAACATTCTTTGAGATTCCAATGCTTGCCCGCCGTTTGGAAGGGACAAATGCGATCACAAGCACAGGCCTTCTCGTTTCTTCTGAAGAGGCACTCACGTTTTGGGAAAAGCGGTTTGAAGATAAAGGCGTACAGCAAGAAACAGCTTCCTTGAGAGGCGGAAGACCTGCCTTGCGTTTTAAAGATCCAGAAGGGCAGCAGCTGTTTTTAACAGTAGAACCGAACGCACAAGAAGAAGGCTCACCGCCAGTGCATGACGATATTCCTGCAGAGTATGCGATTAGAGGTTTAGGTCCAGTTGAATTAACTGTTGCAGAAGCTGATAAGACGATCCGTGTTTTAACAGACATCCTTGGTTTCACCGAAAGAGCACGTGAACAATCAAATGATGGTGAGATCGTGACCATTTTTGAGTCAGGAAATGGCGGTGCTGGAACAGAAATTCATGTGATTGAAAAAACAGAAGGGCCTTCTGAACGTTCCGGCAGAGGAAGTGTGCATCATGTCGCATTCCGCGTGAAGGATGCAGAAGAGCTTGAAAAATGGTATGAAAAAATATCAAAAGCAGGCTTTACGAATTCTGGTGTTGTAGAACGTTTTTACTTTAAAGCTCTTTACTTTAGAGAGCCAAATGGTATTTTATTTGAAATTTCAACAGATGGTCCTGGGTTTACAGTTGATGAAGGGGTGGATGTACTTGGCGATCAATTAGCCCTTCCGCCATTCCTAGAGCATAAACGAGCAGAAATTGAACAAAGATTAACGCCAATTCAATCGTCATAAAAAAACAGCTCATAATTGAGCTGTTTTTTCATTAGGAACTGACCTGCTTAGATTCAGATTGTGTTAATGTGACCTGCTTCGTTTCTTGTTTTCCGTTTCGAATGAGGGTGATGCTCACGGTGTCTCCTACTTTTGCATTCGTGTATAGCTCGTGACGTAATTCGCTGCCAGTTTTGATTTGTTTTCCATTGATGGCGGTAATGACATCCTCTGACTTTAAGCCTGCTTTGGCGGCAGGTGAGCCAGCGGCGATTTCTTTGACATACACGCCTTGATCGAGCTGACTGCTTTTAAGTCCGAGTGTTTCTTTCTGATACACATCTGGAACTTGTTCGAGATCCAGCATACTGATACCGATATATGGACGTTCAATTTTTCCTTTTGCGAGAAGCTGATCAGCGATTGGTTTGACATCATTGATTGGCAGCGCGAACCCAATGCCTTCCACACCTGTTTCAGAGATTTTCATACTCGTGATCCCCACAACCTTTCCGTCTGGCGTCAGAAGCGGGCCGCCGCTGTTACCTGGATTAATGGCTGCATCTGTTTGAATGACATTAATGCTGCTTTCGCCTGCTGATGTGTTCATAGAGACTGTTCGATCGACACCGCTGACAATTCCTTGTGTCACCGTTCTTGAAAGGTCTTCACCAAGCGGGTTTCCGATTGCTATGACAGTTTCTCCAGCACGCAGTGAGGAGGAATTGCCTAATGCCGCCACCTTCGTCACATGACTGCTGCTAATTTCCACAACAGCTAGGTCAGTGAGCGGATCAGCTCCGACCAGTTTTCCTTCAATGGTTTTGCCATCGTGTAAGGATACGGTGAGTTTGTTTGCCCCTTCAATGACGTGGTTGTTTGTTAAGATATAGGCTTTATTGCCTGATTTTTTGAAAATGACTCCTGAGCCTGTACCGGTTTTTTCCTCTTGACTGCTTTTGTTTTGCTGTGATTCATCGAAAGGGTTACTGAAATCGCCAAAGCTCGTGTCTGTTTGAGTTTGTGCTTGGTAGTTTGTAATGCCGACAATTGCTGGTGATACATTTTCGACCATGCTGGAAATGCTGTTTGATGAATTTGCTGTTTGGACGGCTGTTGTTTTTGACGAATTCGTGTGATTTGTCGATACTGCTTCTGTTTTCGCTGCCGAATCATTTGCTGTGCTGTCTGATGAATGCTGAGCATATGGCGTAAGAACGTAGACACCTAACGCTAATATACCGCCCACAATTCCGCTGACGAATGGTTTAAACCAGCCATTTGGCTTCTTCTGTTTTTGAGGTTGTTCAATAGTTTGTTTATCATCTTTGTGAGTCATCCGAATCACTCTCTTTCATTGATTTTTTCATGTATGTGTTCAAGGTGTTTTACCGTATGTGGTGGTGACTGATTTTATCGTAAGAAAAAAGTGTGGGATAAAAATGAAAACATTGTGGGAAATTGTTAAAATAAGTAGTGAATCTTAGCAAATAGAGGAGTTTAAACTGTGGAGACAATCGGAATTATTGGATATGGAAGTATGGCTGATATGATGGTGCAAAAGTGGCTGGAAAAAGGGATACTTGATGCTCATCAAATCATGATCCATACAAGAAGTGAAACGGAACGCCTGCATCAGCTTAAAGAAAAGCACCAAGAAATCAGCATTTGTTCATTAGACGACCTTTCTGCGTCATGTGATATATTGTTTGTCTGCGTGCCGCCGCTAGCTGTACTAGATGTTCTAGATCAGCTGCCATCTAAAGCGAAAGCGGTACATATTGTGTCAGTAGCAGCAGCTGTGACATTAGAAAAGTTACAAGCACATACAACACAGCCAGTGTCTAGATACATCCCAACACTCACGTCAGCTGTTGGCACAGGCGTATCCCTTGTTGCGCATGGTGCAGCCGCAGGGCGTGAGAACAAAGAACGTTTACACCGTCTGCTTTCAGCTTTTAGCATCGTCAGGGAGGTAGAGGAAGACCGGTTTGATGTGGCAAGCAATTTGACAAGCTCATCTCCTGGTTTTATTGCTGCTCTGTTTGAAGAAATGGCGAAAGCGGCTGTGAGAAATAGTGATCTTTCCTTAGAGGAAGCGAATGAGTTTTTAACGTATGCCCTTTTAGGGACAGGCCAAATCCTTGTAGAACGAGGTCTCACCTTTGCTGAAACTGTCGATAGAGTGGCGACAAAAGGGGGAATTACAGGAGAAGGTGCTGAGGTCATTCAACAGCAGGCACCTCAGATGTTTGATGATTTATTTACACAAACCATGAAGAAATATGAACAGCTGAAATCGCAGATTAATGAAGCGGATAAACACCACTAAAGACATAGTTAGTGGTGTTTTATTTGTTAAAAAAATCCTTTCTGAAATAGTCTTTTGACCTGTATTATCTGAGTCTAAATTCCTTATTTTCAGACATTGTATTGAAAAATCAATCAAGTTCTCATATAATTTTTTAGAAAATTTAGAAAAATATACACAAATTTTATGTTTAATTAAAGGGGGATGGGAATGAAGCTCTATCTATCTGTCGATATGGAGGGAATTACTGGTCTAGCTGATCATACATTTGTTGATTCACGCCAGCATAACTATGAGCGGGGCAGACGCATTATGACAGGTGAAGTGAATGCCTGTGTAGAGGCGCTTATTCAGCATGGTGCCACCGACATTTTGGTGAATGACAGTCATTCTAAAATGAATAATCTTTTGATCGAAGAACTGCATGAAGAGGCAGTTCTCATATCAGGTGATGTAAAGCCTTATTCAATGGTGCAAGGGTTGGATCAAACCTATGATGCAGCTGTTTTTTTAGGCTATCATGCAAGAGCATCAATGAAAGGTGTGATGTCGCACAGTATGATTTTTGGGGTCAGACATTTTTACATAAATGATCATCCAATTGGTGAAATGGGCTTTAATGCGTATATTGCAGGCTACTATGGTGTTCCAGTGATTCTTGTTTGCGGGGATGATCAAGCAGCACTTGAGGCAGAAGAGCTGATGCCTGGTGTAAAGACAGTAGCGGTGAAAGAGACCATCTCAAGATCTGCTGTGAAATGCTTACCTCCTGCCAAAGTCAATAAACAAATCTCGCAGCAAGTGGAAGCCGCGATGAAACAGATTGATCAAATGAACCCGCTGACGCCTCCTGATCAGCCGCTGCTTAAGATTGAGTTTGCCAACTATGGACAAGCTGAATGGGCGAATTTAATGCCGGGTACTGCCATCATAGAAGGAACAACAATGGTAACGTACCAAGCAGAGAATATATTAGAAGCCTATCAAGCGATGCTTGTCATGACAGAGCTTGCCGCACGTACAACATTTTGTTAAGCGAGGGGGAGACAGCAGATGGCCAGCTTTTTGCTCAAGCGTTTCATTGCGATGATTGCCACGATCTTAACGATTACGACTTTAACGTTTATTTTAATGAAGGTCATCCCAGGATCGCCTTTCAATGAAGAACGAAATACAAACGAAACCGTCCAGCGAAACCTCGAAAGCTACTATCACTTAGACGAGCCACTCTATGTTCAATATGTCATCTATTTAAAATCCATTGTTACCTTTGATTTTGGTCCTTCCATTAAAAAGCCTTCTGAAAGTGTCAATGATCTATTGGCGAGAGGCTTCCCAGTCTCATTAGAACTTGGTCTTATCTCAATATTGATTGCTGTCATCTCTGGCATTCTGCTAGGGGTCATGGCTGCCCTCCGGCATAATGGTTTGATTGATTACATCGCTATGACCATTGCTGTTTTCGGTATATCCATTCCAAACTTTATCTTTGCTACCTTATTAATTCAGCAGCTTGCTGTCAATTTGAAGCTCTTTCCTACAGCGATGTGGACAAGTCCAATGCATATGGTGCTGCCTACAATCGCCCTT
This sequence comes from Bacillus sp. SRI_025, assembly GCF_057592095.1. Classification (NCBI taxonomy): domain Bacteria; kingdom Bacillati; phylum Bacillota; class Bacilli; order Caryophanales; family Bacillaceae; genus Bacillus; species Bacillus sp. SRI_025. Next base: position 164,813 of record NZ_JBYEGB010000003.1, on the reverse strand, counting down.
GCTGTCGGGCCAATGGCCATTATCGCCAGGTTAACGAGATCGAGCATGATTGAAGTGCTGTCGCAAGACTATATCCGTACTGCCAAAGCAAAAGGACTTTCTCCCTTAAAAATTGTATTTAAGCATGCGCTTCGAAATGCACTTTTACCCGTTGTGACCATTCTTGGAACACTGGTCGCAAGTATTTTAACAGGAAGTTTTGTCATTGAAAAAATATTTGCCATTCCTGGAATGGGAAAATACTTTGTCGAGAGCATTAACAACCGTGATTATCCTGTCATCATGGGAACCACTGTTTTTTACAGCATTATTTTAATCACACTTCTCTTCATTGTCGATGTGGCGTATCGTCTCCTTGATCCGAGGATTCAGCTGCATCAGAAAGGAGGAAAGGCATGAGTATACACCTTCAGCATGATCCACCGAACAGGCATCCTGAAGTCCCGGACGAATGGTTTTCTCCTCGAGAGCAAAAGAAAACGGAAGCCCATGCCATTAAAAGACCCTCTCTTTCCTATTGGGCTGATACATGGAGGCGGCTGAAGCAAAATAAGCTTGCGATGTTTAGTCTATCGGTCCTGATTTTCCTTTTTGTCATGGCAATCTTAGGCCCATTGCTTGCGCCAAATAGTGTGACAGAGCAGCGTCTTTCGATGCAAAATCTGCCGCCCTCGGCTGCTCACTGGTTCGGAACAGATGAGCTTGGGCGAGATGTGTTCACACGTACCTGGTACGGAGCACGCATTTCGTTATTTGTGGGCGTCATGGCAGCCCTGATTGATTTTGCCATCGGTGTGATTTATGGGGGCATAGCCGGCTATAAAGGCGGACGCTATGACCATATTATGATGCGGATTGTCGAGGTGCTCTACGGACTTCCTTATTTACTTGTCGTCATTTTATTGATGGTGCTCATGGGACCAGGGCTTGTCACCATTATTGTAGCGCTCACTGTCACCGGATGGATTGGAATGGCAAGAATTGTGAGAGGTCAGGTTCTTCAGCTGAAAGGCCAGGAATATGTCCTTGCCTCCAAAACCTTTGGTGCCAAAAGCCTGCGGATCATTCGCCGCAACCTTCTGCCGAATACGATGGGGCCGATTATCGTCCAGATGACCCTCACTGTGCCGACCGCGATATTTGCTGAAGCGTTCCTAAGCTTTCTCGGTTTAGGTATTCAAGCGCCGTTTGCAAGCTGGGGCGTGATGGCCAATGATGCTTTGCCGACTGTGCTGTCAGACAATGGACATTGGTGGCGTTTATTTTTCCCGGCATTTTTTATTTCACTCACGATGTTTTGCTTTAACAATTTAGGTGATGGCTTGCAAGATGCGCTTGATCCAAAGATGAAGAGGTGATGGTGCTGTGAAAAAAGTTCTGCAAATTATCGATCTGCACGTCAGCTTTCGAACATACGGCGGTTCAGTTCAAGCAGTACGCGGAGTGAATGTCGATGTTTATGAAAAAGAAACCTTAGCCATTGTAGGAGAATCAGGCTGCGGAAAAAGTGTGACATCACAAAGTATTATGAGGCTTCTGCCTGCATACAGCGCGCATGTTGATCAGGGAGAAATCTGGTTTCAAGACCGCAACTTGCTGTCATTATCTGAAAAAGAAATGCGCGCCATACGAGGTGTCGATATCTCGATGATCTTCCAAGATCCGATGACGGCACTCAACCCAACCTTGACAATAGGAGATCAGCTGATGGAAGCAGCGAAGGAACATCAAAAGCTGACAAAAAAAGAAGTGAAAGAAGCCGCCATACAGATGCTTGATTTGGTTGGTATTCCGCAGCCGAAGGAGAGGTTAAAGCAATACCCGCACCAATTCAGCGGAGGAATGAGGCAGCGGCTCATGATTGCAATGGCACTGATTTGTGAGCCAAAGGTGCTGATCGCAGATGAACCGACGACCGCACTGGACGTGACCATACAGGCACAAATTTTAGAGCTGTTTAAAGAGATTCAGAGGAAAACAGGTGTCACCATTATTTTAATCACACACGACTTAGGGGTCGTAGCCCAAGTTGCCGACCGGGTAGCGGTCATGTACGGAGGGAAAATGGTTGAAGTCGGAACAAGGCGAGATATTTTTTACAGTCCGCAGCATCCTTATACTAAAGGGCTCCTGCAATCCGTTCCAAGACTTGATATGAAAGATGAACTGATTCCGATTGAAGGAAGCCCGCCTGATTTATTTGCGCCACCAAAGGGCTGTCCGTATACCGATCGCTGCCCGGTGGCCATGAAAGTGTGTGATCATATCATGCCGCATGAAACGCAGCGATCACCTACTCATACAGTGCACTGCTGGCTCCAGGATGAGCGAGCGAACCAAGCGATGTTATCTTCAACACAAAGGGGGAGTTTTTGATGAGAAAAAAAGGGTGGATCATCAGTGTTTGTTTGTTCATCATCATGCTGCTCGCAGGATGTACAGCGAATGAGCAAGCAGGTAAAGGATCATCAAGTAGTAAAGGTGAAAAGAAAATATTAACCTTAAATAACGAAAACGAACCGACGTCATTTGACCCGCCGATTGGTTTTAATAATGTATCGTGGCAAGGGCTGAATAACTTAATGGAAGGATTAACGAGACTGAATGAAAAGCACGAACCATCTCCTGCAATGGCTGAAAAATGGGAGATTTCAGAGGATGGAAAAACGTACACGTTTCATTTAAGAGATGGTATCAAGTGGTCGAATGGTGATCCAGTGAAAGCGAGTGACTTTGAATATGCGTGGAAGCGTCTGCTCGATCCGAAAACAGGCTCCTCTGCATCGTTCTTAGCTTACATGATTGAAGGCGGAGAGGCATTTAACAGCGGAAAGGGAAAGAAAGAGGACGTAAAAGTCAGTGCTGAAAATGACAAAACGCTAAAAGTCACACTGGCATACCCGCAGAAGTCATTCTTAAATATGACCGCAAACCCTGCCTTTTTCCCTGTCAATGAGAAGGTAGCTGAGAAGGACCCAAATTGGGCAAAGGATGCCAAAACCTTTGTTGGGAATGGACCGTTTCAGCTGACAGAATGGAAGCATGATGAGAGCTTCACTATGGAAAAAAGTGAGACGTATTGGGACAAAAAATCAGTTAAGCTGGATCAGGTAAAGTGGCTGATGATCAGTGATCGCAACACTGATTATCAAATGTATCAATCGGGAGATTTAGATACTGCCTTCGTCCCAGCAGAACAAAGTGAAAATTTGCTGAAAAATAAAGATGTGCACATTGAAGATCAGGCAGGACTGTTCTTTTATCGTCTGAATGTGAACATGGAACCTTTTCAAAATAAGAACATTCGCAAAGCCTTTCAAATGGCGATCAATCCGCAAGATATCGTGGATTATGTAACGAAGAATAAAGAGAAGCCTGCCCGCGCCTTCGTTTCACCGGGAATTCTAGATTCAAAGGGTGAAGATTTCAGAGAAGCTGGCGGCGATCTTGTCAAACAAGATACGAGTGAAGCTGCGAAGCTATTAGAAAAAGGGCTGAAAGAAGAGAACTATTCGAAGCTGCCGCCCGTCACATTAACATATAGCACAAAGCCTGAGAACAAGAAAAAAGCTGAAGCCATCCAGCAGCAATTAAAAGAAGCGCTGGGTGTAGACGTGAAGCTTGCGAACATGGAAGCCAATGTATTTGCAGAAGATCAAAAGGCGCTGAAATTCCAATTCTCGCAAAGTTCATTTTTAGCAGACTATGCAGATCCGATCAATTTCCTCGAGAGCTTTCAAACAGGGAATGCGATGAACCGGACGGGATGGTCAAACGACACCTATGATCAGCTGATTAAAAAGGCGAGCCAGGAAGCAGATGAACAAAAGAGAAACAGCATCCTTCATGAGGCAGAGGCACTTCTCATGGAAGAAGCACCGATCATTCCAATTCATTTTTATAACCAAGTCCATTTACAAAAAGAGGGCGTGAAGGGGATTGTCCGCCACCCTGTTGGGTATATCGATTTGAAATGGGCGCAAGTAGATGGAGAGTAGTAAATGAGAAACACGGACGCTTTGGAAAAAAGCGTCTGTTCCTTTATTCGTTCATGTTATGGAGAAGATGCCCATAGATTGAAAGAAACAAAGAGAAAGAGGGGATTGGCATGAACCAGCTGCCAGCAGCGCTTCAAACAGGGGATACGGTGGGGATTATTGCACCAGCAAGCCCGCCTGATGAATTGAAATTAGCCAAAGGAATTGCCTTTTTAGAAAGCCTCGGGCTGAAGGTGAAAAAAGGGAAGTATCTCGATTCTCGGTACGGGTATTTAGCGGGGCGTGATCATGAAAGAGTGGAAGATCTTCATGGCATGTTTCAAGATCCAGAAGTCAAAGCAGTTATTTGTGCCTGCGGAGGGTACGGAACTGGAAGACTTGCGGAAGCCATTGACTATGATCTCATTCGCCGAAATCCGAAAATCTTTTGGGGTTATAGTGACATTACGTTTTTACATACGGCCATCCAGCAGCAGACCGGCCTTGTGACCTTTCATGGTCCAATGCTTTCCTCTGATGTGGGACTTGAAGAGGTTCATCCGTATACGAAGGATACCTTTTTGCAGCTGTTTGCCCCGAAGGCCTTTACGTATACGCATCACTTGTCACCTCTTCATACCTTCTACCCCGGCACTGCTTCAGGTGACATCATAGGAGGGAATCTTGCCCTCATCGTGACAACACTTGGTACACCTTTTGAAATTGATACGAAGGGAAAGCTGTTGTTCATTGAAGATATTGACGAAGAGCCGTATAAAATCGATCGCATGATGCAGCACCTCACCTCTGCTGGAAAACTGGATGATGCGGCAGGATTTATCATTGGAGATTTTCATCAATGTGAACCAAAAAAGAAAGACCAGTCCTTAACCTTGGAACAGCTGTGGGAAACCTATATTGTGCCGCAAAAGAAACCTGCACTCGGCGGCTTTCGGATCGGTCATTCATCACCGAACTTTGCCATTCCAATGGGCGTGCAGGCTGCACTAGATGCGGAGGGGAAAAAACTGCACATTTCCCCAGGCGTCGCAGCGAAAGAGGCGATCAAATGAAAATCGTGGATGTTCATACATGCAGAACGAGTGTACCGCTAAAAAAGCCTTTCAAAACCGCTTTAAGAACGGTGTATGACGCAGCATCTCTGATCGTCATCATCACATATGATCAAGGTGACGTCAGCTACGGAGAGGCAGTTCCCACGTCGGTGATTACAGGAGAAACGCTGGAAAGCATCGACTATGCCATCTGTGAAGTGATCAGACCCATTTTGCTCGGGGCTTCCTTGCCAGAGTATGAACAAATCTTTTCTGCTATGAACCGTGTGCTCGCAAGCAACACAAGCGCAAAGGCAGCAATCGATATGGCCATTTATGATGGGTTAGCAAAGCAGGCAGGACTTCCGCTTTATCAATACCTTGGCGGATATCGTCATCAGCTCGAAACCGACTATACGGTCAGTGTAAACCGTCCGCTCGAGATGGCAGAAGATGCGAAACAATACGCAGCCGAAGGCTTTCAGACGTTAAAGGTGAAAGTGGGGAAAGATGACATACACACGGATATTCAGCGGATCAAGCGGATTCGAGAAAAAGTCGGACCGGACATTCAGATCAGGCTCGACGCAAACCAAGGATGGACGTGGAAGGAAGCGATCACAGCCATTCGAAAAATGGAAGCACTGAATATTGAATTAGTAGAACAGCCAGTACCGAAAGAAGATATCGAAGGTCTGCGCCGTGTGACAGAAGCAACTGATACATTGATTATGGCAGACGAAAGCATTTTTAATTTTCATGATGCAATCAAAGTGCTTGAAACGAGAAGCTGTGATCTGATCAATTTAAAATTAATGAAATCAGGCGGCATAAAAGAAGCACTAAAAATCAATGCCCTAGCTGAAGCATACGGTGTTCAGTGCATGGTTGGCAGTATGATTGAGTCAAAGCTTGGCATTACAGCAGCGGCACATTTCGCCGCAAGTCAGCCGAATATCACCCGCTGCGATTTTGATGCGCCGCTTATGCTGAAAGAAGACATGATAGACGGAGGAATCGTGTACAAAGGAAAAGACATATTTTTACCGCTCGATCATGGGTTAGGCATTCAAGGGGTGAAAGGAGTCTCGTGATGATATATGAATCAAAGGTTCCAGTCGCTAACGTATGGACAGCGCCGCAGTCTCCGAGAGAAATCGATCGAAAGGTACTTCAGGACTCCATCAACATCAAAGAGTGGATTGACCAGCAAACATATGAAGAAAAGTTGGCTTTATGTGAAGAAAATTTGATTCAATCTCAAGTACTGCTCGGCGGGCGAGTGATTGGATTAGAAGAGGCAGATGGCTGGATGAAAGTTGTCATACCGCAGCAGGCCAGCCGGAAACATCCGCAAGGCTATCCAGGCTATATACCTGCTGAGCAATTAATCCAAGTAACAGAGGGAAGTGCGTCAGCGGCATCTCTGATCGTTTGTCAGAAAAAAGCCACGCTCTATCAAAACGGGGAACCCGATATGGAGATTAGTTTTTTAACAGAACTGGCAGCAGCTAAAGAAACAGATGATCAATTTTATGTTGTCACCCCAGTAGGAATAAGAGAAATCAACAAAGCGGATGTACGCCCAGTTTCACATGCTTACTCTTTGACCGGCAAAGATGTCGTAGACACAGGAAAACAATTTATTGGACTTTCGTATTTATGGGGAGGCATGAGCAGCTTTGGCTATGATTGTTCAGGCTTTGCTTACAGCATGTACAAAGCGTGCGGATATCTTTTGCCGAGAGACGCAAGTGACCAAGCAGTTCAAGGAACGCCGGTGACATCAAGCCATTTAGAACCAGGCGACTTGTTGTTTTTTGCAAATGAAAACGGAAAGGGAGCGGTCCGCCATGTAGGGATCTACGCTGGAGACGGGAAGATGCTTCATTCGCCTAAAACCGGCAGACAAATTGAACTGCTCTCCCTTTCTGGCACTTCATATGAAAAGGAATGGGCAGGTGCAAGGCGGTATTTACCAAGCGAGAGGAGGAGCGATCATGACAGTTGAACCACTTTTACAAGTAAACAACCTCAAAAAACATTTTCACCTATCAAAAGGGAGAACGTTAAAAGCGCTGGATGGTGTCTCTTTTCAGCTGAAACAAGGTGAAACCTTTGGTCTCGTTGGTGAATCTGGCTGCGGCAAATCCACACTTGGGAAAGTGCTCATGCGTCTTTATGAACCAACAGATGGTGAAGCCTTATATGAAGGGAAAAGTCTTCACCGCCTTTCTAAAAAAGAATCATTTGATTTCAACCGGCAAATGCAAATGGTCTTTCAAGATCCGTATTCCTCCTTAAATCCGAGACTGTCAGTAAAAGATATTATGCTGGAGCCAATGGAGATTCATCAGCTTTATGGCAGTCAAAAGAAAAGGATTGCCCGCGTAAAAGAACTGCTCGAAGCGGTGGGGTTAAGCTATGATTTTGCCACCCGCTATCCGCACGAATTTAGCGGAGGACAGAGGCAGAGAATCGGCATTGCAAGAGCACTTGCCTTGGCGCCAAAGTTTATTGTGGCAGATGAGCCAATTTCTGCACTAGACGTCTCCGTTCAAGCGCAGGTCGTGAATCTGCTGAAGAAACTGCAAAAAGACGAAGGATTAACTTTTCTTTTTATTGCACATGACTTGTCGATGGTGAAATATATTAGCGACCGAATCGGTGTCATGTATTTAGGCCATCTCGTTGAATTGACGACGAGTGATGCATTATATCAAACACCGCTTCACCCATATACACAAGCCTTGCTGTCTGCCATCCCCATTCCAGATCCTGACGTAGAGGACAAGCGCAAAAGGTTTATTTTAAAAGGAGAAATTCCAAGTCCAGTGAACCCGCCAAGCGGCTGTGTATTTCGAACAAGATGTCCTGCCGCGATGGATGTGTGTGCTGAAAAAAAGCCAGTATTACAAGCAGTGGAAGAAGGACATGAAGTCGCCTGTCATTTATATAATAGAAAATAGGACAAGCCAGATAAAAAGCCAGCAAGTAGACAAGCTGTTCTACACGCTGGCTTTTTTAATAGATGAACGCCGAATAGGTAATGTGCAGCATCTGAACGAGCCGCCAGATTTAATAATTTCAGAAAAGTCCACTTCAATAACGGTGTACCCGTGAGAGATTAATGCAGCATTTGTTTCTTGGTTGCTTGGCAAGCTGATCACTTTTTTCTGCCCAATGGATAAAACATTTGGTCCAAGTGTGAATTGCTCTTGTTCACTGATTTCAACAAAATGATAATACGTTTTGAGCAGCTGGAGATCCTTTTGCTTAAACGCTTCAGGATAAATGATTATCTCGTCATGAGACAGAATATTCATCACACAATCGAGATGCAAAATGTGAGGAGGAAGGTGAATTGGGATGATGTCGTGATCCGGCAGTTCCTTTTTGAGCTGGTAGATAGCGGCTGGACTAGTTCTTTTGCTCGTGCCAACAAACACACGGTTCTGATCCACAAGCACATCGCCGCCTTCAATCGTTCCTTCTGTCAAGGTGACAGCTGATAACCCGTTTGCCTGTGCCCACTCTTTTAGACATTGTTCTTCCCCTTGCCGAACCGGAGTGGCCATCTTTGAAACAAACAGTGTATGTCCAATCGTAAACCCAATATCCCGAGTGAAGACTTGCTCAGGGAAGCGGTCATTCGCTGGGAGCAGGATGGGCCGTACTTGATGATCTTTAAGCGTTCGGATCAATTCTTTATGCTGAGCGACTGCTTTCATTTGAGAAATATTTTCTTTCGCAAAATGTTTCTGTGTTTCGTTGATAATTTGTTTGATTTCCATATAAATAGGACTGCATAAAAGAACTTCTTCTAAATCGTCGTATTCACTCATGCATTGCGGCATTTTGTATAATTGCTCTGCTCTCATCGAATCCATCAAATGGCCTCCTTGTTCGTTCATAGTTCTATTATTCCTTCTTCTTGTCATGGTTGAAACATTTCCGAAAGAAAATCTCTCACATAAGACTAAAGCAAAAAGTTTAGACAAACCTAAAAGAATAGTGTTTAATAAAAGTCGTTCCGCATCTACGAAAACAGCAAGAAGGAGCTATGATGATGAGTGAAGAAAATTTCAAATACTGCAAGGAATCGAAAGTTGTAAAAACCAGCAGGGTATTCCCTCTCGATACGAATAACCACCAAACGTTATTTGGCGGGAAATTAATGAGCTATATAGATGACATTGCCTCTATCTCGGCAGCAAGACACAGCCGCAGTGAAACGGTCACAGCTTCAATGGATTCTGTTGACTTTTTAGAGCCGATTGGACAAAAGGAGTCAGTATGCTTGGAATCCTATGTCACATGGGTCGGCACGTCTTCTATGGAAGTGTTCGTTAAAGTCATTAAAGAAAACTTGATGTCTGGAGAACGCAGGCTCGCAGCGACTTCATTTCTGACATTTGTCTCATTAGATGAAAACGGAAAGCCTAAACGAGTCCCGCAGGTGATGCCGGAAACAGAAGAAGAGATCATGCTTCATCAAACAGCGAAGCAGCGGGCAGAGGAAAGAAAAAGCCGCCGAAAACATAGTAAGGCGCTTGCTGACGCACTTGGGACAGATAAACCTTGGGCGTAAAAATCACCCTTTAAGCGGTGATTTTTTTCTAGTACGGTATCTTGCATGGCAAGATAGTGTATGGTAAGATGAAGCTATCTTGTGATGCAAGATACTGAAACCGGAGGAACGATTATGACAACATCCACACAAATGCTAAAAGGAATTTTAGAAGGCTGCCTGCTGTCGATTATTTCTGAGGGTGAAATTTATGGGTATGAAATGACGAAGAAGCTCGCGCATTATGGGTTTGATCAAATAAGTGAAGGCAGTATCTATCCGATTTTGCTGCGAATGCAAAAGGAACAGCTGGTGACCACTGTCACAAAAGCTTCAGCAAGCGGACCGAAAAGGAAATACTATACGCTCACACAAGCGGGTGAACTAGCGCTCACAGAGTTTATTGCCCGCTGGGATGAGCTTTCAAATAATGTAAACCGCTTATTACAAAAAGGGAAGTGAGATTATGGTATCAAAAGAAACACGACACATTTTACTAGAGCTGCAACTTTATCTCATATCAAAGGGAAAAAATCAGGATGAGATTGATGAGCTGATGGACGAACTGACCACACATGCGGTTGAGGCTGAAAAAGACGGCAAAACAGGAGAGGATGTGTTCGGCGGAGATCCGCGGAGCTATGCAGATGAACTCTCAAAAGAGCTGTCAGGAAATCATAAAGACTGGGTGCCGTTTGTCAGTGCTTTTTTAATTGGGTCACTTTTTTACATGATTTTATCAGATGCAATCAGCCAAAATTTATCGTATTCTTGGTTTGCTTTGATTGGATATCCAATCGTTTTAGTGGCCAATGTGATCATGATCATTGTGATGTTTAGAGCGACCGCCTTTCAAACAAGCAGCCGGGTATTCCTCTACTTTTGGTTATTAGGAATTTTTCAGCTGACAGCAATGGTGACAATCAAACTTTTGGATCAAAAACTTGGTACGCCATTACTTGTACTTACTTCAGGACAAAGATGGGGCGTCATTCTGCTTATGCTGCTATGTATCGTTGTATTCAATGCAATCTTAAAGGCGAATGTCGTTTCATTGATTCCGCTCATCTTTTTCGGACCGCAGCTCATATTCGAATGGATTGGCTGGACGTCACCAAGTGTGATTTTACTGCAAAGCCTGCTGTCTATTGTGATTTTAATAGGGCTTATGCTCATTGTCCTGCGCCGAGCAAATAAGAAAAATGAAAATACGAATGTAAACTGAGCACATCCGATCCGATGTGCTTTTCTTTTTCTAAAAAAAAGTAGAAATGGAATTGTGTTTTTCATTACAATGGGGAGAGGACAAAAATGAAAAGGGGTTCTGTTTTTGGATATCGTATGGGGATATGTACTCGTTTTTGTATTGGCTGCTTTGCCTTTTTTTGAAGTGATTGGTGTCGTTCCATTCGCAATCTTAAGTGGACTGCATCCTGTGACAACAGCTGTGATTGGATTCATCGGCAACTTTCTCACAGTCTTGTTTCTCATTGTGTTTGTGGACCGGTTTAAAGCATGGTGGTTAAAGAGAAAAGAAGAGAAAGGTGATGAAAAAGGAGAGAAAAAGCAGCTGCGGGCGAGAAAAATTTGGGAACGATACGGTCTGCCTGGATTAGCGCTCATTGGTCCTTTTATCATCGGAAGTCATTTAGCCGCCTTGATGTGCATGAGCTTTGGAACGAAAAGAAAGCAAGTCGCGGTGTGGATGACCGTGAGCTTAATGATGTGGACAGCGCTGGCTGCTAGTTTAACCGGTGCGGGCTTCCATTACTTTGCCCCAGATTCAAATGGTTTGTTCGGAGATATTTTTAGCAAGTAAAAAAAGGGAGGATCATCAATGACAGTTCAAACAAGAACAGTATTTGAAACAGAGCGCCTGAAACTGAGAACGATGAATGAACATGATGCGTCATTTTTATATGACGAGCTGTTTCAAGACGAAGAAGTGATGAAGTATTATCCTTCTTTGAAGGATGAACAGCAGACAAAAGAGTGGATTGCATGGAATCAAAAAAATGACCGCACGTACCACACCTCGCTATGGATCATTGAAGATAAAGAAACAAATGAACGACTTGGACAAAGCGGAATTGTCCTGCAAAATATTGAAGGGCAAACAGAGCTTGAGATCGGCTATATGCTAAAGAAAGCGGCGTGGGGGAATGGCTATGCTGCGGAGGCTGCAAAAGGCTGTCTCACCTATGGATTTGAAGAAATGAAGGTCAGACGGATGGTCAGCCTAATTCGTCCTGAGAATGAAGCGTCGGTGAAGGTCGCTTTAAAAATGGGCATGAAAAAAGAAAAAACCATTTCAAAATGGGACCAAATCATTGATGTATACAGCATCACCCGTAACGGAGAAAACGGCTCGCTTACCGAATAAGCAGAGCCGTTTTCTCTTTTATTCACGCTGTTCTAACTGAAGCAAATATTTCTTCCGTTCAATTCCCCCGCCGTAGCCTCCAAGTTCACCACTTGTTTGAATCACGCGGTGGCAAGGAATGATAATCGCCAATTGATTCGCACCATTTGCATTACCAACGGCACGAACCAAATGCGGATCGCCCAGTATTGTGGCTAGATCACGATAGGATCTCGTTTCGCCTGCTGGAATGAGTGAAAGCTGCTCCCACACCTTCATTTGAAAAGGGGTGCCATGTAAGGAAAGGGGTACAGTAAACTTGGTCAGCTTTTTCTCAAAATATAAGGCCAATTCCTTTGCTAATTGCTGATGGACGTTTGTTTCTCCAACTAAAATACGGGCATGATGCTTCTTTCTTAATGTTTCAATTTCTTTTTCGAGTCCCCGCCTGTCCATAAACTCCAGTAAATACACATGTGTGGCATCTGTCACGCTGATCATCCGCCCGATCGGTGTGGAAATAAAATTAGCATAGAGAATGTGAATCTGCGCTTTTTTAGGGGGATTTCCCATGATTTTCGTAAATGCATCATTGAAGGCGCTTGAAGATTCATAGCCGAAGGTGACCTGCTGATCGATTACTTTTTTTCCGTTCAAAATTTCTTTAAAGGCAAGTCCCATTCGGCGTGATCTTGCATATTGAACAAAGGTCATGCCGTAAATGTCTTTAAATTTTCTTCTAGCAGTGGCAGAGTGAATCCCTAATTGGCGGAAGTCCTCTTCTTTCCAGCGTTTCTCAGGATTTTTTTCTACTGCTGAAACGAGTGTTTTGACTTCTTCAGGAATGCTGTTAGGGTATGTTAACGGTGTGCAGCGTTTGCATGGGCGATACCCTGCCAGCAGTGCCTCCTCCGCTGTAAAGAAAAACTCACAGTTTTCATATTTTGGCTTTCTGGCCGTACATGTGGCATGACAGAAGATGCCGGTTGTCTTAATACAGGCAAAGAATGTGCCGTCATATTGCGGATTCTTGTCAACAAGTGCTTGATAAAATTCATGTTTTTGTTCATCGGTCATCATCATATGAATCCACCTCTTGATTTTCTATAAAATGTTTTTCAGCATTCTAAAGTTGAACGATCATCACATCAATCTTATTTCATTATATCAGCGATGTGATCGTTGCCGTACCCGCGCTTTAAGGAAACTTCTTTCTCGTATGCAAGCATGATAAATATGTCGATCTCCTCCTGTTTTAGTTCATATACTTTAGCTGCTTCTGTTTCATTTCTTCATAAAATGCTTCAACTTCTTGTTCGTAAAGTACGGTCTCCATGTCCTTGTATTTACGCTTGATCGTCAATGTCATAAAAAATAAATGGATTGTCATATATGCTCATTTCCCTTCAGTTCGCAGCGAAACAGCCTGTAAATCTTCTTGATCAGTTAACCTGTTTCTAACACTTAGTATACGGCGGTCCCATAAAAATTCTTTCGAAAAATGAACAAGTATATTTGCCTGAGGAAAGCAAAGTGATAGACCAGTATTTAGGGGTGTGATACAATTTTGACACAGAATCTGCTCTAAGTCAGATCTGCTTATCATGAATTGGTTTTCTAGGGTTCCGTGCGGGTGGCGCAGTCTGGACCGAGAGAAAACACATAGGGTCTTGACAATAGACCGTATGACACGGAGGGATAAAAGCCCGGGAGATTTGATCAAACGATCGATTTCCAGGCTTTTTTTTGTTGGTTGGAATCGTTCAGAAAGGAAGGGATCTAATGAAATGGGGAAATGTCTTGATTGCGGCGATCTTTGAAGTCGGCTGGGTGATGGGATTGAAATATGCTGACTCTTTATTGGAATGGGCCGCAACCATCGTTTGTATTGTCGTCAGCTTTTATTTACTCCTGAAAGCTACGACTGTACTGCCAGTTGGCACACTTTATGCCGTTTTTACCGGACTTGGGACAGCAGGTACTGTCATAGTAGGTATGGTCATGGGGGAGCCGGTACAGCTATTGAAATTACTTTTAATCATGGTGCTTTTAAGCGGTGTATTAGGGCTCAAGCTGACCACAGGAGAAAAGAAAGGAGAGACTGAATCATGAGCTGGCTTTTACTCATTGGGGCAGGCATTTTAGAAATGCTTTGTGTCACCATGATGAATCAATTCCAGAAAGACCGACATGTCAAATGGATTTTATTTATTGCAGCTGGATTTTCGCTGTCCTTTCTCATGCTCTCTCTTGCGATGAATACAATTCCGATGGGAACGGCGTACGCCATTTGGACTGGCATTGGAGCTGCTGGAGGAGCCGTTGTCGGCATGCTGTTTTATGGTGAGTCGAAAGACGCAAAACGTATTTTCTTTATCGCACTGATTTTATCTGCGGCGGTCGGGTTAAAGATTATTGAATAAGAAAAGGGCTGGCATCTGTCTGCCAGCCTTTTTTATTACATCGAATGATGATTGGAATCGTTTTCATTTTTGCGGTAAAGCTGACTCACAAGCAGAAAACAGACACCAAATGTGAGCAAAGGAATGAGTCTTTCACCGGTCATAAATAGATAAATACCTGTGATCAGACATATGATGCCGAGCCAAAAGCTCACTTTACCAAACAAAGTCATGCTTTTCATCTCCATCACTCCTTTTGTGATAAAAGGTCTACTCACATTATATCACGCTAGGTGCAGAATTGAATGAATATTCAATAAAAAATAGACTCTTCATTGCTTTTTCTCTTTCCAGTCCAGTATAATATTTCATTAGAATGAAAACGTAAATGAGGTCATGATACATGAGAACATTGATTACAGAGAAACTTGAATTACACAGACAAAAGCACGAGCAAAAAGGCAGACTGCTTGTCAGCTGCCCGGATCAGCCTGGTATTGTATCAGCTGTTTCTTCCTTTTTATTTGAGCACGGAGCGAACATCATTGAATCCAGCCAATATACAACAGATCATGAAAGCGGCCGGTTCTTTTTAAGAATTGAATTTGATTGGAAAGACATTTCGGCCAACTTAGATCAGTTGAAAAATAGCTTTGAGCCAATTGCCGCATCATTTCAAATGACATGGAGCATGTCACGTGCAAGTGATCTGAAAAAGCTGGCGATCTTTGTATCGAAAGAGCTTCATTGTTTAAATGAACTTCTATGGGAATGGCAAAGCGGAAATTTAATGGCTGAAATCGCAGTTGTGATCAGCAATCATGAAACGGCAAAGGATACGGTCGAAGCACTCGGCATCCCATTCCATTTTGTGAAGGCGAATAAAGACATTCGTCAAGAGGCAGAAAAACAGCAGCTTGCTCTATTAGAAAAGTACGACATTGATGCCGTTGTGCTTGCTCGATACATGCAAATTTTAACGCCTAAATTTATTGAAGAGCATCCGAATAAAATCATTAATATTCATCATTCCTTCCTGCCAGCGTTTATTGGTGCAAACCCATACAAGAGGGCATATGAACGAGGCGTCAAATTAATTGGTGCGACTTCTCATTATGTGACCAATGATTTAGACGAAGGACCGATCATTGAACAGGATATTGAGCGTGTAGATCACCGGGATGATGCGGAAGCTCTAAAAAATATTGGCCGGACAATTGAGCGCAGTGTGCTTGCACGTGCTGTCAAATGGCACTTGGAAGATCGAATTATTGTTCATGAGAATAAAACGATTGTCTTTAATTGACCGCTTGACTTTTCTTTAGCAATTGGTGATAATATAAAAAAATTAATGAGCGTTGAAAAGGAATAGTAAGCAGGAACTGATGCGTAAAGAGAGCAAATGATATGCTGAAACATTTGCCGCAGACAGCTGCTGAACCTGCCCTTTGAGCCTTAGAGGAAAAATCTAAGCGCGTGCCTGGCGTTACAGGAGTTGAGTGGAATAAGCATGTCGCATGCTTATTCAATGAAGGTGGTACCACGGAAAATCCCTTTTCGTCCTTTACATAAGGAGAAAAAGGGATTTTTTTGTGCCTAAAGGTATAGCGGAGGGAATCAAGGATGAAAAAGCAAAGGATCGTCATAAAAATTGGCAGCAGTTCATTAACAGAGCAAAAAGGAGCCATTGATGAACAAAAGATGCAGGATCATGTAAGAGCGATAGCAAAGCTCAAAGAAGCAGGGCATGAAATCATTTTAATTTCATCAGGAGCCGTTGCGGCAGGATTTGGAAGCCTAGGCTATCCATCAAGACCTGTGACCTTAAAGGGGAAACAGGCAGCCGCTGCCGTTGGTCAGGGCTTGTTAATGCAAAAATATACAGAGCTTTTTTCACAGTTTCACATGACACCTGCTCAAATGCTTTTAACACGTAATGACTTTTCAGATCGAACAAGATATCGAAATGCTTACGCAACGATGATGGAGCTGCTGGAAAGAAAGATTTTGCCGATCATAAACGAAAATGATTCAGTTTCCATCGAGGAGCTTACCTTTGGGGATAATGACATGCTGTCAGCTCTTGTCAGTGGATTAATCCATGCAGACCAATTGATCATATTAACAGACATCAATGGCATTTATGATGCAAATCCAAATGAGCATCCTGAGGCGAAGCGGTTTGATGTCCTGACTCACATTTCAGAAGAATTGTTTTCATATGCAAAGAGCACTGGTTCAAAGGTTGGAACAGGCGGAATGAAATCGAAGCTGTCTGCTGCACAAACGGCACTTTCACTTGGTGTGAAAGTCTTCATTGGTACAGGCACTGGGGAAGACAAACTGCTTCGCATTCTTGCGGGTCAAGGTGACGGAACGTATATCGGTGAACAGGATTTATCAGCTGTGAACAACCGCCGTCAATGGATTCAATTCCACTCACCGGTCTCTGGAAAGATCATGATTGATGCAGGAGCGGAAGCGGCGATTTTGCATAATGGTAGAAGTCTTCTTCCGGCAGGAGTCATTGATGTCGCTGGTGACTTTTCTAAAGGAGAGGTTGTAGAAGTCGTCGGGCCAAACGGATTAGTTGGTAAGGGACAAACCTTGTACGCATCCGATGAGCTTCTTGGCATTAAAGGAATGCGAAGTGACGAGCTTTCAAAAGAGAAGCCTGAGGTCATACACCGAGATCACTGGGTACAGCATGTACAAAACTGAGGAGGGAATACGATGAATGAAGTTCTTGAAAAAGCAAAAAAAGCAAGTGTAGCTAAAGATCAGCTGCTTCTAAAAACGACGGAACAAAAAAATGCTGCCTTGCACGCCATTGCAAGTGCACTAAAAGCATCTTCAGCTTATTTAATAGAGGAGAACCAAAAGGATGTTCAAGCGGCTGAGGAAAAGCAGTTCACGCCATCTGTCATTGACCGGATCACACTCACGGAAGAGAGAATTGAAGCCATTGCAGACGCGACCCTTCAACTCATTCAGCTAAAAGACCCAATTGGTGAAACGTTAGAAACCATTCAAAAAGAAAACGGTCTATTCATCGAAAAGGTCCGTGTACCGCTTGGAACGGTTGGCATGATTTATGAAGCAAGACCAAATGTGACAGTCGATGCTGCGACCCTTTGCTTGAAAACTGGGAATGCTGTGATTCTGCGCGGAAGCTCATCTGCTATTCATAGTAATAAAGCGATTGTAAAGGTGATTCATGAAGCGCTTCATACGACGGATATTCCAGTAGACAGTGTGCAATTGATTGAAGATACGGGCCGTGAAACGGCGAAAACACTGTTCACCTTAAATGAATACCTCGATGTCCTCATTCCGCGCGGCGGGAAGAATTTAATTGATCTTGTAGTGAGAGAGTCAACTGTGCCGGTGCTTGAGACAGGTGCGGGAAATTGTCATATCTACATTGATGAAACAGCGAAAAACGAAATGGCTGAGCGGATTGTGCTGAATGCCAAAACCCAAAGACCATCTGTTTGTAATGCGATTGAGAGCATTGTCATTCATGAAACTTGGGCAAAAACATACGGTGCTTCGTTATTTGAAGCCCTTCAATCAAATGGGGTAGAAATACGCGGTGATGAAGCTGTTTGCGCGCTTGCTCCTAGTGCTGCATTAGCGACAACTGAGGACTATGCAACGGAGTTTTTAGCACCGATTGTCAGCATTAAAATAGTAAAAAACATAGAAGAAGCGATTCAGCATATTCAAACTTATAGCTCTAAGCACTCTGAAGCGATCATTACGGAAAATGATGAACATGCAGCCCTTTTCTTAACAGCTGTCGATGCTGCCGCTGTTTATCATAATGCTTCTACTCGTTTCACAGATGGATTTGAATTTGGTTATGGAGCGGAAATAGGTATTAGTACACAAAAACTTCATGCAAGAGGACCAATGGGTCTGCCAGCCTTAACGTCTGAAAAATTTGTCATTCGTGGTCAAGGACAAATAAGAGAATAACGAATTCAAAAGAGAGTCTTGTGACAACAGGCTCTCTTTTTCCTTTCATTTTTGTATTTCTCCGGTCAAGTATGATAAAATATGGTAATGTTTTATATTTTGAGAAGATTGGAGAAGGCAACGTATGGCGAAAATCATTCCCTCTTCGGATATTGGAGTGAAAATCAACAAGTGGTATGAATTAATCCGCAGATTTGATTCAGAACAAGCAGAACAGTTAAAACAGGAAATTCGCACCTCTCTTGATTCAATGGAAGAAGATCAGAATTTGCTTCTCTATTTTTCTTTAATGGAATTTCGGCATGAGGTCATGCTCGATTATTTAAAGCCATTAAAGGAAGGAAAGCTTCGCGCCAACTTTTCCGAGCTTTCGAAAGAAATAGATGAGCATCAAACGCATGTCACAGGCATGCTAGAATACTACTATCATTTTTTCAGAGGCATGTATGAATTCGGACGGAGGGAGTATATTGCTGCCATATCGTCTTATCAAAAGGCAGAGCACAAGCTTTCTTTTGTATCAGATGATATTGAACGTGCGGAATTTCATTTTAAAATGTCAGAAATATATTACCACATGAAACAAACGCATATCTCGATGCACCATGCTAAACTAGCGCTGGATGTTTATGTTCAGCATGAACTGTATGCGCTTCGCACCATTCAGTGTCAATTTATTGTGGCCGGTAACTACGATGATATGAGAAGGCATGAAAAAGCATTACCACATCTCGAAAGAGCACTTGCGAGATCAAGAGAGTTTCAGAATGTGCGTTTTATTGCCTCCTCTTTATTTAATATGGGCAACAGTTATTACCGAATGGGAGACTTAGGCCGCGCACTCGAATTAATGAAAGAATCCATCTCGTTATTTGATCAAAATCAATCCGATCATCTTCGTCGATCTATAGACCCTCTTTATACAGCCGCTCAGATATTATACAAACAAGGAAAACACGAAGAAGCATTACACTACAGAGAAGAATGTATGAAGCGAGCAGAAGCTCTTCAAGATGACATTCATATTCAGAAAACCATATTTCTAGAAGCATTGTATTTAAGACAAGATGCGGAGCATATGAAACAAATTTTCCATTTTTTAGAGTCTGCCTATGCATATCCTGATATAGAGGAGCTGGCATTAGATACCGCAAAGTATTATAATGAAATGGGGGATTATGAAAAATCTTCCATGTTCTATGGGGAAGCGGAACATGCGCGAATCTATATTCAGAGAGGGGATTGTTTATATGAATTTTAAAAAATGGGCAGTCGTCTGTACAAGCATCACCATCATGGCATTGTGGCTGGCAGCAGCAAATGCCGATCCAGATAACAGAAACCATACGCTAGAACAACCGAATCCACAGCATGACACGATCTAAAAGCCCTTGTTAAAGGGCTTTTTTTATGTCTAACAATTTTGGGACATGCTCATAAAAAGGGTTCAGGGAGGAAAACTTAAAAAAGAGTATTTATTGATTGACTCCGTAATTTAAATTGTGTACAATTAAATTGTAGAAAATATTATTGGAGAGAAAGAGGGTTATATTCATGTCAGACGTTTTATTTACAGCAACGGTATCAGCTGTCGGAGGAAGAGAAGGAAAGGTTGTTTCAACAGATGGTGTACTTGAGCATGATGTAGCAATGCCTGGAACACCAAGAGCAAAAAAACTTGAAAAAGCAACAAACCCAGAGCAATTATTCGCAGCAGGCTACTCTGCATGTTTTGATTCTGCCCTTCAAATGGTAGCAAGACAAGAGCGTATCCGTTTTGAAAGTGAAGTAACAGCACATGTCAGCTTATTAAAAGACAGTTCAGATGGCGGCTTCAAACTAGGCGTTCAATTAGAAGTAAAGGGAACTGGCATTGAGCAGTCAGTATTAGAAGAACTTGTTCATAAAGCACACGGTGTATGTCCATATTCAAAAGCAACTCAAGGAAATATCGAAGTAGAACTAGTAGCTGTCGCACAATAATTAGACATCAATAAAAGGCTGAGGGGATCGTTCCCTCAGCCTTTTGGTTGTGTTAAATTTTGCAAAAGCTCATGTAAAGAGGCGCGCAGTATTTTTAGCTCTTCTTCTGATCTGCCTGTCCCAGTCAGCATGTGAGACGGAATTGCAGTAGCCTTTTCCTTTAGCTGTTCTCCATATTCCGTTAAACGAATTTGCACAGACCGCTCATCCTCTTTCGAGCGTTCTCGGATAATGAGTCCGTTTTGCTCCATTCGTTTCAGCATGGGTGTGAGTGTACCGGAGTCTAAATAGAGAAGCTCTCCCATCGTTTTCACATTTAATGTTCCATGCTCCCACAATAAAAGCAGTGCCAAATATTGCGGATACGTAATGTTTAATTCTTCTAATAACGGTTTATACTGCTTCGTCATCTCTCGTGAACTTGCATATAACAAGAAACAAAGCTGATTTTCCAGCTTCATATGTTCAAATTCATTTGTCATGTCAGTCACCAACTATTTTTTGTCATACTTATCATTGTATAAGATTTTCTTCCTTTTTAAAATAAATACAGACGAAAAATGAAAAATTCTTCAATGTGCGATAAATGTTTGAGAAATGAATAGAACGTGAAAAGGATCAATAGATAAAGGAGGAGATGAAGATGAAACCATTATTCACAGCAAAAGTAAAGGCGCAGCATGGAAGAGCTGGACATGTTCGTTCAGAAGATGGTGTGCTCGATTATAACATAGTCATGCCTAACGCAAAGAAAGATGGAGAGACTGGTACAAACCCAGAGCAATTATTTGCAGCAGGCTATGCAGCTTGTTTCGGAGGAGCACTTGAACAGGTAGCCAAGAAGCAAGGGATAGAAATTGAATCGGAAGTAGAAGGACATGTCAGTCTTTTAAAAGATGAAAGCGACGGCGGCTTTAAGCTTGGCGTAAAGCTGATTGTGTCTGGGAAAGGTCATGATCATGACAAAGTGAAAGAGCTTGTCCATGCTGCACATGAATTCTGTCCATATTCAAAAGCAACGAGAGGGAACATTGAAGTAGAGCTTGAAGTGGCGGAGTAATAGTAGAAGACACCTGCTTACGAGCAGGTGTCTTTTTTTAATATTCTTTCTTTTTATCGTATGCTTCCCATGCTTCAAATGGCGCAAGGGTTTTTTGAGGTGTCAGCTTGTAAAATGGTATATTTCTTGATTCGTATTCTTTGTTGATTTCTTCATAAATAAACGAGTCATCAAAACCAGCATCCGCTGCATCCTGATGTCCAGCAGCAAAATACACCGCCTTTGGTCTAGCCCAGTAAATAGCGCCAAGGCACATCGGACAAGGCTCGCAGCTTGTGTATAGAGTGCAATCTTCTAATTGGTATGTATGTAGAGTTTGGCATGCATTTCGAATGGCTGTGACTTCTGCATGTGCGGTAGGGTCATTACTCGTTGTCACATTGTTGCTTCCCTCTGCAATAATCTGACCATCCTTGACAATGACTGCTCCAAAAGGGCCGCCAGTACCACTATTGACTCCTTCTACTGCAAGATCAATTGCGCGTTGTAAAAAATCTTCGTGATTCATTGTCTTCCTCCCTTTGTTCGACTGACTTCTCTAGTATAAACGAATCATGCTAGAAAAGAAATCTTCATAGTAGAAGATCGAACAGGCCAATTTGCACATAAAAAACCCCTGCCACGTTCAGCAGGGGAGAGGCATTCAATTATGCGTGCTGCGCCAGCTTTTTACGAGCGACTTCAGCAGCTGTGACCATGTTTTTCAAAGCAGCAATGGTTTCAGGCTCTTGTCTAGTTTTTAGCCCACAATCCGGATTCACCCAGAAACGATCTGTTGGACAAACGTTTAGCGCATCATCAATGATTTCGCTCATTTCTTCAACAGATGGAACGCGCGGGCTATGGATGTCATAAACGCCTAGTCCAAGTCCTTTCAAATACGGGTGCTTTTCTAAGTAATCGAGGAATCCGCCATGACTGCGTGAATGTTCAATTGTAATCACGTCAGCATCCAAGTCTTCGATCGTATCGACAATATCCTCGAAGTTACTGTAGCACATATGTGTATGAATTTGTGTGTCATTTTGAACGGATGATGTGGATAAACGGAATGACTCTGCTGCCCAGTTTAAATATTCTGCCCAATCACTTTCTTTGAGCGGAAGTCCTTCTCTTAGCGCAGGCTCATCCACTTGGATCACTTGAATACCAGCTGCCTCTAAAGCTTCTACCTCTTTACGCAAAGCGAAAGCGATTTGGAAAGCAATGTCTTTTCGAGAGATATCCGTTCTTGGGAAAGACCAGTTTAAGATGGTAACAGGTCCTGTCAGCATTCCTTTAACTTTTTTCTCTGTTAAACTTTGTGCGTAAACTGTCTCTTTCACTGTCATTGGCTCTGTAAACTCTACATCTCCATAAATGATTGGCGGTTTCACGCAGCGTGATCCATAGGATTGTACCCAAGCAAATTTTGTAAAGGCAAATCCGGCTAGCTTTTCACCGAAGTATTCAACCATGTCTGTCCGTTCAAATTCTCCATGTACGAGCACATCCAGGCCAATTTCTTCTTGAATATCAATCCATCGTTTTGTTTCTTTCTTAATAAATTCATCATACTCTGCATCTGTCCACTCATTTTTGCGCCACTTTTGACGAGCACTGCGCACTTCGGCAGACTGCGGGAAGCTGCCAATCGTTGTGGTTGGAAGAAGCGGGAGCTCAAGAGATTCGTTTTGGATACGCAGGCGTTCTTCAAAGGCAACTGGACGTTTAAAATCTTTCGATGAAAGATTGTTGCGTTCCGCTGTGAGATCCGCATTTGTTCCTTTTGCGAACTCTTTTAAGGTAAGAAGTGCTTGTGCTGCTTCGTTAATGTCGGCATCAATGGCAGCTGCTCCTTTTGTTAAACCTTCTTTTAATAATGTCAATTCAGCCAGCTTTTCAGTGGCATAAGATAGTCCGTTTAATAGTTTTTCTTCAAGCTGTTCACTTGGGTGTTTGGCAACTGGTACATGCAGTAAGCTGCTTGATGGCTGCAGCCACACTTCTTTCGGCTGAGCCTCAGCAATGACTTCAGAAATAAAGGATAATCTTTCCCCAAGATCTGATCTCCAAATATTTCTTCCATCAATGATGCCAGCTGCTAAAATTTTATCTTTCGGGAAGCCGTGCTTTTTCACTTGATCCAGGTTGCGCCCTTGATCATGGACAAAATCAAGACCGATTGCTTCAACAGGATATGTGACAAGCTCTTCATACGCATCTACTGAATCAAAGTAGGTTTGAAGAAGAATGTTCAAGCCAGGTACGGCTTCTTTGATCGTTTGATAAATTTCTTTTACGGATTTTACGTCTTCACTTGAAGCTGTGACAAGTGCAGGTTCATCAATTTGAACCCATTTGACGCCGGCTTCTTCAAGTTCTTTTAAAAGCTGCGTATAAAGCGGCACTAGACGCTGCTGGATTTCTTTCACTTCATTTGCTTCATAACCTTTAGAAAGTGAGACAAATGTATAAAGACCAAGTACAACCGGTTTTGTTTCAACACCAAATGCCTTTTTCACCTTTTCGTAAGCTTCAAGCGGTTTGTTGTGTGTGAGTTTAAATTCTGTGCTTTTTTCGTATTCTGGAACGATGTAGTGATAGTTTGTATTAAACCATTTTGTCATTTCACTTGAGACGGCATCTTTTGTCCCTCTTGCCATCGCGAAGTATGTATCTAGCGGGTCTTTTAAGCTGCGGAAGCGCTCTGGAATCCAATTGAACATAACAGCAGTATCCAGTACGTGATCATAGAAGGTAAAGTCTCCAGAAGGTACAACATCAATTTGTTGATCGATTTGTGTTTTAATGGCAGTTAAAAATTGTTCATCCAGTGTGCCTAAGAGGGTTTCGCGGTCTGTTTGACCTTTCCAGTAAGACTCAAGTGCTTTTTTCCATTCTCTGTTTAAACCAATTCGCGGAAAGCCTAGATTACTTGTTTTAACAATTGTCAATTCCAATTCCTCCTCTAAATATAAAAAGACATTTACGCTCATGATCAAGATTGATGAGGTAAATGTCTGGTTTAAAAGACAAAATGTGTGTGCGAAATAAGGCGTGAGTATCACTGACGCTTTTTCCGACATCTCCTATCAACCGTAGGGGGTTTGATGTGATAGAGTGGCTGGTATCCTGGCTGGTGAATCTGCAAGCTTTTCATCCTTCCCATCTTAATGACAGTGGATTACTGAGAAAAGCTCTCCTCACTCACAGTGGCGGGACCGCGCCGGATTTTCACCGGTCTTCCCAATTAAAATTCGACGTGTAATCGAATTACCGACTCTCAAACTATGAATTTATTGTGTTCGATTATATAACGTTCACTTCATTTCGTCAAAGTAAATTTTGAATAATTTTAATTAAAAAAATCCTGAGAAAATTCTTACTTTTCTCAGGACCTCTATTTAAGCTATAGAGATAAAAGATCTGCTTCCAATGTTTTTTCTAAAAGGACATCAGGCGCAGTTAAATATAAAAATCCATTCCCTACAAGGGCTTTCGACTGTTTTAATGGAAGGGTTCTTCTGACTAGCTGAGCATAGATCTCAGGCTCTGTCAGCTTGCGCTGGAACGCTTCTTCTTCGGCATTTTTGATAATGGCTAGTGCACCGCTTACGTGAGGGGCAGCCATTGAAGTCCCTGTGAGTCTGCCATATTTATGGTTAGGGAGAGTGGATAAAATGTCTTCTCCTGGAGCAACGAGGTCGATTTCTTTATTGGCATTAGAAAATTCAGAGGATTCTCTAGCAAGGGAAACAGAACCGACGGCAATGACTTCATTGTATGCTGCTGGGTAGGAGAACTCTTCCGTACGCTCGTCCCCGTCCCCTTCATTTCCTGCTGCGCATACAACAAGCACACCGCTTTTCACCGCATTTTGAATGGCTTCCTGCAGGGCTGGCTCATTGCTTGGACCACCGAGAGACATGGAGATAATATCTACCTTCTGCTCTGCAGCATAGTTGATGCCATCAATGATCCATTCATATTTTCCGCTGCCATTTTCACCGCCAAGAACTTTCACGATGAGCAGCTTGGCTTCAGGGGCAACCCCTAAAATTCCGCCATTTTGATCTGTTGCGGCAATCGTTCCTGCTACATGGGTACCATGCCCATTGTAGTCTTTGACATTTTCAGCATCTCCATTGTCATCGTCGGTAAAGTTCTTTCCTCCGATAATCTGATCTTTTAAGTCGGGATGCTCTGTGTCACAGCCTGTATCAAGGACAGCAATGGTTATGCCTTTTCCTTTGAAGCCACTTGACCAAAGTTCGGGTGCTTTAATCTCCTGAATACTTTCCGGCGTCTCTTTCGCTTCCATCACATTGGCTTTTACTTCATACGGAATTAAGCGAATTTCACCTTTCATAAGAAAGCCCTCCTTATTTTGTTTTCAAAGTAGATTCAGGCTGCGTAATGTTATTGTATAAAAGAAACTTTTGATCGGAAAGGGTCAATTGTAATAATTTTTCAAATAATTAATCTATTATCAAAAGTGCAGTTCTCCTCACTTATTGACGAAAGAGCTCACCTTTTGAAGAAAACTCTTGATATCATATGAAAAAGAAGGAAATGCTGCATAGTGAGGTTGCACCTGTACAGATGAAAATGGGTGAATAGAACTAAAATAGGCAGATTGAAAAAGAATCAATAGATGAAAGAAGAGAAGAAAATAGATAAACCATGAGAGCAGATTATTGCTTTTCAATGATAACTTTATAAAGAATAAGAAATGTAAAAAGTATTTGACATTTAAGGGACTAATGCTATGATTATAAATGTAAAGAGTATTTGACATTTTGTTTGAAAGGGGACTAAAGATTGGATTACGTAAAGGTTGTCTATTCAGTTATAATATTATTGATCGGATTGTTCATTTTGATCACTTCGATGATTCAAAAGGGTGATGAACGAAAGAGATTTATTTACTCGAAAGCTCAATCTTATGCGTTTATTGTGGTTTTCGGTATGCTTTTATTAGAAGTCGCACAGAATATCTTTCTAACGATTCAAGGGAACTCAAATCAGGGCATTGGGATTTCACCTATCGCGTTCCTGTCTGTGGTTTCAATAATATATGTATTCACATTCCTCATTTACAGAAAAAAATATGGTGATTAAATGCAGAATCATATTAGAGAGCTAAGAAAATCTAATAAATTGTCTCAAGAAGAATTAGCTAAACTTTGTAAGGTGTCGAGACAAACCATTAATGCGATCGAAAATGATAAATATGACCCCACTTTGCAATTAGCTTTTGACATAGCTTTTGTTTTAGGAACCTCAGTAGATCAGCTCTTTGTCAGCAGACCTATAAAAAAGTAAACAGGCCTCAAGATGAGGTCTTTTTTTTGAGTGGTTAGCCGTTTTATTTTCCTTTCAATTGATGTGCGGTTACTGTGTTAAAAAACAACTTCATTCAATATATTTCTTCTTTCATGAAAAAATAGATGTGAAGATTGTGACTGTTCCAAATGAGAAAGGCAACATATAATAATGGAAAGACAAGCTTGCCTTTCAGATAGGAGAGATAGAGATGAACAAAGGGAAGATACTCGTAGTCGAAGATGAAAAGAAAATCGCAAGGGTGCTGTCACTTGAACTTGAATATGAAGGATATGAGGTGACAGTCAAAGAGACAGGAATGGCCGGCCTTCAGGCTCTTGAAGAAGACAGCTTCGATTTGGTGCTGCTTGACGTCATGCTTCCAGAGTTAAGTGGTCTTGAAGTGCTGAGAAGGGTTCGAAAGACAAATACAGCGACACCTATTATTTTGATTACAGCAAGGGGGAGTGTCCCTGATAAAGTAAGCGGGCTCGATCTTGGGGCGAATGATTATATAACAAAACCTTTTGACATAGAAGAATTATTAGCACGAATTCGCGCGCAGCTAAGACTGAATATACATGCACAAGAAGAAAAGGAGACAGAGCTGAGCATAGCAGATTTAACGGTCAACGAGAAAACAAGAGAAATACAAAGGGCTGGGCAAATGCTTGAACTCACGCCGAGAGAATATGATCTGCTTGTCCACTTACTGAACCATCAGCAGCAAGTGCTCACAAGAGATCAGCTTTTAACAGCGGTTTGGGGTTTTGATTATTTTGGTGATACAAACGTGGTAGATGTCTATATCCGTTATTTAAGGAAAAAAATCGATTACCCATTCGAAAAACAGCTGATTCACACAGTGAGAGGTGTGGGTTATGTGATGAAAGGATAAAGAATGAGATTAAAAAATAAGATTCAGCTTTATACGTCGTTGTCTTTGTTTTTAATGGTGCTCTTGTTTCATACAGCCATTTATTTTATTTTTTCGATGACCTTGACGCAAAAAGATATGTCCCGTTTGTCTGAGGTGGCTGAAAATATTGCCATTGCTTTAAAAAAATCAGAGGAAGAGGGTCTTCCGTCCTCGGAGCTGCTGAAGGCGTACCTGCCTCAAAATGGCATGATCCGTGTCGTGACAGAATCGGGAGAGTCAAAACTGACTGTCACAAAGGAATCAACGTTTAGCTCACTGCCTTTTACATATGAATCTGGCCAGACGGCAGAAATCAAAGAATACAATAAGCATATGGTTGCGTTCGCTGCTATTCCAGTCATTTGGACAAATGGTGAGATTATGTCGCTTCAAGTATATGAAGAAATCGAAAATACGGAAGAGAACTTAGCGTTATTAAAAATGATTTTAATCACAACCGGCGTTTTGTTTATTGTGCTTTCCTATTTTGCAGGCCACGTGTTAACAAAGCAAATTGTCCGGCCGATTAGCAGAATAACGAGTACCATGAAGGCAAGTATGAAAGAGAAGGCGTTTAAACGAATTGAATTAACAGGCGATTCAAAGGATGAACTATATCAAATGGGACAAACCTTTAATGAAATGTCCGAGATTCTCGAGAAGCATTATGAAAAAGAGCAACAATTTTTGCATGATGCCTCTCATGAATTAAAGACTCCGATTACCGTCATTATGAGCTACAGCAATTTACTAAAACGCTGGGGGCAAACACGTCCAGAGGTTGTAGAAGAATCTTCCCAAGCGATTCATGATGAAGCGAAAAAAATGAAAAGACTGACAGATCAATTACTGACATTGGCGAAAAACGGTCAGCCGTTATACTTGGATATGAAGCCGGTTGATCTTGGTCATTTGTGCAAGCAGCTATGTCATACACTTGAGGTGGCCACTAATCGAACGATCCAATTCCATGTGCAGACAGACCAGCCGCTGATCGCAGAAGGAGACGAAGAGAAAATCAAACAGCTTTTGACCATCTTAATTGATAATGCGGTCAAATATAGTAGAGAGCCGGTTGATGTGACCTGCGGATGGGCAGGAGACAAGCCATTTATTTCAGTGATTGATCAAGGAATCGGTATAAAAGAAGAGGATCTGCCGAAAATCTTTGACCGCTTTTTCCGTGTGGATGAAGCGAGAAACAGCGAGACGGGCGGAACCGGTCTTGGTCTTTCAATTGCGAAGCAAATTGCAGAAGAACATGGGGCCGAGCTGAAGGTAGACAGCCGTATCGGCGAAGGGACAGCCATGACCATTCTTTTTCAGAAATAAATGGGTCTTTTCTCATCAATTTCTCATTTCCTCCTTATAAAATAGGAAATAGGAAGGAGGCGCTGCATGTCTAGAAAAACGAAAATGGTGCTTGCGCTCGCAGGATGTCTTGCAATTCTTGCGGCCTTTGCAATGCTCATGATCCAAACCATTGATCATAAAATATTAAGTGAAGCAGAAATGAAAAAAATGATCTCAAAAGACTACAATGGAAACATTACACATATTGATCTAATCAACCATAAACAGGACTATACATTGACGCTGGAAAATGCAAATGGCATCTACCAAATCATTGCATCTTCTGCAAGCGGTCAAATGAAAGAAATTAGACAGTTAAAAAGCTATCAGAAGCCGAATGAAAAAAATGCTGAGCTCCAGGCAGAAGAGGCGGCTGTTAAAAAGGTGAGCGGAACCGTCATTCAAAAAAAAGAGACGACAGATCGTTTTATTTTTACCATCCAATCAAAAAAAGAATTGTATCAAGTCGAGGTCGACAAACAGTCATTCAAGGTGCTTGAAGCAGAAAAGAAAAAACCAACCTCTAAAGAAAAGAAGCTCACAAAAATCACTGTCGAGGAAGCCATCCAAATTGCTGTCAAAGAAGTTGGCGGAACAGTGGATGATGCCGATCTTGAAACATTCAGCGGTATGCTCGTATTTGAGGTGGAGCTGGATTTGCCTGACGGCAGAGAGGCAGAGGTACTTGTGAACGCCTATACAGGAGACATTGAGGGCATTACGTACGAAAACTAATCCTTTTCTCATGATATTCTCATCTTTCTTTCCTTCCTTTATCATCTTGTTTTCTTAAGATATAGAAGAAATCAAAAAGAGGAGGAAATGAACATGATGAAAAAAGTACTAGTAGCTACTGCATTAACGGGAACTCTTGTCGCAGGTGGTTTCACACTTCAAGCGCAAAATACAAATCAAACAGCAAACGCCGAGCAAGTCGTGCAAAAGAAATCGTCGTTTGTTTCAAAGAAACAAGCTGAAAAAGCAGCCTTAAAAGTGGTGAAAGGCTATGTAGACGATGTGGATCTTGAGCGTAAAAAAGGAAAATGGGTGTATGAGGTCGAGATTAAAAAAGGCGGCTTTGAATATAAAGTATATGTCGATGCAAAAACTGGAAAAGCGCTGAATGATCCAGTCAAAGAAAAGAAACAGAATGTGAAGATCACGAAAAAACAAGCTGAAAAAATTGCTCTTGCAAAAGTAAAAGGCACAGTCACCGATTCTGATCTAGATAAAGAAAATGGTGTGTACATCTATGAAGTTGAAATCACAACACCTAGCGGCGAAGAAGTTGATTTTGAGATTTCCGCTAAAACGGGCAAAATCCTGAAGCAAGAATGGGATGATTAAGCCATCATCAAACCTTACACTTTCATGTGTAAGGTTTTTTCATTGGGACAAACTACGGGAAAGGAGGCGAGAGAATATGAAGAAAAAAGAAGAAGAGCAGACAATGGATTATGCGGAATACGTTCCGCATCCTGATGGAGAAGGATATGCTTTGTTTTTGCATGATTCCTTTCATCTCCTCTCCCAAGAGGATATGAATCAGCCGGAAGAGGAATAAAAAGACATGAAAGGGCGATGGTAAGAGTTGTCCATCGCTCTTTTTTTGAAAAGTAAGCGAATACATAAGAATACTTGGCATCTTGCTTATTGACATCATTCCGCTTTTTCTGTAATCTCAGTGTGTTAACAATATGAGACTTCGTTAGGTGAGGCTCCTGTATGGAGATACGCTGCTGCCCAAAAATGTCCAAAGACGCCAATGGGTCAACAGAAATCATCGACATAAGGTGATTTTTAATGCAGCTGGATTTTATCCTATGCCATACAGTGCTAAAGCTCTACGATTGAAGGAGCAAGTGTTTATTTTGTCATGCTTACAAAGCGCCTTCATTCGGTTGAAGGTGCTTTTTTATGAGAAAAGGAGGTGTGGGGATGGATCATCCCGATTCGAGACACATAGAGAGTATGTCAAAAGATCAGATTGACGCATCAGACAGAGGAGATCCTGACCCCCGCACATTCTAAGGGATTCGGGTATCTCCTGACTTTGGGGAGGTAACAGCGATGATACAGAACATTACGTACGATGAACTCATTTTAAGAATCATTATTTTGTTAAGAGATGGCAAACGCAAAGAATTCAAAAACATTATGGAAGAACTTCAGCCATATGATATGGCCTATTTATTTAAAGAACTTCCAGAAAAACACCGCGGCCGCTTCCTTAGCTTTTTAACAGTCGATGATGTGACGGAAATGATGGGTGAGCTTGAGCGCGAGTACCAAGAAATTGTGCTTGAAAAAGTAGGGAAAGACAAAGCCACCTTCGTCACAAACAAAATGGATAACGATGACCTAGCCAACTTGTTTGATGAAATGGATGATGAGCTGAAAGATCAGCTTTTATCAAACATGGAGGCAGAGGAATCAAAGGCCGTCCAGCTTCTCATGAATTATCCAGCTGAGACAGCAGGCCGGATCATGACCAACCGGTATGTATGGATTCCTCAGCACTATACGGTTCAGGACGCAGTTGTGAAGCTGAAAAGCTTTGCTGAAATTGCAGAATCGATCAACTATTTATATGTTATTAACGATCAAAAGCAGCTTGTAGGGGTTCTGTCGTACCGCGATCTCATTTTAGGTGAACCAGATGAAAAAGTGCAGGATCTTATGTTTACAAGAGTCATTGCCGTTGGAGCCTTTCAGGATCAGGAAGAAATCGCCAAGCTGATTGAACGGTATGATTTTCTTGCCATTCCTGTTGTGGAAGAGAACAATGTCCTGGTCGGAATCGTCACAGTCGATGATATCATTGATGTCGTCATCCAAGAGGCAGGAGAAGACTATGAGAAGTTCGCAGCCTCCGGTAAAGATATTACATTCGACACGCCCGCTTTTGTTGCAGCATACCGCCGTCTCCCGTGGCTCATTTTACTTTTATTCATTGGGCTGATTTCAGGCAGTATTTTAAATTACTTTGAAGATACCCTTCAGCAAGTCGTCGCCTTAGCCTTCTTTATGCCAATGATTGCTGGGATGACAGGGAATACAGGGACACAGTCGCTAGCGGTCGTCATTAGAGGACTTTCAAAAGAGGAATTAACGAAAAAAACCATTATGCGCCTGATTTTTAGAGAGCTCCGAACCAGTATTTACATTGGGATTGTCTGTTCCATCATTATTACAGTCGTCGCAATGGTGTGGCAGGGCAATATGATTTTAGGTTTTGTTGTCGGGTCCTCACTACTTGCCACACTGATTATTGGAACGATGGCAGGTACGATCGTGCCTATTATTTTACACAGATTAAACGTCGACCCTGCTATTGCATCTGGGCCGCTTATTACAACATTGAATGATATTTTATCACTACTCATCTATTTTGGAATTGCGACAGCGTTCCTCCATACACTTATGTAGCAAGAAGACTGTAAAACATGATGTTTTACAGTCTCAGCGCGCTGACAAACCCTTGCATTCGGTGTCAGTCCTTGCGTGCCGGTGCTCACGAATGTTCAATTCGCTCCGCTCCGGTACTCGTCCTTCCTAGACTTCAAAGGTTTTCAGATCGCGCTGAAAGGTAGACAAAGGACCATCCTTTGTCCACAATCTAAGCCTGTAAAACATGACGTTTTACAGGCTTTTTTTGTATAAAGATTGCATATAGCGCTTCCATCCTTTACATTTTAAGGAGAAGGTGGGAGAGAAACATGAAGAAGTTTTTATTCATTTTGATGTGTTTGCTTTTGCTGAATGCATGTCAAAGGGAAGACGAGGGGAAAGATCGGAGGCTAGTGGCTGCAGAGCATATGCTTGAAGCCATCACTGAAGGAAATAAAAGAAAAATGGAAGACGTCTACGTCGAAGGTGCGGTCCCGAGCCCAAATGACATTCTGAAATTGAAAAAAGAATGGGGCATAGACACACTTTCTTATGAGGACTTTCAATTGGAAGAAGCCAGCATTCATGTGTTCCATGCGAATTATGAAGATGCAAAAACCGGGAAGAAAAAGGCACTTGCCCTCCGGGTGAAAGAAGATCCAGAAAGAGGCGGTGTGCGAATTGACTTTGTAGGGGTTGTTGAAGGGTCTGAGGCATCCTCTAAATAAAAGTCAAGGTATATTTAAAAGGATAGAAGAGCTGACAAAAATTAGCTCTCCTATCCTCTTTTTTATCACAAATCAGTTATACCCATTAACTCCATAAAGTGTGAGAGGGCACTGGTCATGTAAGAATCGCGGCGCCTTATAAACACAGTGGGTACTATTCTATGTGGCTCCGGTAATGGATGACAGGTAAAGCCGCCTTGCACCCGGGATTCAACCATAGATTTTGGTAATACGGTAACTCCCAGTCCGTTTTCAACGCATTTAAGCACGCCCTCTAAAGTACCATATTCCATTACTTTCATAGGAGGATAACCGCTGCTCTCTAGCCATTGCTGCCAACGGCCTAAATAGATGCAATGAGCGAATGACGAGAGCAATGGTTCGTGTAAAATTGATTCTACCTGGAATTGCTCCGAGGAGTAGCTTGTAATCAGGACCAGGGATTCGTCCAATACAGGATACTCCATAATTTCCGGATGAAGAATGGGCCCATCTACCAATGCGCCGTCTACCTTGTAGTTGAGAATCGCGTTAACTTGATCTACTGTAGGTGCCATATACATACTCAATTCTACTTGTGGAAAATTCTTATGATATTCGGCAAAAATTTTTGGCAATCTTGTAGAAGCGGTTGACTCTATAGATCCAATGTGTAAAGTTCCCCGCGGAGTAGAGGAAAGCTTTACTGCCTCTATCGCTTCTTCGAAATCGTAGAGTAATTTGTTTACATAGGGCAATAGTTCGCGTCCTGCAGGTGTTAAAGATATCTTCTTATGATATCGATAGAGAAGAGGAACTCCTAATTCTTGTTCAAGACGTTGGATTCGTGCAGTAACATTGGACTGCACATAATTCAATTTCTGTGCCGCTTTTGTGATGCTTTGTTCAATTGCAACGGCTTTAAACACTTCCAAAGATTTAATATCCAAAATAACTCTCCTTTTGCATCACAAATTGTGATCAACTATACATTATTTTTTGATTTTACGTGATCCAACGGAATAAGTAAACTTAAAGATATAAGAGGTTGATGCTATTTGTGTCCCTTGGTATCTGATCATGAGGAGGATGGTGAGGTAGGGAATTTTATCTGGGAAAAGAAAAACAGACGTTTCCAATGAATGAGGAGGAAATCTATTGATTTCAAAGACGAATGTCCAAGAGAAATTTTTAAAAATAAATGATTATTGGAATCCTAGAATAAGCGGAGAATTGAACGATTCATACATTAAGATGGTAAAAGTTAAAGGTGAATTCATTTGGCATCACCATGATGAAGAGGATGAAATGTTTTTTGTATGTAAAGGGAAGCTGGTCATCCGTTTCAGGGATAAAGAAATAGTTCTTAATGAAGGGGAGTTTATTGTGATTCCTAAAGGAATTGAACATCAGCCAATTGCTGAAGAAGAAGTTCATTTGTTATTAATTGAACCTAAAACGACTCTAAACACTGGGAATGTGGTCAATGAACGAACCGTTTCGATTCCTGAACGAATCGATGAACACTAACTCGTTGCACTTAACAGGTGCGTTAGTTAAAAAAGAGGCAGCAATCGCTGTCTCTTTTTCATTCAGCAATTGCAACAATCAATACGAACAAAGCTTTGATTTTAAAGAGTAAGCGATTCTTTTTTGTTTAACGATTTTTATACCGAAAGTGTGCATTAATCTGGCCTTCAAGCATTTTTTTCTTAAATTGTCCGCTTTTTAGCGCTTGTTCTTTTTTCTTCATGTCTTTTAAAATTTCAGCTGTCTGCACACCGTCTTCCCGTTTATTGGCGATGTCCATTAAACGTTCAACATCTGCAAAAGAATATTTCCGTGTGCCTCTTGTTGAGCGCTGGGGGTAAATGAGTTTACGTTCCTCATAATATCGGATTTGCCTGACGGAAAGCCCTGTTAACTCACTGACAATCCCGATTGAAATGACTTTTTTATCTTTATAAGATACATCTTCCTGCGTCATAT
Organism: Bacillus sp. SRI_025; assembly: GCF_057592095.1. Taxonomy (NCBI): domain Bacteria; kingdom Bacillati; phylum Bacillota; class Bacilli; order Caryophanales; family Bacillaceae; genus Bacillus; species Bacillus sp. SRI_025. The sequence goes on along the minus strand of NZ_JBYEGB010000003.1, from coordinate 129,758 downwards.
ACTCACCCCTGCAAGTCTTTTCTTCATATTATATAGAACGAGAAGTAAAAAAACCTATCGTTTGTTAGAAAATATAACACAAAAACGAAAAAAATGAAAAAAATATGGAAGGAAAGATAACAGGTAATGTGCAATGCATCTTACGTCGGCATATAATCATGGTGAGTTGACATAGGAGGAGGAGCATATAATGGAGCAAGCACAGATCATTCGTATGGCAAAAGAAATCATCGCATTAGATGTGAAGAGGGATGAATTGCTCGAGCAATTCATGCAGGCTGCAGGTCAGAATGCACATGCGCTTCTAAGAGCCATGCAAAATGATTTGTATAAGAGGTCTTCATAAGCACCCGATCCAAATCACTTGATAGGAGGGGATAATCGGTGCGGCGTATATTAAAAGAAGCTTTAGCAAAAGAAAGACATTATTATACGAAGCAGCTATGTTCATTGGGGGTTTACAGCCCTGATGCGGCCAAGAACATGACAATTAGTGACTTAAAAAAAGAGTATCATTTCTTTTTCAACAAAACAGAGCGCTGTTTGTAAAAATCCCTTGAAATGTGCGTATGTCACATAAAGGGTTCTTTTTTTGTGTTTAATATTATAGCAATATTGAATTTTGTAGAAATTTGGCGAATGAAGTGCAAGAAACCATAGATTCTTTACAGATTATGTTAAAGTGTGTCGCATCTTGATGGTTTGCTGAAAAAGCTTTTTTTCGAGATGATTGTGAAAAATAAGAAGGATTTTAAAAGTTTATATCGAAAACTTATACATAACACGAATGGAGTCACTTATGTGGTTGAAAGGGTTTTCAAAAACGTACTTCTATTTTTTACGAAAGGCTCCAACTGCACCGCAAGACAGCCTTGAAGTTAAAAAAATATTATAAGAGGTAGATATGTGATGAGACTATCGTTTAATGAAGAAGAAGTAGAACGCTCAATGACGCTTTACAAGGTTTTTGCAAGAGCATTTAAAAGCGTTTCAGAACACAGTATTAGAGACAGCAAAGAGCATGGGTTTAATCCAACTGAATTTGCCGTACTTGAATTACTGTACACGAGAGGTGCTCAAAAGCTTCAGCAAATCGGCTCAAGACTCCTGCTTGTCAGCGGGAATGTGACGTACGTAATTGACAAATTAGAACGAAATGGTTTCATTGAAAGAGAACAGGACCCCAAGGATAAACGTTCGGTTTATGCCCATTTAACGGATAAAGGGCGAAGCTATCTTGACAAGATTTATCCGATCCACTCTCTTCGGATTGCGCGTGCATTCTCTGGTCTGACGCGTGAAGAACAAGAGCAACTGATTAGTCTATTGAAAAAAGCAGGTATTCACAGTCAGCATTTATTATTTAGATAAAACGAAAAGGTGCCATGATTGGCACCTTTTCGATTGTTGATAAAGGGCTAAAGTGATCTTTATTTTAGCCCTTTGTCTTCTTCTCAGCTCAGCGTGACAGAAAACCTTTGAAGTTTAGGAAGGACGAGTACCGGAGCGGAGCGAATTGAGCATTCGTGAGCACCGGAACGCAGGACTGACACCGAATGCGAGGGTTTGTCTGCACGCTGGAAGGTGCCATGATTGGCACCTTTTTTATGTATCAAGATGAGCCGGATAGGCGATGAATTTTTCGATATCGCTTGCTGGCAGCGGCTTGGCATAATAAAACCCTTGCAGGTCGTCACAGCCCTGGGCAGATAATAGCTGGGCCTGTGCAAATGTTTCAACACCTTCTGCTATCACTTCGAGAGATAATTGGTGTCCCATCGCTATAATAGCCCCTGTAATCTGTTCTGACTTTGAATCACTTAAAATATCCTCAATAAAGGATTTATCAATTTTCAGTCGATGAATAGGTAAATCCTTTAAATAGCTTAAGGAGCTGTGGCCTGTACCGAAATCATCAATACTAATGCGGACGCCAAGTTGTTTTAGCGATGTTAGCACTTGTTTTGATTGCTTGATATTGTCCATTGTCATACTTTCTGTGACTTCAAGCTCCAAGAGGGACGGTTTCAGGTCGTATTTTTTCAGTGTCAGCTTGATCAAATCAATTAAGTCTTCAGAATTGAATTGTTTCGCAGATAAATTCACAGCCACAGGGATCTTTAGCCCATCGTCATACCACCTTTTTGCCTGCTTACCAGCCGTATCAATGACCCATCTGCCAATATCGATGATCAGTCCTGATTCCTCTGCCAGCTCAATAAAAGCCTCAGGTGACTTTAAGGAACCATCTGGTGCCTTCATTCTTAAAAGGGCTTCAACCCCAGTCATCTGTCTTGTTTTGGCACTGACTTGCGGCTGGTAGTGAAGGACAAATTGTTCTCTTTGAATGGCATCCCTCAGCTCTAGCTCCCGGTTTAACCTGTCCTCACTCAATCTTTCCATGGATTCGGTAAAGAACTCATAACGGCTTTGCTTATGTTTTTTGGATAAATACATGGCCATATCGGCTTTTCTCATCAGCTCCATTCCGTCTTTGCCATTTTGCGGAGAGATAGCGATCCCAATGCTGATCGATGTAATGAGTTGATGGTTCTGGATGAAAAAAGGACGTTCAAATTGATGAATGATATTTTTAGAAAATTGTTCGACTTTATATGTATCATGATCCATGTGAGGAAAGATCATTAAAAATTCATCGCCGCCAAGTCTTGCGATAAAGCCATTGTCCGGTAAACATTGTGTCAGTCTATTTGCGGCAGCTTTCAGCAGTAAATCTCCGATGTTATGCCCAAGTGCATCATTAATAATTTTAAAACGATTTAAGTCAAGAAACAGAACCGCTGTTGATGTTTTTGACTTTTCTTGAGCGGAGAGAACATCATTTAAATGATTAATGCCGTGGCGGCGGTTAGGAAGCTCTGTTAATGCATCATAATGTGCCATCACATGAATTTCTTTTTCTGCTATCCGCTGCTGCGTTAAATCTTTTAAAACAAGATAAATGCTGTCGAGTGAATTGTTTACATGGACAGGTATGTAAGTGACATGATAATAATAAAAACGATCTGCTGCTTTCAGTTCTGCTTCGCGTGTAATGGCTTTTTTTGACTGAGAAATAAATTCTTCCCACAATTCAGTAGGCATCACATATTGGCTGACATCATCACCAATCTTAGAATTGCACAACTCTAAGATTTGTTTACCTGAGTCATTTGCAGAAAGCACCTTTCGATGGACAGATAACACGATAATACCGTCTATATTATGCTTGATCAGCGATTGAAACCGCTGTTCATTTTCCTTCAGCTGATCTGACTGTGTCATGATCCGGTGATCAATATAGGCACCAAAGATCATCAGCGTTTGGACAATCAGTGTCATCAATCCTATGAAAAGCGACAGGCTGAATGGCGACATTTCAAAAAAACCACCTTCAGCGGTCTGTCCATTTGTATGATAAAACATGGTAGAGGCAGCCATACCAGTATAATGCATACCTGCTATAGCACCGCCCATCAACATTGAACCAAGACCCTTTAAAAGATAATTCTCCCGTTTACTTTTAGTGCGGTCAACACGAAAGAAGAGCTTCAGTGAGAAGTAGGAGGTAATGGCAGCAATGAAAAACGAAAGAAAAAAGAGGACTGGATCATAGCTGATTGAGACATTGGCCATTGATTCCATTCCAAGATAATGCATGCTGCAAATAGCTGAACCCATGGTGATTGAACTAATGAGCAGCCGTCTTCTAGAGAGCTGCTTTTGAATGCATATTGAAAAAGCGATCAAGGATCCGATAAATGAGGCCAAAATCGATAAAATCAGTAAGTATGTATCATATGTGATGCCAACACGCATTTGAAATGCCATCATGCCAATAAAATGCATCGACCATATCCCCATTCCCATGATCATTGCACCAATGAGCAGCCATACCTTTTTCTTTGCACCGCTTGATTGTGCTACCCTGCTGGCTATATGAAGAGCTGAGTAGGAGGCAACAGCGGCGACAGCGATTGACAGAAAGACAAGCCATCCATTGTAGCTTCCTGTTAAATGGGTCATGTAAGAAAACCTCCAGTACTTTAAAACAGACATATACTTAATATATCGGATCGAACGGCTTCTGTGTTCACCTTTCCTTCACTTAAATACAATAATCAACGTTTTTTTCACCCTTCTTTTATAGTAAAATCAAATTTAATGTAAAAAAACGACGAAAAGCGAATCGTTTCTTCGGTTTTATTCGTTTAATATATGGTGTGATTCTAAAAGAGATAGAATCAGTCAAATGATTATGTTTGAAAGGGATTGATAAACATCGAAGATTTTATTATTTCTTTAGCTGATGCCTTTAAGAACTTGTCATACTTTGGCATCTTCCTCGCATTATGCATTGAATTTGTACCTGCTGAAGTGGTTTTGCCTCTTGCGGGTTACTGGGTCTCAGAAGGGGACATGGCTTTTATCGGTGTTGTGGCGGCCGGCTCCATTGGCGGCGTGGCTGGTCCTTTGACCTTGTACTGGTTAGGGCGTTATGGCGGCAGACCCTTTTTAAATAAATATGGAAAGTACTTTTTTATAAAACCTGAGTCGCTTGATAAATCTGATGCTTTCTTTGAAAAGCATGGCGGATTCGTCGCATTCAGCGGCCGGTTCATACCAGGGGTCAGAACACTTATCTCCATCCCGTGCGGTATTGCCAAGATGAATGTGTGGGTCTTTTGCCTGTATACGTTTTTGGCCATTACACCAATTACGTTTGTGTATGTGTATCTTGGATTTATGCTCGGAGAGAACTGGAAAGAGGTTGGCGCCATCTTAGATCCATATCTTTTACCAATTGGGATCGGTGTTGTGTTATTGTTTGTTCTCTACTTATTGCTAAAACGAAGAAAAAGAAAAACAGAAACGCCAACTGCCTAATCAATGGATCGAAGTGAAAGTCACCTGTTGACAATCCAGTGTCTATTGATTAAAATATAAGTAATCTAAATATTCTAAATCCCGCCAAAGGGGAGTAGCGTCCGGTTTTTACCGGAAACAAAGTCGTCATTACATGGACTGATGTTCATCGGCTTTGTTGGCATGATTCTACATATCACATGTCTAGCAAGACCTTTGCCATTACAGGCAAAGGTCTTTTTTGCATTCATAAGCCTTTGTCTGTTGTGGGACAATAGATAAAAACAAGGAGGAATGATGATGGATGCAGCCATTATTTTAGAGTACGGGTGGGTTCTGCTCGTACTGATTGGATTAGAAGGGATTTTAGCAGCTGATAACGCGCTGGTCATGGCCGTGATGGTCAAACACCTTCCTGAAAAACAAAGAAAAAAGGCACTGTTTTATGGACTTGCAGGTGCGTTTGTCATGCGGTTTGGTTCTCTGTTTCTTATTTCGTTTTTAGTGGATGTGTGGCAAGTTCAAGCCATTGGCGCAATTTATCTTCTTTATATTTCCATTCACCATATTTTAAAATCGCACGTATTTAAGAAAAAGGAAACTGAAACAAATATGAAACAAAGCGGTTTCTGGGCAACAGTCGTGAAAGTAGAGCTTGCCGACATTGCTTTTGCTGTTGATTCTATTTTAGCAGCCGTCGCTTTAGCTGTGACACTGCCGAAAACAAGTCTTCCGCAAATCGGAGGACTCGATGGCGGTCAATTTATTGTCATTCTTTTAGGCGGTATTATTGGTCTTGTTATTATGCGATTTGCAGCAACGGTCTTTGTGAAACTGCTCAAAACAAGACCGAGCCTAGAAACAGCAGCATTTGTCATTGTCGGATGGGTGGGTGTGAAGCTCACGCTTTATACACTGTCACATCCAGCCATTGGGGTCGTATCGTCTCATTTTATCCATTCAGCATTATGGAAAATCATTTTCTGGACCGTGCTTCTCGCAATTGCAGCATTTGGCTGGTTTTTATCAAGTCCATCAAGAAAAGGCGGGCAGGAAAACGAGGAGAAACAAGAGGCACGCCTGGGAGAGTAGTTTTTTTGAAAGAAATATCATTTCATTTTCATAACACGTATATTACAAATAAGGGGGAGATACCCCCTTATTTCTTTGCTTTTAGACGAAACATTGTAAAGTAGATGATGACATACATGTCATAATTGAGTAACAGGAAATGAATTCCTCATTTCTTCCTTTGCGCTTCCCTCATAAATTAGCTATCATAAATGAGTAATATAGGGAGAACTGAGGTGAAACCATTGCTTAGCCTTTTGTTTAAAAAAGGAAAGAAAAAGCAAACATTAGAGCAGTCGGCTATCAGTATTCAACAAGGTGATAGCGAACTGCAAAATGCATTAATAGAGCAATACAAACCATTTGTCGCTAAGACGGTTTCATCCGTTTGTAAACGATATATAGATGAAAAAGATGATGAATTCAGCATAGGCTTAATTGCCTTTAATGAAGCGATAGAAAAATACTCTGCCGAAAAAGGAAACTCACTGCTTGCTTTCGCAGAATTAATTATTAAAAGAAAAGTGATTGACTATATTCGAAAAGAAGCAAGAAATGCGCCAACGGTTCAAATGGACCTGCAAGAAAGTGAGAATGGTGAATACTCTCAAAGCATGATTGAAGCAGAGCTCTCTGCAAATGAATATAGGCGTTTAATTGAACAAGAACATAGAAGAGAAGAGATTGAACATTTTAAAGAACGACTGAAAGTATACGGTCTCACGTTTCAAGAGCTGCTTGAGCATTCACCAAAGCATGCAGATGCTAGGCAAAATGCCATTAAAGTAGCCCATACACTCGTTGAACACGATGAGCTGAGAACGATTTTATTTCAGAAAAAACAATTGCCGGTCAAACAGCTGGAAAAGCTAGTGGAAGTCAGCCGCAAAACGATTGAGAGAAATAGAAAATATATCATTGCGATGGCGATCATTATGACAGGTGATTATGTGTATTTGAAAGATTACCTTAAAGGGGTGCTTAATTCATGAGAAGAGGCATTATAGTAGAGAAAAACAAAAAATATGTCACGCTGCTGACCCCTGATGGACAATTTCTGCGGACAAAATATGAAGAGCAAAACTATGAAATCGGCCAAGAAGTGACATTTCCAAATGAATCACGTCTTGAAAGAAAAAGAGCCGGTTTTTTTGACCTGCTTCGTTTACGTCCTTTAAATGCAGGAATCCTATCAATAGCAGCGATTATTGTCGTAATTTTTACTATGATGCCATCTTTCTCAAGTCAAAAAGCATATGCGTATATGACAATTGACATTAACCCAAGCTTTGAGCTGAAGCTTGATCACAATTATCAAGTGATCGGTGTCACACCGCTGAATAAAGATGCGAAGCAAGTACTGGCGAGTATGAAGGATTTAGAAAAAAACGACATGACCAAAGTCGTGCAGGAAATTATAGATGACTGTGACAAAAAAGGATATGTGAACGACTCTAAAAGTATTTATATTTCAACCGTTTATGAAAACAAGCAGGACAATACATATAAAACAAACGTAAAAAGCAAAATTAACACCATTTCTGGTGAATATCAAAAACGCAATTATAAGCTGGAAACTGTGGAAAGTGACCTGGAAACAAGGGAAAAAGCTCAAAAGGCAGGCATTTCAACAGGAACATATATTAGAAATCAAGAAATGCAAGACAAAGAACATGAAGATATCAAAAAGGATGAAGACGCAGCAGAGAACGATGCTGTGAAGGAAGAAGATCCTAAGAAACATGATGAAGAACAAGCAGATAAAGACAAACAAGAAGACGTAAAAACAGACGATAGCAAAGAGATGCAGCCAGATCAAGAGGCTCCAGAAGCTGAGGACAAAGAGCAGAAGGAAGCAGAGAGGGAAGAGCAAGGGTCTGTTCAAAAGCCTCAAAAACCTGAGGATGAAAGCAAAGACAACAAAATAAAGGAAGAAAAGGTTCCTTCTTTCGATAAAGAGCAAAAAAAAAATCACTCAACTGATCGTGATGAAAGAAGACACTGGAACGGACCATCACGTGGTGATGCGGAAAAACACGCAAAAAAAAACGGCAGGGATCTGAACAATCCTTCCGCTGAACAAAAAAGAGAACATGCAAAGCAAAAAGGGAAAGGTGCACCGTTTCCTTATCGCGAGAACCGGCATGAGCACACATATGAACAATAAAAAAACGCCAGAATAGCTCCGGCGTATTTCACCATGTCTTTATTTAGATTGATTGCCCATTTGTGATTGAGCTTGTTGAACGAGTCTTTTTGTGATTTCACCACCAACAGAACCGTTAGCACGTGAGACTGTATCTGAACCGAGAGTGACGCCAAATTCTTGCGCGATCTCGTATTTAAATTGATCTAAAGCTTGTTCTACTCCAGGAACAAGAAGTTGATTTCGATTTGCCATGTCATATTCCTCCTTTCACCTCATGTTTGTTGCGCCTTCTTATTTTGAAAAAAACGGCGTGCAATTATGCTGGCAATTGCTGTACAAAAAAGCCGAGGTGATGGAAGTCACCTCGGTTGTTATTTATCCCTTATTCAGCTGCAGCGTATTATACATCATTTCTTGAGCTGTGCTTTGCAAATGAGAAGTAAAGACAGAGAAGACGGTAGAACTGATAATCCCTTTAATCAAATGCCATTGGCTCTTCGTCAATTCTGTAAACTCGTCATGGAGCTTGTCTGTCTGCTCTTCGGTTATTTCTCGTAAATTTGTTTCCTTTAATGGAAATTGTGTATGGTGATAAATAAAATCAAGGACGTGCGCATATGCTTCATAAAAACGGATTGGACTAATAATATCATCTGTTCGATCTGTGATGGTGTTAAATAAGGCAGATAAGATCATACGAATGGTATCGAAGTCAAAAACTGATTTTAAATCCCTGACAATTAATAAAATAACGACCTGATCAATAGAGTATTTTTTGCCAAGCTCTGGATGGCCAATCATATCTTTAATATCACGTTTGATCCAATTTTGAATCGCCGTCGATTTAAGAGAAGTCAGCTCACACAAGTTGCCAAGCTCAACAATTTCATTTGTAGAAAGACCATGCTCTGATTTTTGCTTCCGCCGTTCAAGCTTCTCAAAAAAAGACGGGATCTTTAATTCATCATAGTCATGATCCTTGCCATTTTTTACAGATAGTTTCAAAAGCTGAAGCGGAGTCAGATCTCCCTCTCCTTTTAGAGAATACAGAAGTCTTGTCATGTCAATTCTCGTTAATTTAAAAGTAACCATGTTCCACCTCATTTGTACGTCAAAACGTGATTATTGATCTAATTCAACATCATAGTCTCTTTTTGATGAAAATGCAAAATAAACTCAAAATCAAAGCCGGCGCGTCACAATTTGTTCACTTTTATGCTGGGGCAAATGTCGTAAATATTGATGTGACGGGGCTTTAGCCGTTATGATAAACAGAGAAAGTGATTCCTTTTTCCTTGCAATTTGAGACGTTTATTTTTATAATTTTATTAATAAGTTCATTTGAACTTAATATGACAGCGGAGGTTATGTATGGGTAAGAGAATATTTCTGTTTATATTAACGAACATTCTTGTTATCACTACGATTGGTATTGTACTGTCGGTTATTAGTGCAGCAACTGGTGTTGGTTCTTATATAGGAGCAGACGGAAGACTTGATATCCTTTATCTTCTTGTATTCAGTGCAGTTGTTGGTTTTGTTGGCTCGTTTATGTCACTTGCAATGTCTCGTTGGATGGCAAAAATGATGATGGGTGTACGTGTGTTAAATCCAGAAAAGGATTCATTAACATATGATGAGCAGCAGCTTGTTGACCGCGTGCACAGACTTTCAAGAGCAGCAGGCCTTTCTAAAATGCCTGAGGTTGGTATTTATCAATCATCTGAAGTAAATGCATTTGCAACAGGTCCTTCTAAGAGAAGATCACTTGTTGCGGTATCAACTGGATTGCTTCATGAAATGGATGATGCAGCAGTTGAAGGTGTAATCGCCCACGAAGTTGCTCACGTTGCTAATGGTGACATGGTGACGATGACGCTGCTTCAAGGAATCGTCAACACGTTCGTTGTCTTCCTTTCAAGAATTGCGGCATGGATCGCAAGCCGTTTTGTTTCACGTGAAGAACTTGTGCCGATTGTTCACTTTATCGCTGTGATTGTTTTCCAAATCATTTTCTCTATCCTAGGAAGCCTTGTCGTGTTTGCATATTCTAGACACCGTGAATTCCATGCAGACCGCGGCGGAGCCGACCTTGCAGGTAAAGATAAAATGATTCATGCGCTTCGTTCACTTGAGGCGTACACGTCAAGAATCAAAGATGATGATCAAACAGCAGTCGCTACGCTAAAAATCAGCGGTAAACGAAAAGCTTCTCTTTTCTCAACACACCCTGATTTAAATGAAAGAATCAGAAGACTTGAAGCAAAATAAGAAGGACGAAAAGACATTCTTTTACAGGATGTCTTTTTCTTTTTGATGAAAAAGAAAATAAAGCATAAAATAGCTTTAAAATCATGTCTCTTTTCATTAAAATGATAAAGGTATTCGAAAAGATAGATAAAAGAAGGAATGACAATGAATCCTATAAAAAAGCTAATTGACCGGCTGTCAGCGTTTCAGTTGATTGCCCTTTATTATTTTCTTGCTGTAACCGTGTCGCTTATTCTTCTCAGCCTTCCAGTGGCTCATCAAGAGGGAGTCAAATGGACATTCATTGATGCCTTGTTTACAGCGGTGAGTGCTGTAAGTGTCACAGGACTGACTGTTGTCGACACCTCACAAACATTTAGTGTCACAGGGATGTGGATCCTTGCGTTTGTTCTGCAAATCGGAGGCATTGGCATTATGACGCTCGGTACCTTCGTATGGCTTGTCATGCGAAAAAGAATTGGGATTAAAGAAAGAAAACTTATCATGGCAGATCAAAACCAGAGCAATTTATCTGGAATTGTAAAACTAATGAAGCAGGTCTTATATTTAATTTTACTGATTGAGTTTGTCGGCGGGCTGATATTAAGCATGTATTTTCTCAAATATTATGATGTGCAAGGAGCTTTCTTACATGGCTTCTTCTCGAGTATTAGTGCGACAACCAATGGGGGCTTCGATATTACGGGGAGCTCGCTTATCCCTTACAAAGATGATTATTTCGTCCAGTTTATTACAATGCTGCTGATCATCTTTGGAGCGATTGGTTTTCCTGTGCTCGTGGAAGTGAAGGATTATTTGTTCAATCAGGACCGAAAGCACGCATCGTTCTCATTGTTTACAAAAATCACAACGCTCACGTTTGGCGGTCTTGTCGTTGTTGGAGCGCTTGGAATCTATGCACTTGAAGCCGGGTTTAGCTTCGTAGGGAAAAGCTGGCACGAAATCTTGTTTTACTCTTTGTTTCAATCGACTGCAACAAGAAGCGGGGGGCTGACAACGTTAGATATTACGCAGCTGACCGAACCGACGCTTTTATTTTTATGTATGCTCATGTTTATAGGGGCTTCCCCAAGCTCTGTGGGGGGCGGAATTCGGACAACTACGTTTGCCCTTAATTTACTCGCATTGTTTCATTATGCTAGGGGAAATAAGTCCATAAAAATCTTCAAGAGGGAGCTTCATCAAGCGGATATTAATAAATCCCTTATGGTGACCATGATGGCCTTTATTTTGGTTTTTGGCGCTACGTTCCTGTTATCCTTAACAGAGCATAATACACTTCTTGAAAATTTATTTGAAGTTTGCTCTGCTTTCGGAACAACGGGACTGTCGCTTGGGATTACCTCAGATCTCACTGTGTTTGGTAAATGTATCATCATGATTGTCATGTTTATTGGACGGATCGGTATTCCAAGCTTTTTATATTTAATCGGCCGAAGAGAAAGCGAAGCGAATTATCATTATCCGAAAGAGCGCGTCATCATTGGCTAAACAGCATTCAATTTGAATGCTGTTTTTTTATTTCCATTATCTAACTGGCTAAATCACATGGGATGTTCGCAATCTATAGGTAAGAGGTGAACGAGACGTGCTGGATGTGTTATGGAAAGCAATTGTCATGCTGCTAGTTGGTACCTTGCTGCTGAGAATAGCAGGACCTAAATCCATTAGTCAATTAACTGTACAACAAACAGTCATTATGATTTCAATCGGATCGATTATTATCCAACCCTTTATTGAGCATAGTTTACTTGAAACCATTTATGCAGCTACCATCTTTATTGTGGCACTTGTCATTATGGAAAAGCTGTCGATTCAATCTGATTTCTTTGAAAAGTTACTTTCTGGAAAATCAGTCGTGATTTTACAGGATGGCGAAATGCTTGATCATAAGCTGAAGAAAATAAGGCTCACAAGGGATCAATTTAAAATGCGTTTAAAGCAGCAAGGCATCACTGACATCAGCTGTCTCAAAAAAGCCACGCTAGAAGCCAATGGACAAATTGGCTTTGAGTTAAAACCTGAGGAAAAGCCAGTGACGGTCAAGCAAATGAAGGAACTCCTTGACCAATTAAGAGAAGAACTAAACCTGACAAAAAAGGACTGATTTCAGATGAAAAGAAAAGCAGCGAAAAATGAAGCATTAACAAATAATATGACGCCGACAGAAAGCATGGCACATGATCAAGGGCAAACCCAATTTGACGAACAATCAAGAGATCGTCAGGCAAACCGTAATTCTCATAAAGGGAAACAAGGGGGAGCATCTCGTGACTAAGAAGCATATGAAGAGCAAAGAGATGAAGGATCATAAAAAGCCGATGGACCCAGATATTTTAGAAGAGGAATTTGGCAGTGAGCTTGGAGATATCAACAGCAGCAAATGGATTGATACGTTGATGAAGCCAAAGAAAGATGCTGCATGTAAACAGAATAAGAAATAGAAAAAACGATCCAATAAGGATCGTTTTTTATTTGATATAACTCCCTTGCCTGCCGGTGATCGTTCGCATGAAGTTGTTCATTTTGAGCTCAATCACTGGCTGTGCAACGGTTTTAACAAAAGTGCTAGACAGGGTAAAGGTTAACAGAATGGTCAGCAGCAATAAAATAAGAACACTTGCTGCATTTAGCGCCCAGTCATCAAACCAAGTGGTTCTTAGCAGCTTGATCACAAAGCCATGTAATAAATAAACATATAACGTTCTTGTTCCCCATTTTGTAAAGAAGAAACGGCGTGTTGGAACTAATGCAAAGAAGCTGAATGTAGCACCAAATGCAAGCAAATACCAAGCCATTCGTTTCATCGCCGCAATCATTCCTTCATCTCCTAGAGAAGCATACGACTTTGAGCCAAATAAGAAGGAATAATCAAATTCATAGAAGTAGCAAAACAGGAAGACAGCCATCAATACAAAAAGTGCTGCCAGTTTTCCTTTGCTTGTACGAATGAATTCAAAATGCTGCTTTTTTAAATAAAATCCAGCTAAAAACATAGGCAAAAAGACAAACGTACGTGATAAGCTGAGTGTATTGCTGATGCTGTCCACATAACCGACAAGTAATGCAATCGATAAACTGACGATCATCGCCCAGTGGAACGGTAGTTTTGAAAAAGGAATAAGCAGCAAATTCCAAAAGAATAAACTAATTAAAAACCATAAGGACCATTGCGGATCAATTGGATTTAAATTGGTTATGCTTTGATCCTGTAATAGGTAATAGTAAACCGAATAGATCACCTGAAAGATTAAATATGGGATGATCAGCTTAACGGCGACTTTTTTCATAAAGCCCGGTTTTCTAAACCCTTTTGCAAAAAAGCCAGAAACTAAAATAAAGGCGGGCATGTGAAAGGTATAAATAAACTTGTATAAATAGAGCATCCAGTCATTATCGTGAATGAATGATCGTAACAAATGACCAAAAACAACTAGAAAAATCAGAAGGAATTTTGCATTATCAAAATAACTATCTCGTGAAGATGCCATAACATCACCTTTCCTGCTCGATTTCAAACATAAATGTTCTAAGTGCACTGTTCCCTTATTTGCCCCATTCTAAAATACATTTTTGCTTAATTCGTTATTTGATGTGAAATTGTAGAACGGTTGTAAAAGAAGCGTAAGAAAAGTGAATTGTTATACAATCCTGTCATCCAAATGAAATAAATGAGACAGTCTTCGTGTAAAAAGTTATCTTTTTTTATGAGTCGAATGAAGGAACAATGAAAATATTGTAGAAATATTGTAGAGGAATGAGGCTGGAAAAGGAGTGTAAGAGAATGACTGAAACGCTCGATGGTAATAGGTTAACCCCTGCAGGAGATATCAGAAAATTAGAAAAAGAGAACGAATATTTGCGAACTGAGTTGATGCAGCAAAAAATGCTGTTAAATAAGACGCTAGATGCCATTTTTATATTTGATCAACACCTCAACATCATCCAAGCCAACGAAGCAACATGCAGGCTTGTACAGACACCGAAAGAAGACCTCCTCAATAAATCCGTTCTAGATTTCCTATACGGCATCCCGAAAGATAAAGTTGAATGCTCACTCGATCTATTTTTTCGAAAAGGTACGTTAAAAAGAGAAATCTCCATTCAGCTTGAAAGTGGTGAAACAAAATACATTGAATTTGTTGCAGAGCATGACACCATGAATCAGCAATATATTGTGGTCATGCGAGACATTTCCTCCAAAAAAATATTAGAACGAGAACGCTCCATGAATGAGCAGCTGTTCAAAGATTTGTTTGACCGAGCCATTGACGGGATGGTCATATTTGATCAGGATGGCTGCATGATTGATGCGAATCATTCTTTTTGTCAGAGCTTTGAGCTGCAAAAGACTGATTTAACCGATCGGTATTTGCATGAATTTGTTGAAGGAGATAATCTTCCAGCTTTGCAGCATCTTTTAACGTCACTTAAAGAAACAGGGAAAGCAAAAGGGGAGCTTCCTGTTACCCTTCAATCTGGCCAGCAAAAATTATTCGAACTCACCATTACATCAAATGTGATGAGTGGTTTTTATATGTCCATCATGCGGGATATTACAGAAAAAAGACTGATGGAAGAGAAACTGTTAAAAAGTGAAGAACGCTTTAGAGAAATTTTCGAAAATGCAATGGATGCCATCATCATATGGGCGGATGATGGAGAGATTGTGAGAGCCAATGAATCAGCCTGTCGAATTTTTGAATTACCGATGCACTCGCTGATTGGCAAAAAACTTACCGACTTTCTCGTCAAATCTGATAAGAGATATAGACCAACAAGAAGACGCTATATCCGCAATCATGAAATAAGGGAAGAGCTATTGTTCAAAATGGCAAATGGGCAGTATAAAGAGCTTGAGTTTACATCAAAACATGCGGTATTAGAAGGACAGCACCTAACCATTTTACGTAATGTAAGTGATCGAAAAAGAATGGAGCAGGAGCTGCGCGAAAGTGAGCTCAAATTCCGTAAAGTATTTAATGGGTCAATGGACGGAATTGTTCTTTTTGATAATCAATACCGAATCATTGAAGTCAATCCATCTGCAAGCGAGCTGCTTCAATTGAAGGACGATCATTTAACAGAAATGAATCTTTTCCACATCCTTGCCCCTTATCAAATTGAAAATTTGGCTCAACCAGCCGAGGCGATGTCATTAGATGAAATGGACAATGAGGTTCCATTTGTACTGAACCATCCAGATCAGCGTATATTGGAATTCTCTTTTAAACGTAACATTATCCATAATATGAATTTGGCCATCTTTAGAGATGTGACAGAGCGGAAGGAATTAGAAGAGCGGGTGAGAAAATCAGATACCCTTCATGTGGTCGGAGAGCTTGCTGCTGGAATTGCTCATGAAATTAGAAACCCGATGACAGCATTAAAAGGCTTCATTCAGCTGTTAAAAGGAAATATAGAAGGAGAGTATTCGCTCTATTTTAATGTCATCACATCAGAGCTGAAAAGAATTGAATCCATCATCACGGAATTTTTGATTTTAGCGAAACCACAAGCTATTGTATATGAAGAAAAAAATGTGGTGCAAATTGTGAAGGACACGATGGATCTTCTGCACGCACAGGCTAATCTTGGCAATGTTCAAATGCATCTCAATGTGCTGGATGAGATTCCGCTCATTTATTGTGAACAAAACCAATTAAAGCAAGTCTTTATTAACATTTTAAAAAATGCAATTGAAGTCATGCCGCGCAAAGGAAATGTCTATGTGAGCATTCAGCGGAAGGGCGAGGAGCATATTGTCATTTCACTGCGTGATGAAGGCTGCGGAATGGCAGAGGATAAGCTAAAGCGTCTAGGTGAGCCTTTTTATACTACGAAAGAAAGAGGAACTGGACTTGGTTTAATGGTTAGTTATAAAATTATTGAAGAGCATCAAGGAACCATTGAAGTAGAAAGTGAGGAAGGCGTAGGAACCGTCTTCCATCTCACGCTTCCACTAAGGCAGCAGAAACAAGAAGGAGAGCAGTAACGTGTATTATACCGTCTATCACGCACCCATCGGGGCATTATACATACTAGAAAAGGACGGTGCCATCATCGAGGTGATGTTTGATGATAAGCCGTTTTTAGCAAAAAAGCAGGCAGTGAATCTAAAGCAAGCAGATACGCCTGTCTTACAAGAAGCGAAAAAGCAGCTAGATGAATATTTCAAGGGAGAGCGTCAAGTGTTCGATCTCCCGCTCAAGCAAACAGGTTCTCCGTTCCAAGAGCAGGTGTGGGGAGCATTGTCGGCCATTCCATATGGTGAATCAAAAAGCTATGCAGACATTGCAGAAGCGATAGGCAATCCCAAGGCTGTAAGAGCCATCGGACAAGCTAACAGACGAAATGCATTACCTATTTTTATTCCGTGTCACAGGGTGATTGGAAAAGACCGGTCTCTGACGGGCTATGCAGGATCGAAGACAGACATGAAAGCGGTCCTCCTTGAATTAGAAGGCATCCCATTTGTTCAAAAATAAATCGATTGACCTGTTCCGAATTTTTCCTGAGCGACATATCCTTTTATTAAGCTAAAAAAGTTGGTTGAGGGAAAAAGGAGGGCGCTGGCATGTTTTGGGGCAAAAAAGGTAAAGTGTATGCCGTTACGTCACTATGTGTCAAAATGAACGTTTTGACGGAAGAACAGAAAGAAGAAATTTTAACGAAAACGAATCAAGAAACAAAAAAGCGCGGTGCTCTTAAATGACAAGAACACGGCGCTTTTTTGCGATCATTGGGAGATGCTTTCGGCGAAAAGAGCATCAATCTCTTCTGCATAGTTCGATGTGATAATTCCCTTTTCTGTAATGATGCCTGAAATAAGATGATGAGGAGTGACATCAAAGGCGGGATTGAATACTTGAACATCGGGCGGTGCAATGGGGACACCGTTTAATTCCTTTACTTCCAGCGGGTCGCGCTCTTCAATTGGGATATCTGATCCGTCTCGGGTGGATACATCAAAGGTTGAAAGCGGTGCTGCTACAAAAAACGGAATGTGAAAATGCTTGGCTAGAACGGCAAGACCCAACGTTCCAATCTTATTCGCTGTATCTCCATTACGAGCGATACGGTCTGCTCCAACAATGACAGCAGAAATTTGCTTTTCTTTCATCGTATGGGCCGCCATGTTATCAGTAATGAGCGTCACATCCACGCCGCCTTGCATGAGCTCCCATGTTGTCAGACGAGCGCCTTGAAGAACAGGGCGTGTTTCACATGCATAAATGTGAAGGTCAAGATTTTTCTTTTTGGCTAAATAAAAAGGAGCAAGGGCTGTTCCGTACCGGCTCGTTGCGATGGAACCTGCATTACAAATGGTCATGATACGGTCACCTGATTTAAAGAGCTGGAGTGCATTTTGACCGATTTGTCTGCATGTTTCTTCATCTTCAATTTGAATTTGAATGGCTTCATGGACAAGATCTGTTTTAGCTGCATTCACTGACGCTGCACGCTGAATGCGCTGCAGCAGCCGGTCTAATGCCCAGGCGAGGTTTACAGCAGTTGGACGAGCACTGTTTAAATATTCTTTGATCCGAATCACTTCTTGTTTAAAAACATCAATTTCTTCTGTCTCAATGGCTTGCGCACTAAGCGCCAGTCCAAATGCTGCTGTAATGCCAATCGCAGGCGCTCCGCGTACTTTTAATGTCACAATTGCATCATACACATCTTCTTTCGTATATAAATGCTCAAAGACGGTTTCGGCCGGTAATTTTTGCTGATTTAAAATGTGAATACGGTTTTCTTCCCATTCGACAGAACGGGGGACTTCAAATTCTTTTGACAAAACCCGTCACTCCTTTACAGATGGCTGGAATAATGCGACGAGGTCAGACGCTGTTTCCACTGCATGATATTGTTTGATAAATGTTTTTCCAAGTGTCAGTGCTGCTTTTTTCTGCTGAATCCGTCTAGTTGGTGATGGAATCGCATCAAGATCAGCGGCATGAGCAAGACCAATTGTTCGGCGGACAAGCTCACAGCCGGCAAAGCCTGTCGCTTCTTTTAAAATCCGATCAAACGTTGTTTCTAAAAAGCTGTCCGATACACTAAATGCTTCAATGCTGTCCTCTTTCCAAGCTTTTGTGAACACTTCTTTGAATGTTGCCCATACATTGACGACATGGTCAAAAAGGTGCTGCTGCTCGTGTTCATTCTCGCGAGATAAAGCATTCAGGAACAAATTGGCGATAAAGTGGCCGATATCGAATCCAAAGGGACCGTAAAACGCGAATTCTGGATCAATGATTTTCGTTTCAGTCTCATTTGCAAAAATACTGCCTGTATGAAGATCTCCATGAACCAATGTTTCAGCTGATGTGAGGAAGATACGCTTCAATTCTGCTGCTTTGGCTTGCAGCTCAAGATCTGCCCAAAGCGCTTCTGCTGATTCTCTTAATTCTTCTTCGAAGTCATTTGTTTCACTATCAAAGAAAGGGTCTGTGAAGACAAGTTTTTCTGTGATATCACACAGGTCAGGGTTCGTAAATTGCTTCACAAATTGTTTTTTGATTTTAGGATTTGTCGCAAAGTCAGATGTATAAAAAAGTGTTTTTCCTAAAAATTCTCCAACATGATCAGATAAATGCGGATATTGTTTTCCGTCAATTAGCCCTTTTCTGACGATTTCTAAGTGTGAGAGATCCTCCATGGCTGTCACTGCAAGAGCTGTATCTGAATAATAGACTGCTGGTACGAGATGCGGCGCATATTCTGACTGTTTGATCAGGGCAGCACTTTCAATTCTTGCCCGGTCTAATGTAAGAGGCCAGCTCTCACCAACCACCTTTGCATAAGGCAACGCCTGCTTGATGATCAATCCTTTTTCTTGTTTGTGATCATAAATATGAAAGACGTAATTTAAATTCCCGTCGCCGATTTCAGTACAAGTCAAATGACTGCTTTCTTGGATTAAGCCAAGTCTAATTGCGAGTGCAACTGCCGAGCTTTCTGTTAGTTCTTCATATGATGCCGTAAGTGTAACCAATTGCTTCCCCTCCAAATCATATAAAAAAGCCTCTTTCTCCTGAGAGAAAGAGGCTTGATGGTGTGTATGCTCAAAGCCTCTCTTATCTCTCAGCACATACGTCTGATGGAATTAGCACCGTGCCCTATAAGACAATTGTCTTGGCGCGTTACTTGCTGCGCCCCACTTCACAGTGGTATTAACGGTCGGTTGCTGTTGGGGTCAAAAGGCCAAATCCCTCGCCCAACTCTCGATAAGAGAAATCAATATGTAATTGTTTCGTGTCTGTTTGCATTTCTTAATTCAAGATATTATCAGAGCTGCGCTTTACATGTCAATCTTTTTTCAAAATTGCTTTACAATTCATAAAACAATCCATTACAGTGATTGTATTGTTACGTAACTTGAATAGAAGGTGAAGAAATGGAATTCCAGCAATCAGATGTGTTGAAACAATTACCGAAACAATTTTTTGCGTCCCTTGTCCAAAAGGTGCAGAAAAAAGTGCAGGAAGGGGCAGATATCATTAATTTGGGGCAGGGAAATCCTGATCAGCCAACTCCTCCGCACATTGTAAAAGCCATGCAGGAAGCGGTAGCAAAACCTGAAAATCATCAATACTCCTCATTCCGTGGAACAGCGAAATTAAAAAAGGCCGCTGCCGCTTTTTATGAAAGAGAATATGGCGTTACGCTTGATCCAAAGACGGAAATTGCGATTTTATTTGGCGGGAAAGCAGGGCTTGTTGAGCTGCCTCAATGCCTGCTGAATCCGGGTGATACGCTTCTCGTCCCTGACCCAGGTTATCCTGATTATTGGTCAGGTGCTGTACTTGCTGGAGCTCATATGGTGACCATGCCACTTCTTGAAAAAAATGATTTTTTACCTGACTACGATTTGCTGCCTGAGGATGATAAGAAAAAGGCGAAATTAATGTACTTAAATTACCCCAACAATCCGACGGGGGCTACGGCAAGCCGTTCATTTTTTGAAGAAACCGTGACATTTGCGAAAGATCACAAGCTTTGTGTTGTTCATGATTTTGCATATGGCGGCATTGGATTTGATGGAGAAAAGCCGATCAGCTTTCTGCAAGTAGATGGAGCGAAAGAGACGGGAATAGAAATTTACACATTGTCTAAAACGTACAATATGGCAGGGTGGAGAGTAGGATTTGCAGCAGGTAATCCGTCTGTTATTGAAGCGATTGAGCTTTATCAGGATCATTTGTTTGTCTCGTTGTTTAAAGCCACGCAAGATGCAGCAGCGGAAGCCCTATTAAGCGATCAAACGTGCGTACGGGTGCAAAATGACCGATATGAGAAAAGACGGAATGTGTGGATAGCTGCCTGCAAAGAAATTGGCTGGGAAGTCAGTGCTCCAAAGGGATCATTTTTTGCTTGGTTAAAGGTGCCAGAAGGATATACATCTGAAGCCTTTTCTGATTTATTATTAGAAAAAGCGCATGTTGTTGTAGCGCCAGGTAATGGCTTTGGTGCTCACGGTGAAGGGTACGTGAGAGTAGGGCTTCTAACAAGCGAGGAGCGGTTACAAGAAGCTGCTCAGCGCATCGCTGCCTTGAAGCTGTTTGAAAAAAAGCCATTGACAACATAAAAAAATGGTGCGATAATTCAGGCAATATTTAAGAAAATTGAATATTCTTATCAAGAGTAGGCAGAGGGACTAGCCCAATGAAGCCCGGCAACCGACTTCCATGAAGCACGGTGCTAATTCTTGCAGCAAGCGCTGAGAGATAAGATTCGGATGAATAACACGAAATAACCTCTTTAAGGCGCTCAAGAAGCACTTGAAGAGGTTTTTTTATTGAACATATGCATGATGCAATCGAAAGGGGATTCCTAGTGAGTGAATTACTGGCAACATACGTATTAACACATCGAGAGGATGAACAAATAAATCGAAAAGCGGAGCAGATCGCGCTTGGTTTAACAGTTGGATCATGGACGGATTTGCCTCAGCTCAAAAAGGAGCAGCTTCAAAAGCATAAAGGCCGAGTTGAAAAAGTATTAGAAAAGGCTGCTCCAGCCGAAAATGGCCTTTATCAATCAGAGGTGACCATTGCTTATCCTGAGGCAAACTTTTCAGCAGATTTACCAGCTGTTTTCACGACGATTTTTGGAAAGCTTTCACTAGACGGAAAAGTGAAGCTAGTCGATATCCAATTTTCTGAAGAATTTAAAAAAAGCCTGCCAGGACCGGCATTTGGAATTGATGGCATACGAAATAAGGTAAATGTATTTGATCGTCCATTATTGATGAGTATTTTTAAAGGTGTTATCGGCCGTGATATGCAGGATTTAAAAGAGCAGCTCCGTTTACAGGCATTAGGCGAGGTTGACCTCATCAAAGACGATGAAATTTTATTTGAAAGTCCATTAGCTCCTTTTGAAGAGCGAATCAAAGAAGGAAAAGAGATTTTAAAAGAAATCTATGAAGAGACAGGACACCGCACGCTGTATGCTGTCAATTTAACGGGCAGAACCTTTGACCTGAGGGATCGAGCGAGAAAGGCCGCTGAACTTGGAGCAGATGCGCTCTTATTCAATGTCTTTGCTTACGGTCTTGATGTCATGCAAAGCTTAGCTGAGGATCCAGATATTCCACTGCCTATTATGGCGCATCCCGCAGTGAGTGGTGCATTGACATCCTCTACTGAATATGGATTCTCGCATTCTCTTCTTTTAGGCAAATTAAACCGATATGCTGGCGCTGATCTGAGCCTCTTTCCCTCACCTTATGGATCGGTTGCACTTCCGAAAAAGGATGCCCTTGGAATCTATGAAGCTTGCGTGAAAGAGGATACGGTTCAAAAAACATTCCCTGTCCCGTCAGCAGGCATTCATCCAGGAATGGTTCCAGTATTGATCAAAGATTTTGGAATTGATCATGTGATTAACGCAGGTGGAGGCATTCACGGACATCCGCGGGGAGCCATCGGCGGAGGGAAGGCATTTCGTTCGATCATTGATGCCGTTATACAGGAAGAGTCTATCCAAGATAAGGCGGCTTCCTGCCAAGACTTAAAAGCGGCACTTGATCTTTGGGGAAGGGTAGCAGAATAATGAAAAAACCAATTGTGTGTTGTGATTTTGATGGAACAATTACAAAAAATGATAATATCATCCGCATCATGAAACAGTTTGCACCGAGTGAATGGACGAAACTGAAGGATGGTGTCCTGTCAAAGGAAATTACCATTCAAGAAGGCGTCGGGCAGATGTTTCAATTACTGACAAGTGATCAGAAGGAAGCCATTCAATCATTTATTTTAGAGGATACAGAGATTCGAGAAGGATTTAAGGAATTTGTGGATGAGGTAAAAAAAGCAGACATTCCTTTCTATGTACTTAGTGGGGGGATGGACTTTTTTGTCTACCCCATCCTCGAAGGCATTGTCGATCGAGACGATATTTATTGCAATCATGCATCATTTGGGGAAGAGCATATTCAGATTGAATGGCCGCATGCCTGCGATACGCAATGTCAAAATGGATGCGGATGCTGCAAGCCCTCAATCATTCGAAACCTGACTCATGAGGATGATTTCATCATCATGATCGGAGATTCAGTGACTGATGTGGAGGCGGCGAAACATGCAGATCTTACGTTTGCGCGCGACTACTTGCTCAATGAATGTCAAGAGCTCGGGCTCGTACATAAGGAGTTTGACACATTTGTTGATCTACACGCGCAATTTGTTCAAATAAAGGAAGTGAAGGAATGGCAGACGCAAAGAGCAAACGCTGGCAGGAGCTAGCAGACGTTAAACGTGAACTGGCCCAAAGAGACTGGTTTTTCGGAACAAGCGGTAATTTATCGATCAAGGTGTCGGATGATCCAATCACGTTTTTGGTGACGGCAAGCGGCAAAGATAAACGAAAAGAAACAAATGAAGATTTTGTGCTAGTAAATGCGGCAGGCCAGCCCCATGATCCGAACGAGACGCTTAGGCCATCAGCTGAAACACTGCTTCACACGTACGTGTATGAACGGACGAAAGCAGGCTGCTGTCTCCATGTCCACACCATTGATAATAATGTGATGTCAGAGCTGTATGGGGATAAGGGAGAGATTCGTTTTAAAGGCAACGAAATCATCAAAGCGCTTGGTTATTGGGAAGAGGATGCAGAAGTGTCGATTCCGATTATTGAAAATCCAGCTCATATTCCGCATCTTGCAGAGCAATTTGCCAAACATCTGACACTAGAGGCGTCATCTGGTGCTGTACTCATTCGCAATCATGGCATCACGGTCTGGGGAAAAACAGCCTTTGAAGCAAAACGAGTATTAGAAGCATATGAATTTTTATTTAGCTATCACTTAAAATTAGCGCTGTATCAACAGCAGCTTGTAAGATAAAAAGGAGGAAAAGCACATGGCGACGATTTTGATTCACAATGAAGAGAACACATTACTTGAGAACGAGCAAGAGGTTGCATCATATTTAGAAAACCAAGGGGTTATTTATGAGCATTGGGATATTGAAAAGCTGCCAAACCGTTTATCAGAAAAGTATGATTTAACCGATGAGGAAAAGGAAGAGATTTTGACTGTTTTCCAAAAGGAAATCCAAAGTATTTCTGAAAAAAGAGGGTACAAAGCGCAGGATGTGATTTCATTATCTGATGCCACGCCAAATCTTGATGAGCTGCTCCAAAACTTTAAACGTGAGCATCACCATACAGATGATGAAGTACGCTTTATTGTGAGCGGGCACGGAATCTTTGCTATTCAAGGCAAGGATGGCGTCTTTTTTGATGTAAGATTGAACCCAGGTGATTTAATTTCTGTTCCGCCAAACATCCGTCATTACTTTACACTTCAAGAGGATCGCAAAGTGGTCGCAGTTCGCATATTTGTCACAACTGAGGGCTGGGTGCCAATTTACGAGGAAGAAACGGTTTAATGATAGAGCTGATCATTCCGCATGAGGCGGAAGATCAGCTTTTTTTTAGGAAATTAGACATAAAATGTGAAAGAAAATAGTTGATTTTGATCTTCTGTATAGGATAAAATTCTGTTTAATCAATGTGACAGTCCTGTCCAAATTTGAAGTTTACCCCCAAATTTGATTGGGTAAAAGGTCTTTAGGCTGTAAAAAATTAAATAAAATAAGCATATTTAATTTAATTTACAAATAAAGTATAATTTTGGTGTCGGATCATTTTGAGCATAGACAGTCGAAATCATTGCGGGAGCTGAGATCATGAATATTTATGTAAGGAAAGAACAATTGCTGATGTCCATTGATGAGAAGAGAAAACAGATGGTAGAAGCTGCTCAAGTGGAAGGGTACACTGGTGAGATGACAATTAAATATAGTCAAGAACTGGACAACCTGATGAATGAGTATCAGCATCTTCTTTTTCATGAGAAACAATCTGCCCCCTCCTTTCATGATCTTGTGTCTCAAATGAGTCTTTTATCTGTGAACCGCCCCTCTTATTGACATGAAAAACCGGTCTTGCATAAGCAAAACCGGCTGACATCTTCAGCTATGCTGAGTGAGCAGAAGGAAGCATGATCATAACAGTCGTTCCTTTATTCACTTCGCTATGAATATCAATTGTTCCGCCATACATCGAAATGATTCGTTTACACACGACAAGCCCAAGACCCGTGCCTTTTTCCTTCGACGTAATAAAGGGGAGGAAGATGTGCTTTAACATCTCTTCTGGTATGCCTTCACCTGTATCCGCTACTTTAATGATGACATGTTCTTTTTCAGCTTCGATCACAATCTTCAAATGACCGCCGTTTGGCATCGCTTCTAAAGAGTTCTTTGCTACATTTAAAACGACTTGTTTAATATGATCCTTCGTGCAATACACGCCCACATCTTGAATCGTATTGATTTGTAGGTCCACTTCGACATTATAAAGGTTTGCCTCAGAGAAAACGATCGGCATGATCTCACTTACAATTTCTTTAACAGAGTTATTCTGCCATTTTTCTGCCGTTGGTTTTCCTAATACAAGAAATTCACTGACGATTTGGTTGATCCGTTTAATTTCTTCCTCGATGACAGAAAAATAGAGCTGATCTTCTTCTGAATGATACTTCTTTTGCAATAGCTGGATAAATCCGCTGATCCCAGTTAATGGGTTGCGAATTTCGTGTGCTGTACTTGCTGCGAGTGTTCCGATCAATTCAAGCTTTTGCGCTTCATTTTGATGACGCTCCTGCTGAGTTTGCCGCCTTAACACGATATACTGGACTAGTGTGAATAAAATATTTAATAAAATAAACGCACTGGATAAAGGGATGAGCATCACAGACAGCACTTCACTTGTTGAAGCACGCTGCGGAAAGACCTCCAGCTTCCAGCTGTTTTCATCTAAATATGTAGACACGGTGCTGCCGCCCTCAGGTACTGGCTGTGGACCACTTGTAAACACGACATGTCCATTTTGATTCAGCATTTTAAAATGAAGATCAGGATTCAATACATTCATAATATTTCTTAAATAATCAATTTGAATGGCGGCAATCAGCACATTGGTGACCTCTTCATTTTCATCGAGAACAGGCACACAAATGGAGAGAATCCGCTGTTTTGTAATTCGGCTCACATAGTTGTCTGTGATCACGGTCTGCTTGGTCACTTGAATGCGTTTAAAGTAATCTCTGAATGATAGGTTGATTTTTTCCTTTAACGGGGTGGTGCTTGCTGTTACATTTCCTTTTTTGTCTAGGAGATACAGACCTGAAAAACGAGGTTCTTGTTTATAAATTTTCTCTAGGATGTTTTGTACTTTTTTCGTCTCAACCGGCTGGTCAAATCCCATGGCAAGGGAAGTTAATCTCGCTTCTGTTTCACTTATTAAATAATTCATTTGGTTTTTGTGAATATTTAACATAAGTGTAGCGGTTTGTTTGTTCTTTAAATCGATTTTTTCAGTTTCTTTTTCGTAGATAAAATAACTAATGATTAGGGTTGGAAGCATGACCAAAATAAGGTAAAGTCTGATCTTCTTCCAAAACCCTTTGAGTATACTCATCATTCATCGCTCCAACGTATTACCTAATAGACTTATTATAGCATTGAACCTATCTTTATTACGATGACTTGTGTGATTTTTAAAAAATTAGGTGATTCGTTCTGGTCTCATTTTCGTGCTAAAGATGGATCAAAATGTTGACATTTTACTTATTGTTTATTAATGTCACATTAGTGGGTTGCATTTCATAAAGGATGATAAAAAATGGAAAATCATAATGTTGAAAAATCATTGAAATTATTTATTGTATTATCACGTGCCTATCGCTCAATTAATCATCACATGAACAAACATATTGTGAAGCACGGGCTGAATCCAACTGAATTTGCTGTGCTAGAATTGCTGTATCATAAAGGTGATCAGCCGCTTCAGCAAATCGGTGATAAGATCTTACTTGCAAGCGGCAGCATCACGTATGTGGTCGATAAATTGGAGAAGAAAGAACTCCTCAGCAGGAAGGCTTGTGCAGAAGACCGCAGGGTGACATTTGCGCATATTACTAAGCAGGGACGAGCTTTGCTTGATGACATCTTCCCAGATCATGCGAAAGAAATTCATGAGATGATCAGTGTCCTGAGCGAAGAAGAGAAAGATGCCTGCATCGATATGCTCAAACATGTAGGGCTGCGTGCAAAGCATTTATATGATCATCAAGAATAAATAAAAAGGAAGCCGCTGGCTTCCTTTTTTATTTCGCTTTTTTCTCAATCGGTAAAATGAGTACTTCTACACGCCGGTTTTTACTTCTGCCTTCTGCTGTATCGTTTGAGGCAATCGGTTTGAATTCGCCGTATCCTTTTGTACTAAAGTTCTCTTGATCTAGGTTGCTGTTTTCAAGAAGAATATTTAAAAAGTTCACAGCACGAATGGCGCTTAAATACCAGTTTGATTCAAATTCTGAATTTCTGATCGGTACATTATCTGTATGTCCGCTAATGACGATGTCACGAGCGGGATTAATGACGAGCAGCTTTGAGATTTCTTTTGCTAACGGGACATCCTGAGATCGAATAACTGCCCGCCCGGAATCAAAGAAGATACTATCCTCAATCGTAATGAGAAGTCCTTCATCCGTAAGCTTTGTTTCGAGCTTGGAACCAAGTTTTTTATTTGCAATGAATGAATCGACCTGCTGTTTGACCTTTGTGAGAACCGCTTGGTCTCGAGCCTTTGCTTTGGCTTCTTCATCTTTCTCTTCCTCGGCTGCTTTCTTGACTTGGTTGCTATGTTCAGTTTCTTCCGTGCTTTGCATGCTGGATTGATCCATGACACCAGTACCGCCAGTAAAAACAACATTAAAAGACTTAGCCATCTGTTCATATTTTGCCGCATCAATCGAACTAGATGCAAAAAGCACAATGAAGAGGGCGAGAAGAAGTGTCAGAAGATCGGCATAAGGGATAAGCCAAGATTCATCTACATGGTCTTCATGATCATGGTTTTTACGTTTCCTAGCCATTTTGATTTTCTCCTTCTTCAATGACAAGATTTGCACGTTCTTTTGCTGGTAAGTACATAAGAAGTTTTTGTTCAATGACTTTTGGAGATTGACCTTCAAGAACAGAAAGAATGCCTTCGATCATAATTAGACGAAGCTTTACTTCTTCCTTTGATTTACGCTTCAATTTGTTGGCAAATGGGTGCCATAATACATACCCGGTAAAAATCCCAAGCAGTGTGGCGACGAAGGCAGCACTGATTGCATGTCCAAGTGCTTCAATATCTCCCATGTTGGCAAGTGCTGCAATAAGTCCGACAACGGCGCCAAGTACCCCTAGTGTCGGAGCGTATGTACCAGCTTGTGTAAAGATTAATGCGCCTGACTGATGTCGTTCAGACATGGCATCAACTTCTTCTGTTAAAACGTCTCGAATAAATTCAGCACTTTGGCCGTCAACTGCCATGCTTAACCCGTTCTTTAGAAAATCATCATCGACTTCCTCAAGACTTGCTTCTAATGCCAAAAGGCCTTCACGACGCGCAATTTGTGCCCAGTTTGAAAATAGAGGGATCATTTCTTGAATCGTTGGAAGCTGGCTGTCTTTGAAAATTTTGCCGAACAATTTTGGTGTTTTCTTAATTTCACTAGAAGGGAATGCGATGACAACAGCTGCAACCGTCCCAACAATGATGATTAATATAGCCGCCGGGTTGAGAAGAGCAGTTAGACTCACACCTTTCAAAACCATACCGACACCTAGTGCAATAAATGCTAAAATAATACCAATTAACGATGTTTTGTCCATTATCTCACCAAATCCTTTAACTATCTTTTTCTATAGTTAATATCGGTGTGTTCTAGAAGGGTTTTAGTCAGAATATAAAATTAAGACAGTTTCTGTGAAGAATTTTTGACGAAAGCGCTTTCTGTATATGTAAAAAGAAGAAACTCCCTCTCATATAAAGGGAGTCTCCATCTAATCATTTTGTGCTGGTTCATCTAAATGAAGCAGCTCTTTTAGTTTTTCTTCATACATGATTTTGACAAGATCGTAGCTCCAATTCATCATGTGATCCACCTCTTTTTCTTTTATCGTAAAGGAAAAGAGGCGGGGGAGCGTCAGCGTTCAGATGGAACTTAGCCGCCGCAACATGATGGAGGTGCATATCATCCTGAAGATGTAGTTATCCTTTTTTTACGACGATTTCGTCATGTTCAACATCCACAGTAAATCCAGAAAGCTGCTCCTCTTCAAGCAGGATCTCTGTCATTTGATCTTCAACGTGCTCTTGGATGGTTCTTCGAAGTGGACGAGCACCAAATGCAGGGTGATATCCAAGCTCTGCGATTTTTTCTTTCGCTTCATTTGTGACATGGACTGTTAAATTTTGTTCTTTTAATTGCTCTGACAGTTCATTGAGCAGAAGATCAACAATCTTCACTAAGTCCTCTCTGTCTAGTGAATCAAATTGAATGATGCTGTCAAAACGGTTCAAAAATTCTGGTTTGAAATAGCTGCTGAGCGAATCAATGAGTGATTGTTCCTCAATCGCTTCGTCCTGATCAGACTGGAAGCCGACCTTGACCGTTTTATCTGCGCTGCCTGCGTTACTTGTCATGATGATGACTGTATCTTTAAAGCTGACCGTTCTACCTTGGCTGTCTGTTAAACGGCCATCTTCCATGATTTGAAGGAACATGTGCTGTACATCTGGGTGTGCTTTTTCGATTTCATCCAGCAAAATGATGCTGTAAGGTTTTCTGCGCACTTTTTCAGTCAGCTGGCCAGCTTCATCATGTCCAACATAACCAGGAGGAGAACCGATGAGTTTGGACACAGAGTGTTTTTCCATATACTCACTCATATCTAAACGAATGATCGCATCTCTTGAACCGAATAATTCTTCAGCCAGCGTTTTAGACAATTCGGTTTTCCCGACACCTGTTGGTCCTACGAAAAGGAAGGAGCCTGTCGGTCTATGTTTCGATTTTAATCCAGCTCTGCTTCTTTTCACGGCTTTCGCCACTTTATCAACCGCATGCTCCTGCCCAATTACTCGTGCTTTTAGACGGACATCAATTTCTTTCATTTTGGTTTGTTCGTCTGCTTGCAGTTTGCCGACAGGAATGCCTGTTTTTTGTTCCACAATGGCCTGAATGTCCTCTGCTGTGACAATATGCTCTTTGTCAGTTGTTTTGTTTTGAAGTCTTGCTTCTATCGCTTCTTCTTCGTCGCGAAGCTTCGCTGCTTTTTCATATTGTTCTTCTTTTAGCGCAGCCTGTTTTTCTGCGGCAATTTGCGCAAGTCGGTTTGTCAGTTCATCTTCACTTGCAGCATCAATGGAGAGGTTCGCTTTTGAACCAGCTTCATCCATTAGATCAATGGCTTTATCCGGCAAATGACGGTCTTGAATATACCGGGAAGATAATTGAACGCACGCTTTGATGGCTTCATCTGAATAGGTGACACCATGATAGGCCTCGTACTTATCTTGAATGCCTTTTAAGATGTCGATCGCTTCATCTGGTGTTGGCTCATCCACGATAACGGGCTGGAAGCGTCGTTCGAGTGCAGCATCTTTTTCAATTTGGCGATATTCTTTTAATGTCGTCGCACCTACTAGCTGCAGTTCGCCTCTTGCAAGGGCTGGTTTTAAAATGTTTCCAGCATCCATTGATCCTTCTGCAGATCCTGCGCCCACAAGAAGGTGGATTTCATCTACAAATAAGATGATATTTTTACGGCTCTGAAGTTCTTTAATTAACTGCTTCATTCTTTCCTCAAATTGACCGCGTACACCTGTGTTTGCGACAAGTGAAGAAACATCTAATAAATAGATTTGTTTGTTCTTTAATTTATTTGGTACATCGCCGCTCGCAATTTTCAGTGCGAGTCCTTCTGCGATCGCTGTTTTCCCAACACCTGGTTCACCAATAAGAACAGGGTTATTTTTATTTCTTCTATTTAAAATCTCAATGACTCTTGCGACTTCTTCATCACGGCCAATGACTGGATCAATTAAGCCAGCATTTGCTCCATCTGTTAAGTTACGGCCAAGCTCATCGAGTAAGCCTTTTTGTTTTGGCTGCTCCATGTTTGGGGCATGACCTGCCTGTTGAGAGAAGAATGAACTTCCTCCAAAAAGCTGAGGTCCCATTTTCATTTTTGACTGCTCCATCAAAGAGGTATAGCAGTCTTCACATAAAACCATTTGGCTCCGGGACGAATTTACTTGCATATTCAGGCGAATAGTTGCTTCATTTACTTGACAATGTTGACAACGCATTTGCCATGACCTCCTTAAAATAAAGTTTGACTTTATTTGACCAATGAATGTTAAAGAAAATGGTCTGTTGTTTGACCATCTTTGACTATAGTATACTCTGACCTATTTTGACTTTCAACTGTTTTGCTCAAAGACGGATAAAAATCCTTTTTTGCATTTAATCATGGTTTGTCCTTCTTTTCAAGGAACTTGTCTCATAGGATAAAAAAGAGACAATCGAAAGTGATGGGTGCGGAGGGGTCACATGAAACGTTCAAATGAATCCGCTTTTCAGCTTGCCTTTGTATATGTAGGAACAGTGGTTGGAGCTGGGTTTGCGACAGGAAAAGAAATCGTAGAATTTTTTGTTCGTTTTGGCTGGGTTGGACTATTAGGAATCCTGATTAGCGGTGTTATTTTTACTGGCCTTGGTGCAAAAATGATGCTGATTTCGAAACGAATCAAAGCAGAATCTTATCAAGATATGAACCGGTTTTTATTTGGCGCAGCTGCGAGTCGATATATTAATATTGTGATGTTTTTTATTTTACTCGGTGTTACCTCAGTCATGATTTCAGGCGCAGGGGCTATTTTTGAAGAACAGCTTGGCATTTCGAAGGAGTATGGGATCTTTTTGACGATCATTCTGAGCGTCATTGTACTCTTTAAAGGTTCAAAAGGGCTATTTGGTGTTAACGTCCTTGTCGTTCCAATGCTGATTTTCTTTTCATTGATTGTGTTTCTTGATTCATTTGTTTTTAGCAGCAGTGAAAGTTATGTTCTTGCGCTGCAAATGGGTGAGGGCGAGTGGATACTCTCAGCAGTGTCCTATGGTGCCTTTAATTTAGCACTGTCACAGGCAGTGTTAGTACCCGTTGCAAATGAAATGACCTCTGAAGCAGTCATTAAAAAGGGAGCGGTGCTTGGGGGCGTCATGCTGACACTCATTTTGCTTGCTTGCTTTTTATCTCTTTCTTCATTAAATATGCTGGAGGCGTTTGATATTCCAATGGCCCAGGTGGTGTATCAAGTCGCAAACTCCATTCATCTCATTTATTTATTTGTCATCTTCGGTGAAGTTTTTACATCCGTCATAGGCAATTTATACGGGCTGGAGAGACAAGTAAGGGCATATATCCGAATGAACAGCATCTTTACGATATCCCTTATTCTCATATGCTGCTATGTGATTAGTAAAATTGGTTACGGTACACTGATATCAACGGTTTACCCGGTTTTTGGCTATGTCAGCATCTTTTTTATCCTCTTTCTTTGTCTAAAAAAAGTGCCTGCACCGCTAGGTAAGTAAAGAAAGGATAGCCTGCATGAAAAATATGTGGTACACTATCCTCTGTGAAAATTGAACAAAAATCCGTGAAGACGGGAGAGGTTCTAGCAAAACCCTCTATAAAAAACTAAGGACTTGCCGTATCCTTGGATGTGGCATTTTTTATTTTTTATGGCTGGGACACCTCATACACATGTAAAGGTGTCTTTTCTTTTGAGAAAAATAGGGGTTTTCAGGAGCCTTTCAGATGCAGTGTTGTACGGTTGTACGCATCTGCAAAAGGAGGAGAACAGAAAATGAAAAATGAAAAAGCAGTCGTTGTCTTTAGCGGGGGACAGGACAGTACGACATGTTTATTATGGGCACTTCAACAATTTGAAGAGGTAGAAACAGTGACCTTTCATTATAATCAACGTCATCAAGAAGAAATTGATGTCGCCAAAAGAATCGCTGACAAGTTAGGTGTGAAGAATCATTTATTAGATATGTCACTTTTAAATCAGTTGGCACCTAATGCTTTAACAAGAGATGACATTGACATTGAGGAAAAAGAAGGAGAGCTTCCTTCTACATTTGTGCCAGGAAGAAACTTAGTGTTCTTATCCTTTGCCTCTATTCTGGCGTATCAAATTGGAGCAAGACATATCATCACTGGTGTTTGTGAGACAGACTTTAGCGGCTATCCAGATTGCCGTGACGAGTTTGTGAAATCATGCAACGTCACAGTGAATTTAGCAATGGAAAAACCATTTGTGATTCATACACCACTGATGTGGCTGAATAAAGCAGAAACATGGAAGCTGGCAGATGAGCTCAATGCACTGGAATTTGTGAAAAATGAAACGCTCACTTGCTATAACGGCATCATCTCTGATGGCTGCGGAGAATGTCCTGCGTGTAAGCTGCGGAAAAACGGCTATGACACTTATATGGAAATGAAGGAGGCAAAATAAATGCTTTCTCAAATCTATCCACAAACCGATCATCCATTTTCATTTGAATTGAATAAAGACATGCATGTATCGGCTGCCCATTTCATCCCACGAGAAGATGCGGGCGCATGCAGCCGTGTTCATGGTCATACGTACACCATCAACATCACAATTGCGGGCGACGACCTAGATGAATCGGGTTTCCTTGTCAATTTTAGTACATTGAAGAAGCTCATTCATGGGCAGTACGATCACACGCTGCTCAATGATCACGAGGAATTCTCATCAAACGATCGATACGCGATGCCAACCACTGAGGTGGTGGCAAAGACCGTATATGACAAAGTCGCAGCGTATTTATCGACTTTAGCGAACAAGCCAACATGTGTTCAAGTCTTTGTCAGAGAAACACCAACAAGCTACTGCATTTACCGTCCGAAACGAGTTGAGATCAATGGCTAAAGCGATTCCTGTATTAGAAATCTTTGGTCCAACCATTCAAGGAGAAGGAATGGTGATTGGACAAAAAACGATGTTTGTCAGAACGGCTGGCTGTGACTACTCTTGCAGCTGGTGTGATTCCTCCTTTACATGGGACGGCTCAGCGAAGCATGATATTCGGTGGCTTGAGGCAGAAGACATTGTCAAAGAATTAAAAAGAATAGGCGGACAGGCTTTTTCTCATGTCACCATTTCAGGAGGAAACCCGGCGCTTTTAAAACAAATGGAATCCCTCATTGATTTACTGCATGAAGAGGGGATTGATACAGCGCTTGAAACACAAGGGACGATGTATCAGGAATGGTTTTTGAAAATTGATGATTTAACCATTTCCCCTAAGCCGCCAAGCTCGAATATGAAAACAGATTTTACGAAACTAACACGTATCATAGATGAGCTGAAAAACGGAAATAGATTGCAGCATGCAAGCCTGAAGGTCGTGATCTTTGATGATCGTGATCTAGCCTATGCGAAGGATGTTCATGCGAAATACCCTGAGCTTCCTTTTTATTTGCAGGTAGGAAATGACGACACGACGACAGGTGATGATGCGTACTTATTGACGCATTTATTAAAGAAATATGAAGCGCTTGTAGATCAAGTCGCACAAGATCCAGACTTAAACCGCGTAAGAGTGCTGCCACAGCTGCACACGTTATTGTGGGGAAATAAACGAGGCGTATAGAAAGGAAGAGATGTCATGACGACAAGAAAACCGGAAGAATTAGAAGGTGTCACGTTACTAGGAAACCAAGGAACCAATTATTTGTTTGATTACGCACCACAAGTGCTTGAAACGTTCCCAAATAAACATACAAATAGAGATTACTTTGTAAAATTCAACTGCCCAGAATTTACATCACTATGTCCGCAAACAGGACAACCGGATTTTGCAACAGTTTATATCAGCTACATCCCAAATGAAATCATGGTCGAAAGTAAATCCCTAAAATTATATTTGTTCAGCTTCCGTAACCACGGTGACTTCCATGAGGATTGTATGAACATTATTATGAACGACTTAATCGAATTGATGGACCCAAGATATATTGAAGTTTGGGGCAAATTTACGCCAAGAGGCGGTATTTCAATTGATCCGTATACGAACTATGGGAAACCTGGGACAAAGTATGAAGAAATGGCATCGTATCGTATGATGAACCATGATATGTATCCAGAAACGATTGATAATCGCTAATAAATAGGAAAAGACATGCCAGATGCATGTCTTTTTTTTATGGGATTGTAGCGATTCAATCATAAAAAAAGAGAAGAGTCATGTCACTCTTCTCATACGAATGGGAATAGAACTTGCTAGGACGGCTGGGGGCTACCAGCTCGTAAATATATTATACATGGCAGAACGTATGTTTGTAAAGGCGAATCATGCTTTTTTTGCTTATCTCATTTGATTTAAGATAAAATAGGGGTATTGAATGATAAATGGAGGCGTTTGATTTGGCAAACAAAGAAGAGCGGGCAGAGCAGCTGCTAATGGAGCTTAGAGAAGAGCTTCAAATGCTTGAACATCAAAACAAAGAACGGTATAAATGGAGTGCCTCCACATTGCTTGGAGTGATTGCCCTCTTGATTGATAAAGGAGTGATCACCCCTGAGGAAGTCGAGATGTACAAGACGAAGGCGGAAATGCAAACCTTTCATACGCAAAAAGACTAATGCTTACTGATATGATGTATGGCGAGATAAAGAAAAGGACATAACAAATTGATGACTCAATTGATATTATGTCCTTATTTCTGCAATTCGTTTTCACAGCATTAAACCAGCTTATACATTAAAACATCATCACAGTATTCATGATCATTTATCTTAAATTCTTTTATTTTACGTCCTTCTTCTATAAACCCCATCTTCTTGTACAAAGAAATGGCCTTTTGATTTGTAGAGAAAACGGCTAAACTAACCTTTTCAATTGAAGGATTCTTTTCTGCCCAATGTAATAAAGCTGTTAGTAACTTTCCCCCTACGCCTAAACCTCTATAGCTCTTATGCACCATCAGCCCGAATGATCCCGTATGAGAAGTTCTTTTTCTATTTGATGAATGTTCAAAGGCTATCCATCCAATGACTTTCTCATCAGTTTGAGCAACTATGTACGTCTCGTTTTCATTTTCAATTCTTTTCTGTATCCATTTCCTGTGTTCTAAGAGGGTTTTTTTGTTTTCTTCAGGTGATGTAAGAAGATAATCTGATTCAGCAATAACTGATTTCTGTATTTCTAAAGTCATTTCAGCATCTTCCATTTTTCCAAAACGTACAATGATATCATTGGAATTTTGCATATTAGTTTCTCCTGTCTAGAGCTAATACTGAATCTTATCATTTTTTTAGAAGGGTACTGAAATAGCAATCACCATTTGTCGAATCGTGATTAGCTTTGCTTTATATATACGTATGTACCGATCGTCTGTATTGAGGATTGCAAATTAATGTACGGAGTCTTTGATGATTTTATAGTTTTTATGATTAACGACTGTTAGTGAATCCAGTTCTAAATCTCTATAGTTGTCCATAATGGTGACATCCACAATGACAGAGTTTTCATTCACTTTTTCAACTACACCTGTTAAACCATTTCTAAATTCGATCACATTTCCAATTTTTGCAATCTTCAACCGATCCCTCTCCTTTAAAAACAGATTTCATTCCCTATTAAAAAGTATTTTGCAATATTTTCATACCAATGTAAAGGATAAAGACGTTTTTGTTTTGTTTTCGTTGTATGCTCTTCTAACGAATGGTATATTTAATATTTGATCATGGCTGAAAAGGAGCGGTTTTTTTGACTGAAGAACAAATCCTCACAATCATCGAATCTTTACGGAATGGGACGGAAAAACAGGTGACTATCCAAAAAGATGACTTTTTAACGTTTCGTTCTGTATTGGTGAATCAAGATGATTTTAAACATTTTCGCGGAATCGCCAAACATGGTGGAGATGTTATTTTTGAATATCTTACAGAAGCAAGAAGCTAAAGCTTTTTCTCATTGATGAGAGAAAGCTTTTTTATTTTCGTTCTTTTGTCACACTTCAAACCACTTTGATACATATGAAAAGAAAATGTAATAACCCATAAACAGGAGCATAAGGATGATGATAGGTGAAAAAGGGACCTTTTTAAGCGCTAACAATTCCATTTTATGTGCGCAAAACTAGGACATGCCATTTAATGACGGAATTTGGACAGGCATGTAAATCTTTGTGCGTGAAAATAGAATGAGGTCTTGTTAGAGTGGACAAGTATCTTACAGCCTACTTTAATTAAAGGAGGAAAAAGGCGAATGATTAAAATTCATACAGCTCTTTTTGTCATCCTTATGCTCGTTGCAGCAATGAAGATGGACAATATACAAGAGCAGCAAGGCACATTAAGTCACGAACTTTCACAAGCACCTGTTAAACATCAGCTTTCATATATAGATCAACGTCACGATCAAGTCATCCCAGCATTTTCTGAAGAGAAGCGTCAGCCAAAAGTGAAAATGCTAAGTACGTCAACAGAAGAAAAGTCTTCAAAACCGAAGCAAAAGAAAAAAGTAAAATCTGAAACGACGAATAAGGCAAGCGGTAAACAGTATTCTAATGAAGAAATGGACTTGCTTTCTCGATTGGTTCACGCTGAAGCGAAAGGTGAATCTTACGAAGGGAAAAAAGCGGTGGCAAGCGTTGTCTTAAACAGGGTGGAGCATCGTTCTTTTCCTGACAGCGTGAAAGGTGTGATCTATCAGCGAAATGCTTTCCAGCCAGTATCGAATGGAAGTATTCATGATAAGGCAGATCAAGATTCCATTAAAGCTGTGAAGCAGGTAGTAAAAGAGCATGACAGAACAACAAAGGCTATCTATTTTTATAACCCAAAAACGGCAACAGATCATTGGATTCGTTCCCGCAAAATTGTAGAACGCATCGGACGTCACGTATTTGCCGTATAAAGAAAAAGAGCGATCAATGAGATTGCTCTTTTTTGTCTTCAATTATTAAAATATTTTTTGGACTTGTCTCATAGAATGTGAAAAGAATTTGCTTTAGACAAGGGGAGGCTACATGAATCGATTTGTAAAAGGGGTCATTCTGCTATCTGTCGCAGCTTTTATTGCGGAGTGTATCGAGTTTTTAGTCAATATGATTTTAGCGAGAGAGCTTGGAGAACATGGAATGGGTTTATATATGAGTATCCTTCCAATCATCATGCTTGTCCTTGTGATCGCTAGCTTAGAGCTGCCAGTCTCCATTTCTAAATTCATTGCAGAATCACATGAGCGTCTCCACAAAAGTATGCTTCGTCATGCCTTTAAAATGACGCTTGTGGTGACAAGTACAACAACAGGTATAGCAGCCATTGTACTGCCTTTCATTCCAGTGTTTCAGTCGTATCATCCGCTTATGAAGAGCCTAGTGCTGTCACTTATCCCGATTATTGCGTTTACCTCCATTGCCCGCGGCTACTTTATGGGAAAGCAGCAAATGGGCAGAATCGCTCTAGCCAATATGATGAAGAAAACAATCCAGCTGATCTGCTTATTTTTGTTTTTTCATTGGTATTCGTTTGATATTGAAACAGCAGTACTCATCGCCATCGGTGTCATTGTTGCGAGTGATCTTGTCGTCTTTATTTATTTATACTCCCAATACGTCATGGCGAAAAATGCTGTGAATGTCAGGTCTGTTGAATTAAGAGGGATTGATGTGCGAAAGCGCCTATTAGCCGTTTCTATACCGACAACGGGCATGCGCATCTTTCATGCGATCGCTAATGCGGTTGAACCATTTTTAATCAAAGGAGCGCTCGTTGCAGCAGGCATCTCTGGAACACTTGCTGTTGATCATTACGGCATGCTGGCTGGTGTCGCGATGTCGATCGGTTTTTTCCCAGCGTTTGTCGCTCATTCGATCATGATTGTGATGATTCCGAGTGTCTCTGAAGCCTATGCTTTAGGTCAGTATGATCTTGTGAAAAAACGGGTCAGACAGGCGATTCTCATAACGTTTGGATACGGGGTGCCGGCAGTGATGGTCATGTATTATTTTGCTTACCCGCTCACACAGCTTTTTTTTGATTCACCGCAAGCTGCTGTCTATTTACAGCTGCTTTGGCCATACTTTTTATGCCACCTGTTTGTGATGCCGTTTCAAGCGTGTTTAATCGGTATGGGGCTCATCAAAGATGTGTTCCTACATAATATATGGGTGCATGTCGTTTCTTTTTCTATGGTGTATTTCCTCGGTTCAATGGAAAGCTTGAATATGATGGGGGTCATTTTAGGGATGAACACAGGCATGCTGCTTTTGACTGCCCTGCATTATGCGACGATTTGTAAGGAGCTCGGCGTTTCAATGTTTCTTACATTGAAAAAAGCTTGAATGTCATCGCCATCGAGAGGGCAAGCTATAAGAAAACTGGGAAGGAAGATCCTGATGAATCGTAAACATCTACCCGCCAGTCTTCTAATGATGACCATGCTGCTATTTCTAATGAGCGCAGCAGCGGAAGCAAAAGAGCCTGTGATGGCGCCAAGAATAGAGGCACCGACATTAACTGGTGAAATGCAGATGGTTCCCGCAAAAGGGAAAAAGACCATTTTGCATTTTTGGACAACATGGTGTCCGTCCTGCAAAATGGAGCTGCCCGAATTTGAACAGATTGTGAAAGAAAATCAGAGTGATGTTGACATATTGACCGTGAATTTACTAGGTGCTGAACAAAGTAAACATGCTGTTGCCCAATTTGTGAAAGACAGAAGGTTTACATTCCCGATCATACTAGATGAACACGGAGAAATGATGAAGAAGTATCAAATTATCACCATTCCAACGACCTTTTTGATTAATGAAAAAGGAGAAGTGGTGAAAAATCATGTAGGTCCACTGACGAAAAAACAAATTAAAGAGTGGACGAATTCGTAGAACCAATCCTTTCTGTGAAAGAACCAATTCTGTTGGTTCTTTTTTGTGTTCATTTGCTTTTCATCTGAATACACTGTGCTCAGAAGAAGAAGGAACGGTCTATATCAATAATGATAATTATTATCAAAAAGAAATTATAATAATTATTAATTGAAAATTGTTCAGAACCTGTTATAATGAGTTACAGACCAATAAAAAGCTTGAAACAGCAGAAAATATAGATGGAATAAGAAACGGGCAACGATTGATAATGTGAAAACGATTATCAATTAGAGAGGAGAAAACAATCATGAATGAGAATACAGTACTTTACCAAACGACAAATCAAAAGGAATCGAAATGGTCCTTACATAAATGGGCACAGCACGGAGAATTAATTGCAGCAGGAATATCGGGGATTCTCATTTTAATTGGATGGTTTCTAAAAGATGAGAGCATGTGGAGCATTCCTCTTTTCATCCTGGCATTTGTCATTGGTGGTTTTGCAAAGGCGAAAGAAGGAATTGAAGAAACGATTTCGTCTAAGACCTTGAATGTGGAACTTTTAATGATTTTCGCAGCAATAGGCTCAGCTCTGATCGGCTATTGGGCAGAAGGCGCTATTTTAATTTTTATTTTCTCACTGAGTGGTGCGCTAGAAACGTATACGTCAAATAAAAGCAAGAAAGATTTAACAGCTTTAATGAGCATTGCACCAGATGAAGCAACTTTAATTGAAGAAGATGGTACGACCATTCAAATCGCCGCTTCATCATTAACACCTGGTGACCGTATTATGATCAAAGCTGGGGAACGCATTGCAGCAGATGGTGTGATTTTAAGCGGGAGAACAAGTGTGGACGAATCTGCACTTACAGGCGAATCTGTTCCACAGGAAAAAGGGCAGGGGGAAGACGTATTTGCAGGAACAGTGAACTTAAATGGTTCCTTAACAGTGGAAGTCACTAAACATAATGAAGAAACGCTTTTCCATAAAATTATTAAACTTGTCGAATCCGCTCAAGAAAGTGTTTCGCCAAGCCAAGCATTTATTGAAAAATTTGAGGGTGCCTATGTAAAAGGTGTGCTGATCACCGTCGCAATTTTAATGGTTCTGCCTCATTTTGTACTCGGCTGGAGCATGAGTGAAACCTTCTACCGGGCAATGGTGTTTATGGTCGTTGCTTCACCTTGTGCTCTAGTTGCATCCATAATGCCAGCAGCACTGTCATTGATCTCAAATGGCGCGAGAAATGGAATGCTTGTCAAAGGTAGTGTCTTTTTAGAAAAACTAGGCACAAGCAGCATGATTGCTTTTGATAAAACGGGGACGATTACAAACGGGAAGCCAGCCGTAGAGCAAGTCGTCATCGCTAAAGGACAGGATGAATCTGCTTTTTATCAGGCGCTCTATCAAATTGAGAGTCAATCAAACCATCCATTAGCGAAAGCAATTTCTGATATGGCAAAAGAGCACCAAACAGAAAGATCAGTCCATGTCACTATAGAAGAAACTTCTGGATTTGGTG
Source organism: Bacillus sp. SRI_025 (assembly GCF_057592095.1). Taxonomy (NCBI): domain Bacteria; kingdom Bacillati; phylum Bacillota; class Bacilli; order Caryophanales; family Bacillaceae; genus Bacillus; species Bacillus sp. SRI_025. The sequence goes on along the minus strand of NZ_JBYEGB010000003.1, from coordinate 88,536 downwards.
TGAAAGCACAATTAAATGGGGAAACGTGGCGGATTGGGAAGAAAGACTTCGCTGGTAAGGCGTCAATCGACCGCGAGATGGAAGAGACAGGTGATGACCTTTCGGCGCAAGGATACACAGTGGTCTACGTTCAAAAGGGTGAAGAAGTTGTTGGCTGTCTTGGCCTTAAGGATCAAATCAGACCTGAAGCTAAAAAAATGATTCAAGAACTAAATGATTTAGGCATCCAAACCGTCATGCTGACAGGAGATCAGCAAAAAACGGCTGAAGCTATTGCGCAGGAAGCCGGCATCCAAACTGTCGTGGCTGAATGTCTTCCAGATGAAAAGGTACATGAGGTCAATCAATTAAAAAAACAAGGTAATTCAATCATCATGGTAGGAGACGGAATCAATGATGCGCCAGCACTCGCCACAGCAGATGTTGGGGTTGCGATGGGCGGAGGCACAGACGTTGCTTTAGAGACTGCGGATCTCATCTTAATGAAGAACAATTTAAATAACCTAACAAAGATGATCCGTCTTTCAAGAAAAATGAATCGAATCATTAAGCAAAACATTATTTTCTCATTAACGGTGATCTGTCTGTTAATTTGTGCGAATTTCTTACAAGTGCTTGATTTGCCTTTTGGCGTCATCGGGCATGAAGGAAGTACGATTTTGGTCATTTTAAATGGTCTGCGTCTGCTTCGTGCATCTTAATTAATCATCAAGGCGCACTGGATCTATGCCAGTGCGCTTTTGTGCGAAATACAGCAAAAACTGATACAATAGACCAGTAGTAAAACGTGTGAGGAGGATCATGATGAACCGAATGAAGAGCTTGTCTTCTTGGCTTAAGAAAGAAGACATTCAAGGTGCATTTATACATACAAAGGAAAATGTGTTTTATCTATCTGGATACTTCACAGAGCCGCATGAAAGAGTGATGGGGCTGTTTGTGTTTCAAGAGGCAGAACCATTTTTTATTTTGCCTAAAATGGAAGTCGAGCAGGCAAAAAATGCAGGATGGTCCGGCGATATCATTGGATATGAAGATCATGAGAATCCATTTGATTTCATTCAATCAGCGATAGAAAAACGAGGTGTTCATGCCTCGCGTCTTGCGATTGAAAAAGAATCGATACCGCTTCAAAGAGCAGAGCAGCTCCAAGCTGTCACGGGGGCAGAAATGTTCGTCCGGGCTGAAGATGAGCTCAATCAGCTCAGACTGATTAAAGATGAATCTGAAATTGCTACACTCAAAAAAGCGGCTCAATTGGCAGATGAAGGTGTAAAAATTGGGGTTAATGCCTTAAAAGAAGGAATCACGGAAACAGAAGTTCTCGCTGTCATTGAATATGAACTAAAGAAAAAAGGCATTCAAGGCATGTCCTTTTCAACCATGGTTCTCTTTGGTGAAAAATCAGGCGAGCCTCATGGAAATCCTGGGCAGGCAGCCTTGAAAAAAGGCGATTTTGTGTTATTTGATCTTGGCGTTATTGTCGATGGATATTGCTCAGACATCACAAGAACATTCATCTATCAGGAAGCTTCTGAAAAACAAAAGGACATTTATCAAACCGTCTTAAATGCAGAAATGGCAGCACTTGAAATGAGTAAGCCTGGCGTTAGAATCGGTGATCTTGACTTAAAAGCCCGCGGGCTGATCACAGAAGCGGGATATGGTGAATATTTCCCGCATCGCCTCGGACATGGGTTAGGGGTTTCTGTTCATGAGTTTCCTTCTATGAGTCAGGCAAATGACGACCTTCTGCAAGAAGGTATGGTGTATACGATTGAACCAGGAATTTATGTCCCGGGAGTCGGCGGCGTAAGAATTGAAGATGATGTTCTCATTACGGCAGATGGTCCAGTCACTTTAACCAATTATCCGAAAGAGCTGACAATCATTAAGTAATGAAAAAAATCACGATGAACGTCCAGGTCTTGGAAGCGTCATCGTGATTTTTTATCACTCTTCTCGATCCTTATCAACAAAAAAATCATCAATTGATTGAAACGGTTTGATTTTATGTTCTTTTCCTAAAGGATGTAATGCAAAACGAGCAGAAAACAAAACAGTCATACATAATATAATCCATATGATGAAACCCATCTTGAATTCCCCTTTCCATCCAGTGATTTGTTTAGCTCACATACATCTTAAAGTATGAAACGCTTACCATATCAAGAGAAAGTAGGAGAAAAAATGGCAAACATAAGGGAGATTGCGAAAAGAGCGGGCGTATCTGTGACAACCGTATCACGTGTGTTGAATGAGCATCCTTATGTTAAAGAAGAAAAAAGGGAACGTGTTCTACAAGCGATGAAAGAGCTCAAATATACGAGAAACATCCAGGCGGTCCATTTAGCAAAGGGCTATTCGAATATGCTTGGCATCGTCCTTCCAAACATTGAACACTCTTATTTCAGCTCACTCGTCACAGGTATTGCAGAAAAAGCACAGGCGCGCGGCATGCATTTTGCTTTATTTCAAACAGGATACGATCCATTAAAAGAAAAAGAAGCGTTAATGAGTTTAAAAGAGCGCCGTGTGGATGGTTTAATATTTTGTTCAAATGCGTTAAGTGATAGGCATATTTTAAAGTGGCAGGAATCAGGACCGATTATATTTTGTCATCCTGCGCCGCACGATCAATGCTCAACCGTGTCGATTGCACATGATCAAGCATTTAAGGAGGGCCTGCATCATTTGGCGGCATGCGGACATCAACGAATTGCGATCGTTCTTGCGAGAACAGAAGGAGCAAATAGCGAGTCGCGCCTTCAAGCTTATCAAGACATGATGCAATCCCTCGGGCAGGCCATTGATGAGGAATGGATCATCGAAGGGAAGTTATCCCTGCTTGATGGGAAGCACTTATTTGCAGAATGGCAGAAAATGAAAAATCGTCCTACAGCTTTATTCATTACAAATGACGAAGTCTCTGCAGGCTTTTTATTAGAGGCGCAGCGTCATGACATAAAAGTAGGAGAATCACCAGCCATACTCAGCTTTCAAAATAACCAATTGAGTGAGGCGCTAGGGATTTCCAGCATTCATATTCCCCTCAAACAAATGGGGCAGGAAGCGTTTGACTTGTTTGACCGAGCATTAAAAGGAGAGAAATCAGAGAAAAGAATGCTGCCATTTCGTCTGATTGAGCGAACAACTACCGTTTTGAAAAACAATCGTTGACGCACGTTTCATCTGTTTTGTACGATAAGAGGGATTGAAAAAGAAGGAGGTGGGGATGTTCATGGAATCCTTCACCGTTGATAAAGCGTTAAATAATAATGTCATCATCGCAAGGCACCCTTCTTTGGGCGAAGTAGTTCTGATTGGGAAAGGGATTGGCTTCGGTAAAAAATCGGGGGATGTTCTCGATCAAGACGTGTTTGAAAAAATGTTTGTGTTAAAAAACACGAAAGAACAAACAGAATATAAACAACTGCTTCATCATATTGATGAGAACATGATCGAGCTTGCCAATGACGTCATTTATCATATACGAGAAAAAATGGGACAACGCTTGAATGAGCATATTCATGTTGCACTGACCGACCATATTGCGTTTAGTTTTAAGCGGGTGCAGCAAGGCTATGATATCACGAACCCATTTATGCTTGAGACGCAATCGCTATACCCGAAAGAATACGAGGTCGCAAAGGAAGTCGTTGAACTGATTAACGAGCGGCCAGATGTCAAAACGAAGCTGCCAGAAGGAGAAATCGGCTTTATAGCGCTTCATATCCATTCAGCTTTGACGAATAGGCCTTTATCTGAGGTCAACCGTCATTCGCAACTGATTACACAAATGGTCCAAGTTATAGAAGATTCATTTCATATGAAAGTAGACAGAGAAAGTATTCATTATTTACGCTTATTACGCCATATTACGTTTTCAATTGAGCGTATTAAACGGGGAGAATCTTTAGAGGAGCCAGAAAAATTGCTTCATCTATTGAAAAATGAATATCCTTTATGCTACAATACTGCTTGGAAAATGATCAAAATTTTGCAGCATGCATTGAAAAAGCCTGTACAGGATGCTGAGGCTGTCTACTTGACACTTCATCTGTACAGATTGACAAATAAAATTTCATAGTTTCCTTGAAACGTGTAACTGATTCGATCAGGCATGAGTGACTTAAGGTAAATACAGGATAAGATCCTGTTATTTGCGCAACCTTATATCACCATGCCTTTTTTGCATTTGAAAGTGAAATGTAAACGGTTAATTATGAAATGTACGTCAGGGAGCAGCCCAAATGTATGTTGTAAGCGAAAACAAAAGGAGGTTCAACCAGTGTTTAAATCACTTTTTGGTGTGTTGCAAAAAATTGGACGAGCTCTTATGCTTCCAGTTGCGATCCTTCCTGCTGCCGGTATTTTACTAGCACTTGGGAATGCGATGCAAAATCCGCAGCTGATTGATGTAGCTCAATTTTTAAGCAATGATACAATTCAGCTTGTTGCAAGTGTCATGGAGAATGCGGGGAACATCGTCTTCTCGAATCTTCCGCTATTATTTGCTGTAGGGGTTGCCATCGGTCTTGCAAATGGAGACGGAGTGGCAGGGATTGCCGCTATCATCGGTTACCTTGTCATGAACGTAACGATGAGTGCCGTATTAATGGCTAACGGATCTATTCCATCCGATTCAATCAAATTGGCTAAGTTCTTTAAGGAAAGCCATCCAGCATATGTGAATATGCTCGGTATACCGACCTTGTCTACCGGCGTTTTTGGCGGGATTATCGTCGGGGTATTAGCCGCTTATATGTTTAATAAATTTTACAAGATTGAGCTTCCGCAATACCTTGGCTTCTTTGCAGGTAAGCGTTTTGTTCCAATCGTCACTTCTATTTCAGCACTTATTTTAGGGCTTTTGATGCTAGTCATTTGGCCGCCAATCCAAGGTGCATTGAACTCATTTTCAACAGGACTGCTTGCAGCAAATGAGCCGCTGGCTGCCTTTGTATTCGGAGTCATTGAACGCTCATTAATTCCGTTTGGTCTGCACCACATATTCTACGCACCATTCTGGTATGAATTTTTTAGCTATAAGAGCTTATCAGGAGATATTATCCGTGGTGACCAGCGTATTTTCATGGCGCAAATCAAAGATGGTGTTCAGCTGACAGCTGGTACATTCATGACAGGGAAATATCCGTTCATGATGTTCGGTCTTCCAGCAGCAGCTCTTGCGATTTACCATGAAGCAAAACCAAAGAATAAAAAGCTTGTAGCAGGAATTATGGGATCAGCAGCCCTTACTTCTTTCCTAACAGGGATCACTGAACCGCTTGAATTCTCATTCTTGTTTGTAGCACCGATATTATTTGCGATTCACTGTGTATTTGCTGGATTATCCTTTATGATAATGGATATTCTAAACGTGAAAATCGGGATGACCTTCTCAGGAGGGTTAATCGACTTCTTCCTATTTGGTATCCTGCCGAATAGAACCGCTTGGTGGCTTGTCATTCCAGTAGGTCTCGTACTTGCTGTCATTTACTACTTCGGATTTAGATTCGCCATTCGCAAATTTAATCTGAAAACGCCAGGCCGCGAGGATGAAGCAGCAGACGGAGCAAGTGAGGCGAAGTCTGAAAAAGGGAATGACTTGCCTTATGAAATCCTTGAAGCAATGGGTGATCAAGAAAACATTAAGCACCTTGATGCTTGTATCACGCGTTTACGTGTTACTGTCAATGATCAGAAGAAAGTGGACAAAGACCGCTTGAAAAAGCTTGGCGCTTCTGGTGTTCTCGAAGTAGGGAACAACATCCAGGCAATTTTCGGCCCGCGTTCTGATAATTTAAAAACACAAATGCAAGACATCATTGCAGGCCGCACGCCTCGTCCAGCGAAAGACCCTTCTGCAAAAGAAGAAGTCAGCCAGCAGGTCGAAGAAGTCATTGCAAAGCCGCTTCAAAATGAACAAGGGGAAGAAATTTTTGCTTCACCAATTACAGGGGAGCTTCATCCAATTACAGATGTACCAGATCAAGTATTCTCAGGGAAAATGATGGGTGACGGTTTCGCTATCTTGCCAACAGATGGAACGGTTGTTTCACCGGTAAGAGGGAAGATCTTAAATGTGTTCCCGACGAAACACGCCATTGGCCTGCAATCTGACGGTGGACTTGAAATTTTAATCCACTTCGGAATTGATACGGTCGGCCTCAAAGGAGAAGGATTTGAAGCATTTGTACAAGAGGGAGATCAAGTAGAAATCGGTCAAAAACTTTTAGAGGTTGATATTGATAAAATTAAGTCTGAAGTACCATCTTTGATGACACCAATTGTATTTACCAACTTAAGTGAAGGACAATTTATTGACCTTCAAGAATCCGGTGAAATCAAAGCTGGACAAGAAAACATCATGAAAATTTCAAAATAATTTTCATAACTGCCGTTCTTGTTAGATGACAAGCTCGGCAGTATGATATAATATTGTGGATGTATTAATTGTATAAAAAGGAGATTGATAAAAATGGCTCAACAAACATTCAAAGTAACTGCAGATTCTGGAATTCACGCACGTCCTGCAACAGTTCTTGTACAAACTGCTAGTAAATATGATGCTGATATCAACTTAGAATATAATGGTAAAACAGTGAACCTGAAATCTATTATGGGTGTAATGTCTCTAGGAATTGCGAAAGGTGCTACAATCACAATCTCTGCTTCTGGTTCTGATGAAAATGATGCACTTGCTGCGCTTAAAGACACAATGAAAAGTGAAGGCCTAGGCGAGTAATGCAACAACTGAAAGGAATCGGTGCTTCAGCAGGCGTTGCAATTGCAAAAGCATATCGTCTGGAAGAACCAGATTTAACAGTTCACCAAAAAGACATCAACGATCCAGAGACAGAAGTGAAGCGTTTTGAAGAAGCAATTCATGTTTCTAAACAAGAACTTGAAGCAATTAAAGAACATGCGCTAAAAGAACTTGGCCAAGACAAAGCAGATATCTTTTCTGCCCACCTTCTTGTGTTAAGTGATCCTGAACTGCTTAACCCAGTAAAGGATAAAATTAGTGCTGACAAAGTAAATGCTGAATTTGCTTTAAAAGAAACAGCGACGATGTTTGTCACAATGTTCGAAGCAATGGACAACGAATACATGAAGGAACGTGCAGCGGATATTCGCGACGTCACAAAACGTGTTATTGGACATTTGCTAGGCGTTGACATTCCAAATCCAAGCATGATTTCTGAAGAAGTCATCATCATAGCTGAAGATTTAACACCTTCTGATACTGCTCAGCTGAACAGACAATTTGTTAAAGGCTTTGCGACAGATATCGGCGGTCGTACTTCTCACTCAGCGATCATGGCGAGATCTATGGAGATTCCAGCAGTTGTTGGGACAAAAGAAGCAACAAAAACGGTGAAAAACGATGATCTGATCATTGTGGATGGTATTACTGGAGACGTCATCATTCAGCCTTCTGAAGATGAAGTGAAAGCGTATCAAAAAAAGCATGAAGACTACTTAGCTCAAAAAGCGGAATGGGCGAAACTTGTTGACCAGCCAACGGTTACAAAAGACGGCGTTCACGTAGAGCTAGCTGCAAATATCGGAACACCTGAAGATGTAAAAGGTGTACTTGAAAATGGCGGCGAAGCAGTCGGATTGTACCGTACTGAATTTTTATACATGGGCAGAGACCAGCTTCCTACAGAAGAAGAGCAGTTCGATGCGTATAAAACCGTTTTAGAGAAGATGGAAGGGAAAGCAGTGGTTGTTCGCACACTAGATATTGGTGGCGATAAAGAACTTCCTTACTTGCAGCTTCCAAAAGAAATGAACCCGTTCCTTGGCTATAGAGCTATTCGCCTTTGCCTGGAAGAGCAGGAGATTTTCAGAACTCAACTACGCGCCTTACTTCGTGCAAGTACATATGGAAACTTGAAAATCATGTTCCCTATGATCGCGACATTATCAGAATTTAGAGAAGCAAAAGCCATTTTACTTGAAGAAAAAGAAGCATTGGTTGCCGCTGGTACAGACGTTTCTGATTCCATTGAAATCGGAATGATGGTAGAAATTCCATCAACGGCTGTCATCGCAGACCAATTTGCAAAAGAAGTAGATTTCTTCAGTATTGGAACGAATGATCTGATTCAATACACAATGGCTGCTGATCGAATGAACGAACGAGTGTCTTATCTTTACCAGCCTTACAACCCAGCGATTTTACGTCTCATTACGCTTGTGATTGAAGCAGCGCATAAAGAGGGTAAATGGGTCGGCATGTGCGGTGAGATGGCAGGAGATGAAATCGCAATCCCGCTTCTACTTGGATTAGGATTAGATGAATTCTCAATGAGTGCAACATCCATTCTTCCAGCTAGAACACAGCTAAGCAAGCTATCTAAGGAAGAAGCTGCATCATTTAAAGAGCATATTTTATCACTTAGCACAACAGAAGAAGTGGTTGATTTCGTCAAGAAAACATTTCAACAGAACTAAGTGAATGAAAACCAGACAGGTGAAACTGTCTGGTTTTTTTGTCGAATTTTATCATATTGAGTCATATTGGGCAGTCAGAAGGGCACCCTATTATTAAAAAATGGAGGTGACCAGATTGCCTTTCTCAGACTATAAACCAGGTGATCAAGTATATGTCATTTATCGAAATCCACATGCTGCAAACGTAGCACAAATTAAAGAAGCAGAAATTGTTTCACATCCATACAACGAAGAAGAGCTTGCCCTCTTTTTACTTGAAACGTATCATCCACTAGCACCTGATGATGCTGTTTTTCCAACATATGAAGAAGCAGAAGCACTTTATCAAGACTTATTTGAATAAGGGAGATTTTAGAAAGGATAAAAGCCATCCTGTGCGGTTAAAGTAACGGTATAAAAACGTTAAAGGTAAGGATGTGCTTAATATGATCAAACCTTTCGTCCCCCAGCTTGTTTACATTGAACCCCGGGCGTTAGAGTACCCGTTAGGACGAGAGCTGAAGGAAAAGTTCGAGGGTATGGGAATCGAAATAAGAGAAACGACCTCACACAATCAGGTAAGAAATATTCCGGGGAAAAATGACCTGCAAAAGTATCGTAACGCGAAGTCAACGCTTGTCATTGGTGTGAGAAAGACATTGAAGTTTGACTCGTCTAAACCATCTGCAGAGTATGCGATCCCATTTGCAACAGGATGTATGGGACATTGTCATTATTGCTATTTGCAAACAACAATGGGAAGTAAGCCTTACATTCGAACGTACGTCAATGTAGAAGAAATATTAGATCAAGCTGAGCAGTACATGAACGAACGAGCACCGGATATCACGAGATTTGAAGCATCATGTACTTCAGACATCGTAGGAATTGACCATTTGACACATACACTCAAACGAGCGATTGAATACTTCGGGCAAACCGACTTAGGAAAGCTTCGATTTGTCACGAAATTCCATCATGTTGATCATCTGTTAGATGCAAAGCATAATGGCCGGACAAGATTCCGTTTTAGTATTAATGCCGATTATGTCATTAAATATTTCGAGCCTGGCACATCACCGCTTGATCAGCGGATTGAAGCGGCTGTTAAGGTCGCAAAGGCAGGCTATCCTCTTGGCTTTATTATTGCTCCCATCTACATCCATGAAGGCTGGCAGGAAGGATATAAAGTTTTATTTGAAAAGCTCGATGCAGCTCTTCCTGATGATGTGAGAGGTGATATTACCTTTGAGATGATTCAGCATCGCTTTACAAAACCAGCAAAGCGTGTGATTCAAAAAAACTACCCGAAATCTAAATTAGAATTAGATGAAGAAAAAAGACGATACAAGTGGGGGAGATATGGGATTGGGAAATATATCTACCAAAAAGATGAGGAACAAGAACTAAGAGAGACGTTAGAATCATATATTGATCAGTACTTTCCGTCTGCAAAGATTGAATATTTTACTTAAAGCAAGCCTATAGGGCTTGTTTTTTCTATTTAAATTTTCTTACAACTATTGAATGCTTTACCCATTTTGCCGATATATAAAATAAGGTGTGAAAGTAGATGTAGGGGTGTGAGGAGATGTTTAAGAAACTTCAAGTGAGAATAGCTGTTTTCATCTCAGTTATTTTAATTTTAACCGTCGTGGCTGTTCAAGTGGGTTCTAACTTAGTGTTAAGACCACTTATTGAACGAGATGCAAAAACCACCGCAGCAGCAACGGCAGAAAGCCTGAAAGACATTATTACAGAAAAGCTTGATAATTACGGCAATACCATTAACAAAGTGGCAACAAGTACAATGACTGAAGAATTTGCGCAAAAACAAACAAAACAAACATTAGCTTATGAAACAGATGCACTAAAAAAATTGCAGGAACAGGATAAACTCATTTCGTTTACCTATATTGGAACAATTGATGGCAAAATGCTCGGCTTCCCAGAGTTCGATCTTGGCGAAGGCTATGATCCATCTAAACAAGGCTGGTTTAAACAAGCAGCCGAAAAGCCTGATCAGGTCGTTTGGACAGATCCATATGTAGATGAAGCAACGAAAAAAGTGATTGTCTCAGCCACGAAGGCGATTGTCAAAGATGGAAAGGTCATTGGGGTCGCTGGACTTGATTTGAAGCTGTCCTCGATTCAGTCCTATATCAATGAACAAGAGATTCCTTATAAGGGGACCGCTTTCTTAGTTGATGGCACAGGCACCCTTTTGGCGCATCCAACAGAGCAAGGAAAAAATATATCAAAGGTCGCTTCTGTGAAAAAAGCGATCGACAACTCAGGTATTGATGACAGTAAAGAACTGACGGTCACATCTAAAATCAAAGAAGCCGATTGGACGGTTGGTGTCAGCTTTGAGAAAAAGCAACTGCTTTGGATTACAGAAAAAATGAATCAGACAAGCATCATTATATCCGTCATTGCCATTATTCTTGCGATGATCCTCAGCTTCTTATTGGCAAGAAGCATAACTACGCCAATCAAGCGTCTAATAGAGCACGCTCGTAAGGTGTCAGAAGGCGATTTAACAAGCACGCTTGAAACGAAGTCTCAAGATGAAATTGGTTTCCTTACGAAAAGCTTTAATCAAATGACCGAGGACATCAGGGAGTTAATTGAAAAAGTGAAAGGGGCTTCAGATCAAGTTGTGGAATCAGCGGATGAAGTGACCCAAATTTCAAATGAGACCTTGCTGTCTAGCGAACAGATTGCAACCGCGATTCAAGAGGTGGCAACAGGGGCGACTAAGCAGGCGTCGGATGCAGAAACGATTAATGAGAAATCAGAGCAATTGTATGAGAAAGTGCGCCATATGGGTGAACTCGCCACACAAATGCAAACCAACTCAAAATCATCTGAAGATGCAAGCTATAAAGGGCTTGATGCACTTGGTGTGCTCGTCCAAAAATCAACACAAGCGAGCGATGAATCGAAAAAGGTTGAGCAAATGCTGCTAGATCTTGAGCATAAAACGAAAAATATTGAAAACGTCGTGACTGCTATCTCTGAAATCTCTGATCAAACGAATTTACTTGCACTGAATGCAAGTATTGAAGCGGCGAGAGCAGGAGAAAGTGGACGAGGATTTGCTGTAGTTGCAGAAGAAGTCAGAAAGCTTGCTGAACAATCTGCACAGTCAACAAAACACATTAGTGAAACCGTCAAACTCATTCAAGATGAATCGAAGAAAGCGGCGGAAGCGATGACAGCAGCAAGTAGAATGAATGAGGAACAAGGTGATGCCATTAATGCAACAGGTGAGGCACTCAGCAGCATCACAATGGAAATGCAGGCACTTGTCGGTTCAATCGACAGCATTCATACACAGATCAATGAAATGACAGAAGAACAGCAGAAGATGAGTGAATCCATTCAAAGTATTGCTGCTATTTCAGAAGAATCTGCTGCCTCAGCTGAGGAAGTGCATGCGTCTACAGATGAACAAGTTCAAGCGTTAGAAAGAACGAAAACCTCAACTGAAATGCTAAACGAATCAAGCCAGGCACTGCGTCAGGCGGTTGACCGATTTAAGGTGTGATTCGCGGAAAGGAACCTTGCGACGTGAGCAAGGTTCTTTTTGTATGATAAAATGAACGAGAGGAGGTGCTTACATGGATGTCAAACTAACTGGAAAAAAAGCATTGGTCGCTGCAAGCAGTCAAGGTATCGGAAAAGCGATTGCCTTTGCTCTAGCAAAAGAGGGAGCGGATGTAATGCTCTCGGGAAGACATGAACAAACGCTGAAAGAAACAGTCAACGAGCTGTCTCCATTTGCCAAAGGACAGCTGACTTATCAAGTATGTGACGTATCTGACGCCAGGCAAATTAAGGCGCTTGTTCAAGCGGCGGCTGGCGATGAGCAACGTCTAGACATTCTTGTGAACAATACAGGCGGACCTAAAACAGGAACGCTTGACACCTTAACAGATGAAGATTGGATCGAATCATTTCAGCTTCATTTACTCAGCTATATTCGGTTATTAAAAGAGGCATTACCTTATTTGAAAAAACGTGGTGCACGTGTGTTAAACATTGCGTCAATGTCAGTGAAAGAACCGATCCCAGGCTTGATGCTGTCGAATACATTTAGACCAGCTATAGCCGGCTGGACAAAAACAGTCGCTCAGGAGCTGGCAAAGGATGGTGTTTTGATCAATACGTTAGCACCCGGAAAAATTGAAACAGACCGCGTCAAACAGCTGGAAAAGCACCGCGCACAAAGAGAGAATCGAACGGTTGAAGAAATCAAAGCACAGGCTGAACAAGCGATCCCGCTTGGCCGCTATGGACAGCCAGAGGAATTTGCAGCATATGCAGCTTTTCTTTTATCTGAAGCCAATACATATATGACAGGTCAAACACTGATCATCGATGGTGGCTTGACAAAGTCTCTTTAAGGAGGAACAAGTGATGGCACAAATCAAAACAGTTGGTTTTATAGGAATCGGTGTAATGGGGCGCAGTATGGCAGGACATTTAATGGATGCAGGCTATGAAGTGATCGTTTATACAAGAACGAAAGCAAAAGCAGACGCATTGATTCAAAAAGGAGCATCATGGAAACCGGCAGTAAAGGACATTGCAGAAAATGCAGATGCTGTCATCACAATGGTGGGATATCCATCGGATGTAGAAGAGATCTATTTAGGTGAAGATGGGCTTGTGGCACATGCCGCGCCTGGAACATATCTCATTGATATGACGACCTCGAAGCCTCAGCTTGCAAAAGAAATTGAGTTGAAAGCGAAGGAAAGAGGTGTATTTGCATTAGATGCACCTGTATCAGGGGGAGACATAGGCGCTCAAAATGGCACCCTGGCCATTATGATCGGCGGAGAAAAGTCTGCCTATGAAGCCTGCCTGCCGGTATTTGAGCAAATGGGTGAAAACATTCAATATCAAGGACCGGCAGGAAGCGGTCAGCATACAAAAATGTGTAACCAAATTGCCATCGCAGCGGGGATGGTCGGTGTCGCAGAGGCAATGGCTTATGCCGAAAAATCAGGGCTTGATCCAGAGCAGGTGCTCAAAAGCATCACAACAGGTGCAGCCGGCAGCTGGTCTTTGTCAAACCTTGCACCAAGAATGCTGAAAGGCGATTTCGCGCCAGGGTTTTATGTAAAGCATTTTATCAAGGATATGGGCATTGCACTTGAAGAAGCAGAGCTGATGGGAGAAGAAATGCCAGGGCTCTCACTTGCGAAGTCACTTTATGAAAAGCTGAGTGAACAGGGCGAAGAAAACAGCGGGACACAAAGCATCTATAAATTATGGGTCAAATAAAAAACTGCCCCGCCTATGTGGAACAGTTTGCAGCGTGTAAACAAGCCCTCGCATTGCTGAAAAACTAGACAAATTAAAAACCTGTCCCAAATAAGGACAGGTTTTTTTAATATTATTTTCCGATGAATTGCTGCGTCCAGTAGTTGCCAGATTTCACATAACCAACACCGATATGTGTATAGCTTTTGTTTAAAATGTTCGCTCTGTGGCCTTCACTGTTCATCCATGCTGTTACAACTTCTTGAGGAGATCTTTGACCTTGAGCAATGTTTTCACCTGCTGATTTGTAAGTGATACCGAATTGCTTCATTTGATCAAATGGAGATCCATAAGTTGGGCTTGTATGAGAGAAATAGTTTTTATCTTTCATATCTTGAGATTTTGCGCGAGCAGATTTGCTTAATTTAGAATCCACAGAAAGTGCCTTTAAGCCTTGCTTTGCACGCTCTTTATTTGTAAGCTCGACCACTTCTTTTTCAAATGCATTTAAGCTGCTGTCTGCTTTTGATGCATTTGTGTCTTTTTGGTCAGCTTTTGTGTTGCTATTGCTGTTTGTGTTTTCTTTTGCTGGAGTGCTTGGTTTAGAAGCAGTTGGTTTTTTCACTGATTCTTGTTTTTGTTCTTGTTTTGCTTTGTTTACTTCTTTTACTACTTTTGTTCCAGTAACAGGCTGGCCGCTTTTGATCAGCTTGTTTAATAGAGCTTCGATCTCTTTTTGATTTGACTTGCTTAGCTTGTTTACATCTGAAGAGATATGTAATTTTGCTGCTAATGTATGAAGATCAATGGCTTGATGCTGTACGTTTATCACTTGTTTCAGGTTAAGCTCCTTCGCATCAGCCGAATGTCCCCCAGTGAATGTGATGAGTGCAGCAGCTGTCAGCGCTGAAAAAAAGAATGATTTCTTCTTCATATTGTAACTCCTCCTAAAATCTTTGTTTTGTTTTCTCACAAAAAATCATACCATGGACTTTTTGTTATAAACGTACCAGCATCCTCCATTGACAATACCAGTTTGTCATTTTTGTTAAAGTCATAGTAAGAGCCGCTTCATATCAAAGGATAGGGAATTTTTCCATTTAAAGAAAACGACATAAACATACCAATATTTTAAAGTGTTAGTATATTTTTTTGCAGATTAGGGATTGACAGCTTTTTTTCACTCGTTTCGCTGTAACAACTATTACAAAAGTGTTACAATAATGAGTGGTAATTGTAAAAGATTGAAAAGGATGAGAGGAGCTACATAAGTGGGAGAGAAACAGCATCAAGGTGCTGCCGAGCAGAAAAAAATGAAGCGCCGGAACGCCTGGAGGATTAATCTCTTTTTCTTCGCTGTATTTAGTTTATTTGCTGGACTTGTGATCAAGCTTGGTGTGCTGCAAATCGTCAATGGTGAAGATTATAAAAAGCAAGCCAACCGAACAGAGGTCAAAACGGCATCATACCCGTCTCCAAGAGGAAAAATGTATGACGCGAGAGGAAGAGTCGTCGTTGATAACGAAAGTGTACCTGCCATCGTTTATACATCAGAAAGCGGTGTGAAAGCGAAGGATAAGATTAAGGTAGCAAGAAAACTTGCGACTTATATAAAAATGGATACTGATTTTTTGAGAGAGCGTGACATTCGGGATTTTTGGCTGGCGAGCCATCCGAAAGAAGCGGATAATCTCATTTCAAAAGCGGAGAAAAAGGATATCGATGCAAAGGATGTCTATCCGCTTCAAGTAGAGCGTGTCCCAAAGAAAGAAGTCAAAGCGATCGAAAAGGATGCGGAGGAAAAAGCTGTTGCAGCGATCTACCGTAGATTTACAGGCGGATATGCCTTTGAACCTCAAATCGTGAAGGCAATGGACCCAAACGAAGAGAAAAAAGGGGACGAAAAAGTTGCTTTACTAGATGAAACGAAAGAATCAAAACAGACTTCATCCGTGAGTTTGACATATGAAGAGATTTCACTTGTCTCAGAGCATCTTGATGAACTGCCAGGTGTGAACGTCATCAATGACTGGACAAGAAAATATCCGTATGAAAAGACCCTTTATAATGTACTTGGCGGTGTAACTACACCAGAGCAAGGAATTATTAAAGAACGTGAAGATTACTATATGGCAAGAGGCTACTCGCGAAATGACCGTGTAGGGAAGAGCTATTTAGAATATCAATATGAGGATTTTCTGAACCCAGAGAAAGCAACCGTTCAATATACACAGGTTGGCGGGAAGCTGCTTGATGAAATCAAGCGGACAGAAGGACGAAGAGGACTTGATCTTGCGCTGACATTTGATATGGAGCTGCAAAAGGAAGTCGACAAAATCGTCGAATCAGAGCTTAGATCGGCCAGTGCGAGAAACTATATGATGGATCGTGCCTTTGTCGTCATGATGGATCCTCACACAGGGGATGTTCTCGCCATGTCGGGCAAGAAAATGGACGGCAGAGACGTCACAGATTATGCGATCGGAACATTTACGACTCAGTATGAAATGGGCTCTGTTGTCAAAGGAGCCACAGTACTTGGCGGTTATCAGGACGGGATGTCACACAACCAATCCTATATGGATACACCGCTCTATTTTGCAGGAAGTGGAAAGCCGAAGAAGTCTTACAACAATCTTGGGTGGGTGAACGACCTTCGGGCACTCCAAAAAAGTTCCAACGTTTACATGTTCCATGTTGCAATGAGAATGGCGGGCATCACCTATCAAAAGAATGGACCGTTACCTGCAAGACCTGAGCACTTACAAAAAATGAGAAACTACTATGCGCAATTCGGTCTTGGCGTAAAAACAGGGATCGATCTGCCGCAGGAATCAAGCGGGATGCAGACGCATCCTAAGACGGTCGGCGGACTCTTGCTTGATGAAGCAATTGGTCAGTATGATACGTATACACCGCTCCAAGTGGCACAATACATGTCGACAATTGCCAATGGAGGGAGCCGTATTCAGCCAAGAGTAGTGAAAAGTGTTCATCTTCCAACGAAGAAGAATGAAGTAGGCCCAGTCGTAAAAAAATATGAGCCGAAGGTGCTGAATACGATTAACAACTCGAAAGCAGATATTGACCGCGTAAAAACGGGACTGAAAATGGTTACATCAACAGGCGGAACTGCCGCTGGCCGATTTGGTCAGCATGATGTCGCGGGAAAAACGGGTACAGCGCAAACCTTCTACTATGGTGCCAACCGCAGCTGGTGGGGAAATGCCACGTACAATTTAACCTTTGGAGGATATTATCCTTCTTCTAATCCAGAGGTAGCGTTTAGTGTCGTGACACCTTATGTCTCAGATAAAGATCCTGTCATTAAAAATATCCCAAGTAAAATTGTGGATAAGTACGTTGAATTACAAAAGAAATATGAAAAACAATAAACCGCAGGGAGCACAGCAGCAGAAAGTGCTCCCTTTTTGCTGAAAATATGGACGTTTCCCTCGATGACAGAAGGAAAATACGGGTTTTCTAGCGAATCTTTTTTATACATCAATCTAAGGACAACCCTAAAAAATGAAAAGGAGGGTCGGACGACGATGGAACAACAAATGAAAGATTCGAATCAATTGTATTCGAACATCGATTTACATGCCGTTCTTTCTTCTAATGGCCGCTTTCTCTACATTTCTTCCAACTGTAAGCAGCTTTTGCTCTATGAACAAAAGGATTTACTAGGGTGTTTTTTGAAAGACTTTGTTCATACCGAAGATCAATTTCTCGTCGAAAGTTATTTTTACAATCAGCACATGCTAGAGGTTTGCCACTTTAGACTGCTAAGAAGTGATCTGACAGCTGTATGGGTCGAAGCAAGCATTGATTTTGTTGCTTGTGATGGGTTAGACAACGAAGTAAGTAGAGAAATGATCCTGAAAATGAGGGTGCTGGATACTAAGCCCCAAAAAGCAGCATTTCAAGAAGCATCAAAAGTAGCAGAACAGTCGCTGGGCAGTCTGCCGGCTTTCCAAAATGTCGGTGAAGCTGAACAATTGATTGCCATGCTGCCAAATCCGTTATGTATTACGACTTTAGGGAAAATTGTGTATGCGAATGATGCGATGCTGCAATTAATGGGGGTAAGTGCAAGAGATGACATGATCGGCAAGTCCGCGTTTGATTTTATTGCTGAAGAGTACCATGATATTGTCAGAAGCCGCATAACAAGGCTGCAGCAAGGCCTTCCAGTCGGAATGATTGAACAGATATGGAAGCGTCAAGATGGGAGCAGTATTCATATTGAGGTAAAGTCATCACCGACGATTTATCAAAATCAGCGGGCAGAGCTTTTGCTGCTCGTGGACATCTCATCCCGTAAAAAATTCCAAACTGTTCTTCAAAAAAGCCGGGAAAGGTATCAGCTGCTCATTCAAAACTCCATTGACACGATTGCGGTCATCCATGATCACAAATGGGTGTTTATGAATGAATCAGGTATTAAATTATTTGAAGCCGAGCATTACGATAAATTAATAGGAAAGGATATCTTTCATCAAATTCATTCCTGTGATCAGCAGAAGGTCAAAAAGAGCTTATCTCGTATTATTGAAAGAGCATCAGATTCCGAGATTGTCACGATGAGCTGTCATACATTTAAGCATAAGCTGATTTATACAGAAATGGTCTGTATCCCAACTACATTCTTTGGAGAAACAGCGGTTCAAATTATTTTAAGAGATATATCCGAACGTAAGCAGACAGAAGAGCTCATGCTCCGCTCAGAAAAATTATCGATCGCAGGTCAATTGGCGGCTGGCATTGCACATGAAATCAGAAACCCATTAACCGCCATCAAAGGCTTTTTACAGCTCATTAAACCGAAAACAAAAGATCGCGATCAATACTTCGAGATTGTTTTCTCTGAGCTGAGCCGAATAGAAATTATTTTGAGTGAGTTGCTAATGCTGGCGAAACCGCAGCAAACGTCCTCAATGCAGACGCTTGATTTGAAAAAAATCATCAGCGAAGTTACGGCTTTGTTAGAAACACAAGCGAACTTAAATGGCATTTTAATGAACACAAGTGAGATAGAGGAAGGTCTCCTGATGAACGGGGATCAAAATCAGCTCAAGCAAGTGTTTATCAATTTAATCAAAAATGCCGTAGAATCCATGCCGGACGGAGGAAAGGTAGACATCACGGCTAAAGCAGAAAGTGATGGAATACTTGTCACCATTCGTGATGAAGGGGTCGGCATTCCAGAAGCGGTGATGAAACGGATTGGAGAGCCCTTTTTAACCACAAAGGAAAAAGGAACTGGGCTTGGCCTTATGGTCACATTTAATATTTTAGAAAATCATAATGGGACGATCCGTGTGGATAGTCAGCCTGAAAAGGGCACCGTATTTCACATCATGTTTCCTGCAAAATAAAAACAACGGCAAGAGAGCCGTTGTTTCAATCTAGCGAATGAATGGAACGTTTTTCAAGTACAAATTGTTCTAGCCGGTCAAGTCCTTCTTTCAGCGTTTCAAGTGAATAAGCATAAGACAGGCGCACATACCCTTCGCCGAGTGGAGAGAAAGCAGAGCCTGGGACGACCGCAAGTCTTGTACTTTCTAACAGCTCCATGCAAAAATCAAAGGAACTCATCCCAAACGATTCAATGGATGGAAAAATATAAAAAGCGCCAGAAGGTTTAATCACCGGAAGCCCCATAGAAATGAGCCGATCATATACATAATCGAGTCTTTTCTTATATTGCTCTCTCATGATCAGTGCATCATCCACACCATTTGTCACAGCTTCAAGTGCCGCCTTTTGTGAGACAGCCGAGGCACAAGACACGTTATATTGATGTACTTTTAATACATGTTTAGCAATTGGAGCTGAAGCAAATAAAAAGCCAATTCTCCATCCAGTCATGCTATGAGATTTAGACAGTCCATTGATGACAATGGTCTGTTCTTTTAAGAAAGAGGCAATTGAATGATGCGGCCGGTCAAATGTCAGCTCACTGTAAATTTCATCGGATAAAATAAAGATGTCTTTTCCTTCAAGGAGCTGGGCAATTTCTTTCAATTCTTCTTCTGAAAGCGTGACACCAGTCGGGTTTGAAGGGTAAGGAAGAACCACACACTTTGTCTTTTCCGTTAACGCATCCTCAATCAGCTTGGCATTCAATTTAAAGCCGGCATTCGTTGTGTCAATATGTACGGGCATGGCACCACACATTCGAATGATCGGTTCATATCCGGGGTATACAGGTCCAGGTAAAATGACCTCGTCGCCTTCTGTTAAAATGGTTCGAAACGCAGCATCAATTGCTTGACTTGCACCTGTTGTCACAATGATTTCTGACTCTGCAGTATAATCAAGATTCACTTTCTTCTTGATATAATGCTGGATCGCTTGTCTTAGCTCTAAGAAACCAGCATTGTGAGTGTATGAGGTGAAATTCTCGTCAATGGCTGCTTTGGCAGCTGTTTTGACATGATGCGGCGTATAAAAATCGGGCTGACCTATCGTCAATGAAACGACATCCTCATATGACGATACGAGATTTGAAAATGTTCGAATGCCTGAAATTTCAATATCCTTTACTCTTGGATTCAGCAAATGCTCCATTTCTCATCACCTTAAAAATTTATGTTTTTATCCTATTTTACCATTCACTGCATAAATGTCACCTGCGAAAGGCACTGGATAGCGTTATATGTAGTCTATTCTCCTATCCATCACCGCATGAGTGATATATTGAAGAAAGAGCAACATTTATTATAGCGTAACCTCAAGAGAAAATACAGGCTGTGATGAGAATGATTAGAAAACGGCAAAACTGCGTAAACTGAAAGAACGTGAGAATCATGGTCATGGGAATGGCTTTCATAGACATACGATCTCCTAAAGGAGGACGATAGATGGAACAATCAGCGAAGACATCGAAAATCGCGTTTCTATCCGTGCTGAGCAACACATTTGTTGTCATCTTAAAAATCATTGTAGGTCTCTTAACCGGATCTGTTGCGGTTTTATCAGAAGCCATTCATTCGTTTCTCGATTTAATGGCGTCGTTTATTGCATTTATTTCTGTTCGTATTTCAAGAAAGCCAGCAGATTCTAAACATCCTTATGGACATGGAAAAGTCGAAAATATTTCTGGAACGATTGAGACCCTGCTCATTTTCGTTGCTGGCATTTGGATTATATACGAATGTGTTCACAAATTAATGCATCCAGAGCCAGTTAAGCTGCCCGTGCTTGGCATTGTGGTCATGCTGCTAGGCGCGCTCATCAATTTTGTTGTATCGAGAATTGTGAACAAAGAGGCGGAGCGAGTACATTCAGTCGCCATGAAATCAAATGCATTGCACCTTTTAACGGATGTGTATACGTCACTAGGGGTGGCATTCAGTTTATTGCTTGTAGCATTAACCGACTGGTATTTCCTAGATCCGATCATTGGAATGATTCTGGCCTTCTTTATTATGCGTGAAGCGTTTAAACTCATGAAGGAAGCCTTCCCGCCGCTTGTTGATGCTCGTTTAACACCAGAGGAAGAACAATCAATTGAATCGATCATTCAAGGATTCAGTCAAGAATTTATTGAATATCATGACTTTCGAACAAGGCGGTCTGGTGCAGAGGAATATATTGATTTCCATTTGATTGTAGATGGAAAGACAACCATTGAAGATGTTCACCAATTATGTGATCGAATTGAAGAGAAGATTCAGCTCGAATTTCCGCATGCGCAAATCTTTATTCATGTGGAACCTGAAAGTGAAAGAAGTTTACAAACGTAAAAAAGGCGATCAACCTATTCTCAGGTTGTATCGCCTTTTTTACGCTTCATCTATGAAATGAAATCAATATCCATAAGCAGTATCGTAGTCTTCGTACCAAGAGATATAAGCTGTGTCATCGTTTGACAAACCATGCTTCATATCTAAATAATCAGCTTCGCAAATATCTTCAATTACAGTCATTTCGTTGTTCTTTAATAATACAACAGTTCCCATCATGAACACCTTTCTTTAAAAAATCCTTGACTATTGTACCATTTGAAGAATCAATGTCAACAGAATAATGGAAACAAGACGAAAATATCACAAAATGTTAAAAAATCAGGAGGTAAAAGAACTAGAAGTGCCATGATTTTCACAAATTTTCAGTATTTATTCACATAAATCATTTAGATCAAACTGATCTAAAATGTATGTAAAAGTGTAAAGCTGCATTGATCTTGCTATATTCATAGGATATAATAACGAATGATTATAAGAAATTTATAGAAAACATACATAATAAAGGAGAAATAGGATGGAAACCAACATAACAGAACCACACATTCAAGAAAAGAAGCATCCTGAGCTAGCAGGCGTAGGCTATCGTTTTCTTGCACATCTTTTGGACGGTATCATTATCGGAGTACCAATTGCTTTTATCATGTTTATTTTGGCGTCAGTCTTTTTTGTCTCAAGCCCAGGTGCAGCTCTGATGATGGATGACGACAGTTATTACTATTCTTCAACCGTCATAACGGATGAGGAATGGGAAGCTATTATGGGACTGATCATTTTCTATATAGGGGCAGTCTTGATGGGGACCGTGGTGACATGGCTTTATTACGCCATCATGGAATCATCAAAATTACAAGGAACACTCGGGAAGATGGCTCTTGGCATCAAAGTCACAAAAGTCACAGGCGAAAAGGTCACATTCGGGCGTGCAACTGGCCGCTTCTTTGCAAAAGGCTTTTTGTCTCCGATCTTATATATTGGATATATCCTTGCTTTTTTCACAGAGAAAAAACAAGCACTTCACGATTTGATTGCAAGTACAATTGTTGTGAAGAGATAATGAAAAAAGCACCTCTGCTATATGGTAAGAGGTGCTTTTTTTCATAGATTATTGTATGGAAGAGGGAAACAGCACATAAAATAGAATGATAGTGAAAAAAGAGGCAGAGAAGGGAGACAATCGATTGAGAACAGGAAAAAAGACCGCACAGAAAAAAGGGGCAGGCTTCGGGCTGTTTTTGACAGCACCTGTGTTAGCCTGGGCGTTGTATGATTTTGCAAATACGATCTTTTCATCAAATATGATCACCATTTTCTTCCCGTTTTACTTGCAGGAAACGATCGGGGACAGTGCGAGAATGGACCAGATCGCCAGCACCTTTATTTCTTATGCAAACGCACTAGCCAGCTTTTTTCTCGTCATTTTTACACCTTTATACGGAGTGCTGATTGATCGTACAGGAAAAAAGAAACGCTACATTACGGTGTTTACGTTCATATGTATTGCTTGTACGGTGTTGATGGGGATTTTTGCTGGGATTGATTTCTCAAGTGAATGGTTTGGGCTGCCGGTTTCTTTATTGGTTGTGGTTACCTTGTTTGTGGTCGCAAAGTTTTTCTATCATTCTAGTCTTGTTTTCTATGACACCATTTTGCCCGATCTTGGGACAAAGGATGAAATCCCGCTTATTTCTGGATTTGGTATTGCCGTTGGCTATTTAGGGACACTTGTCGGCCTCTCTGTTTATTTACTTGTTGGCAATGACCAGTTTCATGAAGCATTTATCCCAACGGCTCTTTTATTCCTTCTCTTTTTTCTACCTTTTCTCTTTTTTGTAAAAGAACCTCATCCGCTGCCTCAGCAAAAGAAAAAGGCATCTTTTTTCAGCGGGTATAAAGAGATTGTTCACACGTTTAAAGAGATGAAAAGGTACAAGCCAGCTTTTATTTTTATGATCGCCTTCTTTTTTATGAATGATGCCTTACAAACAGCAATTGCGATGATGGCTGTTTATGCCAAAATCATTATTGGCTTTACAGCTGGGCAATTTATTTTACTCTATCTTGTGTCGACCATTTCAAGTATCATTGGCTCCTTTCTGTTTGGTTATATCACAAAAGCGATAGGGGCAAAACGCTCGATTACCGTCGTATATGTCATTTTAATTGTGGCGCTCATTCTAGCTGTGACAGCGGCAACCGAATGGGTCTTCTGGGTAGCGGGCAGTTTATTCGGGATTTCACTTGGCGCAAGCTGGGGGGCATCACGAATCTTGATTATTGAACTGACCCCGAAGGAAAAGCGAGGACAGTTTTTTGGCCTCTTTGCCTTCTCAGGGAAGGTGTCTTCCATTATTGGGCCCATTATTTATGGCTCAGTTACCCTGCTGTTTGCAGACTACGGAAATCTCGCAAGCCGCCTAGCACTAGGGTCTTTGCTCATCCTTGCAGCGATAGGACTTGTGATTCATCAATTCGTTCGAGAGAAAGCGTAAAGAAACGTCAACTTTTTACCTATGCTGCCGATATAAAAAGTACAATCTAATATTGAAGAATAGAGGGATTTCCGTGGCTTTAAATAAACAAGAAATTTTACTTGACTCTGGTACCAATGAATTGGAAATTGTGAAGTTTGAAATTGGTGCAAATCAATTCGGCATTAACGTCATGAAAGTAAGAGAAATCATTCAGCCGGTTGAGGTGACGGTTGTACCGCACTCTCACCAAGATGTAGAAGGGATGATTAGTTTACGAGGCGAGATTTTACCAGTCATCAATCTATTTTCCTTTTTTAATGTCGAGTCAGATCAGTCGGAACAAGAGAAATATATTGTGACT
Source organism: Bacillus sp. SRI_025 (assembly GCF_057592095.1). NCBI lineage: Bacteria > Bacillati > Bacillota > Bacilli > Caryophanales > Bacillaceae > Bacillus > Bacillus sp. SRI_025. Next base: position 64,222 of record NZ_JBYEGB010000003.1, on the reverse strand, counting down.
GAATTCAACCAACGGAAATTTGTGTTCCATACAGGAACAGTATCACAAATTCACCGCGTCAGCTGGGAAGAGATTGAGAAGCCGACTGCACTGAATCAAGGGATGGACCGTCATTTAACGGGCATCATTAAGCTTGATGAAAAAATGATTTTCCTTCCAGATTACGAAAAAATCATTTATGATATTGAATCCGCTTCAGGTGTTGATACGTATCATATGTTTGACGGTGAGAAAGACGAGAGAAGAACAGGGAAGAAGCTGTATGTCGTTGAAGATTCTCCGCTTCTCATGCGTTTATTAACAAATGAATTAACCGAAGCAGGCTATAAAAACATTGTGACCTTTGAAGATGGCAAACAGGCATATGATCATGTCATGGATCTTGTCAGCAAAGGAATCAGTGTGACAGAAGAAATTGATATGATTATTACGGATATTGAAATGCCTAAAATGGATGGCCACAGGCTAACAAAACTGCTGAAGGACAATCCTTTAACAAATTCTATTCCGATTCTTATTTTCTCTTCGTTAATTACTGAAGATTTGCGTCATAAAGGGGAAACGATCGGTGCAGATGATCAAATCAGTAAACCAGAAATTCATCAGCTGATTGAAAAAGTCGATCATTTTATTATCTAAACAAAAAACCACTCGGCATGAGTGGTTTTTTTCTGTTTAAAAATAACTTTCCCCGAGTCGTTTGAAGACGGGCTTTGTGTAATGTGATTTTTGTTTTGTGGCGGCAGGTTTTTCTTTTAAACCGACATACGTTTGAAGTATTTGCTTTGCTCGGTTTAATGACATATTCGCTTTCGGATTGCGATATGATTGATTTAAATTTCCTAAGTGTGGCAAAAATTCGAAGTCTTCTTTCGTTGGTGGCAGGTGAAAATAATAATCTCCAATTTCAATCAGCACGTCGGACTGTTGTTGACTATACTTGGGATTGTTAGAGAAGTGTAGGCCCACTTTTCTTCCTTTACCTTCTTGCAATAGTTTTTGCAGCGCTCGTTTTTTCAAAAGATAAAGAAACTTGGGGTTTGGTGCGGTTTTAGCATGGCGGTTAACAGTATAAATGGCTTTTGCGATGTTTTCTGCTGTAGGTTCTATGTCTTTAGTATGAGCATAATCGTCCATTTTTTCTCTCCTTTGTCTTTCGTCTTCCTGTGCTTAGTATAAATTATACGTTTTTATTAGTAAATTGCAAATAGAGATATTGTAAAAAGAAAACCTTTGGTATAAAGGGATTATGGAGGGTTAAAAATTTTGTGTGTTCGAATCCCCCCATTCTCCCCCAAAAAAACTTCAACTGATTCTATTTCTGTTGATTATCTAGTATGTATAGAAGTTATTAATGAAAGGAGGTAATATCATGACATTCAAAAAAGCGTTCAATATAGGTTATCTTGTGTTGCTTTTATCTTTTGTTGTCGTATATTTCTTGCTTCCAGCCAATCAATTATTTACAGCAATTATGATCCTCACCGTACTATTCGGAGTATATCAATTTGTGATTTTTAAGAAACTAAAAGAACAAAAACAGCAATAAAAAACGCCCTAGTCTGCATTAGGCGAGGGCGATTGAAATGTAGCCATTCTCATCGTTTGTATTTACAAAAGCCATTTAAGACGCCTTCTGCATTATTTTTCTTCTATCCATTTTATCTGGAGAGAATCCAGCTGTTTTAATTTTCTATATGCTAAAGGTGTCGTATTTTTTATTCTTTTAAACAAATTGATAAAATAACTTGTGCTGTTAAAGCCTACTTGGTAGGCGATTTCTGTAATATTGAAATCCGTTTCTTGGAGCAGGACGAGGCTTTGCTGAATTCTATATTCATTTACATAATGCATGGGTGATTTCTTTAAAATGTCTTTGAAGGATCTGCAGCATTCTGAGCGGCTTAACTGTCCTGCACGAGCAATATCTTCGAGAAGGATCTTTTCATGATAATGCTGGTGAATCCAATTCAGCATATGTTTCATCCGTTCATTTTTATCGTGTTTACGCGCATCATGTTTCATTTGGAAGCCATTTTGTAATAAGCTTTTCCAAATGGTGATAAGCTGAATATTGAGTTCAAGTTCAAAATATTCCGGAGTTTCATCAATTAATTGTTGAATGGTTTGAATGCATTGATAGATCTGCTTTGGCCAGTGATCTTTTCGGTTGAATAAAATATAAGGTGTCTGGCTCGCATGCATATAAGGGTGGACAAATGTGGTGAATAATTCATTCGCTGTGATGAAAGAGGGAGAGACATTTAAACAAACATAAGTACATGCCGTCCCATTCGCATCTTTTGCCATGTGCAGGCAGCCACTATTGATAAAAATGCCATCTCCTTGCTTTAAACATAATGTCTCTTCATTGATATGAAATTCAGCTTCACCCTCTAAAATAAAGACAAATTGAAACTCGTCATGCCAGTGAAGAGGGATGTAGCCGCTTCTATGATGACGAATTTTCGTATGATAAATAGCAATAGGCCATGTTGTCGTAGAATGCTCCGTTAATTCTTTCAGGTTGAAGTCAATCAGAAAATGATGGTTGTGCATAATTCTCCTCAATATTCTTTTATTTTTATGTTCAATTGATATATCAATATGTAACAAAGTGAACTACTATCAACTATATTATCATGATTTGTTGAGAATTGAGGAGAATGAAAATGAATAGGAGAAAGGGAATTTTACTTGTACTCATAGGCGCCATCTGCTGGGGAGTAGGAGGAACAATTTCACAAAAATTGTTCCAGCAATATGGGATTGATGTCAATTGGCTTGTGACGGTTCGGTTGCTCATTTCAGGAGGATTGCTTTTATTTGTTCATGTGGTGACAAAAGAAAAAACACATCTGTTCGGTGTGTGGCAAAAGAAGAGGACAGCGATGCAAGTCCTTCTATTTGGGCTAATGGGTATGCTGGCTGTTCAATATACTTATATGGCATCCATTCAACATGGAAATGCTGCTGTGGCAACGCTGCTGCAGTATACAGCCCCTGTCATGATTATCGTGTATTTGGTCATTCGCAGGCAATCAACCTTCACTAGAAGAGATTTGGTTACAGTGGTATTGGCTTTAGCGGGCATGTTTTTCTTATTGACGAATGGTTCTATTTCAACATTAACCGTTCCATTTGTGGCAGTGATTTGGGGAATACTATCGGCTGTGGCGCTCTCGTTTTATACGTTATATCCGATCAGCCTGTTAAAACAATTCGACTCTCTAGTGGTTGTCGGCTGGGCGATGCTTATAGGAGGAGGCGCCCTTAGCTTGATCCATCCTCCATGGAAGGTCAATCTCACTCATTTACCTTTTGAAGCGTATGTCTATTTATTGTTTGTGGTCATATTTGGAACGATGATCGCTTTTTGGTTTTACATAGAAAGTTTGCAATACTTATCACCAAAAGAGTCGAGCTTAATTGGAAGTGTTGAGCCCCTTGCAGCAGTCGTCACGACTGTTTTCTGGTTAAAAGAGCCATTCGGACTTTTCCAATGGATAGGGACAGCTTGTATTGTCTATATGATTTTATTCTTGTCATTGTATCAGCCGAAAAAATGAGCGGGATGGGCGATGAACAATAGAAGGAATGATAAGAAGGATTGACTGAATGAAATATAAACAAAGTGAACTATTAGTTCATGATAACTACCTATTTATCAAAATGGGTAGTTTCTCAAATGATATTTTTTTATATATTCAGTCCACCATATGCGCGTATATGTGATGCATACAGGGTGAATTATTTTGTATGAATAGAATAAGCGCAATAAAAACAACCATTAAAGTCAGTTTCATTCGTCATTTGTTTGGCTTCATCCATGGCGCTTTCACCATTCATGTGCAGGCCAATCAACGTACGGCTTGCAGCATCGCCTAAAAATGCACAATCTTCTGTATGTACAACAAACTGTCCCTGTTCATTTTTAGTATGAATAAAATAGTAACTTTTTAGCATTTCTTTCACCTCCAACCTGACTATCCTACTATAAAACGTTTAAAGATGTAAAGGAATTTAATTGTGAAAAACAAGAAAAAATGGATCAATAAAGCAAGCCTTCAAGCAGATTCTCTCAACAGAGGAAATGCATGAAGGACGTTTCAGCCATGAAAAAAGGACTTTCCTGAAAAGAAAGTCCTTTTTGCTATTTACTTATTGAACTCCCTGCCCCTTTAGTTCACGCTGCACGTCTAAGTCGTCAGCTTCTCTGCTGAACTTTGGCAGTGTAATGAAGTAAAAAAGGAAGACAAGTAAAATAATAAAGCCCATTCCGTAATAAATATAAGAAACATTTGTGATGAGTTTTGGAAATAATACAGCAATCAGACCTAATGTCATCGATTGAGCAAACATAGTGAGCGGATCAACCCATCCTGACACACGGCCCATCAGTCGAGGATGGACGATTCTAGGCAGCCAGCCGCCAATGACAATGTTGACTGGGCCAATGCATGTACCAATGACAAATGACGTGACGTAAAACAACCATAATGTATGGGTAGAACCAAGGACAAAAATCAAAATACCTGCGACCAGAATTGGAATCGACATGAGATATTGCATCTTTACCTTTTTAGCGAGGACAGAGCCCATTAAGCTTCCAACGAGCAAGCCTGCACCGATCGCAATGGTAAAGAAGGATGTATGCAGTTCAAAATGGTCTGGTGAAAGTCCATATTTCATTGTAAACATCGGCAGAACGGCAAATGCGCCATTGACTAGACCGAAAACAAAAAAGCCAAAAATTAAAGAAGCCAATAATTTATTTTTTAAAATATATAGGATGCCTTCTTTAAAATCTTTCAGAGACGTTTTGATGGTCATGCCTCTCCAGCCAGCTTGTCCATTTGGCTGACGCGCTTCAATTGGAATGTTACATGAACGAATCAGGATGCCTGAAATAATAAAGCTGACCAAATCAATTGTAATGGCACCGTGAAGTCCAATCGTCTTATACATAATGGCACCGAGCCCAACGCCAAATACCATAAATAAACTAAACAGCATTTGATTTAAGCCAGCGGCTTTTGCATATTGATCTTTATTTAAAATCGCCTGAACGAGAGAAGCTTCAGCTGGATAGAAGAACTTCGTAATAGCACTTCGAATAAACAAGATCAAGAAAATAAGTGGCAGTGAATTAAAATAAATAACGATGAATAATACAATCGTCAGCCCAGCTCGTATCCAATCACAATTCTCTGCGACTTTTTTACGATCAAAACGGTCTGCGACCACACCGACCATAAAAAAGACAAAGACGGTAGGAAGAGAATACATAAGTTCAGCCAATGTGGCGTATGCGGGCTGATGACTAAAATGGTCGAGCAAATAAAAGGCAAACGCCATATTGCCTACTGTTGTCCCCATTTGCGAAGCAAGTGCCGCAAAAAAGAGACGAACAAAATTTCTGTTTTTAAAAATATCCATAAATACGCTCCTTAACCTGAAGATCCCACTTTATATCATATAAAATTTTAACCATTCGTACAATTGATTTCATCTACTGGCTAATGGTCACAGGTGTTCCGTTTGGAACGAGTGAAGCAAGCTCGATGACATTCTGATTATACATGCGAATGCATCCTCTAGAAACAGCTTTACCAATTGAAGACGGGTTATTCGTACCGTGAATGCCGTAATGAATTTTTGAGAGGCTCAGCCAATAAGCGCCAAAGGGACCTCCTGGGTTTGGCTGTCTGTTGACAATATAATAAGAACCTGTCGGTGTCATATTTAAAATTTTCCCTGTTGCAATCGGATACGAACGAATAAGTTGTGATCCAGAAAACAAAACGAGGCGTTTCGTTGAAATCGAAACAAAGATGCGGTATGGGATCGTATTAGGATCTGGCAAACCAGGTATGATGATGACCTCATTTTGTTCGGGCTCGCGAGCTTGAAGTGACGGATTTGCAGCCTTTAAGGCATCTGTTGTTGTTCGAAAATCAAGCGCTATAGAAGCAAGAGTTTCTCCTCTTTTCACTGTATATCGCAGCACCAAAGTACACTCCTTTTACTCAAATAAAAGAAGCCATGATGCCGTCACTTGACATACTATATGGACGGAATCAGGCCCAGTAAGGTTTCTCCTAACATTTGTCATGAAAAAGAACTTTGATTATACATATGCAGGAGAGGGCGGTTTGGCTTCTATTTATACACGAGATGTAAAGGTAAAAAAGGTTAACTCTGGCTTGGCTAAAAACCGAAGCGGGAGACGTGTTGTCCCAAGTCCACGGTTGACATAGATGCGGTGCTGATCGCTTTCGTATAAACCTTCTACATATGTACGGCCATAAGGTGCTGTGAGAATCGGTCCATAGAAAGGCAGCTGCACTTGACCGCCATGCGTATGCCCGGAAAGCTGCAAGTTAATAGGTGTTGTTTTCAGCTCTAATGCTGCATCAGGCTCATGGACGAGCAGCAACGTAAATAAATCAGATGATACTTCCCGTTTGATCAAATCGTAATCAGGCACGCTCATCATAAGATCATCCAGTGCAGCAATCTGAATATGTGCATGATCTTTTTCTAATAGAAACACATCATTTTTACATAATGTAAATCCACAAGCCTCCATTGTTTTCTCATAAAGCTCCACTCCGAATGGTCCGTAGTCATGATTTCCGTAGATGGCTAGTTTACCGAACGGAGCATGAAGCTTATTCAAATAAGTCTTCGCTTTTTCATGCTCTTGGGTGGATGCTTGAAAATCAACGAGATCACCTGTGAACACAATGAGATCTGGAGATGCAGCATTGATTTTCTGAACGATGGCTTCTAGGTCCTTCGCAGGAAATGTATCACTCAAATGAACGTCACTAAATTGGGCTATTTTAAACTGGTCAAATGAAGCTGGAAGCTGAGCATCTTGAATGGTCAGTGACACGGTATCGATCATGCGCGGCTCAATGTACCTGGCATATCCATATCCACAACTTGTAGCCAAAAAACCGAGAATACTCGCACCAGCTGCTCCTTTTAAAAATTGTCTACGGGAAAGCTGCTTCATATAAGACTCCTTTATAAATAAAATTAAGTATAGCATCATATTTGGATAATCTCCCATATGGTGCACCGAGGGTCAATCATGATATGATAGACAATAATGAATGAATAGTCATTCAAATCATACAAAGGGGGAGAACAAATGACGAAGCAAACAGTGATTGTCACAGGGGGATCAAGCGGTATGGGGAAGGCAATGGCTGCCCATTTGGCAGCTGAAGGCTGGAATGTTGTGATTACTGGTAGAACGGAAGAGACGCTGGAAAAGACGGCAAAAGAAATGAAGCAGAAGGGCGGAGCAGTCGCTTACTTCCAAATGGATGTGCGAAACCCAGAGGATGCTGACCAAATGGTCAAGTTTGCGGTGGATACATTTGGTGATGTCGATGCCCTCATTAACAACGCAGCAGGAAATTTTTTAGTGCCAGCAGAAAAGCTGTCTCCTAACGGCTGGAAAGCTGTGATTGATATTGTGTTAAATGGTACATTTTTTTGCAGCCATGCAGTGGGCAATTACTGGATTCGGCAAAAGAAAAGGGGCAGTATACTTAACATGGTGGCTACCTATGCATGGGGTGCTGGTGTAGGCGTGGCGCATTCGGCGGCAGCAAAGGCCGGCGTGTTGTCCCTGACTCGAACGCTTGCTGTTGAATGGGGGAGGCAATATCGAATTCGCGTCAATGCCATCGCACCAGGCCCAATCGAGAGAACAGGCGGAGCAGATAAACTATGGGAATCAGAAGAAGCAGCGCAAAGAACATTAGATAGCGTTCCTCTTGGCAGACTGGGCACACCTGAGGAAATTGCAGCGCTTGCGAGCTTTTTATTATCGGAGCATGCGTCGTATATAAATGGAGATTGTATTACGATGGATGGGGGACAATGGCTCAACCAATCACCATTTTGATTGACGATGTAAGACCTGCTTTTGATGTGGTATAATCACACAAAGAGAGAAGCAGGTGATGAAAATGGTCGATCCATTGGATATTTTAACGAATATTGAAGATGTTTTCCCGCACTATCAAGCAATATTCAGTGCGGAAGAGCAAAAAGTGATAGGCTATGAGATTCTAGGAAGAATGAAGCTTGAGTCAGAAACGGTCAGCCTAGGCTCCTTCTTTACGGATTCATCTATTCCTGACGAATATAAATTGGAAGTAGATCACAAAGTACTGACTCAAGCACTTGATCTCTTCACAACAGCAGATGACGATTTGCTCATTTTTATTAATCATGATGCCAATATCCTCATGCTGGATCACGGGGAAAGCTTTTTAGAACTCTTAAAGGAATATGAAGCAAGGGGCATTCAGCTTAACCGGTTTGTTATTGAGTTTGCAGAGCATACGTTTAGCGGCGACATTGAACAGCTATACCATACGTTAACGTATTATCGTACATATGGGATTAAAATCGCCGTCTCAAATATAGGAAAAGAAAGCAGTAATCTGGACCGGATTGCCTTGCTTTCACCTGATTTATTAAAAATAGATTTACAGGCATTAAAGGCATCGGCTCCATCTCCTTCCTATGAATATGTCTTGTACAGCATTTCATTGCTTGCAAGAAAAATAGGAGCTGCTTTAATTTATGAGGACATTGAAGCAAATTTCCAGCTACAGTATGCTTGGAGAAATGGCGGGAGATATTTTCAAGGGTTCTATCTTCATGAGCCTGCAGGAGAATTAATCGATCGAAGCCACCGAAAAGATCAGCTTAGAGAAGAATTCCAGCAATTTATTGCCCATGAGAAAAAGAAGCTGCAAGCTGTCTACGAACATTCTGAAACATTTTATAAACGAATTCATCAAGCTGTTACGACTTTAAAGAAATCGTGCAGCACAAATGATGAGCTCATTCAAAAACTGGCACTTGAACTAACAGATTGCAGCTTTCGGATTTATATGTGTAATGAAGAAGGCTTTCAAATCACTGGAAATGTGTTCAAAAAAGAAGAAGAATGGTTGTTTCAGCCGGAGTATATAGAAAAAAACTGGAGCTGGCGTCCTTATTTCCTAGCAAATATTCTTCAAATGAGAATTAGCGGAAAAGGATTTTTCAGCGATATTTATAGTGATTTAGAAACAGGTGAGAGGATACGTACGTTTTCTTATCCTTTAGAGGGAGATATGTATTTGTTTATAGACCTTCCATATGCCTATTTATATGAGCAAGATGGATTAATTTGAAGACGCGGCGTGAAGACTAATCCTCGCATTCTTTGTCAGTCCTGCGTGGCAGTGCTCATGAATGTACAATTCGCTCCGGTACCCGTCCTTCCTAGACTTCAAAGGTTTTCTATACACTGAAATGTAAATAAAAGGAATCTTAGCCTTTTGTCATCAATCTGAGCAGCCTCGTAGGCTGCTTTTTTTGATAGAAAAAAGAAAATTAAAAAATGGTTGACAATGAAACTGATAATCATTATCATTTAGTTATAGAGAGAAGCTACTCTCTGTTCCCCAACCCCTCTATCAGATCAAGATCCAAAAAACTTGGCGCTACCCCCGCCAAGTTTTTTTTGTGCTTCAATCTTTCCCTTCATGCATAGGACAGCCCAAACCCTCCATACATCTTAAGTGATGATAGTTAGACAGTAGGAGGGAAACATCATGATCAAACGTGACACGCGGCTGCTCATTGATTTGCCAAGACCAGATCACCCAGATGCAAATGGTGCCGCTGCTGTGCAAGAATTACTCGGCGGAAAATTCGGTGAAATGTCCACATTAAATAATTACATGTTTCAATCCTTTAACTTTAGAGGGAAACGAAAACTCAAACCGTTTTATGACCTCGTATCCAGTATTACAGCTGAAGAATTCGGTCATGTTGAGCTTGTGACCACAGCCATCAATCTCATGATTACAGGAACTACCCATGGAGGAGATCCAGATACGACGCCGATGAAGGCAGCTGTCGATAAACGAAATACACAGCATTTTATTCAAACAGCCCAAACAGGCTATCCGTTTGATTCAATGGCAAAACCTTGGACAGGAGAGAATGTGTTCTCAAGCGGCAACCTGATTCTTGACCTCCTTCATAATTTCTTCCTTGAATGCGGAGCACGTACGCACAAAATGCGTGTATATGAAATGACGGACCACCCTACAGCAAGAGAGATGATCGGTTATTTACTTGTCAGGGGCGGCGTGCATATTGTGGCATATGCAAAGGCACTAGAAGTCGCTACAGGAGTAGATGTAGGGAAGATGCTCCCAATCCCAAATCTCGATAATAAATACTTTGATTCAGCGAGAAAATTTGAAGACCAGAATGTTCATACAAAGCTGTATACATTTAGTGATACGGACTACAAGGATATCAATAAAATTTGGAAAGGGAGCCACCCGATTGATGGAAAACCGCTCACAGTCATTGAAGGCACCCCGCAAGGTGCACCTGTGCCAGATTATAGAGAATTACCGGAAGAGTTTGCTCCAGGCATTTCAAAAGAGGATTTTGATGAAATTGCGAAACGGCTGATGAGATCTGCTGGTTTATAAAAATCATGGTGCATGAGATTAGAAAAAAGACTCAAACTAAAAAAACAGATTCTTTTTCTTTTTTTGAATTCAAGAGGAAAAATATCATCTGAGAACACTTTATGGTATGATGCTTTGTAGGACTTGTGTATAATCAATACGGGTTCATCTTGAGTTGTTTTTTTGAAAGGAGTCTTTTTTTAGAATGTCACAATTAATGGGTATCATTACAAGGCTGCAAAGTCTTCAAGAGACAGCAGAAGCTGCAAACGAGCCGGCACAGCGTTATTTCGAAGTGAACGGTGAGAAAATCTGTAGTGTTAAGTATTTCGAAAAGAATCAAACGTTTGAATTGACTGTTTTTCAACAAGGGGATAAGCCAAACACTTTCCCATTTGACAACATTGATATGATTTCGATTGAGATTTTTGAGCTTCTACAATCCTAAGCTGAATCGTATGAAATGTTTTTTCTGAGGATTCCTTCGTTTATTGCGGCAGCATACATGGATCATCATAGATGATATGTACAAATGGAAGATGATCAATCAGCGCATTTTTCGGATAAGAGACCATTAAAAAGGAGTTCCTTTCTGTGAGTGATTCTTTTTTCTACAATCTTTCTGAAGATCGTTTAGCGTTTTCTGATGTCGTCATGAGAATGAAAGACTTTATTCGAAAAGACCCTAGATCCGCCTATGTGTTATCAATTGGTACGGATTCTCAGGTCAATCAAAATGTCACAACATTTATGACTGCAATTCATCTCCACCGGATTGGCAAAGGAGCTTGGGGCTGCCTCACACAACAAGTGATTGAAAGACCCGTGCAAAGTCTTAGAGAAAAAATTTCATTAGAGACAGCGTTTAGCCAAAAGGTATGTGCAGACATCCTTGAGGGGCCTTTAACAGAACTGATGGATTTGCTTCTTCCGTTTGCTGAGGAAGGGGCAGACCTTCGTTTTGAAGCCCATCTGGATATTGGCAAAAAAGGAAGTACGAAAGAGCTGATCCAGGAAATGACCGGAATGATCACAGCTATGGGAATTGAAGCAAAAATAAAACCCGACTCATATGCAGCATTTTGCTATGCCAATCGATACACAAAATAAATTCCGTCATTTTTCTCCAAACCTTGTCGAAACGTGCGGTTGACGATTCGATTCTAGTTCCTTATTCTAGCTGTATAGAGAGGAAGCAGACATTCAAAAGCCTGCTAATCAATATAAAAGCATATATGAAACAGGGGGCCTGATGTTGAATGAGCGTCATCGAAAATCGTTTTAATGAAGAAGAGAAAAAGCTATTATTAAACGTATTGCTGAATCAGGAATATGCTGTCGAATTACTAAGCAGTGAGATCAATGATATAGAATGTGGAACAAAAAATGTCGACGACAATACGTATAAGCAATTGATCACATTGTATGACAGAGTAAGGTTTGAGAATTAATATTGGTTTAACATTCTATTAGATACTCGGGGGCTGAGTATCTTTTTTATGCAGAAAAAATCTTTCGACAAAATTCGTTTTAGTTTATGCTTAATTGTAATGGGGAATGTATGATTGATGATTGAGAGAAAAGGGGTCGAAGAAACATGATAGAGATAGAGCCGACTCAATTGCTTGAGTCCACAGTAGCCGAGCATATGATTGATGCAGATAAAGTCGCACATGTTCAAATTGGCAATAACCTTGAGCATGCCCTATTGGTTCTAACCAAAACAGGATATACAGCTATTCCGGTATTAGACGCTTCTTATCATTTACACGGGTTAATTGGAACGAATATGATTATGGATAAAATCTTCGGTTTAGAACGAATCGAATTTGAGAAGCTCGACCAGTTGAAGGTCGAAGAGGTTATGCTGAAAGATATTCCGAGACTCAAAACGACAGATCCTGTAATAAAAGGCGTTCACGCTGTGACGAATAATGGATTTGTTTGTGTAGTAAATGAGGAGCAAGTCTTTGAAGGCATTTTTACTCGACGAGTTGTATTAAAGCGCTTAAATGAGGTCATTCATTCCGCGAAAAAATGAGCTGGAGCCCAGCTTATTTTTTTTGCCTTCATAAGTTAAAATTTATATAATGAGCATATGAAATAAGAAAAACTTATAGAGAGAAAGGGGACGCCCATGCAGCTTCAGGAGTTACATATGCTTGTTGTGCTAAGTGAAGAATTGAATATGAGGAAGGCTTCGGAACGGCTCTTTGTCTCTCAGCCTGCATTATCACAAAGATTGCAGACAATCGAAAAGGAATGGGGAACGAAAATCTTTTTTCGTTCACAAAAGGGGCTGACCGTGACTTCAGCAGGTGAACAGATTATCCAATTTGCAAAAGAAGTAACGGTTGAACAGGATCGAGTGAGAGAACGAATTGATGAACTTGAGGGTGACATTCATGGTACACTCAAGCTTGCGGTGGCGTCGATTATTGGACAGCACTGGCTGCCAAAGGTGTTAAAACGGTATGTCGAAAAATATCCAAATGCCAAGGTGTCACTCGTTACCGGCTGGAGCAGTGAAATGCTCAAAAGCTTGTATGAAGACCACGTGCACATAGGAATCATCCGCGGAAACCCTGATTGGAAGGGGACAAAGGAATACTTAATGACAGATCATTTATATTTAGTCGATTCCGTGATCAAGGACGTAGATGAATTAATCAAGACTGAGCGGCCATTTATCCAATTTAAAAGCGACAGCACGTATTATCAGGAAATCCAGCACTGGTGGCATCAAAAATTTAAAGTATCTCCAAAGCAGACGATTTTAGTAGACCAAATTGAAACATGTAAACAAATGGCCTACCACGGCATCGGCTACGCCATTTTGCCTTCTGTTACTCTATATGACCACGAAAAAAGTGTTTATAAAACACCGCTTGTTGATGTGAACGGAGAGCAAATCGGCCGTGACACATGGCTGCTAGGCTATGAAGCGTCTTTTCAGTTAAAACAGGTACAAGCATTTGTTGGTGTGGTTAAAGAAATGCTTGAAAATGATGCCGTGTAAGTACCTTCTTGGAATAGGGAGGTACTTTTTTTTATGAAATCATTTGACAATGAAAATCATTATCATTTAAAGTGTACATATAATAATTGAAAATGATTATCATTTAGATGAGGTGACCGATAGATGAAAGCACTAATTGCATTTGCGAGTATGTCTGGAAATACGGAAGATATGGCAGCGATCTTAAAGCAAACACTTGAAGGAAAAGGGATACATACAGAGATGATGGAATTTGATGATATGAACGCAGAGGACCTATCCTCATACGATTACGTATTCATTGGTTCTTATACTTGGGGTGATGGAGATTTGCCATATGAAGCAGAGGATTTTTATGAGGAGGTCTCTACTCTTGAACTTAGTCACATAAAAGCAGCTGTCTTTGGATCGGGTGATTACAGCTATCCAAAGTTTTGCGAGGCTGTCCATACATTCCATGACATGCTGAAATCAACGGGTGCATCTGTTTTTCCTGAAACATTAAAAATGGAGCTTGCACCGGATACAGATGAAGATGTGGCGTGCTGTCAGGAATTTGCTGTGAGCTTTTTAACGTGGGCCGCTTTGTCTGAGAAACGAGTTGAAAATCATGTTTCATAAAGGAGCAACAGCCGTTGCAGCATCTAAAAGTGGTGGATACTTTGTTGCTGTAAAACGTGAAGGTATTTTTCACTATAGTGTGGAGAGCGGATGGCAGCAGCTGTTTAAGCTCAAGCATAAAATTCATGCGATCAGCTATATTGGTCCTTATTTATTCGGTGTTGGTGAAAATGGCACAGTGATTAGATCAGGAGATGAAGGCAATACATGGGCCTTATCTTCATTTCCAACAAACGCAGTCGTCTGGTCTATTACAGGACGCAATGATGGGTTTGTATGTGCGCACGGAAAACATAGTATCTATGTGTCAAATGATTTCGGAATTTCCTGGGAAATTATGAAGCCATTTGCTCATGTGAATCATCCGCCGGTCATTCGTTCTTTATGTGCTGCAGGTGACCACCTTTATATTGGAACACAGATTCATGAGGTTCACGGAGGAATATGGGTGTATGACTTGCAGAGTGAACAGATTTTTCTTTTAAACAGAGAGGAGCACCGAATGACAGCTTCTATGCTGCTCTGTCATGAACATCTTCTTGTTTGTGCATTAGGTTCAAAAAAAGGCAAAAAAGGATCTGTTCAAATTTTAGATTTACATACAAATATTCTGCATGATATTCAATCACAGGCCTTTGCTAGAGAAGAATCATTTTTGGATGTATCAGAGGATAATGGCATTGTGTATGTGACCACCTCACAAGACGAACACGGATTTTCTAAAGTGTATCAGCTTGATATTGAGCAAAAAGAGCTCAAATGGTTTGATACGATCAAAGGACACGGTTTTCGTGTAGCCAATCAAAACGAAAACTTTTTCTGTGCGGGTTTATATGAAAGTAAGTTTGTCAGGCCGTATGAGGAGCCAGCGTTGATTCATTGATAAGGAGGAAGAAAAAGTGACAGAAAAGGTTTTATTGGTGTATGCCACGATGTCTGGAAATACAGAAGCGATGGCAGATTTAATTGAAAAAGGTATAACGGAAGCAGGAGCCAGCGTGGACCGGCATGAAGCGATGGATATTGATGCCGAGCTGCTTAATGATTACTCGCACATTATGTTAGGTGCGTATACATGGGGAGATGGCGATCTTCCGGATGATTTTACTGATTTATATGAAGAAATGGAAGAGCTTGATTTAACAGGAAAAGCATTTGCAGTATTCGGTTCTGGTGATACATCTTACGAACATTTTTGCGGAGCTGTTGACCTAATCGAAGAAAAAGTGAAGGAGCTTGGCGGTGACATTGTCCTCCCATCAGTTAAAATTGAGCTGAATCCAGAAGGAGAGGAAGAAGACGAATTAATTTCTTTTGGTAAACAATTTGTTCAGCTTCACCAGCAAGAAGCGGGATAATCGGTCCCGCTTGTTTTATTTTCCATTGAGGAGATGACTCTTTCACTTGTCATTAAAACACTCCTTTGGTACAGTAATGAAGTATAAATTAAGAGGAGGACATACATACATGAAACAAATGGACGCTAATGAAATTATTTCATTTATTCAAAATAGTACAAAATCAACACCTGTCAAAGTCTATATTAAAGGTGACTTAGAAGGTATTGAGTTTGGTGAACATGCAAAAACATTCATCACAGGAAACACTGGAGTTGTTTTCGGTGAGTGGAGTGAAATTCAAGAAGTGCTAGCATCAAACAAAGACAAAATTGAAGATGTTGTCGTGGAAAATGACCGCCGCAACTCTGCAATTCCGATGTTAGATTTGAAAAACATTAAAGCCCGTATTGAGCCAGGGGCAATCATCCGTGACCAAGTTGAAATCGGTGATAATGCAGTTATTATGATGGGTGCTTCTATTAATATCGGTTCTGTAATCGGCGAAGGTACGATGATTGACATGAACGTGGTGCTTGGCGGCCGTGCGACAGTAGGTAAGAACTGTCATATCGGTGCTGGGTCTGTTCTTGCAGGTGTTATTGAGCCGCCGTCTGCCAAACCAGTTGTGGTAGAAGATGACGTTGTCATCGGTGCGAACGCTGTTGTTCTAGAAGGCGTGACAATTGGTAAAGGTGCAGTAGTAGCTGCTGGTGCGATCGTTGTGAACGATGTAGAGCCTTACACAGTTGTAGCGGGTACACCTGCTAAGAAAATCAAAGACATCGATGAAAAAACAAAAGGTAAGACAGAAATCAAACAAGAACTGCGTCAGCTTTAATTCATATAATTCGCAGCTGAAGACAAAGACGTGGATGAGATATCCACGTCTTATTCGTATAGAAGAAAGGAAGCGAGTTCACTTGTTAAATCGTGAGCAATTAATATCCATTCGAAGAGATTTACACCAAATCCCTGAGCTTGGTTTCCAAGAATTTAAAACACAAGCGTATCTTATTCAGCATTTGGACACCTATTCAAAAGATCGAGTTGAGATTGAAACATGGCGAACTGGGCTTTTTGTAAAAGTGAAAGGGACAAATCCAACGCGTTTATTTGCTTATCGTGCAGATATGGACGGCCTGTCTATACCAGAGGAAACAGGGTATCCATTTGAATCTGTGCATGAAGGGAAGATGCATGCATGTGGACATGACCTTCATATGACCATTGCACTTGGTATCATCGATCATTTCGTTCATGAACCGATCAAAGAAGACGTATTATTTATCTTCCAGCCGGCAGAAGAAGGTCCAGGCGGTGCCGAACCAATGCTTACAAGTGATGTTCTCAAAAAATGGACGCCAGACTTTATTACAGCGCTGCATATCGCACCTGAATATCCTGTTGGAACAATTGCTACAAAGCCTGGTTTGTTATTTGCCAATACGAGTGAGCTTGTGATTGAGCTTGAAGGAAAAGGCGGACACGCTGCATATCCTCATTTAGCAAATGATATGGTTGTTGCTGCAAGTGCTCTTGTAGGTCAGTTGCAATCGGTGATTTCGCGTAATGTTGATCCCCTTGATAGTGCGGTCATTACAGTGGGCACGATTACCGGAGGAACGGCTCAAAATATTATTGCGCAGCATGCAAAGCTTGACGGTACCATTCGCACACTTTCGCCAGAGTCTATGGACAAGGTGAGAAAGCGAATTGAGGCATTGGCAAAAGGAATTGAAATTGGCTACGAATGCAAAGCAACTGTTCGTTACCCTTCGTCTTATTACGAAGTGGACAATTCAAAGGATTTGACAGAGGAATTTATGTCATATGTAGCCGAAGAAGGACTTGCGAATGTGATTGAATGCAGAGAAGCCATGACAGGAGAAGATTTTGGCTACATGCTGAAAAAATATCCCGGCTTCATGTTTTGGTTAGGGGTCGATTCAGAATACGGCCTGCATCATGCAAAGCTCCAGCCGGATGAAAACGCGATTGAAACAGCTGTGAATGTCATGACGGCTTATTTTAAAAAGCAAGCTGGTGAATGAATAATCGAGCTGCCTCCTGTACACCTTATGAACAGGAGGTGTTCTTGATTATGACAAGAATTGGTGTAGAACAATCTTTATCCGATGTAGAAGAACTATTGAAGCAAAAAGGGTATGATGTCGTACGTATTCAAAATGAACAGCAAATGGATCAGTGTGACTGTTATGTCGTCACAGGATTAGATTCAAATGTTCTTGGCATTTCAGACACAACAACAAAGGCATCTGTTATTACAGCATCAGGTATGACGGCTGATGAAATTTGCCAAGAAGTAGAACAGCGTGTTCAATAAAACAAGAAAAAGAACCGGTAGATTATGATCCCGGTTCTTTTTGCTGTTTTTCTATATCGAGTACTTCTTTCATTTTTTTGCGCAAGATTCGTTCTACCCGCCATTGCTCCATTGTTTCGGTTTTCGCTATGATGCGTAGCACAAGGGAAGAAGAACCGAACGCCTCCACGCCGACAACTTGAGGACCTTCGATAATTTGAGGAGTTTCCTCCCGCACCTCATCACAGGCAGCTTGAAGGGCTGTGATCATCTGATCCACATTTTCATCCGGAGACAGCTCAATATCAACGAGTGCCTGCATCGTCCCTCTTGAATGATTGCTCACATTCAGTATGCTGCGATTAGGAATGAAATGAAGGGTGCCGTCAAAGCTTCGAAGCTGCGTGGTTCTTAGTCCAATTTGTTCGACAATCCCATCAAATCCAGCGACCGTTATATATTCTCCTACATCAAATTGTTTTTCCAATAGTATAAAGAATCCGGTCACAATATCACTCACTAACCCTTGAGCGCCAAAACCGATCGCAAGTCCTACAACGCCTGCACCTGCCAGCAAAGCTGTCGGGTTATAATGAAATAAGTCGAGGATCATCACAACTAGAATAAAAATCAATAAGTAGGCGAAAATATTTAACGTCAGACTTTGCAGCGTCTGAGCTCTTGATAAAGAGACTTCATGCTTTTCAGCGAATGTGGAATAGGCTCGCTTAATCATCTTGTTTCCTATGGCTCTGATGATAAAGTAAATAGCAAAAATGGCGACTAGTTTTAGCAAAATCATACTGCTATTGAGGATAATGGAAACCCAATCTACTTGTTGAAATGCTCTCATGATCTTCAAAACCTTTCTATGTATGCTCTAAAAGAGAAGCTAATCATTTGTTCCCTTTTGCAAGTCATGTTAAACTTTTGATAGGTGAAGCAGGAATTGTGACAAATCGTTAATTAAATTTATTATTAATTAATATTGACTAAAAATCGCATAAGTATTATAATTGTAATTGTGAAGTTATTAACTAAATGAGAATTTTAAGTTTTGATTCTCATTTTATATACAGCTAAGAAGACTGTATAAAGATATTATTTTTTGGAGGGATTTACATATGGCAGAGCGTTTTGTAGGAAAACAAGCTCCACGTTTTGAAATGGAAGCAGTACTTGCTAACAAGGAATTTGGTAAAGTAAGTTTAGAAGAAAACATGAAGAATGACAAATGGACAGTTCTTTTCTTCTATCCAATGGATTTCACATTTGTTTGCCCAACTGAAATTACAGCAATGAGCGATCGTTATGACGAGTTCGAAGATTTAGATGCAGAAATCATCGGTGTATCTACTGATACAATCCACACGCATCTTGCTTGGATCAATACAGACCGTAAAGACAATGGTCTAGGTGAATTAAAATACCCGTTAGCTGCTGATACTAACCACACAGTATCTAGAGAATACGGCGTTTTAATTGAAGAAGAAGGAATTGCTCTTCGCGGTTTATTCATCATTAACCCAGAAGGCGAACTTCAATACCAAACAGTATTCCACAACAATATCGGTCGTGATGTAGATGAGACATTACGTGTTCTTCAAGCATTACAAACTGGTGGACTTTGCCCAGCGAACTGGAAACCTGGTCAAAAAACACTTTAATTGATAACTGAAGAAACAGGAGGGTCTAACTGATGTTAGACCTTTTTGTTTCGACACATACAATGGATGGAGGCGCTTCATAATGAAATTACGTCAACCAATGCCAGAACTAACTGGTGCAAAAGAGTGGTTAAATGGAGAAGTAACAAAAGAAGATTTGATTGGTGACAAACCAACATTGATTCATTTCTGGTCAGTCAGCTGTCATCTTTGTAAAGAGGCAATGCCTCAAGTCAATCAATTCCGTGATGAGTACAAGGATCAACTAAACGTTGTAGCAGTTCATATGCCTCGTTCAGAAGATGACCTAGATCTAGAAAAAATCAAAGAAGTTGCGAAAGAACATGAAATTACGCAGCCAATCTTTGTGGACAGTGATCATCACCTAACAGAAGCCTTTGAAAACGAATATGTACCTGCATATTATGTATTTGATAAAACAGGTGCTTTGCGTCACTTCCAAGCCGGCGGAAGCGGAATGAAAATGCTTGAAAAGCGTGTCAATCGAGTGCTTTCTGAGTCTGAAAAGGCTGCAGAATAGACTTTCCCCCATAAATGGGGGTTTTTTCATGGGCAAAAACAGGCGGCGTATTGCACTGGATGAGTTTATTATTCCTAAGAAAAGAGAAAATGAGGGAGTTTATTAAAAAATATCCCTGAAACAAAAAGGTATAACGACCTATTTACATTTTTGTTTTGAAATGAAATTGTAAAGATTTTAACTTTTTACTATTCAGAACGTTTTTGCACAAAAGAAATTTCAGTTAGGTAAATAACTATATAAATCAAGTAGTATAAGCGTTTATTCAATTTTTTTACAATATTTTAAGGTTTGTCAAAAGCCTATAGTGGCAATGAAATAAGTGCCGATTCTTCCTCCTTGGCAAAATTTTAGTTGAAAATACCTATCTGTTAGCAAACTGTAAAATGATAAAAAAATAGTTGATAAAATTAGTTTTCTAATCTAATATTTACTATAGAATATTTTTTATATGATGAGGGGGAAATCCATTGTTTAATGAGAGGGAAGCGTTACGTTTACGATTGGAACAATTAAACGAGGCAGAAGTAAAGGTCATCCGTGAATATCAAATTGAGCGCGATGCGATTTATGCAAAATTAAGAGAATTAGACCGTCAAGGAACAGGTCTAGTGTCAGATACAAAAAAAGAAGTACGTACAGAAAGAAAGACAGATTCACTGCCTGTATTAGCTGAGCTTGCTGCGCAAGAAATGAGAAGCTACCAGCAGCCGGCACAACCACAATCATCATCTTTAGGAACAGGACAGCTAAACGGTGCACCTGTAGGTATTCCTGAAGGATCGACAAGACGCAGAAGAGGCACAGCTCGTCCTGGCTCAAAGGCAGCGAAGCTTCGTGAAGCTGCGATTAAAACGTTAAAACGTCATAATGCAGCGATTAAAAGCTCAGAGCTTCAAAAAGAGATCGAAAAAGAGAGCGGTCTTGAAATCCCAAATATGACAACGTTTATGCAAAGCTTAATTAAAATGTATCCTGAAGTGAAGAAGCCTTATCGCGGACAGTATATTTTAGAAGGCGACATTCAAACAGAAGACGAATAAATAAAAAAAACTGCTGGGCGTCAAGCCAGCAGTTTTTTATTTCGAGAATTACTTCTTTTGATCAACTGTATAGACAATTTTGCGTTCCTTAGGCAGGTGATCACGCTGTTTTTTAAAGCCGTCGATTTTGACTGTCATGACTTCTCCATTACGCTGCACAGCATCGACTTGTTCCTGAAGTGTTTGAACTTGTTCGTTGAGTTTCTTCAAAATCGGTTCGATTTCTTCTGTCGTTTGCAGGATGCGGTCTCGTGAGAATGGCTGTGAATTTGTTTGTGCTGACTGGTCAATATCAGCAAAATGAGATGCGATCCATTCCTCGCTTTCTGCTAACTGTTTTTGATAGCTCGTGAGCGTTTCATAAAAAATCGCTTCTTTTGCTTTTTCAATTTGCAGTAATTTCTCCTGCGTTTCATAAAAACGCTCTTGAAGGTGTCTGACGCCTTCCTGTAATACATGGAGCTCTGCGTTTTTATCGCCCAAATTTTGCTGCAGCTTTTCAATCACTGCGGATAAAGTATTTCCTTTTTTCTCCTCTTTTTCAAGTCGTTTATCTTGATCTTCTATCCGTTCATTTAATTGTTGCGAGATTTCCTTATATTTGACAACTTTCAAATGCAGCCTGTGTTTTTCTTCGGTTTCTTTTCTTCTATGATAGGTTTCCTTTTGCAGCATCTCATGGAGAAGGACCATTTTATGTAACAATTCTGTTTTGCTGTAAGAGAGATCCTGTATTTTTGAGGCAGCATCATGTTGATCATTGGTTATTTCATCCAGTTGTTGTTTTAATTGCGTGTAATCCTTTTTCATCTCATGATATTCTTGAGTTAGCTTCTTATTTTTAGAATACGTATATGAGGACTGTAAATCAGAGATCATTTGTTGATATTTGGCAGTTTCAGCTTTTAAGTATAAATTCTCTTGAGATAGATCATGGAATAGGGGAGAAGCATGGCGCCTGTTCATCGATAGACCCTCCTTATTCATGTTACCAATAAAGTATGCGAAAGGAGTGCGATTAGAACAACCATATCAAAGGAGGATGAGAGGATGCACGTAGTGAATGTGATTTTAGCTGGAGGAGCTTCCAGACGTTTTGGAGAGCCAAAGGCAAGTCATATGTATCAAGGGAAACCATTATATGAGCATGTGAAAGAGCAGCTTTTAGACGGGCAGACTGTCATCATCAGCCAACCATCGCTTCTTCCTTTTTTCAAAGCAAGAGGGGAACAAAGTGTGTGTTTAGATGATGAAGAGGTGCGCGGATGCGGACCGCTTGCCGGCATATATACAGCGATGCAAAAGCAAGAAGCAGAATGGTATTTAGTGACGGCGTGTGACATGCCTTTCATACGGAAGAAAACGGCGGAAGTATTATCGTCCTATTGCAGTGAGCACGCAGATGCCATTATCCCGCTTGTTCAGGGCAGATTACAGCCTTTATTTGCACTTTATCACCGCCGCTCTCTGCCGTTTATTCGCGCGTGTTTAAAAGAGAATCAATTAGCCATTAAAGATTTGCTTCAAAAGCTTCAGGTGCACATCGTTTCAGAGGAAGAACTGAACGTAACATCTAACGAATTTCGTAATATCAATAAAAGAAGCGATTTACCTGAAAACGGTATGATATGATACATAAAAAACGGTGAGGAGAGAACAGCATTGAATGACCGATATTCAAGACAAATCTTGTTCCCTCCGGTTGGGGAAAAAGGACAGAATGCGCTGGCTGAAAGTCATGTTCTGATCGTTGGAGCCGGTGCACTTGGTACCGCTTCTGCGGAAGGGCTTGTCCGGTCTGGCATCGGTACGCTTACGATTGTCGATCGTGATTATGTGGAATTTTCAAATTTACAGCGGCAGCAGCTCTACACGGAACATGATGCAAAGGCACATGTACCAAAAGCAGCTGCGGCACAAAAACGTCTCGAGCAGATCAATCATGAAGTGACCATACACGCTCTGATTGAAGATGCAGGGGCGGAGCT
This sequence comes from Bacillus sp. SRI_025, assembly GCF_057592095.1. Classification (NCBI taxonomy): domain Bacteria; kingdom Bacillati; phylum Bacillota; class Bacilli; order Caryophanales; family Bacillaceae; genus Bacillus; species Bacillus sp. SRI_025. Next base: position 41,190 of record NZ_JBYEGB010000003.1, on the reverse strand, counting down.
GTTAAGGCCGTTATTCCAGAGAGCAGATATCGTCATTGATGCAACAGATAATTTTGAGACAAGAATGGTGATGAATGACTTATCACTAGAAACGAAGACGCCGTGGATATATGGCGCTTGTGTGAGCAGTCAGGGGATGTATATGACCATATTGCCGGATAAAACGCCATGTTTATCATGTGTGTTCACGGCAATGCCTGTTGGCGGCTTGACGTGTGATACAGCGGGGATTATTTCACCTGCTGTTCAAATGGTTTCTGCTTATCAGCAAACAGAGGCACTAAAATATTTAACAGGGCATGAAGATCAAATCGAGCGGAAATTTGTCACGTTTGATCTTTGGCAGTCCACATCATTTAAAATGGATTTATCTCTAACTAAAGAGAAGAACTGTCCAACTTGCGGCATCGCAAGAACCTATCCTTATTTACATGATCAGCGTAAAAAATCGACGGTTCTTTGCGGACGTGACACTGTTCAAATTGTTTCAAAGGATTTAGCAGAACTCTCATTTCAGCATATGAAAGAGCGGCTCTCATCTATTTGTGAGGTGGAAGTAAACGACTTCTTAATCCATGTACGCTACGAAAATTACCGGATGGTCTGTTTCAAAGGAGGACGTGCATTAATCCATGGAACAAATGATGAAAAAGAAGCCAATTCATTGCTAGCAAGACTGCTAGGGATATAGGAGTGAAGTGTGATGGAAAGACGGCAGCCAATACCAGTAGAAGAGGCCATAAAGAAAGTTCACCAATACGAAAAACATGGAGAAATAGAATGGGTCCCTTTAAAGGATAGCCTTGGAAGGTTTATTGCAGAAGATATTTTGGCAGACCATGATGTTCCGGCATTTGATCGTTCTCCGTATGATGGATTTGCGCTTCGGGCAGAAGATACAAAAGAAGCGTCAAGTGCGCATCCAGTTGAATTCGAGGTCATTGATCATATTGGTGCAGGAATGGTCTCAGCAAAAACCATCGGTCCCTTTCAGGCCATCCGTATTATGACAGGGGCAAAAATTCCAAATGGAGCAAATGTCGTCATCATGATCGAGCTGACGAAGACTTTCGAAAAAGACGGCAAATCATTCATGTCACTGAAAAGACCGCTGAAAAAGGGAGACAATATTTCTCGTCAAGGAGAAGAGGTTCTCAAAGGAAACGTGATGGTCAAAAAAGGAACAGCTGTCACTTCTGGCGTCACGGCTCTTTTGGCGACATTTGGATATGCGGTAGTGCCAGTTGTCAAAAAACCGGTGATTGGCATTATTTCAACGGGCACAGAGCTTCTTCAAGTAAGTGATGCCATGGTAGACGGCAAGATTAGAAATAGTAATCTGAGTATGGTCTATGCGCAGGTACTTGAGGCCGGAGCTGATCCGCTAGATTTAGGCGGAGTCTCCGATGATTTTGACAAAAGTTATCATGCAGTAAAAGCAGCCATGAGCAAGGTAGACATTCTGATCACAACAGGCGGCGTGTCTGTGGGTGATTTTGACTTTCTGCCTGCCATTTATGAAAAGCTGGGAGCCAAGGTACTGTTTAATAAAGTAGCCATGAGACCTGGAAGTGTGACGACTGTGGCTGCAATGCCGAATGGTCAATTGCTGTTTGGTCTGTCTGGAAACCCTGCTGCCTGTTTTGTGGGCTTTGAATTATTTGTGAAACCGATCATTTATAAATGGTATATGAAAGACAATCCGTTTCCTGCTTTTGCTGAGGCGAAACTCACACATGATTTTCCAAAAGCCAATCCGTTTACTCGTTTTGTCAGGGCGGCTCTTCAATTCACTGGGAGTCAGATCAGTGTGACTCCGACAGGTCTTGATAAATCAAGTGCAGTGACCTCTATTGCAGAGGCTGACTGTTTCATCATGCTGCCTGGGGGAACAAGAGGTTTTCAAGCAGGTGATCAAGTTGATGTTCTGCTGTTTCAGCACAAAGGCGGTGGGTCTCCATGCTGGATGACAAATTAAGCATATTACAGGTGGTCGGTTTTCAAAATAGTGGCAAGACCACATTAATCGAAAAGCTCTGTCAGCTGGCCGAACGTGAAGGACTGAAGCTAGGCTGCTTTAAACACCATGGACATGGGGGGACACCAGATCGTCTTGTCAAAGAAAAAGATACTGATCGATATATTCAGGCAGGTGCCTATGCCGCAGGTGTGGAAGGAGAAGGTGAATTTCACTTTTCGATGCAGGACTTCACGTTAGAACAGCTGCTCAACATGTGTCAGCATCTTCCGTTAGACGCTGTTCTCATAGAGGGGTACAAACAGGCGCCTTATCGCAAAATCGTTTGTGTAAAGAATGAAGAGGAGCTTATTGACCTTTCCGCTCTTTCCAATATACAAGCAGCTATTTATTTTTCTCAAGAAGATCAATTAACCGAAAATTACCCGTTTCCTGTGTTTTCAGCTTTTGATAAGCGCGGGATGACATTTGCTTTTCACTTATTGAAGGGAGGCGGCACGTTTTGAGCGAACTTTTTAAAATAACAAAAACGCCGATTGAGGTAAACGAATTGATTCAGCATGTGACAAGACGAAAGGCAGGGGCGATTACGACGTTTATTGGGACGGTCAGAGAATGGACAAACGGCAAGAAAACATTGCGTTTAACCTACGAAGCATACATACCAATGGCGGAAAGCATGCTAAGGCAGATTGGACAAGAAATCAAAAATCGATGGCCTGACACTGAAGCAGCGATTGTGCACCGGATTGGAACACTTGAGATAACGGATATTGCTGTTGCGATCGCCGTTTCGTCTCCTCATAGGAAGGCTGCCTACGAAGCCAATGAATATGCCATTGAACGAATCAAGGAAATTGTTCCCATTTGGAAAAAAGAATATTGGGAAGACGGAGAGGCCTGGATAGGTGATCAGCTTGAAACGGTTTCATATCCAGAAGGTAAACCTAGCAATCTTCAACTTGCAGAGAAAGAAGGTGATCAGCATGATTAATGTATTATTGTTCGCCGGCCTTGCTGAGAAGGCCGGTAAACAACAAATCATCATTCAAAAAGATCAAACAACGGTTGATGAGATTAAAATAGAATTACAGGAGGTATATGGTGTTGATGCTGCACAAAACGTAATGGTTGCAGTCAACGAAATATATACGAGGGAAAATGCTGAAGTGCGTAGCGGGGACACTGTTGCACTCATTCCTCCTGTAAGTGGTGGATAATAGATATTAGAGGATTTGGTTATGGCCACCCGGCTGTAACCAATTTTTTATGTGTGAAAAGTTTGTAGAGGTACTTGGGTGTGATCTTCGTAAATAAAACATCCCCTTCTTGCTTTAGAAATGTGAGGATCGAGCTGCTGAATGAGATCATACAATTCGCTGATTCGTCTCACATTGAAATCTGTTTGGGCTTGAAGCTGTTCCTTTAATTCTTTTGTGCTCACAATGCTTCCCTTTTTCTCTTTGATAATATCTACACATCTTGCAGCGTAGTATATTTTGTCATTAGAAGGTCTGCTTTCTTTCATATCAAGTAATTTGAGCTCATGATAAATCGATTCTCTTTCCTTTCGAAAGTATTGCCATGCTTCTTGTTCCTTTTCATACAGTAAAATCAATTGCATTTTCAATTTTTCTCTTAACATTCACTTGACTCCATTTCCACTATCATTTAACCTACCTCTATTTTACATTATATGAAAAAATAACTTTTGATCAAGTAAAATCCCTTTATTTTTAATTTTTTAATATGAAAGTATTGATACTAAAGACTTATTTGTTCTGTAAAAGAAACCAATCATAGTCCTATAAAGCCGGGATTTGTCGAAATTAATAGGATTATTTTAACAAAAAATTGTTGTGTCTATCTAAGACCATGCGAATTCAAAAGAAAAGGATATTTATTCCGAAAGACATATTGTTTACTTAATAAAATGTTTTTAGGTCAGTAAAAGCACGATTCTTGGTATGAATATGGTCGGATCATGAGGTCATTTGAAGGGTTTCTTTCGTGAAAATAGAATAATAGATAAAATTTTTTCTCAACGAAAATAAGAAAATCAAATGTTCGATCACTTATTGGCAATCTTTTGATAAAATAGAAAGAAAAAGAGCGTTATTGTGCGTTTGCATACTTGCTTGACATAGAGAGGATGACATTTGATGAAAGAAAACATGGACAAACCTACGATCATTGGAGTGAGTACAAGACCATCAGAGCACCTGAAAAGAGTATGGGAAAATCCAGTTGTTTGGTGGCCTTTATCTTGTGTGCTTATTTTAACAGTCGTTGTGACTTATTTGTCTGAGCTCGTAAATAAGGGAATGTGGGCAGATTTAAGTTTGCCGATACCTGTTGTTTATGTGGTGACACTCATTGGTCTCGTATTTGGGATTGTCATCAATGCGGCTATATATAAGCTCATCGTATTTTTAGCGAAAGGTGATGCATCATTTCGGCAGCTTTTTTCAGCGGTCCTGTTCATTACACCCGTTACGATCATTGGGACAATTATTTCTCATTTGGCAGTCATCCTTTTTCATGTTCCAAAAGACATCACGGTTACCTCGTTAAACGCGCTCATTCGAATTTCTGGTCCATGGCAGGCGGTGTTAGCCAATATCGATCTATTTGTGATCTGGAATCTTGTTTTAACTGGCTTTTTATTCATCCAAGTTGGGCGTATATCACCGAGAATTTCTTGGGTGATTATAGGCGTTTTTTATATCTTATCGTTAATTTTTCAATATGTAGGAACAGCAATTAACATATCAGTAAGCTGGGGGTAGAAGGTTTTTATGAGAAAGAAAATCATCATTGGATCTATTTTAATTATTGTGATTGGACTATTTATTGGATTTAATATTGCGAAAAACCAAGCAAAGCCTGCTTCTACAGCAGCGATTAAAACAGTCAAACTCACGCCAAAAGAAATCACCTCTACCGTGATGACACCGGGGACACTTTCATTCTTTGAAGAGCAGTTCATCTATGAAGAAGAGGAAAAGGGGAAATTGAAGGAAATTGCTGTGAAAGAAGGGGAAAAGGTAAAGGCTGGAACGCCGCTTCTTACATATGAAAATAAGGAACTGGAGCTTGAAGAGCAGCAGCAAGCACTAGCCGTTGAATCAAGTACATTAAACCTGGAACAATTGCAAAATCGGCTGAGTGAATTAGAGGAGAAAAAAGCAGGCGCTAATATCAAAAGCGAGCGAGATCAGCTTCAATTAGAACTGAAAGCGGCTGAATTAGAACAAAAGCAAGCAGAGATCAGCCAAGAAAAAGTAAAGGCTCAAATAGAAGATTTAACCGTACATAGTAAAATTGATGGAACAGTGATTTCCATTGAGCAAGAGGCAGGGGCAGGGGGGGCGGAAGAAAGGCAGCCGATCATTCATATTGGTCATGATAAAAAAATGATCGTGCGGGGTTTGATCTCAGAGTATGATGCCATAAAAATCAAAAAGAAACAAAAAGTGAAGGTAACGTCTGATGTCATTCGCGGGAAGAGCTGGCAAGGAGTCGTGAAAAAAGTAGGCACTGTTCCTGTCCAGACAGCAGTCGAAACAACTTCGAGCGACCAAACGGTTCAATATCCTGTTGAGGTAGAAATAAAGGGAAAGAAACCTGAGGCGAAGCCTGGTTTTAAAATGATCATGGAAATTCAAACAGATAAGCGCCAAGCGCAAACAATTCCTGAAACAGCGGTAAAAAAAGAGACTGATGGACAATACGTTTATGTTGTTGAAAAAAATGAATTGAAAAAAGTAAAAGTGGTCATAGGGGAAACGTCAGGTCATGATCTTGAAGTGACAAAAGGTGTCAAGGCAGAGGATCAAATCATTGCTCATCCAACAGATGACATGTATGACGGAATGGAAGTGAATGCTGAATGATTCAGCTTTCCAACGTGACAAAAAGCTATGAGGTCGCACACGAAACATTTGATGTATTAAGTGATATGAATCTTGTCATTGTAAAAGGCGAGTATATGTCCATTATGGGCCCGTCCGGCTCTGGAAAATCAACATTAATGAATATTATTGGCTGTTTAGACCGCCCAACGACAGGACAATATCATTTTCAAGGTACAGAGCTGTCAGCAGCAAAGGACCAGGAGCTTGCGGTCATTCGAAATCAATCCATTGGATTTGTTTTTCAGCAATTTCATCTGCTGCCAAGGTTAAATGCGAGGCGCAATGTGGAACTGCCGATGATTTACGCTGGGATCAGTCAAAAGGAAAGAAAAGAACGTGCGGAATTGGCACTGGAAAAGGTTGGTTTGGCAGATCGAATGAAACATATGCCAAGTGAGTTGTCAGGAGGACAAAAGCAAAGGGTGGCAATTGCACGTGCGATTGTCAATAAGCCTCAGCTGATTTTAGCAGATGAACCGACTGGTGCTCTCGACTCAAAAACAAGCATCTCAATTATGGAACAGTTTACACAGCTGAATGAGGAAGGGACAACGATTGTGCTTGTCACCCATGAAGAAGAAATAGCTGCGTATACAAATCGGACTGTCGTTGTGAGAGATGGACGGCTTGTTGAAGATAGATGGATACAAGGGGACGCTATGAATGAAACTCTTTGAAAATATCAAAATAGCGCTGAATTCGGTTTTAGCTCATAAATTACGTTCTATTTTAACGATGCTTGGGATTATTATTGGTGTTGGATCAGTCATTGCAGTCGTGGCGATCGGTCAAGGCGGTGAGCAAATGTTAAAAGGATCGATTTCAGGTCCAAACAATACCATTGATATGACATATACGCCTTCTGACGAAGAATTAAATGCAAATCCAAATGCCTTATTCGAAGCATCATTTACTGAGGAAGACATAAAAAGCATTAGGACAATCAACGGGGTGGAGCAGGTCGCCTCCTCGACTGCACAAGGAATGCAGCTGAGGTTTCAAGATACGACAGTTGATGCGACAGTTAACGGTATAAATGAAGGGTATACAAATGTACATTCATTACAAATCGCAGAAGGACAGGATTTAAGAGATATTGATTTTAGAAGCGGCAGAAGAGCTGCTCTTATCTCAGATGGCTTACAAAAAGAACTATTCAACGGACAAAAGGCATTAGGCGAACTGATTTGGATGAACGGACAGCCAGTTGAAGTCATCGGTGTGTTAGCAAAACAGAAAGGGATGTTTTCATTTGATATGAATGAAATCTATGTCCCATTTGCGATGCTCACCTCCACACTTGGTATGAGTGAATATGATAAGTTGTCTATTCAAGTCGCACATGCTGATCAAATGAAGGAAGTAGGAAAGAGCGCGGCTGCCATATTAAATGAAAATCATCATACAGAAGATGCTTACGAAATGATCAATATGGAAGAAATCGCAGAAGGGATTGGTCAAATAACATCCGTTATGACAACGATCATTGGCTCAATAGCCGGGATCTCTTTACTTGTTGGCGGAATCGGTGTGATGAATATTATGCTCGTTTCTGTGACAGAGAGGACAAGAGAAATCGGTATTCGAAAGGCGATGGGCGCAACAAGGGCTCAAATCCTCGTCCAGTTTTTAATTGAGTCTGTCGTTTTAACACTCATCGGCGGGTTGATGGGGATTGCACTTGGTTTAGGCGGAGCTTCGTTAGTATCACTATTTGCCGGCTGGCCGTCTCTTGTATCTTGGCAAGTAGTATGTGGAGGCGTACTGTTTAGTATGCTCATTGGTATTGTTTTTGGGTTAATTCCTGCGAATAAAGCAGCGAGACTAGACCCTATTGAATCGCTCAGGTATGAATAAATCGAAGAGGAAAGAAGCATACAAACAGTTTACATTCGCCTTCATTACCCATCAAAAGCTTTTATGCAAATCGCATAAAAGCTTTTTTTAGTTCCATTGAATGAAATAAAAAATGATAGAAATGCTAATATCATGACTTTCATCTTATTGTCACATATTTTTCAGTTTACAAATGGTACATATAAAGGTAAGATGACCATGGTGAAAGATTTTGATAGTTATTGAATGTATTTGATTGTTTTGTATTGATAATGTTGAAAAAAGCGATTACAATAAAGGTGCGCGCAAAATGAATACGTTTTCAAAAGGGGTGTTTGCATGTTAACACCGGAAAGACATCAACTCATTATCGACAGCTTGGAAGAAAATGATGTCATTAAAATACAGGACTTAACGATGATGACGGATGCGTCTGAATCTACAATTAGAAGAGATTTATCAGCCCTTGAAGAAAAAGGATTTCTTAAAAGGGTTCATGGAGGAGCAGCCAAGATTTCGAGTATTCGCCTTGAACCAGATGTATTTGAGAAATCTGCCAAAAACCTTCAAGAAAAGTCATTGGTAGCAGAGGCAGCGGCATCTCTTTTAAAACAGGGCGACTGTATTTATTTAGATGCTGGTACAACCACACAGCAAATGATTGAATATATCGATCCAGATCAAGATATTGTCGTGGTGACAAACGGTGTGATGCACATTGAAGCCCTCATGAGAAAAGGTATTACCTTTTACTTGATAGGCGGATCAGTGAAACATCGAACAGGAGCCATGGTTGGAGCCGCAGCTTTGACAGCGATGGAGAATTATCGTTTTGACAAAAGCTTTGTTGGGACAAATGGCATTCATCCCGAGGCGGGTTTTACAACACCTGATCCAGAGGAAGCACTCATGAAAAAAAGAGCCATGAAACAGGCGAAAAAAACCTATATCTTATCAGATGCCTCGAAGTTTGGCGAAATATCGTTTTCAACCTTTGCTAGTTTACAGGAAGCCACCATTATCACAAACGACGCAAAAGAAGATTCATTCGATAATTACCATGAAAAAACGGTTATAAAGGTAGTGAAAACATGATTTATACAGTTACTTTAAACCCATCAGTTGATTACATCGTACACGTGGAGGATTTTGCAGTCGGCGGTTTAAATCGTTCAACCTATGATCAAAAATATCCAGGTGGTAAAGGAATCAATGTCTCAAGGCTATTAAAACGTCACGGTGTTGAATCGAAAGCACTTGGATTCATTGGTGGATTTACAGGCAAATATATTCAAAATTTTTTACAGAACGAACAATTACAAACAGCCTTTCACGAGGTGTCAGAAGATACAAGGATCAATGTGAAACTAAAAACAGGTGAAGAGACAGAAATCAACGGACTCGGCCCATCTATTACTGAAGCGCAATTTGAGTCGTTTCTATCTCAATTTTCTTCATTGACTGAAGGAGATGTCGTTGTTTTAGCTGGCAGCATTCCTTCATCATTACCTCATAACACATATGAGCGTATTGCTGAAGTTTGCCGAGAGCAAGGTGTAAGAGTTGTTCTTGATATTTCTGGCGAAGCGTTAAAAAAAGCAGCAGACATGAAACCGTTCTTAATGAAGCCAAATCATCATGAACTGGGTGAAATGTTTGAGACGAGTATTTCATCAGCAGCAGAAGCCATTCCTTATGGGAAAAAGCTGTTAGAACAAGGTGCTGAGCATGTCATCGTCTCCATGGCTGGTGATGGCGCCCTCTTATTCAGTAAAGAAGGAATCTATCAGTCCAATGTTCCAAAAGGAACGCTCGTTAATTCAGTTGGAGCAGGGGATTCAGTCGTTGCAGGGTTTTTAGCCGGCGTTTCAAAAGGCCTTTCAATTGAAGAGTCATTTAAGCTTGGTGTCACTTCAGGAAGCGCTACAGCCTTTTCTGAGGAGCTTGGCACAAAAGAGCTTGTCGACACACTATTACCACAAGTAAAAGTCACACGCATTTAAAGGAGGAGTCATCATGAAAATTACAGAACTACTCACGAAGCATACCATTAAGCTTCAATTAGACAGCCAGCAGAAAGAAGCAGTCATTGAAGAGCTTGTCACTGTTTTAGATACAGCAGGCAAGTTAAATGATAAAGAGGGCTATAAAGAAGCTGTGATTAATCGTGAAAAACAGAGCTCTACTGGTATTGGTGAAGGAATTGCCATCCCGCACGCTAAAACAGCAAGTGTAAAAGAGCCTGCCATTGCATTTGGCCGCTCCACTGCTGGTGTAGATTATGAATCACTGGACGCTCAGCCGAGTCATCTTGTCTTTATGATTGCCGCAACTGAAGGCGCAAACAACACGCACTTAGAGGCACTTTCTCGTTTATCTACACTTCTTATGCGTGAAGAAATTCGAAAGCAGCTTCTTGAAGCGGCGACTGAAGATGAAATCATTGAGATCATCAATACACATGATCAAGATGATGAAGAAGAAGAGGAAGTTCAAGAAGAGCCGGCTGCAGAAGGAAAACCTGCTAAAATTTTAGCGGTAACAGCTTGCCCGACCGGCATTGCACATACATTTATGGCAGCAGATGCTTTGAAAGAAAAAGCAAAAGAAATGGGCGTTGACATTAAAGTTGAAACAAACGGCTCTGGCGGTATTAAACATGCCCTTACAGCAAAAGAAATTGAAGAAGCACCAGCCATCATTGTGGCAGCGGACAAGCAAGTTGAAATGGAACGCTTTAAAGGCAAACATGTCATTGAAGTCCCTGTAACAGCAGGTATTCGCCGTCCGCAGGAATTAATTGAAAAAGCCATCAATCAAGATGCGCCGATTTATAAAGGTTCAGGCGGCAGTTCTTCTAAAGACGAAAATGAATCATCTGGCAAAGGAAGAAGCGGATTTTACAAGCACTTAATGAGTGGTGTAAGTAACATGCTTCCATTTGTTGTCGGAGGCGGTATATTAGTTGCGATTTCATTCTTCTGGGGTATTAACTCAGCAGATCCTAAGGATCCTTCATTTAATTCATTTGCAGCTGTCTTAAAAGGAATTGGCGGCGATAATGCGCTTGCCTTAATCGTTGCGGTATTAGCTGGATTTATTGCCATGAGTATTGCAGATCGTCCAGGTTTTGCGCCAGGTATGGTCGGTGGATTTATGGCGTCAGCAGCAGGTGCAGGGTTCTTAGGTGGACTGATTGCTGGTTTCCTAGCAGGTTACATTGTTGTGCTGCTCAAAAAAGTATTCACATTCGTACCGCAGACACTCGACGGAATTAAACCGGTCCTGCTGTATCCATTGTTCGGTATTTTCTTCACAGGCATTATCATGCATTATATTGTCAACACACCAGTGAAAATGGTAATGGACGGATTAACACATTGGCTTGAATCATTAGGTACTGGAAACCTTGTTTTAATGGGTATTATTTTAGCTGGTATGATGGCAATTGATATGGGTGGCCCAATTAACAAAGCGGCTTACACATTTGGTCTTGCAATGATTGCTGCTGGCAACTATGCACCGCATGCTGCGATTATGGCAGGCGGAATGGTTCCACCACTAGGTATTGCACTTGCAACAACGATCTTTAGAAATAAGTTCTCAAAACGTGACCGTGAGGCAGGGATTACATGCTACTTCATGGGAGCTGCCTTCATTACTGAAGGGGCGATCCCGTTTGCGGCGGCAGATCCTCTTCGTGTGATTCCTTCAGCTGTTATTGGTGCAGCAGTTGCTGGCGGATTAACGGAATTCTTTAGAGTGACGCTTCCTGCACCGCATGGCGGACTATTTGTTTTCTGGGTAACAAACCATCCAGTTCTTTACATCATCAGCATCTTAATCGGTGCTATTGTGACAGCGATTTTACTGGGTATTTTGAAAAAACCGGTTCAACAAGAAGCGTAATGCAGAAGAGAAGCATCGTGAAAAACGGTGCTTCTTTTTGTTTAATCATCTGTGAATTAGGAAAAAATATCTAATTAGATGGTTGTCTTGTGAATTTTTAAATGACATATGATAAAGTAAAGTTATTCAATTCACGTTTCAAGTCTTTTAGCAGAAAGTCTTAGGAGGAAGCAGTATTTTGAACGAAGAAAACAAACAAAACGAAAATGACATTCAATCTGATGCGAAGCAAGCCAAAACAGAGAAGAAAAGTTCACTGTTTGAATGGATCAAAGCCATTTTAATTGCACTTGCGCTCGTCTTGCTCATCCGTACATTTATATTTGAACCGTATGTAGTGGAAGGAGAGTCAATGGAACCGACACTTCATGACGGGGAAAAGCTGTTTGTCAACAAAACCATTAACTATCTCGGTGGTGTGAAACGCGGTGACATCGTGATTATTAATGGAAAAGATGGACAGAAGATTCATTATGTCAAACGATTGATCGGCCTTCCAGGTGATACGATTGAAATGAAGGATGATACGCTTTACATTAATGGTAAAAAAGTAGATGAGCCTTATTTAAAAGAGAACAAGGCGCATGCGAAAGAGTATGAAGTGCATTTAACTGGAGATTTTGGTCCAGTGAAAGTACCGAAAAACGATTACTTTGTGATGGGGGACAATAGACTCAATTCCATGGACAGCAGAAATGGACTTGGCCTCATTGAAAAGGATCGGGTTGTCGGGACATCAGAATTTGTTTTCTTCCCGTTTGGCGACATTCGACAGACAAAATAAAAGCACCTTCTCAGAGGCAAGAGAAAGGTGCTTGAACGAGCGACCCTTACAGAAGGGTCGTTTTTAATTTGGCGTGAGCACTGTAACAATGATCACAATGGCTAGTACCGAAGCGAATACAGATCCGGTAATGGCTAATACGGATCGAAACAATCCGATTTTTTTGTTTTCTTTTCCCCGCTTTTGTAAAAAGCGTTTGGAAAAGATGTGGACCAGTGTGTAAATGAGGACAAGCCCAATATAAAGGCCAAAGTCCTTCGCATTAAAGCCTGTTGCAGATAAATAAATGCCCATAAAGAAAATCAATAAACAGTATTCCATCAGTGTGAGTAATCTCAAATCGCCCGAACTCCTTCAATCAATCATTCCCGTTTATTATACCATAATGGACAAAAAGCCTTCGTTCTTAGCGAGAGACGTTTCTATCAAACGTTATTCATGTTATACTTCATAATGATGAATGAGTGATGGAGGATTAATAAATGATTGCAGTAAATAATGTTAGTTTGCGCTTTGCTGATCGTAAACTATTTGAAGAAGTAAATATTAAATTCACTCCTGGCAACTGCTACGGATTAATTGGTGCCAATGGAGCTGGTAAATCAACGTTCCTAAAGATTCTTTCTGGAGAAATTGAGGCTCAAACGGGTGATGTTCATATGAGCCCTGGTGAGCGTTTAGCGATTTTAAAACAGAACCACTTTGAATACGAAGAGTTTGAAGTGCTAAAAGTCGTCATCATGGGTCACAAACGTCTATATGACGTGATGCAGGAGAAAGATGCGATCTATATGAAACCTGATTTCTCAGATGAAGACGGGATTCGTGCAGCCGAGCTTGAAGGTGAGTTTGCTGAATTAAACGGATGGGAAGCTGAAAGTGAAGCAGCGATCCTATTAAAGGGTCTTGGCATTCCAGAAAGCCTTCAATCGAAGAAAATGTCTGAGCTTGGCGGTTCTGAAAAGGTAAAAGTACTTTTAGCTCAAGCTTTATTCGGCAAGCCTGACGTTCTTCTTCTCGATGAGCCGACGAACCACTTGGACTTACAAGCAATCCAGTGGCTCGAAGAGTTCCTCATTAACTTTGAAAATACCGTCATCGTCGTTTCGCATGATCGTCATTTCTTAAACAAAGTATGTACACATATTGCGGACCTTGATTTCGGAAAAATCCAAGTATACGTCGGTAACTATGATTTTTGGTATGAGTCCAGTCAGTTAGCGCTGAAACTAAGCCAAGAAGCAAATAAGAAAAAAGAAGAACAAATTAAGCAGCTTCAAGAATTCGTTGCCCGGTTTAGTGCGAACGCTTCTAAATCGAAGCAAGCGACATCAAGAAAGAAATTGCTTGATAAAATCTCTTTAGATGACATTAAGCCGTCTTCACGTAAATATCCGTATGTTCATTTTGCGCCAGAGCGCGAAATCGGAAATGATGTCCTTCAAGTAGAAGGTCTATCAAAAACAATTGACGGTGTGAAAGTACTTGATAATGTCAGCTTTATTATGAACCGTGAAGATAAAATTGCGTTCTTAAGCCGTAATGAGCTTGCTGTGTCCACGTTATTTAAAATCCTTGCTGGTGAAATGGAGCCAGACAGCGGATCATTTAAATGGGGTGTCACAACGTCACAAGCCTTTTTCCCGAAAGACAATAGTGAATATTTTGAAGGAAACGATGTTGATCTCGTTGATTGGCTTCGTCAATATTCTCCGAATGATCAAAGTGAGAGCTTCCTGCGTGGTTTCTTAGGACGTATGCTTTTCTCTGGGGAAGAAGTGAAGAAAAAAGCAAGTGTCTTATCAGGAGGAGAAAAGGTTCGTTGTATGTTATCAAAAATGATGCTGTCTGGAGCGAATATTTTGCTGCTGGATGAGCCAACGAACCACTTAGACCTAGAATCCATTACAGCGCTGAATAACGGCCTCATGAGCTTTAAAGGAGCAATGCTCTTCTCATCTCATGACCATCAGTTTGTTGAAACAGTCGCAAACCGAATTATCGAAGTGACGCCAAATGGCATCGTCGATAAACAAACAACATATGATGAGTTCTTATCAGATCAAGACATCCAAAAAAGACTTGAAGAGCTTTACGCATAACAAAGAAAAGACATCCTATGGATGTCTTTTTTGATTAAATCGCCCAATTTCCATTTCGGAAGATCGGTTCGCGTTTCCCGTCTTTTGTAATCCCGTCAATATTCATTTCCTTTGAACCAATCATGAAATCAACGTGTGTAATACTGCTGTTCACACCTGCTGCGTCTAATTCTTCTCGTTTCATTTCTTTTCCGCCTTCGATATTAAACGCATATCCGCTGCCGATCGCAAGGTGATTTGATGCATTTTCATCGTAAAGTGTATTGTAATAAAGAATATTGGAATTAGAAATTGGTGAATCATCTGGTACGAGGGCAACCTCACCTAGATAATGAGAGCCTTCATCTGTTTCAACGAGAGATTTTAAAATATCTTCGCCTTCTTTTGCTTTCACATCCACAATCCGGCCATTTTCAAAGCTTAATGAAAATTCATCAATGATGTTTCCAGCATAGCTGAGCGGCTTAGTGCTTGAGACGGTCCCATTGACACCGTCTTTTTTCGGTACGGTAAAGACTTCTTCTGTAGGCATGTTGGCCATGAAGGAGACGCCGCGTTCACTTACGCTGCCAGCACCTACCCAAATATGCTGCTCTGGAAGCTCAATCGTTAAGTCTGTGCCCGGTGCTTCATAATGAAGCTTGTGGTAGTGGCGTTCATTGAGTATTTTGACCTTTTCATTTAATGACGCATCATGCTTTTTCCAAGCCTCAACAGGATCTGCTTGATCAGCGCGTGCGACTTTAAAGATTTGATCCCACAATAAAGTGACAGCTTCTTCATCTGTATGATCAGGGAAAATCTTTTTCGCCCATTCTTTTGATGCAGCACCTACGACCGTCCAAGCGACTTTGTCAGATTGAACGTATTGACGATATGTATGTAGTGCTGAACCAGCAGCTTTTTGCTGTGCAGCGATTTTTTTCGAATCAATGCCTCGCAGAAGGTCAGGGCTTTCTGACAGGATGGTAATAAAAGCACCGCCGCGTTTTGCGATGGTTTCCATCATCTGTGCTTCCCATTCTGGGAATTGCTCAAAGACATCCTGTGGCGCATGTTCAAATTTTAAACGGGTGAGAACACCATCACTCCAGCGGATATGTATGTTTTTCGCCCCGCGCTCATACGCGTGTTTCGCGACAAGACGAACAAGGTGTGCAGATTCAGTAAATGCGGATACAACCACTTCCTGCCCCTTTTGTACATTCACACCGACTTCAACGATGGTCTTAGCATATTGATCTAGTTGTTTTTCAAATGAACTCATAAAAAACCCTCCTTTAGTCATGTTCATCATATCAGATTTATGACCGAAAAGGAAAATGGGGAGCACGCTTAAAGCCAAAATAAAAAAGCCGCTTTCGTGCGGCTTTTTTAGCGGTTCAGTTGTTTCACAGGCTGTGCATTAGAAGGCGGCATATGTGAAAACGACAGGCTCATTCCTCCTAAAATAATACCCGTTAAAATGACTGTGACAACGACCCGTTTACCTAAATCAAGCAACATGTTCTTCCTCCTTCACGTTTATCCATTTCTCACGATATGATCGAAATGACGAAAAAAGAAGTAGAACGTGAAGATTATTTTAATGTTTTTTGCAATTTGTCGATGACTTCTAATGAACGACCTGTTCCAATGGCAACAGACTCAAGTGGATTAGCTGCAATATGAACTGGAACAACAATCTCTTGAGAGAGCCATTCTTGAATTCCATTTAACAGAGCGCCTCCGCCAGTTAAAATGACGCCGCGGTCTACAATATCTCCGCTTAGCTCTGGAGGGCTGTCCTCTAATGTGGCACGAATCGCTTCTAAAATATGAAGAAGTGATTCTCGCATAGCGCCTTGAATTTCATGAGAGACAAGTGTGATCGTTTTTGGCAGACCTGTCACAAGGTCGCGCCCGCGCACTTCTAATGATTCAGGCTCATGCTCAATAAGACCATACCCAATTTCCATTTTCACCTGCTCGGCAGTCCGTTCGCCGATTAATAGGTTATATTTCTTTCTGACAAACGTAATGATATCTTCATCCAGCTGATCGCCGCCAATTCGGATCGAATGACAAGAGACAACACCGCCAAATGAAATAATCGCAACTTCTGTTGTTCCGCCGCCAATATCGACTACGACGTTCGCAACAGGCTCGTCTACCGGAAGATCAGCACCGATTGCAGCTGCAACAGGTTCTTCAATTAAATGCACATGTTTTGCTCCACAGTTTTTCACAGCATCGCTGATGGCGCGGCGCTCAACAGCTGTTGATCCAGAAGGTGTACATACAACGACAGTTGGTTTTCTAAAGGTAAACCCGATATTTTTTCCTGCTTTTTTCATGATCTGTTTAAGTAAATCTGTTGTCATATCATAATCAGCGATAACACCGTCTTTCATCGGACGGATCGCAACAATTTTCCCAGGTGTTTTCCCGATCATTTCTTTTGCTTCTGATCCGACGGCAAGTACAGTCTTTGTTTCTGTATCGACTGCCACGACGGACGGTTCATTTAAAATAATTCCCTTATTTTTACTATAAACCAATATGTTAGCTGTTCCTAAATCAATTCCAATTTCGGCATTTTGAAACATGTTTTCACCCAATCTCTATTTTTGCTGTTTTAAACAATTTTACATTTAAAAGTTCAGAGGGTTGATGTCATTTGTGGGGGTTTGTGATCACCTTGAAATGAATCTGTAAAATTCAAGTATCATTTTGACAATCACAATAAATTTTCCCTTTGTTTTTTCTTTTATGAAAAAAAATTTTATAGAGGAGAAACCTTTTAAGAATCTCTTACGTCTACGATATATCAATTGGTGAAAAACAGATTGATCTTGAGCTAATGAAAGAAAGAGGGAACGAAATTGAAATCTATCGGAGTCGTAAGAAAAGTAGACGAACTAGGGCGTATTGTCATGCCAATCGAATTGAGAAGAGCACTTGATATCGCTATTAAAGACAGTATGGAATTTTTTATAGATGGAGATAAAATCGTCTTGAAAAAATATCAGCCAGAGGGTGTTTGTCTCATGACTGGTGAGATTACATCAGAGAACCATGAATACGGAAATGGTCAAATTACATTAAGCGCTGAAGGCGCAGAACTGCTGTTAAAAGAGCTGCAAGAAGCTCTTCAGCAGTAATCGAAATAGCCTGCTCTCTTCCTTTGTGCTGAGAACAGGCTATTTTTCTTTAAAAAAGTTCCTTAAAAATGCCCCATCTCCCTCAAAAAATAAGTGGAAAATGGTACAATTGACAAAGAATCTCAGGGCGGCAGGTGGAATTATTTGAACAAAACATATCAAGTGCGGATCGTGTTATCTGTTCTTGCATTTATCTTAATCATAAGCTGGGATTTCTTTTATTATCTAGGCGGCTATCAAATTAATTGGCCGCTCGATTTAGCCTTTACAGTCGTTGTGTTAGCAGGGATCTGGGTTGTCTCAGGGTATGTAGACCGCTTGACTTTGCTTGTGTCAGATCTAAATAAAAGAGAAAAAGAAGCACACGAACTGACAGAGCGGCTGAATCGAATTACAGATAACTTGCAGGAAATCGTCTTTGAAACAGATGAAAAAGGGCACATCATTTTCTTAAATCAAGCATGGAAACAAATGACCGGCTATGACATAGATGAATGTCTAGGTACGATGTACAATCAGTACTTTGATCAAGAAGAAAGAGTTATTCAGCATTTGTCATCTGTCATCAAAGAACATAAAGATTCAGGACGGATCGAGCTCCAGCTTCTTCATAAAGAGGGAAAGAAAGTATGGGGAGACGTTCATTATAAGCTCTACTTTGATGAAGAGCACCAGTTTACTGGAGGTATAGGAACAGTTGCAGATATTACAAAACAAAAGCTGGCAAAGCTTGAGCTTGAAAGGTCAAATCAACAATTGCAAATGCAGGCGCAAAAGCTGGCCGTTGCAGGACAAATCGCCGCTGGAATCGCCCATGAAGTCAGAAATCCGCTGACCTCAGTAAACGGCTTTTTGCAGCTGATGAAAACTCAATATCCTGAAAGAACCGATTATTTTGACATTATCTTTTCCGAAATTAAACGGATTGATTTTGTTTTAAGTGAACTGCTTGTGCTGGCAAAGCCGCAGTCGGTCCATTTTCAAGAAGTTCAGCTTCATGGACTGTTAGAGCAGGTCATTACATTGCTAAAAACCAATGCAGTCCTTTCGAATATTGATCTCAAACAGCCATTTAAAAAGCAGGATGCCGGAGCTATATTAGCAGACGCTAACCAAATGAAGCAGCTGTTCATTAATTTAATCAAAAATGCCATTGAGGCAATGCCTGAAGGCGGCAGCATATACATATCAACAGAAAAAGTGATGAACGAATGGAAAATTACCATTCAAGATGAAGGAAAAGGGATGTCTGAAGAGGATATTCAGAAAATCTATGATCCTTTCTTCTCCACGAAAACAGAAGGGACGGGACTTGGCCTCACCATCTGTGCAACGATTTTAAAAGATCATCACGGTAGGATGGATGTGGTCAGTGAGCTGGGAAAAGGTACAACTTTTCATATCTATTTACCTGTGTGTCAAAAAAGCAGACAGCAGCAAGGCGAGAGGACGTGATTTCATGAAGGCGAAAGCTTTATTTGTATATGGGACGCTTCTGCAGCATGAAGAACACCACGAGACATATATGAAAGAAAGCAGACCATTAGCTAAATCAGCTTGGATCAGCGGCAAAATCTATGATACAGGTCAAGGATACCCTGCGTGCGTTCCAGAAGAAACAAGCACAGTATATGGAGAATTGTACGAGGTAACCGCAAGCACGCTGAATAAGATAGATTTACTTGAGGAAGGGTATGACAAGCAGGTGGTCGATGTCATGACAGACCGGGGGCTGGTGGCGGCTATTACATACACTTTACCAAAACAGAAGGCATCAGCGCTGAAGGAAATCGAGACTGGCTGCTGGAAGGAATATAGACTATGGCAGCAGAGGCCGGCATCCTTCTATTATTTTGCCTATGGCTCTTGTATGGATGATGCAAGATTTAAACTGGCAGAAGTCGATCATTATTTTAAACAAATCATCGGCGGTGGTGCTCTGAACGGCTTTACAACTAGATTTACATTGGTGAGGCCTGATGGGTCAAGAGCCGATATGGTAGAAGACGGCGGAGAAACAGAGGGCGTTTTATATGAGGTTCCTTTTGATGCCATTCGATATTTGTACAAACGAGAAGGCGTATATGAGGGCACATATCGTCCAGCTTTTGTGGATGTTAAAATAGGTGACCAAATATATGAGGACTGTTTAACCTTTCTTGTTCTTCAAAAGAGCGAAGAAATTGCTCCACCAGGTCATTACCGCAGTGAAATTGAAAAAGGAGCAGACCTCTACTTAAGTGAAGCGTTCCGTAAAAAAATTCGCTCGCATATGGATTCATTAATCAAACCGTAGTAAAATGCATGGTAAGTGAGATAAAAGGAGTCTGAACATGAAAAAGGAATATGCAGTCATTGGTCTTGGACGCTTTGGCGGAAGTATTTGCAAAGCGCTGAGCGAAGAAGGACTTGAAGTCATGGCCATGGATATGAATGAAGATCGAGTGAACGAATACGCGAAAATTGCTTCACATGCGGTCATTGGCGATTCGACAGACGAATCGGTTTTAAAAAATCTCGGTATTCGTAATTTTGATCATGTCATCGTTGCGATTGGTGAAAACATTCAGGCCAGTATTTTGACGACGATTATGCTGAAAGAGCTTGGCGTCAAAATGGTCACAGTAAAGGCGCAAAACGACTATCACGAAAAGGTACTAAATAAAATTGGGGCTGATCGCATCGTTCATCCAGAGCGAGACATGGGCAGACGAATTGCACATAAAATCATCTCCAACAACGTATTAGATTATCTTGAGCTGTCAGATGAGTACAGCCTCATTGAAATCGTTGCCAACAGCAGGCTTGCAGGGCATTCTCTTTTAGATCTCGATATTAGAGCGAGATATGGCATTAATATTGTGGCGATAAAGCGTGGGAAAGAAGTGATTGTTTCACCACTCGCAGATGAAATGATTCAAAAAGAAGATATTCTCATTGTCATCGGGGCAGTAGCCGATATTGGACGCTTTGAAAAACGAGAAATGCAGAACGATTATTAAACACTCCGGAGCGGGGTGTTTTTTATATTGTTGTGTACACACAGGACGGACAGTGAGGAGAGAAGAAGACACTAAAAAAGGGTTGTTTTGTTCTGCATAAACAGCAAAAGCCAATCATCATATTTTTCGTGCAATTATCACTATTCAGAAATAAAAATCAGCCTTTTTATCTGGATGATTTTCTCTAAATGTCATTGACTGGGCAAACAGATTCGTTTACGATAAGAAACATTATATTGTTTACTTGGAGGAGGCAGTGTCGTTGGATAAGGAGCTTTTCAGACATCAAATTGAAGTAGCTGCAAAGAGAAAAAAAGCAGCCTTAGTGATTAAACATGCGAAGGTTATGGACGTGTTTAACCAGGAATGGATAGACGCTGATGTCGCTGTTGAAAATGGACAAATAGTAGGAATTGGAGAGTACGAGGGAGAACAGGAGCTGGATGCAGCAGGTCAAATGCTTGTACCCGGTTTTATTGATGGCCACGTTCATATCGAGTCCTCTATGGTGACCCCTGCTGAATTCTCCAAAGCTGTCGTCCCGCACGGTGTGACAACTGTCGTAACAGACCCGCATGAAATTGCCAACGTGTCAGGGATCTCAGGCATCCGTTTTATGCTGGAAGAAGCGAGAAAAGCTGCCTTAAATATTTATTTCATGCTGCCATCCTGCGTACCGGCAGTTAGTTTTGAACGATCAGGTGCTGTTTTAAAAGCGAAAGATTTAAAGCCTTTGTATCAAGAGAAAGAGGTTCTTGGTCTTGCTGAGGTGATGGATTACGTCGGTGTAGAGCAGGCAGAAGAAGATATGCTTCAAAAGCTGCTTGATGCACAAAACGAACATAAACTGATTGATGGCCATCTAGCAGGCTTAACAGACCGATTAATAAACGTTTACCGCACAGCAAGTGTCCAAACAGATCATGAGGTAACAACAGCCAGCGAAGCCCTTGAACGTGTAAAACGAGGCATGTATGTCATGCTAAGAGAAGGCTCTGTTGCCAAAAACGTGAAAAACGTTTTACCAGCTGTGAATGAAAAGAATGCGAGACGTTTTTTCTTTTGTACCGATGATAAACATTTAGATGATTTAATGGCAGAGGGAAGTATTGACGAACAAGTACGTATGTCTATAAAAGAAGGGTTAGACCCATTTTTAGCGTATCAAATGGGAAGTTTAAACGCAGCAGAGTGTTTTGGCCTCAAAACAAAGGGAGCCATTGCGCCAGGCTTTGATGCTGATTTTATGCTCGTCTCTGATCTTCATCAAGTCGACATCACCAGCGTATTTATTGCAGGAGAATTGGTGGCGCAGCATGGAGAGTACAAGCCAAGTGTCGAAAAAATTGCACCGAGTCCAGCATTATTACAATCTGTTCATACTATAGACGTTCAAGAGCAAGATCTGGCACTGCCTATCACAGCTCATCAAAAAATGAATGTGATCCGCATTATTCCGAATCAGCTAGAAACAAAATTAGAACAAGTCTCTCCTTCAGAAACGAACGGACAATTCACTAGTGATACAGAAAGAGATGTATTAAAAATGGTGCTTGTCGAACGCCATCAAGGCTTATCTGAAATGGGGATAGGGGTTGTCAGCGGCTTTGGATTAGAAAAGGGCGCAATTGCAACAACGGTTGCGCATGATTCTCACAATTTAATTGCGGTTGGCACAAATGATGCTGATATCGTAAAAGCCATTGACGTGTTAAAAGAAGCAGGCGGCGGTTTGACTGTTGTCAAAAATGGCGAGTCTCTTCATACGCTGCCATTACCGATATCTGGTTTACTTTCAGATCAGCCGGCACATCTTGTAAATGAAAGCCTTCATGCGCTCCATGAAGCGTTAAAAGAAACAGGCTTTAATTTAGACTTTAATCCATTTTTGACGCTGTCCTTCTTGGCACTCCCAGTCATTCCTGATGTGAAAATGACGACAAAGGGTTTGTTTGATGTCAGAAGCTTTCAGCATCTCCCAATTCAATCATAAAAAAGAGAAACCGCATATGTATATATGCGGTTTTTTCAATGAATGGTGAAAAAAAGAGACAGAGCCAAGCGGCTTGTGTCTCTTTTTTGTGATTACACTTCCATAATAATCGGTAAGATCATTGGACGGCGTCTTGTTTTTTCATAAAGGAAAGGTGCAAGAGTGTCAGTAATTTCGTTCTTGATTTCAGACCACTGAGTTGTCTTACGTTCCATTACTTTTTCAAGATGCTTTGAAATTAAATCCTGTGCATCGTTGATAAGGTCTCCAGATTCTCTCATGTAGACAAAACCTCTTGAGATCAAATCAGGTCCAGCAGAGATTTTGAATTCTTTCATGTCCATGCTGACGACTACAATGACAAGACCCTCTTCAGAAAGAATGCGGCGGTCTCTTAAAACGATGTTTCCGATATCGCCAATACCGCTTCCATCGATATACACGTTGCCTGATGGAATTTTGCCAGCGACACTTGCTTCGTCACCTTTCAGTGCAAGAACTTCACCGTTATCCATGATAAAGCAGTTTTCCTCAGGGATGCCGCAGTCATTCGCAAGCTTGATATGCGTTTTTTGCATGCGGTATTCACCGTGAATCGGCATAAAGAATTTTGGTTTAATTAAACGGAGCATCAGTTTTTGTTCTTCTTGTCCGCCGTGACCAGATGTATGAATATTATTAAGCGAGCCATGAATGACCTCAGCGCCTGCACGATAAAGCTGGTTAATGGTGCGGCTTACGCTAATATTGTTACCTGGGATTGGTGAAGATGAGAAGACAACAGTGTCTCCAGGGTTAATCGAAATCTGGCGGTGAGTACCGTTCGCAATACGAGAAAGAGCTGCCATCGGTTCACCCTGGCTACCAGTACAAAGAATGGTTACTTTGTTTGCTGGAAGGCGGTTGATTTCATTATGTTCGATAAACGTGTTTTTTGGACATTTAATATAGCCAAGATCTTGTCCAATATCAATAGCAGACTCCATACTGCGTCCAAATACAGCGACTTTTCTGCCGTTGGCAACAGCAGACTCAATCACTTGCTGAAGTCTGTGAATGTTTGAAGCAAACGTGGCAAAGATGATACGTCCGTCGACTTTTCTAAAGATGTCATCAATGCTTTCACCTACACGTCTTTCAGACATCGTAAATTCTGGGATTTCACTGTTTGTACTATCAGATAAAAGACAAAGTACGCCTTCTTTTCCGATCTCAGCCATTTTGGTTAAATTGGCAGGCTCGCCAACAGGAGTAAAGTCAAACTTGAAATCACCTGTATGTACGATGTTACCAGGAGGTGTCTTGACGACAATTCCATAAGAATCTGGAATACTGTGTGTCGTTCTAAAGAAAGACACAGCTGTTTTTCTAAATTTAATGGTATCTTCTTCTTCAAAAATGTGAAGTTTTGTTTGTCTCAAGAGACCATGCTCTTCCAATTTATTACGAAGTAGGCCGATTGCGAGTTTGCCGCCGTAAACTGGAATATTCACTTGCTTGAGAAGGTAAGGGATACCGCCGATGTGATCTTCATGTCCGTGAGTGATGAAAAGACCTTTGATTTTATCTTCGTTTTTAACTAAGTACGTATAGTCAGGGATGACGTAGTCAATTCCAAGAAGCTCATCTTCAGGAAACTTAATACCAGCATCAATTAAAATGATTTCATCTTGAAATTGAACGCCATACGTGTTTTTACCGATCTCGCCTAAACCGCCGAGCGCAAAAACTGCCGCCTGATCGTTTTTTACAAATTTCATTCCTCTCATAGCTCCAATACTTTAAAATTTTCACTTTCTCGTTCATAGTCTAAAAAAGCACCGTCTACAGGCTGAATGAATTCAATGTTGTAGTTATGTTTTTTCAACTTATCGCGTACGTCTCTTTCAGAAACCGCTTCAACGTATAGTGAATCTGTGTGTTCTCTTACAGGTACCTCAGTAGTACTTGCCTGAAAAAATACCTTATATATCATCCAAATCTCTCCTTAAATACCGTATGTTACACTCGCTTATTCTATTATATTAAAAAAACGCGCATAAGAAAAGTCTCTGAGAAAAAAGGATCTTCGGCAAATGTGCGAAAGATCCCTTTAAGCAATCGATTTTTTACGAAGCATGTCCTTCCATTGTCTTCGAATTTTCTTGCGCAGACGACGAAGCATCACAGGCCGCCTCCTTTCGGTTTAAAGTAAGCTTAAACAGCGTATTCCGATCTCTCTATATACTTGTATTATATGATGTTTCCAATGAATGTTACATGGATATATCTGGGAAAATAGGCGTTTTCAAAAGGATTTGGTTTCGAAAGCGGAAATCTTTCTGTATGATGAAAGGGAGTGTGTATACATAACAAAGGGCAGGAGGGCGAGATATGAATAAAAAAGTCATCTTCTTTGATATCGATGGTACTTTATATGATCATGATAAAAGAATACCTGAGTCAACGAAGCGAGCGGTTCATTTATTAAAAGAAAAAGGTCATCATCTCTTTATTGCATCTGGGCGTTCTCCTTTTCTGATTCAGCCCATTTTAGAAGAATTAGGGCTTGACTCATTCATTGCTTATAACGGTCAGTATGTCATGTATGAGGGAGATGTTATTTACGGTAATCCGCTGAAGCAGGAGTTAATGGAGCGAATTTATGAGACAGCGGATCGTCATGATCATCCGCTTGTTTTTATGGGAGAAGAAACGATGAAGGCGTCTGTGCCGAACCATCCGTTTATCCATGAAGGAATCGGTACTTTAAAAACAGAGCATCCTGAGCACGATTTGTCTTTCTTTAAAGAAAACGACATTTTTCAAATGCTGTTATTTTGTAAGGCAGAAGAGGAAGAGCAATATAAGGCATTCTACGATGAGATTGACCTTGTCAGATGGCATGAGCTGTCAACAGATGTTCTGCCAAAAGGTGGATCAAAAGCTGAAGGAATCAAACGAGTCATCGAAAGACTTCCTTACGATCAAAAGGATACCATTGCCTTTGGAGACGGACTGAACGATAGAGAAATGATTTCGTTTGCTGGAACAGGCGTTGCGATGGGAAATGCTGTGAGTGAACTGAAAGCATTGGCTGATTTTGTGACAAAGCCAGTAGATGAGGACGGCATATTCCATGCAGTGACCCATCTTGGCCTTATTGAAGAATAAAAAAGAAGACCCTTAGATGTGGGGTCTTCTTTTTTATGTTATGATCTGCCAATCGCAACAGAGTTTTCTGGCTCAGAGAATGGCTGATCCTTTTGAATATGATCATAAAACATAATGCCATTTAAATGGTCAATTTCATGCTGAAAGACAATAGCAGGGAATCCTTTTAGACGGATATCAATGTCCTCTCCTTCAAGCGTTGTGGCCTTCACCCTGATTTTTTGATATCGAGGAACAAATCCAGGGATGGCTTCATCAACTGATAAACAGCCTTCACCAGTAGCTAAATAAGCTCTTTTGACTGAATGACTGACAATACGCGGGTTGAACAGAGCATAGCTGTATTCTTCTCCGTCTTCATCCTCACAGTGAACTGCGATCATCCGTTTACTAATATTGATCTGCGGAGCAGCTAATCCAACGCCGGGTCTTAGTCCGTATTTTTCAGCAATGTCAGCATCCTGACTGTTTTTGACGAATTCGATCATGTCAGCTAATTGCTGTTTTTCCTCTTCTGTCGGCGGGAGCTCGACCGCTTCAGCTGTTTGTCTTAAGACGGGATGTCCGTCCCTTACGATATCATCCATGGTAATCACAAAACTTCACTCCTATTTCCTTTGTATGTAAAGTATATAAAATGATACACAACATATGCAATGAAATAAAGAAGACCGGTCCTTTGAGACCGGTCAGAGGCTTAAACAGCCTTAGCAGCAGCCACCGCCGCCTAAGAATGCTGCGCCAACGATGATTAATAGGATGAAAAGCACAACGATTAAAGCGAATGTACGTCCGCCGCCGTATCCGCATCCGTATCCACCGCCATAACTTGGGTAACAACAGCCGCCGCCGTATCCATACCCGTAACCGCCGTATCCACCATACATACTTCCATGACTATAATTAGACATACTTTTACCTCCTTTGGAAATACACTCGGCCTCTCATAAGTGAAGGCGAAGCGTGTAATATAAACTATGTATGAATGCACTATTTGTATAGTCATGAGCCTATTGCTTGAAAAAAATCTTCTCCGTCTCATCTGACTGACCTCTTTTCTTGTCACAAACGCCTATAAAAATTATAGTGGTATGTGGAGATGTAAAGGGGGACCTTGTGATGAGACAGATGAAAAGAAGCATGAAAGCAGGTGCTGCTTTAGCGGGGATATGTACCCTTTTGCTGACAGGATGCGGAGGTCAAAATCCATTCAATGACATGCAGGATGCGATGACGAAAATGAGTGAAAAAGAAGCTTCCTTCGAAAAAGAGCAAGGTACACTGCAAAGCTATGAGAAAAAAGAGCAGAAGCTGTATACAAAAATGATTCAAACAACAAAGGACCATACAAAAACAGTGTCAAGCCTTTCTGATCAGGCATTAGCATCGGCAGCGAAACGAGAAGAACATTTAAAAACAGAAAAAGACAGCATGGATGAATCGAAAAAAGAATTGAATACGGTAAAGGAATCTGCCGCACGATTGCAAGATGCCGAGTTAAAAGAGAAAGCAGATCAAACAGTCAAATCGATCGAGAAACGATATGCATCATATGATCAGCTATACAAGGAGTATCAAAAGGCGCTGAAACAAGATCAGCATTTGTATCAATCTTTAAAGAAAAAGGATCTAGGATATGAAGAGCTGAAGTCTAAGCTGAAGACCGTCAATCGTTCATATAGCAAAGTCAGAAAAGAAAGTAAGAAGTTCAATCGATATACAGATCAATTGAATGATCATAAAAAGGCTTTGTATAAAGCAGCAGAACAAGAGTCAAAAAAGAGCTGAAAAACAGCTCTTTTTTTATTTTTCGACAAAAACAAACATTTTCTATTGTAGTACAGTAGTACACTCTATACTAGTACAGATTAGGTTGTTTGTTAAACAGATTGATACAGTTCACCATAAAAAGTAAAGCGAATACATTTATTTAAATAAAGCCGTTAAATCAATTGACGGACTATTTTTCTTGTTGTAAACTATTCCTTGTTAACAGAAGTTGTATTAGTTTTTTGTGAACTATCGTTAATACAGTTAGAAGGACTCAAAAAAGAGTGGTCAACCTATGTTTCGACAACGATCTTAGTGGCTATTATATACAGGAGTCATATGAGTATTTTGGGTTATCCTATATCTGTATGTATAAATGGATTCACGACAAATGGACTGTTAAAAGAAAGGAAGAGGTGACTTTAGAATGGCTGCAAAAACAAAAAAAGCAATTGTTGATAGCAAAAAGCAATTTGATGCCATCAAAAAGCAGTTTGAAACGTTTCAAATTTTAAACGAAAAAGGCGAAGTCGTAAACGAAGCGGCAATGCCGGATCTTTCAGATGACCAATTAAAAGAATTAATGCGCCGTATGGTGTTTACACGTGTATTAGATCAACGTTCAATTTCATTGAACCGTCAAGGACGTCTTGGCTTCTATGCGCCAACAGCTGGACAAGAGGCTTCTCAGCTTGCAACTCACTTTGCACTTGAGAAAGAAGATTTCATTCTTCCAGGATATCGTGATGTACCACAATTAATCTGGCATGGTCTTCCGCTAACAAAAGCATTCTTGTTCTCTCGCGGACACTTTGTTGGTAACCAAATGCCTGATGATGTGAATGCACTTTCACCGCAAATCATTATCGGTGCACAAATCATTCAAGCTGCTGGTGTAGCTCTTGGTTTGAAAAAGCGCGGTAAAAAAGCTGTTGCAATCACTTACACTGGTGACGGTGGAGCTTCACAAGGTGATTTCTACGAAGGTATTAACTTTGCAGGGGCTTACAAAGCGCCAGCGATTTTTGTTGTCCAAAACAACAGATATGCGATCTCTACACCTGTTGAAAAGCAGTCTGCTGCACAAACAATTGCACAAAAAGCAGCTGCAGCTGGTATCGTAGGCGTACAAGTTGACGGTATGGATGCATTAGCTGTTTATGCAGCAACTGCTGAAGCTCGTGAGCGCGCTGTAAATGGTGAAGGTCCAACATTAATCGAAACTCTTACATTCCGTTACGGCCCACATACAATGGCTGGTGACGATCCAACAAGATATCGTACAAAAGAAGATGAAAACGAGTGGGAGCAAAAAGATCCATTGGTACGCTACCGCAAATTCTTGGAAAACAAAGGCCTATGGTCTGAAGAAGAAGAGAATAAAGTGATCGAAGATGCAAAAGAACAAATCAAACAAGCGATCAAAGAAGCTGACGAACAGCCTAAGCAAAAAGTCACTGACTTGATTGAAAACATGTACGATGTGAAACCATTCAACTTAGTTGAACAGCTTGAAATTTACAAACAGAAGGAGTCGAAGTAAGCCATGGCGCAAATGACAATGATTCAAGCGATCACTGATGCGTTACGCACAGAACTGAAAAATGACGAAAACGTTCTCGTTTTCGGAGAAGACGTTGGTAAAAACGGCGGCGTATTCCGTGCGACTGAAGGATTGCAAAAAGAGTTTGGTGAGGATCGTGTATTCGATACTCCACTTGCTGAATCTGGTATTGGCGGTCTTGCAATTGGCCTTGGACTACAAGAATTCCGCCCAGTAATGGAAATTCAATTCTTCGGATTCGTTTACGAAGTATTAGATTCTGTTTCTGGACAAATGGCTCGTATGCGTTACCGTTCTGGCGGACGCTGGCATTCTCCAGTGACAATCCGTTCTCCATTCGGTGGAGGAGTTCACACACCTGAGCTTCACGCTGACAGCTTAGAAGGTCTTATCGCACAACAGCCTGGTATCAAGGTTGTCATTCCTTCAACACCTTATGATGCAAAAGGACTTTTAATTTCTGCAATTCGTGACAACGATCCTGTAGTGTTCCTTGAGCATATGAAACTTTATCGTTCTTTCCGTCAGGAAGTTCCTGAAGAAGAGTACACAATTGAAATCGGTAAAGCTGACGTGAAACGTGAAGGTACTGACCTTTCAATCATCACTTACGGTGCAATGGTTCACGAATCACTAAAAGCTGCTGAAGAGCTAGAAAAAGAAGGCGTTTCTGCTGAAGTTATCGACCTTCGCACAGTAAGCCCGCTTGATATTGAAACAATCATCGCTTCTGTTGAAAAAACAGGACGTGCGATCGTTGTTCAAGAAGCACAAAAACAAGCTGGTATTGCTGCAAACGTAGTAGCTGAAATCAATGACAGAGCGATCCTTAGCCTGGAAGCACCAGTACTTCGTGTAGCTGCACCTGATACTGTATTTGCTTTCTCTCAAGCTGAGAGCGTATGGCTTCCAAACCATAAAGATGTACTTGAAACAGCGAAAAAAGTTCTTGAATTTTAATTAAATGACAGAGGGGAACAGAATTTATTTCTCTTCCCCTTTATCAATTACATGACCGTGTAAACATACACAACAAGGGTTCAACAAAATCTAGGAGGCGAAAAACAGTGGCATTTGAATTTAAACTTCCGGACATCGGAGAAGGTATCCACGAAGGTGAGATCGTTAAGTGGTTTGTTAAACCAAACGACGAAATCAATGAAGATGACGTTTTAGCAGAGGTACAAAATGATAAAGCAGTTGTAGAAATTCCTTCACCTGTTAAAGGAAAAGTATTAGAATTAAAAGTTGAAGAGGGAACAGTTGCAACTGTAGGACAAACAATCATTACGTTTGATGCACCTGGTTACGAAAATCTTCAATTTAAAGGCAGCGAAGAAGAAGGCGAAGCAAAAACTGAAGCTCAAGTACAAGGTACTGCTGAAGCTGGTAACGAGCCAGAGAAGAAAGAAGTAGCACAAGAAGAAGCGGCAGCAGCAACTGGTGCAGGCGCACAAGAGCAAGTAGATGCTGATCCAAACAAACGCGTGATCGCTATGCCATCTGTACGTAAATATGCTCGCGAAAAAGGCGTTGAAATTTACAAAGTTGCAGGTTCTGGTAAAAACGGACGTGTGTTAAAAGAAGATATCGACAGCTTCGTTAATGGTGGTTCTGCAGCTCCAGCAGCAGCACCTCAAGCAGCTGAAAGTGTGAAAGAAGAAGCAGCTCCTAAAGCGGCAGCAGCTCCAGTTCTTGAAGGAGAATTCCCAGAAACTCGCGAGAAAATGAGCGGAATCCGCAAAGCAATCGCGAAAGCAATGGTGAACTCTAAGCATACAGCTCCTCACGTAACATTAATGGATGAAGTTGATGTAACAAACCTTGTTGCTCATCGTAAACAATTCAAACAAGTTGCAGCTGATCAAGGAATCAAGTTAACTTACTTGCCTTACGTTGTAAAAGCTCTAACTTCTGCTTTGAAAAAGTACCCAGTACTTAACACTTCTATCGATGATAAAACGGATGAAGTTGTTCAAAAGCATTACTACAACATCGGAATTGCAGCTGATACTGAAAAAGGCTTGCTCGTTCCAGTTGTGAAAAATGCAGATCGCAAAGCAATTTTCGAAGTGTCTAACGAAATCAACGAGCTTGCAACAAAAGCACGTGATGGTAAATTGGCTCCAGCTGAAATGAAAGGTGCATCTTGCACAATCACAAACATCGGTTCTGCTGGTGGACAATGGTTTACTCCAGTCATCAACCACCCAGAAGTAGCGATCCTTGGTATTGGCCGTATCGCTGAGAAAGCGGTTGTTCGTGATGGCGAAATCGTTGCAGCTCCAGTCTTAGCTCTTTCCCTAAGCTTTGACCACCGTATGATTGACGGAGCTACTGCGCAAAATGCCCTTAACCACATCAAGCGTTTATTGAATGATCCACAATTAATTTTAATGGAGGCGTAATGTCATGGTAGTAGGAGATTTCCCAATCGAAACAGATACTCTTGTCATCGGTGCAGGTCCTGGTGGATATGTAGCTGCTATTCGTGCTGCACAGCTTGGACAAAAAGTAACAATCGTTGAAAAAGGAACACTTGGCGGTGTATGTCTAAACGTTGGTTGTATTCCTTCAAAAGCATTAATCAATGCTGGCCATCGTTTCGAAAATGCTAAGCATTCTGAAGACATGGGTATCAAAGCTGAAAACGTAACAGTTGATTTCACAAAAGTTCAAGAGTGGAAAGCTTCTGTTGTAAACAAATTAACAGGTGGAGTTCAAGGTCTTCTTAAAGGAAATAAAGTAGACATCGTTAAAGGTGAAGCTTATTTCGTAGACAGCAACTCTGTACGTGTAATGGATGAAAATTCAGCACAGACTTACACTTTCAAAAATGCAATTCTTGCTACTGGATCTCGTCCAATCGAATTGCCTACTTTTAAATACACAGACCGCGTGATCAACTCAACTGGTGCTTTAGCGCTTAAAGAAGTACCTAAAAAGTTAGTTGTTATCGGTGGTGGATACATCGGTACTGAGCTTGGTACTGCTTATGCAAACTTTGGAACAGAAGTTGTGATCCTTGAAGGTGGAGACGAAATCCTTCCAGGTTTCGAAAAGCAAATGAGCTCATTGGTTAAACGTAACCTGAAGAAAAAAGGAAACGTTGAAATCCATACAAACGCTCTTGCAAAAGGCGTTGAAGAAAAATCTGATGGTGTCACTGTTACATTCGAAGTAAAAGGTGAAGAAAAAACAGTTGATGCTGATTACGTACTTGTGACTGTTGGTCGTCGTCCAAACACTGATGAGCTTGGTCTTGAGCAAGTTGGTGTTGAATTGACTGACCGCGGAGTTGTCAAAACAGACAAACAATGCCGTACAAGCGTATCTAACATCTATGCAATTGGTGACATCGTTGATGGACCACCACTTGCACACAAAGCTTCTTACGAAGGTAAAATTGCAGCTGAAGCAATCGCTGGAGAGCCAGCTGAAATTGATTACCTTGGTATTCCTGCTGTTGTATTCTCTGAGCCAGAACTTGCAACTGTTGGATACACTGAAGCAGAAGCAAAAGCAGAAGGAATCGAAATCGTTGCAGCGAAATTCCCATTCGCAGCGAACGGACGTGCACTTTCTCTTGATGCAACTGATGGCTTCATGAAAATGATCACTCGTAAAGAGGATGGTCTAGTTATCGGTGCTCAAATCGCAGGTGTTGGCGCTTCTGATATGATTTCAGAGCTTAGCCTTGCAATCGAAGCAGGAGTGACTGCTGAAGACATCGCTATGACAATTCATGCTCACCCAACATTAGGTGAAATTACAATGGAAACGGCTGAAGTAGCAATTGGAAGCCCAATCCACATCGTAAAATAATGAACCTATGAAACCCTCTCCTTGATGGAGAGGGTTTTTTTGCGCCCTGAACACCATATGAAAAACCCCTCATGAGGTGAGGGGTTTTTTCATATGGTTATATATAAGTGCAAGGAAAATATCATTAGTTTGTATTGACGCGGTCTAAAGCATGGCATAAGGGCGATAAGATCTCCTGTTTACTGCGAACATTTCCTTCAACCTTCACGATGACTTTTTCATCATTGACAAGTAAAATAGCCGGCAGTTCATCAACTTCATTTTTCCAGCCTTTACGATCTTCTTTCACAATCATTTTTGACATTTCCTTAGGGTATTCATTCTTTAAATCGAGGACTGCATCATAATAAGGGCTTTCTTTATCAAGGTTTTCTGCATCAGTAAAAAAGAGAATTCTCGGTTTTTGAATATGACTGACTTGGTCGGTCTGAGTCGGTATGATATACGCAAATGAGCATGAACTAAGTACAAAGAGCATGGGGAATATAATGAGAAGTGTCCTCATAAAATTCAATCTATTCACCTCAAAATCATTTGGGGTTGTCCCAACATTTTTAGGAGCTTGTTCCCTGTTAGTCACTCTAGTGTATCATGTCCCTTTTGACAATTTTCGATTGTTACTCAATTGTTACAGAATTGATATGAAGCAAAATACAATTGAAACGTTCCCTCAATATGATGAGAAAAAAGCACATATTTATAAAAAATGATTAAATGTGTCATACAATTAACCGTTGACAACTTAAATGTGACATCATATTATAGAGATAAGAAATAGATCAAACGCTTTCAAACTATGAATGAAGAAAAGGGGAATGTACGTGGGTACAATTATTTGTCAAGATTGCAATGAAACCATTGATCAATTTGAAAATGAAAAAGTGACAACGCTATACGGAACGTGCGGTCACTGTCATTGCTGTGATGAAGCCTCTGAATAAATAAAAAAAGCATGCAGCTCCATTTGGGGCTGCATGTTTCTTTTTTATAAAATTGGTTTTTGTTCCTTAATCACACGGATCATTTCAAGCGTTGAATCTTCAGGTCCTTGGACAGGGAGGCCAATTTCAATATTTTTAAAGATATACGATATATTTTCTTCTGTGATAATTTCACCTGGTATAAAAATTGGAATACCTGGCGGATATACCATCACAAACTCTGCGGTGATGCGGCCGACTGCTTCCTTAAAAGGAACGACTTCTGTTGTGGCATAAAAGGCGTCACGCGGCGTCATAGCAAGCGATGGGATCTCAGGCAGCAGTACCTCTGTTACCGCTTGTTTGCCGCCATCACGAGTAGAGACTGCGGCAATTTCCTGCATCGCCGTCACGAGCGTATCAATTGTCTCATCTGAATCGCCAGGGGTTACGATACATAAGATATTGTAAAGGTCAGAGAGCTCTACTTCAATTCGATAGCTTTCTCTCAGCCATTTTTCGACATCATGTCCGTTTAACCCAAGGTCTTTAATGGAGATAATTAATTTCGTTGGGTCATAATCGTAAGTAGAAGCTGAACCGAGTATTTCCTTGCCAATGCAGCTAATGCCGTCAATTTGATTCAAGCGGTTTCTAGCTGATTCAGCCAAACGAATGGCTTCATCAGCAAGTGCCTTTCCTTCAGTGGCTAATCGTTTTCGAGCGACATCCAGTGATGCTAAGAGCAAATAAGAAGTGGACGTTGTCGTCAGCATACTCAAAATTGATTGCACACGGTCTTTTGAAACAAGCCCTTCCTTCATATTTAAAATAGAGCTTTGCGTAAGAGAGCCGCCAAGTTTATGGACACTTGTTGCTGCCATGTCGGCACCTGCCTGCATCGCAGAGAGGGGAAGCTCATCATGAAAATGGATATGCACACCGTGTGCTTCATCGACAAGGACAGGCACAGCAAATGAATGGGCAATGTCTACGATTGATTTTAAGTCTGCTGAAATACCAAAATACGTTGGATTAATGACAAGTAAACCTTTCGCATCTGGATGCTCAGTGAGCGCCTTTTTGGCTGATTCAGGTGTAATACCGTGAGAGATGCCAAGCTCTTTGTCTATTTCTGGGTGAATAAAAACAGGAATGGCGCCAGAAAATACAATCGCGGACATAATTGATTTATGAACGTTACGAGGAACGATAATTTTATCTCCAGGTCCGCATACCGTCATCACCATTGTCATGATGGCGCCGCTTGTTCCTTGAATAGAGAAAAACGTATGATCAGCACCGAAGGCTTCAGCAGCAAGCTCCTGTGCTTCTTTTATCATCCCTCGAGGTGAATGTAAATCATCGAGAGGTTCTATATTAATGAGGTCAATGCTTAATGCATTGTCGCCAATGAATGCTCTAAATTCAGGATCCATTCCGGCTCCTTTTTTATGGCCTGGAATGTGAAATTGGACTGGATTGGTTGCTGCGTGTTTTTTTAGTCCAGTGTATAAGGGTGTATCATGTTGTGACAATTGCTTTCCCACCTTCATCGAAATACCTGCTATTATTGTGCCAATTACAGCAGATTTCATTGCATAAAACAAAAGAATTATATTATGAACTGATCGGAATGTAAAGCATAAAATCAATCGGTTTCTTAACAAACAGATGCTATAATAAAAGTTCAAATCAGAAATGAGTATTAAAGTGAGGGACAAGTAAATGGAATATCAATATCCAATGGATGTCGACTGGACGACAGAGGAAAAGATTGCGGTCATTTCATTTTTTCAGGCTGTTGAAAAAGCCTACGAAAAAGGAATTGCGAAGCAGGAGTTATTAGACGCATATAAACGATTTAAAGAGGTTGTGCCATCAAAAGCAGAGGAAAAAACGCATTGTGCGGCGTTTGAAAAGGGAAGCGGGTATTCCCCTTATCATGCAGTAAAAACCGCAAGAGAGGCAGAAGAGACTGCTATTATACGCATGTAAAAAACGAGCCTCAAAGGGCTCGTTTTTTCATACAGATTCTTTCTGTGTAAAACGGTATAGATACGTCAGCGTGCGGAAGGCATTTTCGATTTTCGAGAGGAATTCTTCATTATTCATTTGAACGACTACCTCTCTAGGCAGCTGAATGCCGCAAAGAAGCTCGGCTTTCTTGACTGTTTGAACACGTTCAAACAGCGTTTTCAGCTGTTCGGAATCTAGTTCGCTGTGACGCATGACATCTGGTTTCATATGATCTTTAGACCAAACAAAATCTTGCGGTATTTTCTGCTGGATGGTGTCTAGCTCCTTTTCAAATAGCTGGCCGTACTCACCTTTTACTGGAGATTCATAAATGAGTGCAAACCAGACAAAGACATGTGTTTTCCAAAGCCCGATTTGAAAATGAGGGAGTTTTTTATATCCGCGCTTACTGTTTGCAAAAGCAACCCACGTATCATTTGGCGGGTTGACAGATCTTCTAGCATGCTTTGCGACGTGTACAAACATTTCGTCTCCTGTAATAGAAGAAAGAAGTGGTGCAAAATGTTCGCCAAGTGCCTCAAGCTTTGGCCGGACTCTTTCTTTTAATACAGTCATTCGTTCATCTAAACCATCAACTGTGAATGTTTCAAAATCTTCATCTCTAAAACGCATTTCACTCATGTTATGCCTCCTGTATCTTTTCGCTGATCATATTTTATCATAGCTTGGGTCAAGCTCAAAAAAAGATGCACCGTTAGATCAAAGTTTATGAAGGTCGTGGTGCAGCGTTTAAAATCATCAATTTTGTGGTACATAACAAATAGGTAAAGACACAATTTTCAGAATGTCGTTGCGGTTATGCGATCGCTTCATACGATATAAGCAAGAACCATTTCTCTTATCGATTGAATTTTTTATCAATGAAAACTGACAAGGAATGAATCATTCTCTGGAAGGGGCGTTGACCAATGAAGCAAATCGTGAAGCAGGGGTATAGGCAGGAGAAGAAGAATCGCATCGCTGTGTGGAGATTAGAGGTTGATTATGAGCTTTCTACGCTTCATGAAGCCATCGAGCATAAAGATGACATCCAAATCGAACGCAGCAAACGAAAGCTTGAGCGCCTAAGAAAAGAATGGGAGCAGCTTCAAGGGTAAAACAGCGTGAGGTAAAAACGAACCAATTCATCGGTTCGTTTTTGTATGAAGCTGCTTTTTTCTTGCTTTTACGTACATAATATCAGTATGCTATTACAAATAGGTCCTACATAGAAAAGAGGTTTACAATCTGATGACAAACTGGGTGGAAATTGACCGTCTTGCAAAGCTCTGGGTAAAAGAAGCAGGGAGCCGTATTAAAGCGTCCATGCAGGAAGGTCTATCAATTGAAACAAAATCAAATCCAAATGATCTTGTCACGAATATTGATAAAGAAACAGAGCGTTTTTTTATTGAAAAAATACAGTCGACATTTTCAGACCATCACATTTTAGGAGAAGAGGGACAAGGGGAAGAGGTGACCTCACTCGATGGAATTGTGTGGATCATTGATCCGATCGATGGCACAATGAACTTTGTCCATCAAAAACGCAACTTTGCCATTTCAATCGGGATATTTGAAAATGGTGTTGGGAAAATCGGTCTTATTTATGACGTCATTCATAACGAGCTCTACCATGCCATCAAAGGAGAAGGAGCTTATATGAACGATACCCTCCTCCCTCGATTAAAAGATGTGGAGATTGAAAAAGCCATTGTGGGGATTAATCCGACATGGGCGATCGAAAGCCCTTATTTTGACGCCAAACCATTTGCCCGTCTTGTGCGTGACGTGAGAGGGACACGAACGATTGGATCCGCAGCCCTTGAGCTTGCTTATATTGCAAGCGGCAGAAGTGACGCATATGTCACGTTAAGGCTTGCGCCATGGGATTATGCAGCGGGCTGCGTACTGCTTGATGAAGTAGGGGCTGTTTACTCAAATATTCACGGAGATCGTCTTACGTTCCTAGATAAAAACAGCATAGTCGCCGGAAATCGATCCATTTGTGAAAAAATCTTGCATGATTACATAAAAGGAAGCGGAAATAAAAAATAAACGGAATCACTTCATGAGAATGAAGTGATTTTTTGTTTTTCCTGAAACTTTTTTGTAAGGCGAATGTCTTATTGGCTGAAATAAAAAACCCTCATCTGGTTTATCCAGATGGGGGTTTTTCTAGCTTAGCTTAATTTTTCTTTCGCAATTTGAATTGCATCATAAAACGTTTTTAATTGCTCTTGAGGAATTTTCTTAAGCATTTGGTTGAAAACAAGTAATTCAGTAGAGCTGAATCCAAGACCTTTTGCGATTTTTGAATCAATCACAACGTTTCCTTTTTTGTCTAGAACAAGCGCATCACCAGCAAGATCAGCAATTCTGATCACTGATTTGAAAAGCTTTTCGAATTTAGCCGCTTCTTCTTTTGTAAGACCAAGTTCAACAGCTTTTGCTGCATCAAAAACCAATTTCCCTTTTTCGTTTTTAGTGATGCTTTCACTGAAAACGATTGTAAGAACAGCTGCGCGATCTAAGAATTTCTCAGCAGTCGCCGCTTCTTCTTCAGTTAGTCCGAGCTCAACAGCTTTTTTCACATCAAATGTGTAGTTGTTGTCTTCCTCAACAAATGAATTGATGAGAATGTTGATGACTCGCTCGTTTTTCTCCAATAATTCTTTAATGATTTGCTGCTGTTCAAAAGGAATGCCTTTGAAAGTTGCAGCGCTTGCTTGCCCAGGAGCTACTGTTGTGAAAGTAAGAATGATAGCTAAAGCGAAAAATACAACAGAGCTGAGCGATTTGCTCAAAAACTTCTTCATGCTTCTTTTCTCTCCCTTTTCTGTTAAATTTTGTTGCAAGAACAGCATACCATGAGAAACTTTATGGAAGAATAGGAAAATTGTAACTTTATGTTTGTTTTTGGAGAACTATAAAAGTTCTTGTCGAAAAATGGAGGGGTTCTGATTGCTTATTTTTGTCAATCCTTCAATATACGTTTCGTCTGATGAATGGAGCTTTCATAGGTGAATTGTCTTGTTTTTACTCAAAATAAAAAGCCTTCTACATGTAGAATGTAAAAGACTTTTACCTAATTTTATGATTGCACGTTTAATTTTCTTTTTAATGTAAATCCTGTACCCATGAAAATCATGGCGAATACAATGCTTAGACATATGCCCAGTATGTTTTTTTCTGCAAGAGTTACCCCAATAAACGCCATACTGACAACTGCAAGTAATGCACATAATAATAGAAGCCATTTGATTTGTTTCATATGTCCCCATCCCTTTTTTTAGAGTTAATATAAGTTTACAGAAAAACGATCGGCATTTAAAGGGGATTGTGATATAATATGAAAGTTATCTAATTATTTTAGGAGATGAAAATGTGAAACTTCGAAAAGACCTTCGCAACATCGCAATTATTGCCCACGTTGACCATGGTAAAACGACGCTTGTTGACCAATTGCTCCATCAAGCTGGTACTTTCCGTGCGAATGAAAATATCGCTGAGAGAGCCATGGATTCAAATGATTTAGAGCGAGAGCGCGGTATTACGATTTTAGCTAAAAATACTGCGATAAATTATAAAGATACACGCATTAATATTTTAGATACACCAGGACACGCCGATTTCGGTGGTGAAGTTGAGCGTATCATGAAAATGGTAGATGGTGTACTCCTTGTTGTGGATGCTTATGAAGGCTGTATGCCTCAAACACGCTTTGTGCTGAAAAAAGCACTTGAGCAAAACTTAACACCAATCGTTGTCGTCAATAAAATTGACCGCGACTTTGCTCGTCCGGCTGAAGTAGTCGATGAAGTGATTGACTTGTTCATTGAATTGGATGCAACAGAAGAACAGCTTGAGTTCCCAGTTGTCTATGCATCAGCAATCAATGGTACAGCAAGTAACGATGCGAGCAAGCAAGATGAAAACATGGAATCTTTGTTTGAAGCTATTGTGAACCATATTCCTTGCCCGGTTGATAACCATGAAGAGCCGCTTCAATTCCAAGTGGCGCTACTTGATTACAATGATTATGTTGGCAGAATTGGAATTGGCCGTGTATTCAGAGGAACAATGCAAGTAGGACAGCAGGTAGCCTTGATGAAAGTCGACGGCACTGTGAAACAATTCCGTGTAACAAAGATCTTTGGTTTCCAAGGGTTAAAACGAGTGGAAATCAACGAAGCGAAAGCGGGAGATCTTGTCGCTGTATCTGGAATGGAAGACATCAACGTAGGTGAAACGGTTTGTCCGGTAGAACACCAAGAGGCACTTCCAATCCTTCGTATTGATGAGCCGACACTTCAAATGACGTTTGTTGTAAACAACAGCCCATTTGCAGGCCGTGAAGGAAAATACGTGACATCACGTAAAATCGAAGAGCGCTTAGAGCAGCAGCTTCAAACAGACGTCAGTCTTCGTGTGGATCCAACTGATTCACCTGATGCTTGGGTTGTTTCTGGACGCGGAGAGCTTCACTTATCCATTCTCATTGAGAATATGAGACGTGAAGGATTTGAATTACAAGTATCGAAGCCAGAAGTTATTGTAAAAGAAGTTGATGGTGTTCGATGTGAGCCTGTTGAGCGCGTTCAAATTGATGTACCGGAAGAGCATACTGGCTCTGTTATGGAATCAATGGGTGCAAGAAAAGGTGAAATGATTGACATGATCAACAATGGTAACGGTCAAGTTCGCCTGATCTTTACAGTGCCATCACGTGGTTTAATTGGATATACAACTGAATTTCTTTCATTAACTCGTGGTTTTGGTATTTTGAACCATACGTTTGACAGCTACCAGCCAATGCAGTCTGGTCAAGTCGGCGGACGCCGTCAAGGTGTACTTGTTTCAATGGAAACAGGTAAAGCGACTGCTTACGGAATCCAAGGTGTTGAAGAGCGCGGTGTGATCTTCGTTGAGCCAGGTACTGAAGTATACCAAGGGATGATTGTTGGGGAGCATAACCGTGAGAACGACCTTGTTGTAAACGTAAGCCGTATGAAACAACAAACAAACGTACGTTCAGCGACGAAAGATCAAACGGTTAGCATGAAAAAACCTCGTATTATGTCACTTGAGGAATCTCTTGAGTACTTGAATGAAGACGAATACTGTGAGGTTACACCTGAATCCATTCGTCTTAGAAAGAAAATTTTAGACAAAAACGAACGTGAGAAAGCAGCGAAGAAGAAAAAGCTAGCAGGATTATCTTAATTCCATGAAGAATTAAAAAGATAGAACCCTGAAAGATAAGGGGAGGGAA
>NZ_JBYEGB010000002.1:0-889393 GCF_057592095.1 Bacillus sp. SRI_025 | reverse complement strand
TCTGGCACCACAGGTATTACCGGGGCTACAGGTATCACTGGTGCAACGGGTATTACCGGAGCCACCGGACCTACCGGCGCAACGGGTATTACTGGCGTAACGGGTAGCACTGGAGCTACCGGACCTTCTGGCACCACAGGTATTACCGGGGCTACCGGACCTTCTGGCGCTACGGGTATTACTGGAGCTACTGGGCCTACCGGCGCCACAGGCATTACAGGTGCAACTGGTCCTACTGGCGTGACAGGTGTTACTGGTGTCACTGGGGCAACTGGAACAGGTGGTTTTACAGATACTGCACTTTATGCTGCTAATAGTTCTGGACCTACCATTGTTACTGTAGCCGGTGGAACGAATATTCCTCTGCCAAACTTTCAAAACATTACTGGTTTTACGGCAAACGGCACAAGTACTGTTTTTACCGTTCTGCAAACTGGTAAATATTATATTACGTATCAAGTCAACACCACTACAGCTCTTTTGATTAGTACACGTTTGCTTTTAAATGGAGCAACTACTATTTCTGGTTCTGTTCAATCACCTGTTATCTCAACTTCATTTATCAACAACACTGTTATTGTTAATTTAACAGCTGGAAGCACTATTTCACTGCAGTTTTTTGGGGCAGTTGTCACAGCTATTTTAGTTGGCGGGGGCGGTGCTGCAGGAGCAGCCTTGACCATTATACGGCTAAGCTAAACGAAAAAAGAAAGGCTTTTTCAGCCTTTCTTTTTTATGTCTTCTATTACATTTATACACTGTTCAATATCATCAGATTGCAAAAGGTGAAAAACAGATTGGATGATTGAAAACTCTAAATTCCACCATTCTAATAACTGCAGTTTTTCGATTATTTCGGATGAAAATCGATATTTCATGAGCTGCTGGGGATTTCCTGCGGCTATTGCATATGGAGGCACATCTTTTGTGATCACACTATTTGCTCCTATCACAGCCCCGTTGCCTATACATACTCCGGACATAATCGTCGCACCATATCCAATCCATACGTCATGTCCAATATGAACATCCCCCTTCGATTTTGGGTGTCCTTTAATATGTGCAGCTTCTTTGAAAATTTGATTAAATGGATACGTTGTGACCCAATCTGTACGGTGTTCCCCGCCTAGAAAAATTTTCACTTCGTTTGCGATGGAACAAAACTTCCCAATATGTAATGTCGTTCCTTCCCCCCATGTCAGCACTTGGAAATCTGGTCCGGCATAAGAAAAGTCACCGATATTGTACGAGCTTAGTTCACTTCTTTGATTCAAAAACATAGAAGATCCGGCCTCCTTAAAAGTGATAGATCTTCGTATGTATATGCTACTTTACGCCTTCACATTATGATTGAACAAGCGCTACAATTTGTTTTTTCTTCCATACGAGCTGATAGTAGCTGTATTGGAGGAGTAAGTTCACAAAGAACGCAGCAGGGTAGCCAATCCATATTCCCTTAATGCCGAGGGATGTATAATGTGATAGCACATAGGCGACTGGTACTTCTACAAGCCAAATGGAACAAATACTAAAGATCGTCGGCCAAAGAACTGTCCCGCTTGCTCTCATTGTGGCTGCAACAATTTGGGCCGTTCCAAAAATGAGATAGCTCCATAGTGTAATGACAACCAAACTATAGGCAATGTCTATCGTCTTAGGATCTGTTAAAAAGATAGATAAAATCTGCGGTGCAAAAATATAAACGAAAATAATGATACATCCGCCTATGGCGAAGTTAAGTCCTAACCCAATTTTAATGACATCTTTCAGTCGATTCATATTCCCTGCACCAATGAATTGTGCTGCAAAGATTGAGACCGCAATGCCAAGACTCACTGCCGGCATCTGCACATAACTCACGACTTGATTGACAACACCATAGGCAGCTGTCGCCTGTGATCCATAATCGTTGACGAAAGAAATAACGGCAATTTCTGATAAAGAAATAAGGATCATATTAATGCTTGATGGGATACTGAGCTTTAATAACGTTTTTAATAGATCCCCTTTCATCAATAAATGCTTTCTCACCGATGCATCAATACGAAGTGGATGTTTTGTCTTATATAAGTAGATATGTAGAATGATAAACGTCACAATTGTTGAAATCACTGAAGCATACGCAGCGCCATATAAGCCGAACGCCGGTAGTCCCAGCCAGCCAAATAATAAAATGGGCAGCATCAGAATATTCGTTGCCGTACTAATCATTAAGAAATAAAAAGGTGTTTTCGAATCCCCTGTTCCCCGCAAGAATGTTGTATAAACAAAATAAAGAAATAAGATCGGCATTGAGATGAATAAAATTCTGGCGTAAGCCGCACTTTCCTCCACGATATTAGCAGGTGTTCCCATGAGGTTTAAGATGTCTGTTGCGAAAAAACCTCCAATGATCGCTAAAGAGACGCCGATCAAAAAAGTGAATGAAAGCGTTGTGCCAATGATTTCTTTTAATTTCTGTTCATTTTTTGCTCCATACGCCTGTCCAATAAGGATCGAGCTTCCCGATCCAATTCCAATGGAAAAAGAAACGAGCAAAAAGAAAAGCGGAAAGAATGCAGAAATGGCAGCTACTGCATCCTCTCCAATCCATCTTCCGACAAGAACAATGGACACTAACTGTCCGATCGATTGCAAAATATTGCTTAGCAAAAGCGGGATGAGAAAAATGGACATGGTTTTTACTAAAGATTGATTGTTATCTAACGTCATGATGGTTCTCCTTCTCTCTCTAAATCTAAAGGTTCTCAGCTAATATGCTGACAATACGGTCTTCTATCTCTTTCCCTTTTTCGTCATCAACAAGGTGATTTAACAAGATGGAAAAAGCGAGCGTTTTTCCGCCCTGCGTGTCAATATATCCAGAAAGTGTGCTGACCGTTGTTAACGACCCTGTTTTTGCACGTACTTTTTCTAGTGTAGCTGGTTCTTTCAATCTGTTCCTTAACGTGCCCCCCACCATTCGTTCACTCGCCCCTGCTAAAGGGAGCGCATGTTCATAGGTTTTAAACCATTTTTCCTTTTGAATGTTTGTCAAAAATAAAGTGAACTGGTTAGCAGAGACAAGGTTAATAGGTGATATCCCCGATCCGTCACGCAAAACTGCAAGCGAAGGATCGATGCCAAACGCAGGAAGCCGTTCATTCATGACGTCCAGCCCAGCTTCAAAGCTCCCTTTGTTCTTCACTTTTTTGCCTAGTTCCTTTAGCAAAATTTCTGCATGTGTATTGTTGCTTAATTTCATCATAGGAACGAGCAGCTCTGATAATGGCATCGATGTATGGGAGGCGATTTTTTTGGCTTTTTTAGGAACTTGTTTTGCTTTCAGTGGTCCTTTTACTTGAATGCCTTCCGCCTTTAACGCTCGTTTCATTAAGTCTAAAGCATAGGCGGCCGGATCCCATAAAGCGACCCATTGTTTAGATGAGCTTGCTTTAACCGGAATGGTCCCAGTTAACGTAATCTTGTTGGTTCCGTGAGAACGCTTAAAAGAGATTTTCTTTTTTCCGCCTTCAGGAACTGTTTTCACTTGATTGATGACTTGAGCGACATCCGTCTTCGGGATCATCTCATATGCGGCTTTCTGTCCTGCTTTTTTTCCTGGTTTTACTTCGAGAATTACGGTCCCTGCATCATAATCTTGATTCGGTGAAGCCGT
The DNA here is from genome assembly GCF_057592095.1 of Bacillus sp. SRI_025. Classification (NCBI taxonomy): domain Bacteria; kingdom Bacillati; phylum Bacillota; class Bacilli; order Caryophanales; family Bacillaceae; genus Bacillus; species Bacillus sp. SRI_025. The sequence continues at coordinate 885,735 of NZ_JBYEGB010000002.1, read as the reverse complement.
GAGAGCAGAAATTTGTGCCCCGTAATATTGATCCTCATCACTCCAAGGCAGATCAATGGAGTATCTCGTGTCATCAAACCAAGTGTCATCTGCTGCAAGCTGTCCGCGAATGCTATGTATTCCGGCCTTTTTGACTTGTTTGGCAAGTGCTGCAAAATCCTTCTCTAATAAAGTCGGATCGCCGGTGCCGCGAAGATAAAGGCTGCCATGTAACGTTTTCTTTTGAATGGAACCATCCATCCAGATGTCTGTAGGGAATGTGTGTGTTTCTCCAAGTATATCAAGTGCGATGGCTGATGTGAGCAGTTTCATATTAGAAGCAGGAGTAAGACGAATATCGGCTTGATGTTCATAAAGAAGAGAGTTGTCAGAAGTATCGCGGACGCTGATGCCAGAGATCGCGCCCTCTAAATCAGGTGCTGTTCGTATGAGTTCGTCTAAAGCGGTCATCCAAGCCAGTGAATCGTCACGAGCTGTGAGCTGTTCATCTTTCGCTGAAAAAGGAAGAAATAAAATCGACAGGATACATATTTGTAAAAACATGAGCTGTGAAAAACGCTTCACGTAATCCCTCCTTATTGTAGCCGCCAAATTTAGAAGAATATGTTCATTATACACAAAAGAACGTTTGTTCTCAAAGGTTTTTTAAACAGAAAAGTCAGCTTTCTTTGACGAAAACTGACAAGCCCTTTACCTGTTTTCTGGATTCCAACCATCGGCTCCTCCAAGAACTGCTTGAACCGTGATCTGACTTGCTTCGTTATTGGTTAAAATAGTTGACCATTTTACGCGGTTTGCTGGACTGCTCCCTGCTCCTGTCGATCCAAATTCTTTATACCTAGCCGTTCTTTCGTTGTCACGGTTATCCCAGTTATGCCATCCCACTGCTTTTATATGGTCATCCATTTTTGTATGGAGGAATGTCACAGCCGAATAAGGTCTCCACGGACGTCCTAAATAAACCGATTGCGCAGCTGCCGTTCCCTTTTTCAACGTAGAATCTATGAATACGTAACCGTACCTTTGTGCTTCTGTTGTGGATGCTGCAGTAATATACCCATTTCCAAGGCTTTTTATTTCAGCTCTTTTAAACACAGCGGTGGCTGATCCAAAAATAAAATCGACCGTGCCCTCGATATAGCAGTTTTCATAATATTGCCGCCCTGTGCCTGTTGCATAAAGTGTATCTTGATAGCCTAACACACGTATTTGTTTGAACACAGCCCGGTCGCCAGACACATACAGCGCCACCGCCTGACCAGCATGTCTGCCAGCTGTATTTTGGAAGGTAATATTTTCTGCATAAAAATCGTTTGCACGAATCATTGTGCTTGAGCTATTGGTTGTACTCCCAGTGCTTGCATTTGTGTCATCATACGTAAGGATCGTCTTGTGCTGGTTTTCACCGATAAAAGATACGTGTGGTTTATTTTGCGGAAGCAAAATTTTTTCTCTATATACGCCATTTTTAATATAGATCGTTGCCCGCTGTTGATTGTTTGCTGGAATCGCATCAATGGCAGACTGAACGGTGCGGTATGCCCCGCTTCCCTTTTGATCAACGACAAGGACGCGGTTATGCCCTGCTTCAGCTGCTTGAAGTGAAGCTGGGTCAAAAAGAAATAGAGACAAGACCATGATAATCCATACGTTTCTATATTTCATCACATATCTCCTCCTCATTTTGTGAACGTTTTCATCAAACATTCTTTTTGATCCTATTCCATACACGCGCAAAAAAACACCCACGTTTTTATGTTGTGGATGTTTTTTTAGACTTTTCATATTGCATCGCATAAATCCCTTCATTTTCAATCCATTCACAAAAGAGAACGTCTCGATAAGAGGAAATATGCTGCTTTTTTAATTGATCACTCAGCCAGGATTCATCAAAGCCGGCTTCTTGTAAATCATCTTTTAAAATTTCGCCGTCAATAATAAACGTTCTAGGCAATTTCACTTCTTTTCCCTTCACGTTCACATCTTCTGCTGTGGCTGGTGCGTATTTCATTTTCGGAAGAACACTGACAGAGCCGTCAGTTTCCAAAATGGCATATTCAATTTCATTCAGGGCAAAATGGCCTTTTGCGCGAACCAGTGTCTGCAGCTGATTGATATCAAGCATATTCTTCTTCAACCGGTTGTAGTGAATCTTCCCCTTATCAATCACAAGCGTAGGTCTTCCTTCTAAAAACGCACGAATGGACTTAAAGCGCTGTGAAAGCCATTCAACTGTATATATGAGAACGCCCCATACCGCAACAGCAAATAAAATGTGCTGAATCTTGACTTCTGGGTCAAAAATGGCGTTTCCGACCATTTCGCCTAAAATAAGTGCAGAAATGAAATCAAACGGTGTGATTTGTGCAAATTGTGTTTTTCCTAATAATTTTGTAATTAAAAATAAAGCAAAAAATCCGATGAAGAGTTCAGTCAAAATATTAACGAACGGCACAAAAGTTCCTTCCTTTCTTACTGCATTTATAACAGCATATACATGAAAGGAGGGATCTAAACGTGTTCGTCATTTCCATCAATGCATCATTCTTCATCTCTATCTCCAATACATAAAAAGCCATGACCACACTTCGGTCATGGCTTTTCTTTATATTGTAACACCCTTTGTTTGACCTATTTTGGCAGAACCGAACTCCCCATTAAATAACGGTCTACCTCGTGCGCCACTTGTCTGCCTTCATTAATTGCCCAGACAATCAAGCTTTGCCCGCGTCTTGCATCTCCCGCTGCAAATACGCCTTCTACATTTGTTGTATATTCCCCATACTTTGCGTCAATGCGATTGTTTTTGCTGTCCACGCCAAAGTGTTTCACAAGCGGCTGTTCAGTTCCCTCAAAACCAATTGCAATAAAGACGAGCTGAGCAGGCCATACCTTCTCTGTCCCTGGAATCTCATGAAATTCAAACTTCCCTTGTTCGTTTTTCACCTTTTCCATTTGAATGGTATGAAGCTCTTTTAATTTCCCATTTTTATCTGCCACAATTTTTGTGGTTTGAATTGAATATTGACGCGGATCTTCTCCGAATTTTGCTTGTGCTTCTTCATAAGCATAATCCAGTGAGAAGACATAAGGCTGTTCTGGCCACATGTTATCCCCTACACGTGTATCTGGAAGCTTTGGATGCTTCCCGAATTGAACAACACTTTTTGCTTTTTGGCGAAGTGCAGTTGCGACGCAGTCAGCGCCTGTATCTCCTCCGCCAATCACAATCACATCTTTCCCTTTTGCGTCAATAAAGTTTTTGTCTTTGAATCCTGAATCAAGCATGCTTTTCGTTGCGAGTGTTAAATAATCCATTGCAAGGTGAATCCCTTTTGCTTCCCTGCCTTCAATTAACAGGTCACGCTGCTTTTGTGCACCTGTACAAAGGATAACCGCATCAAACTGCTCTTTCAGTTCGTCGGCAGTGATATCCACGCCGATTTCTGTGTTTGTCACAAAGTCAATGCCTTCTTGTCTTAGCAATTTGACTCTTCGCTCGACCACTTCTTTGTCGAGCTTCATATTTGGAATCCCGTAAGTCAGCAGTCCGCCAAGGCGGTCAGAACGCTCGAACACTGTAACAGCGTGTCCTGCTTGGTTTAATTGATCAGCACTTGCAAGTCCTGCTGGTCCTGAGCCGACAATGGCAATTTTCTTCCCTGTACGGCTTGAAGGGATCCTTGGCGTGATCCATCCATTTTCAAAACCTTTATCAATGATCGTGCGTTCGATATTTTTAATCGAAACAGCTGGATCATTAATAGCGACTGTACATGAACCTTCACAAGGCGCAGGACATACTCTCCCAGTAAACTCAGGGAAATTATTTGTTTTTTGCAGTCTTTCGAGCGCTTCTTTCCATCGTCCGCGATAGACCAGGTCATTCCACTCTGGAATTAAATTGTAGATCGGGCAGCCAGACACGCCGCCCCTGATCTCCATACCAATTTGACAAAACGGTGTTCCGCAATCCATACATCTAGCGCCCTGCTTCTTCAATACGTCATCTGTATAAGGAGCTGAATATTCTTTCCAGTCATTTTGACGAGTGAGAGGGTCACGTTCATTTGGCTTTTCTCTTTTATATTCCATAAAACCTGTTGCTTTGCCCATTGTCCTCTCCCCTTTCTTAATGAGCGAGGGCTGCTTTTTGCCCGTTTGCCGTTTCTTGATTTTTCGGTTTTGTATTTGCTTCAAAGGCAAACATCACCGCTTCTTCATGACTGAGGCCCGCTTGTTTTTGTTCTTCGATGCTTTGAAGCATCATTTTGTAATTTCTCGGAATGACTTTGATGAATTGATCCTTTTCTTGCTCCCAGTCTTCAAGAAGTGTTGCTGCTTTTGAGCTGTTTGTATAATCAAGGTGTTCCTTGATCATTTGCTTCACTTCTTGTTCTTCTTCATGATCTGTGAGCTTTTCAAACATGATCATTTCCATGTTACACATTCTTTTGAACTGTTTTGCATCCGATGTATGGATGTAAGCCACACCACCAGACATACCTGCACCAAAGTTTTTCCCAACGTCTCCTAAAATGACGACACGTCCGCCAGTCATGTATTCACAGCCGTGATCTCCGATTCCTTCAACAACCACATGTACACCTGAATTACGAACAGCAAATCGTTCACCAGCACGTCCGTTAATATAAGCTTTTCCGCTAGTTGCACCGTAAAATGCGACGTTTCCTACAATGACGTTTTCATGTCCATTTTGTACAAAATGATCAGAGGTTTTAACAGCAATTTTGCCTCCTGAGAGTCCTTTGCCGATATAGTCATTTGAATCACCTGTTAAATAGAGAGACATACCCTTTGGCACAAATGCGCCAAAGCTTTGTCCAGCTGAACCAGTGAATCTTAGTGTGATCGTATCCTCTGGCAAGCCCTCTTCCCCGTAGCGCTTAGACACTTCACTGCCAGTGATGGTTCCGGCCACACGGTTGATATTGCGAATGCTCAATGATAGATCAACTGGTGTTTGATGATTCAGCGCTTCTTGTACATAAGGAAGGATTTCATTCATATCCAGCGATTCATCAATTTTATGATTTTGCGGTGTTCTGAATGTCCGCGCTCCTTCTGGCTGATAAAGCAGTGTTTCAAGGTTTAGCTGCCCTGCTTTCCAGTGAGCTTTTGCTCGTTCACTGACCGCTAGGACGTCCGTGCGACCAATTAATTCATCCATTGATGTAAAGCCGAGTTCTGCTAAGATTTCTCTTACTTCCTCTGCAATAAACATCATGAAGTTCACAATGTGATCAGGGTTACCCATGAATTTTTTGCGAAGCTCTGGATTTTGTGTGGCAACACCGACCGGGCAAGTATCTAAATGACATGCTCTCATCATTACGCAGCCCAGCACGACAAGTGGAGCTGTCGCAAAGCCATACTCTTCTGCTCCTAAAATCGCAGCCATGACAACGTCGCGGCCAGTCATTAACTTTCCGTCCGTTTCAAGAACAACTCTCTCGCGAAGACCGTTTAGCACAAGGGTTTGATGCGCCTCTGCCAATCCAAGCTCCCAAGGAAGTCCTGTGTGTTTAATACTCGTTTTCGGTGAAGCTCCTGTACCGCCGTCATAGCCGCTAATGACAATGACGTCTGCAGTTCCTTTTGCTACACCTGCTGCGATCGTGCCAACGCCTGCTTTAGATACAAGCTTGACACTGATGCGTGCATCACGGTTTGCGTTTTTCAAATCATGAATCAGCTGTGCCAAATCCTCAATGGAATAAATATCATGATGCGGCGGTGGTGAAATTAATCCGACACCTGGCGTAGAACCACGTACATCGGCCACCCAAGGATACACTTTATTTCCTGGAAGCTGTCCGCCTTCTCCCGGCTTTGCCCCTTGCGCCATTTTAATTTGCAATTCATCTGCATTGACTAAGTAATGACTTTTCACACCAAATCGGCCAGAAGCGATTTGTTTAATGGCGCTTCTGCGGTCATCACCGTGTTCATCTACTGTAAAGCGGGCAGGATCTTCTCCGCCTTCTCCGCTGTTACTTTTACCGCCAATTCGGTTCATCGCAATCGCAAGTGCCTCATGCGCTTCTTTACTTAAAGATCCAAATGACATAGCACCTGTCTTAAAGCGGCGCACGATGGATTCAGCAGATTCAACCTCTTCCAGACGAACCGGCTTTTGTTTTGGCTGAAATGCAAACAAATTTCTGAGGAAGCCGATTCTTTCTTCATCCGCTGCCTTTGTATATTGTTTAAATAGGTCGTAATCTTCATTACGGCATGCCCACTGGAGCGTATGGATCGTTTTTGGATTAAAGGCATGGTGCTCTCCATTTTTTCTCCACTGGAATTCACTGCCTGATTCAAGTGTCTGGTCAGTTGCTGCTTGGTACCCTGCTTCATGACGAAGTTTTGCCTCATGAGCAATGGTGTCAAGATCAATCCCGCCAAGCTGAGAAGCTGTTCCTGTGAAATACTCTTGAATGACGTCTTCACTAATCCCGACTGCTTCAAAGATTTGTGCGCCTCTATAGCTTTGCACAGTGGAAATCCCCACTTTGGACATGACTTTGACGACACCTTCTGTCACGCTTTTACCAAACTTTGTAACAGCTTCATCAAAGCTGATCGAAATCGCTTCGTCTGCAATTAGCTGTTTGTACGTTTCATAGACAAGGTAAGGATGGATCGCATCTGCCCCATAGCCAATCAGTGCGGCAAAATGATGAACCTCTCTCACCTCTCCAGATTCAACGATCAGACTGACCTTTGTCCGCAGACCTTGACGCACAAGGTGCTGATGAAGTGCACTTAGCGCAAGAATTGGTGGAATTGGTACTTTTTGTTCTGTCATTTCACGATCTGAAAGGATTAATAAAGAGACACCTTCTCTAATCGCTTTTTCTGCCTCTTCAAACATCGCATCCAGTCCGCGCTTTAAATCATCGGTGAAAAGTGTATGAATTGTTTTGCTTTTAAAGGCATTATGAACAATTGTTTTCAAGCCGTTAAATTGTCCGCTCGTTAAGACCGGAGTATAAAGTTTAATTCTTCGGCATGAATATTCATTCGGATGTAAAATATCGCCTTCGGCACCTAACCAAGTCATGGTTGATGTCACCAGCTGCTCACGAATGGCATCAATCGGCGGGTTCGTGACTTGTGCGAACAACTGCTTAAAATAAGAAAACAGAGACTGCGCACGATCTGATAACACAGCAAGCGGTGTGTCACTTCCCATTGAACCAATTGGGTCCTTGCCTTCCTCTAGTAAAGGAATTAAATACTTTTGAATGTCTTCGTACGTATAATGGAACGCACGCTGACGTGTCAACAAATCATCCATTATACTAGAATTTTCTGAATTTTCTTCCGAGCGATTGACGTGGACCATTTCTTCATCGAGCCATTTTTGATAAGGAAGTTCATTTGCAATGGTTGATTTCACTTCTTCGTCAGAAATAATTCTTCCTTCTTCTAAATCAATGAGTAGCATTTTGCCAGGCTCAAGACGATCTTTATACTTCACATCTTCTTCATTTGTGTCAATTACGCCGACCTCAGAAGAGAAAATGATATGATCATCATTCGTGACATAGTATCTAGCCGGTCTTAATCCGTTTCGGTCTAAGATGGCCCCGATTTGTTTACCGTCCGTAAAGGAAATCGCTGTTGGTCCATCCCATGGCTCCATGAGAGAACTATGGTATTCATAAAATGCCCGTTTCTCTTTTGACATGTGCGTGTTTTCCGTCCAAGGCTCAGGAATCAGCATCATTGCTGTATGAGCAGGTGTACGGCCTGCAAGCACAAAGAATTCAAAGGCATTGTCTAAAATGGATGAATCACTTCCGTCTGCATTCAGCACTGGCAAAATCTTGTCTAAATCGTCTCCGAAGGCTTCAGATACGAATTGTTGTTCTCTTGCTCTCATCCAATTGATGTTTCCTCTTAATGTGTTGATTTCTCCGTTGTGAATTAAGTAACGGTTTGGATGGGCTCTTTCCCATGTAGGAAATGTATTTGTACTAAATCTTGAATGAACAAGTGAAAATGCAGAAACAAATGTTTCATCCTGTAGATCAAGATAAAAAGCATCGACTTGATCTGATGTTAAAAGCCCCTTATATACGATGGTTTGACTCGACAGGCTGACAAAGTAAAATTGCTTTTCCTCTTTTGTTCCCCAGTTCTCAGCCTGTTTACGGATGACATATAATTTTCTTTCAAATGACAAACGATCTGTGATGTTGTCGTTTGCTCCGATAAAGACCTGCCTCACAACCGGACAGCTCTTCGCTGCGACAGTACCAATTTTCCCAGCATCGACAGGAACCGTTCTCCAGCCGATTAATGTTTGACCTTCTTGTTTAATGAACCCGTTGATTTTCTGTTCGATGGCTTGACGCGTTTTTTCGTCATCATCTTTTGAAAAGAAGACCATTCCTACCCCGTAACGGCCCTTTTCTGGAAGTGCAAATTCTTTGCAGTTCTTTCTAAAGAAAGCGTCTGGCAGCTGTACCATTAAACCGGCACCATCACCTGTATACGGATCACTGCCTTGCCCGCCGCGGTGATCAAGCTGGCACAGCATTTGTAATCCCTTTTTGACGATGCTATGTGTCGCCTCCCCTTTTAAATGGGCGTACAGTCCGATTCCACATGCATCATGTTCAAATTCAGGACGGTAGAGACCTTGTGGTTGTGGTAGTTGATTATAAGTCATCGTTTCTCTCCCCCGTTTAAAAGATCCGTTTTTCACAGTAATAAAATCTCACAAACTCTGTAACTTATTTTAAGTTTTCAAATTGATATAAACAATATATAATTTAGATCAAAACAATCTCTTTTTGAGATAGATGGGTGTGAAGTGCAAAAATGGAGCTTCGTCAGTTACGTTATTTTGTAGAAGTCGCAGACCGTGAACACGTGTCAGAAGCGGCTGAAAACTTACATGTTGCCCAATCTGCCATCAGCCGGCAGATTGCGAATTTAGAAGAAGAACTTGGAGTGGCCTTATTCGAACGAGAAGGACGAAATATCAAATTAACGAAGATCGGCAGACAATTTTTAGATCATGTCAGAACTGCACTCAAAGCCATTGATTACGCAAAAGAGCAAATTGATGAATACTTAGATCCGCACAAAGGGACGGTAAATATTGGCTTTCCTACAAGTCTAGCAAGCCAAGTGCTCCCTTCTGTCATCTCCGCTTTTAAGCAGGAATATCCAGAGGTCGATTTTTTACTTCGTCAAGGATCCTATAAGTTTCTCATTGAAGCCGTTAAAAATCGTGATATCGATCTCGCCTTCTTAGGACCTGTACCGACAAACGATTCTCAAATAGAAGGAAATATTTTGTTTTCTGAAAGCATTTATGCCCTTTTACCGGTTAGCCACCCCTTTAGCGGACAAAGGAGCATTCATTTAAGTGATTTAAGAAAGGATCATTTCGTGTTATTTCCTGAAGGGTATGTGCTGAGACAAATTGCGGTTGATGCTTGCAAGCAGGCAGGCTATGAGCCTACCATTTCATCTGAAGGAGAAGATTTGGATGCCATAAAAGGTCTCGTATCGGCAGGTATGGGCGTTACCTTATTACCCGAAAGTGCCTTTTATGAAACAACACCGCGATTTACAGTGAAAATTCCGATCGATTTTCCTCAAGTGAGAAGAACGGTTGGCATTATTGCATCTAAAACGCGAGAAATGTCTCCTTCTGCCCATGATTTTTATGTGTTTGTGAAGGATTTCTTTTCTAAAATTGAACAATATAAATAATTCACTAAAACAAGACATTTCATTTGTAGAAATAATCCCTCTTTGTATATGATGGGTTACAGAACAAAAGACTATATGGAAGAAAGGTATTTGTATGAAATCAATTTTATCATTTTTAAAGCCGTATCGGCTGTCCGTTGTGTCCATTGTTATTCTCACCTTTTTAAGCAGTATGCTCCAGCTGTATTTACCGACGTTAACAGCAGATATCGTTGATGTCGGAATCGTCCAGGGAGATATTGCTTACATATGGAAGGTTGGCGGCTGGATGGTGGCTTGTTCTTTACTCGCCATTTTGCTCACCATTTGGAAGTCTTACTTGTCATCAAAGACAGCACTAGGCTTCGGCCGTGATATGAGAAGACAGCTGTTTGTGCATGTCGAACAATTTTCATTAGAAGAATTTCAAAAGATCGGCACGTCTTCCTTTATTACAAGATCAACAAATGATGTGAAACAAGTCCAAGATGTGACGATCATGATTTTACAAATGATGACGCGGGCCCCGCTTATGCTTGTGGGCGGAATCATTTTGGCTGTTTCCAGGGATGCTGTCCTGTCTCTTATCTTTTTAGCAGCCCTCCCCCTTCTTGGCGGATTTATTTATTTGGTGTCAAGAAAAGCCATTCCGCTATTTGGCCAGCTTCAGAAAAAAACAGACCGGCTGAATTTAATTATGCGAGAATCTCTTTCAGGCATCCGGGTCATTCGTGCATTTAACCGTGTGGATGATGAAAAGCAGCGATTCCAAGAAGCTAACACGTCCTATAAGGATACTGGGCTTAGAGTCAACCGATTAATGGCTTACTTGTTTCCATTTATGCTGATCATCATGAACTTCACGAATATCGGTATTGTCTGGCTCGGGGCAAACCGAATTGATGCCGGAGAAATGGAAGTTGGGAATCTCATTGCCTTCATTCAATATGCGATGATGATTTTAATGGCACTGATTATGCTGTCGATGAGCTTTATTATGGTTCCAAGAGCACAAGCATCAGCTAAACGTATGAATGAAGTGTTAAACATGGAACCAAAGATTAAAGACAAAGAAGTGTCTATGACTGAGCTTCACGAGCCCGCGCAATCCATTCGCTTTGAGGATGTGTCATTTTATTACTCAAATGCAGAGAAACCGGCCGTTCAAAACATCACGTTTGAAGCCAAAACTGGCGAAACAACAGCCATTATCGGAAGTACGGGTTCTGGGAAAACTACCCTTCTCCAGCTGATGACGCGCTTTTATGAAGTGACAGAAGGCCGGATTACACTGGATGGTGTAGACATTAGAGAGCTGCCACAGGAGAAACTGAGAAACCAGATGGGCTATGTCTCGCAAAAAGCTGTTTTATTCAGCGGAACCATTGCCGAGAATGTGCGCTTTGGCAATCAGGATGCAAGCGATGAAGACGTCTGGCAGGCGCTGCGAACTGCGCAGGCCGAGGAATTTGTTTTGCAAAAAGATGGCGGAATTGATGCAGAAATTGATCAGGGTGGTTCCAATCTATCGGGCGGCCAAAAGCAGCGGCTTTCCATTGCAAGGGCGCTAGTGCGAAAACCATCATTCTATTTGTTTGACGATAGCTTTTCAGCACTTGATTACAAAACAGATGCAAAGCTGCGGGCATCATTAGAAGCAGAAAAAGCACATGCAGCCCTCATCATTGTCGCTCAACGAATCAGCACAGTGAAGCATAGTGATAAAATCATTGTACTTGATGAAGGGAAAATCGCAGGTATCGGAACACACGAACAATTAATAAAGGATAATCTTGTGTACCAAGAAATTGTCGCATCACAGGAAGGTCAGGAGGTGAGCGAGGATGAGTAAGAAAATGTCTTCCGGCATGGGCCATAAAGGCGCCCACCCTAAAGGGCCAGCCGCAAAACCGAAGGAATTTAAGAAAACACTGCTTCGGTTGACAGGCTATTTAAAACCAAGAAAATTTCAGCTGATCATCGTCTTTATTGCAGCAATTGGTTCAACTGTCTTTAATGTCATTAGTCCAAAGCTGCTTGGGGATGCCACCTCTTCCCTATTTGACAGCTTTACGAATGGAACAGCTGTTCGATTTGATGTCATTTCACGAATACTTTTGCTGCTTGTCGTCCTGTACGTCGTTGCTTCTCTCTTTTCATTCGTTCAGCAATATGTCATGGCCGGTGTCTCTCAACAGACCATTGCTGAATTACGCCAGGAAGCAAATGACAAGCTCACACGTCTCCCCCTTCGTTATTTTGATAAAACAACCCACGGGGACACACTAAGCCGTGTGATGAATGATATCGATAATATTAATACATCGCTTCAGCAGGCGCTCACCCAAGTGATTACATCTGTTATTACAGTCATTGGAATTGTCGTGATGATGCTCTTCATCAGTCCGCTGCTTACGCTGCTTGTTTGTTTGACGCTGCCACTCAGCCTGTTTGCGATTCGCGGCATTACGTCATTTTCACAAAAGCATTTTAAAGCGCAGCAAAAAGAGCTTGGGAAGATCAATGGCCATATTAATGAGATGTTCACAGGTCATCAGACAGTCCGTGCGTATGGCTACGAAAAGAAAGCGATCGATACATTTGATCAATTAAACGAAAAGCTATATGAATCCTCAAGGAAAGCGCAGTTCATTTCTGGTTTAATGATGCCAATGATGACCTTTATCGGGAACCTTGGCTATGTGGCAGTCAGTGTAGCCGGCGGGATTCTTGTCATTAACGGGAATATTCGTGTCGGGGATGTGCAGGCGTTTATCCAATACACACAGCAAATGTCTCAGCCGCTTGTGCAAGCATCAAGCGTCGCAAACTTAGTTCAATCAGCGATCGCTTCTGCTGAAAGGGTCTTTGAAATCCTTGATGAAGAAGAAGAAAGTACCGAAGAAGATGCGGCAATTGATCTTGCATCACTCTCAGGTGATGTGAGCTTTGAACAAGTTCAATTCGGATATGAAAAAGATCAGCCGATTATTAAAGATTTGAATTTAGATGTGCAAGAAGGACAAACGGTTGCCATTGTCGGACCAACAGGCGCAGGAAAAACAACCATCATCAATCTTTTAATGCGTTTTTACGAATTAGATCAAGGCTCCATACGCATTGGCGGTGTCAAAACAACTGATCTCAGCCGTCAGCAAGTACGAGAATTATTTGCGATGGTTCTTCAGGATACGTGGCTCTTTGAAGGAACGATTTACGACAACATTGCCTATGGCAGACAGGACGTTTCCAAAGAGGATGTCATCAAAGCCGCCAAACATGCCTATGCGGATGATTTCATCCGTACACTTCCAGATGGATATGACACACTCTTAACAGAAGATGCCGGCAACCTTTCACAAGGTCAGCGCCAGCTGTTAACCATCGCCCGTGCTATTTTATCTGATCCAAAGATCTTGATATTAGATGAAGCAACAAGCAGTGTGGATACACGGACAGAGATGCATATTCAAAAAGCAATGAATGAATTGATGAAAGGCAGAACGAGCTTCGTGATTGCACACAGACTTTCAACGATCAAGGATGCAGACCTCATTTTAGTCATGAAGGATGGAAGCATCATTGAAAAAGGATCGCACAGCGAACTTTTAAAACAAAAAGGATTCTATGCAGATTTATATATGAGTCAATTTGCCGAAAATCAAGTTGGTTAACATCAAAAAGAGGGTAAACACGCATGTCACATGCTGTCTACCCTCTTTTCAATTGTTACCTGCTCGCTTCTTCACTTTTACACTGAGCTTCGTTATATACTCTGCTTCATCTTTAGACATGAGCGAATGAAGTAAATACTCCTCAAATACATCTCCATCCAGCAACATGCCCTCTTTCTCGATTTCATCTAATAAATGTGAATAAGCAGATTCAATCTCATCATATGTTCCTTGATCATATATCACCGCATAGATCCCGCCAGGTTTTTTCACTGCCCCCGGTCCATCCATTCGGCAGAACAGCTGATCTGACTGATGATAGCGGCGCTTACGAAACTGTTCCTTTTTTAAGACAGAACCATTTGCCGCAGCCCCTTTTATGCCAACTTCCTTTAAAAATTTCCCTACAATACGCGATATTTCTTCTACAGGTGTATTTAAGTCGATCGGGTTTGAAGCACTTAGTATGACTGGTTCTTCTGGCAGCTCTTGAAACAGGACCTCCCCTATTTTCACAGTTGATAATTCATGCGTTGTCTCGATCACCCGCATAAGAAAAGCTTGGATATCTTGCAGTTTTTCAATCTCTTGTTTGACCTTTTCTACTTGGTCGGCCGCCAGGCTTTGCAGTCTCTCGCGAGAAGGTTCTGTGAAATATTGTTTTAACTCTTTGATCGGAAATTGAACAGCCCGCAAGGATTGAATCGCAATAAAATGGTCAAATTGCTCAAGTGTATAGTAACGGTAGCCATTTTCATGAACACCAGCCGGCTTAAATAAATCGATTTTATCATAATACAGAAGCGTATCCTTTTTTACATCAAATAGCTTGGCAAATTCTCCAGTGAAAAATGTTTTTTGCACATCATTGATCATGATGAAGGCTCCTTTCTTGACTATGGAGTTACTCCATCCTTTATCATAACATGCAGAAACACCATTACGCAGGGAAAGGATAAGAAAATGAACAAAATAACTCAACATGAAGTGACATTAGCACATGCAAATAAAGAAGATTTCCCTTCTATGAAAAAAGAGCTTCAGAAAGCTTTTACAGCTGGCGTGATCGATGCATTCGGCGATGCGCAGGATGGTCCGATTCCTCCAGATGAAGTGATTGATGAGTCTTTTCATTCCAATGACCACATTGTTTATCATATTATGCTAAATGGTGAAAAGGCAGGCGGCGTTGTTATCAAAATCAACCAAGAGACACATCACAACTCGGTTGATTTGCTATACATCTCATCATCCTCTCACGGCCGCGGTATTGGTCAAGCAGCATGGAAAGCCATCGAGGCGCAATATCCAGAAACAATTGTATGGGAGGTTGTGACCCCATATTTTGAAAAACGCAACATTCATTTCTATGTCAACAAGTGCGGCTTTCAAATTGTTGAATTTTATCACTTACACCATCCAGACCCAAACGCACCTCGTGAAGCAGATCAGGCCAATGAGACTCTAGCACCTGAGGAATTTGAATTTTTTAAATTTGAGAAGGTGATGAAGAAAAACGGTTCAAACGGATGATAACGAGCATTTCTTTAAGATAAAGTTAAAAACACTACCTCATAAAAAGGTAGTGTTTCTTGAATCTTTTCTAGCTTCTAATCTGACCGTCGCCACATAGAAGCAGCTTAGTTGTCGTGAGTGCAGGAAGTCCCATTGGCCCTCTTGCGTGGAGTTTTTGAGTCGAGATGCCGATTTCAGCTCCATAGCCAAGTGCGCCGCCGTCTGTAAAGCGAGTCGATGCGTTATGATAAACAGCCGCCGCATCGACTTCGTTTAGAAACGTGAGTGCATGTTTTTCATCTTCTGTCACGATGGCTTCTGAATGCTTTGTGCCGTACTGATCGATATGGCTGATCGCTTCCTCGATTGAATCGACTACCTTCACTGCAAGATCAAGACTTAAATACTCATCTGTCCAATCCACTTCCCCAGCAGGAACCGCATCTGAAAAGTAAGACTCTGCTGCCTGATCGCCATGTACAGTGACACGGTGCTCCTGCAAAGCTTCATTTAATGAGACTGCATTTTCTTTCAGCCAATCGCGATGAATAATCAGCGTCTCAAGTGCATTACATACAGCCGGACGATTCGTTTTCGCATTGATCACAATCTCAATAGCTTTTTTCACATTCGCGGTTTGATCAATAAAGATATGGCAGTTTCCTGTCCCTGTTTCAAGCACTGGAATAGTGGATTCCTCCACCACTGTTTTGATTAAGGAAGCTCCGCCTCGCGGAATTAACACATCGATCCATTCTTTTAGTTGAAACATCGCCTGAACCGATGAACGGTCTGTTTGTTCAATCAATTGCACCGCATCACGAGGAATTGTTGTTTGATCCAATGCTTCATGAATCACACTGACAATGGCTTTGTTGGAAGAAATAGCGGAGGAACCGCCTTTTAAAATCACTGAGTTGCCTGCCTTTAAGGCAAGGCCTGCTGCATCGACAGTGACGTTCGGTCTCGCTTCATAGATCATCCCGATCACGCCGAGCGGTACTCTTCGGCTTTTCACATGTAAGCCGTTATCAAGAGTCCATTCATCCAATATTTCTCCAACAGGATCCGTTAATCTCGTCACGAGCCGCAAACTTTCAGCAAACTCATGAATTCTTTCTTCATTTAACATTAACCGATCTAAGAGTGCCTCTGAGAAGCCCTTTTCTTTCCCAGCATTTAAATCTTTTTGATTCTCCTGTAAAATGAAGCGGCTTTTTTGCTCTAACGCTTCTGCCATTTTAAGCAGCGCGTCATTCTTTTCCTCTGTCTGAAGTAAACTTAGTTTTTTTGAAACGTACTTTGCTTTTTTCGCTTTTTCTTTGACCGATGTGACAACTTCAGCTGTCAGTGTCATGGAATTCCTCCCTTTTGGTTAACAAACTGGAATCGATAAATCTAAATGACAAACAAATGCTTCAAGATCGACGACATGAACGATTTCATCTTGTAACAAGTCACTCTTACGTGCGAGTTCATCTGACGCATAATTCACAATGCCAAGCCCTATTTCTCTTCCATCTTGATCTAAAATACGGACGACATCGCCTTTTTTAAATGAACCTTTCACACTGACAATCCCATCAGAATCAAGACTTCCCTCTCGGTGCATGAGAAATTTCTGTGTTTTCTCTTGAACCAAGATCTCACCTTTTGGTCCAGAATGAAAGGCAATCCACTGCTTCTTATAGTTCAGCGGCGCTACATTTTCGTCAGCGGTAAAATAAGTCCCGTCCTCTGTCCCATTGATCGCTTTGTCTAAAATGTGAGGCGTATCTGCTTTTCCTAAAAAGCCATTGATACCTGCGGCCATTGATATTTTAAAAGCATCGAGCTTTGATTTCATTCCGCCTGTACCTATGCTGCTGCCTGCGTCTCCAGCAGCTGCTTCGATGTCTTCTGTAATGTCAGTGACTTCAAGAATTCTCTTCGCATTTGGATTTGTATGAGGATTATCTTCATACAAGCCATCAATATCAGATAAAATGGCAAGGAAATCCGCATCAATTAAGCCAGCTACTTTTGCAGACAATGTATCGTTGTCTCCAAACTTCAACCGATTGATCGTCACTGTATCATTTTCGTTAATAATGGGGATGATGCCTCGATCTAATAACACATTCATTGTGTTGCGCACATTTTGATAGCGCGTTTCATCAGAAAAATCACTTCTTGTGATTAAGAGCTGTGAGGCAATATAACCGTGTGATAAAAATAAAGTAGAATATGATTCCATTAAAAGCCCTTGCCCAATTGAGGCAGATGCCTGCTTTTCCGGCAGTGTTTTCGGTCTATCGATAAATCCTAGTTTTCGGTAACCAGCTGCAACCGCACCAGATGAAACCAAAATGACTTCGTGTCCTTCATCTTTCAGTTTCACAATTTGATTGACGAGGTTTTCTAGTTTTTTCAAACTAATCTCACCTTGAAAGCTAGTAAGAGAGCTGCTTCCGATTTTCACAACAATTCGTTTTCTCTCTTTATTTGCGTACACCTTATCACTCCTGCATCTGAACTCTATTTATATAGATACTTTTTGTTTTTGCTGATTGCTTATCTCTTTTGATCGATTGGCAGCATGTTTGACAGCCTGCTTGATCGCTTCTCCTCCGCCAAAATCATCTAATGCATTCAGTCCAGCAGCAGTTGTTCCATTTGGTGACGTAATTTTCTCTCTTAGGACTGAAGGATTTTCCTCTGTTTCTTGGAGCATTTTTGCCGCACCGAGGAGTGTCTGCGCGCCAATTTGGCGAGACAATTCCTTTGATAAACCTGCCTCTTCTCCTGCTTCTTCGATTCTTTCCATTAAGAAATAAAAGTAGGCGGGCCCGCTTCCAGCAATTCCAGTAAAGATATCCATTTGCTCTTCCTGAATGGTATAGACTTCGCCCATTTCAGATAAAAGAGCCTGGCTTATGCTCATATGATCGTTTTTCACGTAACGTCCAGCCGATAAAGCAGTCGCTGATGCGCCGATCGTACTTGAGGTATTTGGCATGACCCTTATAACAGGCTGACCTTCGTGCAGCATGTCTTCAATATACGATAGCTTAACACCTGCAAGGACAGACATGATAAGCTGATCTGGCTGAATACGAGATTTTAATGATTCCAGTGCTGCTTCAGCATCCTTTGGCTTCATGGCCAGGATCAACATATCCATTTCTTCAAAAGGAAATGAATCCATTGCGGCTGTTTGAATTCCGTATTGTTTCGTTAATTCTTTCAATCGAAGTTGATTTTGTCTGTTTGTTGCGTAGATTTGCCCTAGCGGCATCTGTCCTGATCGCACAATCCCTGCAATCATTCCTTCCGCCATAGAACCTGCTCCAATGAAAGCAACTTTCTTTTGATCAATGATATTGATCCTCTCCCTTGTTCGCTTTTTGTTCGCGTTTTTCACACGTTAGTTATCGTAACATGATGAGAAATCGTGTCAAGAAAGAGCCAGCGCTTTTCAAAAGTCCCGAATGCATGGCGGACAGCTTGCTGTAAGTATGTTAGCCGTGTTTTTCAAATTCAGCGATTTAGATCAAAAGAACTATGATCATTTGAATCATAGGACCCTTTCGTTCGACTGAATTCCCCATTTTATTTTTGGTTTCGGTGACTTCAATTCTATTTTTTAGAAAGCGCTCTCATTTTAATCACTTTCTATTTTCCTATTTGGTGAATGTGCTTGAATCTTTCGATTAGACTATTGACATATTTTAGAAAACATGTCCGTTGAAATGATATTTTACTGGTGATACCGTGAAAGAGAAATCATGTGAAAAAGGAGCGTTCATAATGAAAGTGAAAGAAAACTATATCAATGTGATTCCAATGAAAGAAATCCGTTCTACCGATGACCTTCTTTTCCCATTCTCTATTTACAATGAGCTGCGTGCAGAAAGTGATATTAGATATGATGAGACAAGAAAGTGCTGGGATCTCTTTCGATATGCGGATATCCAGTCTGTTTTAAAGCAGCCTAAAGTGTTCTCTTCACAGCGGGGAAGAAGCACGTCTAAAACAAGTATTTTAACGATGGATCCTCCAAAACATACAAAGATGAGAGCGCTCGTGAATAAAGCATTCACTCCAAAAGCGATCAAACAATTAGAAGATAAGATCAAAGACCTGACACATGATCTATTAAATCAAGTCAAGGATCAACGTACGTTTGATATCGTGCAAGATTTAGCAGCTCCCCTGCCAGTGATGATCATCGCTGAGCTTCTCGGTGCAGAGGTGCAGGACAGAGAGCTGATTAAAAAACATTCTGATGCCCTTGTGGCAGGTGCTAAGGATGAATCAAAAGAAGCCATTCAGGCTGTTGTAGATATGCAAAAACGCGCTGAAGAAGAGCTGTCCATTTATTTTGCTCATCTGATCAAAAAACGAAAAGAAACGCCTGCGGATGACTTGATCTCGCTTCTCATTCAAGCTGAAATCGATGGAGAGCGTTTAACCGAGAATGAACTGCTTGGCTTTTGTATTCTATTACTTGTTGCAGGCAATGAGACAACGACCAATTTAATAACCAATGCCGTACGACTGCTGACAGAGCAGCCGCATATCGCTGAATCCGTTCGACAGGACCCCTCTCTTATTCCTCAATTGACTGAGGAAACATTGCGGTATTATCCGCCTGTTCAAGCCATTGGCCGAATCGCCGCAGAGGATGTTGAAATTGCTGGCGCACGCATTGAAAAGGGAGACTACCTCATCGGCTGGGTTGCTTCAGCAAATCGGGATGAACAGAAGTTTGAAGATCCAGATACGTTCCGGCTTGATCGGAAATCAAATCCGCATATGAGCTTTGGGTTTGGCATTCATTTCTGTCTCGGTGCACCGCTTGCCCGGCTTGAAAGCAACATTGCGCTTGACGTTTTACTCCATACGTTTCAAGACATCACCTGCGCTGCAGATCAGCTAAAACCTATTCAAAGCACGTTTGTGTTTGGTGTGAAAGAATTTCCTGTACAAGTCACCCGTTTTTAAAAGTCCCTTTTTCAGGGGCTTTTTTTCATTTTCTTCAATTCATCATCTCTTTCTTACCTTCCACCTCCGAACATGCTAAAATAAAGTCCATACAAAGCGATAACGGAATGCAGAAAGGAAGCCGAAAACTCATGACCGATTATACAGCGATGAAAGACGGAATATTCAAATCAGTTTGTTCGTTAGATTGCCCGGATCAGTGCGGTCTTTTAATACATAAAGAAAATGGAAAGATCGTGAAAGTGCAGGGAGATCCGGACCACCCTGTCACACAAGGAAACATATGTAACAAAGTGCGTAATGTCACAGCCCGTTTATACGATGAAAAAAGACTGACCACTCCTTTAAAACGTGTTGGTAAAAAAGGCGAAGCACAGTTTTCGCCGATTACGTGGGAAGAAGCCATTGAAACCATTCGTCAAAAATGGACAAAGCTGATCGAAGAAAAAGGGTCAGAAAGCATTCTGCCTTACAGCTTCTATGGGAACATGGGCAATCTCAACGCAGAAGGAATGGACCGCCGCTTTTTTTATCGTCTTGGTTCAAGTCAGTTAGACCGGACGATCTGTCAGTCAGCGGGAACGACTGGCTATAAATATACAATGGGTGCAAGCATTGGGACAGACCCTGAAGACACCATTCATACGAAACTATTTATCTTTTGGGGCATCAATGCCGTATCGACCAATATGCACCAAATCACATTGGCACAAAAAGCGCGAAAGCAAGGAGCTAAGATTGTCGTGATTGATGTTCACAAGAACCAAACCGGCCGGATGGCAGATTGGTTCATTCCGCTTCGACCTGGTACTGACAGTGCGCTTGCCCTTGGCATCATGCATGTCCTTTTTAAAGAGGAACGTACAGATGAAGCCTTTTTAGAGACCTACACGGTCGGTCATAAAGAGCTGCGCGAGCATGTGAAGCAGTATGATCCAGACACAGTTGAGCGAATCACGGGTGTCCCTAAGGATGACATCATGACACTAGCTAGAATGTACGCTGAGACATCACCATCTCTCATTCGCATTGGGAATGGTTTGCAGCACCATGATAATGGCGGGATGAGTATTAGAACCATTTCCTGCCTCCCTGCCCTGACTGGTCAATGGCTGCACAAGGGCGGCGGCGCGATGAAATCAAACTCTTCTTTTCTTAGCTATAATGAAACAGCTCTTCAGCGGCCGGATTTATTAAAAGAACGCACACCTAGATCATTTAATATGAACCAGCTGGGAAGTGTGCTGACAAGTGCAGAGCCTTCCGTTGATTCTCTCTTTATCTACTCGTGCAACCCAGCAGTTGTAACACCTGAAGCGAATAAAGTCAGAGAAGGTTTGCTGAGAGAGGACTTATTTACAGTGGTTCATGATTTATTTCTAACAGAAACAGCGGCGTATGCAGACATTGTCCTGCCGGCGACATCTGCCTTTGAAAATGAGGATTTCTATACATCATATTGGCATCATTATATTCAAATTCAGGAGCCAGTGATAGAACGCTACGGAGAAAGCAAATCTAATACTGAAGTATTCCGCCTGCTAGCTCATGCGATGGGTTTTGAAGATCAAGCCTTCCGAGAGACAGATGCTGAGCTCATGGAACAAGCTCTTCATCATCCAGAAAATCCGCATTATGAGGACATTTCATACGAAGCATTAAAAGAAAAGAAATGGATCAAAGCAAAGCGTGGAACTTTCGAGGAATTAAAGCTTCAAACCCCAAGCGGAAAAATTGAGCTTTATTCTGAACAAATGAAAAAAGACGGGTATCCAGCACTTCCAACCTATGTGCCCCTTTATCAGGAAAGCGATTATCCGCTTACCTTTATACCGGGGCCTAACCATAATTTTCTGAACTCCACCTTCTCACTTCATGAAAAGCATCAAAAGCTTGAGAAATTTCCAAAGCTTCACATGAATGAACAGGATGCAAAGGAAAGAAAAATTGAAGATGGTGACATGGTGCGTGTGCTGAACGATCGAGGAGAGTGTGAGCTTGTCGTGTCAGTCGGTCAAAATGTATTATCTGGTGTGGTGGTCAGTCAAGGATTATGGGCAGATCAAAAAGGCAAAAAGCATTTAGTGAATGGATTAACACCTGATCGATTGGCAGATATGGGCGGCGGCGCGACGTTCTTTTCTGGCAGAGTCGAAGTTGAAAAATTATCTTAGAAAAAGTAAAAGCCAGCAAAAAACTGCTGGCTTTCAGATTGTTGACAAAGGGCTAAAATAATCTTGATTTTAGCCCTTTGTCTTCTTTTCAGCGTGATAGAAAACCTTTGAAGTCTAGGAAGCTCGAGCACTGGAGCGGAGCGAATTTGACATTCGTGAGCACCAGCGCGCAGAGCTAACAACGAATGCGAGGGTTTGTCTACACGCTGAAAGCCAGCAAAAAATGCTGGCTTTTTGATCTGCTTTTATCGTCCAATAAACAGCTGGTTGGTCATCACATTCGCACTTCCGCTGCTTTGGTAGCCTTCTACAGTAAATGCCGTTTCATACATTTTACCCATTGGCATGCCTAAGCTTTCCCATTTATTAAAATGCGCACTGACGGAAACCGTTCCGCTTGTACGCTTGGTTTGACGTACACTCCAATATTGCTTGAAGGTCGCAATCCCGATAATGGAAGGCTGATTGACACGGGTCGTTTCATAAATGTCATATGTGCCTCCATCTGCATAAAATGATCCTTTATACGCTCCTGTTGGACGATATGTGCCCCATGAATCAACAATGTAGTATTCTGCTAATGGAGATTGTGTCCAGCCATAGACACATAAATAGGAATTCCCGCCTGGGTTAAAGGCTGCGTTGTAATTGATGGAGATGTTGCCAAGCTGATGATGAGTTTTAGTGGAATCAAACTTCTTTCCTTTCCGAAATAAAGCATTTCCGATACTGTTCCAGCCTGCAGTAAATGCCCCGCCGTTATTGAGTGTCATCGAGGTGTTTCCATGATCCTTCCATAATTCATAATCGTATCCGCTATGTGTACCCATTTCATTATTATAAATCGTTTTCGCATCAGCTGGCACAGCCGTCAGTGTCAGCACAAATCCAATACACACCACAAACAATAGCCTCAATCTTTTCAAATTCATTTTCCATCCCTCTCCTTTTTTCATTCGTATTGTTCTGTCATCCCTCAGATGAAAAACCCATCACCTCCTTTCATGAAGCTCATTCTGCTAGATGGAACGGTACGGCTTTAACTCGGCATGGATGTCTTTTGTTTGTGTATAAATCCTTTGATACAAATGAAATAAATCGGCATATACTTCTGCATACTGCTGATTTGGCTCATAGACAGCGGCTTGATGGATCAATTGATTAGCACATGCTTCAAGTGACGGATACCACCCGCAGCCAACCGCAGCAAGCATGGCAGCACCTAATGCAGGCCCTTGTTCATTGTCTAACTGGATGACGTCAGCCTGAAAAATGTCTGCTTGCATTTGAAGCCATGTCCGGCTTCTTGCACCGCCGCCAATGGACACAATAGAATCTATGTTTTTTCCTGCCTGCCGGAATAATGCGATAGATTCATTTAGCGAAAAGGTAATTCCCTCTAACACAGCCCTGACAACATGTGCCCTTTCATGCCTGCTGTCTAATCCAATCAAGCTGCCGCGGATGATCGAATCCGCATGAGGTGTTCTTTCCCCGACTAAATAGGGAGTAAAAAGCAATCCTTTCGCTCCTGGCGCAACATGAGCCGCACCTTCTAAAAGTGATTGGAACGATTCCTCAGGTGCCAGTAAGTGTTTTGCCCAGTTAAGACTATATCCCGCTGAAAGGGTGACGCCCATTGTGTAAAAAGCGTCTTTTTTTGCATGGTGAAACAAATGCAAATTCCCCTGAAGTTCCCTTTCATGATCTTCTTCATAGGAGAGAATGACCCCCGATGTGCCGATGCTGCATAACGTGCGGTCAGAGGATAAGATACCAGCACCAATTGCTCCGCAAGCATTATCTGCCCCGCCGGCAAAAACCTTCACGCCTTCTTTCATCCCAACATCACGTGCAATGTGCGGCAAAAGTGTACCAACCTCCGCCTCTGATGTGACAAGCGGCGGGCAAATATGAGGAGAAATGTCAAATGCCTGACAAATCTCCTCACTCCACGTCTGTTCACCGATATTTAACAGCAAAGTGCCCGCCGCATCAGAATAATCAATATGGACAGCGCCTGTTAAACGAAATCTGACATAATCTTTTGGGAGTAAAAACATGTCGATTTGTTGATCAATATGTGGTTCATGTTCCTTTACCCATAGTAATTTAGGCAGTGTGAATCCTTCTAACGCCTGGTTTTTTGTGATCTTTTGCAGCCGGTCCCCCAGCTTTTTTGTCATGTGTTCACATTGTGCTGTCGTTCGTGTATCATTCCATAAAATTGCAGGGCGGAGCACTTCGCGAGATTCATTTAATAGAACCAACCCATGCATCTGTCCGGAAAAGCTGATGCCTTCGACTTGCCTTGAATGAACAGGCTGCTTTGCCATCAGTTCTTTCATCACAGCTATTGTCTGCTCTACCCAATCCTCGGGGTGCTGCTCACAATATCCCGGTTTCTCTTGAATGAGGCGGTACGGCTTAGAGGCTTCGCAGCACACCCTTCCGCTCTCATCGACTAATATCGCTTTGACCCCGCTCGTTCCAAGGTCAATTCCCATCACATATTTCATGTTTTCACTCCTTTAAAACAAGTCCGCCCCTTCAATTAATCTTCTAACAAGTATTGATTTAATCGGGCCTTCAGCTGTTCCTCTCTTCCCGATTCGTTTCTGATCAAAGGATGTTTCAGCGCATATTCTTCTAATGTATGAAAGTTTGCCTTCCCTTCTGAAATGTCACGCCCAATTCCTTCAGAAAAGCTGCGATACCGGTGCTTTATCACATCCTCAAACACACGATCTTCTATGAGTCTATGAGCGACCCGCAGTCCCTTTGCGAATGCATCCATTCCGGCAATATGGGCATATAAAATATCTTCAAGTTCAAAGGAAGCTCTTCTCACTTTTGCATCAAAGTTGAGACCGCCAGCCCCCAGACCGCCATTTTGCAAAATTTCATACATGGCAAGAGTTGTGGCATACAGATCGGTTGGAAATTCATCTGTATCCCACCCAAGAAGCGAATTTCCTTGGTTCGCATCAACAGAACCAAGCAGCCCATGAATTCTTGCGACACGTAATTCGTGCTCAAACGTATGGCCAGCGAGTGTCGCATGATTGGCTTCGATATTTAATTTAAAATGAGAATCTAATCCGTATTGCTTTAAAAAGGCGATGGATGTCGCTGCATCTGTGTCGTATTGATGAGTTGTTGGTTCCTTTGGCTTTGGCTCAATTAAAAATTGACCTGTATACCCAATTTCTTTTGCATAATCTACAGCCATATGCAAGAAGGCTGCCATGTGATCAAGCTCTCTTTTCATATCTGTATTAAGCAGCGTATCGTACCCTTCTCGTCCACCCCAGAAAACATAATTTTCTGCACCGAGTTCTTTGGCGGTTTCGATGCCTTTTTTAACCTGTGCGGCCGCATAGGCAAAGACATCTGCATGACAAGATGTCGCAGCACCGTGTACAAATCTAGGGTGCTTGAACATATTGGCCGTGTTCCACAGCAGCTTTACTCCGCTTTGCTGCATGTATTCTTTCATTCTTTCTAAAATGATGTCTAATTGTTGATTGGTCTCTTGAAGCGTCTCTCCCTCTGGCGCGATATCGCGGTCATGGAATGAAAAATACGGTACATCTAGTAGGTCAAAAAGCTGAAAAGCGACTTCCAATCTAGCTTTTGCTAAATCCATTCCGCTATAGGAGTCCCATACTCTCTGCATCGTGCCAGTTCCAAACATGTCAGTTCCATCAGCGGTTAATGTATGCCAATAAGCGACTGAAAAACGCAGGTGGTCTTTCATTGTTTTTCCGCCAATCACTTCGCTTGGATTATAGTATTGAAAGGCGAGTGGATTTTTTGATTGTTTTCCTTCATATTGAATTTTGCTGATTCCTTCTAAGCTGTATAACGTTTTCATATTTGATTTAGCCATTCTTCATTCCTCCTGAGTACACTTTGTAAGTTGATTCAACAAACTAACGATCAATGTATGAGAAAATCTCTTTGAATTTTCCATATTTTTTAGTTTTTTAGAAATATTTTCGTTATAATAAAGTTAAAATCATCTTTTTTATCGAATACATGCGAAAAAAAGCAGCTCTTCTCAACTTAATCTAAAGACGAAACAAATGGAGTGGATAACGTGGATATCGCTGATCAGAACTTTGTCAAAAAAATAAATCAAAAACTATTATTAAAAGAAATTCTCCAGCATGCGCCCATTTCGAGAGCAAAATTATCTGAACGCACTGGATTAAATAAATCGACTGTTTCTTCTCAAGTAAGTACGTTAATGAAGGAACATCTTGTCTATGAAATCGGCCAAGGTGAGTCTAGCGGCGGGAGAAGACCGGTTTTACTGATGTTTAATAAACGTGCTGGCTGCTCCATCGGGATTGATGTTGGTGTTGATTATGTCAATGGCATATTAACAGACCTTGAAGGGTCCATTCTTTACGAAGAGCAGATCAAGCTCCCACCGAGCTCTCCTGATGTGACGATACGTAAATTAATTGAATTAATACAGCAGCTCATCACACAAATGCCCTCTTCCCCATACGGGCTCATTGGCATTGGTCTATGCATACATGGGTTAGTAGATGCAGATGAACAAATCGTGTTTACGCCTCATTCCAAATGGAAAAATGTTGATCTGAAAAAGCCGCTCCAAGACACATTCCAAGTGCCGATCTTCATTGAAAATGAAGCAAATGCCGGTGCATATGGTGAAAAAATCTTTGGTGCCGCTAAACACTATGACCATTTGATTTATGCAAGCATCGGCACTGGCATAGGGATCGGAATCATTATCAATCATCATTTATACAGAGGAGCTTTCGGCTTTTCTGGTGAAATGGGACATATGACGATTGATTTTAATGGACCAACATGCAGCTGCGGGAACCGTGGGTGCTGGGAATTGTATGCATCTGAGAAAGCCTTGTTTCAGTCTCTTCAAACAGATGGTCAGCCCATCTCCCATCAAGACCTGGAACAGCTGGCCAAGTTAAATGATATGAGAACGCTCAATGCTCTGCGCAACTTTGGTTTTTACCTTGGCGTCGGTCTCACAAACGTCCTTCATACCTTTAACCCGCAAGCCATTATTTTAAGAAACAAAGTGATCGAATCACATCAAACGGTTCTACATGTGATTGGGGAGGAGGTATCCTCGCGAATGGATACGCAATTCAGCTCACAGATAGAGCTGCTCCCCTCATCATTAGGACACAATGCACCAGTATTGGGGATGACATCTCTTGTCATAGAAGCTTTCCTGCAAGATGCCACCCTCACAACATGATCTATTTGTTTTCCAATAAAGACAGCCCGTAGCGCGTTGTCTTTTTTTTATTCATCTGTTTCCTCATAGCGAAAATAGTGAAAATCAGCAGGCAGACGCTCGCCGCTCGTATCTTGACACTGCATACCGACAAACGCCCCTGTAAAAAATCCCCCACCTCTAATGAAATCATCGGATAAATGGATGGATTCAAGCGGCACATCAATTTCCTTCCACTCTTTTTGATCAAAAGAATAAGAATATTTATATGTCTCTTTCTGAACGGTCACTTTTAAATAGACATAAGTGACCTCGTCTGGAATGATGATTTTATGTGTCAATGGCTGAGAAAAGGCAAGGTTTTCACAGACAGATAGCTCAAGCGTGCGCCCAAGTTCCTCATCATATGTCACCTGGAGTGCTGTCCAGTTTTCCGTATTATAATAATTCACAAGACCAGCGCCTTGCTGAAAGTTTTCTGGGAAGAACGAAACAGCTGTCTCTGCTTCAAAATAAAAGCTTTGCCAGCGCCTTGCAACAAAAGCTTGGGTAAACTTAGACGTTAAAGATTCGTGACCGAATAACCTTAAATGCTGAGGTTTCTCCGTTAACGAACCAATCTGATCGGTAAACGGAATTCTTAATGTTTGGAAGTGTCTATTTAGTGTTGATTCTTTAAATTCATCGACTGTATGGTAGGTTGGTGCAAAAACCTTTTCTTCGATCTTTGGCGCTTCAACCTCAAGCGTCCCCTCTTTTCCGCCTACAACATAAGGCCAACCATCCTTCCATTCGAGCTTTTGTATGGCTGTTTCTCTTCCTAAAGGGCACCATCCTCTCTGTTGAAAAATAGATTCCTTGCTTGATTGAATCGGGCGGCCAGTGAGATGAGCGAGATACCATTCATTTGTATGCGTTTGAACGATTGAAGCATGCCCGCATTTTTGAAGCGGATGTTCAGGCGCATGGAAAGCACTTAAAATCGGGTTATCAGGATGAACCTCATAAGGCCCTTCAATATGCGGGGACCGGGCGATCGTTGCCGCATGCTCATACCTGGTACCTCCTTCTGCCGTTAATAAATAGTAGTAGTCACCGATATGATACAGATGCGGCGCTTCTGTCAGTTTAATCGGTGTGCCTTTAAAAATGACCTTCCTTTGACCGATGAGCTTCTTTTCAGCCACACTATATTCCTGCAAGGCAATACCTGCAAAGGAATGGTGCTTTTCCCTATGATCCCACAGCATATTTAAGACGTATTTCTTCCCGCTTTGATCATGGAATAAAGATGGATCAAACCCAGAGCTGTTGAGCCGGATCGGTTCACTCCAATCGCCGTCCACTTCGCTTGCCGTGACCAAATAATTATGACCGTCTTTAAATGGACCATCCACTACTTTGATATCTGAATAAATAAGCCAAAACTGCCCATCCGCATAGCTTAAACACGGTGCCCATACTCCGCCAGAATCAGGATTTCCCTTCATATCCAGCTGTGACGTTTTTTGCAAAGGACGCGCAGCAAGATGCCAATGGACGAGATCCTTTGAATGATAAATTTGCACCCCTGGAAACCACTCAAATGTAGAGACGGCCATATAATAATCTTCTCCGACACGACAAATACTTGGGTCGGGGTTAAACCCTTTGAGCACTGGATTGGTAATCTTCATTGAACTTCCTCCTCTTTCAGAGACCTACATTTTAAAATCGTCCATATGATCGATATATACCTTGTCTCTGTTCTCAAGCTCCCGTACGACTTTTTTATGTTTTTCTTCATCTAGGTTATAAAAATTAATATCCACCATCGCTAAAATCAGTAAGCATACAGGAATCACCGTTGTCGTGATTAAAATGCCAAGTAATGCTTCTGGTGTTTGCACTTGATTCGCAATATAGCCAAAGCGATCGAGTACAAGCCCTGGCACAATCCCGCCTAATGCCATTCCAAATTTAAAGAAGAATCCGATGATGGCATAGATGAGTCCACCCATCCTTTTCCCTGTTTTATATTCGCCATATTCAACGGTTTCAGGAATGAGCGCCCACATATATGCACCGGCTGTAATACTTCCTGCAGCTGCAACTAGCCTGAAAATAAGTATTAAAGTGATTTGACTCGGCGGTATCACAAGTAATGCAAGAAGACCTACGATATTCAGCAATAATGAATAATTCAGCAGCTTTTTCTTTCCTAACAGCTTGTGCAGTTTTGGAATAAACGGCAGCACCATTAAAGCAGGCAGACTCCCAATGAGTCCGTACCATTTCACTAAATCTTCTCTGCCGAGGTTATAGGTCACATAATAGATCCCAACAGAGTTGCTGATCGAGTTCACGCCAAAAATAATAATAAAGAAAATGCTTAATACAACAAGCGGACGATTCACACGTAACTGGACAAAGATATCACTGAACTTAATTTTTTCCTCCGGCTTTTGAAGCGTGACACGTTCATTCGTGCTTTTAAAACAGAAAATAAGTAATGCACCGCCAAGAACGCCGAGAAAAGCCATCGTCATCTGCCAGCCGAGGGCTGTATTTCCTGTTTTATCACTCAAAAAAGTCGCAAGAAAAGGAACAAAAAAAGCAACAACTAGACCTCCGAGATTAGCAAAAAGCATACGAACAGACGTAATACTGACAACCTCTTGGTTATTTCTTGTCATTGCGGATGTTAAAGCACCATAAGGAACATTGATGAATGTGTATGTAAGCGATAAACCAACATACGTGATGTAGGCATAAACGAGTTTACCCATTTCAGAAAGATCAGGTGTTGTAAAGCAAAGGATGGCGAGTACCACAAAAGGAAACGCCCCGAATAACAAGTAAGGTCTGAACCTGCCAAAACGGCTGTTCGTTCGATCCACCAATGCACCAATAAACGGATCTGCAAGCGCATCAATGGCCCGAACAACTAAAAACATCGTCCCTGCTGCTGCCGCTGATAAACCATACACATCTGTATAAAAAAATAATAGATACGTAGAGACAGTTGCATAAATTAAGTTACATGCGAAATCTCCTGAAGCATATCCCACTTTTTCAGACATACGAATCTTTTTTAAATTCTCACTTACCATGAGCTTTCTCCCTTCTTCTCTTAGCCTCTTCTAATGAACAGATGATGGAGGGCAGCAGCAGTCAATGCAATGAATATAAAGCGCTTTCAATTTGTTGTAAAAATGAAGCTGAAAATCTAACCCTTTCAGCTTAGCCCACATACGCAGCAAATGATTTGAATGACAGAATCATCCCCTTCAATAGTCGGATCATCACTTAGATCTCATCTTAGTTTATCGACTAAACAAACTAAGATGAGTTCATTTTATAAAATCTGATCTGACTTTTCAATATTTTTCGAAAAAATAATCCAAATAATTGATTTCTTGTCATTTTTCTGCTGAAATGACGTGAAAAACTGAAGTGAATCATTTAATGGTTGCAATTCAGCTCATCCCATGCTATATTTATCAAGCGATGAGCTGAATTGTGTAAGTCGGGTAACATGTCTCCTTGAGACACACACGAATGTGGCGTGTGGTTATTCCGCCTCAATACGCAAAAGACATCTTCTCAGGAAGATGTCTTTTTTCTTATCCTATTTTTGTCCCATTTTCTACAGGCTCATCTGTTGCTAGTAATACTACGTCTTCTTTTGACGGCATGCCCCCTAATACAAGCACTTCTGACTTGAACCCTGCAATTCTTCTTGGCGGAAAATTGACGACTGCTACGATTTGCCTGCCAATGATATTCTCAGCTGTATACCGTTTTGTCAGCTGAGCACTGGATTGTTTTAGACCAATCTCTTCACCAAAATCAATCTTGAGTTTTAATGCAGGTACTCTTGCCTCTGCAAAGAATTCTGCTTCGATAATCGTCCCAACACGAATATCTAACGCTAAAAACTGTTCAATATCTGCCATCTGATTCTCTCCTCTTCATTCCAGGGTAAGTTCATTTACTAGAGACATCCATTGTTTTTTCATTGTAGCACATTCATTTCGTAAAAAAAGTGAGTCAAAAAGCCGATTCATCGCAAATCCAACCTTTAGTTTACATAATAATTTTATTGTCTTGTATTAAATGTTTGCATCCTGAAAATTAATTCAGTAAAATGGCAAATAATCCTACTGCTTCCTCCCAAATATATTGGGGAGGGGTTAACACTTGTTTACATTATCGGATATGTGGACATTTTGCTGGTCGTTTTTCGTCATTCTTCCTATCGTTGCCATCTTGCATCAGGTTGGCCATATTATGGTCGCGTGGATGTTTGGCGCAAAGGTTTCTTTTGCTCTTGGCAGAGGCAAAAAAGTATTGAAAATAGGCGTTGTTGAAATTAGACGTATCTATTTTCTAGATGCATTTTGCCATTATGAAGAAATGAGGAAAAATAACCGATTCTCGCACATTCTTGTCTACCTAGGCGGATCATTATGCAACCTGCTCAGTGTTCTCATCCTGAATACAATGATCGCCAATGATATCCTGCCAGAACATCAATTTTTCTATCAATTTGCTTACTTCTCTGTCTACTATGTATTTTTTGCACTGCTGCCAGTCCAGTATGCAGATCATCATCCGAGTGATGGGCAAGCGATTGTGAACATCATTCGGCACGGTGAACCATGTGACATCATTGACTAACAGGATGGCTTCCGGCTGTCAATTTGATAATGAATCGTTAAAAAGGGAATACCGAATAGCTTCATTTGATGAACTGCTGTGAGACTTTTATCTGTCTCCGGCTTCATATGAAAGCTTTCTTCCATTGGCAGTTTCATGGTGATAAAAGGCGTATGCAAATACAATCCTTCGTCACCGGTACTGCCTTTTGGACATGCACTTTTTAAGAGAAAGTCTTCCTTTTCATTAAAAGGTTTTAAAATGGCGGTCATCTGAGAATATGGAAGCGGCAGCGCAATATTCATATAGCCCGCAGCTGCATCGTGATGATGAGCATAAAGTGCAAAAAAGACCTGCTCCCCTTTTTCGTTGTGACGAATCCACGCCCTGACTTTCTTTCGCTCTTCTTTAGGATGTTGAAATGTAGTCAGACGTCCCTTCATTTCATATGGGATACGAGATGTTCCTAAATAGAGCTGCCCTATTTTCTTAAACATGGGCTGAAGTAAAAAAACAAACGGCCTCACCCACCAATGAAAACAGACTGCTGATTTTAACGTAAATGCCGTCGGATTTTCATAAAACCTCCGAATCACAGGTGATACCCTTTCAGCTGAAAACGTCGTTCCATTTAAATCATCAAGTGAATCGACTAAACCGAGCTTCTCGCGATCATGCATTCTTTCCTTTTGAAAAGAGATCTTATGAAAACGGCCATGCACGCTTGATATCGGAAAGTTCTTCTGTATCAATTGATCCTTTGGCCCTTCGATCAGCCATCCAATCAGACCTGGTAAAATCACAAAAAAGGCATTGATACTGCCATGAAACCAAATCATCTGATCAATACTGATATAGGTCACGTGCATGAGCATGCCGGCAGAATATAGAAGAGATAGCACGATCGTCGCCATTAAGATGCAGCTAGAAAACACAACCAGCCTTTTTGCCACAGTCGATCGAAACCTTGTTCTCATACAAAGAATGCCGTACAAATAGAGTGCAATGACATATAGCATAACGCTGAACGTATCAAATAGACGGGAGAAGCTAATCCCAACAGCAATCATCACAGGCGACAGCAAAATCACCCAGCCTGCCCCTTTGTATAAAACTGTCTCTTTTTCTCTCTGTCTCCCTAATAATCCATAGAAAAGCGGGATAAAAAAAGCAGAGTAATGAAAATGAATAGCAGTCAAAAGCACGATGATTGGTGAAAAGGTCATCACCTGTATATCTGCTGTATACAGCCAAAACCAAAGCCCGCCTAAAGCGAGATACATCCATGCACCATCAATCATCAATTCATGAAGCGGAACGGTTCCCCTTTTCAGCAAACGAGTAAAGCCATATAACGCCAAAATGATCGTATACAAAAACCATCCCGATGCAAACAAAGCAGAATGATAGATAAATGCAGCCGTTGCACAAAAAGCAGCTAATGGAAAGGCTTTCATTAAAATACCGAGCAGTACTCCCGGCTTACTCTCACTCTCTTCCTTCGCAAAAAAAGCTAACACTGCAGGAAGGAAAAACAGAATCGCTATCAGTACAAAAAACTCTGCTATCGGACCTGTCATCAAACGGGCGGCGATAAAACAACACATGAAGAGAAGGCTTGATATCAAGTGCCATTTATTCATCATGAGACTCCACCCTTTCAGTAAATCGGCCTTTATATGTAAAAAGAGTGCCAAACAGTCGATTTTTCACATGCACATGAATCGTATACTCATCTGTACGCTCGTCGTAGCCTTCTGTGACATCTGACTCACCATAAAGCCATGAAGGCAGCGGCCACTCACGTCCAAACATCAACAGTTTCTGCTGGCCGGATTGAATGTGAAGGAACCCGTACTTTGTTACTGTAAAATGAAGCTCTGACATAAGAAGTCGAGGCTTTCCAAAATAGTCTAGTACTTTATGACTCTTCTCATCAATGATCATATCTGCATCAAAGTGCCTTTCCTTCTTTGGGAAATAAAACGTACGGAACCAGTGCATGCCTTCCTCTCCCTTATTTGTCATAAAGGGTTTATTCACAATTCGGAAGGGAATGTTTTTTCCTCTCTCGGGGAAAAAACAGCGAAAGTGTGGACCAATTTTGAAGAAAAATCGAATGAGCCTCGTTCCGCCGCCTATTTCCTCCATAGTGCCTTCAGCGGTAAACGCACGGTTGTATCTCTCTTTTAATTTTGGATGAAGCTTATCGTAATCCTTTACTTGATGACGATGAACGACCATGTCTACCTCCCCTTTTCCGTTTGATCGAAAATACATCTATACAATCTTTTAAATTAATCATTCCTCCAATGGATA
Source organism: Bacillus sp. SRI_025 (assembly GCF_057592095.1). Taxonomy (NCBI): domain Bacteria; kingdom Bacillati; phylum Bacillota; class Bacilli; order Caryophanales; family Bacillaceae; genus Bacillus; species Bacillus sp. SRI_025. Next base: position 851,446 of record NZ_JBYEGB010000002.1, on the reverse strand, counting down.
GAATCAAAAATGCACTCATCACAAGCGGCTCATGAAGTGTCGATTGTGGGGATACAATCCCGATACAAAGCATCATCAGCAGAAACACGCTTTGAAGAATGAACAGATATTTCTTTGATAGCTTAGGTATCAGCCACGATACGCCTATCAGGGCATAAAACAACCGAAATCCGGTGCTATGATCAAAAGCGGAATGTGAAAATGGGATGACCGCTTGGCATAGCCAGACGATGGCAAACAGCAAACAAATTCCATAATGGGCAAGGGTTCTCTCCAGTAACAACCGAGGGTGCGTTCCCTTTTCAAGCCACGTCTTTAGTGCGCCAAAACTAAAGGCCGTCATAAATCCCATCATCGGGCGAAAAAGAAATCGATCTGCCCACGCCCATCCTTTTCCTTCTTTCGTTTTGTAATCAAATTGAGTTTGAAACACAATATGATCGTTCGTTTTCACATATTTCCAATAGCCGCCGCCTTCTTTGATAAAAGACAACGGGTGTGACGATTTAAATTTCAGCGAGGATGCCCGTTCATTCCGTTCATCCATCATTCTAGTTCGATATGCTCCTGTCCCTGTGACACTTACACCAAATCCAAGATGCTTTTCATACAAAAAGGTTTGGGGCTGTTCATCTTGAGGTTCATTTAATGAAATGGTTGAAAAGCGCAAATCCCACTGTTCATGAAGCTTTGGATTTTGCGTATATTCCCATACTTTCTCTAAAGGTGCATGAATGGTTGTTTCCACATAAACAGGCTTTCTTTTCATCTGCCTCTACTCCTCTATGTGAATTATTTCACATAATAAGCATACCATGTTTCACAAAACTGTCAAATCTTTATTCATTTTTTCTTAAAAAATTGTGCCATTTATGATATCGGTTCGCTGCAAAAAAAAGACCTGTCATATAGACAGATCTTCTTTTTGCAATACTCCTGTGATATAGAGCCGAACCGCATAGCTCACACTTTCTTCAAGCTGTTCTTTTCGTTGAAATCCCTTTTTATTAGAAATATCACCGAAGCCGTGCAGTAAGCTTCTCAGTCCTCTGACAACATGCGTCATTTCCTCTTCCTTTACACCAAAGCGTGACATAATGGATTGAACAAACTGAACAAGGCGCTCTGCTGCAAGTCGTACTTCTTTTTCGTTCATATGTGAAAAGGCAGCTTCATAAAGACCGGGGTGTTCTCGGACAAATTGCACATATTGTCTGGCAAAGGCTAAAACAGCTGCTTCTTTTTCCAGCCCCTCTGTGACTTGCATCCCTTCCTCACAAAGCATGGACAGCCCCCTTACTGCGAGTGCTGCCTGAATCTCATGAAGGCCGGATACGTGATTGTAAAGAGAAGGCGGTCTGATGTTCAGCCTTTTAGACAATGTAGCAATGGTCAAAGCGGAAAAGCCCTCTTCATCAACAAATGCTGCCGCTGTATCCATAATTTTTTCTTGTGTAATTCCCATTCTTGGAGACACGGTTTACTGCCCTCCTTTTTTTAGCTGGTGCTGCCTTTTACGGACGGCAGCTTGAAGCTTTTCATGAGGTTCTATCATAAGGTCACCATGTCCGGCAGCAAGACAGGATAAGCGCAGCGCTAGTAATTTTTCAGCGCTTTTTAGTGCTGTTTCTGCATCCCATGTGGCAAATGCCGGGAACGGAAAGCTCCACCGAAACTCACCAGTTACCGATAAGCCGCCTTTTGTCACAAGTGCATCACCTGCAATGACAACTCCTGACTTTTCATCGTATAAAGAAATGCTGCCAGGTGTATGGCCAGGTGTTGCAATCACTTTGAAGGGCCCAATCTCATCTCCTTCTTCGACAAGCACATCTGGTTTTGTATGAATATTTTTCATAAAACTGCCTTTGATTTTTTGCTGGGGTTCACTAGGCAGCAAGGAAAAGTCACCTTCAAAAAGGCGGGCATCACGTTTTGATAAATAGACGACTGCCTCGGGAAAAGCCTTTTTCACCTCATCTAATGCACCGATATGATCCATATGGCTATGAGTGAGAATAATCTTATGAATTGGTTTGTTCTTTTTACGGGCAAATTCGATGATCGAGTTCGCCGCCATTTTTAAAGCAGCATCAATTAAAATGAGTCCTTCCTCTTCCTCAAATACATAGCAATTTACCGGAAATAATCGCGGCATCAATGTAAGCTGGTGCAGACGGTCAAAAGTTGTTAATCTCATGATTGCCCTCCTAAAACTAATGTCGTTAGTTTTATATTAACTAATGGTATTAGTTTTAGCAAACATTTTTTCATCAACCGCAATATAAATATCAATTTGCGCTTCTTTTGGATCAATAGATCTTTCATCATACCATTCAAAATCACCTGTATAAGTGCGGTATTGTCGCTGATCCCACGTCCAAATCTTGTGCCATGCTTCAAGCACAACCTCTTCAATTGGTCCCTTTCTCGTTTGAAATCTTGCGTAGGTGGACGCAGGAATCTCTATGACATGATCTCGATGCTGCCTCGCGAACTGCCCAGCCGTGAATAAATACGAGCCATGTTCATCTTTCTCATAATCTGAATAAAGACCTATGACTGGGGCTTGTCCCCCATGAAGCTGCTGCGCAAAAAATTCCTGCCAAAGCGGCGCAATCTTCCGCTCTTTTGTTTGCTCTATTTCGTTTGTAGTTCGAACAGACAACCCTTTGATCCATTGTTTTTCTAATGTCACGATATCGTACATACATTCTCATCTCCTTTTCTCCCATCATATAAAAAGAAACCTGACAACTGTGTGTCAAGTTTCTAATCTCTTCATAAATTGTTTTAATTTGAGATCAAACGCTTCCTTGATGTGCTGAGGTGAAAGAATGTCGACGTCCGGTCCTAAATGGAATAGTAAACTGTGCAGCCAATCATCTTGCGGCACGGTCAATGCTGCCAAATAGGTTCCATCTGAACTGACGATCAATTCGTTCTCATCCATCCATTCCTTCACTTTGCCAACTGATGCTTCCGTTAACCTGAGCGTGAGCGTTGTGACTGAAGGTTCTTCATGCCAAGAGTCATTCCAAGGCTTCTCTTCATTTTTGATTCTTTTCGGCCTGAAATATGCTGAAATGGTGATGAGGTCTGTCATTCTTGTCAGCTTGAACAGACGAAAAGCTTTTTTCACACAACAGAACGCATACAAATACCAATGCCTTCCTTTTAAGACAAGCGTATAAGGCTCCACTTTCCGTGGAAGTGTTTCACCTTTTGCATTGCGATAAGTGAACTGGATGAATTGATGCGCGGAGGCAGCGGTATGGATCAGCTGCAGCTTCTTCTCAGCCTAGCTGTCTTTCCCCCATGAGCTTAAATCAATAAAGACATGGTGCTGTTTCTCACTTTCATGAGTTTGTCGCGGAATAAGAGATTTGATTTTTTTCAGTACATGTTTACTTTCTTTAAAGGAATATGCACTCGTCATGCTTTCAAGGGCTGTTAAAATAAGTTCAATGTCATCATCGGTAAATAATTTTTTCTCTAAACGATAGTCATCAACAAGTGAAATGCCTCCGCCTGCTCCTTGTGTTGTCACAACAGGAATCCCGGCTTGATTGATGGTCTCAATATCGCGATAAATCGTCCTCACGCTCACTTCATGAAGTTCAGCAAGGTCTTTCGCTTGAACTTGCTTCTTGCTAATAAGCAGCATCACAATAGACAAAATACGATCGATTTTCATGCCTTTTCCTCTTTTTCATAAATGTAGGTTTTGATTTGATAAAAAAAGAAAGAATGGTAAAGATAAGGAACAGCCAGCATTCGTTTACATCCCTGCACATGCAGGAGGAGGTTGCATCATGACACATCACGTGTGGCAGTTATTCATAATTGGAGGCATTATGCTGATCTGCATCATCTTTCGAATGAATCGTATGAGACGCTATCAGCTTGTGCGCCCAATCAGTCTTTTGATGAGAATGTATGTATTTGGACTCACTGCCCTTATTCTCTTATTAGAAGGCTGGCAAAATCACAGCATTTTCATCTATGCCGCTATTGGTATGCTCTTTGGAAGCAGTCTGGCCGTTCATGCCTATGAGACGATCCGGATGAAAGAAGAAAATGGGCGTCTTTATGTGAAAACGAGTAAATGGATTGAAAGCTTCATTTTATGCTTATTTTTATCTAGACTTAGTTTTAAGCTGGGTGAGCTGACAAACTATTCGCTCACAAAGATTGGTGTCGTTGAACTGTATCAGCATATTGTGAGTGATGATGCCATGACCATGCTCAGCTTTTTTCTGTTAGCTGCTTACTATGTTGTTTTTTCTTATCAAATGATGAAAGCAGGTAAACGATCAACACATATGCATCATGCGTAAAAACCTTCCTATATGAGTAGGAAGGTTTTTATTAGTCATGCTGCGCATGGTGAATCATTTGTTCAAGTACTTCCATCACATGCTGATCTTCAGGGCTGTAAAAAATCGATGTCCCTGCTCGTCTAGATTTCACGAGACGAAGGTTTTTTAAAAAACGCAGCTGATGAGAAACAGTTGATTGCATGAGATTCAGCGTTTCCGCGATATCATTTACCGAGTATTCACCTTGAGACAGCAGGTGCAGAATACGAATACGTGTCGGATCAGATAAGGCTTTAAACGTTTGGGAGACAAGAAATAAGCTTTCTTCATCCAGCTCCATCCGTTCCTGCTCTTGATTTGTATTCAGTTCTTCCTTCATTTCGCTTCACCTTTCTTGTTAGTCAAATCACGACTTATTCTATGTATCATCATATACTAAAACGTGCGGCGTGCAAAGCGGGCACACTTTAGAAAAAAGATTTATTCAAATAGCATTGACACTTGGTAGCATTCTTTTTAAAATGAGCATTATTTATTCATTTTTTTAGAGGAGCTGATAGGCAAATTGACTGAAGAGCCAAGACTAAAACGCAGCCTGACTGTCTTTCCACTTGTTGTGATCGGGCTTGCTTATATGGATCCACTTGTCGTATTTGATTCATACGGCATTGTTGCTCAGCTGACGAAAGGACACGTAGCTGCAGCTTATATATTTACGTTGCTGGCATTACTATTGACAGCGCTTAGCTATGGGAATATGGTGAAGGCTTTTCCAAAAGCAGGATCTGCTTATACATATGCGCAAAAAAGTATTCATCCTCATGTCGGCTTCCTTGTGGGCTGGACACTTTTACTGGATTATTTATTTCTGCCTATGGTGAATTTTGCGATCGGAAGTGCTTATTTAACCGCAGCCTTTCCTGATGTACCTCATTACATTTGGATCATCATACTTGCTATCGCCATAACGACTGTCAATGTAATCGGTATTCGGCTTACAGCCAACATTACGGCGCTATTTGTGACGTTTCAGGTCATTGTCGCCGTCACCTTTGTTGGGTTTGTTATTTATGGGCTCACGCAAAACGCTGGCAGTGGAGAGTTATTGTCAGCCCGGCCTTTTTATTCAGCGAGCTTAGATCCAGCGCTTATTTTTTCAGGAGCGACCATTTTATGTTTCTCCTTTCTAGGATTTGATGCCATTTCGACGATGTCTGAGGAAACCATTAAACCAAAAAAGACGATTCCGCTTGCCATTTTCTTAACAGTTGCGATTGGAGGCGTACTGTTTACGTTGACGTCTTATTTTTTGCAGCAGGTGTTTCCAAATTTTCAGCAATTCAAACATCCTGATGCAGCCTCACTTGAAATTGCAGAATTCGTGGGCGGCGCATTTCTCCACTCGTTCTTTTTAGCTGGCACAATGGTCGCTGTCATTTCTTCATCCTTATCGTCACATGCGAGTGCAGCAAGGCTTTTATATGCAATGGGAAGAGATCAATCGTTACCGAAGCGATTCTTCGGGTATATTCATCCGAGATTAAAAACCCCTGTTTTTAATATTTTATTAATCGGGGCTTTCTCCTTAACCGCAGTCGTTGGCGAACTTGAAGTCATTTATTCCTTTATCAGCTTCGGCGCGTTAATTGGATTTACCTTTGTGAATTTGTCTGTTTTTGCGTACTTTTTCGTCAGACAAAAACAAAGAGGTGTTCTGAATACATTGAGATATGCAGTGATCCCTCTATGCGGGACGGCGTTTTGTATTTGGCTGTTAACGAGCATCAGTACAAATGCATTAATCATTGGCATGATTTGGCTGATGATCGGTTTTATTTATTTCTGCTTCAGGCTGAAAACAAGGTCTGAATTTACGTTTGGATATGATTGATTATAAGGTTTTCACTTGGTATCCTGCACAGGATATGGCATAATAAAAAGGCTGTACTTCCCTTTTAAAAGCGGGGCAAAACAGGGGTGAACTGACCTTGAAAAAGAAAAAAACAGGATGTTTTGCCATTTCAGGCTGTTTCACGATTTTTCTCTTTGTTTTCGTATTAGCAGCCATTGCCATCTCCTTTAATCAAAAGGAGTTAAAAAAGCTGCCGATTGATACGGAATCAATTGTTTTGTCGAGATTGGATGATTACAAACCGCTTGTAGAAACAGAGTTAAGAGATCAAGATTTAGATCAGTATACCGCGTTAATCCTCGGTATGATGTATCAAGAATCAAAAGGCAGAGGCGGAGATCCAATGCAGTCCTCTGAATCTCTTGGTTTGAAACGAAATGAAATCAATGACCCTCAGGAAAGCATTAAACAAGGAGTCCATCATTTTTCGACTATGTACAAGCATGGGAAGAAAAAAGGCGTTGATTTGGAAACCATTATTCAAAGCTATAACATGGGAATCGGCTATATTGATTTTGTTGCAAAAAACGGGGGAAAACATTCCGAGAAATTGGCAAAGCAATACTCCAAAAAGCAAGTGAAACGAAACCCCAAGGTCTATACGTGCGGCGGCAACAAGGATAACTTCCGCTATCCGTATTGCTACGGTGATTTCACTTACGCTGAAAAAGTAAAAGAAAAAACGAAAACAGTTGAAGAAAAGATGAAATTGGCTTCATCATCCACATCATCATCGTAAAAAAACACTTCCGTCAAGGAAGTGTTTTAGATTGTTGACAAAGGGCTAAAATGATCTTGATTTTAGCCCTTTGTCTTCTTTTCAGCGTGATGGAAAACCTTTGCATTCTAGGAAGGACGAGTACCGGAGCGGAGCGAATTTGACAATCGTGAGCACCGGCACGCAGACCTGACACCGAATGCGAGGGTTTGTCTACATGCTGAAGCACTTCCGTCAAGGAAGTGCTTTTCATTTTATCGCTGTTCTTTCCCAATTTCCGGGAGGATCGTTTTTGCTAAATGCTGATCCATTTCCTCATACTCATCATAATGAATCGTTTCATACAACTCTTTTCTCGTTTGCATATCCCCAAGTATCCCCTGCTGCGTTCCCTTTTCCATGATTTCTGTAAATAAACGCTCATACGCTTTTGCAGCGACTCTGAGTGATGACACAGGGTAAATGACCATTTGAAAGCCAAACATTGAAAATTCGTCTGCATGATAATAAGGCGTCTTGCCAAATTCCGTCATATTGGCAAGGAGCGGACCTTTAATATTGTTTGACGCATGCGTGAAGTCCTCTGCTGTGATGAGTGCCTCAGGGAAAATAGCGTCAGCTCCTGCTTCTACGTAAAGATTGGCCCGGCGGATGACATCCTCCATTCCATTTACTGACTTTGCATCGGTTCTCGCAATCACCAAAAGCGTTGGTGCCGCTTGTTTGATGGCTTTGATTTTTGCGACCATTTCTTCTACTGGAACGAGTGATTTCCCATTTAAATGCCCGCATTTTTTCGGCATTTGCTGATCTTCAATTTGAACAGCTGCCACCTTGCTTTCAACCATTTCTTTTGCCGCTCTTGCTGCATTTAAAACACCGCCATAGCCTGTATCCATATCGACCAAAAGCGGCAGCTGGGATGCTCGAATAATCTCCTTCGCTTTTTCAGCCATTTCTGTTGAATGGATCATGCCGAGATCAGGCAGTCCTTTGCTGGCACAAAAAGCGGCACCTGATAAATAGAGTCCTTGAAAGCCCATTTTTTTTGCATAGAGCGCAGACATTCCATCGTGAACGCCTGGAATTTGAAATAAAGCTGATTTGTTCATTTGTTCTTTAAAGGCTGCGGCTAAATCAGCCTGACTTCTTTCTTCATTCACGATCCACACGCTAGCTCCCCCTTATATAACGAATAAGTCCATAAATGCTGGTACTGTTGTTGTTTTTAATTGATTTGGATTTTGGCAGAGTGACACAATTTGATCTACTTGTTTTTGTGGAAATCTTGTCTTCAAATGATAGATCCACTTCTTTTCAAGCAGCGGAATGCCTTCCTGTCTTCTTCTACGATGACCAAGCGGATATTCAATTTCAATTCGGTCTGTCATCGTCCCGTCTTTAAAGAAAATTTGTACACAGTTTGCAATTGATCTCTTTTTCGGATCTAAATAATCCTCTGTATAACGCTTATCCTCTTTCACAACCATTTGATCACGCAGACGATCAATGGCCGGATTTTGCGCCGTTTCTTCTTCATAATGGTCAGCTGTTAGCTCACCATAAATCAGTCCAATGGCTGTAATATACTGCAAGCAATGATCACGGTCTGCCGGATTATAAAGCGGCCCTTTCTTATCAATAATCCGAATCGCTGACTCATGTGTCGTAATCTCTACCCGGTCAATTTCATCTAAACGATCTTTTACCGCGTCATGCAGCATCACAGCCGCCTCTGCAGCAGTCTGCGCATGGAATTCAGCAGGATAAGCAATTTTGAAAAGAACATTTTCTATGACGTATGATCCAAGAGGCTGGGCGAGCGTAAGTGGTTTTCCTTTCATAAGAACATCTTCAAAGCCCCACTTCTCTGCACTAAGCGGCGTTTGATAGCCCATTTCCCCTTTTCGTGTCATCATTGCCAGTCTCACTCCGCGGCTTGTTGCATCCCCTGCTGCCCATGATTTCCTCGATCCTGTGTTTGGGGCGTGGCGATATGTTCTAAGCGGGGAATTATCAACAAACGCTTGTGATAACACATGCTGGACTTCTTCCTTTGTTCCGCCAAGCATTGCACATACAACTGCACTTGTTGCCACTTTGACAAATAACACATGGTCCAATCCATTTCGATTCAGACAATTTTCTAAAGCGAGCACACCTTGAATTTCATGTGCCTTGACGATTGCATGCAGTACGTCATTCATCGTTAGCGGCTCTTCTCCGTTTGCAAGACGATTTCTGCTAATATAATCACTTACAGCTAATATTCCGCCTAAGTTATCTGACGGATGGCCCCACTCCTGTGCAAGCCATGTGTCATTATAATCTAACCAGCGAATCATACAGCCAATATTAAAAGCCGCTTGAACAGGATCTAGCACAAACGAAGTGCCGGGAACTCTTGCTCCGTTAGGTACAACTGTTCCAGGTACGATGGGACCAAGGTGCTTCGTACATTCTGGAAAATTGAGTGCCAGCATACCGCAACCGAGCGTGTCTATGAGCACATAACGCGCGGTTTCAATGGCCTCTTTGCTCGTAATTTCTCCGTCTACTGCATAGGCAGCAATTTCTTCTAATAGCTGATCTGTTTGATTGGCGACTGCTGTTTTGTTCATATTCATTCCCCCGTTTTTCCATCATCATTTGAAACCTTTAATCCTCTTGGCCCTAAATACCGGACTCTCGGTCTAAAAATGCGGTTATGCAAATGTTGTTCAATAACGTGGGCTGCTAATCCACTAGCCCTTGCAGCAAAGAAAATGGGTGTATAAAGTGAAATAGGAATTCCAAGCACGTAATAAATAGGAGCGGCGTAATAATCAAGATTTGGATAGAGGTTTTTCTGCTCTTTCATGTATGCCTCTCCTGCTACACACATGTCATATAGCGTTGTATCTCCCTTCGATTCAGTAAGCGTTTTCAATGAACGTTTTAAAAGAGCGGCGCGCGGATCCATTTTTCTCATGTATACTCTGTGGCCAAAACCCATCATTTTTTCTTTTGCGGCTAATTTTCGTTCAATGAGCGCAAGAAATCCTTCCGTTGTTTTTCCTTCAAGAAGCATGTGCATGACAGCTTCATTTGCTCCTCCGTGGAGGTCACCTTTTAATGAAGAGATCGCTCCAGTAAAAGCACCATACATGTCAGAATGCGTGGATGCAATGACTCTAGCCGCAAACGTTGAATTCGGCAGCTCATGTTCACTATATAATGTAAGTGTTTGGTCAAAAGCGATGATTTCGTCTTGGGTCGGGGTGCGTCCAGTTAGCATGGATAAAAAGTTTTCAGTGTAGGATTTGGTCTGATCTGGAGAAATAGCGGCGTCTTTTGTGAGAATATAATAGCTTCCAGCAACAATGGCCGGCAGCTGGCCTAGTAATCGAACTGCACGCTTCACTTGGCACGCTTCTGATCGATCATGTAGTGCATCATCGTACCCTGCAAGAGCAGATAAGCACGTTCTCATCGCATCCATAGGGTGAGTGGTTTTTGGCAGCTTCGTTAAAATGGTTTGAATGGTTGGATGTAAGTTCGTTTGTGAGGATATATCTTGCTGAAATTGGTGATATTCCATCGTATCTGGTAATCTTCCATAAATAAGCAGATAGGCTGTTTCTAAATATGTCTTGTTTTGTGCTAGCTCAATGAGGTCGTACCCGCGAATCACAATTTCCTCTTGCTCCACATCTAAATATGATATGGACGTTTCGCTTGCCACAATGTCTTCAAGCCCCGGTTTATACTGCAATTGTTCAGTCATCATATAACCCCCGTTTCGTCCAATTGTTGATCTCCAAACGAGCAAACGGCCAGAAATGATGTGAATCTATAGATGGGAAGATACCGTGCAAGTCGGATATCCAATTTCCATTCTATCCAAAGCACTTCATCTTGTAAATAAAAGAACGTATGTCCAGTTGGACATACGTTAGCTGTAGTATGGAGAAATCATGATATAGACAATGACGCCAGTGAGACTAACATAGAGCCAAAGCGGCATCGTCCAGCGGGCAATTTTACGGTGACGCTCAACCTGCATCTGTGCGCCTCTAAATAGTGTAATCAATGCAAGCGGTACAATAATTGCTGAAAGCACAATATGTGTAATCAAAATAAAGAAGTAAATTGGACGGATGATTCCTTCTCCTCCGAAGTGTGTATCAGCTGCCATTGAATGATATGTCACATAGGAAATTAAAAAGACAAGTGTTGTTGAAAATGCAGCAAAGATAAATCGTCTATGTGCTTTAATGTTCTTTTGTTTAATCATAATGAGTGCTGAAAGTAAGAAGATAAACGTAAAGCTGTTCATCACGGCATTCAGTAAAGGAAGAAATGTAATGTCCAGATGACTAAATTTATCTGTTTTTGGCATTAAAAATAATAAAGCGATTAATCCGTTTATGGCAATTGTTAAAATGACAACAATGCCGGTGAAATTTTTCGGTTTTTGATTCTGTTCGTTCATGTTTGAAAACCTCTCTTTATTAGTTCCGACTAAGAGTATGTTATTTAACTTTCTCTATAAAGTCAATGAATTCGCTGTCTTCGTCGAATTTTAGACAAACTTGCCGATTACTGGCGTTCTAACGGCTTGAAAGATCCATCCACTTCCTTTAGAATTGGAATTTATGTGGTTTTTATGATTTCTTATATGAAAGGAGTAATGGACTTGTCAATCTTACAGGAAACAACCAAAGATGTGAAGACGTTAGAGCAAGAATTACAGCAATTGCAGTTTCAAATGTATCGAATGCAAGAAAATATGAAAGATATTTCGAAAAAAGCAAAGATCATTGGCATTGATCAGGCGAAAGAAGACGAATGGATGATTGTCTCTGCCATTGAAAGTGCGGATACATGCAAAATCATGCTCAGCGATTGTGAAAAAGCTTTTCGCGGACAATCTGATTTTTCCTTAATCGCGGAATATCCTGAAGAAGGAAAGATTCACATTGCTGATATTAAAGGCCCTCCCGATAATGGATACGGCTCAATCTGCATGAAGCATTTAAAAGAAATCGCAAGAGAGCAGAACATTCCAGTCATCACAGGTGACCTCGTCAAAAGAGATTGGAATCACGTTGACCGCTTGATCCACTTTTATGAAAAGCACCAATTTGATGTCCAAATTAATTGGGAAGAACAAAGCGGGGAAATTTATTGGGTGGACAGCTAACGCCAAAAAACCAGCGTGTATGATGAAATATACGCTGGTTTTTGTCGAAAATGCAAATTTTTCTGAAAAATATGTGTTTTTTTGACCAAAAAAAGGGTACAATAAAAGCATCAGGCCGCCACCTGATGCTTTCTTTCAAAAAAACAATAGATTACTAGTTAAGTACTTTCACTTTGACTGATTTTACGCCCCAATTTTTTGCTTGGGATTTGCTTGGTACATGTACATCAATTTTGTTACCTTTAATTGCGCCGCCAGTATCTGCTGCGGTAGCTTCACCGTAGCCTTCAACATAAACCTTACTTCCTAATGGAATGACATTAGGATCTACTGCAATGACTTTCGCATTTGGGTTTTTGTTTAAGTTTACCCCTGTTGCAGTGATACCTGAGATGCCACCATCATTTGCTGTATAAGCCGTAGCCGTTACAGTCAATTCTTTTTGTACACTTTGACTAGCAGAAGATGATTCTGCTTTAGCTGTTTCCTTTTTAGGAGCAGCTTTTTGTGTTGTTTGCTCTTTTTGGACAGGCTCCTGTTTTTGTACAGGCTCTGAGCTTACCGGAGCTGAGCTTTGACCAGCAACACTTAGTGTTGAACCAGTCACAATTATATCTGAGTTTAAGTTATTCCAAGACTTAATATCGCTAATTGACACATTGAATTTTTGAGCGATTTTCCAGAGGCTGTCCCCCTTCTGGACTTTATACTGCTCCTGAGTTTTCTCTTTTGAAGAGATTGTCAATTTATCACCTACATAAATCATGTCTGTAGATAAATTGTTCCAACCCTTTAGGTCCTTTAGAGACACATCATTTTTTTGAGAGATTCCCCAAAGTGTATCACCTTTCTTCACAGTGATTTCCTTTGCAGAAGCTTGCTGTGCTCCAAATGCTGTTGTTGAGATTGCTGCAACAGCAACCAAGGACATAATAGTCTTCTTCATAAAGTAAATCCTCCCTTGTTAGCTTTTTATGGCGGCTAACGAGTGCTATCGTAACATATGTAAATGTCAATTCAATAACAAAACGATATGTTTTAGATTACAGTTCCTTTACATGAAACATCTCTCTCCATTGGTAAATCAGACCACAAAACAGCTCAATTACCCGCCATATCAAGGTTTTGAAAGGATCAGAAACCTCCTGTTGAAAACGTGTCCAAACGCAGCGAAAAAAATTTATTTTTCTTCTTCAACCTCTTTATTTTTCTCTTTTTCTATAAATAAACGGATTTCTTCTAGAAAAACATCCCCGTATTTCTCTCTTTTTTGAGCGCCTATTCCCTTAATATGGAGTAGTTCTTCTTCTGTTTTAGGCTGAACAGCTGACATTTCCTTCAAGGTTTGATCAGAAAATACAACAAATGGCGGAACGCCCTGCTCTCTTGCCAGCTTCATTCTCACCGCTCTTAGCTGCTCAAATAATGCATCGTTTTCTTGAATCGCCTCTCTTTTAACTGCCTGCTTTTTATACACCGCCTCTTGTCCGACTAACACTTTCTTCCCTTTATGTGTCACTTTTAATGTTGGGTAAGCCCCTTCAGACATGTGCAAATACTCTTCTGTAATTAAAAATTCGATGAAATCACTGATTTGCTGGGCTGATTGCTGCTTCATTAAAGCGTATGTAGGAAGACGGTCGAAACCAAGATCAAGCACTTTTTTATTTTTAGAGCCTGCCAGTACTTGAGCAATCATCATTTTTCCAAATCGCTCGTTCATTCTAACCGTACACGATAAAACCATTTGCGCTTCTCGAGTGACCTCTTCACGCTCTCTTTCATCAAGGCAATTGCTGCATTTTTGGCAAGGAGTACTTGTTGATTGATCAAAGTAGTCCATCACAAATTGCTGCAAACATTGCTCAGTATGACAGTAATCCACCATTTGTCTTAGTTTAAGCAGTTCATGCTGATAGCGCACTTCATCTTCTGTTGACTGTTCAATGAGGAAGCGCTGCATTCGTACGCCCTGCGGCGAAAACAGTAAAATACATTCACTTTCAAGACCGTCTCTGCCTGCGCGCCCAGCTTCTTGATAGTAGCTTTCAATATCCCTTGGAATTTGATGATGAATGACAAAACGGACATTTGATTTATTAATTCCCATGCCAAATGCAGATGTAGCGACCATGACCTGGATGTCATCATTTAAAAACAGGTTTTGCTGCTCTTCTCTCACATCGTCATCTAACCCGCCATGATAAATGCCAGCTTTGATCTTTTGTTTCTTTAGCCGATTGTAAATGTTTTCAGCTTCTTTTCTTGTAGCTGTATAGATAATGCCGGACTCAAGCTTGTTTTTCTTCATATAATGTGTGATAAAGCGGTCACTATTTTCTCCTTTGACCACCTGAAAAGACAAATTCTCTCTAGCAAACCCAGTAAAAATGGTTTCTTCTTCGTTCATGCCAAGCTGTTCACATATATCTCGGTGGACCTTTTTCGTGGCTGTAGCCGTTAGCGCGACTATCACTGGCCTTTTTGTCAATTTATCTAAGCATTCTTGAATAAAGCGATAGCTTGGCCTAAAATCATGCCCCCACTCAGATATACAGTGCGCTTCATCAATTGCGATTAAAGGGATCGTTAACCGATCAAGGAGCTGAAAAAAACGTTCATTTTGTAAACGTTCAGGTGTGATATAAAGCAGCTGATATTCCCCATCTGCACATTTTTTCAGCCTTTTATTCATTTCAGCTGCAGAAAGTGTGCTGTTTAAAAAGGACGATCGTATGCCCATTTCATTTAGTGCATCGACTTGATCTTTCATTAAAGAAATTAGCGGGGATACAACGATCGTTGTTCCTTCCATCATCAGGGCAGGAATCTGGTAACAAACCGATTTCCCTCCGCCTGTCGGCATAATACAAACGGTATCCTTCTGTTTGTTTACAATCGATTCAATGGCTTGTTTCTGTCCCTGCCTAAAGGTGTCAAAGCCAAAGTATTGTTTCAGGAGTGCTTCTGCTTGTTCTAACATCCAATTCCCTCTCCGTCTTTTGTTTTGTCTATTTTAACATACATTCCTTCTTCATCCGGCGGTCTGTGCAATTTCGTTTTTTCACAAAATAAAAAGCCATTTTCCGAAATGGAAAATGGCTTGAATCATCCTAGGAAAAGCTGCGGATGCCGTAATCTAAGTAAGAAAGTTTTAAACCACCACTCCTCAAAGTGGGTGTTTGCAGAAACGTTCCTGTCTTCCTCTCTAGGAGGCATGACATTCCGGCTTCAATATAAAACTCCCTATTACAGCTTAAAGGTTAAAACTTAATTAACATTACGCGCATCGCAGCCTTTAAACTATACTACACGAAAGTTAATTAAATTTCAAGAGATCTTTTTTCTTTGAAATACTCATGTATACAAGATTTTTGTCCACGAGTACATATGGAAACATTATTCTGAAAAAATTTAACCTTCTCATATATTGCTATTTTTCTTCCTCCACATCAATATCCTGCTCTTCCTCGAGTCTTTCATACGTATCTGAATGCATTTGATCCATTGTTTCTCTATTCGTTAAGTCACGCATTTGATCGGAGAATGAACGGTCAAACTCGTTTGGATCTTGAGTTGTTTCCTCATTTTTCTTTGCACCAATTGAAAAGCGTGTATATGGAACTGCTTTTAAACGCTCATATGGGATCTCTTTTCCTGTTTTCTCACAAATCCCATATGTTCCGTCTTCCATTCGTTTCAGTGCTGCATCGATTTCACCTTCAAGTTGATCATCGACTTGATCCAGCGTTTGTTCTGTCATGCGGTCTAAATAGATGCTCCCATGATCAGCGATATGATTCCCAACACCATTTGATATCTCACTCGATTCAACGAGCATCGATTCTTCTTTCTTTTTTGATCCCTTCACATCTTCTTTTAGTTGAATCAATCTTTCGTATAAATCAGCTTGTTGTTCTTTCGTTAAGCCCACGGTCAATCACTCCTTTCTCATTACCTTCCCGCTGGAAGGGAAAAGAAAACATCAAAAAAGCCGCTGCCTATTTGGCAGCAGCTTTTTTCTCTTACAGATGGCGAAGTGCTTCTTCGATTGGTTTATCGCCTTTAATCAAGTCAAAGGACTTATTTTTCACATTCGATTCTGTTAAGCTCTCCACAAGAACAATGGCTACGTCCTCTCTTGAAATCTCGATGTTCTGATCATCTGGAATATGTTCGGCAGCTTTAATCTTTCCTGTCTTCTCCTCATGCAGCAGGGCGCCCGGACGGACAATCGTATAGGAAAGACCAGACTGTTTTAAGTGTTCATCAGCTTTTCTTTTCGCTTCATAATAAGTTTCCATACTTCCTTGCCCTTTTCCCTGGTTCGGGTCATCGGCATTATAGGAACTGAGCATAACAAAATGCTGGATGTTTTCTTTTTTCGCTGTATCAACGAGGCGTTTTGCCCCTTCTTGATCGACCGCAATGGTCTTATCCGCACCTGTTTTTGAGCCTGAACCAGCTGCAAAGATGACAGCGTCTGCTTGTTTCACAGCATCTGTCACATCTTTTTCAAGATCACCGATGACAGGTGCTGCACCAAGTTCTTTTAGCGCATCAGCTTGTTTTTCATCTCGAATGAGAGCAAGCGGCTCATGTCCTTTTTCTTTTAAATAACGAACGACAAGTCTACCTGTATGTCCATTTGCTCCTGCAACTAACACTTTCATTGTTCATTCTCCTTTCTGTATCTGTTTCATCTTTAACCTTTTTTGCTATCATTCAAACACTTAAGCAGAAAAAAGCCCTTCCCATCAGATGGGAAAGGCTCAGAAATGTGCGATCTATGAAAATAAGAACGAAGAATGAGAAAAGTGCATATGATCTATGTAATCGCAAGATTGATCAGCAAAGATGTTTTGTCAAAATGGCTTGCACATCGCTCAAATCCGTCTCTTTGGAAAAGTCGAGTTCAAATACTTTTGAGCTTGTGACAAGCAGCATACCTGTGTCCTGATCAAACACGCCAGCTTCTTGAATGGCAAAACTTTCAATTGATCGATACGGCAAGGAGACCCTGACTTTCTTCTTAGAAAATACGCGGTTATCGCCAAAGATCAGTCGTTTATTTGTAAAGCAAATTTGGTCGTGACGCAGTCTGTAAACAGCCTCAATTCTTTCCCCTTCAATCAATAAGGATTCGAATTTCTTATCATTTTGTTTACTGACAGAAAAAATACCCACGTAAACCCCCTCTTCCTGCATCAAATTCCTTTATGACAAAACGGCCACACGGCTCTGTGGGTACGTTTTATTCTCACTTATAGAATACGCTATAAATGATCGTTATTCCATTACGAATAGATTAAATTTCATTTAACTTTTTCTTTTTGATCCGATGCTCTTTCCTCTATTTATTTAGACTGTTAAAGCAGGAAAAAAGTTTCAGTTCTTTTCGAGAAAAAATGCTGAATCATTCCCAATAAAAAAACAGTGATTATGCTAAATCACTGTTTTTAAATGACTATTCGTCTTTTGGTGTATCAATCGTTCCCTCGGCATACACATCGGAAATCTGTTCAAGCGTAATCGCCATATCAGCATCTTCGTGTTCATGCCATGCATTTTGATTTTGCTGCTCGTCATTTTGCTGCTTTTTCATCATCATCACCCTTTACTGTTTTTCTTAGTATGAGTGATGACCCTCAAAATCATTCAGCCGAAATATCTTCGAAATACTCCTTGTAATACCCGCCTACTTTACCCGTATTGTCAACGACAAACAGGAATTCCTCTGTTTCATTTTTCACTTCATATGTGCTTCCAACCGTTAATGCCCGGTCGACCATATATTTTTTCGCGTTTGTATGTACACATTTTACTTGTTTTAACGTTTGAGCTGTTTGCCAGTTTTGATGGATCATGATTTAAAAACTCCTTTTTTCATCTATACATTTATTGTAGCCAAATTTTCGCGAAATGCAATGAGTGTTATGGATTGCTTTCAAACATGTCGTGTAATATGATAATTGTATACGTTTACATTTTTGTGCGTATACTGTTTCGTTGCATGTCCGCTTTTCTCACCTAGAACTCGCAGAAAACAATCCATATCTTTAAGGAGGTTTGTTTATTTATGAGCTCTACAACACTTCAAATTAGTTCAAAACTCGAATCTTTTCTCCAAGGGACGAAAAAACTCTACATTAACGGTCAGTTTGTCACAAGTCACGATAATAAAACCTTTGCTACTCCTAACCCAGCCACAGGCGAAACCCTTATTGATGTATATGAAGCAGGTGAAAAAGATATTGATGAGGCAGTAAAAGCTGCAAAAAAAGCCTTTCATGGTCCTTGGCGCTCAATGTCTGCCGCTGAACGCGCCCGCTTCATGTTCAAGCTTGCTGATTTAATGGAAGAAAATCAAGAAGAGCTTGCACAGCTTGAAACTTTAGATAATGGAAAACCAATCAATGAAACAACAAATGCAGATATTCCCCTCGCTATTGAGCACATGCGCTATTATGCGGGCTGGACGACAAAAATGAATGGACAAACCATTCCTGTCAGTCAAGGATATTTTAATTATACCCGCCATGAGCCGGTTGGCGTTGTAGGACAAATCATCCCATGGAACTTCCCGCTACTCATGGCCATGTGGAAAATGGGTGCCGCACTTGCAACAGGATGCACCATCGTTTTAAAGCCAGCCGAACAAACTCCACTCTCTGCTCTTTATTTAGCAGAATTAGTGGACAAAGCCGGCTTCCCAGAAGGCGTGATTAACATCGTTCCTGGATTTGGTGAAACAGCCGGAAATGCCTTAACTGAACATCCTGATGTGAACAAGCTTGCCTTCACAGGGTCAACAAGCGTTGGAAAATTAATCATGGAGAAAGCGGCTAAAACCATTAAGAGGGTCACATTAGAGCTTGGCGGAAAATCACCGAATATTATTTTACCTGATGCTGATTTAAAGAAAGCCATTCCAGGTGCTTTAAATGGCGTCATGTTTAACCAAGGCCAAGTATGCTGCGCGGGCTCCAGAGTCTTTGTTCACCGGAGCCAATATGATGAAGTGGTCGATCAAATGGCCAAATATGCAGGATCCCTCAAGCAAGGCGCTGGTCTTCATCAAGATACACAAATTGGACCTCTTGTAAGTAAAGAACAGCACGAACGCGTATTAGGCTATATTGAAAAAGGTAAATCCGAAGGGGCAACAGCCGTTGTCGGTGGCGATTGCCCTTATGAGGCTGGCTATTTCGTCTCCCCTACTATTTTTAAAGATGTAGAAGATGAAATGACCATTGCCAAAGAAGAAATCTTCGGACCTGTTTTATCTGCAATTCCTTACGATTCCATTGATGAAGTGGTCGAACGGGCCAACCAGTCTGAATATGGATTAGCAGCAGGACTTTGGACAGAAAACTTAAAGCATGCCCACGATATTGCTGCACGTCTTGAAGCAGGAACGATTTGGGTCAACTGCTATAATGTCTTTGATGCCGCCTCCCCGTTTGGAGGATATAAGCAATCAGGTCTTGGCAGAGAAATGGGGTCATATGCCCTTAACAACTATACAGAAGTCAAAAGTGTATGGATTAATCTCCAAGACTAATGACGTCAAGAAAGCCTTTGACCCTGTCATCGGCTCAGATCGTTGACAAAGTGCTAAAATGATTTTTATTTTAGCACTTTGTCTTCTTTTCAGCGTGATAGAAAACCTTTGCAGTCTAGGAAGGACGAGCACTGGCGCGGAGCGAATGGACATTCGTGAGCACCAGCGCGCAGACCTGACACCGAATGCGAGGGTTTGTCTACACGCTGAGCCGGTGACCCTGTCATCGGCTTTTTTTGTGTTTGCATGTGACAGGCCGGCTCCTGAATATAGTATGAAAGGAAAGGAGCATGGCCGCATATGCAAGATTTTCAATTGAAAGTAAACGAATTTATCGAAGAATTGCACATACAAATGCAGCGAAGACAAAGAGAAGATGGCGCCTTTGTTTTCTGCTTTGAAGGTCCTATGATGACAAATGCTTTTTTGATTATGCTGTTAAAGGCTGTAGGTGATTCGGATCAGGCTTTGGTTCATCAACTAGCAGAAGCGATCCGCGAAAAACAAAATGAGGATGGGTCTTTTTCTTTGTATCATGATCAAACGGGACATGTAACTGCCACTGTGCAGGGCTATTGCGGAATGCTCGTATCAGGCAGGTTTCAACAAGATGAGCCTCATATGGAAAAAGCAGCGCAATATATACGTTCAAAAGGCGGATTAAAGAACGTTCACTTTATGACAAAGTGGATGCTCGCCGTCAACGGCATGCACCCTTGGCCGTATTTCTATGCACCACTTTCCTTTTTACTCATCCCTACATACTTTCCGCTGCACTTTTATCATCTTAGTGCATATGCAAGAATTCACTTTGTACCAATGATGATCGCACTCAACAAACGATATACCTCTCATGAGACATTTCCAAGCTTGGCACACCTTGATGCAAACATGTCTAAGAATCCATTTGACTGGTTTATGGCAAGAGAAGAACGTTCCGCTCAACACTTTCTGACTTACATGCGATCGTATACAGCACTCGACAGCCGGCTGGACTTTTTCGGATATGAAGCAGCAAAGCGATATATGTTTGATCGCCTTGAAAAAGATGGCATGCTGTACAGCTATTTAAGTGCCAGTATATTTATGGTCTATGCACTTATGAGTCTTGGGTACTCCCCTGGGCATCATCTCATTTTAAAAGCAGTCAAAGGCATGAAAAAACTAGTTACTGTCTGTCAGGGCAGAATGTATGCAGAAAATTCCACATCCACAGTTTGGGATACAGCGCTTGTCAGTTACGCTTCTCAAAAAGCTGGCAAAAAACAAGAAGACCCAGTCATCACTAAGTCTTTCTCATACTTGCTGAACCGGCAGCAAATGAAGAAAGCAGATTGGGCGATTCATAACCGTCATGCTGCCCCGGGAGGCTTTGGTTTTTCAGATATCAACACAAATAACCCTGATTGTGATGATACGCAAATTGTCTTAAAAGCCATTCCGCGAACATACGCACCAGTTCAGTGGAAACGAGGATTTCATTGGCTTCTTTCCATGCAAAACCGTGACGGCGGATTCTCTGCTTTTGAAAAAAATCAAGATCACTTCCTGCTTCGACATCTGCCGCTTGAATCTGCGGAGGATGCAGCGATCGATCCATCGACTCCCGATATTACAGGCCGGGTGCTTCATCTCATTGGTCTTGAAGAGAAAAACATGTCACCACCCGTTCACAGGCAAAAAGATCAATGTGTCAAGTGGCTCCTAGATCATCAAGAGAAAAATGGATCATGGTTTGGCAGATGGGGTGTTTGCTATATTTATGGGACGTGGGCAGCATTAACAGGACTAAAAGAGGCCGGCATCCCCTCTACCCATCCTGCTGTTCAAAAAGCGTGCCGATTTTTAAAGCAGATTCAACGAGAAGATGGCAGCTTCGGAGAATCGTGTAAAAGTGCAGAGGTAAAAACGTATGTCCCCCTCCCGTTTGGCACAGTGGTGCAGACGGCTTGGGCAGCAGAGGCACTTTTACAATATGAGAAGCCAGATGACAAAGCGATTTTAAAAGCCATCTCATTTTTGACCCATCATCAGCACACGAGTGAAGCCTTGCACTATCCAGTGGGCATTGGCCTGCCAAAGCAATTTTACATCACCTATCATAGCTACCCATTTGTCTTTCCCATGATGACTTGTTCTACATTTTTAGATGAAATGAGGCGTAAGAATGAATAAGGAACAGTATCGAATGCAGCTCAAAGAGTGGCTTAGCTCCATTCAACCCGCGATTCAAGATGACAACATCCGTCAAAAAGTAGACCATTTATGGTTTTCAATGGATGATGAACATTCCAGTGAACAAGAGTGGTACGAACTGGCAGAACGTATTTCTGAGGACATGAAACCACAAGAAGACATGCGAGAGGTAGCAGCGGGAAATCATAAGCTACCTCCTCTCCCTTACCGGTATGATGCACTAGAACCGTTTATTTCAAAAGAAATTATGTATTTGCATCACCAGAAGCATCATCAATCATATGTTGATGGTTTGAACCAAGCTGAGCTTGCATTAAAAAATGCAAGAAGAACCAATGATTTTAAAATGATCAAGCATTGGGAAAGAGAGCTTGCCTTCAATGGTGCGGGGCACTATTTACATTGTATTTTTTGGTTTTCCATGAGTCCTTCAGGAAAACGAAAGCCCACTGGACAAATGCTTCGTCTCATTGAACAATCATTTGACAGCTATGACGCATTTAAATCTCAATTTTCAGCAGCGGCCAAACAAGTAGAGGGTGTCGGCTGGGCCATTCTCGTTTGGGCGCCCAGATCCCAGCGATTAGAGATTTTACAAGCAGAACGCCATCAATTTTTGTCACAATGGGACGTAATCCCTCTTTTAGCCCTTGATGTATGGGAGCACGCCTACTATCTTCAATATCTGAATGAAAAACCGAAATACGTAGATCGTTGGTGGAATGTAGTTGACTGGCGTGAGCCAGAAGCAAGGCTTAAGCAAGCACAGCAAGTGAAGTGGACCCCTTTTTAAGACGATGCTCCATATAGGCTCATGCTTATATGGGGTGTTTTTAGTTTACATAATTAAATTATTAACACCTTTATAAAGAACGGGTTGTTTTTTCAGAAAATTCGTTTAAAATAGGAAAGATATGTGAGGAAAGTGAGATGAAGCAATGAATGAACATTCTTTTAACCATTAGTCAATTTGCAGGAAGAACCTTCGCAATCTGGGTCATTATCTTTGCATGTCTTGGATTTGCTTTTCCTGACGTATTTTCTCAGATTGGACCGTATATCCCTTTTTTACTAGGAATCATTATGTTTGGGATGGGGCTTACGTTATCAAGTGAAGATTTTAAGGAGCTTTTTCGTAAACCTCTTTATGTGCTAATCGGGGTTTTGGCGCAGTACACACTCATGCCGCTGATCGCCTTTCTATTAGCTTACGGATTACGGCTGCCATCTGAAATTGCAGTAGGCGTTATTCTTGTGGGCTGCTGCCCAGGCGGTACTGCATCCAATGTCATGACCTTTTTGGCAAAAGGCAATATGGCATTATCCGTAGCGGTCACAACTATATCGACCCTTCTTGCTCCCTTTTTAACGCCTCTTTTTATTTTTATCTTTGCAAGATCATGGTTGCCTGTATCACCGGAGGCATTATTTTTGTCGATTGTCCAAGTTGTGCTTATTCCTATTATCTTAGGGGTTATTGTTAAGGTGTTTTTCAAAAAACAAGTAAACTATGCGGTTCAAGCATTGCCGCTTGTATCTGTTGCTGGAATTGTGGTGATCATTGCAGCGGTTGTCAGTGCAAATAAAGAGCAGATTCTTCAATCTGGTTTGCTGATATTAGCCGTTGTCATTTTACATAATGGGCTCGGTCTTTTATTTGGTTACCTGATCGCAAAATGGTGCAAAATGGATATTCCTTCTCAAAGAGCGATTTCGATTGAAGTAGGCATGCAAAACTCCGGGCTTGGTGCAGCCCTTGCAACAGCACATTTCTCACCGCTCGCAGCCGTACCAAGTGCGATTTTTAGTGTGTGGCATAATTTATCTGGTTCCTGGCTTGCGACGTATTGGTCAAAACGAGGACAACCTGACAGTGAAAAGAAAAAAAGCTAGCACCTTAACAGGTGCTAGCTTTTTATAATGGAAGATTATCCTTCAAGCAATAGCTGCTCAGGATCTTCAAGCAGGTTTTTAATCGTAACAAGGAATCCAACTGCTTCTTTACCATCGACAATACGGTGGTCGTAAGAAAGAGCTAAATACATCATCGGACGGTTCTCAAAACGTTCTTCATCAATCGCCACCGGACGAAGCTGAATTTTATGCATTCCTAAAATTCCAACTTGCGGGCTGTTTAAAATCGGTGTTGAAAGCAGAGAACCAAATGTTCCGCCGTTTGTGATCGTGAATGATCCACCTTGTAACTCACTAAGAGCCAATTTGTTATCTCTTGCTTTTTTCGCAAGATGACCAATTTCTTTTTCAATCCCCGCAAATGACAATCTGTCTGCATCTCGGACAACCGGTACGACAAGTCCTTCGTTTGCAGCAACAGCGATGCCGATGTCATAGAATTTCTTCAAGACAAGCTCATCACCTTGAATTTCTGCATTAAGCAGCGGATATTTCTTCAGTGCTGCTACAACTGCTTTTGTAAAGAAGGACATGAAGCCAAGCTTGACATCATTTTGTTCTAGAAAGGCATCTTTACGACGCTTTCTTAAATCCATCACAGCTGTCATATCGACTTCATTAAATGTCGTCAGCATCGCAGCCGTTTGTTGAACTTCAACTAAACGTTTTGCAATTGTTTGTCTGCGGCGTGACATTCTTTCACGTTCAACTGGCTTTCCTGGTTGTTCAGTTTGCACCGCCGCATTTGCTTTTGGCGCGGCTTTCGGTGCACTTGCAGGTGCTTCATTCTTTTGATAAGAAGCGACATCCTGCTTTCGTACCCTGCCCAGCGGATCTACGGTTGGAATCTCAGATAAGTCTAATCCCTTCTCTCTCGCTAGTTTTCTAGCTGCAGGAGAAGCGATGGTTCTGCCATTACCAGCTTTCGGCTCTTCTTTCACTGCTTCTTCTTTTTGAGCAGCTGCCGGTTCTTCTTTCGAAGCTGGTGCAGAAGCTTGCTCAGGTGCTGGAGCTGCGGACTCGCTTCCGCCAGCTTCACCTGCTGCAATCGTTCCGATGACCTCTCCAACTTGTACAGTGTCACCAGAATCTTTGAGCACTTCTTTTAATACACCAGATTCTTCAGCAGTCAGTTCGACATTGACTTTATCTGTTTCAAGTTCCAGCAGGTACTCCCCCTGCTCCACATAATCGCCCGGCTGCTTTAGCCATTGAGCAATCGTTCCTTCCGAGATTGATTCCGCTAATTCAGGTACTTTAATTTCCGCCATTTTTCATTTCCCCCTTAGTTTTTGCGAGTCAAGCTATCAGATACAATTCGTTCCTGTTCTTTTTTATGCACAGTTGGATCACCCTCAGCCGTACTTGAACGTCTTCTTCGGCCGATGTAACGTACTTTTACTTTTTCAGGCGCAATTTCACGTAAATATGGCTCAATGTATCCCCAAGCTCCCATATTTTGCGGTTCTTCTTGCACCCATACGATTTCTTCTAAGTTTGTCAGCTTTGTTAAAATTCCTTTAATATCTTTGGCTGGGAACGGATATAGCTGTTCCACTCTTAAAACGTGAAGCCAATCTTTCGGCTCTTCCATTTGAGTAAAACGATCACTAATATCAATGGATACCTTCCCGCTAGATAGCACGAGACGCGATACTTTTTCGTGATCATGTACAAGACCTGGCTGTTCAAGAACTGGACGGAACTGTCCATCCGTTAATTCTTGGACTTCAGACAATGTGTTCGGGTTACGAAGCAGACTCTTCGGTGTCATAATGACAAGCGGACGAATCTCTTCACGAAGCAGCATTTTCGCCTGTCTTCTAAGAATATGGAAATATTGCGCTGCACTTGTCAGATTCGCAACTGTCCAGTTATTCTCAGCAGCTGATTGCAGGAAGCGCTCTGTTCTTCCACTTGAATGCTCAGGACCTTGTCCTTCATATCCATGCGGCAGCAGCATCACTAAACCTGATTTTTGTCCCCATTTTGCACGGCCAGCCGAGATAAATTGATCGAAATACACTTGAGCCGCATTTGCGAAGTCTCCGAATTGAGCTTCCCAAATCACTAACGTTTCAGGAGAATAGACATTATAACCATATTCAAATCCGATGACTGAGCCTTCTGACAGTGGACTGTTATGAACAGTAAACGATGCATTTGCATCACTCAGTTCATGAAGAGCAATAAATTCATCACCCGTTTGACTGTCGTGAAGAACAAGGTTTCTTTGAGCGAAAGTACCACGCTCTGAATCCTGTCCGGTCATTCGAATTGGCGTACCGTCTTTTAATATAGATGCAAATGCGAGTGCTTCCCCAAGTGACCATTCTACTTTACGGTCATCTGTAAACACTTTTGCACGTTTTTCAAGGATCCTTTTCAGCTTACCAAATACTTGGAAATCATTCGGCCAGCTGATCAATTCTTCATTCAGCTTTCGCAATACATCAAATTCTACTGATGTATCCACTGCTGGGAAGCCGTTTGATACAGGCTCTGGCAGTTCGATTTCTTGAATCGTATGCTCTTTCTTTGAAGGCACCTTTTTATAGGCTTCTTCTATTTTTGCCGTCACAGCCTGCTCGATTTCTTCACGCTGCTCTTTTGTCAAAAGACCTTCTGAGACAAGTTTATCTGCAAAGATATTCTTGACCGTTTTGTGCTTTCTGACCGCATCGTACAGCATTGGCTGAGTTGTAGAAGGCTCATCCATTTCGTTATGACCGTATCTGCGGTAGCCGATCAAGTCAATAAGGAAATCTTTCTTGAAACGTTTGCGGTATTCTACAGCTAGCTGAACAGCCGCTAAACACGCTTCTGGATCATCTGCATTGACGTGAACAATAGGAATCTCAAACCCTTTTGCAAGGTCACTTGCATATTTCGTCGAACGAGATTCATTGCTTTCCGTTGTAAACCCGATCATATTGTTGGCAATAATATGGATGGTTCCACCCACTTGATAGCCGACAAGTTGACTTAAATTTAACGTTTCTGCCACAATTCCTTCTCCAGGGAATGCTGCATCCCCATGAATTAAGATGGCTAACGCTTTTTCAACGTCTTGAACTGGATAGCCTTTTTGAGTACGTGATTCCTGAGCGGCACGCGTGCTTCCTTCAATGATTGGATCAATGAACTCCAAGTGACTTGGGTTATTGGCAAGCGTGACTCTCGCACTCTTTGTATCTTCGTCTTTGATTTGACGGTCAGCTCCAAGATGGTACTTAACATCCCCTGTCCATCCATAGCTGATGCCGATAGAGCCTTCTGATGGAACAAGCTCTTTATTTGGCGCATGCTGGAATTCTGAGAAAATGATCTCATATGGCTTCCCTAACACATGTGCTAATACATTTAAACGGCCTCTGTGTGCCATTCCAATGTTAATATTTGAAGTCCCTTGTGTAACGGACTCTGAAATAATTTCATCAAGTACTGGGACAAGTGCGTCTAAACCTTCTATAGAAAAGCGCTTTTGCCCAACAAATGTTTTATGAAGAAACTGCTCGAACTGCTCAACTTCTGTTAATCTCTTGAATACAGAAACTAGTTTATCTGATGGTTTTTTCTTAAATAGTTCACCAGACTCGATTGATTTTGAGAGCCAGTTTCGCTCTTCGAAGTCATGCACGTGATCAAACTCAAATGAAATGGTACGCTTATACGTATTTCTCAAATGGTTAATGGCTTCTATGCCGTTTGAAATGTGTTTTGGTGCATCCGGACTAATAATAGATATCGGAATATTCTTGACATCTTCTTCTGTTAAACCGTACTCCTTTAAAGGAAACAGTTCTTGTAATTCCTTTTCTTTGCGAAGAGGATTGACGGAAGCATTTAAATGGCCATACGTTCTGATGTCTTCTGCCAGTTTAACGACTGATGCTATCTTTTGGATTTGTTCAGAAGTAACTACGCTATTTTCTTTTTTCCCAATTTCCTCCTTCATTTCACTCGGTGGTGCACCAAGTTCATCAAATATGCCTCTTAGATCTTCATCAACACTAGTAGGATCCTGGACATACTGATCGTAGAGCTCGAGCACATAGCCGAGGTTCGGACCATGAAATTCTTCCCAACTCAACGGTTGTTTCACATCATTTTGAAACATTTTGAACACTACCCCCAACTTTGATCATCAAGTGATTGAACACTATCTCGATATAACTTCCAGAACACAATGACCAAATTTATGTAATAAAACGCTTCCAATAATATTCTACCACTGTTTTGGATTACTTTCTACATTCTTTGTTCAATTAAAGATAAAAAATTCACAGAAAAACAAAAAATTTAAATCATTCCGAAAAATAATTTGAAGAAAGGGGCAAAACCTTATGCCCCAATGCTTTTATGCAGCAGTTTCTTCAGTAGTGGATATAAAACATCTGGCAATGTATCGACATCTGGTACAAAAATGCTGAACTTGCCATACATATCTTGAATGGTTTTCATCTGTGCTTCTTCTATCGGCGAATTGGATAAAAACACATTGATCACCTCAATGCCCTTTTTCCTCGCTTCAAGAACTGCTTCATGCGTATCGACAATCCCATTTTGTTCGTAGCTGAACGCAGCTGGCTCTCCGTCTGAAAAGACAATCAGAAACTTTTGCTCTTCTCTTCGCTTTAAAATCATCTTTGTCATTTGGCGGATCGCATAACCATCCCGGTTATCCTCTTCTGGCTCAAGAGACATAATAGAAGGCCCTGCATCAAATAAAGAGTCTTTGAACGACACGACTGTGTTGAAGTAGTTTGGCTGACTTGTTTCTGTTGCGTCGTTCGTATCTTCCCAAAACCCAACAATTTGATGTGGGACTTGTACGGATTTTAACGCTTCATGAAATAGAACAATGCCTTTTTTCGTCTCGTCCATCTTGTCAAACATGCTCGCTGAACAGTCTACTAATAAGGTGAAAACAGCATCAATCTGAGAAGACGGTGCTTGTTTTTTATAGAAAAGACGCGGATTAGACTCTGTAAAGTAGCGAATCAGCTTTTTGCTGAGACGTCCCGCATGAAGGTCCGTTTTAGGCCAAGATTTTTTATGTTCAAGAGTTTTTTGGATCATTTGTTTTAAGCGTTTTTGGTAAGGCTCAATTTCCTTCGCATGCTGCTTGTATACATTGATTTGTTCTGGCATAGGCGGATCTGGTGAAATCATGACTGGAAACGCATATTTGTTCTCTTTTCCATTTTCATGACCGTCTGCTCCGCTTTCTTCACCTTCAGCCTCTTCCAGCGCCTCAAGCTTTGAATAATCTTTTCGGTGTGTTTGCTTTGCAGAGCCTTGGACAGTTCCGAGTGCCTGATCTCCGTCATCGCCTTCTCTTGCTGCATCCTTACCAAGATCACTTTTACCGCCATGCTCTAAATCAAATTGAAGGAAGCTTTTTGATGGCGCTTCGGTTTCTCGATGCCATACTTCCATGTACTCTTGGTGAATGTCTTCATCGCCTTCTTTTTCCCGGTCGACTTTGATGTCCTCACTTAATTTAGGTTTTCTTTTTAAGTCATGGAACAGTGGTTCTTTTGCCGCTTGTTCATAGTCCAATTCAGGGAAGAAAAAGTACGTATTCAGCATGTCCTTTTCAAGCAGTTCATCAAAGCCTTCCATCAATTCTTTGACAATAGCTGCAATGTCTGCTGTTGAACCCGCATCATACACACGTTCAAGACTTGACTCAATAAACGGAATCATCGGATTGATCTGCTCATGAAGAGGCGGAATCTCTTCGAGCGGAGAATCAGCTGTCAGCTTCACATAAATCGCACAAAAGAGTGCATCCGTTAATATGCTTCGTTCTTGGTTAATCGTTAATTGTGTCTTAAAGTGACGCCGGTACAGCTCTCTTCTTCGTTTAAATACCTTTTTTGTTCCTGGGCGGCCATGTTTAATCCGCTCTTCAATCCGGATATCTTCAAACAGCATAAACAATTGTTTACATATATCAGGAATGGATAATGTATGCGCATAGCGAACGATCTCCTGAAATACAGTAAGATCACTATAAACCGTCCCTACTGCACGAAGGAACACATCACTTTTCAGCCCTGCTAGCATATCTTCTTGTTTACGATCATCCCAAAAATGACTGATGAAAATTTTCTTTTCGAACGGTTCATAGTAGGACTGCACACCGTATTCAAGCTCGACATCATCACTTTTTGCTAACGTTTTAGCTAAATCCGTTAATTCCATAAATAGAAATGAATCGATTCTGCTGTCATTAAATTTGATAAATTTCAAAAGTCAGAACCTCACTCGAATAATGTTTGGGCGATATTTCTTACCGCTGCTTTTTCCCGGTCATCTTCCAGTTTTTCAACAATCCCTCGTTCAACGGCACGAAGCGGCGGGATGTATTGCGCAAGATCACAAGTATCTAGGAGCGCGCGGATGGATGCTGCTTCTTCACTCACCTGTCCGTTATGAGCTTGTGTAATAAGGTCTGATGAGAGCTGAACGAATTGATCAATTAACCGCTCATCCTTTAAAACAGATTGAGATTGCAGCACATCTTTCAGGATACCGCCGCCGATATATGGAACGTCAATGACAACAAATCGGTTTTTTAACGCTTCATTTAGAGGCACTGTGCCTACATACCCTTCATTGATTGCCGCAATGACGCCAAAGCCTTCTTCTGCTCGAACAACCTCACCTGTAAATGGGTTTGTCATCATTTTTCTGTAGTCGAGTACACCATTTAAAATAGGAAGTGTTTCTGGCTTCGCCATGTTGATTTCATCAATATATAAAAGGTGGCCTTTTTTCATTGCTTTTGTCACAGGTCCTTCAATGAATTCAATCGAAGCCACCTGACCATCATTATGAATGGTTTTATAGCCAATCAAGCTTTCTGCATCAAGATCAACCGAGCAGTTCACACTATGCATCGGCTGCTGAAAGAAAGCGGATAATGTTTCTGCTAGTTTTGTTTTACCTGAGCCGGTCGGCCCCTTTAAAAGAACGTTTTTTCCTAGTGCTAATGCAATCATGGCATCTTGAATGATAGAAGTATCCTGTGATTCATAGCCGCCTGTTCCAATAAGTGGACGAAATTCTTCTTCCAGCCCTTTTGCTTTTGCTTCAATCATTGCTTGAATTTCTTCTGGGAGTGATTGTTCGTTAAACATGTATGATTAATTCCTCTCTTCGATCATTTTCCTCACCAAGTATACTAAAAAAACCTTTATGCACTCAATACATAAAGGTTAGACTTCTGTTATTTTACCATTTCTTTTGTCATTGATCCGCAAGCGATGCGTTTCCCTGAGTTTCCAGAAGGGTTACTTAAATAATCATCTGCTTCTGCATGAATGATAAAGCTTCGCCCATTTTGATCGATTAATTGATTTGGGCCTCCCTTTAACGTCACATCTGGTACGTTCACGACAACATCAATTTGTCCATCTGCCCCTACCTCTAAATTAGGCATATCTCCAGCATGGTGCCCTTTTGGATTGTCAAAACCATGTTCTCTATGGGTTGGATTAAAGTGAGCTCCTGCCGTTTCAAAATCTGGCGTTTCACATATTCCTGTTTCATGAATATGAAAACCGTGAGGACCTGGCGGCAGTCCTTTCGCTTTCACATGCAAATCAAGCCCATTTTCTGAGGATTCTCTGATTTCAATGCTTCCTATTTTTTGCCCGCTTTCGTTTATGAGTGACGCCGTGACTGGTGATTGTTTAGGTGCGGCAACTTCGCTTGTTTCTTCTGTCATTTCTTTTTTCGGCGGTGCATGACATGCTGACGCAGTAAAGACCAAACATATCATGATCATCCACACTGTCTTTTTCATTTATGACTGCCCCCTTTTGTTATCAGTATGGACAATCACAGCAGCGGGCAAACAAAAAAAGCCGAAAATCGGCTTTTTTTAGAAGAAACGTTTTGCACCTAAGTAGGCTTTTTTCCAATATGGGTTGCTTAGGTTCGAGATCCCTACTCCATTGTCACTTGCATGAAGGAAATCTCCCCCGCCAAGGTATAGTCCCATATGAGAAGGGCCCGCTTTATACGTTGTAAAATAAACAAAATCTCCAACTTGTGGTGTGCTAACAGAAGTCATCATATTCCAGTAGCCTGCTGTGCTTAGTCTGGATACAGATGAAACTTTGTTAATGAGATAGTAAACAAAGCCGCTGCAGTCAAATCCTGCTGGAGTATTACCACCCCATCTGTAAGGAACGCCTGTCAGCTTTTTCCCCTCTTGGATCATTGTCGTGATCTTTGCGTTCATTGGTACATCGTTTTTGTTATTGTTGACCGGAGTTGTTGAACCGTTAGACGTAGAACCGTTCGATCCAGTTGAGCCGGAAGCTGCACCATTAATTTTTAATACTTGTCCAATTCTAAGCACATCACTTTTCAAGCTGTTGGCTGTGCGGATGGATTGAACCTGTACTTTGAATTGATTCGCAATTTTCCATAACGAATCGCCTGATTTTACAGTATAAGATGTTGTTTTCCCGCTAGAAGACTGGTTACTGTTTGAATTGCTTGGTTTAGTAGGTTT
The DNA here is from genome assembly GCF_057592095.1 of Bacillus sp. SRI_025. Taxonomy (NCBI): domain Bacteria; kingdom Bacillati; phylum Bacillota; class Bacilli; order Caryophanales; family Bacillaceae; genus Bacillus; species Bacillus sp. SRI_025. The sequence continues at coordinate 819,099 of NZ_JBYEGB010000002.1, read as the reverse complement.
TGACTGACTTGGTTTAGATGCAGCCGTCCCTTTTACTTTTAACACTTGATTCGTATAAATCACATCAGATTTTAATCCGTTCAAGGTTTTGATTTCAGCAATCGTCATATTTAACGCATTCGCAATTTTCCAGAGAGAATCGCCTAATTTGACCTTGTATGTACTTGATGATGAAGAACTATTTGAATTAGTTGTCTTATTGCTTGAAGATGAGTTTGAATTTGATGACTGGCTACCGCTCGTCTTCGTGCTTCCAGATACCTTTAGCTTTTGACCAGGTCGAATCAGGTCACTGTTTAAGCTGTTTAGGCTTTTTAAGCTTGCAACTGACATTTTATGATTTTTTGCAATCAGCCATAAAGAATCTCCAAGCTTTACAGTATAGCTGGAAGTCGTTGAAGCACTTGATTTCGTTGATTTTGAACTTGTTGATGAGCTCGATTTTTTGCTTTTTGCACCAGGAATTTTCAAGCTTTGTCCTGCAAAAATCATTGTCGTTTTTAATTGATTAAGAGATTGAAGCTCCGAAATACTTGTATTGTACTGTTCGGCAATCTTCCAAAGTGAGTCACCGCTTTTCACCTTGATCGTCTGTGCTTCTGCCGGTGCAGCAAACACAGCTGAGCCAGCGATCGCTGAAACTGTGAGGCCGGTTACTACTTTTTTCTTCATAAAGAAATCTCCGCCTTTCGTAATTTGGTTCATTAAGACTTATGTACTAGTTTCGAGTTTAGCATTTAATGGTTCTGCTTCTCTTGCACTATTTTATCTTTATTTCTATTATATTACTCGACATGAAGACGTTGGGCAATAACAAATAGGCTAAAGCAGCCAACTCAAAATGCTAAAAAACAAAGCCATATCGTTTCTATCGGCTGTTTGTTTTATTTATAAACATTTTTTAAGGAATTTTTAAGTTGACGTTTAGAAATTTGTCAAAACAAGCACGCTGCTAGTTTCATAGTTCTATTCTACATGACAAATTTTTCTGTATCAAATGACTTTTTGCTTAATTGGCTATTTTTTCTCCACAAATAAAAAAGCATCCTTCCGAATGAAGAATGCAGCGTTCGTTTTTATTTTCTTATTTCCGGATCTTTTACGGTAAGCGGATAAAGCACGCCTTCTTTCGCAAACGACATTTTTCCCGTTTCTTCTGATACGACAAGAACAAGTGCATCGGTCATACCAGAGAGTCCGATCGCTGCTCTATGCCTTGTGCCGAGCGACGGGCTCACTTTTTTTGATGTAAGCGGCAGCACGTTTGCAGCAGAAACAAGTGTATTTTCTTTGACTAAAAGAGCCCCATCATGAAGTGGATTTCCCGGGTAAAAAATGCTTTCTATTAAGGAAGCACTAATTTTCGCATGAAGATTTGTCCCTTTTTGAATAAAATCCTCAACCTCATCCCTCCTTTGGATCACAATGAGTGCGCCATGCTTTTGTTTTGATAAATTCTCGATAGCTAAAGAAAATTGAGCAAATCCTGGTGTGAATTCTTCCATATACGCTTGTAAATAAAACGACGAAGCCTCAGCATGCATTTCATTAAACTGATCATGCAATGATTCGAGATCACAAAGTAAGCACTGCTCTGTTTCATCAAGAGAATCAATGATGTCACTTGCATCCTTCATAATGTTCATCAAGTGTGTTCTCATTCCTGCTTTAAATATGACTTCTTCGTTCGTCCGGTGGATCATCTGACCTTTTCCCTCCTTCTTTCGCTTGTTGTTATAAAATAGCAAATTGTGCACATTCTATTTGTATGGAGGTGAGCTTAATATGACCATTCAGAAAATCATCCAATATGCTTGCAGCATTTTAGGTGTTGTCAGTCTTTCTTTTATTTATGCCCAAATGTTTAAAAAAACGAAGCCATCTAAGAAAAATAATCCGACGGAGAATTGATTTTTTTACATAGCATGATATAATTCCTCTCGTTATTTCTGTTCAGAGAGGAACTTATGATGAGAGAAACGAATAGCATTCGAGCAAAGCTGACACTATTTTTAACCATTTTGATTCCGATTTTAATCACCCAAGCAGGTCTTTCACTTATTACCTTTTTAGATACGGTGATGTCTGGAAAAGTAAGTGCAGAAGACCTTGCGGGTGTTGCGATCGGTTCTAGTATTTGGACACCTGTTTATACAGGACTTGCCGGTATTTTGATGGCCGTTACTCCAATTGTGGCTCAGCTGATGGGGGCTGGGCATAAAGAAGATGTTCCCCGGGCTGTCTTTCAGGCGATTTATTTATCCTTTCTTTTAAGTATCGCTGTGATTGTCATTGGTACGATCAGCGTTCCTTACATACTCGGAGGACTTGGACTCGAGCAGTCTGTAGAGGATATTGCCCGGCATTTTCTCAGCTTTCTTGCGTTTGGCATCATCCCGCTGTTTGGTTATTCGGTGCTAAGGTCATTTATTGATGCATTAGGGAAAACACGTGTGACGATGTTCATCACGCTTACAGCACTACCTATTAACTTTGTTTTAAATTACGTATTGATTTTTGGGAATTTTGGCTTTCCAAAGCTTGGCGGTGCGGGTGCCGGCCTTGCATCTGCAATGACGTATTGGGCGATTTTCATCATGAGTATTTGTATTGTCGTTAAAGCAGAGCCATTCGCCTCATTTCGTTTGTTTCAAAAACTGCCTCGAATGAATATCTCCCGTGTAGGGCAAATACTGAAAATTGGCCTTCCTATCGGGTTTGCGATCTTTTTTGAAACGAGTATCTTTGCAGCAGTGACGCTTTTAATGGGTCACTTTGATACCATTACAATCGCCAGTCACCAAGCAGCGATGAACTTTGCTTCTATTCTTTATATTTTACCGCTTAGTATCTCAATGGCGTTAACGATCGTTGTTGGGTTTGAAGCGGGGGCTAAGAGATATAAAGACGCGCAAAGCTACAGCTATATCGGCATTGGTACGGCGGTATTATTCTCATTATGTACGGCCGCACTTATTTTGTTATTCAGACCAGAGATCGCTGGTTTATATACAGCTGAATCAGCTGTTTTACAAATGACACAGCACTTTTTGATTTACGCGATCTTCTTCCAGCTGTCAGATGCGATTGCTGCACCCATTCAAGGGGCTCTGCGCGGCTATAAAGACGTGAATTATACGCTGATTGCTGCTTTTGTTTCTTACTGGGTCATCGGTCTTCCTGCCGGTTACCTCATTGGCACATATACCTCCTTTGGTGCGTTTGGTTATTGGATTGGGCTGATTGCCGGGCTTGCCGCAGGTGCCATCGTCCTCTTTATCCGTCTCAGATTGATTCAAAAACGTCAACTTCGATATGTATCGAACCACTAAATACAACAAAAAAGCAGCTGATCTATGTCAGCTGCTTTTGCGTTTAATCATTCCATTGGTACGTCCAGAAAATTTCTTCATCAAACCATTTTTGGACGACTGGTTCTTTGTTTTTCAGTTTTTGTTCCAGTTCTCTCAGCATGCCTTCTGTTTGCGTTCTATGCGCTCTCAGTGCATTTAATTTGATATCTGCAACATCTGTAATATCAATGACAATATCTGCATTTCCAAGCACTTCTTCTCTATTTTTCGTAATGGCCATGCAGTATGTGACAGGGCGGTCTTCTTTTTTCTTGCGGTATAGCGCGCGAATGACAGCTTCGCCTGTCGCATCATGATCAGGGTGTACACCGTGTCCTGGATAAAACGTCACAATGAGTGTCGGTTTGACTTCATCAATGATGGATTCCATCACATCTGCCAAATACTCGTCGTCTTCAAATTCCAATGTTTTATCACGCAAGCCAAGCATACGTAAGTCTGTGATATCCATTTCTTTGCAGGCATTGATTAATTCCTGTTTTCTTAATTCCGGAAGTGTTTCACGGTTAGCATATGTTGGGCTTCCCATATTTCTGCCCATTTCCCCAAGTGTCCCGCATGCATATGTGACGGGAATTCCGCGTTTTCTGCTTTGTGCAATGAGACCTGCAACCCCAAAGGATTCATCATCGGGGTGAGGCAGCATCACTAGTACATGTTCGTTCATGACTCGTCACCCTTTCTTCTACACCTGAAATGGTGTTTCACTAATTTGTAATGAGATCGCTAGTTTCCCGTCTGGCAAGTGCCCAGCTAAAAGCAGGCGGCCTTGGTCATCAAACACATAATCGGTTAATCCTTCTGCGTAAATCCAGCCGTCTTCTGTTTTCATTCCAACACGGTATGGACCTTGTCCTTTTATTTTCGCCTGTGAATAGACGACTTTCGCGTTGCGGATATACGCCACAACCGTCATATTTTGTTCGTTTACATGAGCTGAATAAGAACCAGTTGTCGTTTCAAGATGAACGAAGACTGGACGATTTAAAAACGATTCAAGATGTGCTGTGACATCTTCCGTTTGAATTGGTTTCATGAGTGGTTCCTTCCTTCATTTTGAATTAATTCTCGCAGCTTTTTTGTATGTAAGCTGATCAGCTGCAGCTGATGATCATGCTTAAGCTCACTTTCTAAAATTCTCTCAACAGCAAGCACATACTTTTGGTGTAATGATTTCCTCGCCCTCGGATGAGTTCGTGCATCAAGTAAATCATCACATATGGCCTCGTGTAAAGAAGACATATCATCAACATCAAGCTGACGATTTTTCCATAAAGATTGATAGGCGGCTGCAAGCTCATGAGCTGACGACATATGATCACCTCTACAGTTTTGGTAACAACTTATTATGACATGATCCGCCTGCAAAAAAAAGCAAACTGCTCGTTTGGCTTAATGAGAATTCGCTGTTTTTTTCATGCGTAATTGAGAGGTGGTAAACAGTAAAATCGCCACCCAAATACAAAGAAACGTCACAATTTTAGCTGCGGATAAGTGTTCGTGATAGACAAACAGCCCTAAAAACAGCGTAATTGTCGGTGCAATGTATTGCAAAATGCCCACTTGATAAAGAGGAATTCTTTTTGCGCCTTCTGAAAATAAAAGAAGCGGCACGGCTGTAAAAACACCTGCAAAAAATAAGAGACCGAGCGACCCGAAGCTGTTAGGATTCATAGTCACAACAGGGTCTTTTAAGAAAAATAATAAGTACACTAGTGCAGCCGGTGCGAGAAGCAGCGTTTCAATCGTCAAACCAATCGCGCTCGTGAAGCTCATCCTTTTTTTAATCAGACCATAAAAACCGAAGCTAAAGGCTAATAAGAAAGCAACGACAGGAAATGACCCGTATTGAACTGTTGAAAGGATCACCCCAAATGCGGCAATGAGGATGGCAATGGTTTGTAATTTATTAAGTCGTTCTTTTAAGAAAATAATCCCTAATAGAACGGATACAAGCGGATTAATATAGTACCCTAAACTTGCTTCTAGCATAAGACCATGATTGACTGCCCAAATATATACATACCAGTTGACCGAAATTAAAATAGCAGATAAAAGTAATGAAAAAAATGCTTTACCATCCAGTATGAGACCCTTTACTGTCTGCATCGCTGGGCGGACTTGTTTTAAATACAAAAGAATACCGCACATAAACACAAATGACCATACAATTCTGTGCGCTAAAATTTCGCCTGACGAAATATGCTCCATCAGCTTCCAATATAACGGGAATAAACCCCAGAGTGTAAAAGATGCTGCCGTGTAGAGAACACCTTTTGAATGCTGTTCGTTCAATGTAACCATCCCTTTCTAAATCTAACGTATATTATAGCACGCACGCTGGCGAATGGGCATATACTAATTCAGGGCATTTAGAAAGGATGATTCGCATGTTCGACTGGAACCGATTATTCCCTTTTCAAAAGCAGTTCTCAAAAGAAGCCTTAAAGAATTCAGATCCTAAAGACGTTGAGCAGTATGTCAATCAAGTCATGGAAAGTGTATTCGGCTCCAATTATCCTGCTCAGTTCCCATTTCAGGACCCCCTTTCTCAAAATCAAAAAACAAGAGAAACTGACGTCCAAAAGGAAAAAGAGCCAGAAGTCGAAGTGTTCGAGACGACTGATCATGTGTTTGTCAAAATTGAACTTGCTCGTCCAAACACAGAAAAAGTCAAAATCAAACATACAGCCAATCTGCTGTTTATTGATCATTTTCCTGAAGAAGGGGCGCAGAAAAAAGTCGTCCTCCCTGCTGCTGTGAAGCGAAAAGGAACGAAGGCGTCGTATCAAGACGGTATATTGGAAATTATGTTTTTAAAGCATGATGATCCAGGAATTTCTGAAATTGATATTCCATTATAAAAAGCCTGCTTTGGAATGGAAGCAGGCTTACTCTTTTTTCTTAATAATATGGTGGATATCCGCCGCCATAAGGTGGTGGAGCAGGCGGTGGTGGCGGGGGGTAATATGGGCGGGGATAATTAAAAATCGCACTTCCTAGAAATCCGCCAAGCAGTCCGCCGACCAAAGGAGCGCCAAAACCAAAAAACAAAGGGACTCTGGATTCATATGGCGGAATGCCAGGGGCGCCGCCTCGAAAATACGGAGTATGAGGGTACATGCATTTCTCCTCCTTTGTCATGTGCCTAACATCAGCATATTCATCAGGAGGCAAAATGTTTGGGCAAACCTGAAACTAGGCTTGCTCCTTTTTGCCATGAGTGTCTGTATACTCCCCTGCCCACCGAGATACCTCATGAAACACATCATGTAACGCATTCCCTTTTTCAGTTAAGCTGTAAATGACTTTGACAGGCGTCTCAGGCAGGACAGTCCGCTCTATAATTCCTTCTTGCTCGAGCTCTTTTAAACGCTCTGCAAGCATTTTTTGACTGATAGATGGAATCGTGTCTGTGAGGTCTTTAAAACGCTTTGGACCATCAAGCAATACATGTATAATAAGCCCATTCCACCTTTTGCCTAGGAGTAAAAAAGCTTGCTGAATGTGTGGACATAATTGGAATTCCATAAATTTCAGCCTTTCTTTTCATGATTGTTTGACAAACTAACGGTGTACAATTTAAAATATCTCTAGTTACAATAAGTAAGTTTCTCACTTTTTAGTTATTGTACCATACTATTTGCAAAAACGGGAGGAAATATCCATATGGCGACCGATCAAAAAACGATTGACATCTTAAAACAAAGAGCTTCAGTAAAAGAGTATGATACTACTCATGAAATGACAAAAGAAGAGTTAACAGAGCTTCTTGAAATCACAACAAAAGCACCATCTGCTTGGAACCTTCAACATTGGCACTTCACTGTTTTCCATAGTGCTGAAGCAAAAGCGAAGTTACTTCCAATCGCGTACAACCAAAAGCAAATATCACAAGCATCAGCTGTTATTGCAGTTCTAGGTGACCTTGAAGCTAACCAAAATGGCGAAAAAATCTACAGTGAGCTGGCTGAACAAGGCTTTATTACTGAAGACATTAAAGAAACATTGATGACTCAAATCAATGGCGCATATCAAAGTGAGCAATATGCACGAGAAGCAGCGTATTCAAATGCTTCATTAGCTGCTATGCAATTAATGATTGCGGCAAAAGCAATGGGCTATGATACGTGTGCAATGGGTGGCTTCAGTAAAGAAGCATACATCAAGGAATTCAATGTAAGCGGCCGCTACGACCCAGTGATGCTGATTTCTGTTGGTAAAGCAGCAAAAGAAGCTCATAAAAGCAATCGTTTCGACATCGAAGAAGTATCTGATTTCCTTTAAAAATTGGCAAGGTCTCAGCTTTTATGCTGGGGCTTTTTTATTTTTTTTAAATATTATTTATACATACTTTCTTTCACCTTCTCCCTCTTTACATCTTCACTCTTTCTCCTTTTTAAGAATGAAAGCGTTATATTAGTATGATATTCACCAAAATGATTGTTTTTTCTGAAAATGGTCTTGTGATCTAATCTGACAACTGCTATTATTATGAAATTACAAAATATTCAGGAGGAAATCATGAACAAAAAATTGATGCTGGCACTACTTATCGCGATTCCATTCATTGGACAGCTCGCATTACTGCCATTTGCGAATCGCATTCATCCATTTGTCATCGGCCTGCCCTTTTTCCACTTCTGGCTCTTACTATGGATTGTACTCACACCAATTTGCACATTTATCATTTATAAGATGCAACATTCAAATGGAGGAACTGACTAATGCAAGGAAATTTAACAGCTTTATTGATTACTGCAAGTATTATTTTCATCGTCGTGGTCATCGGTTTTGCCGCTGGTCGTGACAAATCATCAAGACAGTCAGTAGAAGAATGGTCTGTCGGCGGGAGAAAATTTGGCGGACTGCTTGTCTGGTTTCTCGTTGGCGCAGACTTATATACAGCTTATACCTTTTTAGGGCTTACAAGTACAGCTTATACAGCTGGAAGCGTCGCTTTTTTCGCTATTCCCTATTCAGTCCTAGCTTATTTTATTGCTTATTTCTTTTTACCGAAACTATGGACGGTAGCGAAAAGTCACAACCTTACAACACTTGCCGATTATGCACGTGAGCGGTTTGACAGCAAGCTGTTATCTAGTTTGATTGCGATTGTTGGGGTACTTATGCTGATTCCTTATATTTGTCTTCAGCTGAGCGGGATTCAAGATACGTTAACTGTCGCTGGAACTAATTATATTAATGTCAATGCAGTTGTTATCATTTCATTTATTTTAGTCGCACTTTATACATTTTTCAGTGGTATTAAAGGTCCTACATATACAGCCATTATTAAGGATATTCTCGTTTGGGTGATCATGCTGTTCATGGTGGTTTCACTGCCAATTATTCATTTTAACGGCTGGACACCGATGATGAACACGTTAGCCAAAGAAGCGCCTCAGCTTCTCACGATCCCTGAAGGCGGTCCTAAAGGCATTTTATGGTTCATTACTGCTTCAGGCGTTTCTGCCCTTGCTTTGTTTATGTGGGCACACGCGGCAACTGGGGTTTTTACAGCCAAAAGCGCAGATGCCATCCGTAAAAACAGCATGTTTTTGCCTCTTTATAATATTGTATTGATTTTGGTCATCTTCCTTGGATTTATTGCCTTTTTAGTCTTACCAGAAGATACAAATCCAAGATTTGCTCTTCTTCATTTAATTCAAACATCATATGGCGGCGTGATGCAGGGGCTCGCTTATTCAACGATTGCACTGGCTTCCCTCATTCCATGCTCCATCATGGCTATTGGCGCATCGAATTTATTTGCCAATAATTTATACCGTGACTTAATTCATCCGAATGTGTCACCTAAAAGATTGACCATCATTACACGTTCGATGGTGTTTATCGTCATCGGGCTCGCTCTTTTATTCGGGATGCTGTTCCCAACTGCACTTGTCACACTTCAGCTCATTGGTGTTTCAGGAATGGTCCAAATCTTCCCAGCCATTGCCATCAGCTTGTTCTGGAAAAAACAATCGAGAGAAGCAACGATTGCTGGGTTAGTCATTGGAATCATCGTCACCTTTACAGCGAATATCTCACAAGTCACGTTCGGCCTTTATGAAGGTTTTCTTGGTTTACTAGCAAACGTCGTAGTCATCTTGATTTTAAATCCATTCTTCCAAAAGAAGGTCACGTCCAATTCTGTCATGAATGAACTATTTGAAAAGGATAATGAAAAAACAGAAGCGATCACAAGATAAGAAAAAGCAGTCCCCTGATGAGGACTGCTTTCATCTTGTAGACAAAGTCTACAAGATTTTTTGTATAACACAATTCCAATGTACATGCTGGAGTTTTATTTTTTTACGGCATGAATGTAATGAATGGTCTCAAAAGCTGATAGGTAATCTTCTCTATTGTTAAAATACAGTTTATTAATTTTTTCAGGTGATAAATGTTCATAAATGAGTAAATCTGATTTCTCTAACACCTTTTCGATTTCAAAGTACGAAAAACATGATTTCATCGGTTCTCCGCCTATTGAAGCCATTTTCACCATATTTTCAACTCTATTAGAGGTTCCTTTTTCTTCGAATAGTTTTTCATCTGCATAATCAAAAACGATTGAACTTCCTGATGGAACCTTGGTGAATAAATAATTTATTAAGCTTGAAACTTCCTCTTTCGTTAAATAGTAAGAAACCCCTAGAAGACTAAAGAACGTCTTTTTGTTATCAAATCCTTGACCTATTAGGTTTTGATAGGACAAATTTTTGGTGAAGTCCATAGAAACAAAATGAAGATTACTTGGGATTTTTAAGTTAGCCTCGTCCAATCTTTGCTTTTTAAATTCCTGTGTAGTAGGATGATCAATTTCAAATATTTCTAAGCTGTTTTCCAATTCTGAATGTCGGAAGCTAAAAGTATCTAATCCAGCGCCAAGTATGACATATTGTCTTAATCCTAACGCTACCTCATGAAGCATTACTTTTTCGCAATACGCAGCACGTGATAAGGTTATTGGAGACAGCTGGACTTGTGTAATCCATTTTAATATTTCTTCTGTATTTCCCTCGAATTTTTGTGCGATATCTTTGTTGAAGAAATGTATGCCTTGAACCATATTTTCTTTGATGTCATTGAATTCTTTTTCAGAAATTAATTCTTTAGCTATATAATCATTAAAGATTTTAGGAGTATCAAATTGACTATGATAGGATCTAGCAAAAGCCGATATTAACGAAGTGACACTGGGCTCATCTTTCTTCATACAAACACACTCCTTTATTTTAGAACAAAAAAATAGGATTCTCCTGGCTAGGAGAATCCTATTATATATTCTAAAAATAAGAAATTAAATTATAGCATAATCACATTTTTTTGTCAAGTTTAAAACAGTCTTTTTCCATACAAATAGTAACACCTAACAGCGTTACATGGATCAAAAATGAAAGTATGCTTACTTTCATTGCCATGAATTTTAAAAGGAAGCAAACTAGACATGGAAAGACCCGTGTTCAGCATAAAACTCTATATGTTTTTATCAAAAAACCCCACTTCACTTAAAATAAAGGTTGGGTTTTTCTACAATCTTAAAGCAGTCCCCTGATGAGGACTGCTTTTTCTTTATTTCATTTCTTTTTTCAAGACTTCAATGGCTTTTTTCATTTGTGTATCGTTGTTCTTTAACTTATCTTGGATCTTTGTCATCAGAACGGTCGTTGTATCTCCTGTCAGAATACCGTCTGCCTTTAAATCGTTGTCTGTTTGGAAGCTTTTGACGATAGACTGGAATGCTTGATCGTACTCACCGTTTGCTTTTGCTTTGTAGCCGAGCGCTTGGAACATTTTTTGAGCCGCTTTGACTTCATCTCCATTGTCATTTAGCTCATACGTTTTTTTCGGGCTTAAGTACGGCAGCTTTGCATAACTTGGAAGAGCTGCTTTGACCTGTGGTTCAATTCCTTTTTTGTGAATCCAAGAACCGTCTGGAGTCAGCCATTTTGCAATGGTTAACTTGACACTAGAACCGTCATTATAGTTTTGCGCATTTTGGACAGTTCCTTTGCCGAACGTCTTTTCACCCACAATTTGAATGCCTGAAGATTGGTGCAGAGCCGCCGCCATGATTTCAGCAGCGCTGGCTGAGCCGCCATTTACAAGAACAACTGCCGGCTGATGGACTTTGCGTTCTTTTTCAGCCTTGTACACTTGTTTCTTCCCTTTTTCTTCAACTTGCATAATGACTTTCCCTTTATCGATAAAGTCATTGCTCATTTCTATGGCTTCTGTCATAATGCCGCCTGGATTATCTCTGAGGTCAATGACAAAACCTTTTGCCCCTTTTTTCTCGAGGTCATCAATCGCTTTATCCAGCTCTTTCGATGTAGTTTCAGCAAAGGACGTAATTTGGATTTCTCCTATTTTGTCTTTTGTGAGTTTTGCATACACTGTTTCAAGCGGAATCGTGTCTCTTGTGATGGTCACATCTACATTGCCCACTCCTTGACGGTTGAGATGCAGCTGGACATCCGTTCCTTTTTGTCCTCTGATGAGAGAGACGGCTTTATTGACCGACATGCCTTTGGTGCTTTTTCCATCCACTTTTAAAATATGATCATGAGGTTTCAAACCAGCTTTTTCAGCAGGAGAGCCTTTAATCGGTGCGACAATTAAAATTTGTCCATCCTTCTCTTCTACTTGTGCACCAATTCCTTCAAATGATGAAGAAATGGTGTTGTTAAATCCTTCGGCTTCCTCCTGATCCATATATGTAGAGTATGGATCATCAAGTGATGCAATCATTCCTTGGATCGCACCATCTACTAGTTTTTGATCATCCGTTTTTTCGTAATACTCATCCTTTACCTTCGTATACGCAGCCATGAGTTTACTAAACTTCTCGTCTCCAGAGACGCTGACAGCACCTTGTTTTGTGATCACAAATGTAATCGCAGAGGACAGTGCAGCAGTCACCAGAATGGCTACCACGAACTTCATTTGTTTTTTCAAAAAAACACCACCTTTATCTCCTTTCATTATTATCAAGGACGATGCTTCATCCGTCAACCAAAGGATCAACTTCTACTTGAAAAGATAAGCCATTTGCTCCTTTATTGCATAATCTTTAGAGAGGAACAGGATAAGGAAAGAAGGGATGATATGAGTGATTATGTAGAAATGCTTGCCTATTTTGGCGTATCAGGTGCCCATCCTGGCGGAATTGAGTTAACAAAAACGATGATTGAGCATATAAAACTGCCGCCTCATGCACGTATACTGGATGCCGGATGCGGTACAGGACAGACGGCCGCCTACTTAGGAAATATAGGTTATCAGGTGGAGGCCATTGATACGCATCCATTGATGATTGAAAAGGCGAACCTGCGATTCAAGCGGGAGGAACTGCCAACCCGCGCCTTAGAGGCATCCATTGAGCAGCTGCCCTTTCCAGATCAAGCGTTCTCTCTACTCATCAGTGAATCTGTTTTAAGCTTTACCAAGCTGCCTGTCGCACTTGCTGAGATCAAACGCGTCCTTGCTCCTGGCAGTCAATTGATTGCAAATGAAGCTGTGTTAAAAGCCCCTCTTACACGTGAAGAGATGGCCGTTGTTCGAGAGTTTTACGGCTTTCACTCGCTCTTGTCGCTTGAAGAATGGAAGGAGCAGTTAACAGCAGCAGGCTTCCGTGACATTCAGATTCTCTCATTCGATGAACATATGGTACAGGAGGAACCAACAGAAATGGAATTATCTGAACACATACCGCCTTCTCTTTACGAGACGCTGCAAACACACTACGATCTCATTCAAGCACACCGCAAGCAGCTAAGTCACATTCTATTTGAATGCACTGTATAAAATGAGCGAATCCCCTATATGTTTTGTCCAAACTCTATGAGGTCTCTCGCATAGGATAAGAGTGAAAAGAGTTTGTCATAAGGAGGAAAAACATGGAGCGCTACTACAAGCTTTGTCAGCAGCACATGGGGAAAGTCGCTAGAATCACTGATCGAAATGGTAGAGTACATGTCGGACGCATTGAGCGTGTGACAAACCGCAAAGTTTATATTCGTCCAGTCGGCGGGTCTCGCGGGGGCTTTGGCTTTGGCTATTGGGGCGGATATTATGGCTGGGGTGCAGCGTATGGCATCGGCCTCGGGTTCATTACCGGCTTCGCACTAGCAGGATTGTTCTTTTTTTAAAAGAAGAATAAGAGAAGGCCTCCCGAATAGCTGGGAGGCCTTTTACTTGTTTAGATTTTCTTTACTTTGTTCATGTATTCTTCAAATGTTAAATCGTGATCATGCATCGCTTTAGCGGCTTCTTTTCCCACATAGCGCAAATGCCACGGCTCATATTCGTATTTCGTAATGTCTTCTTTTCCTTTTGGATAGCGGATGATAAAACCATATTTATAGGCGTTTTTAGCCACCCATTTGCCATCTGGTGTTTCACCAAACTTTTCAGAGATCTCAAAGCCGGCACTTTTTGAGGAAATGTCCATGGCAAGACCTGTTTGATGTTCACTTTCCCCTGGTAAAGCAACTGCTTCTTGTGCTTTTTCTTTGCCTTTTAATTTGACCTCACTATCAAAAATGACTTTTTGACGGTCATAGGAGCGATAGCCAGATACTGCAGCAAGCTCGAAGTTTTCCTTTTTTGCACCTTTGAATAACTTCTCAAGCGCTTCCGCTGCTTCTTTGCGGATATACCGCTTTTCAATATCTTCCGAAAAAGAGAATTCTACTTTTGGCACAACGAGATCAGAAGGTTTATAGGTTCCTGGTAATGCATATTCTTTGTTAACAAGTGCTAGCACATTTTCAGGATTTTGAATGGTTTTCAGACCGCTCACAACCTTGATGTCATTGAAATATTCACTCTTTAACGTCAGCTCTTGATTCGATGAATCTGCCGTATCGTTTGAGTTGTGCTGGGGAGATGAACTTGCTGCGTTTTTTTGTTCGTTTGTTTTGTTTGATTCAGATGTACCGCTTTTTTGATCCAGCAACTGGCAGCCTGATAGTGCGGCTGTCAAACCAAGAATCGATGCGATTGAGAGTATTTTGTAGCTTTTCTTCATGACATACCTTCCTTTTGCTCTTCTAAAAAAATAAAGATGCGCTACGTAGTAGCACACCCTTTATACTATTATAAAACGGAGTCTAGCGCAATTAAGATCATTTCATCAAACGTTGTTTGACGCTCTTCAGCCGTTGTTTCTTCTCCTGTTAGAACATGATCACTCACTGTCAAAATGGATAACGCTTTTCGATCAAATTTTGCTGCAAGAGAATAAAGAGCGGTTGTCTCCATTTCGATCGCTAGGATACCATATTGAGCCATGAGCTCAAGTGGTTTTTCATTGTAAAATTGGTCTGCTGTAAATACATTTCCGACACGTACAGCGACATTTTTTGCTTCCGCTGTGTCATATGCTTTCTTAAGCAGGCCAAAATCGGCGCATGGCGCATAATCAATCGGCCCAAATGCCACACGGTTCATTTGTGAATCTGTTGATGATGTCTGCGCTAAAATGACGTCACGTACATTGACATCCCTTTTGATAGCTCCGCAAGATCCAACGCGGATTAAGTTTTGAACATCATAGCTTTGAATGAGTTCATTCACATAAATCGAAATAGATGGTACGCCCATCCCAGTGCCCTGTACAGAAACACGTTTTCCTTTATAGGTTCCAGTATAGCCATACATTCCGCGCACTTCGTTATAGCACTCAACATCTTCTAAATATGTATCTGCAATATATTTCGCACGAAGCGGATCGCCTGGTAGCAATACCGTTTCTGCAATTTGTCCTTTTTCTGCTCCAATATGTACACTCATTTTTTAGCCTCCACTTACGTTTACTATGTATTTTATCCTATTTATTATAAACGATAGAGCTTAAAAAAGAAAATACCAGCTGGATCTCAAGCTGGCATCATTCATCATCTATTTAGCCTATCGTCATTAGTCGTTCACTGCGTTTCCATCCTGCCGGAGAGAGCTGATAATAGCACTTCCCCTTTTTCCTATCATCAATCACAACAATATCGCCAGTTGTGATAAACCGCGCATTGTAATCATTAGGGACTGTATCATGTACATTAAATGTCGAGAATGCTTTTTCCAGTACATCAAGGTGTGTTCTGCCGCCAATCTTTGTCCGGTACACAGGCTGATGCCCACTTGCAGCGCCATATTCAGGTGTTTGATAAATGGTTAAGTGAAATGCTGAAGGTTTCTTTTGAAAAAATCTCAACGTCAATTGCATTCAAATCCCTCCCCTTTTATATAAAATTGGCTGGGATCTGTCAATTTCCTTCTTCTATTTTTGTCGAATGACAGGCAATCTTTCGTCAATCTTTTTACAAATGAGAAATAAAGCGAGTCCTATCGCAAAGCCTCCAGCGACATCTGTCAAATAATGCACGCCAATATACATCCGGCTGATGCCGATGACTAGGACGCCCAGTCCTGTGATCAAATAGACGATTTTCTGTCGTTCTTTCAGCCATGGAATCATCTCAACTAATAGATAAGCCATAAAAGGATAGATGGTGGCTGCATTCATCGAATGTCCACTCGGAAAGCTGTAATACGTTTCACCTACAAGGTGATCAAAGGCCGGACGCTCTCTAGCAAACAGCCCCTTTAATTCATGATTGATTGTTTTTTCTGTAAGATATAATAGAAAAAGCATCATGATAGAGTAGTAGCGCTTATACATAAACAATACCACACTAAAAATGAGCATGATTGGAACGAGCAGCGCGCTGATGCCAAGGTCCGTCAAAGCCAGCATGACATCATTTAAAAAAGGGAGTCTGATGCTTTCAAACCATAAGATGATCTGGTTGTCCAAATCTTGAAAAGCCCCAGATACCATGAGCGCAGCAATGGCGCCAAATAAAATGAAAAGAAATAGGATGTACACGCGAAGGATTCCCCTCCCTCTCTCTTCAGAATCTCTTCAAAGTATAGTGCCTACCACGCCTCTTCTTCAACTATCATTGCTTTTTTCAGCATATATTCAAATGTAATGTCAGCCAGCTCAAAAGTTTCAAGCTCAGCAGGTATGTACCCTCTTTTGATCAGCTCCATGTAGAAGAACTCCGCAATTTCCTCTGTATCAATCACCAAATCTGCTTCTTTCATTGCATTCCGCCTCCTTTTTTATGATGTATGAACGCCAGCTGTTTTTTATTACAGTTTGTCATAATGGCTCATTCCATACATATAAATGCAGTAAACAAAAAGAAAAGGGGCTTGAAAGAATGAAATGGTTAAGCATATTAGATGGAGAAACATTTGATCAGGTGATGGGCCGTATCTTGAGGGGATGGTTTTATGTGATTGCATTTTTCTGTGTGCCTTATTTTTTATTCGTGTTAGGACAAGTCTTTCTTTAACCAAAATGTTCGTGTAAACTTTCCAAAATAAAATCCATCATATCCTTATATTCTGGATCTTTGAAAAATTCGTAGAGAATTTTATAATCGTTATAAATATCAAGAAGCTCATCCACTATAGATACAGCGAGAAATTCAAGTGAAGCTTCGCTTTCTTGTTTCTCTTCTAGCTGCAATAGAGCCGTTTGAACCATATCTTCTTCTAACTCTTTTGAGGTTTCTCCGACGTAATGCACAAAAAGAAGCTGATGAACAAACTGATCCATCTCATATTTCCTTAAGACAAGCGTTAAATCCTCCTCTTCTGTTTCCAGCCACTCTCCGTCTTTCAGCCTCGTAAGTTCGTAAATGACATCCTCCCAGCCATCTTCAAGGTAGCGCCAAATTTCAGTCCGATGACCGATGATTTTAAATAGCTCTTTTCCGTAATCTTTTACATATACAACATCGCCAATGAGGAACTCATATTCAATGTCCAGCTTTTCTGTATCGACAATCACCCCGCTATACTCATCGTAAAGCTGAAGTGATGTTTCAAAATAAAGCACCTCATTATGATTGACCTCATATAAATAGTGCTGGTCAATTTGATGGACTTTTGTAATCGTTCCGACTGTGCCGTACATGACAACGACGACAATATCCCCTACTTGATATTTTGGTGCTTTCGCCTTCATTCTGTCTCCCCCTTGCCCGACTTTTGGTCTTAACGTATCGTATGCCGGCGCAAGGAATTCTGCATGGGCAACCACACCATGCAAAACGCCATTTTATTTCTCATAAAAAAACCGCTTCTCCCATATGGAACAAGCGGTTGTGTGTTATTTTTTTTTGACTTCTACTTCGTATTGCTCAAATGCTTCGTCAAATGTTGTCATTGAGCTTAAATAATCACCATTTAATTCTAAATAAGCACACAGCTCATGATAATCTGTGGAAGCTTTAGGAAAGCTGTGATCCTCATACGCAGCATTTGCAAAATGGCTGATTTCATCTTTCGGTTTTGGATGTCTGAACTTCATTAAATAATGGTAAAACGACTTCACCTGTTTTTCCCTCCGCGACACACTATTTTGTTGTTATATTATACAGCAATTTGATGACTTGTATAGGCGGAGGTACAACTTATGAAGAAAAGTCAAAGTAATTTCGCTTTAATAACCGCTCCATGCTCATTAATTCTTCATAGGAGATTTTTTCTGGAAGTTTTGTCTGGTCCACTAAAATTAATTGATCTTCAATCTCTTTGACCGTCTCATCCTTTTGATAGGTCATACCGCAGTGCGTGCAGGAGATGGACGGCGTTTCGATGATTTCAATTGATTGTGTGCCCGTGATCAGTTCCCAATAGACTGTTGTCTGCTCAGCATTTGCTTTGTTTTCCTCACACCAATCACATGTCAGCAAGGCTATTTCTCCTCCTTCACGGTTTGTTCTTTTTTGAGCTGCGCTTGATATTTCTTCTCTTTTAATTCATCCCGTTTTTCACGTTTGTTTTTGAGTGTGTCATGCTCAGGATTTGTCTCATATGCTTCTCTACGTTTCATTCGATTTAAATTCTCAGGCGTAAACGATCTTGCTTCATCCTCAAATAGTGCGGTAATACCAATTGCTGGTTCTTGTTTTTCTTCATAAATTTCATTGAAATACGCATCTGCCTGGCCTGCGACGTAATGCTCTGGTTCTGGATAAGAGGTGATGACACCTTCAAAGTTACGAAGGACGACTTTGTCAGGGCTTTGCGATAATAAATAATTTGGCTGTAAGGCAATTTTCCCTCCGCCTCCTGGCGCATCTACCACAAAGCTTGGCACTGCATAACCACTTGTATGTCCTCTTAAGCCTTCGATGATTTCAAGCCCTTTTGATACCGGCGTTCTAAAGTGGCCAATGCCCTCAGATAAATCACATTGATAAATATAATATGGTCTGACCCGAATCTTCACAAGGTCGTGCATCAGCTTCTTCATAATCGGCACACTGTCGTTAATACCTGCAAGGATGACGGCTTGATTCCCTACAGGGACACCGGCATTCACAAGACGTTCGCACGCTTCTTTTGCTTCTTTTGTAATTTCAATACTTGTGTTGAAGTGAGTATTCAGCCAAACTGGGTGATATTTTTTCAATATCTCGCACAGCTCATCTGTTATACGCTGCGGAAAGACAACCGGCGCGCGGGTTCCAATCCGAATGATCTCAACGTGCGGAATGTCACGTAAGTTTTTCAAAATGTATTCAAGCACTTGATCATTGATTAACAGCCCATCTCCGCCAGAAATTAACACGTCCCGCACCTCAGGTGTTTCTCTAATATATCCAATGGCAGCATCTAACTGCTTTTTCGGCACACCCATACCAATCTGACCGGAAAAACGTCTTCTCGTACAATAGCGGCAGTACATCGAGCACTGATTTGTCACAAGAAACAGCACGCGATCTGGATACCTGTGTGTGAGCCCCGGGACAGGTGAGTCCTCATCTTCATGCAGCGGGTCTTCCAGATCATATTTTGTTTTATGAAGCTCTTCTGCAATTGGCACAGATTGCATACGTATTGGACATCTTGGATCGTCTGGATTCATCAGTGAGGCATAGTAGGGTGTAATGTTGAGTGGAATGGTTTTGGTGGAAATCTTCACCCCTTCTCGTTCCTCTTCTGTTAAGTTTACGATTTTTTCTAAATCCTCAAGCGTTTTCACGGTATGCGTCAGCTGCCAAATCCAGTCGTTCCACTTTTCCTCAGGTACATCCTTCCAAAGCTCTATGTCCTTCCAGTGACGCGCCGGTTCATACAATTTCTGATTCATATCCATTCCCCCTATCAGCATTCACTTTATACTATGCAAGTTATGTGCCAACATGGGAAAATGCCCCTATTCTTTACAAAAGGAGCTTTACCCGTCATATTCAATTGGATGCTGTGCCTACATTTCGGCATCTGCATATTTCTTCAATTTATATTGCAGCGTTTGTCGAGGGATTTTTAAGGCGGCGGCGGTTTTTTTAATATTCCCATTATGCTGATGTAAAGCTTCTTGAATCAATGTTTGTTCAAATGAAGACACTTGATTTTTTAAGGAGGATTCAGATGTTTCCTTTTCCAGCTTTTGCTCACGTAAATGAGCCGGAAGGTATAGAGGGGTGATCTCTTCCGCTTCCTTTGGCATCATCAACACGGCATGCTCTATCGTATGTTTTAATTCTCTAACATTCCCAGGCCAGTGGTGCGCCATAAACAATCGTTCCGTTTCTTCAGAAAGGCGTGTGACGTTTTTTGAAAACTGCTGATGATAGGTTTGAATGAAGTGGCGGGATAGCAGCGTGATATCTTGCTTTCTCTCACGAAGCGGCGGAATATGAAAAGATGATACATGCAGTCTATAAAATAAATCTTCTCTTAAAATTTGCTTTTTCACTGCTTCAAATGGGTCCATATTGAGCGCAGTAATGAGCCGAACATCCACTTGAATGGACTTTGCATCACCGATGCGGCGGACAACGCCATCCTCTAACACACGTAATAATTTCGTCTGAAGGGTGAGCGGCATCGCTTGCAGCTCATCAAGAAAAAGCGTGCCCCCATCAGCCAATTCGAAAAGTCCCTTGCGATCAATTGCGCCCGTATAGCTCCCTTTGACAGATCCAAACAATAGACTTTCAAGTAATGTTTCTGGGAGTGCTGCGCAGTTTTGCGGAATAAACACTTGGTTTTTCCGGTCAGATTCATGGACAATGGCCTGAACAAGCACTTCTTTTCCTGTCCCAGTTTCCCCGTAGACAACAACTGATGACGGATAAGCAGCTGCTTTTTTTGCCCTTTCAAGCATTTCTTTTAAAAGCGGATCATTTGTTAAAAATGAAGCAAAATCATGCATTTGTTCTACCCCATCCGCGTCAAATGTTCGCTTTTTTTGATCTAAACGATTGGAAAGAGCAGACAGCTTGGATACATCTTTTGCGACTTCGACCGCACCTATTAACTCGTTATCTTCAATAATAGGTAATGTCGTGTTCACTGTTTCAATTCTTTCTCCGTTTTTATTCAAATAGGTTTGCAGCGAATGATAAATGGGCTTTCCTGTTCTCAACACATGCATAAGCGTACTTGTTTTTTCAGTTAAAGAGGGATACACATCAAGGATGTACTTGCCAATCACCTCTTCTTTTTGTAAACAGTCAAACTTAGCGGCATTATGATTGTAAAAAATCGTCATCCCTTGATCATCTACAACGTGAATGGCTTCATCGATGGCTTCTAAAATTAATTCAAACCAATCTGCTCTTTCGACAACTTTCCCCATTCTTTCCCCCTCACTTTCAGTGCCAAAAAACCGGCATCAATTGCCGAGTTTTCAGCGGCTTGATCATTTCTAAATGGTTCCCTGTCTTTTTCATGTTTCGCTTTTTCCTTTCTACTTCCTGCAAAAATTTTAAAAAGCACCCCTCTTATGAGGAGTGCTTTCGCCCGGATGTCTGATAAAGAGACATATCGAATTCTTGCAGCGATTCCCTATACAGCGGAACAATCGGCTTTCCTTCCTGAAATAACGTAAATTGGGACGGGTACAGCTTAATCGGCTGATGATAAAAAGCAAACCGCTTCACCACCTCAGGATCAATTCGGCAAAAGGCATGATGCACAAGTAAATAAACATCTTGTTTCCATTTAAACAGCCGCCTGTTTGGCGGACTGAATACAGGAGAAACTTTGATGATATCGCCATCTTCAAATGACTGAAGCTGGTCATTTGAAATCGTATAGGTCTCCTTTGGGTGAAACTGAAAATATTGCACGTCACGTTTTGAAGCAAACCTTCTTTTTTTCTGTTTTTCAATATAAAAGAACGTTTTCCCCTGATCTGCGGTGACAACTGTATAATTGGGTACTGCCAGCTTCTCTTTTATTTCATATTTCATCTCACATAATAGCGGAACACGGATCGCACGCCTGTTCTTTTCATTGATCCAGCGCTTTTCAATTCCATGAAGTTTCCCGTCTGCGATTTGATAATAATCCCCTTCTTTTTCAATGATCGTTCCGTCAATTAAATCATACGGCATACTCGAAAACTGATGATGAAAGGAATGGGGCGTTTTATACGTTGTATCCAGTACAGCTTTTAATGGAAAAAACGAAGCGAAATGATTCAGCCTCATCCAAAAAACAGAATCTGCATGATGCCAGTGCTTTGGCTCATCATCCCAATATTGTCCGTATTTTTCATGAATCAGTGGAAGCAAGCGGCTTCTGTGCATGACCGAACAATGGTCCACTTGAAAGGACGCATGCTCTAGGATTTGATTTGCTTCTCGAACAAAACTCATCGTTTCCACTAAATGCTGATTCACATGCACAACCCGCTGCGAGGAATACACAATATCTATATGAGGCTTCGACCGAAAAACATCCACCATTTTAAGCAAACGATCTTTATGGTACACGGTATCATCGGTTAAATAACAAATGAGCTCACCTGTTATACGGGTTAATGCTTCATTAATAAGCGTCGCATATCGTGCGGTTAACAGCCGTTTTGCCGGATGAACCGTGTGCGAATACAGCTGAATGCGTTCATCACTTAAATAGGGCTGGATCTTTTGAATAGTGCCCTGTTCTGAGCCATCATCCATAATCAAAAGCTCCCAATGCGGATACGTTTGTTCTACCATACTCTTTAACACACGATCAATGAAATCTGGTTTATTGTAGCTTGTTAAAATCACCGATACTTTCATGATCATTATCCTTTTTGATTAGTTTAAAATGCCCCCCAGCTGACAATGTTCACAAAAGGAACACTCACTCTTAGCTGATTTGTCGCGTTTTTAAAGACCGCGACCGTATCAAACAATTGCACGACAACCACGTTTTGAAGTACATCTCCATTGACCAAATGAACACGCGGCACTGGAATGCCAAGCTCAAGCCATGGACGAAGTAATTCTTTGATGTCTGACACATTCTCTTCCTCACTTTCTTCTAAAAGGCGAAGAAGAAGTAAAATCAAGATGACTTCAAGCACTCCTTCCGACTCTAGTAATTCTTCGTTCCAACCATCTAATAATTGTTCAAATTCCATTCATAATCCCTCTCTCTTCACATTTAATCTTTACTAGAGTATGAGCGCCACTTCATTTAGCCTCAGCATTTGAAAACATTTTTAAAAATGTGTGAAGTGATTAATTGAAAAAAAGAATCAGGAATCAGCGTTCTGCTTATGCCAAAAAAAATGAACGGCATATACATAGGGGTGAGTTTGAATTGATGAAGAAAGGATGGGGAAAAAATGAGCGAAAAGCGTGCTGAATTAAAAAAAGAACTATTGAAAGTGTTTTTCAAACCAATTACTCATGCATTAACAGCTAATCT
This sequence comes from Bacillus sp. SRI_025, assembly GCF_057592095.1. Lineage (NCBI taxonomy): Bacteria > Bacillati > Bacillota > Bacilli > Caryophanales > Bacillaceae > Bacillus > Bacillus sp. SRI_025. Next base: position 795,979 of record NZ_JBYEGB010000002.1, on the reverse strand, counting down.
CGAAGAAGGAGGAGTTCAAGTGGAAGAGAAATTGAACGATTTATTAAGTGAAGTGGCAGCTGAGGCATCACCTTCAGATTCTGCTACAACACTCGATGTATCTCAGCCAGCAAGATGGATCTTTGCAAGACTCGCACCAGGAACAGTCATTAGTATTGTCACTGACTCAGGAGATTTAATTGGGCCAGTTCAATTTGTATCATTCGATGCTTCAACAGGTGTTGTATTTGTTACACAAGAAAGCTCTGTCACACCTACCGGCTCAGCAACGACTCTTTTAGATGTAGATAAAGTTGAAAGTGTTACATTCACATCTTAATGTGAGAGGGTCATCATGAAGCTTCTTTATATCAGTTCTGGCTACGGCGGAATCTATCACATGTTTGATCAATGGGTAGAAGAAAGCTTCATTGATTCCCCCTTTTCATGTGTAAAGATTGATAGAGAATCTCTACCCACTAACATGCACAAAATCCGGACATTTTCTCCGGATTTTGTTTTGATGATGATCGGTGATCATGTTCCGAAAGATGTACTTCATCAATTCAAACAAGAAAAAATCCCGATCGTTCTGTGGATGACAGAAGATCCCTTTTATGCAGATGTATCAGCTGCTTGCGCACGTGATGCTCAGCTTATCTTAACGATTGATGAAGGGATTTTGCCATTTTACAAACAATTAGGCGCCGAAAATACACACTACTTTCCCATTCCGACAAATACACGTGTTTTTCAGAAAAATGAATCGCCAGATGAGATGTGCACGTTTGACATTGCACTCATTGGCTACCCTTATCCCAACCGCATTAAGGCCATCGATACACTCTTAAAGCAAAACAAATGGCGTATTCTCGTTGCAGGTAAGGAATGGCACCGTCACTTAAATAAATCACGGAGACATTATCGTGATTTCACCCTTATAACGAATTGGCTGAGTCCTCAGCAAATGGCGGACATCTATCAGCAGACAGCGATTGTCCTGAATCCGCATAGGCCGTCTCAATTTGTATATAACAAAAATAAAGCCATGATTCAAAATATGAGCCTCAATAACAGAGCATTTGACATTGCTGCAACTGGAAGTTTTCAATTGACGGATCTACATCCGCCGCCTACTTTTTCAAGCTTTGCTTTTTACAAAGATGAGGACGATTTGATCAAACAGGTGGATTACTATGGGTCAAATGCAGGTGAAAGAAAGGCGGCCGCACTGAACAACTACGAGCAAGCCGTTCGCTGGAATACATTTGATACGATGCCGCAAAGGCTTTATGAAATCGTAAAAAGCGCCCTATAACTGGGCGCTTTTTCTTGTTGAAGGTCAGCTTATGCATGATCTTCTGCATCTCGGCGAGCCAATAAGACGTGCTCTGCCTTTTTCCGGTCCGCCTCCTGTTTCACCACAAGCGACCGCGTGTGATCCATCATATATGCTCCGACAGATCCTTCTAAAAAGGAATGAATGCATTCTTTGACATAATGAGCATGGAAAGCATATACCGCACCATTTAGCCGGCCATACGTATATGGCTGCTCATGTTTTGGCATGAAAAAGTAATGATTGTCCTTATATAAAGTAGCTTCATTGTTTTCATGCAGTGTCCAAGTTTCATTTGGGTTTTCTAACGCCTCTGTAAAAGATGCGGTGCAGTCATATCCCCCCTCCACTAAAAGCTGCAAGCACTTCTCGATATCTGCCGTCTGTCTTAGAGGAGACGATGGCTGCAGATATAGCACAATATCAAAGGTTTTCCCCTCCCGCTCTAAATAAGCAAGCGCATGCTTCACAGCTAACAGCGACGGCGTTTGTTCTGTTACATGTGTACTTGGCAGTTCAATCACATTTGCTCCGTAGTGAGATGAAATGATTTGCGTATTGACATCCTCTGAGGAGACGATGACTTCATCTAACTCAATCATTTGCAAAAGCGGCTGAATGGTCCAATAGATAAGCGGCCGCTCTGCCAATATGCGTATATGTTCATCATGCTGGCCGTCGGTACTTCTAAATGCAGGTATCATGGCTAAAATACGATTTCCCCTATACATGTCTTCTCTTCTCCCCTCGCGCACAGCTCCCTTACAATTTTCTTCTCTGACCGAGCTGATCGCAGTACTGAAGTATTCAGGTCTCTCGTTTTTCTAGTTAATCTCTTATCTCTCCATATTCTATTAAGACGGTAAGCAGATGGTTATAATTTGTTCACCTAATTTATACATGAAGTGGTTCTTTTCCTCAAACGAATGCCGCTCTTTCACATATGATGCAAAGTAGAGAAATGAGAGTTGGGGGATTAGATATGTCCAATCAGATAGAAACGACTTTGAAGACCTTTTTTCGTGACAAGACGATATTAGTTACAGGCGGTACAGGATCCATCGGCCGGCAAATCGTGAATAAATTAACAAGCTGCTCTCCAAAAAAGGTAATCGTCTTCAGTAAAGATGACAGCAAACAATACATGATGAAAAATGAATACGCAGATCATCCAGAGGTCGTATTCGCTTTAGGAGATGTCCGGGATGCAAGCCGCGTGAGACAGCTCGTCAAAGGTGTGGATATCATTTTTCATGCAGCGGCCTTAAAACAAGTACCCACTTGTGAAGATAATCCGTTCGAAGCCGTTCAAACGAATATCATCGGCGGGCAGCACGTCATTGAAGCCGCCCTCGAACATGAAGTGAGTCATGTTGTCAACATTTCAACTGACAAAGCGGTTTCTCCGACTAATGCCATGGGTGCAACAAAATTGATTTCAGAAAAACTATTTTCCCAAGCAAACGAAAGTATTCCGAATCAAAAAACCAAGTTTTGCTCTGTACGCTTTGGCAATGTGCTTGGATCTAGAGGTTCCGTCATTCCGATCATGCTCCAGCAGCTATTAAATGAAAAACCTTTGACCGTGACTGATCCTCATATGACACGTTTTTTTATGTCCATTGAAGAAGCTGTTTCCCTCACACTTCAAGCAGCAATCATGATGAAAGGCGGCGAAACCTTCATTCTCAAGATGGAGTCCTTACAGCTTGCCGATCTCTTAAAAGCATTTCATGAATATGCCGCCCAAATCAATGCTAAATCTCCGGAGATTCTCGTTGTCGGAAAAAGACCTGGCGAAAAGCTTCACGAGGAGCTCACATTCCCGCACGAAGCAGATGCACTCTTTGAACATGAACAATTTTATGCCATTTTACCGAGACCACATTTGCACCCTGCCTTTCAAAAAGTCGATTTAACGAATTACACCTCAAAAGAAGCACCGCTCATTACAAAAGAAAAGCTGTTCACCATCATCGAACAATTACATCATACACATCATAAAAAATAAAAAATCGTCACACGGAAGCAAATGCTTTCCATGTGACGATTTTTAAATGGATCAATCAAATAGATGTTTCAAATCCCCGTAACCTTCTTTTTCAAGATCATCCTTTGGGATAAACTTCAAAGCGGCTGAGTTAATACAATACCGAAGACCGTTTGGCCCTGGTCCATCAGGAAAAACATGGCCAAGATGAGAATCAGCTGTTTTGCTGCGAACCTCTGTCCGTACCATTCCATGACTCGTATCAACCTTCTCTGCTACTTCTTCCTCTTCAAGCGGTTTTGTAAAACTTGGCCAGCCGCAGTGGGCATCAAACTTATCTAAAGAAGAAAACAGCGGCTTTCCTGAAATGATATCCACATAAATACCTTCTTCTTTATGATCCCAAAATTCATTTTGAAATGGCGGCTCTGTACCATTATTTTGCGTGACTTCATACTGCATGCGGTTTAATTCTTTTATACGCTTTTCTTTTTCATTTGCCATTATTTATCACTCCAATGGGACTCAATAAAACCGGCTCTGCCCGAACCGACATGATATCGTTCGTAGTGCATTTTGTTTTTCTTATAATAATGCTGATGATATTCCTCTGCTGGATAAAAAGGACCTGCATCTAAAATTTCTGTCACGATTGGCTTTTTGAAAACCCCGCTTTGGCTCAGCTGCTCTTTCGATGCTTCTGCTAGCTTTCGCTGCTCGTCATGATGAACATAAATACCAGTACGGTAGGATTCCCCTCTATCACCAAATTGCCCGCCATCGTCTGTTGGGTCTATTTGCTGCCAATACAGTTCTAGCAGCTTCTCATACGGGAACACGTCAGGATCAAACGTAATTTGAACCGCTTCTCTATGTCCCGTTGTATTTGTACATACTTCCTCATAGGTCGGATTCACTGTATGTCCGCCAGTATACCCTGATTCAACTTTGATAATGCCCGGCTGTTCATCAAAAGGTTTAACCATACACCAGAAGCAGCCTCCTGCAAATGTGGCTAATTCTTGTTTTTCAGACATATTAGTGCCCCCTTCATTTAAAAAATGGTATCATCATATTATAACATGATAAAAAATAATGAAAATGATACGACTTGTATACCTAAAATAAAAGAAAGCATTCTGTCGTATCTTTAAAATATAATGGGGGTTTAATGATTGGAACAAAGAAAACAAATGATGTACGAAATGGACACTTTACTGAGAACCGTATTTAAGCAGATCCGTTATGAAATTAACAGCCTGCTCGAAAACGAATTATCTCGGAATGAATTTCTTATTTTAAATCTGCTCCGTGAGCAAGGTGCAAAAAAAGTAACGGAATTCGCTTCCATTCTTGGAGTGTCAGCAAGTCATATTACCGCTGTGACTGACACACTCGTAGAAAAAGGCTGGATCACCCGTATCCGTTCAAAAGAGGACCGCCGCATTATCAAAATCCACTTAACCGATAAGGGTAAGGAAATTACTGAGCATTTTGAGAAAAAGAAAACAGAATACTTTATGGAGCGATTTGAGTCATTTGATGACGAAGAACTCAAAACGATGATCAAATTATTCAAAAAGCTGGATAAAAGTCAAAAGGATTAAGCATAGATTTTAGCGCTTAGGACATGCTACGGATAAAAAGAGGTGGAATGAACCATGACAAGCCCTTATCTTTGTCCAAACTGTAAAACAAACAGAACGCGCTTTAATCTCATTGAGCAGCTTTCAGAACCTGTCAAGCTAGATCCAGCGACAGGAGCAGTTGTTGAAAGATACGAAGGAGAGCAGCTGTCTCCTTTTCACTTGAGCTATCAAGGTCCTCAAATGAAGGTTCAGTGCGGCGTTTGCGGTTTAATTGAGGATGAAAAAACGTTCATTAAACTAGCTGAATATCATCAATATTCTTCTCCTTCTTAACATGCCGGCCTGACGGAATACGTCAGGCTTTTTTCTTTGCTTCTTTTGCCTATACAGATCGTCTTTTTCATGCATACGCTACAAAAAACACCATTGTATGAGAAAGAAGGGATTGATGACATGCAGCAGCTCTTTTATCATGACTTTCCATATCGGCCATTCACTGCCGCCTATGAGCATCTTCAAAGCAGCCCTTCATCAAAAGCCTTTATTCGATTATTTCACGCTGCACCAGATCTCAGTGAGCTCGCTGTTTATGTGAACCAGAAGCAGCTGATGAAAACAATGCCTTACAGCCATTTGACCGCTTATATGGAGTGGGATGAGGGAATGTATGAAATAGAAGTGTTCAAACTGGCTACAAATGAAAAAATTCTTCATTCTCGCATTCAATTTAAGAGCGGCGAGGTCTATACACTCTGTATCACAGGTGCTCGTGCAGGCTTTGCACTGCTGACTGAGCAGCAGACTACTTTGATCGAACAAGAAGACCTGTCAGCACTTACATTTGTACAGCTGTCTCCAGACCTTCCTTCCATAGATATATATGAACGAGACCAAGGGATCATATCGAAGGAGCTTGATTATTTAAACAGTACCCACATTCATCATTTCTCCCCGAATAAATATCATTTTGAATTGAAAGCCGCCGGCACTCAAAGTGTACTGCTTGATATCCCCAAAGTTCATTTGCAAACAAAGCGTGCATACCTGATTCTGCTTCATGGATTTGCTAACGGAGAGCCAGAACTTATGGCGAAGGTCGTCTTGTCTCGGCAAATATAAAAAAGAGCCTTTCCCAATGGAAAAGGCTCCTTACGAGACATCTTCAGCTTTTTCTTGCTTTTGAAAATCAAAAGCAAGAATCATCGTGCCTAGAAATAATGCACAGTAGGCAATATTTAAGTAAAACTGATCGATATTTTCTGCTTTTAAAGCATTGGCAGCCGTTATGCCAAAGTACGCAGCAAATAAAAACGACAGTAAACTAAAATATTGATAAACTCGCTTCATGATTTCACTCCTGACTCACACGTTCTATTGCTTTGGATGATAATATGAGAATTCAATTTCATCGTTTTGTAGATCAATTTTGTTCGCTTTGACATACATATCATTCGTCAGCGGCATTTCTGAAAGGCGCACTTCAACCGTTTTTTGATCCGGTTTTACATGAACGAATTCTGGCAGCTCATAGAACTGACCCATGTAGCTTAAAACAAAACTAATTGGAATGCTCAATTGTCCAATTGAAAAGTCATCCACTTTCAAAAGCACATCACCATTATCTTCAACAGTTGGCGTAAATGAGACGTTTGCATCAATCGTTGAAGAGAAAGCTTTAATTGCGCCTGTTACTTTCACATCTTGATCGATCGCTACATGAAAGTCTGGCATATCATTTGATCCTTGATTTTTCAAATAATCATTCACAAAACTGGTGAGCGATTCTTTTGAGCTGGATATATTAAAAGCATATTCGCTTTTCACTTCTTTGGTTGAAGCGGATTGACCGCCTGGCAGCAGCATTAAAATACCGCAGGCAATCACAATCAATAGATTGATTGCAAGTAAAATAAAAAATAAGCTTTTCCATTTTTTCATCTATTTCACCCTATTCCTTCGGCAGTCCTTCTTTTTTCACTTCGGAGAATAAACGATTTGCCATAAGAGAGTACCCCTTTTGGTTTGGGTGGAAATCATCATCTGCCAGTAATTTTTCATCAGAACCTTCTTCAAATAAGTCTGCTACATTGATCATATCCGCATTGCCGTCTTTTTTGAGTTCCTTTTTGGCAGCGGCATTCCAGTCTTTGACGACTTCATCAATATCTCGCAGCTCAGACAAACTGAACTTAAAAGGATTGTACATGCTGACATACATAATTTTCGCATGGCCATTCTGTTCTCTCAGTTGAGCAAGAATGGTTTTAAAGCGCTCCTCAAAAGGACCCTGCTCTTTTTTAAAAGGAGCAAACGTCAAATTAAGCACATTTTGACGGACAACATGCATGAGATCATTCCCGCCGATTGTAAAGAAAATATAATCAGCGTCTTTCAGTCCGTCCTGCACCTTTTTTTCTTTTAATCTTTTTAACAAATCTACTGTTCTACTGCCTTTAATGGCATAGTTTTTTAATGTGACAGATTGCACGCCGTCGACCGCTTCTATCTTGTCACGGGTCATGCCTGCATAGCCTTTTTTATCTTGATCTCCGATTCCTTCTGTTAAGGAATCTCCAACCGCTGCGATGGTAATATGTTCTTTTACGTTTTGTGTGTCTTCTAGTTTATCCTTTATGCCAGCCTCTTGCGCAGAACATGCAGAAAGAACAAATGCTAGAGACATCACAATCAAAATCAAACGAGCCTTCAAACGATGATGTCCCTCCTTTTTCTGATTAAAAAAGTGTATCATGTTTTCGCCCATTTGAACATCCTTATGCTAGCTTCGGTTCAGCGTTTTGATGTCCTTGATGATGTCATCATAAGGTGTGTTTTGCACGCCATCATAATTTTTCATCACTTTCCCTTCTTGATTTACAAGGAAAAACAGGGACTGATGAATCACTTGGTCTTCATCTTCAGGTTTTTTGACAATGGTCTTAAAGCTCTTCATTGCGAATTTTTCGATTTCTGACTGTGAATACCCCGTGAGAAAATCCCAATTTTTAAAGGACAATGGATAGGCTTTTGCAAATTCTTTTAGCTTTTTCGGTGAATCGACCTCTGGGTCCACACTAAAGGAAATGATATGCGCATCCAATTTTTCTTCTTTTATTCGTTTTTGCAGCTCTGTCATATGAGCGGTCATCGGCGGACAGATCGTTTCACAGCTTGTGAAAATAAAATCTGCTACCCATACTTTCCCCTTCAAATCTTCCAATGACACCTTTTGACCATCTTGGTTTTCAAACTCAAACGGCTCTATTTGATAATTTAACGCATCTTTGATTTGTCCATTTGAACATGAGACTAAAAGAAGCACGCTTATGATCATAAGCGCACCAAGTGAGGCTCCCCTTTTTCTATCCATGATATGCCCATCCCCTTTTTCCATCAATCGGTATAAAAAGTAAAACCTATTGCGCCCTTTCCGGTATGACACGAAATAATCGGTGTTGTGTAGGCGATGTCAATCAGTGCTTCAGGTGTATGATCAAGCAGCGCTTTTTTTAGCTTTTCAGCGAGTTCTAATGCATCTGCATGTGCGATCCCAATGGCTTGAACTGTTTTTCCCTTCACCGCCTGTACATACTGTTTTGTCAGATGACGGACAAGCGCAGAATAGCTTCTCACATTCGCTTCTGGCGTATATACCCCGTCTGTTAAGCTGGCAATTGGTTTGATGTGAAGTAGTGAGCCGATCAGCGCCTTTCCTCTTCCAATTCTGCCGCCTTTGACGAGATTTTCTAATGTATCGATTGTGACATATAGCTTTGTTTGAAGACGGATTTTATCTAATTCTGTGATAATGTCTTCACGGCTTGCACCCTTTTTGGCTAGTTCTGCTGCTTTGATGACTTGAAATCCTAATCCATAGGAAATAAAATTCGAATCAATCACCGTGATGTTTCCATCTACCATTTTCGAAGCGCTTTCAGCAGTTTGAACAGTACCACTCATCCCGCCAGTTAAATGGATACTGATCACTTCACTTCCATCTGCCGTCAGCTTTTCATATAATTCGACGAATTGACCGATCGCAGGTTGAGACGTTTTCGGCAGTTCCTCAGCGGCCTCCATTTTTTCAATAAATTCATCTGGCTGTATATTCACTCGGTCAATATAATCAACTCCAGAAATGGAGATATTGAGCGGAATCACGTGAATGGAAAGATCATTGATTTTCTCTTGCGGAAGGTCCACAGTTGAATCTGTTACAATTTTAATTTGTTTCACTATCGTCTCATCCTTGCTGTCTTAGTCTTTACTTATGATATTACCTTATTTCCTGCACACTTGAAAACAACTGACTTAACGTTTTTGAAATTGTCACATTTTCTTCTTGTCACGAAAAAAATCCTTGCCAAACTGAGCGGCAGCCATTTCAAAATGGCTGCTTCCCCCTTTTGACAAAGATTCCTGCTTACGCATTGTGTTTCAGTGTAGGCTCCTGATAGATCTGTTCATATGTGCTCCACTTGACGTTACGTTTCACATCCTCTCTGAAAGAGTACACAGTTCTCTTTCCATTAGATACATAGACTTTTTTCAAGAAAGCTTCAAGTCTAAAGGTGAGCATGAAACGATACGTCTCATCTCCCTTTAGAACAGGGACTTCTGTTACCTTGATCTGAGCTCCATCCATCCGTCTAAAACATATTGTTTTGAGCAGCACAAACGATCAATCCTCTTTTCCAATTATCTGTTAAGCCTAAATAAATAGGTGGAATAAATCTTGATCTTTATTCACTTCAACATAGTGGAAGCCTTTTTTATCCATCCGTTCAATCAGCGCGGCATAGTCATCTCTTTCTTTCAATTCGATGCCAACAAGCGCAGGGCCTTTGCTTCGGTTATTCTTTTTCGTATATTCAAAGCGTGAGATATCGTCATTTGGTCCTAACACTTCATCTAAAAATTCTCGAAGTGCTCCTGCTCTTTGCGGGAAATTGACAATAAAGTAATGTTGAAGCCCTTCATAGATCATTGAGCGTTCTTTGATTTCCTGCATTCTGCCGATGTCATTATTTCCTCCACTGACAATGCAGACAACATTTTTGCCTTTAATCTCCTCGCGATGGGCATCTAATGCTGCGATCGGCAATGCGCCTGCCGGTTCTGCTACAATCGCACATTGATTATACAGCTCCAAAATTGTTGTACATACTTTCCCTTCTGGTACTAGACTGATTTTATCGACAACAGACTGAAGCGATGTAAACGTCTTTTCGCCAATCCGCTGAACCGCTGCTCCGTCCACAAACTTATCAATCGAATCAAGTGTCACAACCTCGCCCTTCTCATGTGACGCATGCAGTGAAGCTGCGCCAAGCGGTTCGACTGCAATGATTTCGGTTTCTGGTGAGATATTTTTGATATATGTACCAACACCAGATAACAGACCTCCACCTCCGACACTTGCAAATAAAAAGTGAGGCTCCACTTCGATATCGTTTAATATTTCGACAGCAGTCGTTCCTTGTCCTGCCATCACATCCAAATCATCAAACGGATGGATAAATTCGCGCTTTTCTTCATCTCCGCATTTTACGGCTTCATGATACGAATCATCAAACGTATCTCCGGTTAAAATAATTTCAACATATTCTTTTCCGAACAGCTCCACTTGGGATACTTTTTGCCTTGGCGTCGTAGCAGGCATAAAAATTTTCCCGTGGATGCCTAAATATTTACAAGAATAGGCAACACCCTGTGCGTGATTTCCAGCACTTGCACAGACAATGCCATTTTCTAGTTTATCTTTTGGAAGTTGGCTCATTTTATTAAAGGCGCCTCTTAATTTAAAGGAACGAACTACTTGAAGATCCTCTCTTTTTAAGTAGACATTACATTCATATCGTTCAGAAAGTCGCTCATTTTTTTGAAGTGGTGTATGAATGACTACATCCTTCAAATTTTGATGGGCTTTTAAGATGTCTTTCACTTGAATTAGCGTATTTTCTTTGAGCAACGGTTTCATGTACAAGATCCTTTCTCTTTAACCTTATTTAATTTGTCATTATAACATGAATATTCAAAAAATAAACCAATAGATCACGGATCCATCATAAATTTTATAAACTTTTTCGTTTTCCTGTACATTTGTTTTAATTGGGTGTTACAATTGAACCAATTAGAACCACAAAGAAAGGAACCACCTCATGGCCACACAATCGTTCACGTCTATATATGGAGATCATCAAGACATCAAGCATGCCATTCATCTGGCAAAACAATTTTCGAAAAACGAACAGCCGGTCTTAATAACAGGAGACACAGGCACAGGCAAAACACTATTTGCCCAAGAAATGGCGAACGCAGCAATGACACACATGTATTGCCCCATCTTGAATGAAGAAATCTTACAGAAAGCCTTCACAGAAAAAAACAATCAAATTCTTTATTTAGATGAAGTTGCCGCATTAAGTATTCCTATGCAGCACAAGGTCATTCACTTTCTAGAAACATCACCTGCAACAAAAGTAATCGCTTCTTCGTCTTTATCAATAGAGGCACTCAGGGTTTCTTCTACCTTTTTACCCGAGCTGTTTTATCGTTTGAATGTTCTTCATTTGGCCCTTCCGGCTTTAGCTGAACGAAAAACAGACATTCCTGTGTTAACAAATGCTTTCTTTCAAGAGCTGAACATGGCTCCTGACATTGATCCAAGTGTTTGGGAAGCCTTGCAGCAGTATCCATTTGAAGGAAATGTGCAAGAGCTCAAAAATATCGTTCATTACGCTGCGTCCATACTCGAGGGTCACACGGTATTTTTACATCATTTACCTCCCTTTGTGTTAGCACCTCTTCCCTCAGCCGTAAAAGGTAAAAAGGAAGAACACCAGCTCACACTAATGGAAAAACAAGAGTTTGTTTTCTTGCTGGAAGCCATTAAATCTCTCAATGAAAAAGGAGAAGCAGCCAGCAGACGCATCTTGTCTGAACTAAGCAAGCAAGGAGACATTCCGCTCACCCCTCAGCAGGTGAGAAACCGCTTAGATGATCTTGAGAAAAAAGCATACGTGACGAAAGGAAAAGGCAGGGCCGGAACGAAGATTACACTTGAAGGTCTTTCATTCCTGAAGTCGCTTGATGGTTATATACCGGTTCAATAAAAGGAGGACATCCATTGTTTACTGTAAAAGAAGAAATTGCAAACGCCATTACACATGGCATTGGTGTTATTTTATCCATACCAGCTATTGTGTTTCTCGTCTTATTCGCTGTTCAATACGGCACCGTCACAGATATTATCAGCTTTTCGATATTTGGTGCATCCATGCTTCTGCTCTATTTAAGTTCAACCCTGCTTCATAGCATTCGGCACAAAAAAACAAAAGATATTTTTGAAATCCTCGACCACTCGGCTATTTATGTATTGATTGCTGGTACATATACACCCTTTTTACTTGGACCACTAAAAGGGGCACTCGGATATACGCTCCTTGCGATTGTATGGGCGCTTGCTGCTGGTGGGATTGTCTTTAAAATCTTTTTTGTCAAACGCTTTATTATCGTATCTACCCTCGTCTATTTATTAATGGGCTGGATGATTATCATTGCCATCAAACCGCTTTATATCCAATTAACAGGTGCAGGATTTGGACTCTTACTGTTAGGCGGTATATTATATTCAGTCGGAACCATCTTTTATATTTGGCGGAAAATCCCCTATCACCATGCGATTTGGCACAGCTTTGTTCTCGGCGGCAGTGCATCGATGTTCTTCTGTATTTTATTCTATTGCGTAAACATTCCTGCTGCATAAAAAAACCAGCATCCTCTATTCGGATTGCTGGTTTTTTCTATGCACGCTTTTGTGCGTAATCACTGATCATGACAGGAGCTTTAATATGAATATCGACATTAACAGGACGCATTCTCTTCACAAACTTCCCCGTTAAAAGACGATCCGTTCCGCTCGTTTCAATCGGTACAAGCGGACAATCGAATTCTTCAGCAAGCGCCTCTGCAATATGACGATACTCTTCTGAAAGCAGTAGACTCTGTCCAGACATGATTCTTTCCTTTGTTTCTTCTAATAAGACCTCATCCGTTTGATTCTGGTGAATGACCGCCATTTTTTTCAGCCACTGTTTTAAAATCGGACACCGAAAGAGCTTCGGCTTTGCCATAAAAGCAACTGGCTGCTCAAGGTGGCCGATCAATAATGTCGTCGTGACTGGATTCAGCTCTTTTGTGACATAAATAACCGGGCAGTCTGGCAGCTTCTTTTGCTGATGAATGGTCATGACTGATCCTGATTGATCAATACATCCCCGGGCAAACCTTTTTGCATGCTCATGAATGAGATGCATTCGTTTCGTATAGGAAATGCGTGGATCCGTTAATTCATGATCGTACAAATGCCTCATACTTTTTAAAAAGGATACAACAACATAAATCGTTAAAAACCAATAACGAAACAACCGTACTCCTCCTACTCACTTATCCTTTTTTGTCATAGACGACAAATTCATAATTGTAGGGGTTCTTTTCGTCACGATGGCCTTTTTCGCGTGATACAATCGTCCATTCGTCTTCATTGTAATACGGGAAATAACGGTCTCCTTCAAACGCATGGTGAATGTGCGTGATATAGAGACGATTCGCATATGGCATCATCTCTTCATACAGCTTAGACCCGCCAATAATAAATAGCTCTGTCTCGCTTTCCGCAATTGCCAAAACGTCAGCAATTGAATGAACAACCTCGCATCCTTCTGCTTTAAAAGAAGAACTTGTGGTCAGCACAATGTTTCGGCGGTTAGGCAGCGCTCGTCCAATCGATTCAAAGGTTTTTCTGCCCATGACAATCGTATGTCCGCCTGTGACTTTTTTAAAATACGCTAAATCTGCGGGTAAATGCCAAGGCATTTGATTATCTTGACCAATGACTCTGTCTTCTCCTGTCGCCACAATCATGGAAATCATACACTGACTTCTCCTTTAATATGCGGATGCGGATCATAGTTCTCAAGCACAAAATCATCAAACGTAAAATCAAAAATGCTCTTTACATCCCTTGTGATGCGAAGCTTAGGAAGCGTGCGTTCCTCGCGCTCCAGCTGCATTTTCACCTGCGGAAGATGATTTTGGTAAATATGAGCATCTCCAAGTGTATGAATAAACTCGCCTGGCTCAAGATTTGTGACTTTAGCAATCATCATCGTTAGGAGAGCATATGAAGCGATATTAAACGGCACGCCTAAAAAGATATCTGCCGATCTTTGATATAGCTGGCAGGAAAGCTTCCCGTTTGATACGTAAAATTGAAACAGACAATGACAAGGAGGCAGCGCCATTTGATCAATTTCCCCCGGGTTCCAAGCACTGACGATCAGTCGTCTTGAATTCGGATTGTGCTCAATATCATGAATCAGCTTTGTGATCTGATCCACGGTCTCGCCGTCTCCACTTGCCCATGATCTCCACTGCGCTCCGTACACACGGCCCAGCTCTCCATTTTCATCTGCCCATTCGTTCCAAATCCGGACACCATTTTCTTGAAGATATTTGACATTTGTATCACCTTTTAAAAACCAAAGCAACTCATGAATGATTGATTTCAGGTGTAATTTCTTTGTTGTTAAAAGAGGAAATCCTTCCTGTAAATCAAATCTCATCTGGTAACCGAACGTGCTAATTGTACCTGTACCCGTTCTGTCACCTTTTTCATCCCCGTGCTGTAATACATGACGGCATAACTCTTTGTATTGTTTCATTTTTTTCATCCTTTATTTATGTTCTTGTTGTAGTTTACCTTATTTCTGCTTTTGTTGAAACCAAAAAAACATGCCTGCATGATGAGCAGACATGTTTTTCTTTTTATACTTGATTCACTCGTTCCTGCTCTTCATCTTTAATATCTTGGTGAGAGTGAGCAATGCGGCTTGCAGCTGCTGCGGCAAGTGCAGCGACTAGGTCATCAAGGAAAGTATGCACTTCACCTGGACGGCCCTCATCTAATTCACGAATAATACCAAATTTCTCTTTATCTAAATAACCGAAGTTGGTCAAACCGATTGATCCATATACATTGACAATGGAAAGCGGAATAATCTCATCAATTCCATATAGCGGCTCATCTGTTTCAACTAAGTGCTGTAAAGGTTCTGGCAAAAGCTTTTGTTCTGCCAGCTGGTCAAGGGCAAGTCCTGTTAAAACCGCATGGACAATTTCTCTTTTATTCAGCACTTTTTCAACATTTTCAATACAGACACTAAGTGGAAGGTTTGGATGATATTTTTCTTGGAGCTTCAGCACAATGTGTGCGATATCTTCAATTTTCACTCCGCGGTCGTTTAACATTTGTTTTGTAATCTGCACCATTTCGTTCATTGTATATTTTTTCAATTGGCATGACATCTCCTTCTAGTGGCTCATCCAGCTCGGCGGGGTGTTTTTATCCCAGTAAATATTACCGAGTTCATGATGCGTCTGGAATCCATCTTCTGCTGTATGGTAATGAAAGTTAAACCAATATCCGCTGTGAGGCGGCTGATCTCTTCTGACATGGAAACGGAGCAAATCTTCTCCGGTCTTGCGGTTGTAAATGTGGAAGATTTTTTCGCCATTTCCGCTTGAAGGCTGATCAGTTAAAACAACATCTTGAAATTTTTCGTCATCTTTGAAATTTGTTAAATAGTCGGTTAACACTTGTTCAATCTTCGGCTGAATCTCTTCTCTGTACTCGTCCTCAATGACAGGTGTGATTTTACGGCCAAATTTGAGAAAGGATTGATTTTCTGCATTTGACAGCACCTCTTGCTTATATTGCTCAAAGGGATCTGTCTGCTCTTTGCTTTCCTCTTGCGTTAGTTCCCAGCTGCGCATTTCATCTGATGTATCATAAACAGCTGTATAAGGCGTTTTATCAGATGAAGAAAGTTCAGAAGGCTTGTCTGTCATCAAAGCCGACGGAGGAGAGACTAAACCAAAAGTTGCAATCGTAAAGAGCACAACAAGCGTTTTTCTCATCCACATCTTCATGATATCTAATTCCTTCCATAAGTTATCATACTGCTATTCTAGCATATAATGAATTTTCAGTCATTCAATTTGGCCATCGATTTGAGACTTTCTTTTTCATAATAAAACGTTTACAATGGTAGCAAAGGCGACTAAAATTTGGGAGGAATGGGTATGCTTGAAGGGTTTTTCATTACGGCTTCCTTGCTGACGTTATTTTATTTTGTCTATATGGAGATTACAGATTAAAAGCCCTGAATAAGGGCTTTTTTAGATGATTGACAAGGAATTCAAAGTATTGTCTATTAGTGAGGGCTTTTTTCTTTCTCAATATATCCATAATGAAATTGAGCTGTTTTTCGTTTTAAAACGTGAAATTGATAGGAGTCTGCTAGAAATCGGGTGCTTTTCCAATGATCTTTTAAAACTACCCTTTTTCTCGCCACTCTCAGTGCTTCTTGGACGGCTATTTCGTTGTCAAAGTGGTGCTCTGCTGCATGACGTAGCGGAGCGATACTTGCAGATTCTTGAATTGTCTCCTCAAACATCGGATCAAAATAGACGACATCAAATGAACCATCAGAGAGCTTCTTTAGCTGCTCGATACTGTCTCCACTTACAACAGATATCCGTTTCATCGCTTCATCTGCCTCTCTTAACCCTGTCTCCCATGTGTTTAGTCCTTCTCGCACTAGCAATGCTGTCATGGGATTCTTTTCGATACCAACGACCCTTCCCTTCGTACCTACTCGCATGCTGGCTGTAATGGCATCTGATCCTAAGCCAAGCGTACAATCCAAAAAGGAATCGCCAGGCTGAAGCTGCGTGGCTTCGATTAAAGGATCCTTTTCTCCGCGCATGAGCCGCTTCACCCTGAACATTGCTGAGCTTGGATGAAAGAAAAACTTTTCACCATTTGGCTGATACCATTCGAATCTTTCTTTCCCCACAACAAGGACGTCTCCTCGTTTTATCGCAAGCTGCTTGACAGATTGTTTGCGCCTCTCTACATACTCGCCGTGTAAATCCTCTGCAAGGGCTTTTGCTGTTTCAATCGTTTGTTCATTTGCTCTAAAGCTTGTTGTGATAAGCATGCGGTTCCTCCATCATGATCATGAAAAAATGCCCTGATTTGATCACAGGACATTTCAACATGTGTATTAGCAATGTTTTTCGAATGCAGATAAGACGTTGTTCATGATGTCTTCCATTTCATGACCTTCAATTTCGTCACGCGGAATAAAATGAACAAGTTCATTTCCTTTTAAAAGTGCCATAGATGGAGACGATGGCTCTTCGCCTGTGAAGTATTCTCTCATTTTTGCCGTTGCTTCCCTGTCCTGGCCAGCAAAAACTGTGACAATTCGATCTGGCGTTTTTTCTGCCTTCATCACAGCTTGAGTAGCAGCTGGACGTGCTAATCCGGCAGCGCACCCGCATACAGAATTGACAACCACAAATGTCGTTCCTTCTCTTTCTTGCATCGTTTGTTCTACTTCTTCTTCCGTTGTTAGTTCTTGAAATCCTGCACTTGTCAGCTCTTGACGCATCGGTACAACGAGCTGGCGCATGTATTCTTCATATGCCATTGACATAAAAAAGCCCCCTCTATAATCCTTATGTTGTGAATAAAGGATACTATAGAGAGAGCCAATTTTCAAATGTTCGATATCAGATTAAATTTTCATGATTCCGCCTGTATTGGCTGATGTCACAAGTTTTGAATATCTAGCAAGATAACCTGTTTTTACTTTTGGCTCAAAGCCTTTCCAGTTTGCTTTTCTTCTTTCCCATTCTTCCTCTGGGACATCTACGCTTAAAATGCGCTGCTCGATATCGACAACGACATGGTCACCATTTTCAACAAAGGCAAGCGGGCCGCCCTCAGCTGCCTCTGGTGAGACGTGTCCAATAGACAATCCGCGAGAAGCGCCGGAAAAACGTCCGTCTGTAATTAAAGCAACCTTTGGTCCAAGTCCCATACCGACGATTTGTGAAGTAGGTGCAAGCATTTCAGGCATGCCAGGTCCGCCTTTAGGTCCTTCGTAGCGAATGATGACAACATGTCCTGCTTCTACTTTTCTATTAATGATGCCTTCAAGGGCTTCTTCTTGGGATTCAAATACGATCGCAGGTCCCTCATGGCGTGTGATCCCGTCTTGTACCCCGCCCGTTTTAATGATGGCTCCATCTGGCGCAAGGTTTCCAAATAAAACGGCTAAGCCGCCTTTTTCAGTAAATGGCTTATCAATTGGATAAATGACGTTATAGTCTTTTACCTCATGTCCCGCAATGTTCTCGCCGAGCGTTTTCGCAGTAACGGTCATTGTATCTAAATGAAGAGCGCCTTCTTTTTTAGACAATTCATTTAGTGCCGCTGTAACGCCGCCTGCTTCATGTAAATCCTCAATATAAACATCTGAAGCTGGAGCAAGTTTCGATAAATGAGGCACACGTTCTGCTACTTCATTGATACGTTCAAGTGAATATTCAACACCTGCTTCATTCGCAATCGCCAATGTGTGAAGAACAGTATTAGTTGAACCACCAAGAGCCATATCTAATGCAAATGCATTATCAATTGCTTTTTCAGTGACAATATCCCGTGGTTTAATATCTTTTTTGATGAGCTCCATGAGTTGTTTTGCAGACTTCTTCGCAAATTCTCTTCGCTCTGGTGATGTCGCCAAAATTGTTCCATTTCCAGGAAGAGCAATCCCGAGTGCTTCTGCTAAGCAGTTCATTGAGTTAGCTGTAAACATACCTGAACAAGATCCGCAGGTTGGACAGCCAAACTGCTCTAATTCATTTAATTCCTCTTCATTGATTTTACCTGACTGGTATGCACCAACACCTTCAAATACAGAAGAAAGAGAAATTTTTCTGCCATCACTTGTTCTACCCGCTTCCATCGGTCCGCCGCTCACAAAAACAGTCGGGATATTCACGCGCATCGCTGCCATCATCATTCCTGGTGTGATTTTATCGCAGTTAGGAATACAAACCATTCCATCAAACCAATGAGCAGATACAACGGTTTCTACAGAGTCAGCAATGATTTCACGGCTTGGCAATGAATATCTCATCCCGATATGACCCATGGCAATTCCATCATCGACGCCAATCGTATTGAATTCAAATGGAACGCCGCCAGCTTCACGAATGGCTTCTTTCACAATCTTCCCGAATTCCTGAAGATGGACATGTCCTGGGACAATATCAATATAGGAATTACATACGGCAATAAATGGCTTGCCGAAATCCTCATCCTTTACCCCCGCTGCTCTTAGTAAGCTTCGGTGAGGTGCTCTGTCGATTCCTTGTTTAATCATATTACTGCGTAGTTCTGCCATCTGTTTAAAAAGCCTCCTATACTACAAGTCTTGTTGACTGCATGATTTTGAGTTGATTTTATTTTACAAATTTTCTGTTTATTTAGCCACCTATGAATGACTGATGACTAACATGGCTGCTGAAGCAAGCGCTCAGCAAGGTTCGTGTCATAAAATCTGACCTCCAATATTCTATATTGGTACTACTATATAGAGTTTTTTCGCATATTTCAACAATATTCAAAATAATTTTTCTAAAAAAATTTTTCTGTCTATCTTTTTTAGAAAAACAAGCTGCTTTTCATTGGCAGCTTGTTCATTTTTCTCATCATTCTGATGCATTCTTTCTACTTTCTGTCATTTGCTTCCACACAGAGCCTTTCGCTTCTTCTCCATGCTCAATGCGCTCAATCGCCATTTTGACTTGAAGACTGACTTCAAACTCAGGGTCTTGCTCTGCTTCTTTTAATGCTTCAAGTGCCGTTTCGTCCCCTTCTTCATAAAGGAACATAGCTGCACGCCAGCGGACGAGCTTACTCGGATCCTTTAATGCTGCGATCATGGCTTCTATAGCGCTAGGGTCACCAAGGTCAGAAATACAGTCACCAGCCGTTCTGCGGACTGTCACTGTTTTGTCCTCGAGCCCCTTATATAAAATAGGCAGAATGGCAGGATCCTCAATCATGCCAGCATTCACAACGGCTTGTCTGCGAATAGACGTTTTTGGATCCTCCATTGCTTTCATTAAAACAGGTATATCCTTTTGCTCTGGCTGCATTTGCTCTAAATGGGCAAAACGTTTTTTCCAATCTTCCTCTTGCAGCATGGCTTCTGTTACATCATATGCTTTTCGGTTCACCTGTCTATCTACAGCTTCCTGCCCTTCTTTTACTGCCTCTGTTAATCGGGCTAAACGCTCATCATCATAGGCTGCTTGCAGCTCCTCTGTGACTTCCTGACCGATATCAGCAAATTCCCCAAAACGAACGCCGTGTTCTTTCCACACACGTTCAAACACGACATTGTCTGAGCTGCTTCTAAGCTTTAAAATGGCTGCTTGAAAACGGTCAGGCATGCCAAACCGCTCTTCTCTTTCACCGTCTGACAGTTTGACCTGCATCGGAATCCCATTAAACATTTGGACAAACACTTTCACTTCACCAAATGTGTCATCGCCTGACTGCGATCCTTCCTGAAGGCCTTCTGTTTCTTGTCCAAAGGCTTCTCTGACCTGCTGTAAAATACCCTGCCAGTCAAACTTTGCATTTCGCTCGACTGCTAAGAAATCTGCGACATGATAAACCCCTTTTACACCTTCAATGCTTAAAATACGCTTGATCATTTCTGGGGCTTCGTCTTTTTGATCCTTTTTGTAGTTGTTGCTTTTACCGCCGGCAAGTGCTTCTGTCAAAATAACCTTCATGGTATTCGGACTTGGCGTCGGTTCTATGGCTGTTATTTTCATTGATATATCCTCCTTACACACATAAAGACCCTACTCATCTGTAAGGCCGCATTCTTCTTTCCATTTCTTGATAAATAAACTCATCAATTCATGCCGCTCATCAGCAAGCTGCTTCCCTGCACGAGTGTTCATCAAGTCTTTTAATTTGAGCAGTTTTTCTTCCATATGCTTTAGCACAGAGCCCTGCTGCGTGTCCTTTGTATAATGGGGCTCACCTGTTGCGCCAGCATACGTAAAAACTCTAGCGATACCGCTTGCTCCTATCGCATCCAGCCTATCCGCATCTTGAACAATAGTCCCTTCTAACGTCATCGGCCTAAACTGCTTATGCCGGTGACGAAAAGACATCGTTGTAATGATGTCCATGATGTAGCGGATATCCCTCGTATCCAATTCCCACAAAAGGAGCTGGTGCTCAAGCTGCTCCTTAGTGACTTTCCATTCACTTGACAGCTTTTCATCAATGAGATCATGTACAATTGCCGCCATTTCGATGATAAAGAAAGAGCCGCCTTCCTGATGTGCAATATGGACGGCAAGCTGGCGCACACGAGCAACATGAGCCGCATCGTGTCCAGTTGGTTCATCCTTCAGCCTGTCTGAAACAAAGGAGGCAGCTGCCTCCAATTGTTTTCGCTGCATGACTGTCAGCATCTTATTTGTCCAACAGAGCGATGATTGAGCTTTCTAATTCTTTTGGTGGCGTTTTCGGGGAGAACCGTTCAGTGACTTCTCCGTTTTGGTCCACGATAAATTTGGTGAAATTCCATTTCACTGTTTTTGTCCCAAGCACACCTTTCGCTTCACTTGTTAAATGCTTGAACAGCGGGTGCGCTTCTTCGCCATTAACATCTACTTTCGCAAACATTGGAAAGGTCACTCCATAATTCAAAGAACAGAATTCTTGAATGGCTTCTTCTCCTTCTGGCTCTTGGTTCATAAATTGGTTACACGGAAATCCTAAAATTTCAAGGCCCTTTTCATGATATTGATCATATAGCTCTTGTAATTGTTTAAATTGAGGAGTCAGTCCACATTTGCTTGCTGTGTTGACAATAATGAGCACTTTTCCTTTGTAATCTGCCATCGATTTTTCCTGACCGTTAATGGTCTTGACCTGAATATCATAAATTGACATCTCATAGCCTCCTAGGATTCACTTTTTCCTATCGTAACATGCTTCTTTTAGAAAATCGCTTTTTATGCTCCCGTTTAAAAGAGTCCTGTCACACTGCCGTCTTCTAATAAATCCATTTCGAGAGCCGCAGGTTTTTTAGGTAATCCAGGCATTGTCAAAATGCTTCCGGTTAAGGCCACAATAAATCCTGCTCCTACAGATGGCTTTAACTCGCGAATCGTAATGGTAAAGCCTTTAGGTCTGCCGATTAAAGCTGGATCATCCGAAAGAGAATATTGTGTTTTTGCCATACAAACCGGCAAATGAGCCCAGCCGTTTTCCTCAATGGCAGCCAGCTGCTTTCTTGCTTTGGATGTGAGCGTGACCCCATCTGCCCCGTAAACCACTTTGGCCACTTTAGATAACTTTTCTTCGATGGAATCGTTCTCTTCATACAAATAGGTAAAGTTGTTCTTTTTCTTTTCAATGAGTTCCGCTAGTTCCTCGGCAAGAGCTGTCCCGCCTTCGCCTCCTTCTTCCCATACATTCACGGCTTTAACTGGATGGCCATGTTTGCCGCACCAATCTTCTATCGCTTGAATCTCTTCTTTTGTATCCGTAATAAAACGGTTTACCGCGACAATATATGGAAGACCAAAAGCTTGCACGGTTTCAATATGCTTTTCTAAATTATGTATACCTTCTAAGACGGCGTGTGCATTCTCTTCTTTGAGTTCGGTTTTCTTCATTCCGCCATGCATCTTTAATGCTCTCACTGTCGCCACAATGACAACTGCACCAGGTTTGAAATCACCAGCTCTTGTTTTAATGTGAAGGAACTTTTCTGCTCCAAGATCTGCTCCAAATCCAGCTTCTGTTACGACATAATCAGCTAATTTTGCTGCCATTTTGGTTGCAATTAAACTATTGCATCCATGTGCGATATTGGCAAAAGGACCGCCATGGACAAGTGCTGGGGTTCCTTCAATCGTTTGAACCAGGTTCGGCTTGAGTGCGTCTTTTAAAAGTAACGTCAGGACACCTTCATATCCAAGTGCTCCCACTGTGATTGGCTCGCCTTCTTGATTATAGGCAACAACAATAGAAGAAAGACGGTTTTTTAAGTCAGATAAGTCTTCTGCTAAACAGAGGATCGCCATCATTTCGGAAGCAACTGTAATGTCAAATCCGTCTTCTCTAGGATACCCATTTAACTGACCGCCAAGTCCGACAACGACTTGTCTTAATGCACGATCGTTTAAATCAAGCACCCTCTTCCATACAATGCGGCGCGTGTCGATGCCGAGTTCATTTCCGTGATGGATATGATTATCAATAAATGCAGATAAGGCGTTATGTGCAGATGTAATGGCATGAAAATCTCCTGTGAAATGAAGATTGATTTCTTCCATTGGCAGCACCTGTGAATATCCTCCGCCCGCTGCCCCGCCTTTAATCCCCATTGTAGGACCTAATGATGGCTCACGCATCGCAATGATCGCTTTTTTGCCAATTTTTTCGAAGGCTTGACCAAGGCCGACTGTTACCGTGGATTTCCCCTCACCTGCTGGCGTTGGGTTGATGGAAGTGACAAGAATCACGTGTCCTTCTTTTTGTTCCTTTAAACGGTCAAAAATAGTCAAAGATATTTTCGCTTTTGTGAAACCATAGCATTCTAATTCTTCGTCATGTAGTTGCAGCTTTGCTGCGATGTCTTGAATTGGTCTTAGCTTAGCCTTTTGGGCAATGTCAATATCTGATAAATGCTTTGTGATCATAACAAAACGGCCTCCTTTTTTTACAGAAACAGCATTCTTTTTTGCTCTATTTTTCATTGTAACATAATTGAAACATTGAAATATCGCCAGAAAGTTCCTATAATGAAGTGAAATTAGCTTTGGTTCAGGGGGTGGCGAGTTGCCTATTAACATACCAGTTCATCTGCCGGCAAAACAAATACTAGAGAGCGAAAATATTTTCGTCATGGATGAGACAAGGGCATTCAAGCAAGATATCCGTCCTTTGAATATCGTGATCTTAAATTTAATGCCAAAAAAAATACAAACTGAAACGCAGCTGCTGAGAATGCTCGGAAATTCTCCTTTACAAGTGTACTTTACGTTTTTGATTCCAAGTACACATACACCGAAGAATACGTCGAGAGAGCATCTAGATGAATTTTATACGACCTTTGAAATGATTCGCCATAAAAAATTTGATGGAATGATCATCACTGGCGCACCAATTGAGCACTTACCTTTTGAAGAAGTTTCTTATTGGAAAGAGCTGCAGGACATTTTGGACTGGAGTAAAACCAATGTGACGTCTACCCTTCATATTTGCTGGGGTGCACAGGCAGGTTTATATCACCATTACGGGATTGAAAAGATCAAGCTTCCCGAGAAAAAATTTGGTGTATTTGAGCATATTGTGAAAGAGAAAAAAGAAAGATTAGTCAGAGGTTTTGATGAAGTATACTATGTCCCACATTCTAGGCATACAGATATTAATACAGAACAATTAAAAAACACGCCGAATTTGAAAGTCTTGAGTATGTCTGAAGAAGCAGGTGTTTGTTTAATTGTTTCAGATGATGATAAACAAGTATTTTTAACTGGACATCCTGAGTATGATACAGATACATTGATGCAGGAATATGAAAGAGATTTGTTGAAACATGATACAGTCCAAAAACCTGTCCACTATTTTATAGAAGATGGTGACACATTAATCCCAGTAAATCGTTGGAAAGCCCATGCAACCTTATTGTTTATGAATTGGCTTAATTATTATGTTTATCAAGAAACACCATACGTTTGGGAATAAAATAGACTGTGGTCTGATGATAAATCGTCAAAATGTGTTAAAATACAAATGGCTCTGTCTTCCATTATCAATTGAATCTGTTTGTTTTTTAAAATTAGTTTAATTCTTTCGTAACGAATGATATGCTCTAACTGTTTATATGTTATCTTTATGTATATGTAGACCTATGAGATTAATAGTTTCGTACGAAGTTTTGTTGTTGTTGATTACATTTGAGGTGAATATTCTTGAATACCAATAAAAAAATATTAATCTTGACCGCAAATTATGGAAATGGACATATGCAGGTAGCAAAAACACTGTATGATGAATGCAAATCCCAAGGATTTGAACATGTTGTAGTTTCTAATTTGTATCAAGAATCGAATCCCATTGTGTCAGAAGTGACTCAATATTTATACTTGAAGAGCTTTTCCATTGGGAAACAATTTTATCGCTTGTTTTATTACGGTGTTGATAAAATTTACAATAAACGCAAATTTAACATTTATTTAAAGATGGGAAATAAGCGTCTCGATGAATTAATTCAGTTACACAATCCAGATATCATCATTATTACATTCCCGATGATTGTTGTACCAGAATATCGAAACAAAACAGGTAAAGTGATTCCGACTTTTAATGTCATGACCGATTTTTGTCTCCATAAGATTTGGGTACATGAAAACATCGACCGATACTATGTTGCAACCGATTATGTGAAACAAAAATTAGTGGAAATCGGCACACATCCAAGCGATGTCAAAGTGACAGGTATTCCTATTAGACCACAGTTTGAAGCCGACGTGCCAAAATCGATGATCTATAAAAAATATGGATTATCATCCGACAAAAAAGTACTTCTTATCATGGCTGGTGCTCACGGTGTACTAAAAAATGTGAAGGAATTATGTGAGGCGCTGCTTCTCGACAGTGAAGTACAAATTGTTGTTGTATGCGGAAAGAACGCCGCACTGAAACAATCGCTTAGCGTTCTTGAGCAGGCACACCCAGATCAATTGAAGGCGCTTGGATATGTGGAACAAATTGATGAATTGTTCAGAGTAACAGATTGTATGATTACAAAACCAGGCGGCATTACTTTAACAGAAGCAACTGCAATCGGTGTCCCAGTCATTCTTTACAAGCCTGTCCCTGGCCAAGAAAAAGAAAATGCTCTTTTCTTTGAGGATTATGGCGCTGCTATTGTCATTAACAGACATGAAGACATTTTAGAATCTGTGACCAACTTGCTGCAGGACGAAGAAAAATTAGAAACAATGAAACAAAACATGAAAAAACTGCACTTAAAACAATCTTCTCAAACCATTTTGGAAGATATCGTCGAGCAGTCAGATCTCATCATGAATAACAAAACATATGCTCGCGCATTATCATAAAAAGGTGTCCGTCATTGACGGACACCTTTTTCTTTACCCTTGATTTCCATTTGTTGTGTATACTTCTTCAAACGGCTGAACGACAACAAAGCCGCTTCCGCTAAACTTCATTTGAATGGACTCTCCGCTTCCCCTGCCAATAAAGGTTTTAAAGGAAACATCTGTCACAAATTCAGTTTTTAGATCCCCTGACCACGCAACAGTCGCATTCGGATCTGTATAAACAGAGTCACCAGGCTGAACAATGAGCGTCAGCGGCTCATAATGACTTGTGATTGCAACTAAGCCCGGCCCATCTAATTTGACATTAAATAATCCGCCTGCAAGCATGCCTGATACCTTTTTCATCAATTTGATATCCCAGCGGACAGACGGTTCAAATGCGAGCAGGTCGTTTCCATTCACAAAAATAGATTCCCCTTGGGCCAAACGGAGAATTGAGATTTTTTTGCCTTGATCTGCCACATATAATTTCCCATCACCTGTCGCCTTCATTAGTGAGGTGCCTTCTCCCGAGAGCATTTTTTTGAACATCTTTGAGACGCCGTGCTCAAAAACACCCTCACGTTCAAATTTGATTTTCCCTCGATAGGAAACCATGGAACCTGTTTTTGCCCAAATGGTGTCAGTCAAATTAATTTCTAGAAGCCTTGATGTTTCAAGTTCAAAGACCCCTTCTCCTTTATCTTCTTGCTGCGTATTCTGAATAAATTCTTCAAGTGTATAACGATTCATGATTGCACCTCTTTCTGTATTTTTTTTATATACGGACAAGCTGCACGTTAGGTTCCGAAAAGGACGTTTTATTTTTCATTGTTATTCACCAAAAAAACAAAAAAATCAAACATTCTGCTCAAAATTTGGCTCGCCTGCTTGACGCGTTACTTTTGATGGTGTATAGTGGAACCATCATTTAACAACTGTAAAGTCGTTAGGTGATGAAAATTTTTTTTAGTATGCCCAAAAGGTGTGCTACAGTACTAGGAGGAAAAAGCAATATGCAAAACGGTAAAGTAAAATGGTTCAATAATGAAAAAGGTTTCGGCTTCATTGAAGTTGAAGGCGGAGACGATGTATTCGTTCACTTCACAGCTATCGAAGGTGACGGGTACAAGTCTTTAGAAGAAGGACAAGAAGTTTCTTTTGAAATCGTTGAAGGTAATCGTGGACCTCAAGCTGCAAACGTAACAAAACTTTAATCAACTAAATCAATGATGAAACGACAAAATAAAGAGAGGCATATGCCTCTCTTATTTGATTTTCAGCTGAATTTCAATGGCTAAAATATTTTGCTTCAGTCGTTGTTCAATTTCAGAAATATCTTTTTCGAGAAAAGGTCTTCCCTTCTTTGCTACATCTACTAGCTGCTCTAGATCGCTGTATACCTCTTGAAATGTTCGATGTAATACCGTTTCGAAATCCTTATTATTCATGCCGGCCTTCCCCTTTTCCTCTATTATCCGTCACTTAGTCAAAAAGTAACTCAACCAAAACTTTCTATAGTTATATCGGCTCATTTTTCAGAATATGTTCTTTTTTAACACATTCTATCCGTTTTTTTTCACGAGCGGATGTTTGAGTAAGGAAAACCGGGGCAGCCGCTTACTTTTTAAGCAGCGTCTGTCCGTATTCTTTTATTTTCTCTCCTACTGTGCATTGCTGAATACAAAAGGAGTGGGCGTATTTTTTGCCATATTCTTTTCGAAAGTGCTTCTTAATCAAGCAATCTGAACAATACGTGTCTTGGAGATCCGTCAATTCTTGTACTGCTGTTTTTTTATCCACTTTATTCAGCTCCGTCTGCTTCTAATTTCAATTTACTTTCAATTGGGACGTCTGCAAGTATCTGCCTTGCAAGCTGATCCGCTTCTGCATTTTGTTTACGATCGATGACTTCATATGTTGGCGTAAGCCTCAGCTCCTTTAAAGCCGCTTCAATCCGGTCGAGCCATTTGTTATGTATATCATCATAACAAGGCCATTCTCCTTTTAATTGATTCATGACAACTAATGAATCGCCTCTAATCGTGACAGAATTTCTGCTTGCCCCGAGGTCTTTCAAAGCTTTTACTGCCTCAAATAAAGCTGCATACTCCGCTTCATTATTGGTGATTCCTTGAAAGGGCTGATTTTTTCTCAAACGATAAGTATCTTCTCCGAGCTTATAGTAGACGACAACCCCAAGGCCAGAGTCGCCTGTTTCTTTGTGAAAACTTGCATCAAAATAGACCTGAAGCTGATCAGGTTCAAGCTTTAGTTCTTCATTTAGCTTTTCAAGTTCTTTAATAGACCACATCGCTCCTTTTTCATCTTCAAATGATAGGAGTGACTGTGGTTCTTTTTTGTCGATATGTTTTGCTAAAAGCAAGGCCTCTTTTAGCTCCATCCAATCTTCTTGGAAAAAAGCAATGGACCCAATCGATTTCACTTTCATTGTATAGTGCGCTCTTAATTTCATTGATCACATCGCCTTCCCGTGCTTTTAAGGTAAACGTTCGTTATGCTATAATCAAAAAGTTACATTTTACAATGAGAAAGGAAGTTCATGTCACTTGTTTAATGAAGGTATTTGGATCTTATTTGCGATCATTAATTTTATCATTGTTCTTCTATTTTATAAAGGATTTGGCAAGATGGGCCTTTTCGTCTGGATTGGCTTTGCGACGGTTGCTGCAAATTTACAAGTGGTCAAAACCGTTGAATTGTTTGGCTTAACGGCAACACTTGGAAACATTTTATATGGCAGTGTGTTCTTTGCAACGGACGTATTGAATGAAAAATATGGACAAAATGAAGCGAGGAAAGCTGTCTGGATTGGCTTTGCCACCCTTTTAACGTTAACCGTTGTCATGCAGGAGGCTTTGCTTTTCCATCCCGCTCCATCCGACATTTCTCAAACATCGCTCGAAACGATATTTGGCTTTATGCCAAGGGTCGCACTTGGCAGTCTTGCTGCTTATATCATCAGTCAAATGTTAGATGTTTATGTATATTCGTTTATTCGCCGGATATTTCCTTCCGATGGTGCGCTCTGGGTGCGCAACGCTGGAAGTACGATGATCAGCCAGCTGCTTGATACACTGATCTTCACAACCATTGCCTTTCTTGGCACCTATCCATTTCATGTATGGATCGAAATCTTCATCACGACTTATGTGATTAAATTTATCGTCGCCGCGATTGGGACACCATATGCGTATGCAGCGAAAAGAATGGTTCCGCTTGATGAAAGGGTGAAATAAATTGCCAGCTGAAATATACATTGATGGTGCTAGCGCAGGAAATCCAGGTCCTTCTGGCATCGGCATTTTCATTAAATATGATGGAAAGGCTGAATCTTTCTCGATTCCTCTCGGATCAATGAGCAATCACGAAGCAGAATTTTCCGCTCTCATTGAAGGGATGAAAATCTGCGTAGAAAAAGGACTGCGTTCCGTTTCGTTTCGAACAGATTCACAGGTAGTTGACCGTGCGGCCAATGCAGGATTTGCTAAAAATCCAGCCTTTCAGCCTTTTATAAAAGAGATGATCGAGCTTCAACGGCAGTTTGATTTATTTTTCATTAAGTGGATTCCAAGCAAGGAAAATCAAGTAGCTGATCAGCTCGCTAGAAAAGCGATTCACCTTTCTAAAGGATGAATCGCTTTTTTTCGGTTATGCTAATGTATGAGGTGATACTGATTGGATAAAGAGAATAAAGGTCGTGTCACAAATGGGACAACCCCTCAAGGTGATGCGCAAACAAAAGATAAGCAGCCACTATCTCAGCTCGAAAATAGAGCGAAGAAAAGCAATACAAAAAGATGACCTTAGAGATCAGCTTAGCTGATCTCTAACAAAGGGCTAAAATGATTTTTATTTTAGCCCTTTGTCTTCTTTTCAGCGTGATAGAAAACCTTTGCAGCCCTAGGAAGGGCGAGTACCGGAGCGGAGCGAATTTGACATCCGTGAGCACCGGAGCGCAGACCTGACAACGAATGCGAGGGTTTGTCTTTACGCTGAGAGATCGGCTTAGCTGATCTCTATTTTACTTAATCGATTCACCATCGGTTCAATTCCTTTGATTTGATGGTAACGCAGCATGGCAGCAGCCCGTTCTTGATTGATGTTCATCTTCGTCTCATCAATTGGACAGCTCAGCGGGACATCACATTTGATCTCTGCCAATAGACGGGAGAGCTTCAAATCTTCTAATCCTGCTTGCATTTTCTTTTGCTGTGCGGCCGTTAGTTCATGAACATTTTCTAATAATCCATCAATGGTTTGATATGTTTGAATAAATTTTAATGCTGTTTTTTCTCCGATTCCTTTGACGCCTGGGTAATTGTCACTTGAATCCCCCATAAGTGCTTTCATATCGATCAGCGCCTTTGGAGAGATGCCCATTTCCTCTTCAAATAAGGCTTTTGTATAATGTTTATAGTTCCCGATCCCTTTTTGCATCAAAGCAACAGTCACTTGTTCATTCAATATCTGCAGCAAATCTCTGTCGCCAGTTAGAACCGTCACACGTGCTTCATTCTGATAGACTGCTGCCAGCGTACCGATACAATCATCTGCCTCAAAGCCTTTTAAACCAACGTTTACAATTCCTAGTTCTTCTGTCGCTTCTTTTGCTAAATCGAATTGCGGAATGAGCTCGACAGGCGCCTCTCCTCGATTTGCTTTATAATCTTGAAACAATTCATTTCGGTATGTTTGGCTTCCCATATCCCAGCAGCACACAATATGAGTTGGCTCAAATGTCTGAACAGCGGTTAATAAATGCTTCAAATAGCCATTTACTCCATTCGTCGGGACGCCGTTATCATTTATCATAAAATTGCGATGGACAGCCGTTGCATAGAACGATCTGAACAGAAGCGCCATGCCATCAACAAGCAGTACGTGTTTATTCATTCTTATAAACTCCCTTTTTCAAAACAATACTCCTATTCTATCACAGAACATAGAATTCGACATAAAAAAGGCGCCCTCTTCTTTTGGAAAAGAAGTGGCACCTTTGGATTATTTTTGACCGTATTGCATTTTTTTCGATTCTGCTTCTGCGTAGGATGGCATCTCTTTTTGTTTCGGGTTACGCTCATCCTGCTTTTTTGCATGCTGCTTTTTTTCCATCATCATTCCCCTTTCTCGGTTCACTTGTTAAGATGACCAAAAAAGAGAAAGTTACTCTTTACTTCTGTTTTCTTTCGACATACTCCCTGACCATATCAATCGTGACATGCTTACGCAGCGGAACAATACCGCCTCGTGCAAGCTCATTCATCTTTGAAGTAATCGCATTGATATCGTCAGTTGTAAATGGTTCGTTTTGCTCACACTTGAAAACTGCAGTCTCTATTGCCTGCTCTCTTTTCTGCTCAAGCGCAAGAAACGACTTGATATGAGCATTCTGTTTTTGTGAATGTGCCGAAATCTCTTCGTGTACGCTCGTCATTTTTTATCAACTGCTTTCTTTTTTCTATAGTCTATCATGAATCAAATGGTTTTCAACTGATTCTTCCATTCATTTGTCTGCTTGTATACTTGTTCTATCATCGCCTGCTCTTTCGCATCTGTCGTCAAGCTCATGATAAATGTTTGTTTTTGTTCATTCAGCTGTTTAAGCGCTTCTGTCTCATATCTTTCAGTAAAGGTCTTCACCATCATTTCGTATCTGCTCTGTAATTCTTCTTTTTCTTTATCTGCCCATTTCGTCGTTACTTGGAAAAGGACATCTCGAATCGCTTCAATAAACGCTGCCTTCCCGTTCTGTTCAAAGAAAGCTTTCGCTGATTTTTGCTTCTTTAAGAGCGGCTCAAACGGCGTTAGGTCCGCTTCCACTTCAATTTGTTTCAGCTCTGCATTTTTCTCATCTGGCGGCGACAGCCGGAGAGAAAAGTAAGGATCTTCTGCACACGCAGCCTGTAATCCTTTCTCCCACTCCTCTTTGAAATATTGAGTGATAAACGATTCCATTCGAATATCAAGCGCCTTAAGCTCCTGTACAAATTCAAATTCATAATCCTTTAGCGCCTGTTCAAGCGCTTTTTTCAACTCCTGCCTGAAGTCCCCTTGAGATATTCCAGGATAAAAGGCTGTCTTTAACAGATCATTTGCATAAAGTGACAAGCGCTGAACAATGTGGTAAAGCTGTTCGTGCAAGTCCTTTTTCACACTTTCTGTCACTAGCTTAGATCGTTTAATATGGCTCATTTGATCAACGATCACTTCATAGGATGTGTCTATCTTTTTCTTTTCCGCTTGCTTTTCATCTTCTGACTGATGCAGCGTCTCATGCAGCTTGTCGACTGTTCTACATAATGTACTCGCTTCAAAATACAGCAGCTCAATCGCATCTTTCGTTAATTCTTCCTCAATAAAATAGTCGAGCTGTGTTCTAAGCTGTGCATACTGGTTATAGGGCGACTGAACCTTTCCTTCGATCTCTTCCTTACTGGATACATGATGAAGGTTTGGCTGCCGGATGCCTTCTTTTGTGAGCTCATTTTTCACATAGTCAAAGACGGTTTCAAGCTCTGTTTGATCCTTTGCGAGGTCAGCTGCATTGATAATAAAAAACATTTTATCCATGCTAAATGAATCTTTTACAAGCCCGAGTTTACGTAAAAATGACCGGTCTGCTTTTGAGAAAGAATGCTGGTAGTAAGTTAAATAAAGAAGGGCATCAGCATCCTTCATATATTGAAAGGCAATCTCTGTATGACGTTTATTCATACTGCTGGCGCCTGGTGTATCAACAATCGTCAGTCCTTTATCTGTTAAAGGTGTACTTAAATACACCGTCACTTCCTTCACCACACAAGAAACAGCCTCTTCTGCCACATATGGCTTTAATTCTTGCAGGGTGACATTGTGCGGCGTTTGTTTTTGAATGGACTCACGGAACTTTTCATGAGCGTTTAAAAAATGTTCAACAATGATGCGGTGATCCTGTTCAAGCGCTCTTTTTTTCAGCGTTCGTTCGAGTTTGGCTTGAAACGTATCTCCCTTTTCTTCTGTTATAGAAAAACCGAGAATTTGATCGAGCTCTTCTAATATTTCCTGCTCGGTTTTGAACACCACTTTCACACTTTCATGCGGATGGTCTTCTGTCGGCCGCGTCAGCTTATTGATCGTGGCCGTCGTTGGTGTAGGAGATGATGGCAGCACCTTTCTCCCAACTAGGGCATTGGCAAACGACGATTTCCCTGAACTAAAAGCACCGAATAAGGCGAGTGTAAATTCCTTCGCTTGAAGCCGCTTTGTTCGTTGTTCAAAGGACTTTCTTTGAGACTGAAGCGCGTTTAATGGCATTAACATTTGAGAAAGCTGCTCAAACTGGTCAATCGACTGCGCTGTCGTAATATGCTGTGATTGACGCATTTGATCAAGCTCTGTCTGCTGCTGATTTTCTTTCTCGCTTTCTTCCGCATGAGTGGACGTATGATTCTGATTTAGCTCGTCATGCTGCATCCGATGTTTTTTCACATAAAACCAATCATCTGTGATCTGCTCATTTGTTCCGTTTTGCCAAATATCCCATATATGCTCAATATCTCTTCTGATTTGATCATTTTTTTCCATGCTTTGCTCCAGCGCTTGGAGCTCCTGTGCTGCCTGGGCCCATTTATCTTGCTGTTTTCCCTTTTCATTCATGAGCTGGGTTTTCAGCGTCTCAGTCATTTGTTCAATTAATGGTATTGCTTTCTGTTTGGTCTGTCTTTTCAGTGCTTCACCAGCATCTTTTGCATATTGCAAAACGTATTCATTTGAAAATGTCGCACCATGATGGATGACGTTTTCAAGCAGTGATTCTTCCACAGGTGTTTCAAATGCCATCACTTGATTTAATAGCTCTTCACCAAGCTGATGTTTCTTGACTTCTTTTTTGAGCAGCTCAGCAATATGCCAGTCCACTTCAGCTTTCATTCTTGCTTTGACATCTGCTAAGAAATCGTTCGCCCGCTTTTCTTTTTCATGCTCAGTTTTATTTTTAGCGAACAGCAGTCCTACCTTAAAGCCAGGTGCTTTCGATTCAATATAGTCACTTGCAAGCTCTCTCATTTTAAATGGGGTTAGGTTTGCATTTTTTAAAATATTCTCGACTTCAAAAGACACTTCGTCTTCTAACTGTTTTGCTCCATTTTCAATAAAGCTGCTTTTCGCTTCAAGTTCCTTGACTTCTCTTCTTTTTTCTTGAAGCAGTGAATCAAGATCCTCTTCTTGCAGCTCTTCTTTTAATGAGTCAATATGTTCTTTTAAAACATTCTCTATTTTCTGCTCGGTATAGGCGCGAAGTGATGCTTTCGGCAATGTTTGTAATTCTTGCAGTTTCTCGATTAAACGAATCATTTCGTTTCTTGGATGCGACTCATCGGTTACAGATGTAAAGTATAGATGTTCTTCTTCAATGCCCTCTTTAAGAAGCATATCAACTACTTGATTTTTGTAGTCTTCAAACGCTGTCTCATGCTCATCATGTCGATCGACTTGATTTACGATGAAATAAAGATTTGGCACTTTCTCTTTAATGGAGCGAATGAAACGAATGTTTTCTTCTGAATGAACATGGTTGTAGTGCACGACATAAAAAAGAGCATCTGCTTGATGAAGAATAGACGCGGCAGATAAAAAATGGGTATGATCCGTTGAATCAATTCCAGGCGTATCAATCAGTGCCACCTTTTCTTCCAATCCTCTATAGTCCCCGCTAATTTCCACCATTTCAATCTGTTCCCCGTCCTTACAAAAACGCTGAACTGCTTCTTTATCATAAGAACCGCTCATTTTTGCAAAACGGCCATCTGAGGTGTGAAGCTTTACTTCACTCTCCCCTTTCCTCACGACGACCAAGTTTGCACTTGTTGGAATCGGACTCGTTGGCAGGATGTGATCATGAAGCAGATGATTCACAAGTGATGACTTTCCAGCTGAATAGTGACCGGTAAATGCGATATATACTTCTTCTTCTGCTTCCTTTTTGATAATCGATGCAAGTTTGGCTGCGCGTTCATGATCATCCCTTTTGAGAAGGCTTTGATATAAAGCACCTGTAGTTTGAACGAGCGAATCTCGAATAGACAAGTCTTCCATGACGATAAACCCCTTTGTTTTTAGAAAAGTCAGTTATGTATGTGATACCATTTTACACAAAATCAAGAGATTTTTCTTCTGATCTGAGGAAATAAAAAAAATCTGCTGCCCGATCAGTCGCAATTGACTGCGATCAGGAAGCAGATTTTTTAGAAACACCTTTTAATACGAAGCCAATTAATAGGCTGTATACACAGACCGTACCGAGTAAGAAAACCATTGTCATGTGATCACCGTCCATCCTTCGTGATTGAGAATGCTTATCATTAATGAAAGTGTATCACAATTGATAATGATTTTCAATATTAATTTAACAAATACTGATTGAGCGCTTTCTCTTCTGTTTGAATTCTCACAGCCATCATCCATGCATTTAAACATGTGAACAAAATGGCGGTAAAATAGGCATTAAATAAAAGCGGGATCAGCATAAGCTCAATCGCCACCACGACATAGTTAGGATGCTTTAACCAGCGATAAGGTCCTTTTTTCACCATCATCGCATTTGGTACAACTAAAATCTTTGTATTCCAATACGTTCCAAGAGAGCATAATGCCCAATATCGAATAACCTGTGTAGCCAGCAGGAAAACGAGCAACACAAGAAAATAGCGCGACGGCGGCCTGTTTAACCCCCATACCTCAACCATGAGTGAGAGAAAAAAGCCCGCATGCATAGCGACCATATAAGGATAATGACTTGCACCAAATTCAATGGCACCGATCGCTTTCACTTTCTTTTCATTTCTTTTAGCCACAAGCATTTCAATAAGCCGCTGACACACGAAGAAACCAATGACGAGCCAAATGATCATGATATGACCTCCTCCCATTTCATGAGCAGCAGCTCTGATGAAAATCCCGGACCAAGCGCTCCGCAAAGACCGATATCTCCCGCTTCAGCGGATTGATGTTCAAGATAATGCTTGATCACATACAAAACTGTGGCAGAGGACATATTTCCGTGTTGTCTGAGTACTTCTTTTGATGAAAAAAGCTGATCTTCTTGTAAGGATAGACTTTTAATATAGGCATCGATCACTTTTTTCCCTCCAGGATGGGCAAGAAAAACCGATAGTTCTTCTACAGAATACTCTTGCTTCTCTAAAAATTGATCGACTTGCTCTTTTAACCAGCCGGAAATAATGGAAGGAATGTCACGGGAGAAAATAACCTGAAAGCCGTCACTTGTAAATTCCCAGCCCATCACATCCTCAGACTCTTTCATTGTGACAGATTGTGTACCAATCACTTTAGGGACTGTTTTTAGATGGGTGTATTCTGATACACCTTTTTCTCCAGTTAAGAGTACCGCTGCTGTCCCGTCTCCGAACAAAGATGTACCGATTAAATTGCTTTTTGATTGATCTTGCGGCTGAAAGGTTAAACTGCACAGTTCGCAGGCGACAACCAGTACCTTCGCTTCTGGAAATGCCCTTATGTATTCGTAAGCCCGGGTCAACCCCGCCGCTCCGCCCCCGCATCCTAAGCCCCAGATCGGCACTCGTTTCGTATAAGGCGAAAAAGGGAGAACGTTCATCAGTTTTGCATCAAGGCTTGGTGTCGAAAGTCCGGTGCTTGAAATAAAAAACAATGCATCGATTTCTTCAAACGGAATCGGTTTTTTCAGGAATGCCTTCTCATGAAGACAGTGTATGACCGCTTCTTTTGCATGAGCCAATGCTTTTTCCAAATAGAGGTTGTTTTTCTCCTCAAAAGAGTGGTGCGTCTGATACCATTCAATTGGCTGCACAAACTGTCTGCTCTCAATTTCTCCGTTTTGAAAAGCTCTGAGCAGCCGGTCGATATCTTTAAACGATCGTTTAAATTGGGATCTAGCAAAATCAGCCGCCTTTTTCTGATCCACATGATGTTGTGGCAGACTCGTTCCAACAGAAAGAATGTACGCCATCGGCTTCACCTCTTTTTTCGATTAATATCCCCTATCGAAAAAAGGATATACATGCCAAAACGTCACAATTCAGTCAAAATATTTTCCTTCGTCTAACTTTTTGTCTTGACGACAATTGATAAATATTGGATAATATAGGTGAAAACATGATGTAGTTTTCCTCCTTCACAGGTTCGTTCTAAGCCAAGCGAACCTGCTTTTTTTATGCAAAAAAACACTTCTAAAAGAGAAGTGTTCAGACCGTAGAACCCCCCCTTTTACTTTAAATGAAAGTGGGGTTTTCACTATAATTATAAAGGGTTTACGCTGGACATAGTGTTTTCCATGTCTAGTTAGCTAATTTTTTAAGATTCATGGCAGCGAGAGTAAGCATCGCTTGCATTGAAATTTTTTTAGTACACGAAGTTTCGTCCAACGCATACTATGCTTTTCTTTTGCATCCGCAAAGACGCGTTCTTTATTTCTCTCCGCTTTGCATAGTTGCTTTTATTTATTTCAGTGAGTCTTAGGTAGTTTGCTTCATCTAGTCTTGCCAAATATGCGATGAATTTGCTTGGTATGATTTTGACTTTGTGTACAGTTATCTAGAAAAGAACTAGTTTTACAAACCTCTGTACCGGACACATATTGTTTAAATCCTTCTCTAGTCGTTGTACGGTAAGAGAGAATTTGCCGATATCTTCTTTATTTTGTAGTGGTACGAGCTTTTCTCTATTGTTTTTTGAGATTAATCGCCTCTGTCTCCACTTTCCACATAAGCACCCTT
Organism: Bacillus sp. SRI_025; assembly: GCF_057592095.1. Lineage (NCBI taxonomy): Bacteria > Bacillati > Bacillota > Bacilli > Caryophanales > Bacillaceae > Bacillus > Bacillus sp. SRI_025. The sequence continues at coordinate 758,236 of NZ_JBYEGB010000002.1, read as the reverse complement.
TTTTCAATGAAATCGTCATTATACAACACTTTCATAAAGAATCTCCCTTTCGCTTCGAATTAATGGTCACATCTGCTGCTATCTTAGCGTATAAATATTAACGTTTCGATCATTATTCAGAATGATTTTATTTAAACATGAATGGATCACCCTTTTTTTGCTGATCAACACAAAGTAACAACCATAAATTTCTAATTCGTTTGAATTTTCTATATAAAAAGGATTTTTCCTACTATATACATAATCAATATGTGTACCAAGAAAAACAGTGAAAAAAGAAAGAATCTACAACATGGTTCGGCTCAAAATTTAATTGACTGGAGTGATTGTAATGAAAAAGGTTTCCAAAAAAAAGACACCCTACAACATGATACTTCTCTCAAAGGTAATTGGTTTAGTGCTTCTTACACTGTTTCTCTTTTTTATCTGGGATATGTCTAAACCCCATTTGCAGGCGACAAATGGGCAAGCAAAAAATGTTGCCAGCAATGATTTTCGTGACACAGGTCTGAAAGCAAAAGATCAGTCTACAAGAACATTGGATACACATTTTAAGACCAATCCAAACCAACAGGCAACGAATAAAACAGTCTTTTTAACATTTGATGATGGTCCTTCTGCTACATCAAATCAGCTGTTAAATGTATTAAAAGCACATCACGTGAAGGCGACGTTCTTCATGCTTGGACCGCAAATCCAAGCACACCAATCAGCTGTGAAAAGACTTTATCAAGAAGGACATCAATTAGGTCTTCATGGCATGACGCATGATATAAACCTCTTTTATCAGAACAGCGAGTCTCCCGTAAATGAAATGAGAGAAGCTCAGCGTATTCTTGCCTCTGTTACAGGCGTCTACAGCCGTCTTGTAAGAACCCCCTATGGCAGTGTTCCAAATTTAACATATCATCAAAAAGTACGTTTAAACCAAAATGGCTTTATTTACTGGGACTGGACGATTGATAGCCTTGACTGGAGATATAAAAACTCACAATATGTTCCAGAGGTATTGAATCAATTGCAAATGTTTGAGAATAATAAACCATGGGAACCAAAAGTTATATTAATGCATGATCAACCCTCTACCACAAACTATTTAGATAGCCTGATTATACAACTAAAAGCAAGGGGCTATACATTTGCAGTCATTAACGAAACAATGCCGCCGGTACAGCATTAATAGTGCTAATCACAAAAAGCCCGTATCCAAAAGATGCGGGCTTTCAGCTTGTAGACAAACCCTCACACGCTCCTTCCTAGGATCAAAGGTTTTTTATCAAGCTAAAAAGAAGACAAAGAGCTAAAATAAAAGGTCATTTTAGCTCTTTGTCCATAATCTGAATCCCTCTCCAAGAGAGGGATTTACATAACAGATTGCTTAGGCTCTTCCATAAGCTCCTGCTCTGTTTCTTTTTTAAATGGAATCATGTGATAAATAATATGGAGCAAAATTGCGGTAAAGCTTCCGGCCACAATGCCGTTACTTGTTAATAATTTCATCGAATCTGGCAGATGCTCAAACATTTGCGGTACCACGGTAACACCTAAGCCGATTCCCACGGAGCAAGCAACGATCAGCAAGTTCTCCTGCTTTGCAAAATCCACGCGCGAGAGCATTTTAATACCATATGCAATGACCATACCAAACATGGCAACCATTGCACCGCCAAGAACCGATTTTGGAATAATCGTCGTAAAGGCAGCGATTTTAGGAAAAAGACCAAATAACATGAGCAATGCCCCTGTTACGACAATGACTTGGTTTTTCTTGACTCCTGTTAGCTGGATCAATCCAACGTTTTGCGAGTAAGCTGTGTACGGAAAAGCATTGAAGATTCCACCTAATAACACAGCAATCCCCTCTGCCCGATAGCCTTTAGCTAAATCTTTTTCTTTTAATGAACGGTTTGTTAAATCACCTAGTGCGAAATAAACGCCTGTTGATTCAACTAATGACACAATCGCAACTAACGTCATGGTCATGATCGGTGCAAATTCAAAGGTCGGCATGCCAAAATAAAATGGCTCAATCATGCGGAAAACCTGGGCGTTTGCCACCTCAGCTGTTTCCACTTTCCCCATAAACGCAGCAACTGCTGTCCCAAGGAGAATACCGATTAAAATAGCGATCGCCTTCATAAACCCTTTCGTGAATCGATAGAGCAGTACAATGATAAATAGTACAAGGAAAGCGAGCCCTAGATTTTCAAAAGAACCATAGTCCGCACTTCCTTCTCCTCCTGCCATATTGTTCATCGCTACAGGAATGAGGGTGATCCCAATAATGGTGACGACAGAGCCTGTGACAACAGGCGGGAAAAATTTCACAAGCTTCCCAAAGAAAAAAGAAAGAAGAATGACAATACACCCAGCAGCGATAATACTGCCATAGATAGACGAAATTCCATACTTAGAGCCAATCGCAATCATTGGAGAAACCGCCGTAAATGTACAGCCTAATACAACAGGTAAACCGATCCCAAAGAAGCGGTTTTTCCATACTTGAAGCAATGTAGCAGCCCCGCACATGAAAATATCCGCAGAGATGAGGTAAGTCAGCTGTGCAGGCGTGAGCCCAAGCGCACCTCCAACAATGAGCGGTACAAGAACAGCACCTGCATACATTGCCAGTACATGCTGAATGCCCAGCGAGAGCGTTTTGACTTTTTTAGCGGCACTCATGATTGTACCTCCCGTACAAACGTGACTTTCCCTTCCTCAAGTGATTCAATACGTGCGAGGGACTCGACGCGGTAGCCCATTTGCACAAGTGCATTTCTTCCAGGCTGGAATGATTTTTCAATGACAATGCCAAAACCGGCTACTTTCGCCTTTGCCTGCTTTGCAATCTCTGCAAGTCCTTTCGCAGCTTCACCATTTGCTAAAAAGTCATCGATGATTAACACACAATCGTTTTCACTCAGATGCGTATTTGAGACAGCAATCGTGCTTTCTACTTTTTTTGTAAAAGAGTACACACTGGCTGTTAACAGGTTATCCGTTAATGTGAGTGATTGACGTTTTCTTGCAAACACAACAGGGACTTGAAGAGCAAGCCCAGCCATCACAGCAGGTGCGATGCCTGAAGATTCGATTGTGATGATTTTTGTAATGCCATCATGCTTAAATAATCTAGCAAACTCTTGCCCAATCTCATGCATTAACACAGGATCAATTTGATGATTTAAAAAAGCATCTACCTTTAACACTTGATTTGACAGAACGATTCCTTCGTTCTCAATTTTTTGACGTAACAATTCCATCATTTTTCCCCCTAGCATATTGGCAAACATTCGATTTTTTGCATAAAAAAAGCATTGCTGCCCATGAGGAGCAAGCAATGCGAAAACGATCCACGGATCTTCAGCTCAAACAAGAGCTGTTTCATTTTGCTCACTCATAGTCGGACCGTATCGGTGTCCGGTAGAAACTTGCGTGCCATCATCACGCGATTATATGAGTGTTATAGTGTTCAAATTATAACAAGATTTCAGACGCTTGGAAAGCACTTTTCCAGAAAAATACCGAACTTAAATAATAGATCAGAACAAAATGTTCGTTTTTAGAATATTCAAGCATCAAAAAAGCACCCTTCTCATGAAAGGGTGCCCTTCTTTTATGATAAATACAGTTTCGTATATTTATCCGTTAAGTAGTCAATTAAATATTGAACATTTAATTCTTCGCCTGTTGCATCTTGAATGATTTCAGATGGCTTTTTCCGTTTTCCATGCTGATGAACATGTTCGATCAGCCATTCTTTTATCGGTGCAAAAGACCCATTTTGAATCAGCTCATCAAAATTTGGTAAGTCTTTAATCATTTGTTGTTTTAATTGCGCCGCATACATATAACCAAGGGCATATGAAGGGAAATAGCCAAAGCTTCCATCAGACCAGTGAACATCCTGCAAGATACCGAGTGCATCATTAGGAGGCGTAATGCCAAGATACGCTTGATATTTTTCATTCCAAAGTGCAGGTAGATCTTCCACCGCTACTTCTTCATTGAAAATCGCTTTCTCAATTTCATAGCGGATGATAATGTGAAGCGGATACGTCAGTTCATCGGCTTCAATTCGAATGTAAGTCGGCTTCGATTCATTCACTGCATGCACAAAGTCTTCTAAAGAAACATCTTTAAATTGCTCAGGAGATGCTTCTTGCAGCTTTTGATAATACGTTTTCCAGAAATCTTCGTGTCTGCCGATAAAGTTCTCAAAGAAAAGAGACTGTGATTCATGGATACCCATTGAAGTGCCATCACATAAAAGCGTTCCGCTCAGTGCTTCATCAATGTTTTGCTCATAAATCGCATGACCACATTCATGAATCGTGCCAAAGATCGCCATTCGAAAATCATGCTCATCATAACGGGTCGTTACACGCACGTCACCTCTGCTTAATGTTACTGCAAATGGATGGACGGTTGTATCAAGGCGGCCTGCGTCAAAGTCATATCCTAATTCTTTTAAGAAAAAGAGGCTCAATTCCTTTTGTTTATCGATTGGAAAGCTTTTCGATAAAAATGAAGTATCCGGCTTATTTGGTGAAGCTTCGATTTTTTTCACAAGAGGAACAATGGCGTCACGAAGTGCACCAAATTTTTGATCAAGCTGTTCAACCGTCATATCTGGCTCATAGTTATTGAGCAGCACATCATAAGGCGTTTTTTTCACGCCCCAATATTGGATGAAACGCTTATTAAAGTCAATAAGCTGTTTTAAGTATGGTGCAAAGAGTGAAAAGTCTGATTTCTCCCTTGCTTCTACCCAAACATGCTCTGCTTTTGATTGCAAAATCGAGTATTCTTTAAATTCTTCTTTCGGAATTTTGCTGTTTTCATCATACTCTTTTTGTGATAATTCGAGCGCCTTCTGTGTATCTTTTGACAGCTCATCTCGATGTTTGTTTAATTCGTGGAGAAGATCTCTCATTTCGTCAGAAGTCTTCATATTAAAAATATCACTTGATAATTGACCGATCGTTTCCGCTCTAAAATCCGCACTTTTTTTAGGCGCTTGTGTTCTAGAGTCCCAATAAAGTAAATGGAGCGCCTCTGTATAATGGGCGATTTTCCCTAGTAATTGATAAAACGCTTTCTCAGTTGCTTCAAGACTCATGCGTTTGTTCCCCCAATCAATAATATGTATGTACGTTTCAAGGCTACTTCAATGAATGTTCTTTTGTCAATGAAAAAGGAGGACACACAGCGGTATCCTCCTCCTTTACAAGTTTTCAGCTATTTAAGATGTAATGATGGGCTTCACTGGCAGAACGGATTCAATTTTACTTTGAAGCGCTGTATCTTCCTTACGATCAAAATAAATATGAATGCTTCCTGCGTCTTGGCTTGTCCGGATCAGTCTTCCAATCCCTTGGCGTAAGCGAAGCAGCATATACGGAAGGTCAACTTCAGCATGTGCATCCTTTGCTTCATTTCGTTTCGCTTCAAATACCGGATCATGCGGCGGATAAGGAAGTCCCCAGATGATCACATTCGTTAATGATTCACCTGGAATATCAAGCCCTTCCCACAGATGAACAGAGCATAACACAGACGTCTCATCAGCTTGGAACTTTTGAACAATTGTGCTGATTTCCTCGTCTCCCTCAAAATATACGTCAAACGGCAGTGATTCATTTGCTGCTTCAAGCTGTTTTCTAAAGAAATGGAGTTCATCAAATGAAGGGAATAGAATCAGAGATCGTCCTCCATTTTCTTTCAGCTGAGTGATCACTTGCTGTGCTTTCGCCTCTTGCTCAGCGATCTGCTGAATTCCATGGAAATAAATCTTCATTTGTTCATCGTAATCATACGGCGAAGCGACACTCATTGATAAGTAATCTTTAATCCCAAGACTTTCAGCTAAATAATCAAAGGATTGATTCTCAGACAATGTAGCGGAAGAGAAAATATAAGGTCTTTTTTGCGAGAAAACTTTTTCGCCAAGTACCTCTGCAACCGTCTTCGGCATCACAACAAATGTTGTATCTAATTCTTGTTTTTCCAGCCAGCTAATGGCATTTTTTTGATAAAGCGATAGAGAATACGCCATTTGTTCAATGTATTCTTCCACAACAGATAATTCGTATTGATCGATCGTATACATTTCAGATTCAAACACGAGCGCTTCTCCGATTTTTTCAAGCAAGTCACACAATTCGCTTGCAGAACGCTTCACCTCATCGACACGCCCAATTTCAAGCCGGTGCGAGCCTTTGACTTTTTTGGCATGTGTTTTTAAGAGATAAAAGAACTCATCGTTTGTTGCAAGTGCATCTTCAACAAGCTCTGCAAATTCTTCGCGTATGTCGTTTTGCAAAAGACGCTCCAAAAATGTTTCAAGCGTTGATTGCTTCACTCGGTACGTTAACGCTTTTTGAGCGGCAAACTCGAGAAGATGTCCTTCATCAAATACGACGGAGCTATGCTCAGGAAGCAGCGGAAGCTGTCCCTCACGTTTTCGGGATTCCTTCGTCCACACATGCTCCATGTAAAAATCATGTGAACAGATGATGAGGTCTGTCGCTTTTCGGTAATGATCTCTTGATAAATTCAGACCGCAGCGATGACGCATATCGCACGTCAGGCAGTCCTGAAACGAGTCATAGCCAATTCGTGACCATTCATCATTTGATAACTCTGGATACTCTTTTCGATCGCCATACGGATAAAAGGTTTGCATACCGTGTGATTCATGAACAAATGAAGGCAGTGATTCATAAATATCGAGCCACTTTTCATCATCTTCACGCTGCATCGTTTTCTCTAGCTTCTTTAAGCATAAATATTGATCATGCGATTTACTTAATCTCGCATCTATTTGAATATCAAGGTGATTGGCAATTTTATAGATATCACCTTCTTGTTTAACGAGCTGTTCAATTAACGTTTCGTCTGCACATGCAATAATCGCAGGCTTCCCTGTATACCTTGCATATGTGACGGCAAATAATAGATAGACGATGGTTTTGCCTGTGCCTACCCCAGCTTCGGCAAACATCACACTTTTTTCTTTAAAGGCTCTTTCTAGCTGAAAAGCCATGAATATTTGTTCATCTCGAAGATCAAAGCCCTTTTCTGGCAAAATGTCATAAAACACATCACCAATCCAGTTGCCCAGTTCTTCGTAAAAATTGTGTTCTTTTGATAATGAAAAAGGCAAACGAGATGCTGTCACCTGCTTCAACCCCCAACTTTTGAATCATTCAGACATTCAATAGTACCATTTACGCTGGGGAAAAACAATCTTTTTTTATGAGCGCAGGCGATGTTGATAGCTTTCCTTCATTAAAAATGCATGCTCAGAACGTTCTATGTATGCCTGAGCCAGTGCCAAATCTTCGATGGCTGCCGTAAGCTGAGCAGATTGTCCACCTTCATGCCCTTCTATTTCTTGAGCAGTCGAAGCGAGTGCTTTTTGGATTAACTGAATTTGATCATAATGAATCATGAAGACACCTCTTTTTTTAAAATCAAGTTCAGTTTATTCCGTCTCGCTTAGAGTTATACCTTTTCAGCACAAAAAAGCCGCACCTTCTTTCGGTGCGGCCATTTATTACGATTCGGTTGTTTGTTTTCTAGGCGGGCGTTTTCCCCAATATTGATAATAGTCTGTTTTGATAAAACCGTTAAACAGCTTTCTCTTTTTCGTCGCTTTTCTTCCGAAGCATTCTTCGAATTTTTCGTGTGACGTTAAGATGTATATGGACCAGGTATCTAGGTTCTTAAATGCTTCACCCATTCCTTGATACATTTTTTCAACTGCTGGTTTATCACTCAGTCGTTCACCGTAAGGAGGATTTCCGACAATCACACCATACTCTTCTTTTGTTTGAAAGTCTTTTACTTGCATTTGTTTAAACTCAATCAGTTCACTTAGTCCTGCTTCTTCTGCATTCATTTTTGCAATGTCTACCATACGATGGTCGATATCACTTGCAATAATGCGGAGCGGCTGGTCATAGTTTGCTTTTTCTTCTACTTCTACACGCGCTTTGTTCCATACGTCTTCGCCGATCCATTCCCATGATTCAGACGCAAAATCCCGGTTGAATCCCGGGGCAATGTTTTGTCCTATCATCGCTGCTTCAATGGCGATTGTTCCTGATCCGCAGAAAGGATCAACAAACGGACGGTCAGGTGTCCAGTTCGTTAATAGGACGAGCGCAGCTGCAAGCGTTTCTTTAATAGGTGCTCCGCCTTGATCCATGCGGTATCCACGTTTATGAAGACCTACACCAGATGTATCAAGAGTAAGCACAGCTTTATCTTTTAAAAGAGCGATCTCGATTTTATATTCAGGTCCCGTCTCTTCAAGCCATTCAGAATGAATGTTGTAGGAGGATTTCAGCTTTTGCGCGATGGCTTTTTTGACGATGCGCTGGCAGTCCGGAACACTGGCAAGCTGAGATTTCACAGATTTCCCGATGACAGGAAACGTACTGTTTTTTGGTAAAAAAACGGCCCAATCAATCGCTTTCGTCCGTTCAAAAAGCTCATCAAATGTTTTTGCCGAAAATTCAGCAACTTGTACCTTGATCCGATCTGCTGTACGCAGCCAAAGGTTTGCACGGCAAATCGCAAGAGCATCCCCCTTGAAAATCACTTTTCCATTGTCGACTGTGCACTCATAGCCAAGGTCTCTTACTTCTTTTGCAACAATTGCTTCAATCCCCATTGGAGCTGTTGCGATGAGTGTATAGGTTTTCATTGATTTATCACCTGTTTTCTCGTCCTTTTATGTATTCAAGATAAAAGCTCTCCATATGTTGAAATAGGAGAGCTTTGTTTCATCATGTTTATTATAACGGATATAACGTTCTGTAAGCCATGTTTTGTTCCATCGTACTGCAAACGGCAAATGCCTCGTACTCAGGTGGTAATCATCTATCTACAGAATTCTCTGTCCTTCTCTCCGTTTGGTTCCTTTGAGAAAGTTCCCCTACCAAGTTTGGGTTTCTCGCTCGAGGGGTTTACCGCGTTCCACTCTCACCATTTCTAGTGAGACTTCGTCACTGTGGCACTTTCAAGGATACTTTGCCATATCCTAAAGAGGACGTAGGCATTTTTCCTGCCGTCAGCCTTTCCCAGGCTGCCCTGGCTTATTTTTTCGCCAGGCACGAACACTACGGGCATCTCAGCACCGTGCGAGCATGGACTTTCCTCTGCAATGCCCTAAATAGCATTACAGCGATTACCCGAACGTTAATCAATAAGCGTTATTATAAACGACAATGACATCTGACACAAGCTTTTTCAGCAAGACTCAATCATAAAGTTTGCTGCCAAAAACGTGTTTCTCAAGGTTCGATAGTCTTTTTAAAATATCAAAGTTTGTTGTATTAGACTGTGCAGGCTGTCTTTTCCCTTGTTCAACAGCTTCTTCAAGCTGTTTTGACAAGTGGAGGTTTTCTTGTTGAAGTTTTTCGATTTCTTGGTTGAAGGTCTCATAGTCTTTAATGACCATATCTAAAAATTTATCGACTTCTTCTTGTTTGTACCCTCTGACACCTGTTTTAAATTCTTTTTCTAAAATTTCTTTAGCAGAAAGCTTTACTTTATCAGCAAGCATCTTTTTCACCTCATATCGTGAATTCATAGTATATTTTTTCAGAAATACGTGACGTTGTCAAATTTTCTCTTGCTTTTAATCAAAAAACGGATCTTCCGCCTCAACCTGCGCTCTTAGATCATCCATTGTGATGTACATAATGGGGTAATCGGTATAGGCTTCTGCTTCTCTAATCATATACTTCGGCGATCCCTCATGCTCGGGATCATATAAGACGAGAAGTCCATCTGTTTTTTCAATAAAAAAGCGGTTCTTTTGTTTAAATTGTGCCGGACTTTCATACGGTCTATGCGTGACACTTTCTACAAAATCGGCCTGTGCAAGAATTCCTTCATACAATTCTTTGTTTTGCTCATTCCAGCGCTCTTCCTGTTCATAAAATGGCGTAATGACTGCAAGTTTTAACGCTGGATATTCCTCCTGAAGCTCAAACACCACTTCGGCTGTCCAGATTTCTGCGCCAAGCTGGCCTGATATGAGCACCCATTCCAGACCTTCTTCGATAAGGGCTGTCAGCCTTTTTTGAAGCTCCGCTTTTATGTATTGAAGTGCAGGCTCGTCTTGCTTGAATATCCCAAGCTCAAACGGCTTGTACCCTGTGACAGCAATAATTTTCATTTCTTCACCTGCTTTTAAAAAATGGGACTTATAAAAGTCCCATTCACTTTATCTGTTACAGCAAGGTCCACCGCAATTAAAGTGTTGATGTGTTGTCGGGTCCACCTGAGAAAACGTATGCGGGAAGTAGTGAACATGTTTGAAATTATGGTGGTGAACATTTGTCACATGCTGCGGGTGGATATGCGGCACAATTGTTGTTGACTCGCTGTGTGTACAGCAATGATTCGTCGGATGAACAATTGGCTGTGTAACATTCGGATGGCAATGATGATGATGATGGTACATGTAGCATTCCCCTCTCCTTTATTTTCTTACATTAACAATGTATGAATCAAGAGGTGTACATGTACTAATGCATTAACCTATTTTAAAAGTTGGCAAGAAAAATATCTTTATAGTTCGAAAACACAAAAGCGACCAAAATGACCACAAGAAAAAACAAGTAGAAAAGACCCTTATACATGCTATACGCTCCTCATTCAATATCTAACGTTATTTTACAGGATTCGCGGCCTTTCTACAATAAAAGTGCTAAACATTTTTTATTTTCGGCCGAGAGCCGAACGTTGTCATTTTTTGCGCTTTCCCGGGTAATAATATTTCATTGCCCAGCTTTTCTCAATAGCCGTTTTTTTCGTTTCTCAAGCTCTTCCGTGTCTCGCTCGCTTAACGACGAGAAAGATAATAAAGATTCGGTGATGGAAAGAGCTGACCTTGCATCTTTTTGGCGATGCTCTTTACACTTCGCAAGCTCTATACCTGCTTTTAATGCTAAATGGACATCACTTGATTCAAATAATGTTTCCCAAATTCGAACTGCTTCATCCCACTCGTTTAGCCGTTTATATTGTAAGGAGAGATCATAAGCCGCCTGATTGGCATGTTCAAAATCAGCACCTGTTAATTCCCGCAAATGCTTCGTAGCTTCCTGTACATCTCGATGCGCAAGATGCCACCTAGCCAGCGCGTATTTCTCATCGTGCTCCTTTACCGCATCCATAGATAGGATTTTTTTGGATAGATGGATGTAGAGGCTGATTAACGAAAGGACGTCTAATTCATTATGAGTCAAAATCCCTTCGATGAGCTTCGGATTTTGTTCCTTTAAAAAATGAAAATAGATCATCGGTGCCAAAAAACCTGGTGTGTCGCCTTCCCGGTGAACGTGCAGCTCTTCTTTTTCAACCACAGACAGCGCCATTCGTTCATATTTATGCTTCCACAATCGTCTTGACCCATGCAGAAGATCAAAGTGGCCAAACTCTGGAAGCGCAGGGATTTGATCTCGCAACAAAGTATGTCTCGTTTTCACTTGCGGCCAATCGAATGATTTTCCATTATATGTAACGAGCGATTCTACGTTCACTTCATCGAGAAAGCTTTTATAAAGAGCCGCTTCATTTCCCGGATTTGTGAGCAGGTGCTGTTTCACCACTACTTTGTCAGCAAAAACCCGCGCATGTCCAAGCAAGAAAATCATATTTCCCGTCCCGCCAGATAATCCTGTTGTTTCTGTATCAAAGAAAAACAGTTCATGCGGTTTGTAACCTTTAGCCGATAGTGAATGCTGGATGCCGCTTTTGTTCCAAGCCTCGATGATCTTTGGCAGTTCCGCAAACGAATAGAGTCCATGCTTGTCATCTAATGAATAGGTGACTTCTCGAATGAGACAAAAGGAATCCTCAAAGTGATATGGAGCTGCACCCAGTTGCTCCCATTCCTTTAAAAATGGGATTTTATCAGCCGTCACAGGCTGGGGCTTTCCTTCCACTGCTTTTTGCCGTTTTTCGTTTGGCTGGTTGTGCGATAAGTGCTTCTTCATTCTATTTAATTTCCCTTTTAGTGACATGAGTAGCTCTCTTCCTCCTTCCCCTTAAAATCCAGACATCAATTCAACAATGCTGCTTTTTCCGCTCACTTCTTTCATTTCCATGCCAATGCAGGATGGACAGCCGTTCTCACAGCGGCACCGCTCTATCAGTTGAATGGCTGCACCTGCTATTTCATCGAAACGAGCTTGGACCTCTTTGCTTAAGCCAATTCCGCCAGGGTAGTGGTCATATAAAAAGACTGTCGGTTTACCGGTATGTGCCGCTTTAATTTGTGAAACAACATGAATATCTGAACGGTCACACATCACAAAGGCTGGTACAATGTGCTGAAGAACATTTGCGATGCCGAGCAGCAGCTGTTCAAGTGTTTTCTCTTCAAATCTCCGCTCTGCTTCATGTAATTCAAACCAGGCCGCACTCGTATGAATTTCTTCTTCAGGTAAGTGAATCGGACCAGAGCCGATATTTTCACCAGTGCTGAGCCGAATTTTTTTAAAAATTGTTGGCATTGCGTTGACAGTGACATCACCGTAGTGAACAGATACCGCTTCTTTCTCTGTTGTCTGATCGATTTCAAGCACCTTGAGCTGAACAGCTAAATTAGCATCTGTATAGTATTCTACATCCACTTGTTTCACATAAGCCTTCAGATGCTCGTAATCTAGCTTTTCTACTTGATACTGAACCCCTTCATGTAAATAAATCGCTTCATCATGCAGCAGTGTCATCGCACTGAATCGATCCATCTCTCCAATAATTCGGACATTCGCTACATCTGATTGATCCACAATCACTACATTTTCCTGGCTTGCAGACCGCAGGCTGATGCCATGCGCTGGGAACGATTGATCTGACCAATAATACCGGTTCCCGTTAAAATGAAGAACTCCTTCTTCGTGTAAGTATTGCAAAATATCTTCTACTTCCATGTCGCCAAACTGTTCATCCGTCCGAAATGGCAGCTCGTAGGAAGCACATTTTAGATGATCCACTAAAATAATGAGATTTTCAGGATTGATTCTGGCTGCTTCAGGCGGTCTATTAAAGAAATATTCAGGGTGTCTGACAATATATTGATCAAGGGGTGAGGAGCTTGCCACCATGATAATAAGCGCCTCCTCATGACGCCTTCCAGCACGTCCTGCCTGCTGCCATGTACTCGCTACACTGCCAGGATACCCCGTCATAATGCATACCTTTAACTGACCTATATCTACCCCTAATTCTAGGGCGTTCGTGCTGACGACACCTAAAATGTCTCCTTCTCTTAATCCCTTTTCAATCACGCGCCGCTCTTTTGGCAAATAGCCTCCGCGATACCCGCGAATCGATTTTGGACCGATTTCCTTTTTCACAAGCTCTTGAATGTGACTTAAAATCACTTCTACTCGTACTCTGCTTCTAGCAAAAACGATCGTTTGAATTTTTTCTTTTAAAAATGTTTTAGCCAATTGGTTGACGACAGTGGCAGCGCTTTGTCTAATATTTAATGGTTTATTCACCACTGGCGGGTTATAAAACACAAAATTCTTTTTACCGCTAGGCGCTCCGTTTCGTTCAATAAGATGCACCTTGCTCCCTGTGAGCTGCTGCGCCAGCTCTTTTGGATTCGCAATCGTTGCTGAAGTGCAAATAAACACCGGATCACTTCCGTAAAATGCACAAATTCGCTTTAGCCTGCGAATCACATTGGCCACATGACTGCCAAACACACCTCGATATGTATGAAGCTCATCAATGACAATATACTTCAAATTCTCAAACAAGCTGACCCATTTCGTATGATGAGGCAAAATGGCTGAATGCAGCATATCTGGGTTTGTGATGACAATATGTCCTGCTTGTCTCACTCGCTGCCGAATGGCTGGTGAGGTGTCACCGTCATATGTTTCACTATGAATCGGAACATCCATCTCGTGGATGATCTCGTTAAGTTCACTCTTTTGATCCTGCGCGAGCGCTTTTGTTGGGAATAAATAAAGAGAGCGGTTTGTCTGGTCTTCTGCAATCGACTGAAGAACAGGCAGATTGTAGCAAAGCGTTTTACCTGAAGCTGTTGGTGTAACCGTTACAACATGTTCACCATCCATTACTCGTTCAAAGGCTTCTTTTTGATGAATGTACAGTTCTTTCACGCCTCGTTTTTCAAGCGCCTTTTTTAGCCTGTCGTCCACTCTTTCAGGAACGGGAGAGGTCTGTGCAGGCTTTGCTTCAATTTCATGCCAATGCTCTACCTGTTCGTCTTTCTTTAATTCTTCTATCAGTTCGTTCATTGTTTTCTTTTTCATATTGCTTCCACCTCTCATTCTAGTGTACCGAATATTCGTTTGCATGACTAGGCGGCAATTTTTTGATGCTGGAGTTATGAGCAAATACTTTGAACTGTTGTAACAGTATCCATTACACTTCTATAGTGAAATGATTTTATCAAGGAAGAAGATGATCAGAGTGAAAAACGAATTTAAGCCTTTATTTGAACCATTTACGTTTCCTGGAGGTGCCTCTATTGATGGTAGGTTAGTGGTTGCTCCAATGACACACTTTGGTTCTCATGACGATGGCACCATTTCAAAAGACGAAATTGATTTCATTACAGCTAGATCAAGTGAAATGGGTATGGTGATTACAGCATGTGCGAACGTGACTCCAGATGGGAAGGCATTTGAAGGACAGCCTTCTATCGCAAGAGATGAAGATATACCAGGTCTGAAAAAACTGGCTTCAGCTATCCAGGCAAAAGGAACAAAAGCCATTATCCAAATTCATCACGGCGGCTCTCAGGCTCTCCCTCATTTAGTTCCAAACGGTGATGTGGTTGCGCCAAGTGATGTGTTCAAAGATGGAAAACAAATTGCACGCGCTTTAAAAGAAGAGGAAATTACTCATATTATCGACTCCTTTAAAGAAGCGGCAAGACGAGCGATTCAAGCAGGGTTTGACGGCGTGGAAATTCACGGAGCAAACGGTTATTTATTACAGCAATTTTACTCACCGCATAGCAATCAACGTACAGACCAATGGGGAGGAAATGAAGAAAAACGTCTAGCTTTCCCTATTGCTGTTGTAGATGCAGTCAAAGAGGCCATCAAAGAACATGCGGCTAAACCGTTTATCTTTGGATACCGGTTATCTCCTGAAGAACCTGAAACACCTGGTTTAACAATGACAGAGACGTTTACATTAGTGGATGTTCTCAAAACAAAAAACCTCGATTATTTGCATATCTCTTTAATGGAGATTGGCTCTAAAGCAAGACGAGGCGCAGATTCTAATAAAACACGTATGGAACTGCTAAAAGAACGATGCGGCGAAACTCTTCCGCTTATTGGAGTAGGCAGCGTCATTACAGCTGAAGATGCTCTCCATGCTTACAATCAAGGGATTCCTCTGATTGCTGTCGCACGAGAGCTGATCGTCGACCCAGATTGGGCTAAAAAGATTAAAGAAGGCAGAGAACAAGAGATTGAAACCGTCATTAAACGCAGCCAAAAAGACAAGTATCTCATTCCAGAAGGATTGTGGTCTGTCATGGAAGCGAGTCAAGGCTGGGTTCCAATGGAGGATTAATATCCTCAATAAAAAAACTACCCTATTAACGGGTAGTTTTTTCTATTCATGGATTATTTCATTTTCACTGTAAAGAGCTTGGACATCTGCTTTTCTACAGAGCCTTTTGGTTCTTTATCAAGTCGTTCGACTAGGTCACCATTCATAATCACAATCGGTGTCACTGTACTTGATGCTTTCTCTTCAATCAGTTCTAAATCACACGTAATGAGAGGGTCACCGATTTTCACTTTATCCCCTTCTTTAATGTGCGCTTCAAATCCTTCACCATTTAACCCAACTGTTTCAAGTCCGATATGAATCAGAAGCTCAAGCCCCGAGAGTGTTCGAATGCCAATTGCATGTTTTGTATGGAAGAGCTGAATGATTTCACCCTCTACTGGTGACACAATCGTCCCACTTTTTGGTTTTACTGCTACGCCGTCTCCCATCATCTTTTGAGAAAAGACGGGATCTGGTACATCAGTCATATCCATTAACTCTCCATCAACTGGAGAATAAATGACTTCTTCCTTTACATCATCTTGGTTTTTTCCGAAACCGAATAATTTTTTCAGCAATGTCAATTTGCTCCCTTCAAGCTTTGCTTCCTAAATCTATTTAGTGTAAGAAACTTTACGCCTATACACCTTGCTTCATTCAACACTATTTAATCATAATTTTTTCCTCTCATCAATTGATAACCGCCTGAGCCCTTTCTGCATAGGCTGTAGATGAGAGGTGATTCGAATGAAACAAGATGGCGAAAACAAACATGAATTGCTGGCAAATGAAGATATGCTATATGAAGCGATTGAACAATTTTTTGCATCCTCCCCGTTTCACGAGATATTAAATAGTGCGGAGGCACTCATGACCACATCGCAATCACTTGCATCAATTACGACTAATGTGACAGAGGATGAACAGAATGTCTATATCGAGATTCAATTTCCAGACCATTTTGTCGAAGGTGACATTGCGTTAGAAGTAAAAGCTCAATATTTACACTTATCAGTGCAGGAAAAAATCAAAACGGATACGACTTCCTCGTATTCAAGCTTTACAAAAACCATTTTAATGCCGGCAAAAATAGATGAAACGAAAATGAAAAGTGTGTGGAAAGATCAATCGCTTCGTGTATCTGCGCCAAAGCAAACAACCCAATAGATCGATCTATTGGGTTTTAACTATGCTTTAAAAATGCTTGTAAATCCTTTCGCCAATGAGCCTACTTGATTCATTGTACTCATCATTTGGCCAGCTGTATCAAACATTTTGTTAAAATCGTATTGCCCATTCGTCTTTTTGAATTGCGACAGCACACTTTTAAACTGAGAAGGCTGCTGTTTTTGCGGTCTTGGCAAAGGATATGGGTTCATAGGCTGCTGCATGGGCATCATACCTGGCGGCTGCATTTGGGGTGGATTCATCGCTTCAGGCGGCTGCATAAGCGGCACATTTTCTTGGTATCCATAAGGCGGCTGATAAACAGTAGATGGTGCCTGGTTCATTCCACCTTGATATGGCGGCATGAAATAGTCTGGAGGCTGCGGAGGCTGCTGCTGCATCTCTGAATACGGAAAAGGCCTTTGCTTGAATTGATTGAATTCATAAGGCTGCTGGTTTGAATAAGGGAACATCTATCTCGCTCCTCTCGCTCTCAACACATATTGATGTCACTCATATATTATGATCAAAAGCAGAAGATGTGCCTAAAGAAGTCATAAGAAAAACGCAGCATTATGTCTTTAGCTGCGCTGTTTGATTTCTTCTATTAAAAGGTTCAGTGTGTAAACCACTGACTCAACTAAATTTTTTACACGGGGTGCATGCTGTTTGCCAAAATAAGATTGCAGGACAACCTCTTTACCATTTTCTTTTACGGCTTCAAGCTGTTCTTGGTGTAAATATCTAGGTTTGACCTGTTGAACAAAGGAAATAGCTGCGGTGAGCCACTCTTCCATTTTCTGATCAAATGTATCAACGGCTGGCTGAATATCCGTATAAAAATCATACGATGGGTACTCCTCTTCAGCCTTTCCCTTTTGGTACTGCTCATACGCTTTTTCGATCCATATTCTCAAGTTTTGTGTATGTTCAAGTAATGTTTGATTATCCAAAGTGTTCACCTCTATGAACCATCCTATCAAACGTTTACCTATTGCTCAAATAGAAAAGCTATCCGGCGTGATATGCCGGTCTTGCCGCCAGTTTATACTCGGCTGCATGAAGCTTCACTTCACAGTCCTTTACTTCTGATTCAAGCCGGTCAATGATTTGTTCTTGCTCTTCTATTGCTGCACGTTTTGTCTGATTCACAGCAAGAGACAGCTCTGCTTCCACCGCATCAATTTTTCGCTCGATTTCCTCTAACAACTGCATAATGGATTCTTTTGATACAAATTCGCTCATCATCAGATTCCTCCTTTATCGTCTCTCGTTACATTCTCTTTTCTTTCTCACCCTCCTTCACACATGACAAAACTAGAAGCAAATCGCCAATCTAAGTGTAGATAAGCGCTATTTCTTCCTTTTCGACAGATGCTTGTCCTTCTTTGTATGATTGCGTCCGATTGTGTAAATTCTAAGGACAAAAGGAGGTAGATTTCATGAAAAAGAAGCCAGCACCAAAAGAGCAAAATCCAAAAGGGAAAGAAAACAGTACAGATCAGCTTGATAAAAAGCTCGGCGGTCCTAATCGTCCATCTACGTAAAAAAAAAGCAGGCACCCCCTGCTTTTTATTTATGCAAAAAATAGTGCTCTAATGAGAAAAGAAAACGAAGCTGTCTTTTTTTATGAAAATACCAGTCCGTCAGCTCAATCTGCTTTGGCAGCGCCTCTGCCTCAAATAAAGATGGACTCAATTTCTTTTGAAACCAATCTTCCCTTTGATCGTCTAATGAATGTGTCATCACCGGATAAACCGTCCGAAGAAAAGGTGTTGACCTTCTAGCGATCCCTAAAAACGGCTCAAAATCAAACCGAGACCCAGTATGCGGAACGGTATGCAAAAAATGATAAAAATCCGAAAACAAATCGGCTCGAAATAATAGTTTCGCTAGTTTTTTACCTAATGTAATGCGTTCCTTTACATTGGAAAACTTCCGTATGGTTAAGCCGTACAAATGCCCGTCCACCGTTGGAAAAACAACGGTTTGGAAATGTCCCCACTCGCTGAAAAGATATTGAATCGAGTGAAAAACATTCTTTTTCAGAAGAGGATTTTGTATAATAGGAGATTGTATAGTATATTGTTCATTTATGATGAGTGCATAAAGCAGACGCTCTGTGTCACGCTTTAGCCAAAAATGTTCCCACTCAGCGCTCATAAAACGAGACACGGAGAAATAAGGCAGCAGATGAAACAAAGGTTGACTGCATCTCTTAGACCATTCATACAAAAGAAGCTGAGGATAAGCATCCGAAAAGATCAGCCAATTTGCTCTTTCATATGCTGTGAAAAAAAGATGCCCCTGCTGATCCGTTAAACCTGGATGGAAGAGTTCGCCCTTTAAATCTGTCATGGACCACCCTGCATTTCTCGAGACAAAGGAAGCGAGCAGCGACCATTTCATCTCTGGATGCCGGTCATAAAACCGCTTGTAAGCATTTGTCCTCGTCAGGTTGTCTTTATTTTTTGCTTTCGTTTCACGCAAAATTTGCTGAGTGATGATGTGCTCTTCTTGGGACAACATGGTGATCTCTCCAATACAAAATGCATTAAAAGGAGGCTGAAACTTGATGATTCGGTATCCAAACGGAAAATCGTATCAGCCCATTCAACAAATTGGGACAAAAAAAAGAATCAGCGGCGAATCCTCTTATAGTAACCGCGGGATGACGCTTGAGGCTGATTTAAATGAAACGAACCAATACTATTTGGTCAACGGGATCGCAGTCATTCATAAAAAGCCTACCCCAGTTCAAATTGTGAATGTGGATTATCCAAAAAGAAGTGCTGCTGTCATTAAAGAAGCCTATTTTAAACAATCCTCCACAACAGACTATAACGGGGTGTACAAAGGCCGCTATATCGATTTTGAAGCAAAGGAAACCAAAAGCACTACCTCGTTTCCGCTCAAAAATTTCCACGACCATCAAATTGAGCATATGAAACAGGTTGAAAAGCAAGGCGGCATTTGTTTCGTTATTATATCCGCTTTTGGCTCCGTTTATTATTTGCCCGCTTCAGATCTCTTTTTCTTCTGGGAGCGGCAGAAGCAAAACGGCCGTAAATCCATTAGCAAAGACGAATTAATGGAAGCTGGCCACATAATGACACTTGGATATTCGCCAAGAATTGATTATATTAAAGTAGTGGAGACACTTCATTTTTCGGATGAAAGCAAGCAGCAATTACGTTCGAAAAAGGTTTAACACGAAAGGTTGAGATGTGATGTCTGATCAATTTACAAGTCGTGAGCAGCGACGTAAAGCAAGTCAAGAAAACAATAAGAAGCAAAAGAACAAAAAAGGCAAAAAGAAAGCAGGTCTATTTAAAAAAATATTTTTATCTTTACTCGTGATCGGTCTACTTTGTTTAGTTGCCGGAATCACAACTTTTGCCGTTTTTGCATCAAGCGCTCCTTCTATTGATGATAGTAAGCTTAAAACACCATACTCTTCAAAACTTTATGATAAAGACAAGAAAGTGTTTGCAGAAGTTGGTGCAGAAAAAAGAACGTATGTCTCGATAAAAGATATACCCGATGTGGTAAAAGACGCATTTATTGCGACTGAAGATGCACGTTTTTATAAGCACCACGGGATTGACCCAATCCGTATTGGCGGTGCCCTTGTAGCAAACGTTGAGGACGGCTTTGGCGCTGAAGGCGGAAGTACAATTACACAGCAGGTTGTGAAAAACTCCCTCCTGAGCAATCAAAAGACGTTAAAACGGAAAGTACAGGAAGTATGGCTCTCGATTCAGCTTGAGCAAAAATACTCTAAAGATGAAATTTTGGAAATGTATTTAAACCGTATTTTCTTCTCTCCTTATGCTTATGGTGTTGGGAAAGCAGCTGAACAATTTTTCGGAGTCACAGATTTAAATAAACTAACCGTTGCACAGGCTGCCACTCTTGCAGGTATGCCGCAGAGTCCTTCTGCCTATAACCCAGTGAAACACCCAGAGGCAGCGGAAAAACGCCGTAATATCGTTTTAAGCCTTATGAAAAAACAAGGCTATATTTCTGAAAAAGATTATGACGTTGCAAAAGCAACCCCTGTCAGCAAAACAGTTGTTTCAGCTAGTAAATATAAGAGCCAAAACTCTAGTAAGTACTCTGCCTACATTGAAGAAGTGATGGAAGAAGTACAGAAAAAAGCTAAAGTGGATGCATCAACTGATGGATTAAAAATCTATACATCACTTGATCGAAAAGCACAGGATCACCTAGATGATATCATCAATGGAGATTCAGTTGGATTTACGAAAGGTATGCAGGCGGGTGTCACCCTGCTTGATACGAAAAATGGTGAAATACGCGCCATTGGCGGTGGACGTGATGTACCAGCCGGCGGCTTTAACTATGCGACAGATGCAAAACGCCAGCCAGGGTCCACAATTAAACCGATCTTAGATTACGGCCCAGTCATTGAAAACAAAAAATGGTCAACATATCAGCAAATCGATGATGCACCATATACGTACTCAGATGGGACACCAATTAACAACTTTGATAGAAGACATTTAGGGAAAATGTCGATGAGAAGTGCTTTGGCACAATCACGTAACATCCCTGCACTCAAAGCATTCCAAGAAGCTGGTTCAGCGAATGCCGCGCAATTTGCGAATAATTTAGGCATGGACTTACCTTCTGATATTCCAGAATCTTATTCAATTGGTGGATTTGAAGATGGTGTGTCTTCATTAAAAATGGCTGGAGCATTTAGTGCATTCGGTAATAACGGATACTATAACGAACCGCACGCTGTCACATCTGTTGAATTTAATGACGGGACAAAGCTTGACCTTACGCCGGACTCGAAAGCAGCGATGAGTGATTACACAGCATTTATGATCACAGACATGCTGAAAACTGCTGTTCAATCTGGAACTGGTACACTTGCACAAGTACCGAACGTTCAAGTAGCTGGTAAAACCGGTACAACGAACTTCAGACAAGATGATATTAATAAATACAATATCCCTTCTGGCGGTGCGAAAGATTCTTGGTTTGTCGGTTATACGCCGCAATATACAGCAGCCGTATGGACTGGAATCGGTAATTCAAAAGATGCAGACGGTAAAATGTGGCTGACTGAATACGAGCAGCGTGTTGCCAAAATCGTCTTCCAGCGATTAATTTCTCAAATTGATGATGGAAGCGGCTCATTTGAAAAACCAGACAGTGTCGTCGAAGCTACGGTTGAAAAAGGTTCAGATCCAGCAAAATTAGCCGGACCGAATACACCAAGTGACAAAAAGACAACAGAATACTTTGTTAAAGGAACAGTTCCAACCAAAGTGTCTGACACATATGAGAAAAAAGAAGCCGATAAGCCTTCTGACTTAAAAGCGGTGTATGATGAAGAGAAAAAATCCATTACACTAACTTGGGGCTATTCTGACGACGCTGATGCTACATTTAATGTCAAGCAAGCGGTTGATAATGGCGGCTATAAAGAGATTCAAAACAGCTCTGCTAAAGAAGCGGTCATCTCTGATGTGAAGCCTGGCTCCACATATAAATTCCAAGTGACAGCCACTGTAGAGGATGTCACAAGTAAAGCGGCTTCTACCTTCCTCACCATTAAGGATGACGCTGATGAAGAAGAAAAAGCGGATGATGAGAATAAAGAAGAAGAAGAACCGCAGCAGCCTGACGACGAGCAGACAGACCAAACAGACGATAACAAAAATCAGCAGCCCCCTGGCACTGATGAGCAAAAGCCTGATGACAAAAAAGATCAGGATAAGGATAAAGACCAAGGCGGAAATACCGAAAACGGAAATAATGGTTCTTCAGATGATGGCTCAGACAGTACAAATGGGAACAGCAACTCACAAACTGATAATAAAGATAAAAAGAAAGATGATGCGAAAGCCAACTCTCAAAGTTCCAATTCGCCATCAAATTCTACTTCTCGTAAAGAAGATGAATAATGAAAAAGCACTTGCCTCCTTGGCAAGTGCTTTTTTTTAACGCTGCTGTCTGATTTTCTTAAGTGCTTCATATTTTCCATACTGCTTTTTTAATTCCGTGTATAGCTCGTCCAATTGAATAAAGCAGTGATATTGAGTAGGTTTTAACAAAATGAACTCTAAACGTTCCGTCCAATTAATCGGAGCAACAGGAAATGTCTCTTGCTTGATAAGTTCCCATTCAAACGTTTGGACTCTCTCCCCTTTAATCCAGTAAAACATCGCAATCATACTGATGATTCCTTGCAGCATATCATCTTCATCACAGCGGGATTTCCTTGTTTGGAAACGAGGAAGCATTTTTTCTTTTAATTCGTTCCACAGTTCGAACATGACTGGAACAAATTCTTCTGTTTCCTGCCATGGAAGCTCGTCTGTTAAAGGTTCCGAAGATAGATCATATGCAAGCGGATTGGCTCTCAGTATATCTACTCGATCACCTTTTATCTCTACCTTTTTCTCTTTTAGCTTTTCGACATATGAGGTGAAAATAGCTGCCCCGCTCATGCCAGCTTCACCAGTCCTTTTTTCAACCTCTTCTGCCCTTCCCTGCACATATCAAGAAGCGGACACGATTCGCACTGCGGCCGCTGCGCCTTACAATGATATCTCCCAAAAAAGATCAGGCGGTGATGCGTCACAGACCAATCTTCTTTTGGCACCTTTTTCATCAAGGTTTGCTCTACTTCAAGCACAGAATCCTTCCAGCGGCAGATGCCTAGACGCTTGCTGACTCGTTCTACATGTGTATCTACTGCTATTGCCGGTACCCCAAAAGCGACTGAAACGACGACATTTGCTGTTTTCCGGCCAACCCCAGGAAGCTTGACAAGCTCATCCCTGTCCTTTGGTACTTCACCGCCATATTCTTCAATCAGCATTTTGCTCAACTTTTGAATGTTTTTAGCCTTATTTCGATAAAGACCAATCGAGCGAATATCTTGCTGCAGTTCTTCAAGCGGTACACTTAAATAGTCTTCTGGTGTTTTATATTTTTGAAATAACGTTTTGGTGACTTTATTTACAAGCACGTCTGTACACTGAGCAGAGAGCGCAACAGCAATCACAAGCTCAAATGGATTGGCATGAACAAGCTCACACTCAGCCTCTGGAAACATATCTCCTATAATATCTAAACACTCATTGATTTGTTTTTTTGATAACATGCCTTCTCCTTTATTGGTTATTGTTCCAGCCAATTATAAAAAGGAACTTGTCGTTTATAAGTGGACGTCTCTTCTTTTGAAGGTGGCGTTTTCTGCTGAGAACGGAAATGCTGGCTATGCTCTTTTGCTTCTTCCGCTGTTTTCAGCCCTTTCTTTTTCCACTCAAATAAAATTCGATCAATATAACGGAAATTTAATTTCCCTGATAAAACGGCTTCTCTTAGCGCTAGCCGAATCATTTCAGCATCATGATGGTCTTGATCCATCCAGATCGAAAGTGTTTCTCCTTCAAGAGGAGACAGCGGTCTGCCGAATTCATCTTCAAATAAAGCATATAAAGATTTTTCTGCCTGCACATGTTGTTTTTGAGCTTCTTTCGCCTGTTTTGTTTCTAAAAAGTCATACAGCACGCCCCATAAAGGTTCTACTGAGTAACGGTCATGCTGAATACCAGACCTGTCTTCAAATGGCTGAATTGAGATAAATCCTTTTTGAATCAGATGCTGCACCATATACGCGCACTCTTCCGCTGATATGGTCATTCCATGAGAAAGCTCTTCAAATGTTTGAAAGAAAACACCTTGTTCTTCATTCATTTTAATCTTGAGCATGACCATCATCTGTGATTCATTCAGTCCTAACTGCTCATAATGAGCAATCAGCAAATTAGGCAAACTTGTCGCCCCCATTTGCTGCATATTTATAAATTGCTGCCTATTCATCGGATACACCTCTTCATTTTAAGTATATCACGTTTTATTTCACGTGCCTCCCTAAAAAGACGTTTGAAAAAGCCTCCATTTGTTGGAGGCTTTCACGTCTTAAGGGTATAAACGGTTTAATAATCTTGGGAAAGGAATGGTTTCACGCACATGCGGCGCTCCACTAATCCAAGCAACTGTACGTTCAAGTCCAAGACCAAAACCTGAATGCGGTACAGAACCGTATTGTCTTAATTCTGTATACCATTTGTAAGTTTCCTGATCAAGCCCATGTTCTTTCAATCTTGCTTCAAGAAGCTCTAAATCATGAACACGCTCAGAACCGCCAATAATCTCTCCGTAGCCTTCTGGTGCAATCAAGTCTGCACAAAGGACAACATCTTCACGATCTGGTGCTGGCTGCATATAGAACGGTTTTAATGATGTTGGGTAATGAGTGATAAACACTGGTTTATCATAGCTTTCGGCAATCGCTGTTTCGTGAGGCGCTCCGAAATCATCTCCCCATTCGATATCATCATAGCCTTTTTCCTGCAAGAATTTAATCGCTTCATCGTAAGTGATGCGCGGGAATGGTGCTTTGATGTTTTCTAATTTCGCTGTATCACGACCTAGTGTATGCAGCTCCACTTTACAGTTTTCAAGTACACTTTGAACAACATGAGACACATAATTTTCTTGATACTCAAGGTTTTCATTGAATTCGACAAAAGCCATCTCAGGCTCGATCATCCAAAACTCAATTAAATGACGTTTTGTTTTAGATTTTTCTGCTCTAAATGTTGGGCCAAATGAGAATACTTTTCCGAGTGCCATTGCTGCAGCTTCCATGTAAAGCTGACCACTTTGAGAAAGGTACGCATCTTCATCAAAATATTTCGTAGCAAACAGTTCCGTTGTGCCCTCAGGTGCACTTCCAGTTAAAATTGGCGGATCTACTTTCACGAAACCTTCTTGATGGAAGTATTCATATGTAGCACGGATAATTTCGTTACGGATTTTCATAATGGCATGCTGTTTTTTAGAACGAAGCCATAAATGACGGTGATCCATTAAGAATTCTGTTCCATGCTCTTTCGGTGTAATTGGGTAATCTGTCGCTTCATGAATCACTTCAATGGATTTCACCTGTAATTCAAAACCTAGTGGTGAACGCTCATCTTTTGTCACTTGACCTGTCACATAGACAGATGTTTCTTGTGTGACTGATTTCGCAAGCTTAAAGACTTCCTCTTCCACTTCTGCTTTTACTACGACTCCTTGAATAAAGCCTGTCCCGTCACGCAACTGCAAAAATGCAATTTTTCCGCTTGAACGTTTATTGGCAATCCATGCGCCGATGGTTACTTCTTGATCGACGTGTTTGAACACTTGATTAATCGTTGTTTTCAACATAATTCCCTCCAAAGCCAGAAAGAAACTCACCTATTTGTCAGGTGTGAATCTTTTTTCATACATTTTATTATAACCGTTCTAAATCAGCATGGTCAACGCAAGACAGGAGAAACTACGGTGTTAAATTTTTTTCCACACGTCCTGTCGAAAAGTCGACATAGCTGAAGCTATATTGATTGTTCTCATTTAAGTACGTCACTTCCCAAAGGAGTACGTCACCTTCTCTCGCTAATTTGACTTCTTTTAGCTTAGAGACCGTGTTCTCCTTTTGAACGGCTTGTACTGCTTGATTCGAGGTAATGCCTTCTTTTGCTTTTTTTGCGATCACTTTTTCTTTTTTGCTGGCAGGAACCCAAACGTAGGTCGTTTCATTCTGTTTGTTTTTCCCTTCAACAATAAATTGCTTTTCTTTCCCGACAAAGGTTTCCACTTGCTCCACTTGTACGATGTTTGCTTGTTCTTTTGCTCGTTCGATCGCTGCTTCATGCCCTTGTTCTCTTTGTCCCATGGCAATTTGATAAATCCACGTAAAGCTGATGATGCCAATGAGCAGAACGAGAGCCACTACAGATGAAATAATCCAGACTATTTTTTTCATGTCAAGCTTCCCCTATGTGCGATATATCGTAAATACCGCTTGATTTTGGTCTTCTTGATCTAATGCTAATCCAAACATGAGATCTTCTCTTTTAAGCGTTCTGTTCAATACATCAACGATTTTGTACAGGTCTTCTGAATGCTTAATTTGAACAGTTGAAAGTACCTCTATTTTACTTTCCACTTCTAATTCCTCCTCGGTACGTAAATATTGTTAGTCATACTTTTCTGCACGGGAACCGATACTATTTTTACAACGGAACACAAAAAACCGTTACGATAAATTAACTCCAAACCCACACCAGCTAAAGGCCGCTTATGACAGCGGCTTTTCGTTGTTAAGGTTTTCTATATACGCCTCAAGTGACTCTTTTGACATCTCGTGAACTGGCGCATGAGGGAGTGATTCTAAAAATAGTTTTCCATATGAAGCGGTTTTCACTCGGCGGTCTAAAATCAGCAATGTGCCAATGTCTTTTTCAGAGCGCAGCAAGCGTCCAGCTCCTTGCTTAAAGGTTAACACAGCTTCTGGTAAAGCGACGGCTTTAAATGGATTCTTCCCTTGTTTTTTAGCTGCATCACATTTTGCTTCAATGAGCGGAGAATCAGGCGGCCGGAACGGAAGACGTGCCATGATGACTGTAGTCAGCTCTGAGCCTGGAAAATCAACACCTTCCCAAAAGCTACCCGTACCAAGTAAAATAGCTTGTTTTGCTAATTTGAACATTTTCGTTAATTTTACGGGGCTTCCGCCTGTCAGACCTTGAGCAAAAAGGGCGGACTGCATCCCTTCTGTTTTTAGCTCTTCATAGACTGCTTTTAACATCTCATGTGAATTAAACAAAACCAATATTTTTGCATGCTGCTGCTTTTCCATAATCTTAATATATTGCGCAGCTTGCTTTACATAATCTCGTTCATCACGATTTGTAATCGGCGGCATGTCTGCCGGAACAATGACCTTGAGCTGTTTTTCAAGTTCGAAAGGTGAATCAATTTGCACAAGATGAGGGTAAAAATCTTGCAGGCCAAACCGTTCCAAGCAATAATCAAAGCGGTGATTGATCGTAAGCGTCCCTGATGTAAGGACGACACTCTTTTTGTTCATAAAGAAACGATCAGCCAAAAGCTCCCCAGTATCTAACGGCTGTGCATGCATAAAGACAGCGTTTTTGGCGCCCTTTGCATCAATTTCAATCCAAACCGTTTCATCGTTTTTCGGTTCAAAGATAAACCGGTAAAGCGTACTGCAAAAAGTATGCATAAACGACATGACTTGGTCGTATTCCTCTGCTTCAAAGGCAAAGTGTTCTGTCAGCTGTTCACTTTTTTGAAGAAGCTCGTTTTTTTGCTGCTCATACAGCTTCTCACAAGCAATTAACAAGGAACAAAGTTTACTTGCCGTTTCTTTAATCCGTTTCCACTGAGCATGCTTTGAATGATGACGTACTCTATGAATGAGACGATTGATGTCAGCTTTTGGTTTTGTCCTTTTCACAAATGAATGAACGGTGCTAAAGAAAGCATCACTTTCCATTTGAAGCTGATTCAGATACTCATCCATTTCAATAAATGTGTCCGTCTGTAACCCTGCATGATGAAATCTCTTTTTCAGTTTCTTTAACAGTCCGCCTTGCAAGGAGCCAAGCTGCGTTAATTTCGCATGAAGCTGGATATAAGACGCACTATCCCCTAGTGTTTCATTGGCTGTTTTCTCAAATTGATGGGCTTCGTCTATCACATATACGTCAGCATGCTGAAAGATAGACGATGCCTCCGTTTGTGATAAAAGCAGACGATGATTCGTTAAAATTAAATCAGCTGTTTTTGCTCTTTTTTTGGCGCGCTCATAAAAGCAATACTCTTTAAAACGGCGCTTTTTTGATGTAAACGGCATATGTACACAGGAAATGCGGTCTTTTATATTGGCGGCTCCTGACGGTAAATTCAGTTCAGATAAATCACCTGTTTCCGTTACAAGGAGCCACATTAAAATTTGCGCCTTCGTTAAGACCACATCATAGTTATCATCTTCCTCATGAAGCACATGCTCAAACTTATCTAAACAAATATAATGCGCGCGGCCTTTAAAGACACAGGCAGCAGGCTCAAACGGGAGCAGTTGATTCAACATCGGCACATCGCGCTGAAACATTTGCTGCTGCAACAGGATGGAATAAGTACTAATAATGACAGGTTTTCCTGATTTCCTCGCTTCTAGAGCGGCTGGGATGAGGTAAGCGAGCGTTTTCCCAATACCTGGTGCCGCTTCAATTAATGCATAGGCTCGTTCATGAAACACGTCTCTCACTTTATTCATCATCGTAAGCTGGCCTTCTCTTACCTCATAGCCTTCTACCGTTTGCGGAAGTTTCTTTTTGATCTCCTCAAACAGCTTTTCATCATCTTCACCTACTGAATGTGTCGCCCTACTGATAGGATTGGTGACATCTTTTACAGCAAAAGAGCCGACTTCCACCAAAGAATCTTCCAGGCTGGCTTGGCTCGTTTCAAGCTGCTTAATTAAGAGCCCTATATCACTTAGGAGATAAGAAGATAATCTGCGCAGCTGCTTCAGCACATTTTGCGGTGTATGTTTTAATTGATGTAATAAAGTTAAAAATAACATGGCAGTAACTTCCGCATCACTATCCGCCCTATGCGGGTGGTCATGTGGAAGCATGAGCTCTTCACTTAATTCAGTGAGCTTATAACCTTCAAGCTCAGGATAAAGAATTCTAGAAATCTCAACTGTATCAATTGCTAGCACATCCAGCTCATTTTTCCCGCATGCTTTTAGTTCATCATTTAAAAAATTCAAATCAAAATGAACATTGTGCGCAACAAAATAAGCACCCTGTATGAGATCATACACCTCTTGGGCAATGTCCTCAAAAAACACCGCATCGTCAACCATGTGCTGCTGAATGCCTGTCAGCTGTTCAATAAATCCAGGGATTGCTTTTCCCGGGTTCACATATTTTGAATACCGTTCGACAATTTGTCCATTTTCAATGACCACCGCAGCTATTTGAATAATTTTATCACCTTTTTTAGGTGAATTCCCGGTGGTTTCAATATCAACGACAACAAACCTTTGATCGGTCATAAAATGGACACCTCAATTCCTCGTTTCACCCTGAAGTGAAACACGCTCTGGACAAAATAGATGAAACAGAACAGCTTCTCTTCCTGAAACTGTTCTGTTTCTACGGAGCTTGCGTTATAAAATCGTTCTCGCAGGCTCTTGCCCAATCATTTGCTCAATTTGATTTTGTTTATTTAACACGACCACTTTTGGTGTATGTGTCTTTGCTTCTTCTTCTGACAGCATCCCATAAGCGATAATAATGACTTCATCCCCTGGCTGAACCAATCTCGCCGCCGCCCCATTTAGACAAATGACACCGCTCTTTCTTTCGCCAGGAATAATATATGTTTCAAGTCTCGCGCCATTATGATTATTGACAATTTGTACTTTCTCATTTGCCATCATACCTGCCGCATCAAGTAAATCTTCGTCAATTGTAATACTTCCTACATAATGTAAGTTTGCTTCTGTTACCGTCGCTTTATGAAGCTTAGATGTCATAAAGGTTCTATACATGTTTTTCACCGCTTTCAGGAACATGGAAAATCACATTATCAATCAGTCTTGCCCGTGAAAATTTCACCGCAATCGCCATAATGACTTGACCTGCTAACTGTTCAAGCGGCTCAAGTTCTGGATATGAGTAGATCTCAATATAATCAATTTCCCCGCTCGTCTGAACAAGTTCCTCTTCAATCAGCTGATACACACGGCTGACATCACGTTCACCTTTTTCAACAGCTGACCGTCCTTTTGTTAAAGCGCGGTATAAAGCAGGTGCTTCTTGTCTTTCTTTTTCTGACAAGTACACATTCCTTGAGCTTTTCGCTAAACCGTCTTCTTCTCTGACTGTTGGTACAGATACAAGGTGAAGATCAAAGAAGAAATCCTTGATCATCGCGTCAATCACAGCGACTTGCTGTGCATCCTTTAGACCAAAGTAGACATTTGTTGGTGACACAAGATGAAACAGCTTTGTAAGCACAGTGACAACGCCGTCAAAATGTCCTGGACGTTTTTTTCCGCATAACACATCCGTCCGCTTTTGAACCGTCATCGTAATAGATGGTTCGTTTTGGTACATTTCCTTCACATCAGGTGTAAATAAAATGTCCACTCCTGCTGCTTCTGCAAGACGCTGGTCTCTTTCCATATCCCTTGGATAGGATTCAAAGTCTTCATTTGGTCCAAATTGCAAAGGATTGACAAAAATACTCATCACGACAATGTCATTTTGTCCTCTTGCTTCCCTCGCAAGCGTCAGATGTCCTTCATGAAGAAAGCCCATCGTCGGAACAAAGCCGATGGAATGCTGCTTATCTTGATGCTGCTTGATTAATTCTTTTAGCTCGTGAATATGGGTGACAACGTTCATTTTTTGATTCCCCCATATAAGCCATCAAGGACTTCTTCTTTGATATGAAACGTGTGCATGTCCTCTGGAAATGTGCGTGCTTTTACTTCTTTTGTATATTGAATGAGCGCTTCTTCTAAAACAGTATCAATTTGCGCGTATTGTTTCACAAACTTAGGTGTTCTAGACACCCCGTATCCAACCACATCATGGTAAACGAGAACTTGTCCGTCTGCCTCAGCTCCTGCACCAATTCCGATCACAGGAATCTTCAGCATATCGGTAATTCGTTTTGTCAGTTCGCCAGGTACGCATTCCAGCACAAGTGCGATTGCACCAGCTTCCTCACATTTCAAGCTGTCTTCAATCAATTTTTGAGCACTTTCGTGGTCTTTTCCTTGCACCTTATACCCGCCAAGTACACCAACAGATTGAGGTGT
This sequence comes from Bacillus sp. SRI_025, assembly GCF_057592095.1. Lineage (NCBI taxonomy): Bacteria > Bacillati > Bacillota > Bacilli > Caryophanales > Bacillaceae > Bacillus > Bacillus sp. SRI_025. The sequence goes on along the minus strand of NZ_JBYEGB010000002.1, from coordinate 726,744 downwards.
GAGGCCTAAATGACTGACGACAGGAATGCCGCCTCTTGTTAGAGCTTGAATGGATTCAAATACTCCATCTCCGCCTTCTAGCTTTAAGGCATCGGCACCGCTTTCTTGCATGATGCGTGCTGCATTTTTCATTGTTTCTTCTAACGAATAATGGTAAGACATAAATGGCATATCAGTCACAACAAATGTGTCTTTTGCGCCTCTTTTCACTGCTTTTGTGTGATGGATCATATCATCCATCGTGACTTGAACTGTGGAATCTAATCCAAGTACAACCATCCCAAGTGAATCACCAACTAAGATCATGTCGACTTCCGCTTTTTCCGCTTGCTTTGCAGCTGGATAGTCGTATGCAGTCAGCATCACAATAGGTTCATTTTGTTCTTTCATTTTGAAAAAATCTAGCTTTGTCTTCATTTGTTCCTCCTCATTCTGGAGAGGAGATGGCTTGCCTCACATCACATGCTTTGATTTCTCATGTGCGGCGAATCATCCCTCTGTCCAAGTCCCTTAGGATCAAGGCAGAAATTTATCAAATTTTTCTTCCTAACAGGTACAGTTCTTTGCAGATACTGCCCACACGAAGTATATCAAAAATGTGCCGGGTGTTCCACTCAAGTTGACTTGATCTCAATGTCTGCCGAGTAGATTTTTTGGATACCGTCCTCCGTTTCAAGCAATAAAACACCTTCTTCATTGATTCCAAGCGCCTTCCCCGTATATTGCCCATTAACGGTGCGGGCAACAATATGTTGACCGATCGTCATCGCAAACGATTCCCATAATTGTTTAATCGGCGCAAATCCTTGCTGCATATATTCATCATATCTTTTTTCAAAGGTGGACATGATCTGTTGTATGAGTGCAGCCCGATCCACTTTTTCATTCAGTTCCATTTGCAGACTTGTAGCGACATCCTTTAGTTCATCCGGGAAGTCATCAGCTGTTTGGTTCACATTAATGCCCGGTCCAATAATGACCGCATGAACCTGGTCGGCTTCTGCTTTTAATTCAGTCAAAATGCCAACGACCTTTTTCCCATTCAACAAAATATCGTTTGGCCATTTTATAGATGGAGCGAGTCCTGTTTGCTGCGCAATCGCTTCTGCGATGGCTACAGATGCTAAAAGCGTCATTTGCGGCGCTTTATAGAGCGGGATCTCAGGCCGGAGAATGAGACTCATCCAAATGCCTGTCCCATTTGGTGAATGCCACGTTCTTTGAAGGCGTCCTTTTCCGTCTGTCTGGTGATCGCTGACAACGATCGTGCCGTGGGGCGCACCTTCATTTACAAGATCATGGGCAATCAGCTGAGTTGAAGCGACTTCTTTCTGAAAGTAAATATGCCTGCCGAAACTCTCTGTTTCAAGACCAAACAGAATTTCGTCCTCACTAATTTTGTCCGGTTTACGAAGCAGACGGTATCCTTTTCTTCTGACCGCTTCTACCTCATACCCCTCTTTTCGCAAATCCTCCATATGCTTCCATACAGCCGTTCGGGAGCAGCCAAGCTCATCACAAATTTGCTGACTTGAAACAAAATCCTGGCTGGATGCTGTAAATAGTTCAATTAATCGTTTTCTAATTGCGGATCGCATGCTTTAAGCCACTCCTCTATGGCTTCTTTTCGGTTTTCTAAACGGTTTTGCAAAACAGCTTTTTTCACAAAATGAAGCTCTTCTGCAATCCATTTCCCAGACGTCTTTTGCCGAAAGGCCATTAAATCTTTTCCTGAAACAGCGAGGTCTTGGAGCTTTTTAATCGGCAGTGCATCATAAGAACGCTTCGCTGCCTCCAGCTCATCAAAGAAAATGCGGCGTTCATGTTTTAGCTGCGTGATCTTCAAACTAGATAAGAGCACGTGTTCACCAGCTTCAAACATGTTTTCCGCATCCCAGTCACAATCAACGTATTTACTAATAGCTATTGCGTCTTTCAAAAGCTTCGTTGACAGCTTCCATTCTTTTAAGAAGACAACAGCCTCCGCTTCATCTAGGCCAAGCAAATGGATACAAGCCCCCCATACCTCTTCTAGTCCATCCAGCAAGTAATATGGAAAGGATTGAAAGGATTCGTGAAGACGATCCTCTTTGAGACCTGGTAATTCTTCATATAACTTAGTTGAGATGAGCACTTGAATGGCCTGCTCACAATGACGGCCTTTTAAAAGCTTCTCCATTTCAATCTTTTTGCGCTCAACCGATATGTTGGCAAGCAGATGTTTATCTTTTTTCATTGCTTCAGCCGTCTCATCTGCCAGCTCAAAGCCAAGCTGGCTTAAAAAACGGACAGCTCTCATCATACGAAGCGCATCTTCTTGAAAGCGGCACGCAGGATCTCCGACGGTTTGAATTCGTTTCCGCTTAATATCCTGTTTACCACCTACATGATCAATGATTTCCCCGTTTATATCCATAGCCATCGCATTAATCGTTAAATCTCTTCTTAAAAGATCTTCCTTAAGCGACTTGATAAACGCCACTTCTTTCGGTCTGCGAAAATCTTCATATTCTGATTCCGTTCGAAATGTCGTGACCTCATAGCTGACACCCTCATGTAACACAATGACAGTGCCATGCTCCTTACCGACATCTACTGTTTTTTCAAATAAGGACTCAACCTTATCAGGTGTTGCATCTGTCGCAATATCGATATCGCCGATTTCTCGTCCTAATAGAACATCTCTCACCGCTCCGCCGACAAAGTAAGCCTGATGCCCATGTTCGTGCAGTGTATGTAATATAGGGATCGCATGTGTGAATGGTTCATTCATCTTCAACATCACCTTCGATCAATTCTAGGTAAAGCTTTTCATATTCACTCACAATCTTTTCAGAGGAGAAATGAGCCTGAACACTAGACTGAGCTGCCGCTGACACTTTTTCATGAAGCGCTTCGTCTTTTAGCAGAGACACTGCGTGCTTTGCTGCTCCGTCTATATCGCCGAGCGGGACAAGAAACCCTGTTTCTCCATGTGTAATGACCTCTGGAATACCTCCGACATCCGTTCCGATACAAGGGACACCGCACGCCATTGCTTCAAGAAGCACAAGCCCAAAGCTCTCCTTCTCTGAAAGAAGCAGCTTCAAATCACTTATTGAATAAAGCTCCTCAACCTTCTCTTGCTTGCCTAAAAACAACACGCGGTCTGTCAGTCCCAGTTTTTTCACAAGTTCGCATACGACCGATTTTTCAGGACCATCACCAATGAGTAGCAGCTTTGCCTGCACCTGTTCAGAAATCTTTTGAAACACATGAACCACATCATGCACCCGTTTCACTTTTCGAAAGTTTGATACATGGATGATAACCTTTTCGTTCGGTAAAAGACCATAATGTGTCTTTAGCAAATCGTGATCTTCACGCAAATACACCCGTTCATCAACAAAATTATGAATCGTATCAATCTTTTTATCTGGTTTGATGAGATCGTACGTCTGCGCAGCTAATGAATGCGACACCGCCGTCACACGATCCGATGATTCGATGGCGAACCGAATGACTTCCTTTAATGATGGATCATAGCCTAAAACCGTAATATCCGTTCCGTGAAGCGTCGTAACGACTTTCACAGAGTGTCCAGTCATTTGTTTGGCTAGAAACGCACAGACAGCGTGCGGGACTGCATAATGCGCATGAATAATATCAAGCTTTTCTCGTTTTGCGACTTCTGCCAATTTACTTGCCAGCGCAAGGTCATAAGGTGGATATTGAAAAACAGCATATTGATTCACATCCACCTCATGAAAATAAATATTCGGATATACTTTATTAAGCCTAAACGGAATGCTAGAGGTAATGAAATGAACATCGTGCCCTTTTTCAGCTAAACGTTTTCCAAGCTCCGTGGCTATAATGCCCGATCCGCCGACACTTGGATAACATGTAATTCCGACCTTCAGTTTTTTCATAATTACCCCCCAAGTAAGTCATCGTCCATCAAAAGTGGTTTCTTTGTGATAAACCCTTCTGCATAAGCTTTGTTGACTTCTCTTCCATACATAGACTCTCTCATTTTGACAAAATCAATATAACCGTTCACAAGAGGTGTTTCTACTGAATTTGCCGATTTAACAAATTGACTTTTATACGCATGCAAACTATCAATTTTTTGGTGCATTTCCTCAGAAATATCGATCACAAAATCTGGACGATGGTGCCCATTAATCATGTAATAATACATTTGGCTTATTTTATGCGCTGGCTGCTTGTATGAATCTTCAAATTTATGTATGCCTGCAGAAAAAGCGGCCTCTTCTACAAGTGAGCCCGCATGGCCATGATCTGGATGCCGATCTTGGTGGTACGGAGCGAAAATCAGTTTCGGTTTGTAAGTTCGAATCACGCCCGCAATTTCCTTCATCGCTTCGTCATTTAGATACAGCCCTCTATCTGGCAGTGTAAGCTGGATTCTCGCTCTGACACCTAAAATAGCGGCGGCGGCTTTTGCTTCTTCTTTGCGGCTCTCTACCGATCCATTTGAAGATAATTCGGCCTGGGTCAAGTCGCAAATTCCGACGCGCGCCCCTTTTTTCACGTATTTTGCAATCGTTCCGCCCATTCCGATCTCTACATCATCGCTATGGGCACCGAATGCAAGGATATCAAGTCGTTTCATTTGTTCCTCCGTTTTTTGCTACATCTCGAAAATCAAACGTACCTTTATTTAAATTCCTGACTAAAATTTCAGCGGTTCCCATATTGGTGGCTAATGGAATGGTATACACATCGCAAAGCCGGATGAGTGCAGATACATCCGGTTCATGCGGCTGCGCAGTTAGTGGGTCTCTAAAAAAGAGCACAAGATCCATTGCATTATCAGCAATTAAAGCACCGATCTGCTGATCTCCCCCAAGTGGTCCTGACTGGAAACGATGAATGGGAAGCCCCGTCGCTTCTTTCACTCTCAAACCTGTTGTCCCTGTTGCGTAAAGTGTATGATCTGCCAAAATATCACGGTACGCGGTGGCAAACTGTATCATGTCACTTTTTTTCTTATCGTGAGCGATTAAAGCAATGTTCATCAGGAATCCACTCCTTATTAGTCGATGATATTTTCTAAACCATAGACGAGCTGATCAATGTGCATGACTTGTTCCACTGAAAGCTTCACGCCTGACATAAAGGATGCACGGTTATAAGAATCATGACGAATGGTGAGCGTCTGTCCGTCCATTCCAAACAGCACTTCTTGATGTGCAATCATACCAGGAAGTCTCACGCTGTGAAGACGGATACCATCATAATCTGCTCCTCGTGCCCCTTCGATCAATTCTTTCTCTTCTGGATGTCCCTGCTTTTTGCTTTCTCTTACTTCTGCAATCATTTCAGCCGTTTTTAAGCCCGTACCGCTTGGGGCATCTAGTTTTTTATCATGGTGAAGCTCAATGATTTCAACGTCAGGAAAATAATTTGCGGCCATTTTGGCAAATTTCATCATTAAGACTGCACCGACAGCAAAGTTTGGCGCAATAATACAGCCTATGCCCTTTTCTTCTGTTAATTGCTGAAGCTCTTTTAGGTCATCTTCTGAAAATCCAGTTGTGCCTACGACTGGACGCACGCCATGTTCAAGTGCTTTTTTTGTATGTACTTTCCCGATTTCTGGTGTCGTCAGATCAATTAATACATCTGGTGCTGTTTCTGAAAGACACACATCAATATCCGTATAAATTGGCGCATGAGAGGTCGTATGAATCACATCAGATAATTTTTTTCCTTCATGCACGTGATCAAGTGCGGCCACCAGCTGAAAATGGCCTGTTTCTTCCGCCAGCTTCACAGCTTCTATCCCCATTCTTCCTCTTGCTCCAGCGATTACTACTTTGATGGTTTCGTTCGTCATCGTCTCTACTTCCCTTCTTTTTTCGTCCAGCGGTCTTTATCTCTTGTGTTGAATTTATGCATCACACGGTCATGTGCTTCTTCTAGTGAAATATCAAGTGAATTAGCGAGGCATGTTAACACAAACAATACATCGCCTATCTCTTCTTCCATGCTTTTTTCTGTTTCCGTTGTTTTTTTCGGCTTTTCTCCATAGTAATGGTTAACCTCTCTTGCCAGCTCTCCCAATTCTTCTGTCAGACGGGCCATCATGGCAAGCGGGCTGAAATAGCCTTCTTTAAATTGTCCTATGTAATCATCTACTTCTTGCTGCACTTGACGCAGCGTTTTTTCTTTCGTCATGAAGCTCATCCTCCTATCCATCTCTTACATGTTAGCGAAATCATAAATATTTGACAAATGTTTAAGACTCAGTTTGCTTGTTTCTCTCCCATACCATATAATATTATCGCTGTCTAAGCAAAAAAAGGAGTGATCTCTTGCTAAAAGAAATTCGTCTTAAAAATATCGTATTTATTTTAATAGGATCTGCGATTTTTTCTTTCGGTCTTGTTCATTTTAATATGCAGAACAATTTGGCGGAAGGCGGATTTACAGGTATTACACTGCTTTTATATTTTCTATTTCACATTGACCCATCTATTTCAAACCTTGTCTTAAACATTCCGATCTTTTTTATTGGCTGGAAAATGCTCGGCAGAACGATGTTTACTTATACAATTGTAGGCACAGTTAGTCTTTCTGTCTTTCTTGCCATCTTCCAGCGCTTTCAAATACATATGCCTCTCCAGCACGATTTAGCCTTAGCCGCCCTCTTTGCAGGTGTGTTTATCGGAACAGGCCTCGGGATCATCTTTAAATTCGGCGGTACAACAGGCGGTGTGGACATCATTGCAAGACTGATCAACAAGCATTATCAGGTGGCCATGGGACGAACAATGTTCATCTTCGACGCATGCGTCATTACCATCTCTCTTACCTACTTAAATTATAAAGAAGCGATGTATACACTTGTCGCAGTATTTGTTGCTGCGAAGGTCATTGACTTCATGCAAGAAGGCGCTTACGCTGCCAAAGGCGCCATGATTATCTCTGAAAAAGATGACATCATTCAAAAGAAAATCACGGATGAAATGGAGCGCGGTGTCACCATCTTAAAAGGGGTCGGTTCCTATACGAAGCAGGAGCGCAACGTCCTTTATTGCGTCGTTCCGAAAAACGAGCTTGTCCACCTCAAAAGCGTCGTGACCTCAGTCGATCCTCATGCGTTCGTATCTGTCAGTGACGTGCATGATGTACTCGGTGAAGGCTTTACATTAGATGAACACAAAAAGCCGCTCAATCCACATTAAAAAAGAAGCACCAGTTTTGGGCTTCTTTTTTTATGATTTAGGATAATCAGCCTGACGTTTTTGCTTCTTTTCTTTTTCAGCACGATATTTCCGAAATCCAACATACGTTAACGTTAGTAAAATGATACTCCCAGTTGTTAAGATGACCCATAAAAGGGATGGATCAGCTTCATCTTCATCGACGTGAGCAAACACACTCGATAAATCCTCTTCCAGCTTCGTGAGACGTTCAAGCTTTGTCCCACTTGATGCTTTTAAAAATTCACCTTGCTCAATCACTTCCATGTGCTGCTTAATCGTCTGGAGCTTTTCAGGCGAAATATCAATGGTTAAGCTCGGATAGATCATATCGTATAAAGAAACCAGCTCATTCCAAGTTTCATAAAATGTCGTCGATTCTGGATCTTTCACTTCTTTTTTCAAAGTAGGAAAAGACTCCATAATGGGCTTCTCGAGCGAACCCCAAAGAGGCTCAGAATCCGACTGGATCGCATCAAGCAGCATTCTAAATTGAGAAGCATAACGAAGCTTTTCGCGCTCATTCAATTCTTCCTGCGGCAGCCCTTTTATCATATCTTGATAGCCAAGTGTAATTTGCCGAATCTGCGTATTCGTCAAAGTTCCACGCCAATTCTCAGCTTTAAATGTCTTTTCAACATACAATGCGACTTGTAATGCCTCATCATATTTAGCTTGTCTCGTTAATTGAAAGATGGAATCTGATAGTTCCGTTAATTCTTGCAGCGTGTTAGCAGCTGTTTCCTCACCTTTGGCAACAGCAGGATGTAATACGAGAAAAAATAATAGAATCATCGCGATTGGCTTTCGTTTCATGCAAGTCCCTCCTAGCCCTTCTCCATACAGCGTATGAAGAAAAGGACAAGGTTAGACCAACATTGTTAAGGGAGTTCCAGCTTGACCGATTTTTTCGATAGAACGAGATAATACGAAACAAGAAGAACCGCGATACTTAACCAAAACGTCGCATAGCCGATCTCGTTTGAATAGGCAGACAGCATAGAATAACGCGGCATCATACCAAATACATAATCAATCACATCGTTATGTAAAATCCAAATTCCCGCTACCACGAGATGACGCATTTGGAAACGATAATACGGCGCAAACAATACGGCCTGAACCGCCATCGCAAAGTGAGACCCAATCAGCATGTAGCCTTCCCACGGAAAATCATCAACAGATAAAAGCACAAAGATATTCATTCCTACCGCCCATAGCCCATATTTAATCAAGGTCACAAGAGCAAGTGCTTCAAAATAAGGAGCATTTCGTTTCATCAAAAACGCAAGTAATACAAATAAAAAGAAAAAGCTGGCCGTTGGACTGTCTGGTACAAAAGCTAAAAAGACAGCCGGCGTCTCTACAAGCTGCGGAATATACCAATAGTATCCGTACACAGTGCCAAGGAAATTGATCATAAGCACCAGCACAAGCATGTAGCGCGTCGCTAGCAAATATTGAATCCATCTCATATGTCTCTTCACTCACGATCTGTTAAAATCAGAAAAAAGCTGACAGCGCCAGCTTTTTCTCTTTTGAGTATATCCTTGTACTTGCATTTAAACAACTGAATTATTTTGATTTGACCTCAGATAAATATTTAGAGAGCTTCTCGAGTTCTTCATCACTGCCTTTAAAGACACCCTTAGGCATATTGCCTTTTCCTTCTACAGCGATTTTAGCAATCTCCTCAGGCGAAAGACCGTTGTCAACAAGTGACGGTCCGGCTGCTCCGCCCTGCATGTTATCCCCGTGACAGGAGATACATGTCTGCTCTTGATAAATTTTATACTCTTCAGCTGAAGTATCAATCTCTGCTTCTTTCTTAATCTCACCTTGTTTTGCCGCTGCTTCCCAATCATGGGTTGCAACAGACTCCCACGTTAAATATGTTGCTGCGCCGACTGCAAGGATCATCATCCCGACTGCAATTGGTCTTCTATACGGTCTGCGTTCTGGACCTGAATCAAGAAATGGTGCGAGCAAAAGTGCACCAAACGCGATTCCAGGCATAATCATCGCGCCAACGACAGTGAAGCTACCTGCAGCAAATTCATATTTTAATAACTGGTACAAAAATAGGAAATACCAGTCTGGCAGCGGAATATAGCCAGTATCTGTCGGATCAGCCATCCGCTCAAGCGGAGGCGCATGAACAACAGTTAGGACAAGAAATCCAATTAAAAAAACGGCACCTACAAGCCATTCCTTTAAAAGAAAGTTCGGCCAAAAGGCTTCTGTTTTTCCCGGATATTCGGAATAGTCTTTAGGTATGTTAGGTTTTCTTTCTGCCGGTATCCTGGAATCTCCGACAAACTTCATCCCTTTTCCCCTATGCAAAGTCATCCCCTCCTCATTGAACATTCATCAAACGCAACATTTTATAGCGGTCCAGAAATTCCTTGCTTACGAATCATAATAAAGTGGGCAGCCATCAGCCCAAATAATGCCGCTGGCAAGAAAAAGACGTGGATAGCGAAGAATCTCGTCAGCGTTTGTGCCCCTACAATGTCAGGATGACCTGCAAGCAGCGTTTTGATCTCTTTACCAATGAAAGGTGTTGCTTCTGCTATTTGAAGACCAACCTTCGTCGCAAACAGCGCCTTCATATCCCATGGTAAAAGATAACCTGTAAAACCAAGTCCAAGCATCACAAAGAAAATGAGCACACCAACAATCCAGTTCAGCTCTCTAGGCTTTTTATACGCCCCTTGGAAAAAGACCCTTAGCGTATGTAAAAACATCATCACAATGACTAAACTCGCACCCCAGTGGTGCATCCCTCTGACAATCTGGCCAAATGCCACTTCATTTTGCAAATAATAGACAGATTCCCAGGCATTTTTAATATCCGGCACGTAATACATCGTTAAAAACATGCCCGACAGGACTTGAATGACTGTCACAAAAAACGTTAAACCGCCAAAACAATACACAAAAGCGGAGAAATGATGTGCTGGATTGACGTGCTCTGGCACCTCGTGATCCGCAATATCTCTCCATATCGGTGTAATGTCTAGCCGCTCATCTACCCAATCGTAAATCTTGTTAAGCATCGTTACCCTTCCCCTTTCGGCACAGCTTTTCCAAGATAGAGGTATCCGTCCTTCACTTGCTGCTTATAATGGTCAAGCGGTGCAAGCGGTGGAGTTCCGGGTACGTTTGTACCATCCTTGTCGTACAGCCCATAATGGCACGGGCAGAAAAATTTGTTTGGATTTTTCGGATCACTGTTCCAGTTCACTGTACATCCTAAATGTTTACAGATTGGCGATAAAGCGACAATTTCATCCCCTTCTTTGTACACCCATGCTGACCTAGATTCCTTTGACTCATACCATGCATCTACTTGATCAATTTTAAAGTCAAAGCGCTTCGGTTCCTTTGTCAGTTCATCTACACTGACAACTTGAACCATATCCTGATCCTCTGTTCCTTTTAGCACAGGGTCAAGCGCAAAGCGAACCATAGGCATGAGCATTCCAGCGGCCATAAATCCCCCCACGCCGGTCAACGTGTAATTCAAAAATTGACGCCTGGACACTCCATGTCTCTTCTCGCTCATTTTTTTCTCCCCCCCTCAGGTCGTCAGCTACTTTATAACTGAATTAGAAAAAATTTCATAAAACTAGGACACCCTCATAATATATCAATCTATTCACAAGGTCAACATCCTAAAAAGCTATGTACAATGCAAATGTAAGGGTTTTTATGAAGGGTTCCATTTTTGTAACAAAAAGTTCAAAATTTGTTCTACACTGTCTTGAATGACTTTTTGCTTTAATTCAACCTTCAAATGCTCCAGCGGAACCGGCTTGAGCAAAAATAGCGATTCGCTAATCTCAGCATGCTCTTTCCACTGGTGATCAGATGTGATCAGTGCGACATGCTGAAAATGATCTTTGAGCGACTGCTTCATTGTGAATATGTCTTCTTGTTTCCGGTCACTCACTTCTAAATATGTATGTGGTGGAAAAAGAAAAACCCGCCCTTTTAATTGTCTTTCAAGTTCCTCTGCTACAAGAATAGTAAACTCTCCTAAAGACACGGTTTGTTTCATTTGATCTGCGTTAATCCCAACTAATGGAATGATAGCGGTATCAATGTAAGCTTTAGATTGCAAAAAGCGATCCGCGTCCTCTGCTTGAAACTTCATCAATTTCCCCTCTTTCATGACATAAGCCCTGCCTGTATAGGGCAAGGCTTATTCGTTCAGTTTATGACAATAGGCTTAATTCTTTTGCCAGCTTATTAAATGTTTCTTGATCATGACGGTCGAGTGCTTCATCTATCTCTTTCATGAGCCGTTCTTTTTGGAAAGTTGCGATTGAGTGCTCAAGCACTTTCTCAGCAAGATCCTTATCTTTTTCATTCTCATAAAGATCCTTTGGAATATGGGGATTTGTTTCAAGAACAGCTGCATATTCCGGCGAACGATAAGCAGAACGGAAATTCAATTGAATAAACAAATCCTGCTGTTTATTCAAACGAATATCATGAAATGACTTTTCAGCATCTGTCGTCATGATGTTTTCTTTATAAAATCTAAAGGGAACTTCATCCACACAGTGTGTTGACATGATGATTCCCCTTGGGCAAAATTCTGCTTGCTCTACAAAATGAACCTTTTCCATCAAAGAGTCGTGACTCATTAAATAATTTAATATCCAAACACACTCTCTTCGCTTTAGCTGATAATGGTTTAAGAACCACCGGATAAATTCCTTCTTTTCATTGACAGAAACAGGGGTCTGCATGTTATTCCCTCCTCTATCGTAAATTAAATTGCTATACATGAATTATTCAACAAACCAGTTCTTCATTCCTGCAAACTATAAGGAAATTTCGTCTTCAATTCTTAAAATCGTTTCTTCAATTTCTTCATTTGTGCCATCTTTCTCTAGAACTTTGCGTAATAACGGCAGTGCTTCTTTTTGTCTGCCCTCTTCTAAAAGGAACGAAGCGTATTCATATAAAAAGTCACGTTCCTCATCAAAATCAGGCAGGGCAAGCTTGAAATACTCGGCAGCTTCTTTGTATTCTTCTCGCCCGACAGAAGCAGATGCAGCATACCAATTCCATTTTGGATCATCTTCCCCAAAGCTTTTAACCTCTTTAATAACATCTAGAATTTCATCAAACAGCTCTTCATTTAAATAGATCGCCAGCAATGTTTGAACTGCTTCAATATAACCCGGATCGAGAGCAAGTGCTTCTTGAAGCAGTTTTTTCGCATCTTCTGAATCCCCATTTTTCAAATCAATCTTGGCACCATATAAATATAATTCTTTGTTATACTCATCAACTTTAATACCCTCTTTTACTACCTCTAAAGCCTCGTGATATAGTCCTTCTTCCTCATAACTTTTCGCTAAAGGCATATAAAGTGACGAATAGGATGGATCAATATCTTTCAGTTCTGTAAGCTGCTGAATGGCTGTTTTTGTTCTGCCAGCCCTCATCGCTGTAAATCCGTAGCCAAAAAGAGTGTTCGGGTCTGCTTGATCTTTTACTGCCTTTTCGTACCATTCAAGTGAATCCTCAAATTCTCCAGCTGTACTGAGTGATTCAGCAAGCCGCTGATACACATTGACACCGCCAACCTCATGCTGTTGATCTGCCACTTTGTAGAAAAAATCAGCCGCTTTTTTTGAAAGACCTTGAGAAAAATACAACTCACCTAATGCAAAATCGATGACGGCTTCATTCGGAAGTAGTTCTTTCGCTTTTAAAAGCTTTTGTTCACTGACTTCAAATAGTCCTTGCATTTGATACAAATCTGCCATTAACAATAAACTCTCTGGGTACGCATCATCATCTTCAGGAATCGTTTCTAATACTGCAATCGCCTTCTCTTCTTCATCAGAGTCAATCAGCAGCTCTGCATAAAAACACGTTAAACCTGTTTCCTCTGGATATAAATCATGTAAATCACTGATGAGATTCCGTGCTTTATCGATATCTCCCCAATCATAATATAATTGAGCCGCTTGCGCCTTTTCTTCATCATGCAAATGCTTCTCTGCTTGAGCAAGTGTTTGGAGTCCTTTTTCAGTCTCACCCGCCTCAACTAATTTTATGGCTTCTTGTAATGAACTATTCAAATCAAACCGTTCCTTTCTGTTTCCAAAAACCTAAACTATTGTTACTTCATATCATAATCGACAGGTGCACATCCAGCAAATATGTTGCTCTTTTAAAATGAACCCATTTTTGTGTTTTAAAGACTGTTTTTCATTTCATCCTATACGAAACTGATGATTTGTAAACTGCAGACACTATTTTTATCGGACAAAATGTTTTTTTTCAAGGTTTCACCTTGAGACAAGCTATGCTATATTTCTGACAAATATGCAGAAGGAAAGAAAAAGCCTGAGGACATCCTCAGACTGTTTTTGTTAAATATTCAATGTGTTCAAAGAAATTTGGGTATGAGACACGAACAGCTTCTGTATCTTCAATCTCAATTGCTTGCTTTGTCACACATGCGGCAATTCCAAGCATCATACCGATACGGTGATCTCCGTAGCTTGAGACGACTGCGCCGCCTTGAAGCGTAGTTTTACCATGAATCTTCATACCATCATCTGTTGCTTCAATATCAGCACCGAGTTTTTTAAGTTCTGATACGACTGTATCAATTCGATTGGTTTCTTTTACTTTTAACTCAGCAGCATCTTTAATGATTGTTGTTCCTTCTGCTTGGGTCGCAAGAAGCGCAATTATCGGAATTTCATCGATGAGTCTTGAAATCATGTCACCAGAAATTTCAATCCCTTTTAATGATGAAGTAGAAATGGTTAAATCACCGTACGGTTCTCCGCCTTTGGCATCTACTTCATTGATCTCAAGATTTGCCCCCATAAGTTTCAGTACATCAATAATACCTGTTCTTGTTTTGTTTAGCCCGACATTTTTTAAGACAATCTGGCTATTAGGAACGATTGATCCAGCTACAAGGAAAAATGCAGCTGAAGAGATGTCCCCAGGAACAAATATATCTGTTGCTGTTAATGTTTGGCCGCCTTCAATGGAAACACTTTGTTCATCTTCATCTAGCTTTACACCAAACATAGAGAGCATTCTTTCTGTATGATCTCTTGATTTGTGTGGTTCAGTTAATGTCGTTGTTCCCTCTGCTTGTAGCCCTGCTAAAAGGACAGCTGACTTAATTTGTGCACTTGCCACTGGAGACTCATAGGTTATGCCTTTTAAATGACCGCCACGAATAGACAGTGGTGTATACTCGCCATTTGCTCTGCCGTCTATTTTGGCTCCGAGTTGTTTAAGCGGACCCGTCACACGTTTCATTGGTCTTTTGGCAATACTCTCATCACCGATTAGTGTACTGTGAAACTCACAACCAGCTAATATTCCCATCATTAATCGAATGGTTGTACCAGAATTACCGACATCGAGAATGTCAGACGGCTCCTTGAGCTCTTTCAGTCCCTTACCATGAATGACAACATCTGTCCCTTTTTGTTCAATTTCAACGCCCATCTTTCTAAAGCTATCAATCGTACTTAAACAATCAGCTCCAGGAAGAAAGTTTTTCACTACTGTGGTCCCATCAGCAATTGCACCAAACATCACTGATCTATGTGAAATAGATTTATCACCTGGGATATGAATTTCTCCATTCATAGGAGCATTTTTATGAATTTTCATGTTTGTCACCTCAGTCAGCATAAAATGTATCGTAATTCGCTCTATTTTTTATACAGATTTCTGCACGCTTCCGGTCGTCATCTGTTTGAAAACTAATGCGTAAAATCCCATTAATGTCTTCCCGCGTCTCAATAATACGGATATTTGTAATACTAATGTTTTCACTTGCAAGATGCCCTGTAATCTCCGAAATGACCCCAGGGTGATCCGGAACATCGACATACAGATCATAAAAAGCAGGAATGGCTCCTTTTTTCCTTAGAGGAAGTCCATCGCGATATTCCTTTGCATCTTGAAAATAAGAGAACAATCCTTCAGCATCTTCTTGCTGTACGAAGGTCTCAATGCGATTAATCTCTTTTTTCCATTCATGAAAACGGTCTAAAATCTTGTGTTTATTGTGCAGCAGGATATCCCGCCACATTGCAGGATTACTTGAAGCAATTCGTGTGATATCACGAAAGCCTCCAGCAGCAAACCGTTTAACAAGTGGGAATTGTTCTTCAAAATGATGCGCTTGATGCACAAGACTGGCTGCAACAATATGAGGAAAATGGCTAATGACACTTGTCACAGCATCATGTTCTTCTGGTGTCATCTCGATGAAATGAGCATTTGTCCCCTTTAACAAGTCCATCAACCGATCAACAGCTTGACGGTTTGTTTCCTTTGCAGGCGTTAAAATGTAGAACGCATTTTCAAATAAAAAGTCTTTTGCTGCAATAACACCTGACTTATGAGAGCCTGCCATTGGATGGCCACCAATAAATTGGTAATGCTCAGGCAGCGCTTTTTCAGCAAAATGGACGACCTTTTGCTTTGTGCTGCCGACATCAGTGATTGTGAGCTCTCTTTCAATTCCAGAGTCTGCAATATCACTAAGCATCTTTACTGTTTGCTGGACAGGTGTTGCCAAAATAATGGTCGAAGATTCTTCTAAACCCGCTAGAAACGAATCAGCTGTTGCATCAATAATTCCCAGCTTTGTTGCAGCAACCATTTGCTCTTTGGAAACATCAAATCCTACAATTTTTTTATGAGGATACTCTTTTTTAATCGAGAGTGCAATGGACCCACCGATTAAACCGAGTCCAGCGATTAATATTGTTTCGTTTGCATCGTTCATATTCATCACCTGATTTTTCGCGAAAATTAAACAACCTATTTCAACAGCTTATATGTATAGGAGGTTGGTACAATGAAAGCCATATCCTGCATTAGGATATGACTTTATGGTTATGCTACGCACGAATGCCTTGCAGTAAATCGGCAAGTGTACTTAGAATTTCTTCATTTTGCTCTTTTGTTCCGACGGTAATACGTAAAGAAGTCGGAAAACCAAGTGCTTTACCGGAACGAACAATGTAACCTTTTTTCAATAATGCATTGAACAATTCATCTGCATCTCGTTTAAAATCAATCAGCACAAAGTTTGTTTGAGATGGATAGATATATAGTCCAAAACGTTCAGCGAAATCTTGGTATTGCTTGAGACCTGCTTCATTTTTCTGTCTGCATGATTGAATGAAGTCTTGGTCTTTTATCGCTGCACGCGCAGCTGCCTGAGCGATACGGCTAGTATTAAACGGCTCTCTCGCTGGTTCAATGGCAGTAATCAGCTCTTCTGATGCAATCCCGTAGCCTACTCGAAGTGCTGCAAGTCCATACGCTTTAGAAAACGTTCGAAGTACAATGACATTTTGATAGGATTGTAATAAAGATAAACTGTCTGGAAAATCTTCTGCACGAACGTATTCAACATACGCTTCATCTAGTACAACAAGCACGTGAGCCGGCACTTCGTCTAAAAACGCCACAAGCTCAGATTCTGACAAATGATTTCCCGTCGGGTTATTTGGATTACATACCCAGACAACCTTCGTGTTTTCATCGATCGCATCCAGCATGCCCTTCAGATCGTGAGCTCCTCCGTCTAATAGAGGCACTTCTCGAATTTCAGCATGTTCAATAACTGCATTGTGACGGTATTGCGGAAAAGATGGAGATGGGATGACGGTATTTGTATGTTGATCAAGGAATGCTCTCGCAATAATTTGCACAAGTTCATCTGAGCCATTCCCGAAAATTAATTGTTTTTCACTTACTTGAAGAAATTCAGCCAGCTCTGTTCTTAAACTTGCGCTGTATCCATCTGGATAAATCGCTAAATGTTCGAGCTCGGCCTGTATCGCCTCTCTTGCATGTACGGAACATCCAAAAGGGTTTTCATTTGAAGCCAATTTCACAATTTTGTCTAATTGATATTCTTTTTTGACCTCTTCAATTGGTTTCCCAGGTTGATACGGTTTTAGCTGTTTTAATTGATCTTTGATTTGCAAAATGTTTCACCTCATTTGAATGAATAGAGGGGACTAAATGTTTTTGCATATGTTTCAAATTCTCTTAAAGCCTCTTGACGTGTATCACTTGCCAGCAATTGTTCTTGAAGCTCTTCAATTTTTTTCACAAGTGCACTGCCGACAACGACGCCGTCACTCAGTTTATTCATTGAGTCTACCTGCTCTCTTGTTGAGATGCCAAAACCGACCGCAACCGGTATGTGACTCAGCTGTTTCACTTGTTGAATAAAATCTGTAATTGACGCGTCAAAGGATTGTCTGACACCTGTTACACCAAGAGATGAAACACAATACACAAAACCTTCTGCCTGCTCTACAATGTTTACTAATCGTTCCTTGCTTGTTGGTGCAACGAGTGAAATATATGAAATGTCATGGGTTTGACAGTTCTTTTGCAGCTCGCTGCTCTCTTCAAACGGCAAGTCGGGTGTTAAGAGTCCCGAAATATGATTTTTGCGCAGTAAAGCGAAAAAGTATTCTGTGTCTAATTGTAACACAGGATTATAATACGTAAATAGAATTACAGGAATTTTTACACCGTTTTTTTTCATCTTCCCTGCTAATTCTATCGCTTTTACGATATTCATGCCATGATTTAGAGCTCTTTTGGAGGCTCTTTGAATGACAGGACCGTCCGCTAGTGGATCGGAATAAGCAACACCGAGTTCAATCGCATGTGCACCGGCTGCTTGAAGGGAGATAGCTAAATCAATCGTGATGTCTTCTGACGGATCTCCTGCTGTGATAAATGGGATGAATAATTTTTCGCCTTGCTCTAATTGAAATCTAATCATTTTGTTTCCCCTCACTTTCAAGCACGTTCATTAATGTATGCACATCCTTATCGCCTCTTCCTGACAGGCAGACAAGGACGATTTCATCTTCATTCATCGTCTTGCTTACCTCAAACGCCTTGGCTAGCGCATGTGCAGATTCAATTGCTGGAAGTATTCCTTCTTTTTCAGTCAGCAGTTTTAGGGCATCTAGTGCTTCTTCATCTGTCGCACTCACATATTGAACCCGTCCGCTCGCATGTAAATAGGCGTGCTCTGGTCCAATTCCCGGATAATCTAAACCAGCGGAAATCGAATATGGCTCAATAATTTGGCCAAATTCGTCTTGGATTAAATAGGTCAAAGACCCGTGGATCACTCCTTTGGTTCCTTTCGTGATGGTTGCAGCATGGAGCGGCGTATCGATTCCTTTTCCAGCAGCCTCTACCCCAATGATATCTACCTCTTCATCTAAAAATGCCCGGTACATTCCAATGGCATTACTTCCGCCGCCGACACAGGCAATCACTTTATGTGGAAGCCTTCCTTCTTTTTCAAGCAGCTGCTCTTTTGCTTCATCACCAATCATGCGCTGGAACTCGCTGACGATTTGAGGATACGGATGAGGGCCTACAACGGAGCCGATCATATAAAAATGATCACTGCAGTGCTGAACCCAATAGCGAATGGCTTCGTTTGTTGCATCTTTTAATGTACCATTTCCGCTTGTGACAGGTATGACTTCAGCGCCAAGCAGTTTCATTCGGAAGACATTGAGTGATTGTCTTTCCACATCTTCTTTTCCCATAAAGACCGTGCAGGATAACCCGAACTTTGCGGCCACCGTTGCAGCAGCTACTCCGTGCTGACCTGCGCCTGTTTCCGCGATGATGTTTGATTTCCCCATTTTTTTTGCAAGCAGAGCCTGCCCAAGCGCATTGTTAATTTTATGAGCACCTGTGTGGTTTAAATCTTCTCTTTTTAAATAGATCTTTGCGCCGCCGAGGTATGCTGATATTTGGTCAGCATATGTAAGCGCAGTTGGTCTGCCTGAATAGTTTCGAAGTAGTGATACATATTCTGCTTGAAAAGCAGGATCTTCTTTTAATTCACGAAATGCCTGTTCAATTTCTGCAAGTGGCTGCATGAGCGTTTCCGGGACAAATTTCCCTCCGAATTCTCCGTATCTGCCAATCTCATTTGGATATGCGTACATCATTTAACATCCTTTCTTCGAGCGCTTCGATCTTAGCGCTGCTTTTCTTTCCGTTTTCTTCTATTCCGCTTGAAAGGTCGATCGCTTCTGGGCCATAGGCGAGCAGATTTGCTATCGTTTCTGGTGTGATGCCGCCTGCAATTATGCAAGTTTTCTCCAGACGTTTTGCATGTTTAACGTATAGAGGCACTGCCTCCCAAGCAAAAGCTGTTCCAGAGCCGCCTCTCATCCCTTTTACTTTCGCATCAATAAGGAAGCCATCGACAACAGGCGCAAATGCCGTCATTTTTTCAAGCGTTCTTGTTACATCAGGCTCGTGATGGAACACTTTCCAAACGACAGCCCCTATTTGTTGTTTGATTTCTTTTACGTCATCCTGCGTTTCATCTCCATGAAGCTGTACGATATCTAAAGGTATCTGTTTTGTGATCTCGCGCACTCTTTGAATCTTTTCATTTACAAATACACCGGCAATCTTTTTCTCACACTTTGTTTGGGTGAGCCATTGTTTCACTTGATCTGGCTGGACTTGTCTTTTACTTGGAGCAAAAATAAATCCGATGGCATCTGCGTGAGATTGCGCAATACATTCCACATCTTCTTGTGATACTGCCCCGCAATATTTTACATAAGGCTTCATCCTGTTCATTCTCCAAACAATGTCTGAACGGCTTTTTCTTGTGATTGTTCTCTCATTAATGATTCTCCTACAAGGACTGCACCCGCTCCATGATTCTTCACAAAGGTTAGATCATCAAATGTTTGAATCCCGCTCTCACTCACTAGTAAGACCTCTTTTGGAACGAGGGGAGCAATCTCTTTTGTTTGTTCAACTGTTGTTGTAAATGTATTTAAATTCCGGTTGTTCACTCCAATGATTTCAGGAGTGAACAACTTTAAAATATTTTCCAGTGTATCTGCTGCATGTACTTCGACAAGGACATCAAGTCCATTCTCTTTCGCTTCAGCATAGAGCTCGTGCAGCTTTTGCGGCTCAAGTACTTCTCCAATTAATAAAATGGCATCTGCTCCTATACGTCTTGACTCTTCTACCTGTATGGAGTCAATGATGAAATCTTTTCTTAAAATTGGACGATCTACGTGTTTTTTAATGAGGGATAAGTATTCATTTTTTCCTTGAAAGAATGGTTCATCCGTTAAAACAGATAAGCAATCAGCGTTGGATTTTTCGTAAGCTTTTGCTGTTTGTAAAGGATCAAAATTTGGTTGAATGATTCCTTTGGAAGGAGACGCCTTTTTCACCTCAGCAATTAGACCAATTGAGCGATGAGGATTCATGAGTGCTTCTTTAAATGATCGTCTTTCAAAGTGTTCATCTACTGGTAGCTGCAATGTTTGGATATGTTCTTTTTTGCGGGCAATGATTTGATTAAGCATAGATCTCTTCCTCTCTCGTTTTTTGTTTTAAACGAGCCAATTGTTCTTTGGCTGCGCCGTTTTTAATCGTTTCAATCGCTTTTAATGTTCCGGCCATGAGGTTTTCTGACTTCCCTGCGACATATAAAGCCGCTCCAGCATTCAGGGCTGTAATATGAAGCGGCGCCCCTACTGTTTGATGATTCAATATATTCTGAATCAATTTAGCGCTCTCTCCCGGTGATTGGACCTGAATATCTGATAAATATCCTTTTTGCAGCCCAAAGTCTTCTGGATTGAGTGTATATTCTGTCATGACATCTTTTTTGAGTTCAATCACATATGAATTTGCTGTAATCGTTAATTCATCAAGCCCATCTTCTCCGCAAACAAACAGCACATGTTCTGGCTCTAATGGCGCAAGGGCTTTTGCCATTAATTTTGCCTTTTCCTTTGAGTAGACGCCGATGATTTGCTTTTTGGCTTGCATTGGGTGGCAAAGCGGTCCTAACAGATTAAATACCGTCCGGAAGCCGAGCTGCTTGCGGACTGTGGCTACTTGTTTCATAGATGAATGATACAATGGTGCAAATAAAAAGCCCATGTTTTTCTCTTGTATTTGTCTTCTTGTTTCTTCCGGTGTGGATTGAATGTGAATCCCAAGACACTCTAGTACATCGGCACTCCCGCTTTTAGAAGAAACTGATCGATTTCCATGTTTGGCGATTTTGGCTCCAGCAGCGGAAGCAACAATCGCAGCGGCAGTTGATATATTAAAGGTTGAGAGTCCATCGCCTCCCGTGCCGCAAGTATCAACAACATCAAGCGATCGTTCCATTGGCGCCGCATTTTGCCGCATGGCTTTCACAAAACCCGTCATTTCTTCAGCGGTTTCTCCTCTATGCGCTAAAATGGAAAGACTTGCAGCGACTTCAGCATCTGTTAAAAAGCCGCTCATCATATCATGCATGAGTTTATTTGCTTCATTTTCTGATAGAAAGCCTCCATTAACAAGAGCTGATAGTCGATGATTCATCCTGCACACTCTCCTTTTCTGAGAAAATATGTTCCGCAAGCTGAATGGCTTTCAGAAGTGCTCCTGCCTTGTTGCAAGTCTCTTCCCATTCGTTTTCTGGGACAGAATCAGCCACAATGCCGGCGCCTGCTTGTATAGAAGCGGTCTGATTTTTGACGCTCATCGTACGAATGGTAATACAGGAGTCAATATTGCCGTCGAATCCAATATAAGCAATACAGCCGCCATACGTTTCCCTTGGCTCAGGCTCCATTTCATTTAATAATTGCATTGCTCTTATTTTCGGGGCACCTGTTAATGTGCCTGCTGGGAAAGCGGACATGAGCGCATCGACTGGATGTGTATCCCGCTTTAGCTTTCCTGTCACAATGGAGATAATGTGCATGACATGTGAAAAATTCACTACTTTTGTAAAGGTCGGTACGGACACACTGCCGTATTCTGCCACACGGCCTACATCATTTCTGGCAAGATCCACTAACATGTAATGCTCTGCTTTTTCCTTTTCATCTTCAAGCAGCTCTTTTGCTAATGCGGCATCCTCTTCTCTTGTTCTTCCTCTTTTTCTTGTGCCTGCAATAGGATGGATTTCTAGATGCCCGTTTTTGGCATGGATTAATCGTTCTGGCGAGCTGCCGACTAAATCACGGTCTTTTAATTTCATAAAATACATATAAGGAGATGGATTCACAATCCGAAGCACGCGGTATAACTCAAATGAACTCACTGATACAGGGATATCAAATCGCTGCGAGAGGACGCCTTGGAAAATGTCACCCGCTCGAATGTATTCTTTGATTTTTTCTACGTCCTTTAAAAATTGCGCTTTTTCATAGGTTGACGTCACATGTTCAAAGGATGGCGGCTCATTCATATTCCCTGATAATATCAGTTCTTTCATATCAGTCTTTGAATGGAGCTTGTGAATCATCTGTTCAAGCTGTTTTTGATTTTCTTTGTAAGCGCGTATTTTTTCGTCTTCTGCTTCATGTCCGGTTAGCTGGGTATACTGGATAAAATGAACATGATTCGTTTCATGATCAAAGGCGATCATCGTTTGGCAGACAAATAATGTGCAATTATCTGCCAGCGATGCGTTTCGATGAGGCCTGACAGAAGGTTCAATGTTTGGAATCAGATCGTAGCTTAAGTACCCAACTGCCCCACCTGTAAATGGGATATCAATATTTGGCGCTTTGATTTGATATTGCTCTTTCATCCAATCCAGCAGTTCTTTCAGCTCTTGCTTTTGCATGACTTCCTGCCCCGAAGCGTCACGTGCAATGTATTTGTTTTGGTCATCATGCAAGGTTAAAAACGGGTGCAATCCAATGAAAGAATATCTCGACCAGCTGGAAGACTCATCTTTGCTTTCTAGCAAATACACAATATCTTGTTTGAGTTTTTCAACAATTTGAATCGGTGAGAGCGTATCGACTGTAATGGTTTCAACAATTGGGATTGTTTTGTAGGACTCACTGTCCTTTAAAAATTGGGTCAGGTTTGCTTGGGAATTCATAAGCACACTCCTTAAATGGGATTAAGGAGAATGAGGGGACATATAGAGGGTTTGTATGAGTATACGAAATAAGCCTAAAAGAGGGTTTCTCTTTTAGGCAGTATGATTAAATAGAAGTATCGTATCTCTGCTCAACTCTACTCATCTCAACTACCCTAGTCTCATTCTCATCTTCTCTAAGCTTGCAATGCCGTTTACACCTGTGTGTAAACTTCGGCTGTTCATATCGTATTATAATTCCTTGTTTTTTGTCAACTGTAAATCAGGGCGAAGCGTCACAGCTTCTTCCAAGTACACATGCTGTATGTCTTCCTGCTTTGTATCTGTCTGGACAGTCATTAAGACACGAATACATTGCTTTAAACCGCCATCAATGTCTAGCTCCTGCATGCAAGTAACCGGTACATATGTCCATCCTTCAAACTGACGAAGTGCTTTTGCCGGAAAAACGGAGTGAATATCTTGTGTAGCTGAAATCAAGATCTGCACGACACGTTCTGGATCTACTTGGTTTCTTGAAATAATCGCTTCTAACAGCTGTTTCGTTTTGTTTAACACTTCAGTTTCTGTATCTTCTATCACAGTTGTAGCCCCACGTATCCCGCGAAACATCATAGACATCCCTCCTCCCGTTTCCATTCTTCGAGCCAGTAGTGCAGCTCATCTTTTGTGAAAGACTGTAAGGTGACGTCTCCAATCTGTTTTAATAAAACAAATTGAACACTGCCCCCTCTTGCTTTTTTATCACCAATCATCCGGTCAACAAATGTTTTCGTTGAAATATCTGGTGTGACTTGTACAGGGAATCCAAGCTCTTGCATCCACTCTTTTAGTTCCAAACGATTAAGGCTGAGCCCCAGCTGCTTTTCGCTCACATACAGCGCAAACTGCATGCCGATTGCAATGGCATCTCCATGCGTGATGACGCCGTACCCGTATTCTGCTTCAATGGCATGCCCCAGGGTATGTCCTAAATTCAAAAATGCACGCACACCTTGTTCTTTTTCATCTTCTTGAACAATTGACGCTTTGACTTGAATGCCTTGATACAGCATATGAGCCAGCTCACTCTTTGATAAATCCGACAAAGAACGAATGGACATCAGTTGTGATAAAAAGTCTTCACTAGAAATCAATGCATGTTTGATGACTTCTGCAAAGCCTGATCTTCGTTCAATTTGAGATAGAGTCTCAAGCATACTAGTATCATAGATCACAGCTTTTGGCTGATGAAACGCACCGATTAAATTTTTACCGAGCGGATGGTTGATCCCTGTTTTCCCGCCAACTGCACTGTCATGTGCCAGCAGCGTCGTCGGAACTTGTATAAAGTCAATGCCCCTCATATAAGTGGCAGCAGCAAATCCAGCCAAATCTCCAATCACACCGCCTCCCAGCGCAATAATGCAGGAGGAACGATCAAGCTGAAATTGAATGGCTTTCGTATGAATATGCTCAAATTCGGCAAAGGATTTTGACTGCTCTCCGCTTGGCACAACCACTTTGTTCACAGGCCACTTCTCTTGAAGTAAGCGAACCATTTCATCACCATAAATGGCATCAACAGCTGTATCTGTGACGATTAACAGCTTCGTATAGGAATGCCCAGTGGAAGTTATCAAGTCGACGATATTGCGTTTAATCCCATCACCGATAAATACAGGATAAGTGGCTGAAGACGTCTTAACTTCCAGTGTTTTCATTAAAATTCCCTCTGAAGCTGGCGCATTTTTTCAACATTTTCTTTAATGCGGTCGATTTGGTCAAGGCCAAACTGCTCCACAACTGCATTGGCAATTTCCCATGCCACGACTGCTTCTGCAACAACACTTGCGGCAGGAACAGCACAGCTGTCAGAACGTTCAATACTTGCAGAGAAAGGTTCTTTTGTTTCAATGTCAACGCTTTGAAGCGGCTTATAAAGCGTTGGGATTGGTTTCATAACCCCTCTTACGACAATTGGCATACCAGTTGACATTCCGCCTTCAAGACCACCTAGGCGGTTTGTTTTTCTCGTATAGCCCTTTTCTTCATCCCAGATGATTTCATCATGGACCTCACTGCCATTTTTAGAGGCTGCCTCGAAGCCAATACCGAATTCAACCCCTTTAAAAGCGTTGATACTAAGTACAGCGCCTGCAAGCTTGCTGTCCAATTTACGGTCGTAATGAACATAGCTGCCAACCCCAACCGGCATTCCTTCAACGATGACTTCAACAATTCCGCCAATTGAATCGCCGTTTTTCTTCGCTTCATCAATTGCATCCATCATTTGCTGACCTGCTTCACTGTCATAGCAGCGAACAGGTGATTCTTCTGTTACCTTTTGCAAATCTTCAATAGACTCATATGCTGTATGAGCTGCTTTCACTCCGCCAATTTCAAGGACGTGGCCAGCTACTTTAATCCCTAGATGCGCCAAGATTTGTTTGGCAACTGCGCCTGCTGCTACGCGAACAGTTGTCTCGCGGGCTGACGAGCGCTCTAATACGTTTCTCATATCACGGTGTCCATATTTAATCGCACCATTTAAATCCGCATGTCCTGGTCTTGGACGAGAGATTTGACGCTTCATTTCACTTTCTTCTTCTTCTGTGATCGGCTCTGCCCCCATCACCTTTGTCCAGTGCTTCCAGTCGTTATTTTCAACAACAAGAGCGATTGGCGAACCTAATGTTCTCCCATGGCGAACGCCACTTAACACTTTTGCCTGGTCTTTTTCGATCTGCATTCTTCTTCCTCGGCCATGACCTTTTTGTCTTCTAGCCAATTCATAATTGATGTCATCCTGCTCTATGTAAAGTCCTGCTGGAACTCCTTCAATAATTGTGGTCAATTGTGGACCATGTGATTCACCTGCTGTTAAGTACCTCATTGACTTAATCTCCCTTCATCGCATTAACGCTTTTAAGTAAAAATATAATAACACACTTGCTACTAAAAAGTCAGCTACATACCCTTCTTTTGATAAAAGAAAGTATCAGCAGATGTCAGTCCAAACTTTTCCGGGTGAAAAATTTGCTCTGTAGAACCAACAAATAATACGCCATTTTGTTTTAAACTACTGCTCATTTTCAAGTAAATTTCTTCTTTCGCCTCTTCAGTAAAATAAATCAGTACATTTCGGCAAACGATAAGGTCAAGCTGTTTTTCATATGGATCAGCTAAAAGGTTGTGCTTCTTAAATTGAATATGCTTTCGAACCTCATTTTTCACAGTGTAAAATGAAGAATCTTCTTTTGTGAAATATTTTTGCTTGATATGATCTGGTACCTCTTGCAGAGAGCGTTCATGATATCTGCCTTTTTGAGCTGATTGCAAAACCTTATCATCAATGTCAGTTGCAATAATTTGAAAGTCTTTCACTAGAGGATGACTTGACAGCAGCATAGAGAGTGTATATGGCTCTTCTCCTGTCGAACATGCTGCGCTCCAAATCTTTAAGGTCCCGCCATTTTTCGAAAGCAGCGGCAGGATTTTTTGATCAAGTACTTCCCAGCGCTGATAGTTTCGGTAAAATTCTGACACATTAATCGTCATGCGGTCCATCGTCTCATCTAATAGTGCTCTGTCCTTTTCAAGCGCGGCCGCGAATGCTTCAAAATCTTTAAATCCTTTTTTATCATAAAGTGATGTTAATCTTCGTTTCATTTGTGCTTCTTTATATAAATTCAGATCAACCCCGGTTAGTTTTTTCCATTTTCCAACAAATACTTGATATGGATCCATCAATGTCCTCTCCTGTCTCATCTATCTTTGTCCTAGTATAGCTGTTTTTATCGAAAATTTGTATCTTCTCATACGAAATTTCGTGTAGAAAGTTCAATATAAAAAAAGCCAAAGTGTTCATTGAATGAACACCTTGGCTTGAACATTAATAAATCCAGCTTGAGATGGTTTGATCCCAGCTTGTGAGTTCTTCTTGTTTGAAGAATAAGTTAATTTCTCTTTCAGCACTTTCTGGTGAGTCTGACCCATGAATAATGTTTTTCCCAACAGTCAATCCATAGTCTCCTCTTATTGTTCCTGGAAGCGCTTCCTTTGGATTTGTTTTGCCGATAATTTGTCTTGTTACGTCTACTACCTGTTCACCTTGCCATACCATTGCAAATACAGGTCCTGACGTAATAAAGTCAACCAATTCTCCGAAAAATGGTTTTTCTTTATGCTCTCCGTAATGTGTTTCTGCTACTTCCTTTGGTATACTCATTAGTTTTGCACCAACAAGCTGAAGCCCCTTTTTTTCGAATCTTGACACAATGTCACCGATTAATTGTCTTTCCACACCATCAGGTTTGACCATAAGAAATGTTTTGTCCATATACGTTTTCCACCCCGTCGTTATGTATGTATAGGCTTACATTGTTACAAAGTGATCGTATCATTTTTTTTTATAATAATCAATTTTTGACAAAAAATTTCACAAAAAAACCAATCAACGTAGCGTTGATTAGAATTTTCGTTTCCCAATATATTTTGCAATGGAGGCGAGTGACGTTCTCGCTCGTCCTCGAGGAAGCTTGTCGAGCTGTTCAAAAGCTTTTTTCAAATACATTTCACTCACTCGAATCGAGCGGTCGATCGCATCTGTTTGTTTGAGGCTTTCAATGAC
Organism: Bacillus sp. SRI_025; assembly: GCF_057592095.1. Taxonomy (NCBI): domain Bacteria; kingdom Bacillati; phylum Bacillota; class Bacilli; order Caryophanales; family Bacillaceae; genus Bacillus; species Bacillus sp. SRI_025. The sequence continues at coordinate 698,963 of NZ_JBYEGB010000002.1, read as the reverse complement.
AGGCTTCAGCTGCTTCTCCGTCGTTTCACTATTGATCAGCTTCAATTGACCTTCTAGTGTCGGATTTTTCAGTGCATATAAAACTGGGAGTGTGACATTTCCTTGTAAAAGGTCTCCTCCAACAGGCTTGCCCAGCTCTTCTTCTGTTGATGTGAAATCAAGGACATCATCAATGATCTGATAAGACATGCCGACATAGTATCCAAACCAATAGAGGGCTTTATGTGTTTTTTCATCTGTACCTGCTGCAATAGCGCCTAATTGACAGCTGCCCGCAATAAGCAAGGCTGTTTTTCGTTTGATTCTTCTTAAATATGTACGCAGGTTCTGTTCCATATTGTATTTATCTTTCACTTGCTCTATTTCACCAAGACAGAGCTCAACGACCATTTTTGACAAAATTTCATGTGCCATTGGGTGATTGATTTTTGTCATGTATTCAAGTGATCTCGCAAACATATAATCCCCTGTGTACATGGCAATTCTGTTATCCCATTTTGCCTTTATCGTTGGTTTACCTCTTCTCAGCTCTGCATCATCAATCACATCATCGTGAACGAGTGATGCCATATGAATCAGCTCGAGAGCAACGGCAACATATTTAATTTTATTAATGTCATAGTCACCAAACATGCCTGAAAGGAGAACAAAAACGGGGCGGATTCGTTTTCCGCCCGCTTGCAGCAAATGAAGACCTGCTTCACTTAATAATGCATAATCAGAGCGAACTGTTTGTTCAAGCTCTTTTTCAATTATATCGATATCATGATTTAAAAAAGAGATCATTGCTTTTAGTTTCATTATCTTCACCCAAATATCGTTTATTCAAAGCTTCTTTCCGATATGTGTTGCTGCTACACCGCCTGTAAATGGATGATACGAGACATCAGACAACCCGGCCTCTTCAAACAGAGCCGCCAGCTCTTTCATGCCAGGGAATGTTTTGGCTGATTCTTGAAGCCATGAATATTCCTGATAACTTTTGGCAAACAGTTTACCAAAGAGCGGCATAATGTATTTGAAATAGATGTAGTAGCCCTGCTTAAAGCCGATCATCTCAGGCTGTGATGTCTCAAGACAAACAACCATTCCGCCGGGCTTCACTACTCGTGTCATTTCCTTTAGCACCGTTAAATAATCAGGGACGTTTCGAAGTCCAAAACCTATGGTGACATAATCAAATGAGTTGTCCTCAAAAGGAAGCTCCATCGCATTGCCGTGAAGCAATTCAATCTGTTTGTAGCCCCCAGTTTTCACCTTCGTTTCTCCAACACTCAGCATGTTTTTACTGAAATCAAGGCCTTTGACCTCGCCTTTTTCTCCAACAGCATCTGCAAGCGCAATTGTCCAATCGGCTGTCCCGCAGCATACATCTAATGCTTTAGAGCCTTTTTGCACATTCATGAGCTTCATTGTTTTATCACGCCATTTTTTATGCTGTTTAAAGCTGATGACAGAGTTCATTTGATCATAGTTTTTATAAATTTTTTCAAATACACCGTGTACTCGCTGTTCTTTTGATTGCTGCATGACTTACCCTTCTTCCACTTTCTGATGGTACGCAGGCTCATTTTTCATATGATCCAAGCGATTTAATAGCTCTTTTTGAACGACCGGAGATGAAACAAGATGCTCCTTGATCGGCCGTTTGGCCTTTTCATAGCCTTCATTCTCAAAGTTGTCAAAACATGAATAGGCGTCCGTATAACTATCGTTCAAAAAAAGTTTTAAATGTTTGTCATTTTCTGCTTGTTTCATGAAACGTTTATAAACAAGAAAACGACTTGCAATCTCATTCCAATGCGTTAATTGAAAATGCTCAGAAATCCTTTGGAAAAGCGCAGATTCAACTGTAGCTACACTTTTGTAAAAGTGCGCTGCATCTTGAATGGACCGGTCATACAGTCTAATTTTATGTTCATTGATCTCTTTGATCGCCGTAGCGAGCGTGCGGATCATATAAATGTCTTTCATGTCAGAGAGAAGAGAATAATAGAGACCGCTGAAATAGTCTCCTGCCAGGATGGTCAGCTGACGATTTTTGAATTCGTCTTGCTTGATGGCTGCAGCAGTTGTGACTTCGTCATGGGTATCAAGGGCAATTTGCACAAGCATCGCCGTTAAAATATAATTTTCTTTTTTCTCTGCATCAATTTGAGCTTCATCAAACATTGCATGAAAAAGAAGGAGCTTATCTTCATCGATGAGTGGCGCGCGTAAATGCTTCGCCAAATAAGGATGAGAAAGCTTTTTATTTAATTTTATATTTAGATTAGATAAAATTCCGTAGATGTCTTGCAAAGATATCACCCTTGTCCCAAAAATTACAGTTTCATATGTAGACCTGCACATTGTATAGAGATTTATTATACCATATCAGCTCTCACTTTTATGCTATCAAGTGCATACAAGTTCTTTATTTCTTTGCTTCGCTTTGAATTTCACCGAAGCTTGTTTGAATGACAGCATCGCCTCTTACTTTGATCGCTGATGTATGCTCAGTAAATTGTGCAATGATCACTTCACCTTTATCGAGCTTCTCGGAATGGTGAAATCTTGTATCAGAGCCTCTTGTTAGGCCGATGACGTTTACACCATTATCAATAGCTTTAATCACCACAAAATCAGATGCTTTATTTTCACTCATTTTGTTCACCGTCCATCTATTGAATTAGTCGTTTTTAATAAAGGAAAGCACTTCTGCTCTTGCGGCTGCATCATTTGCAAATGTGCCGCGTACTGCTGAGGTCACTGTTTTAGCGCCTGGCTTTTTCACTCCGCGCATCGTCATACACATATGCTCTGCTTCAACGACAATCATCACGCCATGCGGATTAAGTGTTTCCACCATACTATCTGCAATGGTTGATGTAATGCGTTCCTGAAGCTGAGGGCGTTTTGCCACGGCTTCGACTGCTCTTGCCAGCTTGCTAAGTCCCGTTACTTTTCCGCCGCGCGGAATATAAGCAACATGGGCTTTCCCGTAGAAAGGCACGAGGTGGTGTTCACACATTGAATGGAAAGCAATATCTTTTACAAGGACGAGTTCTTCGTGGTCTTCGCCAAAAATGGTTTTAAAATGTTCTTTTGGATCTTCATTTAATCCTGAAAACACTTCTTCATACATTTTGGCGACTCGTTTTGGGGTATCGAGAAGTCCTTCACGATCTGGATCTTCTCCGATTGCTTTTAATATATCGCGTACTGCGTGTTCGATTAATTCTTTATTTATTTCACTCATGTATTATATCCTCCAAAGGCGATTACATTTCATTCAGATTCTAGCACACTTCAGATCCTAAAAGCAAAGGAGAGCGTTCTAAACGAACCTTTTGATTCAAAAGGAAAAGCCCCTTATGAAAGGGGCTTTTCTAGACCAGTGTGAAACTGTATATGTATAACTCCTTCACAGGATCATTACACATAACGATTATTTACCTGCCACCGCGTCTTTAAGTGCTTTACCTGGTTTGAAAGCAGGTACTTTGCTTGCAGGGATTTCGATCTCTGCACCAGTTTGTGGGTTACGTCCTTTACGAGCTGAACGCTCACGTACTTCAAAGTTACCAAAACCAATAAGTTGGATTTTGTCACCATTTTTAAGTGCATCTAAAATTGTATCAAAAACAGAATCAACTGCTTTTGTCGCGTCTTTTTTAGATAACTCGCTTGCTTCAGCAACCGCGTTAATAAGTTCTGTCTTGTTCATGCCTTTCACCTCCTCCCAAAAATATGCATTCAATAGATTGTTATCATTTCTTCACAATTCATCTTCTTTCTATACCCTTTTTTAGAAAAAAAGAGCGTCCTAGAAAGCGTTATACATGGCTTTTCATTAGAAAACATCTCTTTGAAGGAATGTTTGTCCAACAAAGTGAAGATTTTCTGTAAGTAGATTAACACATATGAAATACCATATCAAGCATTTTAAAGGGTAGAATCCTTATTCGTCAAGGATTAAGGGCACTTTTGCGAACGAATATTCCTAATTTCAACCTGAATCTGACTAATCTTTATACAATTGTCTTTTTATGACTCATTCAATACGCAAAAAAAGACCCCTATCAATGAGAGGTCTCACTTGCTATAAAATAATCGCAATCAAACCGCCGGATCCTTCGTTGATGATTCTTTCAAGTGTTTCCTTCAGCTTATATCTTGCATTTTCCGGCATGAGAGACAGCTTAGCTTGAATGCCTTCTCTGACAAGGGAGCTGAGGGAGCGGCCAAATATATCTGAATTCCAGATCGAAAGCGGATCATCTTCAAAGTCTTGCATTAAGTAGCGGACGAGCTCTTCACTTTGTTTTTCTGTTCCGATAATCGGTGCAAATTCGCTCTCTACATCTACTTTGATCATGTGAATAGATGGCGCTACCGCTTTTAACCTTACGCCGAATCTTGATCCCTGCCTAATGATTTCTGGCTCATCTAAACTCATATCTGACAACGCTGGCGCTGCAATCCCATAACCAGTCTGCTTCACCATTTTTAATGCGTCTGATACTTGATCATATTCTGTCTTAGCATGAGCAAAATCTTGCATGAGCTCAAGTAGATGGTCTTTCCCTCTAATTTCTACACCAACGACTTCTTTTAAAATATGATCATATAGATCATCTGGCGCATACAGGTCAATCTCAGCAATCCCTTGACCCATTTCAATTCCTGCTAACCCCGCTCTTTCAATAAAATCAAATTCACTGAATTGACCAACGACACGGTCGACATCTCTTAATCTTTTAATATCCTTTACGGTTTCCTTCACTGAATCCTGATAACTCTCTCTCAGCCAGTGATCTTCTTTCAGCACCATCACCCAGCTTGGCAGGTTCACATTCACCTCTAGAACTGGGAATTCATATAATGCTTCACGAAGTACACTGAGTACGTCTTGCTCTCTCATACTTTCTACGCTCATGGCGAGTACTGGAATATCATACTTTTGGCTAAGTTCCTGCCGGAGCGCTTCTGTTTCAGGATGATATGGCCTCACTGAGTTGATGACCATAATAAATGGCTTTCCAACCTCTTTGAGTTCATCAATCACACGTTCTTCAGATTCAATATAATCATGTCTTGGGATTTCTCCAATGGAACCATCTGTTGTAATCACTACACCTATTGTTGAATGCTCTTGAATGACCTTGCGTGTACCAATTTCCGCTGCTTCATGAAACGGGATTGGCTCTTCATACCACGGCGTATTGATCATTCTTGGGCCATTTTCATCTTCATACCCGCGCGCACCAGGGACAGTGTATCCCACACAATCGACAAGCCTGATGTTGACATCAAGACCGTCACTCACGTGAATAGATGCTGCTTGATTCGGTACAAATTTTGGCTCTGTGGTCATAATGGTTTTTCCTGCTGCGCTTTGCGGCAATTCATCCTGTGCTCTTGCACGATCTGCCTCATTATTGATATTCGGGAGCACCACGAGCTCCATAAACTTTTTAATAAACGTAGATTTCCCTGTACGAACAGCGCCAACGACTCCTAAATATATATCGCCTCCTGTTCGTTCAGCGATATCCTTGAAAATATCGACTTTTTCCAAGTGATCCCCTCCCGGACTTGCTATCCTCGTTTTCAAATTAAATACTCTATTCTTCAATCAAACTGTGCTTGAAAGGTGTCTGGACAATATATGTGTATGACGTTGTCCTATTTGAATATGACACCTTTTTGTTTTGAGAGTATGTTTAGCCATAAAAAAACCTTTCTCCTCATTTATATGCAGAGGAAAAAGGTTCATTCTTGTTTATGACGTCTTTTTTTCTAAAAAGGCAGGCTCACCTTTTTTGTTGATGGTATATGGGACAGAAAACGCGGGTACAAATGGAGTTTCCTGCCAATATACATCTTGAATGTTTTCACCTGGTTTCAGCTTTTGCTTCGTATTCTTCAAAATATGAGCAAAATCACTGCGATAGTCCACATAGATTTCACCGTTTGATGAAATCAGTAATGGGAGGGAATTCCCTGTCACAGGACTCATGACCGCAGGCGGCGATTTTAATCCTAATTTTTTTTCATTTAACGTATATAAATTGTCTGATACGACTTTGCCGTATGGCGGATATGTATGTTCATCTTGATACATCTTGATCCTAAGACGTAATTCATTTATGGTCTGCGTCATTTTGACATCAAGCAGTTTCACAGTTGGTTTCTTTTCGACGTCTGTGAGGACATAAATATATTCGCCCCCGCCTTCATAAGATGTAGACGGTACGTCGTGTAAATATCTTGGTGACAAGCGCTTAAAGTCGATGACATATTTCTGATAAACCGGCGTGTCTGCTTCTTTCGTTTCTATAGGCAGAAGACCATTTGTTGCTTTTTGAAATTCCTCAATCGCTGTCTGGACACTTTGCAGCTGCTCTTCGTATGGCACCCGGTTTTCAGCTTTGCGATTTTCTGGATACAGACATCCTGTTAATAACATAAGTGCTAACAGCGTGACACTGACTTTTGCTTTGATCATCACATTCTTCCTTTTCTTTATTCATTGACCGGCCCGCTAAAGACAACTAAAAACACAATGATACCTGATATCAGCATCAAGCTGTATGCGACGGTTGAGGCCGTTATTTTAAGAAATTTGCTTTTCAGCTTAAACCTGCTGAAATAAATGGTTACTACGGCTAAAAACATGAGCCCCATTGAACCAAGCGCAAACCACATCTTGATTAAAGCAAAACTCATCGTGCCTGTCCCCCTTTAAAACGAACGAATTGTAAGCGTTTATATTTCATTTTAAACCAAAAATAAGGTAAATACCAATCATTTTTCCAATCATTCAGAAAAAAGCGCATAAAAAAACTGAAGCAAAGAGGGGGACTCTGCTTCAGTCATTGGATCGACTATTTTCCTCATTCTGTAGAGGCAAAGCTCTATTCAAACTTCATTGCTATGTTATGCAAGTCTTCCCCTTCTTGCATCCTCTACATGCCTAAGTTCAGTCTTTCCATTTATTTTGTTTGGTTTTCAAACATGTTCACAAGGTCTTCCATCTCATGTGTTTTCACACGTGCCATTAAAGATTCTACAGCATCGTCAACCTTTTTCCCTTCAAACAGAACGCCGTAAAGAGCCTCTGTAATCGGCATGCTGACCTTGTATTCTTTAGAAAGCTGATAAGCGCCTTTTGTTGTGCGGACGCCTTCGACAACCATCCCCATTTTTTCAAGCACTTCTTCGAGCTTATATCCTTTACCGAGTAAATTCCCGCAGCGCCAGTTACGCGAATGAACACTTGTACATGTCACGATCAAATCGCCAACACCTGTTAATCCGGCAAATGTAAGGGGATTCCCTCCCATTTTTGTGCCAAGACGTGCGATTTCAGCAAGTCCTCTAGTGATAAGCGCCGCTTTTGCATTGTCACCATATCCAAGTCCGTCTGTGATACCAGCCGCAAGAGCAATGATATTTTTCAATGCGCCGCCAATTTCTACCCCAATCACATCAGGGTTGGTGTACACTCTAAAATGATTGTTCATGAACAAATCTTGAACAAATTGAGCTGCTTCAATATTTTCTGATGAGACAGTAACAGTTGTCGGATGACGCAGACCTACTTCTTCTGCATGACTTGGCCCTGATAGGACAACGACAGCTTCTCTTTTCTCAGATGGGACTTCTTGTTCAATCATTTGAGAAATTCTAAGAAGTGTATCTGGTTCGATTCCCTTACTGACATGGACAAACGGCACCTTCGATGAAATCAGCTCATTTGCCTGCTTCAATACCTCACGAATGGCCTTTGTTGGCACAGCGACAATAATCGCCTCTGTCCCCTCTAAAGCCTGCTTCATATCAGTTGTCGCCTGAATAGACGCTGGCAGTTCGACATTTGGCAAGTAATCATGATTTTCATGTTTCTCATTGATTTGATCAATGAGCTCTTGTCTATGTCCCCACATGTGTACATCATGATGATTATCAGCTAATACAAGCGCAAGAGCTGTTCCCCAGCTGCCTGCTCCAAGTACGGAAATTTTCTTCATCCTGCTCACCCTTTTTATTTTCTCGCTCTCGCAAATATTTTAATCGGTGTTCCTTCAAAACCAAATGCATCTCGAATGCGGTTTTCTAGGAAACGCTCATAAGAAAAGTGCATAAGCTCTGGATCGTTTACAAACACAACGAAGGAAGGAGGCTTAATGGCCACCTGTGTTGCATAGTAAATTTTCAGGCGCTGTCCGTTATGGGTCGGCGTTGGATTCATCGCCACCGCATCCATGATGATATCATTTAAAATATTGGTTTGAACGCGCATTGCATGGTTTTCGCTCGCTGTGATAATCGACGGCATTAATGTATGAATTCTCTTTTTCGTAAGAGCAGACATAAACAAGACAGGTGCATAATCAAGGAATTGAAAATGCTCACGGATGTTTTGCTCAAATTCCTTCATCGTACGCTCATCTTTTTCAACAGCATCCCATTTGTTCACAATGATGACAACAGCTTTACCAGCTTCGTGTGCATAGCCCGCAATTCGTTTATCCTGCTCAATAATGCCTTCCTCGCCGTCAAGTACAACAGCGACAACATCAGAGCGATCAATGGCTTTTAATGCACGAAGCACACTGTATTTCTCTGTTGTTTCATATACTTTCCCTTTTTTCCTCATACCTGCTGTATCAACAATGACAAAATCACGCTGATTGTACGTAAACATCGTATCGACAGCATCTCTTGTTGTACCAGCGATGTTGCTGACAATGACGCGGTCTTCTCCCAGCATGGCATTCACTAATGAAGATTTCCCTACATTCGGGCGGCCAATTAAGCAGAACTGAACAACTTCTTCATCATATTGCGTATCCGGTAAATTTTTAAAATGTTCTGCAACTGCATCAAGCAGATCACCAAGACCTAATCCGTGCGTTCCAGAAATCGGAAACGGCTCGCCAAATCCGAGTGCATAAAAGTCATACACGTCGCTTCTCATTTCAGGGTTGTCCAATTTATTGACAGCAAGTACAACTGGCTTTTTCGTGCGATATAAAATTTTTGCGACTTCTTCATCCGCAGATGTTACGCCATCTCGGCCATTCACCATAAAGATAATGACATCCGCTTCGTCCATTGCGATTTCTGCCTGATGGCGAATTTGCGCCAAGAATGGCTCATCTCCAATATCAATTCCACCAGTATCTATTAAATTAAAGTCATAATTTAACCATTCAGCAGAGCTATAGATTCGATCTCTTGTTACACCAGGTGTGTCTTCTACAATCGATATTCTTTCGCCTGCGATTCGATTAAAAATTGTAGATTTTCCAACGTTGGGCCTTCCAACAATGGCTACGACAGGTTTACCCATAGTACCCTTCCTTTCAATCCAGCCGCGATTCAATATGTTCATCATCATGTTTCAACCGGGATTTATAATTTTCATTCAGTTTTATGAAATAAACCCTTCAAACATGAAGGGTTCAACTTATATATTATATCAATTTTTAATCAGACCACAATGAATAACTTAAAAATGTTTGACAATCAAGTAAAGATCTTCTCCAATGCCGTGTGCAATTCCATCTAAAATGGCCTCTAAATTCATGGCATACATGTCGAGCTCTTCTTTATTTTCACAGAAAAAAACGGCTGTTCCGCCAATGACCCGCTCTTTATTTGTTGTCGCCACAGCCAATATAAATTGTTCAATGGTGTTCGCCATGCCCTATTACCTCACTTTCTTTTTAATGAAATCTGTCGGCATTCGAATGGCATTTTCTAAAATAGGCACCTCTTCTAATACACGGACAGCCAAATCTTCACGATACCATTGCGGTAAAATGAACACGCCAAGTGTGCCGTTATTCAGATCACGTTTTGCGAGCGGACAGAGCGATGGTTCCCCAGAATCGCGATACACGCCAAGCACGTTCGATAAATCAAATAAAATGGCTTGCCGCTGTCCAAGGTTGGCAATCGTTGTAGCAGAGTTGAAATTTTTCGGCGTCAAAATAAAGCCCATCCCATGCTCTAAAATGAGCTTTTGCTTTTCAGGCAGCCCGATATTCATAATGTATATATCATTCACATAAAGCCCTGCCCCATCAAAGCGAAGTTCCCCTTTTTGAATATTGACGATATCCTTTAATTGACTGCCTGACATTAATAGCTTTGCCATGAAAAAACAAAGAATACCGACCACTGTTCCAACAACAAGTGAGAAGAAAATACAGGCTGTCGTTGTAATAAGTGCAGTGAGAATCGCAATATAATTTCGACTTTCAAAGGCAATGGCAATGCCTTCTATATATGTACTGCCTCGTGAAACAAGCTCATACGAATCCATTTGGGTTAACGTATTTCTTTCCATATTTCGGACATCACGAAATTGCGTGGCTGCCAAAGTGAGAAAGGTAATCGCCGTAAATTCCTCCTGAATCAGTGCAGGCATAATGATCGCACCTAATCCTGACGCAATAAAACCAAGCGCAATGTGAATCACTTGTCCATGAATATACGTAGGGTATTGCCGGTAATCAGTTCTTAACATGTAAAGTCTTGCCGCCATCCCAAAGACGACACCAATAATCACAGGAAACGTATAGTCTGTCATGTTGATTTTGCAGCCCCTTTTACTGATTTTCTTGATGAACGGGCGTTCAAGAGCTTTTCGAGCTGATCGACACCTAATAGGAAGACCGCTCCTTGCACAACGAAGGAAAGAAAAGAGAGATCCCCTATGACAATTGATGATGTAAGGCGGTGAATCGTCAGCGCATAAAGGGCTTCGCCGAGACATACTGACATCATCCATAGGGTGATTCTTTCCGTTAACGGCTGTCCATATGTCATACACATTAAGATCAGCAAGGCAAATACGACCCAATCCACCTTTATTATCGTGAACCAAACAGGGTCATATAATGCAAACATCATAAAAAAGGCATACGCGCTCACCATTGAGCCCAATTGCATGATCCTCATGAATCGATAACCAGGCCTGAATATGACGAAAGCGGCACATGCATATAAAAAAGTCATCAAGAATCCCGCATTCATGCTCATATCTAAAACGGATATCATGAAATGACTGGATATAATATGGACAAGTACACAGATACCTAGCACGCTGCGCCACAAACTTTTTTCCATGATAAATGTCACCATGATCCAAACGAACCATATAGACCAATAATAGTACAAAGCCTCCAACGCCTCATCACCTCAATTACATTATGGGAAAATCTCCAATTTTTAAACATGCGGATCGTTACCGGCTCTGTATGAAATAAACAAGAGGTGACACCCTAATGATTGAGGAGGGATGAATGATGGGAAAAGATAGACAGGAAAAGCGTTTAAAGGCGTCAAAAAGAGTGGAATCTAACCGTGATCAATCCATTCATCATAAAGGTGCAACAGCATTAGAAGGTCCAGAAAGCGCTCGAAAAAGAAATCAGTAAAAAAAGGCATGTGATATCACATGCCCCTCTTACTATAGTACGTTGTGTCAACGCCTCTTTCTTTGAGCCAATGACTTGTTTCCCCTGAGATCACAACTGGAGCTTGTCTCAGTTCTTCAATCGTCTTCACACCAAGCACTGTCATCATCATCTTGATATCTTCTTGAAGATCCATGATATCTGCGATGAGGCCGCTTTCTCCTCCACTGGTCAATAATTTTAAGAAAAATCCAGCAAGACCAGCAGCAGATGCGCCAAGAGCTAATGATTTGGTTACATCAAGAGCATCTTTGATACCTCCGGAGGCTAAAATCGTTTGATTCTGAAAGGCTGTATGTACTTCAGCAAGACTCGCTGCAGTTGGAATCCCCCATTGATCAAAATAACGAAGGGCTTTTTGGCGGCGGAGATTTTCAATCTTAGAAAAGTTCGTCCCACCAAATCCGCCTACATCAATGGCTGCAACCCCAGCATGGAATAACTTTCTTGCCGTCTCCTTGCTCATGCCAAATCCGACTTCCTTCACGACAACAGGCACACCAACAGATTGAGCGATAGCTGCAATCCGCTCAAGCGCCCCCCTGAAATCGCGATCCCCTTCAGGCATGACAATCTCTTGGATGACATTCAGGTGAATCTGGAGCATATTTGCCTCGAGCATGCTGACTGCTTCTTGAGCTTGCTTAATCGTCGCTTCACTGCCTAAATTCGCAAATACAATTCCATCCGGATTGACTTTACGAACGATTTCATATGTTCGTCTTTCTTCTTTATCTTTCAGTGCAGCCATTTGTGATCCAACTGCTACTGGGATATTGGTCTCCTTCGCTGCGATCGATAAAGAGCGGTTGATCTCATAGGTAGATTCTCCGCCCCCGCCAGTCATTGCATTGATAAAAATTGGCGAACCGAAAGTCAGTCCGCCAATTGTCGTATGTGTATCAATTTGTGATGTTGCAAGATCTGGTAAACTGGCGTGAACGAAGGAAACATCTTCTAAACCTGTTGCTGCATGCTGGCCAGTGGACAACGCATGCTCAATATGCTGTTTCTTTCTTTCTGCTCGCGTCAATTTTGATCACCAAATTATTTTAGTTTATTGAGTTTATCGCCGATCAGGTCACCAAGCTGGAATCCGCTTGTGTTTTCTTCTTTCGCCTGATATTGACGATAATCCTCTTCGATTTGTTTTTCAGGATTTTCTTCTAAATCACGAATGCTTAGTGAGATGCGCTCTTCGTCTTCATTCACATCAAGCACTTTCACTTTGACAGTCTGCCCTTCTTCAAGGACTTCTTGCGGCGTGCCGATATGTTTATGAGAGATTTGGGAAATATGCACAAGCCCTTCTACACCTGGCAGAATTTCAACAAATGCACCAAAGCTCACAAGACGTTGAACAGTTCCTTCAAGCACATCACCTTGTTTTACCTTTTCACCAATTTGGCTCCAAGGTCCTGGTAATGTTTCTTTAATAGATAGTGAGATACGTTCGTTATCACGATCAACAGCAAGTACTTTGACCTGGACTTCCTGTCCTTCTTCTACTACGTCAGATGGCTTTTCAACATGCGCATGGGATAGTTGAGAAATGTGAACTAATCCATCAATGCCGCCAATGTCAACAAATGCACCAAAATCAGTAAGCCTCTGAACTTTACCATCAATCACACTGCCTACTTCAAGCTTTTGCAGGAAGTCTTGCTTTTTGTCTAACTGCTCTTGCTCAACGACTGCACGGTGCGAGAGAATCACGCGATTTTTTTCGCGGTCAAGTTCTACCACGACAAGTGAGAGTGTTTTCCCTTTGTAATCTGTGAAGTCTTCTACATAGTGTGCTTCTACAAGAGATGCAGGAATAAATCCGCGCACACCAATGTCAACGACAAGACCACCTTTTACAACGTCTTTTACTTCAGCTTCAAATACTTCTTTTGTTTCAAACTTTTTCTCTAGGTCTTCCCAAGCGCGGTCTGCATCAACAGCACGTTTAGATAAAATCAAAGCATCGTCTTCGACCTTTGTTACTTTAAGCTCTAACTCGTCGCCATCTTTCACGACATCTGATGCTTTTTCAACGTGAAGACTTGATAATTCACTGATTGGGATGATACCAGGTTGTTTCACATTGACGATATCTACATTGACATGCTTGTCCTCAACTTTAGAAACAATCCCTTTCACTACATCTCCAACCTCTGGTACCTGAACATCGATTTGATTCATTTCCTCTGTCATTTCGATAACCTCCTTGGTCCAAACCTACACAGCTTAGTTAAAACGACTGGGCGAATATGTGTCTTAAGCATGATGAATGCCAGCCGAATATGTATTATAGAAACATTCAAATCAATATAATTGCTTGAATGATCAATAAAAATAGTATTAGTATAAACTTCTAATAAAAGACCTTGTTTGTCAAGAGATAAACCTCTAACTTATTAAAGTTTTCTAAAATTTCTTACTGTTTCTCTACGCGGTCTGCCGCATCTAAAATTTTCCCTGCCACCTCTTGAATAGAAAGGGAGGTTGTATCAATTTCAATGGCGTCGTCCGCTTTCTTTAAAGGTGAAACTTCGCGCTCAGAATCAAGCTTGTCACGTCTTGCAATCTCTTCAATCAGCTGATCGTAATTGACATCGTAGCCTTTTTTCTGATTCTCTTCAAAGCGGCGTTTTGCTCTTTCTTCTACTGATGCAAGCAAGAAAATTTTCACTTCGGCATCCGGAAGTACGTGAGTGCCTATGTCTCTTCCATCCATAACGACACCGCCTCGTTTGCCAAGCTCTTGCTGCCTGCGGACCATTTCTTCCCGAACAGCTCTGTGCTTTGCAACAACCGATACTTGGTTGCTTACGCGGTCTGTACGAATATCCTCTGTGACATCCGTATTGTTTAGATGGACTTTTTGACCCTCGCCTGTTGTTACTAGTTCAATGACTGTTTTTTTCAGTAATGAATCAAGTGCCTGTTCGTCTTCAAGGTCTACACCTTGATTAAGTGCCGCAAGTGTAATCGCGCGGTACATGGCACCTGTATCAATATAAATATATGATTTTTTGGCTGCGACTATTTTTGCCACAGTGCTTTTGCCTGCTGCTGCAGGACCATCAATTGCAATAGATAATTTCTTTTTCATAATACCTCTCCTTGATTGAATCTCCCTTATGAATTGTAACACGATCACCGCTCAAACGGGGGAATTTTCTATCAATCCTTCTGCTTAAACGTCTCAATCCATTCTTCAATACTCATGTTATTCACACCCTCATACTGCACGACTTTTGACAAAAAAAGTTCTCCTTTCGTCAAATGAAGTGTGATCTGAACAGTTAGCAATAAAATAAGCTGAATGAACACCACTTTCAATAACCATCTTTCCATTGTCTTCATACAAAAAGCCTCCACGCTAGATTCTTTCCTCTCTAGTATGGAAGCTTTTTACACCCTTTATTCTTATGCTTTTTTCACACGTGTTAAAAGCTGCTGCTGGAAGCAGTATTTCATAATGTGCTGTTGGTGGTCATTTGTGATCTCTGAAAACTCCATGATCGCTCTTGTTTTGCCAGACTGTTCATCTTGATATACTCGATTCATCTCTGCAACCGCTTTAATTTTCACGGGCTCTTTTAAGGGAAGTTCAAACTCTGTGGCCACTTCTCCATAATCTTTCAATGACACGCCCTCAGGAACAGCAATCGCCACGCCGCCAGCACTTATATTCACAATAAACGTGTCAAAGGCCTCTTCATCCGTTTGCATCATAGTGGCTTTGATCATCGTATCCACTCTCAAATATTCTCTTCGCTGAAGCCGGATCATTTTTTCTTTTGGCGGAATGGAAATAACAATCATCGGAATATCTTCTTTTCTTTTTCCGATGACTTCGCTTGTACATTTGTATGGAATTTGATTTTCGTCAAAAAAGAAGACGGTGATTTCTGTTTGCTGGTTTAAGTAGATGGTGCGGCCCGTTTCTTTATCTGCTGGATAATTAATGCAAATATCATCGTTATTATTTTCCAAAACCTTCGATTTTGCTGTTTTCACTTCTTTGTTCTCATTGACATATTCAATTGTGATTGCATCCCCTATTTGTAACATTCCTCATCACTCTTTTCATCTGTGAAATCGTATCCTCTCCTATATTAAACCATGTCTAAAACAAAAGGAAAAGACTTATTAGCCTTTTCCTCGCTTCCTTTTCTATAGGTCTTTATATATAGGTTCTGCGTTTTTCAGTTTATCTACCCGTTCTTCTTTTCCAGTATCTGCATTAATGAACATGCGGTACGTATCGTTTTTTATCGTTCCGAGGAACTCATAGCACAGAACTTCCTCTGACATATCATTTTGCACAATCGCCAAATGAGTATCTTCGATCTTTACATGCTGATTCAATGTTTTCTGTGCTTCTTTTTGAGAGATTTTCGGTGCTTTGATGTCTCGAGTTTTATGATTCGTTAAGTAGTCCTTCGCTGAAAACCCAACAACCTCGCCATCATCCAATGCGACTTTCATGCGTATACTATCTGGATAAAGTAATACATTTTTTTGAAGAGGCACATAGGTAAATACACCGATATTATCAAATTGTGCACTTTCATCTAAATGGAACGATTCTGTGTCAAATCCGTGCTTCTTTAAAAAGCTGAGTGCTTTTTCTGATGCAGCATTCAAACTGATTTTTTGTTTTTTCACGTCACGATTCTGAAGAAGGTAGACTGGGTGTCCTCCTTTTTCAGTTAAGTCTAAGTAAAAGTTAGCATGGCTGTCTGGATCAGACATCGATAAGCTATACACGTCACGATTGGTTTTGCTGCCGCTTTTTCTCACTTTAAAATGTTGATTATGGTCAGGTGTGAATTGCTGTGCAATGCGGATCGCTTCTTTTTTTGAAATCTTGTCGCCTTTTAGATGATTGTAGCCTTGTGTTTCTTTTTCTGTCGACACATTTGTAGGCCCAAGATCGACATCTGCAAACGCATCTGCATTTCTCTCGACTGTTTTCAGCCCGTCAATGATGGTGTTGTCGTTCTTTCGATCGCCGTCAGCCAGCGCCATTTCAACATCCATCCATTTTAAGTTTTTATTAAGGACGAGGTGCTGCACTTGTCTAAGTTCGTTTTGGATATCTGATGCTTGATTATAAAGGGCTGTAATGGTTTTGTGTGTATCTTTATTTAATGGTTCGTCTGATAAAGTTTTGACTGATGATTTGTAGCTAAAGTCTCCGACATTCGCCAGGAATTCTTCCGTTTTATTAAAAGGCATCAATGTGAGCGGGAGCTGGCTGACATTGTTATGCGCTTCTGATGACATTCTCCATACATCTGCAAGTGCTGGTGAGATGGATGTTTGGCTGTTCATCGCAAGTGTTGCGCCCAGTTTGTCATGCAGCTGATCCACCTGATACGTTAAATCGTGGAAGGCTCTTTGGTAGTTGTTCTCAGCATGAAGCAGCACGGCGTCTTTTTCTTGATGTTCTTTATAGCCCCAGTAACCTGTTGAGATGACAGCAATTCCTAAAATAGCAATCAATATTCCTCTGATCATTTATTTACACCTCTTTTTATTCGCAGAATATATGTTTCCCGATTCGTTTAATTTGTGGTCTTCCCCAAATCCATGGACTTGTTGCTATATCAGGATTAAAGTAATAAATGGCGCTCTCAGATGGGTCCCAGCCATTGATTGCATCAAACACAGCCTTTTTTGCCGTTTCATCTGGCGTCATATAAAATTGCCCATCTGCAACAGCGGTAAATGCTAGCGGTTCAAAAATGACCCCTGCGATCGTATTTGGAAAGGTCGGATTGTTCAAACGGTTTAAGATGACGGCCGCGATGGCCACCTGTCCTTCATACGGCTCACCTCTTGCTTCACTGTAAACAGCTTGTGACAAGAGCTGAATGTCATTACTAGAAAATCCACCAGGCATGTTGGCTGCTGTTTGTTTCGGTGTTTGATTCCCCTGCTGGCTGCCTGACTGATTGCCAGACTTCCCAGATGATCCACTTTGACTTTTTTGATTTTCTTTTGTACCTTGGGCTGTCTTCTTTTGCGAGCTTCTTTTCGGAGCCTTTGTTTGCTGATCAAGAGGCTTTCCGCCATAATGGGTAAACTGGTTTCCTTGCTGCAGCTGCTTTTGAACAAATTCTTTGTAGTATTTCGTCTTTTGAACTAATAAGCTTTTTGTTTTCTCGCCTACAAGTCCATCGACTTTCTTGATACCAAATTGGCTTTGAAAGTTACGAACGGCCCAGTACGTCCCCCAGCCATAGACGCCATCAATTTTGCCATTGTAAAAACCATTGTATTGGAGCCGCGCTTGCAGTTCGACTACATCTTCTCCTGTTGCGCCGCGCTGGATGACTTGGCTGGTGAAGGCTTCACTTTTACTCTCTGTCAAAAGTGAAGACGCAAGAAGAACGATTGAGAAGATAAGAACGATTTGTTTTATGAAACGAGCTTTATCCATATTTGATCCTCCTGTACTTTTGATGTTTGAATATATGTTTCTTCCGATCCCTATTTTTATACATTCAACACAGGAGAGAATTGGATGGAAAAGACAAAAAAACGCCCTATCAACAAATAGGACGTTTTCAAAAATTAAATTTGCACCATTTTTACCGCACGGGCTTTTTTTGCTTTCCTTAAACCAAACCACCATAAAAAAATCATGAACGGCACCATGATATATCCCCAGTTTTTCATCCCTAATAGAATGAAATCATACAGGCCGTGAAACAGCACAGGGAGCGTTAAAGAAAGAATCAGCCATTTGCGCTGCTCTTTTTTATCAGAGAAGCGGGCTTTTCCGATATAAAATCCCATCACAACACCAAATAATGCGTGACTTGATACAGGTAATAAAGCACGGGTAAACGCATATTCGACCCCATGACCGACTAAGTAAAGAATATTTTCAAGTGTTGCAAAACCAAGTGAGACACTCGTTCCATACACAATCCCGTCATAGTGTTCGTCAAACTGGGCATGCGCATAAACGCTGACCATTAAAATAAACCATTTTAATGATTCCTCTAAAAAGCCCGACGTCACAAATGAAATCAAGATAGGGTTTGTTGCGATATTTTCCTCTTGAAGGACATATTGAATAAACATGGTTGGAAACACAAGTATGACACCTAGCATAAAAGATCTGATGACCATATGAACCGGCTCATTGTCGTACTGATCTTTCAAATAAAAATAACTTAAAAGTGCGATGCCGGGAGCTAAACCTGCTGAGATGATTGCGATCATAACCAGACCTCTTTCCCTACATTATCCTTCATTATCGTACCATGATTTACCCTTTTTTTATATGACTCGGGCCCATTTTTCTAAAAATAACTTTCTATATAATCCCAATTTATAAAAAAAGAACCGAACCCCTTTGAAGGATCCAGTTCTTTTTTTATCCGTTGATTCTTTTGTTGATTTCTTCTGCAATGAGTCCGCCATGAAATCTTCCATTTTCGATGAAAATTTCATTCGCATTATTTCCAGCAGCAATGACTCCTGCAATGAAAATACCTTCAACATTCGTTTCCATCGTTTGTTCATCAAATGCTGGACGGCCTGATTCTTGATCTATCGTGACACCCATTTTTTCTAAGAAAGAATGATCTGGATGATAGCCAGTCATGGCAAATACATAGTCACTTTTCACTCGATCCGTTTGATTTTGCTGGTTTGTAAAGATCACATCTTCTTCTGTGATTTCTTTCACCTGCGCGCCAAACTCCATTCGAATCGTTCCATTACGGACAAGCGCTTCAAACTCTGGTAAAATCCAAGGTTTGATGCTGGATGAATATTCAGTTCCTCTATAAAGCACAGTGACTCTGCTTCCGCATTTCACAAGTTCTAGTGCAGCATCCACACTAGAGTTCTTCCCGCCAATCACCGTCACATCTTTATCAAAATATGGATGTCCTTCTTTAAAGTAGTGATATACGTGGGGAAGGTCTTCTCCTTTGACGTTCATATAGTTTGGATGATCATAGTAGCCAGTTGCAATGACGACGTAATCACATGAATAGTCGTTTTTTGATGTATTCACTGTAAAACCGCCATCTTGTTTCGTCACGGCGTTCACTTTTTCAAAAGCATGCACACGCAGGTTTTTTCGTCTGACGACCTCTCGGTAATAGGAAAGTGCCTGAATACGAACGGGCTTACGATTTTCAGTAATAAAAGCGACATCACCGATTTCAAGCTTTTCACTTGTACTAAAAAAGGTTTGATGTGTTGGGTAATGATAAATACTGTTCACGACATTCCCCTTTTCAATCACAAGTGCATCAATCCCAATTTGCTTGAATGCGATGGCAGCTGATAGTCCGCATGGGCCGCCTCCTATTATGATCGCTTTTTCTTGTTTCATTTGTTCCACTCCTGTCATTTCACTGCAATAACAATTGCTGGGCTGTTTGATTCTTTGTTCCATTCCATAAAAAAATCTCCTATTTAAGGATAGGAGATTTTAAGGCGCGATGCAAATCAGCCGCTTAAATCCAGCCTCTGAATCGAGAAGCTTCAGCCATTTTACGTACACCGACCATATATGCAGCAAGACGCATATCAATCCGGCGGTTTTGCGCCATTTCATAAATATTATTAAATGATTTCACCATCATATCTTCTAAACGAGTTTCAACTTCTTCTTCAGTCCAGTAGAACCCTTGGTTATTCTGAACCCATTCAAAGTAAGAAACAGTTACACCACCCGCACTCGCAAGTACGTCTGGGACAAGTAGTACACCACGATCTGAAAGAATTTTGGTTCCTTCCAGTGTCGTTGGACCATTTGCTGCTTCTACGACAATTTTAGCTTTAATGTTTGCCGCATTATCTTCTGTGATTTGGTTTTCAATGGCTGCAGGTACTAGGATATCACAATCCAGCTCAAGCAGCTCTTGGTTTGTAATTGTATCGTTAAATAATTTAGTGACGGTTCCAAAGCTGTCACGTCGGTCAAGCAAGTAGTCAATATCTAGACCATCTTCATCGTATAATCCGCCGTACGCATCTGAAATCCCTACGATTTTCGCTCCAGCATCATACATGAATTTAGCTAAGTAGCTTCCTGCATTTCCGAATCCCTGTACGACAACACGAGCCCCGTTAATGTCAATTCCTTTTTTCTTCGCCGCTTCTTTGATGCAGATCGTCACACCTTTTGCTGTTGCAGTATCACGTCCGTGTGATCCCCCAAGAACAATTGGTTTTCCTGTAATAAACCCTGGCGAGTTAAACTCATCAATTCTAGAATATTCATCCATCATCCATGCCATAATTTGAGAGTTCGTAAACACGTCTGGTGCTGGAACATCTTT
Organism: Bacillus sp. SRI_025; assembly: GCF_057592095.1. Lineage (NCBI taxonomy): Bacteria > Bacillati > Bacillota > Bacilli > Caryophanales > Bacillaceae > Bacillus > Bacillus sp. SRI_025. The sequence goes on along the minus strand of NZ_JBYEGB010000002.1, from coordinate 678,175 downwards.
TGTTGGTCCAACAATTTGACTGATGGCGCGAACATAGCCGCGGCTAAGTTTTTCAAGCTCTCTGAATGACATTTCTCTTGGATCACAGATAATACCGCCTTTTCCTCCGCCATAAGGAAGATCCACAATTCCACATTTTAAACTCATCCAAATTGAAAGCGCTTTTACTTCTTTTTCCGTAACGTTCGGGTGGAAACGAATTCCGCCTTTTGTTGGACCGACAGCATCATTGTGCTGTGCGCGGTAACCAGTGAAAATTTTCACAGATCCATCATCCATACGTACTGGAATTTTGACCGTTAATAGACGAATTGGCTCCTTCAGCAATTCATACACTTCCTGCGGATACCCTAATTTGTCTAGCGCTTTATGTATGACGGTTTGAGTTGACTTTAAAACATCTAGCTTATCTTCTGCGTTATGAGCGGCGTTTTGATCGGCTGCCATTAAAATAAACCCCCTAGAAATCTTTCATGATCTACTGCTCCCTTTCAAGCAATAGTATACACCTTCGTACTGGTAAAGCAAAGGTAAAAAGCGTTTTTTATCAAAATAAAATATCAGCGTTTATAAATATAAAAAAGGATATAAAAAAATACTGTTGTTTCATCACAACAGTATTAAATATAATAGAAAAAAGTGATTAAAAATACATTTGAATCGTTTTCACGGCATCTTCTTGCATGATCACTTTTCCATACTCTTTTAGCCGGTGAATGGTGAGTGTCGTAGGTGAACCAAACTCTGCTAAAATTGAAATGACTGTATCAGCAGATAGTTCTCCAACATCATCTAGGCTGAGATAATATTGACCTTCATAATGGTAAACTGTACCCCCTAAAAGTCCAATACGACTTAAACTATGGGACAGTTGAATCACATCTTCAAACGAGGCAAATTGATAGAGCACATGCTTGCTCTCGTCGAGCTTGACTTGCATCTCAATGTAATCTTCATCAAACTCATCATCAGCATCTTCCTGCTGACTCTTTGTGACAATGACGACCATCCCCTGCGCCTGAAGAGAAAATACTTCAACAGCAATCGGTCCATTCGCTTCAAAACCGAGCTCCTGATTCGCCTCGTTCATCATGTCTTTAAACAGCTGATGGACTTTGAACGAATCTTTCCAAAGGTCTTCTTTCGTAAGACCTCGGTCTGTCAGGTCATCTAGTGTGAGAAAAATTTTGATTTTATTATAATTCAGACGCTCCAGTCGCATAACGTTCCCTCCTGCCTCTTCTAAACACACATCATACTGTAGTATATGAGATGATGAGTCATAGGTTCTTAATTTTGTATTCAGTTTACACTGTGTCAAGACGGAAGACAAGCATGAAGCTATGCTTACGGTGACTTTTATGGAAAATATTGAGGGTTCTGCAAGTTAACGCGTTTTTAGAGGCATTAAATAGATCAGATGGGTTTCTGGTTCTGCTCCGAGACGCATGGGAATTTTTGTTGTTCCGTAGCCATTACTAATGAGAAAGAACGCACCTTTGACCTGGCCTGTTCTTCCTTTTTCATACGGTCCAAATTTCCCAATTCGGATCTGTCCCCCATGCGTATGACCGCTCAGGACAAGATCAATTCCTTCCTCTTCACTCATCAAATGATGTACATCTGGATTGTGTGATAAGAGAATATTGACATCTTCTTTCACAAACTCTGGCCGTATCGCTTCATAATCTGCTTTTTCAAGCCGAATATCATCAATTCCTCCGATTTTAATTCGCTGGCCTTCGAAATTCCATACAGCCGTTTCATTTTGCAAAGTCGTGACATCGTATGCATGAAGAATCTCTTTAAACCTTTGCTGGTGCAGCTCATGATCATTATTTCCCCAAACAAAATAAACCGGCGCAATTCTTGATAAACGTTTCACATTTTCTTCAATCCTTGCATAGGGTACACCTTTTTCCGCTAAATCTCCGCCAATCATAATCACATCTGGCTCTTCCTGTCTGATTTCTGCTAATAAAGTGTCACTGATGAGACGTCTGTGTGTATCAGAAATAAAGAAAATGACAGCAGGACGGTCTGATTGAAGTGCTTCTATTGTAAAGTAATGCTTTTTGATGTTGTTTTGTTTTGCCGTTTTCACCATTTTTGCCGTTACACACACACCTGTTGTAACAGCCGCAATGGCGGCAGTAAATCCGATGGCATATTTCATCACAAATGGCTCCCTTACATATCTTTCTTTCATAAGACGCTTGAATGAAAAAAGACGTTTCAACTGTTAAACGTCTTTTTTTCTCATTTATTTACTTTCATAATAAAGATTAATGTCATATTGCTTCTGCATATAGTGAAAAACCGCCTCGCGCTCTTTCCACTGATTTGATTGCGGCCATAAGTCTGTGCTCTTTTGTATAATTTCACATCGAAGCCGATGATATTCATCTTCAGCCTTTTCTTCTTTTTTCTTATAGTAATAAGAGGCATAAAAAGCAAAGACCTCAGCCATGATCCAAAACAGAAATACTTCATGACCAAGCAGTGTGGCAATCATGGCTTCCGGCTGAAGCGAGCCGCCTCCCGCATTTGCCGTGATCACAAAATAAAACAAAAGAATGGCCAGCGATAGAAGGGCTGTCCATTGCCACCTTTTGCACTGCTTGGCAAACCCCTCATATTTATGCTTTCTTTTGATCAATGTTTCCATCATCTTCTGTGTTGGCTGATCCATATATCGGCTGATTGCGTGCAATGTCATCACATACACCCTGTCCCTTTTTTCTACATATGTATGTGCCTGCTTCTTCATTCATGTCAGATGATTAGTTTTCTAGTGGAATATTCAGCACTTGACCACTGTACACGCTGTTACCTTTCAAATGATTATAGGCTCTAATTTTCTCTTCACCCGAACGGTTTTTGTAATACTTCATTGAAATTCGATACAGGTTTTCCTCTGGACCAACAGTGTGCTGCACGACACGAACTGGCTTTTCTTCCTGCTTCTTTTTCTCTTCAGCTTCTTTTCGTTTTTTCTCTTCCTGTTGCTTTTGCAGGGCTAGCTGCTGCTGTTCACGCTTTTTGGCAGCTTCAGCTCGCTCCCGCTCTTTTTCTTTCGCTGCTTGTTCACGCTCTTCTTTCTCTTTAGCAGCTTTTTCTTTTTTCTTCTGTTCAGCTTTTTCTTTCGATCGCTGTTTTTCTTCATCTTTCTTTTGCTTCTCATCATCAGACGCATCCGCTTTATCAGCGCTTGAGTCATTTTTCGTTTCGGCAAGTGCTGACGGGACTGGGTCTGTGTCAGCACTTGATGTAGAATCAATATTATATACATCTTGATTATTATTATGGTTAATTTCCTTTGACGTGTAGTAGATCAAAAGGAAGAACACCGTGACGACGATAATAGGAAAGATAATAGCCAGTGTTGTAAACAATGGATTGCGAACCTTTTTTGTGCGCTGCTTTTTATATTCATGAAAATCTTCTCGTGTAGGAAAGTGAGAGTCATCTGAAGGCTGTACTTCTTCTTCAAAAATCTTCTCAACATCATCGTCATGGATGTTTGTCAGCTGCTCTTTCTTTCTCTTCATTCTCGACATTTCTTCCATGTTCATCCCTCCCCCTATATTTTAAACGAATTTGACAAGCAAAGACTAAGTCAATGACAAAATGGGTCATGACAGGAACAAATAAATTCCCCGTCCACTCGTATAAAAGTCCTAAAAAAATACTAATGGAAACCACAAGGATAAACAAGAGTATTTTTGATAAGTAACGAAAGTGAAGAAGTGCAAACACGATACTAGCAATCTCCAATCCAAATTGCTGCTGGACGATCCCTCGGAATAGAATTTCCTCTGAAAAGGCGATGAGCAGTGTTAACCAAACAATATGCGGGATGCTGCGGTTTTTGAACATTTTTTCATTTAAACCACCATCATCATACATATGAGCAGGAAACACCTTCATGACAATCGCATCCACAATGATCACAAGCACAGCGCCGCCAATTCCATAAGTCAGTATCCGCGCATCTTGAATCTCCCAAAGAGATGTGAAATCTGTCCAATGATCGAACATAAATATACCTAGTAAAAAAGAAATAACCAGCATCAGCAGCTGCGTAAAATACAGTTGTTCTACGACTTGTCGATCGGTTAATTTTTCAATGATTCGGCGATGTTGTTCGATCAATGCTGCGCCTCTTTTGTCAGATGAAACATACGATTCAGCACGGTCTTCCAGTGTTTCATTTCATTCAGCTCCAATGGTTGTTCTTTTTTTTCATAATCAGACAGGTCAAGTCCGCAAGAAGAGCAGCAATTGCCAGAGGATGCAATCTCCGTTTGATCAAGCTGTTCGTAAAAGTATGATAACAGAGATTGTCTAAAGCAGCTATGACCTGTGATCCGCTCCTTAAATTGCCATACTTTTCTCAGTTTTTCTGTTTGTCTGTCCTGCAATTTCTCTTTCAGTTTCATCAGGAGCACACGCGGCTGTTCAGACTGATACATCCTGTAATAGTGGATCAGCATTCTTGCCCGTGTCTCCTGAAGCCCTGATTCCATCAATTGTTCACGTAATTTTTTTTCATCATTTGTCTGCGTTTGTGTCAGTCTAGCTAAGAAAAAATCAATTTCTGGATCATCAAAGCCCTCGGCTTGTATTAAATGCTGTTGAATGTCCGCATCCTCTTCTGTATATAAAAGAATGCTCACACTGTTTTTCCCGTCCCGTCCTGCTCTTCCAATTTCCTGCATAAATGCTTCAATTGACTGCGGCGGGCTCATATGAATAACAAATCGTATATCTGCTTTGTCAATTCCCATTCCAAAAGCACTTGTACAACAAATGAGATCAAGCTGTCCGCTGATAAATTGCTGCTGAATAAGCATGCGGTCTCCTGCATCCATTCCGCCATGGTAATACTCTACACGCTGATGGGTTTTTTGTTTCATAAAAAGCGCCATTTCTTCTGTCATTTGCCGAGTCGGGCAATAAATCAGACCGGGGCCTTGCAGGAATTCCACAAGCTCAATGGCCCGTTTCTCTTTTGCTTCTTTCGTTTCGTGCGCTTCTTTAACTAAAGCGATGTTTGGCCGGTTGACAGAATGAATATGAAAGTCTGGATGCTGCAATCTTAACGTTTGCACGGTATCTTTTAGCGTTTGTTTTGTTGCTGTTGCCGTCAGTGCTAAGGCAACAGGATGACCTAACGCTTCTCTCCATTCTCCCAGCTTGGAATATTCCGGACGGAAATCATGCCCCCATTCCGATATACAATGGGCTTCATCGACGACGAACAGACCAATATGCATCGATTTGAGCTGTTCTAGCAGCACCTCTGACATTAATGCCTCAGGCGCGACAAATAAAAACTTATATGATGGCAAATGCCGAATGATATGCCGTCTCTCCTGAAAAGACAATGTGCTGTTCAGCGCCGCCACTCGTTTTTCTCCGCGCATTTTCATTCGTTCGACTTGATCCTCCATAAGCGATAACAGCGGCGAAATAATGAGAACTAACCCATCTGACATATAGCCGGGAATTTGATAGCAGATGGATTTCCCGCCGCCAGTAGGCAGCATGGCAACCGTATCCTTTTGATTTAGTACACTTTGAATAATGTCCTCTTGACCTGTTTTAAATGAGTCGTAACCAAAATATCGCATGAGCGTCTGATGAAGCTTATCCATTTGCTTTCACCATCCTTGTCAGAGCCAATCGTATTTGAAAATAAGTAAATGAATGTTCGAGTTTTTCTTTAATCAGCTTCATTTTATTTGTTTGAAGCTCCCTGGCTACTGTATGAATGGCCTGCTGCGCTTCTACGCTCACATACGGCTCTATTGAGAAGTTCGGTTCATGTATGGAAAGCTCGACAATATGGTCTTCGATCGTTGCCTTTTTTAATGAACGAATATGCGCAATCTGATCAATATCAAAGCCTTTTTGCACAAGTTCGAGCGTTTTGTGAGTAGAGGTTGTTAGCACGCGTTTGAATTCAAGGTCACCTACGAGCTTTTGCATGAGCTGCGTCTCACCTTTTTGGGCAGCATGAATAAAATAATGGAGGACATTCCAAAAAAGCAGGTACACATACCACACATCTTCTTTTAGCCACTCTGCCATTTGCTGATACGTACGCCCGATTCTTTCATTTGACGTCAATGAATAAACAAAAATCAGCGCCTCTTGATTACTTATACGGCTAAGGAGCGTTTCTAGTTCATGATGCAGCTCTTCTGAAAGTTTATTCTTCTCGTGATGCTGTTTTAAGAAGGATTTCGTCCAGCTTTGTACGGATACATCTCTTTGTATTGGGACATATTGATACGATCCAGCCATATGGTGAGAAAGCACTTGCACAAGTAACGAGAGCCTCATCCATAGCACCTTTGCTTTATCATGATATTTTGCACCATGAAAATAAACGGGCATCGGTTTTTCTAAAAAGTACTGGTTTAGCATACGCTGTCCTGCATCTGTAACAGTGAATGTCTCCCCCGTTTTTTTGATGTAGTGCTCTTCGTCAAGTTTTATAGTAGAGCGATTCAGCTGCTCCCTCGTAAACCCCGGGTAACAGCCGAAGTACTTTGAAAGCTGAAATAAACTGGCATCCTGTATGGTTTGTGATGATTTTTTTCCTTTAAAAAGATGGTAGACAGCACTTATGGAGCGTTCGCCGTTCAATTTATATACGCTGTCCATTAACATGACATCCAAATAATGAAGAGTCATTCGCCAAAGCACCTGTCTTCCTGACAAAATTCGAATATTTTCTCCCTTTATTTTAACAGATTTCATAGAAGAAGAAATGTTTAAACTCAATTTGTGGGGGAAAGTTATGAACAAACCCTTATGTGATAAGCATTCTCAATCACTTTACAGTTGAAATGTGAAATTAAAATCATTACAATAAGGTTTGAGGAAATTGTTTTTTATCGGTGAAACTAAAAAGGTTAGACCATTTGTTCCATCGAACAATCTGGGAGGTATTTTTTTAACATGGCAAAATATACAATTGTAGACAAAGACACATGTATTGCTTGCGGCGCATGCGGTGCAGCTGCTCCAGACATTTATGATTATGATGATGAAGGCATTGCATTTGTTACGCTTGATGACAACCAAGGAACTGTAGAAGTTCCAGAAGTACTCGAAGAAGATATGCTTGATGCATTTGAAGGATGTCCAACGGATTCAATCAAAGTTGCGGACGAATCTTTCGAGGGTGACCCACTTAAGCATGAATAGTATAAAAGCCCCTTATGCAGGGGCTTTCAGCATGTAGACAAACCCTCGCATTCGTTGTCAGGTCTGCGCGCCGGTACTCACGAATGTCAAATTCGCTCCGTTCCGGTGCTCACCCTTCCTAGACTGCAAAGGTTTTCTATCACGCTGAATAGAAGACAAAGGGCTAAAATAAAAACCATTTTAGCCCTTTGTCAATAATCTAAAGCCCCTTATGCAGGGGCTTTTTTTATATTAACTATTTTGAAGTCGACGTTTATTTTCAAACCATGGACGCATTTTCACAAAAATGAGGCTGAACACGATGGTAATGATGATGCCTTTAATAAAGTTAAATGGTAAGATCCCTGCTGTAATAGTCGTCTTGAGCGCATGATCTGATAGTTCTGGCGCGTTTAAGAACCATGTGTAAGCTGGCAGGAATAAGAAGTAATTTAAAATGCTCATCATCACAGTCATAAGCAATGTACCCGCGATCATAGACCATGCCATCCCTTTTGCTGATTTGATTTTTTTGAACATAAAGGCGACTGGCAAGATAAATAATGTGCCTGCAATGAAGTTCGCGACTTGCCCAACTGGAACGCCGGACATACTGCCTTGAATGAGGTAATGCAGTACATTTTTTAATGCCTCAACAGCAATTCCTGCACCCGGTCCATAAATTAAAATTGCGATAATCGCCGGGATATCACTGAAATCAATTTTCAAATACGCTGGAAGACCCGGGAAAGGGAAATCCAATAAAATTAATACAAACGAAATACTGCTGAGCATACTGGTAACGACTAAACGCTTTACTTTACTTTGATTCAATATTCTCTCTCCTTTTCGATCAAATCTTTCGAAAAGAGGATTGTTCCATTTTAGCCACAAAAAAACCGCCCTTGAAAACAGGAGCGGGGAAATTGGGCTAGACAAATAAACGTGTAAACATCAATGTTTTCAACGTTTATGAACCTCCATCTTCTCCCATCCAGACTATACTGTCGGCTTCGGAATCACACCGAATCCTGCCAAAAAGGCTCGCGGGCTTAGAGACTATGCTCATCACCGCCGGTAGGGAATTACACCCTGCCCCGAAGATTGATCATTATTCAATTCGACATCATTATATATGATATATGAGCATTTGTACAGATAAAAATCCTGAGCAAATTCATCAGTTTTAAGAAATCGTAAAAAACACAAAAATTCTAATGACAAATGCGCAAAAATTGGTTATCTTTTGTTTAAAGGTGTTCATTCTTTATAAAGACACAAAGAAATGTTCGTGTTTTCTTTTTCACTTTACTGCTTTAATTTGATTGACACAGTGAAAAGGAATATGGTAAATTATCAGATATTTATGACGTTTATTTTAGGAGGAAATCTTACGATGTTTCGAGTATTAGTCTCAGATAAGATGAGCAATGATGGTCTTCTACCACTTTTAGAATCAGATTTTGTTGAAATTGTCCAAAAAAATGTAGCAGAAGCAGAAGATGAATTACACACGTTTGATGCCTTACTTGTCAGAAGTGCCACGAAAGTAACGAAAGAGCTTTATGAAAAAATGACTTCATTAAAAATTGTCGGCCGTGCCGGTGTGGGAGTAGACAATATTGACATTGATGAAGCAACCAAGCACGGCGTCATTGTCATCAATGCACCAAACGGTAATACGATCTCGACAGCTGAGCATACGTTCGCCATGATTTCATCACTTATGCGTCATATTCCGCAAGCCAATATTTCTGTCAAATCAAAAGAATGGAACAGAGGTGCATATGTTGGTGCTGAGCTTTACGGAAAATCTCTTGGGATTGTCGGCTTAGGCAGAATCGGAAGTGAAATCGCCCAGCGTGCAAGAGCGTTTGGCATGACAGTCAACGTGTTTGACCCATTTCTCACAAAGGAACGTGCAGAAAAAATTGGCGTCAATGCGAAATCACTCGATGAAGTACTCGAAGTATCAGATATTATTACTGTACATACGCCATTAACAAAAGAAACAAGAGGACTTCTCAATAAAGAAACGATTGCAAAAACGAAAAAAGGTGTTCGCCTTGTAAACTGTGCACGCGGCGGCATTATTGACGAAGCTGACCTTCTTGAGGCACTTGAAAGCGGCCATGTCGCAGGAGCTGCACTCGATGTATTCGAGGTAGAACCTCCAACTGATAATCCGCTTGTGGATCATCCACACGTCATTGCAACTCCGCATCTTGGTGCCTCTACAAAAGAAGCACAATTAAATGTAGCAGCGCAAGTATCTGAAGAAGTCCTTCAATTTGCCAAAGGTCTTCCTGTCATGTCATCTATTAATCTACCAGCGATGACAAAAGACGAATTCAAAAAGATTCAGCCTTATCATCAGTTTGCAGGAAAACTTGGACGTCTTGTCTCTCAATCAATGAGAGAACCGGTAAAAGAAGTAGGCATTTCTTATGAAGGCTCTATTTCAAAACTCGAAACATCCTTTATCACAAAAAGTCTCCTCTCAGGCTTTTTAAAAGAGCGCGTTGATTCGACTGTGAATGAAGTAAATGCTGGAATGGTCGCAAAAGAACGCGGCATTAGCTTTAGTGAGAAAATTTCTTCCAGCGAATCTGGCTACGAAAACAGTATTTCTATTGAAGTCAAAGGTGACCTTTCAACCTTTACTCTAAAAGCGACTTACATCCCGCATCTAGGGGAACGCGTTGTTTCTATTAATGGATTTAATATTGATTTTTATCCAGATGGACACCTTGTCTACATCCAGCATACAGATGCACCTGGTGTGATTGGAAAGGTTGGACAGATTTTAGGCGACCATGATGTCAACATCGCAACAATGCAGGTAGGACGTAAAGAAAAAGGCGGCGAAGCCATTATGATGCTTTCGTTCGATAAGCATCTAGAGGATGAAATTGTGAAAAAATTAACGGAAGTACAGGATATTCTGTCTGTCCGCCTGATTGACCTTTAAAAAACAGTGATAAACCTCATGCAAAAGCATGAGGTTTATTTTTTTGAAACCATTAAACGGTCTCCTGTTCGAATGAGGTGAGTGGTCAGCTCATTGATCTTTTTCAATTGTTCCACAGTCATTTCATGCACCTTTGCTATTGACCAAAGAGTGTCCCCTTTTTGAATGACATATGTATTTTTTTCATGTCCATTTACATGAAGAGCGGGCTCTTTGAAACGTTCCACTGCAATCATTTTGAGCGGATCTATCGCATCCTCTTTGCTGACTGACCAATTGCCACGATGTACCTCAAAATGCAAATGAGTGCCTCTAGAGGCTCCTGTGTTGCCAATGATGCCAATCGGCTCTCCCGCTTGTACTTGGTCACCCTTTTTCACAAAACGCTCGTGTAAATGAGCATAGACGGTTTCGTACCCGTTTGGATGCTGAATAAACACAACCTCTCCATATGTAGCCGATACATACGAACGCGTAACCACACCTTCACTTGCAGCAAAAATGGATTCTCCTTCTGGCGCAGCTATATCTAATCCCTTATGCGAGCCGCCCCTTGTCCCAAACAAGTCAGTGACTTCTCCTTTCACTGGCTCCACCCATTCGTTTGTCTGCTGCGCATGGGCAAATGGTGCTAAGATGAAGAACAAAAAACAGCTTGCACCTATGAAGCAATACCTTTTCATCAGTGACTCCCCTTCTTTGAGGTTCTTTTCATGACAGCTTAGTATACAGCAAGAAGGCCATTTTCTATACATTAAAAAAGAACGCAATGACTCACTTGCGTCCTTTAACGATCTTTGATGACAACTGGATTCGGCAGAGCCGGTACCTCTATTGGTTCGTTTAATTCATAAGGTCCTACTTGATCTGTTCCTGCATATTGAATGGTGACATCTGTAAAACCAAAATCTTTCGCTGTGAGCAGCAGACCTTCAATGAGTAGAATATGATCAATTGAGTCCGATAATTTTGCTGATGCTCCAAACGTGATCGTCACATGCTTACCTTTTGATGTCACTTCTTTAATGGATTCTTCTTTAATTAATGGTTCGAGCCCAGAATCACTCGTCCGTTTCATGGCCTCTACCGCCTCTTCATAAGAAGAATAATGCGTTTTTGAGGGCACCAAAAAAGTCCCGCTCTTATTTTCTAATACGTAATAAGCTTGCTTTGTTTGTTTATCAATCGATACCCTGCCGATGCTTCCACTTGCCCCTAATTGAAGCTGAGAGCCTTTGACAGATTTGACTTCCACTTGCTTATACCTGCTCCATTTCAGCGTTTCTTTTACCATATCTTTAAACCGATTGGCTTCCTTTATCGTATCAAGGGACAAATCATTTTTTAACTGAAAGACAAGTGTATTCCCTTTTTCACGAAGGTCCACCATCTCAAGATAAGATTGAAGCGGCTTTGTCATTTCAGGCAACTGCACCTGTTCATATGTGTTCATCATTTCCTGCAAATGGTCATGTTCATTTTCTTTTTCAATACTAATGGGAACCACTTGAGATGTTGATTCATCTATGTATGCAACCGTCATATACTTTTGCTTGTCTTCATGAGAAACAACGTGCGCGGTACCATTTGCTTGTTTGACCGGCTCTAATGTGGCATTCGCCTGTCCTTTGTCAGCACTTGATTCCATTTTCATCTGTTGATGCTGTTCTTGAGCTGCCGGCTGAAATAAATGAGGAGAAATTAAAAACGCCATAAATAAAACCACAACGGTTGCCACCGCTGGACCGATCCATCTGACACTTTTCTTTTTCTTCCCGCTTGCCATCAGCATCTGCTGGTATATCTGCTTAGATGAACGGTTGTCCTCCACTTTTGGAAGCTGACTTAGTAACACCTTGATTCGTTCTTCGCTCCAATCGGACCTGTTCGTTTTCATTCACTAGCTCCTCCTTCAAAAGCTCCATATGTTTTCGGAGCACTTTCAGGCCTCGGTGCTGCGTTGTTTTGACTTTGCTTTCCGAGAACTTTAGCGCCTTTGCCGTCTCCATGATTGAGTAGCCCTGGATAAACCTTAAAATGATGACAGCTCTTTGATCAATCGTACAGTGATCAAGTGCGGCATAAATTTCTTTTGTATTTTCATCCTGTACAGCTAGTTCGTCTGGGAGTAAGTCTGGATCTTTTACATCCTGCTTATCCCAATCAAACGTGCCGAGCACCCGTTGTCTAATGGTTTGCTGTTTGCGAAACCAGTCAATCGCCACATGCCTTGCAATTGAAAACAGCCATGTTTTCTCGCTGCTTCTTCCTTCAAAAGTTTTATATGAGTGAAGTACCCGAATGTAAACCTCCTGCACGAGATCCTCTGCCTGATTTTTATCTTTAACCATATAAAATAAAAACTGGTACAAATCTTGATGGTACGAATCATATATTTTTTGAAAGGTTTCATGCATAGGAAACCCCTCCGTTCACTTATTTTTGTCGAGTGACTCTTATAAAACGTTACATTACAACTTTATGACAAATATATTACAAGTTCGACAGTTTGGAAAGGGCTTTTTGTTTAACTTCTCCTTAAAAATTTCAAAATAGAAAAAACACTTCATTTTCTTTCGAAAAGAAGTGTTTCTCATGTAACAAGATTCTTCGTCAAGATTAGACGAGTTCCTGCTTTTTTCTCGGAATATAGAAGGTGAAGTGTGTACCTGCACCCGTTTTGCTGTGAGCATGTATAGAGCCTTGATGCGCTTCGACGATGTTCTTCACAATCGCAAGGCCAAGCCCAGTACCAGAACGTCCTCTTGTTCTTGCTTTATCAGCTTTATAGAAGCGCTCGAAAATAAAGGGCAGATCCTCTTCTGGAATTCCGCTTCCCGAATCTTTCACATCCATTTTCAGCCCGTTTTCCACCGATTGAACCGAAAAGTGAACCTCTCCGCCCTCTGGTGTATGACGAATGGCATTATCAATGAGATTCGTAAACACTTGCTCAATCTTATCTGGATCGAATACAAAGTACGGTTCATCCACTTGAATATTATACGTAAGATCGATTTGTTTTTCTTTCGCAATCCCTAGAAACTTGCGGTAGATCTTCTCAGTCAGCTCTTCCGTATCTGTTGATTCAAGATTCAGTGTAATATGACCTGCTTCCATTCTCGCTAGATCTAGAAGATCATTTACAAGACGTCCCATTCGAAGTGATTCATCGTAGATAATTTGCGCAATCTCTTTCTTTTCCTCTTCTGATCCTGCAATATCATCTACAATCGCCTCACTGTACCCTTGCAGCATGGCAATTGGTGTACGAAGTTCATGACTGACATTGGCAATGAAGTCTTTTCTCAGTTTATCAAGTCTTCGTTCCTCCGTCATATCACGAAGGACTGCAACTGCCCCTCTGACATCCTGCTGATTATAAAGCGGAGACATGAGAAGAACCCACGTACGCCCTTGCAGCGTAACTTCGATCATTTGCTCCTTTTCTGTGCTGACAGCTGTATGAAATAGCTCTCGCGCTTCTGGCGGCAGTTCATCTCCATCTTTGATCTTCATATTTTGCTCATAATACCACGCCTGCAAAAATCGTTCTGCAGGAGGATTGGTCATCAAGATCGTTCCATCAATATTGATCGTGATGACGCCATCAGCCATACTGCTTAAAATATTAGACAAATGTTCTTTTTCTTGATTTAAGGCTGTGATATGGAATTTAAGCTGCTTCCCCATTTGATTAAAGGCGATCGCCAGCTCTCCAATCTCATCTTGCGTTAAAATAGGAATCTTTGTATCAAATTTCCCCTTCGCCAAATCTTGTGCACCCTCTCTCATCTTTCTAAGAGGATAGGTGACACGTGTTGACAAGAAGAAAGCGAATATAGTGGTCAGTACAATCGCAATTCCAGCGGCTAAGAAGATGTATCGCGTCGTATGTTTCGTTGTTTGTTCTACAGCGAGGAGTGACTGTGAAAGAAAGACCATGCCTTTTTTTCCGTTCGCCTCATATGGAACACCGACTACAATTCGTTCATCTTTTTGATTGCCTGCATCAGGTTCTGCACGTTTACTGATTTTTTTACGATCTTTCAGTGCTTGGTTTAAATCTCTGTCCGCTTCAATTTGTTTCTTTGTAATCGCAGGAAGCTTCCCGCCTTTTTCAGACGAATACCACTCTAGCCCGTCCTCTTGGATGATCGCAATACTCGTCAATTTGTCAGCGAGTTCTGATGTTATCGATCTTGCAAGCGATTGATCCTCATGGCTTTCTAAAATGACCGCTACTTTGTTCGCCATTTGTGTTAAATCAGATTTTGCTTCTTCTACATGATAATTCTCAATGAACTCTAAAAGAAGCACAGTTAAAATAGATAAAACGATCAGGACGAGGAAAAGAATGGTTAACCATAGCTTTCCTACAACACTTTTCCACAGTTTCATTCAGCGCCGACCTCAAATTTGTACCCGACACCCCATACAGTAACGATTTTTTTCGCAGCTTCTGGTGACACTTTATTCAATTTTTCACGAAGTCGTTTGACATGGGTATCGACTGTTCGTAAGTCTCCAAAGAACTCATATTGCCATACTTCTTTTAACAGTTTTTCTCTGTCATAAACCTTATCCGGTGTTTTAGCAAGGAAATATAAAAGCTCATATTCCTTCGGCGTGAGGCTGACTTCTTTGCCATCAGCCGTCACCCTATGGGCATCATGGTCAATAGAAAGATGAGAAAACACAAGAACATCTTTTGTTGTTGTCCCAGTATTAAGATAAGACGTTTGAGACGATCTTCTGAGCAATGCCTTCACACGTAAAACAACTTCACGCGGGCTGAAAGGTTTGACGATATAGTCATCCGTTCCTGCCTCAAATCCTTGAACGCGGTTGGCCTCTTCTCCTTTTGCCGTCAGCATAATGATTGGAGTCGCTTTTTTGTCTCGAATTTGATTACACACTTCGATTCCATCTGTACCAGGCATCATTAAATCGAGCAAAATGAGGTCGTAATCGGTTTGAAGCCCTTTTTGAATCGCCTCATCACCATTTTCCGCTTCATCGATTTCATAATTTTCACGTTCTAAATACATTTTTAAAAGGCGGCGAATTCTTGCCTCATCATCTACGACTAATATTTTCGTTTGAGTTGTGTGTTCCATTAGACAGTCCTCCTGCTTTCTCCGTTGTTACATTCATTTTAACAAAAAGCCGAATTGAATCATAAAAGTTGGCCTTTTCCTTGTAATTATGCGTAGGAATGAAGCCCCGCAATGACAAGATTGACAAAGATGAGATTAAACATAATAATGGCGAAGCCGATCACAGCAAGCCAAGCGGACTTTTCACCATGCCAGCCTCGCGACAAGCGAAGATGAAGATAGGCTGCATAAAAGAGAAACGTAATCAATGCCCATACTTCCTTCGGGTCCCAGCCCCAAAACCTAGTCCATGCAATTTGCGCCCAGATCATGGCAAAGATCAGCCCGCCTAATGCAAATACAGGGAAACCAATCGAAACAGCCCGATACCCAATTTCATCGACTAAATCTAGGTTCACCTGTTTCACTAGCGGTTGAAGCAGTGCGCTCAGTCGTTTTCGAATGATCAATCGAATTAGTCCGTATATAATCAGCCCTACGCTAAATGACCATAATACTGTATTGACCTTTCTGCCTGAAAAAACAGGCGGCAGCTCAACAAACGGCTCCAAACGATCTTCCGTCACAAGCTCCCCTTTATGAGGTCCGACAAGAGCTGGCAGCTCATAGACCATCACACTTTTTTCTTTATTTTTATCGATCCAATTAAATGTCGCTTCATATCCTGTCATTCTAAAGATAGACGTGACAGCGATAAATGCAAGTGTCACCACAATCATAAACATGACAAGCTCTAAACCAAACGTCTTCTTTCCTGGCTTTGTTTGATCCACATGCTTTAATAGAAAGATGACACCTGCCACAAAGCTGATGGCTAAAATGGCTTGGCCAAGTGCTGCTGTTGTCACATGAATATAAAGCCAATTACTTTGAAGTGAAGGAATCAGCGGTGAAATATCCGATGGGAACATACTCGCATAGGCAATAATCAATAAAGCGATTGGAAGTGTGAATAAACCAAGTACAGACACTTGATACACAAAATATAAAATGATGAATGCGAGCACCAGCATCATCCCAAAAGCCGTAGTGAACTCAAACAAATTACTGACTGGTGCATGACCAGATGCGATCCATCTTGAAATAAAATAGCCCAGCTGGCTCAAAAAACCGATGATGGTAAGCGTAATGCCAATGAGTGCCGCCTTATTCCTGCGCGGTCCTTCTTCTTTCTTTTTTCCCTTAATGGCACCACCAAAAAAAGGAACTGCCGCTAAATAAAATAGAAAAGCTGCAAATAACAGATTTTCACTGACTGCCGCCATCTAATCCTTCCCCCTTGCTTTTGCTGATACTTGTTGTATCAGGCAGCTCTTTTTGATCAACTGGCTGTTTGATGCCACTGCCGCTCAGTAACACGTTAAGATCGGACTTTAAGCCGAACCAGTTTTTGTTTGTATGTCCTGCCACCAATACTTTTCCATCCTTTGCCGACAGCCAGATTCTTCTATGCTGCCAATACATCCCCTGCACGACACCAATCATGAAAATGATTCCGCCTACAATAAGCACCCCTAGTGTTAAATCTTTTCTAACAGTTAACCCTGTGACGTTTTTCGTTTCAACCCGATCAAACTTCATTTTATATAGATTGTTATCAGAACCCTCTACTGTCTCTTGAATGGCGACAAAGCTTTTTTCACCTTTAGGTTTTTCAGGAGAAATCATTTCAAACACGAAAGCAGGATTATTGGGATTCCTTGTTTTCGTACTTGGTGTTCCATCATCGTCAAAATAAAAATCAGGCAGATAGCTCATCACTTTGACTTTGTAACCGCTACCAAGATCATATTCCGACTTAGGCTCCAGCAGATTAATCTTCACTGTACCGAAAGATTTTTCTGTATCTTTACGAATCAGCTGAAAGACCATTTGATCGAGTTCATTTTGTTTAAAATCCACTTGATACAATGAGAAATTGTCAAACTTGAGCGGTTCATTCACTTTGATATCGTGTTCTGTGACCTGCTTCAGCTTGGGCTTTTCACCAAATACAACTTCTCCTTCACGTTTGTATAAGATGGCATCCGTTTTATAGCTTTTCACCACTTGACCGTCGCCAGCTTTTTCAATGGCATTCTCAAACACTTCTTTTTCATTTCCAGTTTCATAACGATCAATTGAAAACGCATTATTTTTCAAGAAATATTGACCATCCGTACCTGGAATCGGTGCAGTTTCACCTTCTCTGACCCACAGCGTTTCGTCTACGTACATGCCCGGGACGAACCGGAGCATTGATCCAATGAGAAAGATGATTAATCCAATGTGATTGACGTAAGGTCCCCAGCGTGAAAAACGTCCTTTTTCGGCTAAAATATACCCATTTTCTTCTCGCACGCGGTAACGCTTTTGTTTCATTGCTCTAATGATGCCTTCATATGTATGCTGATCTAATGTTTTGTCTGTCTCGCTGAACAGACGCTGTCTTCTCATAAAGCCTTCTTTTTTGATAACCCCTTGGTTTTTGAGTGCTCGATAAAGAGGAATAACGCGGTCGAGACTGCAAATGACAAGAGAGATTCCGATTGATGCGATAAGAGCTAAAAACCACCAAGAATTATAAAGATCATGGAATCCAAGTGTATAATACAGCTTGCCAAACGATCCATATTGCTCTTCATAATACGTGGAAGCAGATGCACCTGGCGGAATAAATCGCTCCTGCGGAAAAATCGTTCCAAGCGAAGAAGCGAGCAGTGTAATGACAATCAGCCACACACCCACCTTAACGGAAGAAAAAAAGTTCCATACTTTATCAACAATCGTTTTGTTGTATGTTTGCGAGCGTCTTGCACTGCCGTCATATCTCATATCAAGCAGCTTCGAAGAGTTTTTCTCTTTAGCCGCAATGGGATTCCCGCATGATTCACATAGAACAGTACCGATTGGATTAATATGTCCACACTCGCACTTTACCTCTTTCATTCTATGACCCCTTTGGTTTAATCAAATTCATATATTCATAGACATTACGTTCTGTCATCGTTCCCTTTATGACTTTGATTACCTTGCCTTCAGGATTAATTAAAAATGTGGTTGGCAGCGGCGTAATATCATATGCCTCTGTCACTTGACGATCTTTGTCCAAGGCAACAGGAAAATTCACGCCATAGGATTCCATAAAATTTTTCACGGCAATCTTGGATTCCGCAACATTGACTGCAACAATTTCCACACCGCGATCCTTGAACACTTCATATTGATTCGCCATATAAGGAAATTCTTGTTTACACGGACCGCACCATGTACCCCAAAAATTAAGAAAGACACCTTTGCCTTTTAAGTCCTTTAACTCAATCCGATCCCCATCCACAGATTGAAGGACAAAGTTTGGCGCAATAGATCCTTCTTTGACTCGATCCTGTTTGGCAAATACTGAGTTATACATTGTATAACAAAGTGCAGCAAGCATCACGAGGAGAATGCCCGTCCGTATGAAAAACCGTCTTTTTTTCATCTGAAGTACCCCTTCCCCATAGACATTCAGGTAAATTATAGCATTCTCCTTCTTTTGATGCTTCTTCATTTTTTGAAGTTTATGTGAAAATTAAAAAGCGCTTTTCCCATGATCGGCAATTGCTCTCAGGCGCTTTACTTCATGTGGAGACAATTCTCTGCGGTCTCCTGGTCTCATACCTTCAATATGAAGGAACGAATATTGCTCCCTTTTTAGCTTTAACACATCATGGCCGATCGCTTCAAACATGCGGCGTACTTGTCTGTTTCTGCCTTCATGAATGGTTAATTGGACAATACAAGTTTGCTTTCGTTTATCAATAGAAAGCATTTTCGCACGGGCAGGTGCTGTTTTTTTATGATCTAACATGATCCCTTTTTCTAGCTTTCTAAGCAGTTCCTTTGATGGTATGCCTTTTAGCTTCGCTGCATACGTTTTATCAATTTCGTATTTCGGGTGCATGAGCTTATGGGCAAATTCCCCATCATTTGTAATCAAAATCAAACCGCTCGTATCATAATCTAACCGGCCGATTGGATAAAGGCGCTGCGGGATATCATCAAAAAAATCTGTGACGACCTTACGTCCTTTATCATCCTCGGCAGCAGAAATGACGCCGCGCGGTTTATAAAGCATAAAGTAAACCGGTTCTTCTCTTTCAAGCTTTAAGCCATTGACTTCAATTTTATCTGAAGAGCCCACCTTCACTCCGAGCTCTGTCACTGTTTGACCATTAACGGTAACTCGTCCTTCTTTAATTAATTCTTCAGCCTTTCGTCTTGAAGCGACGCCGGCATGTGCAATTACTTTCTGTAAACGTTCCATTTGTCTTTCACCTCATGTACTATCTTACTTGCTTGACCTAAAACAAACAAGCATTCGCGGAAAAATAAGCGTTTCGTCTGTCTAATTTCAGCTAAAAAGCGATTTTCCATCCATGAAATACAAAAAAGCGCCTGATTAGGCGCCGCTAAATAACAAACTGACGATAATCACAGATGCAATGACACCAATGAGATCTGCTAACAAACCTACTTTCAGCGCATCTCCCATCTTTTTAATACCGACTGCTCCAAAATAAACCGTCAAAATGTAAAGGGTGGTGTCTGTTGACCCTTGCATGACTGCCGCGAGCTGGCCAATAAAAGAATCTGGACCATACGTCGCTATCAAGTCTGATGTCATCCCAAGTGCAGCCGTTCCTGATATCGGGCGAATAAACGCAAGTGGAACGACTTCGGGAGGGAAACCAATCGCTGTAAAGACTGGTTTTAAAAGTCCCATAACAAAATCAAGCGCACCTGACGCACGGAATATCGTAATAGCTACAAGCATGCCGACTAAATAGGGAATGATGGAAAAGGCAATTTGAATGCCCTCTTTTCCTCCCTCCACAAATGTTTCATATGTTGGTACCTTTTTAATGGTTCCAGCAATCAAAATCCCTGCGATGATCAGTGGAATCAAAGCAAGTGACAGCCAGTTAATAAATGCCACAAGATCACCCCCGCCTGCTTCTGCGATAGTGGAAATAACGATCGATGATAATTGCACCGATTCCTGAAATGAGTGTTGCTAAAATTGTTGGTCCTACAATGTCTGTTGGCTGATCTGCCCCATAGGTCATTCTTATAGCAATGACGGTTGTTGGCACAAGTGTGATAGAGGATGTGTTGACCGCTAGAAATGTAATCATAGAGCGGCTTGCCTCATTTTTTCCGCCGTTTAATGCTTTCATCTGCTCCATCGCCTTAATCCCAAGCGGTGTAGCGGCATTCCCAAGACCAAAGAAATTCGCCATGAGATTGGACAAAATATACCCCATTGCAGGATGATTAGGCGGAATATCCGGGAATAGCTTTGAAATAAAGGGCCGGCACAATTTACTAAAGAAATTTAACAGCCCTGCCTCTTCGGCAATCTTCATGAGCCCGAGCCAAAAAACGAGGACACTAATCAGACCAATTGAAATAGTAACCGCCTCTTTTGAGCCCTTAAATACAGACTCATTCACTTCATGCATCGTTCCATTAAACATCGCATAGACAAGACCGATGACAGTGAGAAATACCCAAATTAGATTGACCATGAAGATCCGCCTATAGATGTCTGAAAGACAGACTTAAACATTTCTTGAAAGCTTTTCTGAGGCATGCGGTTTCGTTTATTTTCATAAAAAATCGGTAATTGCTCGATCACCTGTCCATCTAATAAAATCGTCATTTTCCCTACAACATCTGGGATGGCTTCGGCGTTTTTTTTCCATTTCTTTTTAGGGGTGAGCATTTCTGTTTCGATTTTGACAAGCTTTTTCTCATCTTCATTTAAAAAATAGTCCACATCACGCTTGATAAACGCTTTTTTTTCGTAAAAGCTCCCTTTTAACGAAGCAAGTCTTCCTTTTTCAGCAAGCACATACGTTTTGTAGTGATCAAATGCATATTCAAACATAGAGATATGATCCTTCCAGTCGTCCGGCGCATTAATGGTCACAGCGATCAGCTCAGCATCCCCTTTTGCAGCGGTGGAGACGAGTGTACGTTTTGCAAGTTTTGTATATCCTGTTTTCCCTCCAGTTGAATATTCGTATAAACCGGTGAGCAGCTTGTTTTTATTTTTCCAATAGCCTTCCATTGTTTTTGCTTTATAGAAAGTCGTACCAGCAATTTTTTGATATTGTTTATGTTTCATCGCGTATTTTGTTAGGATCGCCATGTCATAGGCTGATGAATAATGATTTTTATGATCATCGAGTCCGTGCGGATTTTGAAAATTCGTATTCTCCATTCCTAGTTCAGCTGCCTTTTGATTCATCATAAAAATAAAGCCTTCTAAGCTGCCGCCAACATGCTCTGCAATGGCAACAGCTGCATCATTTCCAGAACGCAGCATGAGCCCGTATGTCAAATCTTCTAAGCTCACCTTCTGCCCTTCCTTTAAATAAATGGATGAGCCCTCCGCTTGAATCGCACGTTTTGATACTTTGACGGTATCTTTCATTTTTCCTGATTCAATAGCTAATACAGCCGTCATGATTTTTGTAATACTGGCGATTCTTCTTTTTTCGTGCTCGTCCTTTCCAAATAGGACTCTGCCTGACTGTCCATCTATTAAAATGGCACTTCTTGCACTCACTGATAACGAAATGTCTGCTTTGGCATGTGAGGAAAAAGGCAGTAAGAGTGTAAATAGAAGAAGGACTGCTGTTCCAATTTTTAAATAGGGCATGTTCATTCACGTCCTTGTCCGTTTTGTACAAGTGTATGCTCAGCTGAAAAAGTTATGATGCCTCGTCCATAAAAAAAAGCGCCTCTACATGTAGAGGCGCTTCTTCGAATTACTTATACCATTTTCACTTGTTGATGAGAAGTCGTATATTCCAGCTCTTCTCTCATCGCTAAAAAGTCTTTTTCTAATGAAGAAAATAATTGTTTCATATCAGCGGATACTTCATGGTGAAAAACAATGCTGCTTTTTCCTGTATAGGCCGAACGGCTGTCTTCATACCATGTATCCTTTTTCGGCGTGAAAAATTCTTCAATACATTGATGATAAATACGGTGAAGCATCTGCTGTGCGGCTTGCTGCGGAAATGTCTGCTGCTGCCCCATTTTCCTGCAAACTGCTGCTGCATCCTCGCTGTACACTGCAAGCTTCCGTAATGTACTCAATATGTCACAATAATAGGCTTCCGCTTCGGGGTTTAATCGTTTCAAGCTTGATAAGGTGGCTTCGTTCAGAAAAACATTCATTTCAATTGCAACCTTTGATAAAAAGACGCCTGCTTGATCAACTTGAGCCTTTACATTCATATGTGCCATTTGTTTCTTGTTTACCTTCCCCTCATGGCTTTGTCACCATTTTATCTGTCATCAAAAGATTTTAGACCTAAAATCTTTTTTATATTTTATCATACATTTTTCCTTCTTTTGAACTATTTTATATCTTCAAATGTTTGATTGAAGTTTTCAAAAAATAGATCGGCCTCTTCTTGTACTCCATCTGCTTCCACATTCTCTGGAAGCGGCGGTAATTCATCTAAGGCTTTTAAGCCAAATTGCTCTAAAAAGGTCGGGGTTGTCCCATAAAGAATCGCTCGTCCCGGACCATCGGCACGTCCTACTTCACAGAGCAGCGCTTTGGCTACTAAGCTATGAAGTACCCGCTCTGATTTGACTCCTCTGATTTCCTCTACCTCACTGCGTGTAATCGGCTGTTTATAAGAAACAATGGCAAGCACCTCCAGCGCTGCCTGCGACAAACCTTTGGATGGTGTCTCGACTAATTTTTTTAAATACATGCTGTATTCTTTTTTCGTCAGCAGCATATATGAATCTGCATATTCAATGAGCTCAATCCCTCGTTCTTGTTTTTGGTATTCTTCCTTTACGGAAGACATAATGTCGAGTAATACCGACTCATCAACTTCAAGAACAGACATGAGCTGTTTTCTTGTTAAGCCTTCGTCACCTGCTGCATACAGCAGCGCTTCTAAGATGGCTTTCCAATTCACGATATCAAGCGTCATGAATCGTTTCACTCCCTATGATATAAATGTCTTCAAAGTTCCCTTCCTGCTCTAACATGATTTGATGACTTTTCATCAATTCGAGAACAGCAAGAAACGTCACGACAAGGTGTTCCTTTTGATCATGTTGAAATAGAGTCATGAAATTGGTTCGCTTTTTTGTTTTTCTTAAATGGTTCATAATCTCATTCATTTTGTCTTCAATCGGGATTTCTTGTCTTGTAATCTTTGATGGTGCTGGTTTCGTTATTTTCTTTCGGTTTAATACCTTTTGGAACGCACCTAACATATCATACACCGTTACGTGTAAATTTGTGTCCTTCGCTTCTGATTCTTTTGCAAATTCGCTTAAATCACTTGGTGGTTTTGTAAAGGCATTTTGCCTTTCTTCTTCGCGTTCCTTTAGTTCTTGTGCTGCATTTTTATACTTGCGGTATTCAATCAATTTGCCAATCAGCTCTTCTCGAGGATCCTCTTCCTCTTCGAGCAGGTCTTCATCAAACAGCTCTTCCTCTTGTTTCGGAAGAAGCATTCTGCTTTTAATACTCAGGAGGGTTGCAGCCATGACCAAATATTCACTCGCAACATCGAGCTCAAGCTCCCTCATCGTGTGGACATATAATAAATACTGCTCCGTAATTTTAGCGACGGGAATATCATAAATATCAATTTCCAACCGGTTAATTAAATGTAAAAGCAAGTCCAAAGGACCCTCGAACGAATCTATTTTCACCTGATATTCCAGCATCTTTTTCTCACCATTTCTACTGTCTTCTAAGTACCGTTTCACCGGCTAACCTTTAGTATAAGACAGGATAAAGCTCTCGTCCAATATAATTTCGGCCATGATGCCTTAGGCAAATCAAGAAAAACAGTGGATTCGCCCATACCAATAAGGGCATTTATACATAGAATACCATTGTAATCAGAACTGATGAAAAAGGAGGCCGTATCATTATGGGAGATGGCTATAACTTCGGCGGAGGATTCGCGCTTATTGTCGTGCTTTTCATCTTGCTGATCATCGTTGGCGCGGCTTGGGTTTATTAAAGAAACAGAGCGTCCTTTTCAATAAAGGGACGCTCTTTCTTCTTTTCTTTTCAATATGTTAGACTGAGAGTGGAAAAGGAGATGACCGCTGTGTATCCTGAAGCGTACGTGGCTTTTTTACACGAATTTCATACAACAAGAGATTATTTTGAGTGTCATGAAATTCTAGAAGAATATTGGAAGGAAGATCCCCCAGAGCAGCGCAAAGAATATTGGGTCGGGCTCATTCAGCTCGCGGTTGCCTTGTATCATCAAAGACGGGGAAATGGAAAAGGAGCAAAACGGCTCATTTCTAACAGTCTTCACTTGTTAGAAGCAAATCGTTCAGTATTATCGAATCTCGGTCTGGATGATGAGGCATTTCTGTTGCTTTTGCGAACGCTGAAAAAGAAGATGGATGAAGACATGCCCTATGAGAGTGTGATGCTGCCGATCAAAGATGAAGCACTTCTATCTTTATGCCAAGAAATGGCCCAAAAAGAAGGACTGCTCTTTGGACAGGAAAGCAACTTATCCCATACATTTTTAATCGAAAAACATAGACTCCGTGACCGGACAGATGTATTGCTGGAGCGAAAAAAGCAGATTGAACGTAAAAAAAGCAGAGGACTGTAGCCTCTGCTTTTACATGTGTGATATTTAATTTGATTCGCTGTGACACTTATGAAAGAAGCCTTGCGTTAATTCATTTGGAATGAGTGTTTTGGTTTTAAATATGTCTTCCACGGCTAAAACCATTTCCTTGCCGATTCCTTGATCACGATGGGATGGATTCACACTAATATGTTCGATTTGTACTTGGTCGTCTGTTTTCAACACACCAATAGCACCTACAATATCCTCGCCATCTTTCCATAGGAACAGCTGCCGATCTTCATCCATTTCATATGACTTCATCGTCTGCTGAAGCTGTTTGACGTCTTTCTCACCCGGCATAAAGGACAGGAGTCCCATGGCAATTTTTTCAAAAGACCTCTTGTAACGAATTAACATATATACCCCTCAATATTCAAATTATCCTAATTTCCAGCAAATGTCTTATGATTCATTTGCTCATCACACATTATAAACATTTTTATACCGTTTTTAAACTCTTTTTCACTAAATTAAGAGAACGTTCGATTAAGATTCGCCATTTCAATAGCAGCTGCAGCCGATTCGCTGCCTTTATTTCCAGCTTTTGTACCAGCTCTTTCAATGGCTTGTTCAATCGATTCTGTTGTCAGTACACCAAAGATAATCGGTACCCCTGTTGACATTGCACTTTGAGCAATTCCTTTAGCAGCTTCATTACAAACGTAATCATAGTGAGTCGTTGCGCCTCTGATCACGGTTCCAAGTGTGATGACTGCATCATATTTTTTGGTTTCAGCTAATTTTTTTGCCATGTACGGGATTTCAAAAGCGCCTGGTACCCACACAACATCGATATCATCACCATTTGCTCCGTGTCTGAGCAATGTGTCTTCTGCTCCATCTAACAGTTTACTTGTAATAAAATCATTGAATCTCGCTACAACGATTGCAAATTTTAGTCCTTCTGCTACTACATGACCTTGTATTGTATTCATATGTTGATCATCCTTTAATGTGATTTTTATTTTGTTTTGATAGTCGCTGTTTGATTATTGTTTAAATATGTCTGTAATGCTTCTATTGTCAGCATCTTTAAATCATGCTGTTTTTGGATCTCCTTTAGTTCAGGGACGCGAGCCATTGATCCATCTGCATTCATAATTTCACATATGACACCCGCTGGCTCTGAGCCTGCCAGTTTAGCAAGATCAACCGCCGCCTCTGTATGACCTGGTCTTTCTAGTACGCCGCCTTCTTTTGCAATAAGCGGAAAAACATGGCCTGGACGGGCAAATTCGTCTGGTTTTGCGTCTTTATTTAACATGGCCAGCATGGTCGTGGAGCGCTCAAAAGCACTGATACCAGTCGTCGTTGTCACATGGTCGATGCTTACTGTAAATGCTGTATGGTGTGCATCTGTATTATGTTCAACCATTGGATGCAGATTCAGGTGTTTGGCGATCGACGCATCGACTGGCGTACAAATGAGGCCTCTTCCATGTAAAGCCATGAAGTTAATCACTTCAGGTGTGGCATGCTCAGCAAGTGCCACAAAGTCTCCTTCATTTTCTCTGTCTTCATCATCCACTACGATAATGATTTCTCCTTGTTTAAGGGCATTTATTGCCTCATCAACAGAATGATACATACATTCGCCTCCTAGAATCCGTGCTCTTTTAGAAATGATGGGGTCAATCGAGATGGCTGTTTATCGCCTTGCTCTTTTGTTAAAAAACGATAAATGTATTTACCGATCATGTCACACTCTATATTCACAATATCCCCCATAGATTTAGTCGGGAAAATAGTTCCTTCAAGCGTATGAGGAATAATAGAGACTGTGACTTGTGAATCTCGCAAGTCAAAAATGGTCAAGCTGACACCATCTATTGCGATCGAACCCTTTTGGGTGAGCATATCTGTGAGGGTCTTGTCCATCTTTAAATCATAGTAAATGGCATTACTCTTCTTTTCTATTCGGGTAATGACAGCCGTTCCATCAACATGGCCTGAGACAAAATGGCCGCCAAATCGTCCATTTGAGGACATGGCTCGCTCTAAATTCACTGGACTGCCTTTTGTCAGCTGATCCAGTGATGTCGATTTGACCGTCTCCGGCATCACATCTGCCGCGAACTGTCCTTTTGTAAAGCTTGTGACTGTCAGACATACTCCATTAATGGCGATACTGTCTCCGAGGTGAACATCTTCCAGCACACGACTGCATGTAATGACAATTTCCATGGCATCTGCTGACTTTTTACTTAATGACTGAACGGTGCCAACTTCTTCAATAATCCCCGTAAACATGTGATCCTCCCTTTCTTTTCATTTGTATTTCTCACTTTTAAAAAAAGCGATGTTAGGGACATGTGATCGATTGAGCACCTTCGTCGCTTTTTATGGTCCATACAAGGTAGATGAGGGATCACCTAATAAACACTGCATGTGTGTATTAACAACAAAAACATACAGAAAGCCCCGGAAAAAATTCCGGGGCTGTGGTTTTTTTGCATCAGAAATAAGACTATGATCAACAAATATTTTTCGTTCATAGCTTTCTTTATCCTTCTCCCATCCAGACTTTCACTGTCGGCTTCAGCTTTTCACTGAATCAACCGTTAATAAATTAACGGGTCACGGGCTGTAAAGCATTTGCTTTATTACCGTCGGTCGGGATTTTCACCCTGCCCCGAAGGATACAATCGATATTTAGCTGTCCTTAGGAGCTATTATAGCGATACTTGTTTTCAAATGCAACAATCATGATTCTTCACAAAAAAAAGCCTCCTTATAGGAAAGGAGACATGTTAATTAACGACTTTTACTACTTTTATCAGTCCATCTATTCTTTTTTCATTACTAAAGTAGGCTTTAATACGATCGCCTTTTTTCAGATCGGCCACATCATCTTCAAATTTCTTACCATTAAAAATGATTTTGGTGCCATTCTTTGCTTGACCGTAATATTCATCTCCATCAATTTTCGTAATGGTATATTCGTAGATAGTGTAATCTTTATCATTATTTGTTAAGCTCTCGCCAATGGCTGTTGGCACATCTTCAATTTTCATGCCATTCATGTATAAATAACCTGCGCCTAAACAAAGCAGTAAAACAAATAAGATTGCAATTTTTAATTTAATTTTCCCCATATTTAGAACCTCCATCATCTGCACTTCGCCTATTTGTATGTTTTATTCCTTCTTTTATTGAAATAAAACCAAAAAAGCTGATTTTCATTAATGGTTACTTATATAACGATTCAGATGGCCCTTTGGTTCCACCTCTTAATCATTACATATGATACGAATATGCGTTCTTTATTAAGGGGGTCTTTTTCTTATTTATCAGTTCGTCCCACACGATACTACAGGCTTTTCGATTATATTCTTTTTTCGAGTGCGAATAAGTCTTCCTCTAACAATTGTGACCGCTGAACAGCGATGCTGCGGCTGTCGCGAACCCCTTGATTATAATAGTAGCTTCCAAGGTTTTTTGTGATAAATTCTAGTATATTAATGGCTGCTAATTCACCAATCTCTTCTTCTCGTTCTTCGGCAAAGTAACGCTGAATGGCCATCATCATTTGATTTTTTTCTTCTTTAGTGAGTGGTTTCAAAGTCTCCCCTTCTTTCTTTCTATTTTCTTCATTTGCAGCTGGATGTGCTGGCATTCCACAAATACGAATGTTTGTTCTCTTATCATATCATAAAAAAAGATTCTGTGCATGGATGCCCTAAAAGAAAAAGCGTATTTTGATGTAATGGATCAAAATACGCTTTTTCTCAGAAGCTGTCATAGCGTGTTATCCATTTTATTTTAAAATAGATAGGATCGTCGCTATAGAATGATCTACAAATGAACGCTCTGGACGTGACTTCATGAGGACGGTGAGCCCGATGAAAGAAACGACCAGTGTCTGTGCTAAGGCTTTAGCATTTAAGCCGCTTTCGAGCTCACCTGAGCGAATACCTTGCACGATCTTTTCTTCAAAAATGACCGAAAGATACATCTGATGCTCTCTTGTCAAAATTTCAAATTTCTCTTCGTGTGGAGCAAGTTCCACTATTGTATTAATGCAAAAACAGCCTTTACTTGGGCCATCTCCATATTCCTCTTCCACTACATCTGTCAATAATAGATGAAATGCTTCCTTTACAGATCGATTGTTTTGAAGTTTTGTTCGAATACGGGCTGCATGCTGCTTTGTATATGTGCGTAATGCAGCCTCAAATAATTCCTCTTTATCTCCAAAGGCTGCGTATAAACTTGGCCGCTGTATTCCCATTTTTGCAGTCAAATCGCTTAACGTTGTAGCTCTATACCCCTTTTCCCAAAAAAGCATCATTGCATCATTCAACGCTTTTTCCTCATCAAACTCACGCTGTCGAACCATCATCAATTCCTCTTTTCAACAATAAAATCCTTTCACGATAACAATTGTCTATTTCTTTATTTATCAGGATATCATTTTCTTTTCATTACTAATCAGTACATTATGATTGTATTTTGTTCAGGTAAAATTGTCAAACCGTCTTTCTTCTTTCAAGATTAACACAGAATAAATTCTTGACTTTAAAACATTTTGATGGTTATCCTTAACAGGAATCATTTTGTACCGATTAGTATATTATTCTTTTTAGTATAAAAAGGAGAGGATGCAATGAATGGTTAAAGATAAAATGACTCACTATATGGCACTACTTTTTGCAGCAGCCTGCGGGATGGCTGTTGCAAACATATACTTCGCACAACCGTTACTAGATTCACTGGCAGCCGAGTTCGATATCACGTATTCATCCATCGGTATTGTCATTACGATTACTCAGCTTTGTTATGCGGCGGGGCTGCTACTGATCGTACCACTTGGTGATCTGTTGAATCGACGCCGGCTCATCATTGGTCAGATGCTTTTATCTGTGCTTGCCCTTATTCTAGTCGGCATCGCTCCTATCGTCACCGTCCTATTTATAGGATTAGCATTGGTCGGACTGCTCGCTGTAGTCACTCAGGTACTCGTTGCGTTTGCAGCAAGTTGGGCTGCTCCAGAAGAGCGCGGCCGTATCGTCGGCTTGGTGCAAAGTGGAATCGTCATCGGTATTCTTCTCGCCCGAACCTTTGCTGGTGTATTAACCGATTTTGCTGGCTGGAGGTCTGTATATCTTGTTTCTGCCGTCATCATGCTGATCCTAACTGGCGTATTGTTCCGAGTGCTCCCGCGTGATGACAGCAAAAGAGAGTCATTATCTTATGCTCATCTGCTTCGTTCAATGTTTGTATTGTTCATACAAGAACGAATCCTGCGTATCCGCGGGATTCTAGCTCTTCTGATTTTTATCGTCTTTGGTACGTTATGGACTTCACTCGTGCTGCCTCTCAGTACTGCGCCACACTCTCTTTCACATACTGCTATTGGCGCATTTGGTCTTGCTGGAGCAGCCGGAGCATTAGGGGCTGCTCGGGCTGGCAGCCTTGCTGATCGAGGTTTTGGACAGTTCACAAGCGGTATAGCCCTTGTCCTATTATTCATTTCATGGTTTTTCATCAGTTTGACTGAACATTCACTTATTGCCTTAGTCATTGGCATTATCATTCTTGACCTATCTGTGCAGGCAGTACACGTAACGAATCAGACTATGATTTTCACAGTGCGGCCTGAGGCGAGAAGCCGGCTTACGGCTGCTTACATGATTTTTTACTCCATCGGCAGTGCGACCGGTTCAATTGTTTCAACCAGCATATACGCAGCCTATGGCTGGAGCGGAGTATGTCTTTTTGGTGCCTCTATCAGCGCTTTAGCCATTTTGTATTGGATCATCACCTATCGCCTAACGAAACAAATCACATTTGACTCAGAAACAAAATAAAAAAAACACCGCGATTAAGCGGTGTTTTGGATTACGCATCCACAACTTCAACTTTTTCCATGCCTTGGCCTTGCTCCATATCAAGTACAGCCTCGATACCAGATGTTACCTTGCCAAAAACAGTGTGAACACCGTTTAAGTGCGGCTGCGGGTCATGTACGATAAAGAATTGGCTGCCGCCTGTGTCTTTACCAGCATGTGCCATTGATAATGAACCTCTTTCGTGCTGATGTGGATTTCCTTCTGTTTCACATTTAATTGTGTAACCAGGACCACCCGTTCCATTGCCGTTTGGGTCCCCGCCTTGGCTGACGAAGCCTGGAATCACGCGGTGGAACTTCAATCCATCGTAGAAGCCTTCATTCGCTAATTTTTCAAAGTTTGCTACTGTACCTGGAGCAGCCTCTGGGTAAAGTTCAAACTCAATTTTCTTTCCATTCGTTAATTGTATGTATCCTTTTTTCGCCATTTTTCACATTCTCCTTTCAGGTTAAACAACGCTCATTATAGCACATTTTCGGTGATGTTAAACATCCCCTGCTCTTCGATTGTCATTTACCTCTTAACTGATGATTGATAAAATAGGATTGCTTGATTCTTTTTTCCTCATAAAATGATATGTGACGAAATGACATGTCTTCATTTATTGGAAAAGGAACACATCTTAAAAAGAAAATTGAAACGTCGAGTCAATTTGTTACGTCTATATGATGGAGTGCATTTCTGTACGTGTACTCAAAAGCTGAGTTTCTCTTGAAAGAGGAACGCTTTCGACTTGAAGGAGGTCAACATGTTTAAAAAAATGATGCTTGGTATGATGGCAGCGCTCCTTTTCCTAATTGGTGCGCCAAAAGTCAGCTTAGCGGATGCAGCTGTCGGCGATGTCATCGTCACACTCGGGCAAGACTTAACACCAGCTGATCGACAAAAGGTGCTTGACGAGTTGAATCCACCTGAAAATGCGACAAAAATTGAAGTAACCAATAAAGAAGAGCACGAATATTTAGGAAAGTATATCCCTCGTTCTTCTATCGGGACGAGAGCATTATCATCTTCATCTATCACCATTGAGAAATCAGGTACTGGTCTGACTGTGGATACACACAACATCAAGACCATTACAGATGAGATGTATTTAAATGCTTTAATGACAGCAGGTGTCAAGGATGCCAAGGTTGTCGTCACTGCTCCATTTGAAGTATCTGGTACAGCCGCACTGACGGGCTTACTTAAAGCGTATGAAGTGTCAAGCGACAAAGCCATTCCAGAAGATGTGAAGCAGGTGGCGAACGAAGAGCTTGTGACAACTTCTAAATTGGGTGACTCCATCGGGAAAGACAACGCTTCTGCCCTTATTGCAAAAATCAAAGATGACATTGCAAAAAACGGTGTCCCTAAAACCACAAAAGAAGTAGAAGAAAAAGTCGATCAGGCGGCTTCTGATTTGAACTTAAATCTGACGCAGGATCAAAAAGATCAGCTTGTCTCGTTATTTGATAAAATGAAAAACATCAATATTGATTGGAATCAAGTAGGGTCTCAAATTGATAAAGCAAAAGACAAGATTACAAAATTCATAGAATCAGATGAAGGGAAAAACCTTCTTCAAAAGATTTGGGATTTCTTTGTCTCCATCTGGAACGCGATCGTCTCTGTATTCACTGGAGGAAAATAATCCATGAAAAAAAGCTGCCTGTACCCCAGGCAGCTTTTTTAATTAGATGTTTTCACTTTTGATTGATACGGTAAATCAAGTTTGACAATGTCCTCATAGGTTTCACGCTCAACCACAAGCTGCGCTTCCCCGTCCTCTACAAACACAACCGCTGGGCGCGGAATGCGGTTATAGTTGTTTGACATACTATAGCCGTAAGCTCCGGTACAAAAGACAGCCAATAAATCCCCTTGTGATAACTCTGGCAGATCGATATCCCAAATGAGCATATCTCCGCTTTCACAGCATTTACCGGCAATTGAAACGGTTTGATCATGCGTTTGACTCATTTTATTGGCACTTGCCGCTTCATATTTCGCTTGATATAAAGCCGGACGAATGTTGTCACTCATTCCGCCATCTACCGCAACATAATCGCGGATGCCAGGTACGTGTTTTGATGATCCGATCGTATAAAGAGTCGTCCCTGCATCTCCAACGAGAGAACGGCCTGGTTCTATCCAAATCTCCGGCATATCAAACTCATAGCGGGCCACGTTCTTTTTCACAGCTTGGATTATTTTCTCGACATATTCTGTCGCAGGAAGTGGTTCATCCTCTTCTGTATAACGAATCCCAAAGCCGCCGCCTAAGTTTAACACTGTAGAAATAAAACCAAATGATTCTCTCCATTCATCCAGCTTCAAAAAGATTTTATCTGCCGCAAGGACAAAACCAGCCGTATCAAAAATTTGTGAACCGATATGACAATGAACACCTAAAAGCTCAATCACTTCTGAACGAAGCACTTGTTTCACCGCTTCATCTGCTTGTCCATTGTGAAGATCAAAGCCAAATTTTGAATCCTCTTGACCTGTCGTAATGTAATCATGCGTATGCGCTTCGACACCAGGCGTGATGCGGAGCAATACTTTCACTTTTTTTGACAGCTCTTGACCAAGCTGTTCAATGAGCTTCATTTCATAGAAATTATCCACAACTATACAGCCGATCCCATGCTCTAAAGCCATTTTTAATTCTTCTCTGCTTTTATTATTGCCATGGAAATGAATTTTTTCTACTGGGAATCCAGCGCAAATGGCTGTGTGAAGCTCACCGCCTGAGACAACATCAAGAGATAATCCTTCTTCTTTAGCAAGCTGAAACATGGCGATGGAAGAAAATGCTTTACTCGCGTATGCTACCTGCGCTGTTAATTCTTCCTCTATAAATGCTTTTTGAAAGCTTTTTGCGCGCTCCCGTATTAAAGCCACATCATATACATAAAGTGGTGTCCCATACGTTTCAGCTAAAGAAACGGCATCAACACCACCGATTTCTAAATGACCGAGTTCATTTTGTCTGCAAGTGCCGTGTAAATACAATGTCATTCCCTCTTTCTCCGCTTCGGCTGAAAAAAGGCAGCTGCGTGAGCTGCCTTTTGCCTTGTCTCAAAGTTAAAAATACAATATCACAATCTTCAGCCACTTTCAATGAGCCTTAAGAATTTGGCGGAATTTTTGATCTGTTTTGAGGGTGAACGATGCTCGGTCTTACTTTTGAGCCAGGAACAGACGTCCGAATCAGCACTTGCCACAGAGCCTTCCCATTAAAAGGGAGGAACGGCCACATATAAGGCGTCTGCAATGAACGAATGGAAGTTAAATAAATGAGTAATAACGTAAAACCAATGATGAGTCCATTCAGCTTGAAGATCGCCACTAGTGCTAGGATGATGAGCCTGACAATCTTATTGGCGACACTCAGTTCATAGCTTGGCGTTGTAAAGGTACCGATAGCCGCCAGTGAAACGTATAAGATGACCTCTGGTGTAAACAAACCGACATCAATAGCGATTTGTCCAATTAAAACAGCCGCGATCAGTCCCATGGCGGTCGACAAGGCGGTTGGCGTATGAATTGCTGCCATCCTTAAAAATTCCACCCCGAAATCAGCAAGGAACACTTGGAGAATCACAGGGATATGAGAAGGTTTGTTAAACCCAATATAGCTTAAATTGTCAGGCAAAAGATTCGGTTCAAGGATAAAAAGAAACCAAATCGGCAAAAGAAAGGTAGAACATAAAATGCCTAAAAAGCGTACCCATCTTAGGAATGTACCAACGGCAGGTGCCTGGCGATATTCTTCTGCATGCTGAACGTGGTGAAAAATAGTGGTTGGTGTAATGATGACACTAGGGGATGTATCCGTAATGATGATGACATGCCCTTCTAATATGTGGTTAGCGGCGACATCTGGACGCTCGGTATAACGCACTAGCGGAAAGGGATTATATCCTTGCTTAATAATAAATTCTTCAATCGTTTTATCAGACATCGTCAGCCCATCGACCTTAATTCCTGATACTTCTTTTTCTATAATATCTACAAGATCTGGGTCTGCAATATCTTCAATATAGCAAACACAAACATCGGCTTTGGAACGTTCGCCTACTTTGAGCATTTTGTATCGCAGCTTTTCATCCCGCACTCTTCTTCGAATAAGCGCTGTATTTACAATAATGTTTTCAACAAAACCGTCTCTTGCTCCCCTGACAACCTTTTCTGTATCCGGCTCCTCAGGCATTCTGCCAGGATAACTTCTAACATCAATGATAAAGGCGTAGTTTTCACCTTCTACAACAACTGCTACAAGCCCGGACAGCACTTGATCCACCGCTTCATCCAGCGTTTCTACCTTGGAGACCTGCTGATTGACAAGGCGGTTCTCGACTACATGTGCAAGATCATCTGATTCTGGTTCGTTGTCATTGATTTCGATTAGTTCTTTTAATAAGTAGATGACATACTGTGTATCACACAATCCGTTTACATAGTAAAGCTGGATTTCCTGATCGTGTATATAAATTTTCCGAACACCAAGGTCAAAGCTGAGACCCATTCCGACATTTTCTTTGAAGTAATCTTCATTTTTCTTCGGGTCTCGGTACACGTTTACCTTGTCTTTCTTCATGGAAGCCACTCCTTTCTAATATTAATTCCACTGCTTTCATCGTGATTGGAGATCCCTTGCTCAGATCATCTTTCCGTCCCATCTTGCCAATATCTCCAATCCCGACAACGAACGGGAGATTGAGGGAGTCAAGACAATACACTGTATCCCCGCTCATTTTATGGGGCTCCATTTCGGGAAGACCGTGTTTGTCGACACCGTATTCTGTCAGTTCACCTTCCCGGTCAATGGAGACATGGACCTTTGTCCATTCGGCTTGGTGCGTCTTAGATGCAACTGCAATCGCGCCAATGACTTCGATTTCAGGGTGGCGTGCTACATGTTTCATCGCCGTCTCGCCTGTTCCTTCACCGGTCAGTCCAGAATCATCAAACATCACAAAGACTGGATCATACGGTGTTTTTAAAATCATCTGAACAAGTTCAGGTCCTGTCCGTTTGCTTGGATTTCCTTTTGAGCTGGAAATACATCGTCCGCCGACGTTTTTAGCGGCGAGCTCAATGGTTTTGGCAGCATATATATCTCCGTCTGTCACTAAAATGATTTTCCGTCTTTGCCCCATATTCGGTTATCCTTTCGGTTTAAAGATCAGTGCGATAATAAATGAGAATAAAATCGCAGCTGATATTCCAGCCGAGGTTAATTCAAAAATCCCGATACCGATGCCGATGAATCCATGTACATCTGCCTGGTGCATTGCCCCATGAAGCAAGCTATGACCAAAGCTGACGATTGGTACGGTTGCGCCCGCACCTGCAAATTCAATAAATTTATCATAAATACCGAATCCGTCTAAAATGGTACCTGCCACAACAAAAGTAGTCATGACATGTGCCGGCGTGAGTTTGAGTACATCTAGCAAAAGCTGGCCAATGACACAAATAAGTCCGCCTGCCACAAAAGCGATAAGATAATCCATTAGCTCTCTCCTCCTGCACGCTCAAATACGACACCGTGCGCAATGGTTGGAATGGTCTCTTTTTGCTGAACCATCATTGGGCTGAGTAGCGCCCCGGTTGCGACAACGAGTACTCTTTGCAGATTCCCTGCTTTCATTTCTTGAAAAATATGACTAAATGTCACAACAGCTGAACAAGCACAGCCGCTGCCTCCAGCGAATACGTTTTGATCGGGTGTATAGATGATTAAACCGCAATCATCGTGTTTTCGCCCAAGCTGGATGCCTTCTTCTTTCAGGAGATCCTTTAAAATCGGTGAACCAATGCCTGATAAATCTCCAGTTAAAATCAAATCGTAATCATCTACTGTTCTTCCTAAGTCTTCTAAATGCTGCTTGATGGTGTCTGCCGCGGCCGGTGCCATGGCCGATCCCATATCAAATGGATCTGTAATGCCAAGATCCATGACCCTGCCTACCGTTGCACTTGTAATTTGAATTTGTGAGGGCTCTTGGCTGATAATAACGGCTCCGCTCCCTGTTACGGTACTTGTTGCTGTATCTGGCTTTTGTCCGCCGTATTCGGTCGGGTTTCGAAATTGGCGTTCTGCGGTCGCATTGTGACTGCTTGTTGCTGCGATGGCTCTATTTGCAAAGCCGCCATCAATGAGTGCTGACGCAATGGCGACCGATTCCATTGAGGTCGAGCATGCTCCAAATAAGCAGAGAAACGGGATCTTCAGCTCTCTTGCCACATAGTTTGCTGTGACGTTCTGGTTGAGTAAATCTCCAGCCAGCAACAGATCAATATCGCTTTTTTGCAAATTGGCTTTCGATAAAGCGGTTGATATCGCATCATCCATGAGCTTCCTTTCAGCCATTTCCCAGTTCTTTTGATCACAGTGCATTTCATCGTATGTTTTATCAATTAAATGTCCAATTGGACCTTCTTTTTCCTTAGGTCCTGCAGCAGTTCCTTCTGCATTGACATAAAGCTTGTGCTCAAATACCCAAGATTGTTTACCTGTTAGTTTCACCTTTCATTCCTCCTACGAAAACATCTTTTCGAAGATGTATCGAATGATCCCTACGATATATGCCGAGACGACACCGAACACAATGACGTTCCCAGCTAGTTTAAACATATTTGTGGCAACACCTAAAACAAGCCCTTCACTTTTATGCTCAAGGGCAGCACTTGTCATACTGTTAGCGAAGCCTGTTACCGGTACAGCTGATCCCGCTCCAGCAAACTGGCCGATCTTATCGTAAATACCGATTCCAGTTAATATAGAAGAAATTAAAATGAGGGTTGCCACCGTCGGGTTCCCTGCTGTCTTTTCATTAAAATCAAAAAAGTGGATATAGAAATTTTGCAGCCCCTCTCCTATTAGACAGATTAAGCCGCCAACTAAAAACGCCTTGATGCAGTTGAGGACATAAGGAGGTTTGGGCTGATATGTTTTCACCTTAGATGGATAGTTCTCTTTTAAACTCGACACGTGTTGTTCCCTCCAATTTCTTAAATATAAATAAGCCAATGAAATAGTGAACCAAATATCTTTCCTAAGACGATGGCCATGAGCAGCAAAACAATTTTCCCGTCCATTCCAATTCTTTTCGTTAATATAGGAAGTACATTTAATACTTCAGTAAGTGCAGCTGCAAGCATGCCGACAAAGATGCCTGATAAAAGACCGACCGGCAGCGCCAGCCATTTGGTTAAATGCAGATGTATTTGACTTAAGGTGGCCCAGCCGCCAACAACCGCCCCGCTAATGACTGCCGCCTCGTACCCTTGTATGAAGCGCTGCGTTTTGGTTAATTGCATTAAGCGGGGAATGATGCCAAGCACTGTAAGAAATGCCACAAATCCTGCTCCGACTGTTAAACCGCCGCCAAGTCCAACGAGTACGACAAAAAGCCATTTACCGATCATGGATATCCTTCAATGTTTCTTTATTTTCATTGAGTGCGACATAATGATCGAGATCGAGCTGATATTTAAACATTTCCACTTCGAGCGGACTTGGTTCTTCATTTAAACGCTTTTTAAATACATGATTGAAAAACAAAATCATCCCAAGGCCGAGTCCAAAGCTATATGGAATTTGTAATAAATACGGATGCTCAACCGTTTTCCCTGTGATCATTTCATATAGGCGGATATGAACGAGCCGCATACTGACATCCTCGTGGAAATTCATAATGGCAAGCGCCGCTCCGACAAATAATAGAAGCCATACAAACACAAATAAAACGGGAGAAAGCTGGCGTTTGCCTGTATCAATTTCAACAATGGCCTCAGAGCCGCCAACGGTTTGAATGTCGATATCCGGCCACGTTTTTTTGATCGTTTTGACGACATGCATGATATCAAGAACGGCGATGTGACGATCCTTTTTGCTGACATGATACACCGGCATTTTGCTAAGCTTTTGCACAGCAAACTCATCACCAGTGATTTGGGCGACATCCTCTAAATAAATGAGCTGATCTATTCCAGTCTTGATTCGATGGCGCAGCCGAATAAAGATTTGTCCGTCCATCCAAGTCACTTCCTATACGAGGGGTTAAAAATAGTATGTGGTGAAAAATGGTTCTCATACTGATAGAACTTGATTTACCGGTAATTACCACACAAAAAAAGCCAGCCGAATTGGCTAGCTGTCTTTTTGATCCATTTGCATTTGGATTTGCTTTAAAATTTTCTTTTCAAGCCGTGAGACTTGCACCTGTGAAATGCCAAGTCTTTCTGCAACCTCAGATTGTGTCTGGTCTTTATAATACCTTAAATACACAATGAGTTTTTCCCTTTCTTCTAATTCCTTGATCGCTTCTTTCAGAGCAATTTTGTCAAACCATCTTTCTTCAGAATGATCGGCAATTTGATCAAGCAATGTTATCGGATCCCCATCATTTTCATACACTGTTTCATGAATGGATGATGGTGAGCGGACCGCTTCTTGGGCGAGGACGACATCCTCTGGTGTGATATCAAGGTATTCGGCAATTTCTTGAACGGTCGGCATTCTTCCATGAGACTTAGACAATTCATCCCTTGCCCGCCGGATTTTATTTCCAAGTTCCTTTAATGACCGGCTCACTTTAACCGTCCCATCATCTCGAATGAATCGCTGAATTTCCCCGATGATCATTGGGACGGCGTACGTTGAAAACTTTACATCATATGACAAATCAAATTTATCCACAGATTTCAACAGTCCAATACAGCCAATCTGAAACAGATCATCTGGTTCATATCCCCTATTTAAAAAGCGCTGAACAACGGACCAAACAAGACGCATGTTTTTTTCTACGAGGAGGTCTCTTGCTTGCTGATCACCGTCTTGGCTTTTTTTGATGAGCTCTTTGACTTCATCATTTGACAGCTGGGCTTTTTTAGCTTGCTTTTTTACCTCCACATCCATATGAGCAGCTCCTTTAATTACAAAGCGCTTTGCTTTTTGATAGATGCTTTGTTAAACGGATGGTCGTGCCCATTTCTGGAGATGAGTCCACCATGACATCATCCATAAAATTCTCCATGATGGTAAAGCCCATTCCAGAGCGCTCTAAGTCTGGTTTTGTTGTAAAAAGCGGCTGTCTTGCTTCCTCAAGATCGGTAATACCCATGCCTTCGTCACGGATGGTGAGATAGACGACATGATCATCTAATGTGACATGGATATGCACCTTGCCATCTGGATTCCCATCATAGCCATGGATGATGGAGTTTGTCACTGCCTCGGATACGACGGTCTTGATTTCTGTTAATTCATCTAAAGTCGGATCAAGCTGAGCGATAAACGCCGCGACTGTCACCCTCGCAAACGATTCATTTTGGCTTAATGCCGAAAAAGTCAGATTCATTTCATTTCTCATGACGCCACCCCCAATGTTTGCAAAGCCGTTTGCTCTGAAGGCTCCATACGAATGATTTTAAACAAACCAGACATATCAAATAACCGATTCACTGCTGGCGAGATGGCACAGACGACCATTTCTCCGCCGAGCTGCTTAATTTCTTTATATCTTCCTAAAATCACTCCGAGTCCAGAGCTGTCCATAAACGATAAATCAGCCAGATTCAGCACAATGTGGCGAATGTCCTCTGTTTCCAAATAATTCGTCACCTTTTGTCTCAATGTTTCTGCGGAGTGATGATCGAGCTCTCCTGTTAACCGAATGCAAAGTACGCTCTCTTTTACTTGAAAATCAATACCAAGGCTCATCTTTTTATTCCTCCTTGCTCTAATTTCGGATAAAGAGTGTTTCTCTTTTATATGAAGTAAATCCTTCACCATGACAAAACTAGTGACCATTCGTCACATTTAGATGTTCTTTTCTTTTTCCTCATAGCAAAAAGACTGCCCATTTCAGCAGCCTTTCGCCTTTTATTTCCATTTCACAAAATCAGCCATTGCTCGTTTGAAGAAAGTCCAAATGCCTGCCTTTTCCATTCCTTCTTTTGCTTCTACAGGACTTTCATGCAGCACTTTTCCGTCTTTTTTCAAGACGATCGTACCAAGTTCCGTTCCTTTTGAAAATGGAGCCTTGACATCATGAGACAATTTGATTTCTTTTTTGATCTGATCCACATTTTCGCCTTTTTTCGTTAGAAGGGAGATCGGTTCAGAAGTAACGAGCTGAATATTTTTCTTTTTCCCTTTGCTCACTTTGACCTCCGCCACATCTTGCCCTCGTTTGTAAAGCGGATGAGTCGTATATTGACTAAATGCGTAGTCCAGCATTTTGACTACCTGAGCGTTTCTGTCTTTCGGGGTGCTTGCACCGAAGACAACCGCAATGACGCGCATGTTGCCTTTTTTAGCAGATGCAGTTAAACAGTATTTCGCTTCGCCTGTAAAACCGGTTTTCACCCCATCGACACCTGGATAAAATTTAATCAGACGGTTTGTGTTTACAAGCCAGAATTTTTTATCTGTGTTTTGCCGTAGATAGTCTTCGTAGACACCTGTGAATTTGGTGATTTGTTCATATTTCAACAGCTCTTTCGCCATTATTGCCATATCGTGAGCTGTGCTGTAATGGTCTTTTTCAGGAAGTCCTGTTGGGTTTTGAAAGACTGTTGAGGTGAGGCCAAGCTCTTTCGCCCTTTTGTTCATCTGCTCTACGAACTGTTCTTCAGATCCTGCAATATGCTCTGCCATGGCAACTGAAGCATCATTTCCTGACGCAATCGCAATACCTTTCAGCATTTCTTTCACGGTCATTTCTTCTCCTGGTTCAAGGAAGATTTGCGACCCTCCCATGGACGCTGCATAGTCGC
Organism: Bacillus sp. SRI_025; assembly: GCF_057592095.1. Lineage (NCBI taxonomy): Bacteria > Bacillati > Bacillota > Bacilli > Caryophanales > Bacillaceae > Bacillus > Bacillus sp. SRI_025. The sequence continues at coordinate 636,582 of NZ_JBYEGB010000002.1, read as the reverse complement.
TCGTTCTGACCTTGTCTGTCATTTTTAGTTTACCCTGATCAAGGGCTTCCATGATGAGAAGCATCGTCATGATTTTGGTCATACTTGCGGGTGCAAGCTTTTCATCGCTGTTTTTGTTGTAAAGGACCTTTCCCGTGTCTCGTTCTATTAAGATCGCTGATTTGGCTTCGTGTGCCAATTCTGATGTTTGTTTTTCTCCTGGTTTTTCTATCTTTTCTTTTGCTATCGCTGATGGTGAAACCATTGAGATAAGGATCATTAAAATAAACAATGCACATATATGACGTTTCAAGTGGCAGACCTCCATTATCGTAATCCTTTCTATTTTTTCCTCATACAGGCTGTTTTATTCAGAGATCGTATGATTGCAAATAAAAAAAGCCTTCTGCTTGGGTAGCAGAAGGCTTCTGGACACATGCTATGAAAGTTGTTTGACAATGTCTTTTACTAAATCAAGAAAACTTGCTTTCACTTTTTCCGTTACTTCGATCACTTCATTATGTGACAGCGGCTGATCCAAAATACCAGATGCCGCATTGGAAATGCATGAAATGCCAAGTACTTTGATTCCTGCATGACGCGCAACAATGACTTCTGGAACAGTCGACATTCCTACCGCATCTGCTCCAAGCGTTCTAAGGAAACGAACTTCAGCAGGTGTTTCATATGAAGGGCCTGTCATCCCTGCATAAACCCCCTGCTGTACAGATATACCTAAACGCTGGGCTGTTTCTGCTGCAAGTGCCAGCAATTCTTTATCGTACGGTGCAGACATATCAGGGAAACGAACGCCTTGACTGTCATTTGGGCCAATTAATGGATTGGTTCCCATCATATTGATATGATCTGTGATCAGCATGAGGTCTCCTGGACGGAATGAAGTATTCACTCCGCCGGCTGCATTTGTGACAATGCATGTTTCAATACCAATTTCTTTCATCACACGGACAGGAAACGTCACTTGCTTCATATCATACCCTTCATAGAAATGAAAACGTCCTTGCATCGCGCAAACGACAGTGCCTTTCAGCGTTCCGATCACGAGCTGCCCTGCATGTCCCTCTACTGTTGAAACAGGGAATCCGGGAATATCTTCATATTTTATTTTGATTGGATTTTCAATCTCATCTGCTAAAATGCCAAGCCCTGATCCTAAAATCAATCCAACTGTTGGTACATATGTCGATGCTTGTTTAATATATGCCGCCGCTTCTGAAAACTGTGCTCCCACGAGATTTCCCCCTATTTGAGTTTAGATAAAAAGCTTGTTCCGTATTTAGGCATTGCTGATTTGAAATTATCTGCAACGGTTGCCCCAAGATCAGCAAACGTTTTTGCTGTTGGCAGTTCATTTGCTTCCTGATGCTTTTTGCTGTAAGCAATGAGCGGAACGTATTCTCTTGTATGATCTGTTCCGTGATGAATCGGGTCATTTCCATGATCTGCTGTGATCACAAGAAGATCATCTTCTTTCAACAGGTCAAACACTTCAGGAAGACGTGCGTCAAATTCCTCTAATGCTTTTCCATAACCCTCTGGATCTCTTCTATGTCCGTAAAGAGCGTCAAAATCAACAAGGTTCAAAAAGCTGAGTCCTGTAAAGTCTGTTTTAAGTGTATCGACCAGCTTGTCCATTCCATCCATGTTCGATTTTGTTCTAAGAGATGATGTGATTCCTTCGCCGTCATAAATATCAGAGATTTTTCCGATCGCAATGACATCGAGCCCATCATCTTTGAGTTCATTCATGACTGTACGGTCAAATGGTTTTAACGCATAATCATGACGGTTTGGTGTTCTAACAAAAGCATCAGGCTCTCCGACAAACGGACGAGCGATAATCCGTCCAACCATATATTTTTCATCTAATGTGAGTTCACGGGCAATTTCACAAATACGGTAAAGCTCATCTAATGGCACAACTTCTTCGTGCGCAGCAATTTGCAGCACAGAATCCGCAGATGTATAAACGATTAAATCGCCTGTTTTCATGTGCTCTTCGCCAAGCTCATCTAAAATTTCCGTACCAGACGCAGGTTTATTTCCAATAATACCTCGGCCAGTTTTTTCTTTTAATTCATTTAATAGTTCATCTGGGAATCCGTCTGGAAAGACTTTGAACGGTGTGTCTATGTAAAGACCCATGATTTCCCAATGCCCTGTCATTGTGTCTTTACCATTTGATGCTTCTTGCATTTTTCCATAATACGCAAGCGGTTTTTCATCCGCTGGAATTCCTTTGATTTCTTTAATATGACTCAGCCCAAGCTTCGCCATATTCGGCATATGAAGCCCGTTCATTTTTTCAGCAATATGTCCAAGTGTATCTGCACCTACATCATTAAAATCAGCAGCATCTGGTGCTTCCCCAATCCCTACTGAATCCATTACGACGAGGAAAATGCGTTTATACTGATAATCAGGCATTAAAAAGCGCCTCCTTCAATATTCTTGTCTTTTGACCTTACAAACAGTAAGAGGTCAGACATCTCAAGTATAAACCGTTTACAAGCCAGTTGACAACCATAAACGGTGTAAAGATGAAAAAGCATGACACCCGTTCATCGTGTCATGCTTTACTTATGCCCTTGGATGGAATTTGTGATACACATCTTTCAGTCTTGTTTTCGTCACATGTGTATAAATTTGTGTTGTTGAGATATCGGCATGTCCGAGCATCTCCTGTACAGCTCTTAAGTCCGCACCGTTTTCAAGCAGGTGTGTAGCAAATGAATGTCTGAGCGTATGAGGCGTCAGCTCCTTTTGAATCCCTGCTTCAATGGCTCGTTTCTTTAAGTTCTTCCAGAAGCCCTGGCGCGACATTTTTTTCCCGTGATGATTGAGAAACAGGGCATCGGACGGCTGTTTTTTTAACAGCTTGCTTCTTCCCTTTTCGATATATTCTTCAATTGCGCTTGCGGCAGCTTCACCGATTGGCACAATTCGCTCTTTTCTTCCTTTTCCAAAACAGCGGATAAAGCCCATTGTGAGGTGCACATCTGCAAGGGTCAGATCCAGCATTTCACTGACGCGAATGCCTGTTGCATATAAGAGCTCAAGCATTGCTTTGTCTCGGTAGTCAAAGGGAGTGTGCTGATTTGGTGTATCAAGCAGTTTTTCGACCTCCCCTAATGATAGAACTTTCGGTAATGTCCGCTCTGTTTTTTGCGTTTCAATGTTCCATGACGGGTCATCCGTTGTCACTTTTTCCCGAAGCAAAAATTGATGAAAGGAACGGATCGATGATAGATGCCGTACAGACGTTTTACTCGATTTCCCTTCCTCTTTTAACTGCTTTAAATAATGAATGATATGCAGGCGCGTGACATCGCTAATATCCGTCAGCTGTTCATGTGTCATTAAAAAAGACAAGTAGTTCTGCAAATCTCTTTTATAAGAAACAATGGTATTTTCAGAGAGTCCTCTCTCTACGGTCATAAAATGAATAAAGTCGGATAATTGATCGTTCAATGATTTCTACTCCCCGTTTTGATAAAAATAAATCAATCGGTCTTGCCAATTGTCTTGATTCGGCTGATCCATTTCCATCACTTTAATTGCTGCACCCTCTGGTTTATCATAACGATGGTAGCTTTCATATTCTGAATTTATCCATATCATAGCATAATAGAACAGGACGGTAAAACCTGTGAACAAGATAAATACTTTGATCACTTCACCTGTTGTTTTGAGCCATTTTCCCATGATCTTCAAGTCCTTTCTCACCTTCTCATTACTTCAGCATATGCCAGGTAGGACAAGGAATATACAGCGAAAATGCAAAAAACCTCTTCATCTTAAATGAAAAGGTTCCAATTCGGATTATTTGCCGGATTCATCATCATGACACCGGTGGCAAATACCATGGAATGTCAATCTATGATCCTTAATTTTAAATTTCCAGTCACGTTCAATAATCTCTTCGACATCTTCTAATAAATCATCTTCTATCTCATCGACTGTTCCGCATTCCATGCAGACAAGATGGTGATGGAAGTGAGCGGCTCCTTCTTTGCGAAGATCATATCGCGAAACGCCGTCTCCAAAGTTAATTTTATCAACAACTTTCAGTTCAGTGAGCAATTCTAACGTCCGATAAACAGTAGCAAGACCAATTTCAGGAGACTTCTCTTTTACGAGGAGGTATACATCTTCTGCACTTAAATGGTCTTCTTCATTCTCAAGCAGTACTCTTACTGTGGCTTCACGCTGTGGCGTGAGCTTGTAGCTGGAAGAATGAAGCTGTTTCTTAATTCGATCAATCCTATTTTCCATTGACTTTCCCTCCTACGCCACATTACTTGATCATTATATCAAATGATGTGCTGAGAGCCAACTATAATCATTTTAAATTGATAAATAAATTGATTATTAATTAATAACAATTATAAAAGAATACCTGCCAGCTTTTTCATCAGCATGAATGATATGTACGATTCAAAAAAAGATGAAAGTGCAGCAAGCGCTAAAATCATCAGCAGAACCGATGCATACCGGCCAAACCACTGGACGGGTGCTTGACTGATGGTTTTTTTCATGAAGAGCTGTCCAATGAGACGGATGGAAAACGCAATCGCACAGGTGCCAATCACTAAATAGGCTGGAATAAGCAGAATGTTTTGCGGAAGCACCGATACAAACGAGAGAAAAAATCCACTCAGCCCCATTTGATTCACGAGAAAACCAACAGTAAATCCAACAACAATTCCTTTTAAAAAGATCATGAGAAAGATGAGCGGCAGACCAATGATGGATATTCCCAGTATCCACATAAGGCCTAAATATTTCATATGATGCAGGAAGCTTTGTAAAAACATTTCTTTTGATTCTGCTGCTTTCTCATTCGTCAGCTGACCAAAAAATTGATTTAAATAATAGAATAAATCCTCTTTCTGGCTGAATGTCATGCTATTGACAATGATGGCACCGAAGATCACACCCATTAAAAAGAGTACAGAGACAAATAAATAAATCGAGAGATGATCTTTTACGTGCTGAAGAAGATGCTCCTTCCAAGACTTTTTCCGCATGTGTCTTCCTCCCAAATCGTAAGGTTACTAGATTCTATGAGAGAGATTACGAAACATGACAGTTTTATTGAAAGAAAAAAGAGAAAGCAGCCTGCTCACTGCTTTCTCTTTTTCATTTATCGTGCGGCTTTTTGTACGTTCACAAGCCCGGCACCGTAATAAAAAGGTTCTCCAAGTTTTGTCGCCGTTTTTGACAGTCTCTCACGCACTTCATCGTTTGTCAGATTCGGATGTTTTGATAGAATGACAGCCGCAGCGCCCGTTATATGCGGTGATGCCATTGACGTTCCGCTCATGTAGCCGTATTCGTTATGAGGAATGGTGCTCAGCGTTGAAACGCCTGGTGCTGAGACTTCCAGTTCTTCGCCAACAGATGAATCAAAAGCTCTTTGCTTTTTTTGGTCAACAGAGGCAACAGCCATCACGGAGCTGTATTTAGCCGGATAGTCAATCGTATTGAGAGAGCCATAACTTCCTTCATTCCCTGCAGAAGCCACAATGAGAATCCCTTTATCATACGCTCGATCTACCGCTTCTTTCAGCGCCTCAGATTCACTTGCTCCCCCCATACTAATATTGATGACATCCATGTCATTCTCAATGGCCCATTCAATCCCTTTTATGATCCAGCTATAGTAACCGTCACCATTTTCATCTGCCACCTTAACAGCATAGATAGAGGCTTTTGGCGCAACACCAACGACACCTACCTTATTATCTAAAGCGGCAATTGTCCCTGCCACATGCGTCCCATGTTTATGCGGATCTACAAGCGGATCGGACTCTGTCGGTACAAAGCTCACCCCGCCGGTGACATGTAAATCCTCATGTTTGCCGTCGATACCGCTGTCAAGAACTGCTACTTTGACATTCTGTCCAGCGTATCCTTGTTTATGTACCTTTTGTGCTTTGATGCTTTTGATGCCATATGGAACAGTTTGACTGCTTGTTTTTGCTTTTTGGTCTTCCTCAATGAAGGTCACTTCTTTTGCTTCATTCAGTTTCTTTTTTGATGTCTCATTCAACGACACTTTCATCATATCTATTTGCTCTATGGATTCTTTCACATGCCCGCCAGCTTCTTCTACAAGCTGTTTTTGTATTTTGTCTTGAACGGAAGAAGAAAAGCCGATCATGTACTCTTTTTTTGCTTGTTCCTTTGCAGAAATATCTGACGCGCCAAACATGACCGATGCCACAAGCACACTTGCCATACAAAGCCCTGCTCCAAATGACTTGACGTTCACAATACTCACTCTCCCTTTCGTTTCTTTTTGTCATTTAACTACATTTTTAGACAAAAAGAAACGACCGTTTGTCCTATTTTTAAAAATTTTTCCATTTATTTGATCTAGTTTTCACAAAAAAGCAAAATAAAAATGCTTATGATCCTCTTGATAGTGATCATAAGCATTTCGTCCTTTATGTTTTTTCATCATGTGCTGCAAGACTTCTTGTTTTGTTTTTGTCTTCCTTTCGTGTGTGCTAAAATGCGGCATGTTTCCTCTCGACAGTTCTGGATTACGGCTGTGCTGTCTTTGGATATGCTCTCGTTTTTTCTTTGCTTTGCTTTTTCCCATTTGGCAAAACCCCTTTCGTTGACGTTATGATACACGATGTTACATAAAAAAGATAGACGTAAATACGTCTATCTCAGATTGTTGACAAAGGGCTAAAATGATCTTTATTTTAGCCCTTTGTCTTCTTTCATCTTCAGCGTGATAGAAAACCTTTGAAGTCTAGGAAGGACGAGCACTGGAGCGGAGCGAATTTGACATTCGTGAGCACCGGAGCGCAGACCTGACAACGAATGCAAGGGTTTGTCTACACGCTGAGATAGACGTAAATACGTCTATCTTTCTGTTTTTACCATATCAAGATGCGGAATCCCATCTTCATCATAAACATCTGAGACGGCCTTGAAACCAAATGATTCGTAAAATGACTTCAGGTAGGCCTGCGCCTGTATTTTGACACTTGTTTCACCTAGTTCACTAAGCTTTTCCAAAGCCTTGATGAGCAGCATCTTTCCATACCCTTTTTTCCGGCCGGCCTGCGTCACAAGAACGCGGCCGATGGACGCCTCTTTGTACACGATCCCGTTTTGAAAAATTCGGCAATAAGCCACAATGGTGCCATTCTCTTTTGCGATGAGATGAATTGCTTCTTGGTCCCTGTGATCAATTTCAGGGTAAAGGCATGTTTGTTCTACAACAAACACGTTGACTCTTTCCATAAGAATCAAGTAAAGATCCTCTTTTGACAATTGTTCAAACGTTTGACATGTCCATTTAATGTGACTCATGATTGATATCCACCTTACCGTACACTCCGCCTCCACCAGCGATTAGTCCGACTTCGCCCTTTCTTGCTTTGATGATGTAGCCCGCTATCTTTTCTGGCAAAACGGCTTTTAGTTCTTGTTCTGTTGCTTGATGCAGAATATTCATCTCTGTGTGAAACACGGCTTTTAGCTTCTCCAGCGTTTTAGGTCCAACACCCGGAATAAACTGAAGCGGGAGCTGATGAACATAAGGAGGTCTCATTCTTTTTTCACTTTCTTGGTCAGCAAGCTCTTTTAAACGCTCACTTACTCCTTTTGTCATCCGGGTATGTCCGCATTCGTGGCACTCTTCCTGATCTGATGCGTGAGGTCTTACCCCGCATTTCTCGCAGGTCGTATGATAGTACTTCCCAAGCCGTGGAGCAAGTCCATAATTTCCTGTGACAGCTCTGCCATCTTTTTCTTCAAGGGCTAGCTTGAATTCGGCAAAAGAGGCATGATCCATTTTGATTTTGGTATATTCTCGCGCGATTTTCCCTAAAGAATGAGCATCTGAATTCGTTAAAAAGGGATACCGGTTCAGCTCACTCAGCTGGGACGCCATTGACGTATCACAGCTAAGACCAAGCTCAACAGCATCAATAAGGTCAGGATCAAATACTTCCGTTAAAGAAGTGCTGACCCCTTTGCCGTATAGACTTTTATGCGGCGTAAAAATATGAGCAGGAATAAACAATCCTCCTAGCTCTTTTACTTTGCGCTGAAGTGTTTTCCCATCAACATAGAGGCGTTGTGAACTCAAATGCACATTTTTCATATGAAGCGAAAGCCATGCGGAGAACTCAGACATTTTGTGTAGTGTGGGCATAAATGCCAGCACATGAATTGGACCCTTTGAATGGTCATCATTGATCTCTAATTCACTGCCTAAAAGCAGCACTGTCGGTCCAAATGAGAGACCGCCGTCATTTAGTTCCGTGTACCGGCCTTCCTCTACACCCTCTATTAACTCTTCTAAGACTTCTGGAGATTGTGCATCAATCACACCAATCATCCCCATCCCTTTACTTTCCGCTGCTTCAATGAGAATTTGGTCAATTGTCAATGACCTTGCACCTGTAATTTTGACAGCTCTGCCTGTTCTTGTTCTGCCAATATGAATATGGATGTCTGCAAAAAATTCCTTCATTTTGTTGACTCAAGTACCTCTTGCAGTTGTAAGTATTGAATGGCATAGGCTGTTTTTGCATCGTAAATATGCTGCTGTTCAATGAGGTGCAAGGCTTCTTCTAATGAAACTTCCATTACTTCGACAAATTCATCTTCATCCAGCTCTCTTTTTTCTTCAAGCGGAACTAGCTGATCTGCTAGATAAATGTGAACAATTTCATCTGCAAAACCAGGTGATGTATAAAAGGCCGTCAGCTTTTGAAGCTGCTGAGTTGTATATCCTGTTTCTTCTTCTAATTCTCTTAATGCTGTATGTGCCGGCTCTTCCCCTTTTTCTAGTTTTCCAGCCGGAATTTCAACGATGGCTCTCTCTAGTGCTTTACGGTATTGTTTGACCAAGATGATTTTATTTTCGTCTGTACGTGCAATTACAGCTACTGCACCAGGATGTTTAATGATTTCGCGTTTGCCTTGTTTTCCGTTAGGCAATTCTACATCTTCAAGTACCAAATCAATGATTTTTCCGTTGTATAATTCTTTCGACGATAATGTTTTTTCTTCAAAGTCCTTCAATTTTGTCAGCTCCTCGTTCTACTTTCACTTTTTACTTCATTTATTTTAACATAGATGATTTAAGAGAAGCGAAAAGCGAAACGCTTGCTTCAATGCGCCATTTGAAATCACCTAGCTTGAATTCCTGATTTTTTTCACTTAATGTGAAAGGATAGGAGTGTGATGGAATTGAAAAAAAGACGTATTGGCACCTCAGATCTTTTAGTGAGCGAGGCGGCACTAGGATGCATGTCTCTTGGGACTGATAAAGAAAAAGCGCTCTCTTTATTAGATGAGGCCATTGATCTCGGAATTAACTATTTGGATACAGCCGATTTATATGATTTTGGGACAAATGAGGAAATTGTTGGGGAAGCCATCAAAAATAGACGGCAAGATTTGATTTTGGCGACAAAAGGCGGCAACCGTTTTGAAAAAGGCAAACCAGGCTGGGACTGGGACCCTTCAAAGGTGTACATAAAGGAAGCAGTAAAACAAAGCCTCAAGCGGCTTCAAACAGATTATATTGATTTATATCAATTGCACGGAGGCACGATTGATGACCCCATTGATGAAACCATTGAGGCTTTTGAAGAATTAGTAGAGGAAGGCGTTATTCGCTATTATGGCATTTCATCTATCCGCCCAAATGTCATTAAAGAATATGCCAAAAAGTCCAATATCGTAAGCGTGATGATGCAATATAGCTTACTCGACCGCCGCCCGGAAGAATGGTTCTCTCTTCTTGAAGAACAAAGCATTAGCGTCGTCGCAAGAGGTCCTTTAGCGAAAGGATTATTAACTGAAAAACCACTTTCTCAAGCAAGTGCAGCGATTCAAAAAAACGGCTATCTTCAATATTCATTTGAAGAGCTTCAGCAGATCATTCCTTCTTTAAAGAAAGTCGCTTATGACCTATCACTCACTGAACTGTCCATTCAGTATATACTGAAACATTCTGCGGTCAGTTCCGTTGTATTTGGCGCGAGCTCGGTGGATCAGTTAAAAGAAAACATAGCAGCAGCAAATGCACGTTCTTTAAGTGACCAAGAAGTCAAAGCAGTAACTTACTATACAAAACCATTTGTGTATGAAGCGCACCGATCCTAATAAGAAAAAATCACATCATTTATCTCGTCAGAATGTAGAAAAACTCATGTTTTTCTACATTTTTTTATGTTTTCTCTATATAAAATAAGGAGGGGCTAAAAGCCCCGTTGTCTTATCTTGCACTTTCGTAATATGCATAATTTCCAGATTTGCCTTTAAGATAAAATGTGGTACCAAAACGACTGAAACTATTTGCAAAAGAACCATTATCTGAATGCATACATAATCGATTACTTGCACCTTTAAAAGGAGTTACAGAACAATCTACAATTGAAGTAGCCTTTGTACTCACATCTGCATTCGTTAACTCATTTGTTGCAAGAGCTTGTCCAGAAACAGGTAAAAGCAATCCTAAAGATAAAGCGACTCCAGCCATTGTTTTTCTCAATTTCACGTGAATCATCTCCATTCCCAAATTTTGTAACACACCTTCATTATAAGAAGAACGACCTTCTACCAAAAGGGTCTTAATAACCATATTTTCAATAAAAAGGAATTTAAATAAATCAATACTCACCTTTTTATTTCTGTTTCAAACATAAGCTATGGGATTTCGTTTAAAAAATCATACTGTCGCGATTCTGAAATGAAGTGATGTGAAGGAGGCAAAAATGCTTTTCTCTTTATGGACTCTGTGGATCTATCTCAAGGATGATGACATAAAAAAAAGGAAGCATCATTGCTCCCTTTTTAGCTTTTATACTTTCTCCAGTCTAAATGGCTTTCATCTAGCAGCTCTGAAAAGCTTTTGTTTTTTTCTTTTTCTTTCTGCTGCCGAAGGAGGTCTTGTCGTTTTTGTTCTTCTCTTTTTTCTGTTTCAACGGCGAGGTTCTGTTTCATTTGAAGAAGCTGCTGTTTGACATCGTCCTTTATGCCGTCCTTTAATTTCGCTTGATCCTGCTTGGTCTTTTTCATTGTGCCTCTCTCCTTTTGACTTAGTGTATCATCCGTTTTATTTTCTGAGCAAGAGGCACGCCAATCTACCAAGATGTGGTATGATCGTCATAGAAAAAACTTCGGAAAGGAAGAATCGGCTAGATGAAGAAATGGATCGCTATATTTGCCTTCATATTATGTCCACTCGCTGTCATCGGCATTTTTTTCACCAATAAAATGATGTATATTCGAAAATTAACGGATGAAGAGCTCATCAAACGAGAATCAGATGGAGGCCATTATCATCACGAGGAATTTCAGGAGCTTAAGAAAGAGAAAGTGTGTATTCCTTCAGCATTTGGTTATAATCTACATGGCTATTTTGTGCCGCATCCTCATACAACACGCACAATCGTACTTTGCCACGGTGTGACAGTCAGTTTGATTAATTCCGTTAAGTATATGAAATTATTCCAAAAGCTCGGATGGAATGTGCTGCTTTATGATCATAGAAGACACGGGATGAGCGGCGGGAAAACCACGAGTTATGGATATTATGAAAAAGAAGATCTAGCAAAGATCGTAAAGTGGCTCAGACAAAAACTCGGAGAAAGTGCCATCATTGGGATACACGGAGAATCAATGGGTGCAGTCACGACCTTGTTATATGCTGCGAAGCCGGAAGCAACCGCCAATTTTTACATAGCAGACTGCCCTTTTGCTTCTTTTGAGGACCAGCTTCTGTATCGATTAAAAACAGATTTTCGCCTTTCAGGGCAATGGATTCTTCCACTAAGTGATCAAGTGTTAAAATGGCGGGACGGATACCGCATCCGGCAAGTTTCCCCTCTTGATGTGATCGATCATGTGAAAGAACCTGTACTTTTTATTCATAGCCGCCATGACGACTATATCCCCTGTGAGCAAAGTCAGCAGTTATATGCACGAAAAAAGGGTGACAAACAGTTGTTTATTGCGCCACATGGTGCGCATGCAATGTCTTTTAGCGAAAATAAGGAAGCTTATGAGCAAGAAATTCAAGCATTTCTTCAAAGATTTGAATTGAATGAAAATAAAAGAGGAGAATGAACAGCAGTTCGTCCCCTCTTTTTGAGCTAACTTATGCGATAGTCACCACTGTTGTATGGTGTCTGCCCGCAAGCTCCATATGGCTCTCTTCCGATTGCTGCTGACTCATGACCGATAATCCTGCAGTTGCTGCCAATAAAAGAACTATCAAACTCGTTTTCATATAAATGACCCCCATTTTGAATTTTTGATATGGCTTGAATTTTCCTTTCGTAAAACCGGGTAGATACTTCAAACAGTCCAAGCTCATTGTAATAATGAGCCGCATCAAGTGCCAATTCCTCAATATCTGGGTATAAGCGCTTGTCCTCGAGCAGGTCTAATGTATCGTCTATGATTGTTATGTCTGCATCAACGTACAATGCTTTTAAGAACTGAAATTTGCAGATGTAAATTTCATCTTCTAATTCACAGGCCTTCATAATACCTTGTTGATAGAGGGTTAACGACTCTTCTATTTGTTTTTGTTTAAACAGGATTTGTGTCAGCATAAATAGTGGGTCTAGAGAGCGATTAAGATGGGTTAAATTCTCCTTTTCAAACACTTCAATAGAGTCTTTCAGATAACGGCTTGCTTCCGCAAGATCGTTCATTTGATAATAACAGTTACCTAAGTTGAAAAGGGCCGAACCTATGACTCGAGGGTTTCCAATTGAGCGTGCTCGCTTTAGAGCATTTTTAAAGTAGGGCAATGCATGTTCATAGCATTTCAAATCATCATAGTTTGCACCAATGACAAATTCACAGTGGATGATTCTCAGCGTGTACGTTCTGTAGGCAGAATACGTATCTAACGCTTGCAAGGCATAGTGCATCGAAAAGTGGGTTTGTTTCATGTGGTAGTAAATTTCTGCTAATTTAAAGTAAAATTCTGCTCTTTCTATATCATCTGATATGAGATTGAGCTTTTTTTCTGCTGAGCGGTAATAAGCAATGGCACTTAAGTAGTTTCTCTGTTCAAATTCAAACATTCCTGTGAAAAAATGAACATAGTATTCAAGCATATCCGTTAATTTCGTTTGTGAATGTTCGATCGTTTCTAGCAAATTCTTAATCTCTTCATCATTCGAGGCTTTCTTTGCCGGTTCAAAATATTCAAGCATTACCTTGTGGCGAAAATCCATCAGCTGGTAAAACAATAACAAGTTTTGATCCTGCTCCATTTCGAGGATTTCCTGCTCGATCTCCGCCTTCAGCTTCTCTGCTTTCATCACATGAAATCCGCAAATCTGCCTATACCATTCGTTTATTTTGATTCCAACCTGAGGCGATGACAGCTTGAGCTTCAATTCACTTTAGCACCTCCCTTCTCATATACGATACATGTTGTATTCTATCACATTTCCTCGAATGGAAGAAATATGAAATGTCATTTTTCGCAAAGTTTTCGGTATCCCGCAATAAACGCTGCGAATGCCTATTTTTCGGCATTTACAGCCATTATTTTTTTATTTCCAGCTTGCTCATTTTGTCGAATTGTTTGTTGAAAAACTGCTTTTTTTGCTTCAAAAGATCATTTTTCAGATTAGACAACCGTGCCGTTTGATGAGATGATGAACGCACGAAAAAAACCCTTTCGAAAAAGGGCTTTTATAATACATCTGTTACTTGGTCCATATTCTCTTTGATCCAATTGACAGCTAATTCGAGCGTTGGAAATTCTTCCGTTTCAAATGTGACTTCATCTTGAAGAAGCCAAACGTCCTTTTTCACCGAATCCATTCCACCTATTGACCAGTGCAAAAGGCTATAGGGATGATTGTTATTTAAAAACGACACCCATGTTTTATTTTGTGCCGTATTTTGTATCACTTTTAGCTTTTGATCCACTACATTTCCACCTTACTTTACAAGTATACCCATTCTCGGGCTGAGTATTTGTTGAGGACTTTTCAACATGAGTGTGTTGGCTTTTTCATTAAAATCAATCGTCATTTCCTCGTCAAAAAAGACCTTTTGTGCTGTGTGTATGTACAGCTTAAAGAGCTGATTATGCTTGAGCTCTTCCCATTCGCCTGTTCTTTCACCTGTGAGCCAAATCATTGGGACACCGCTTACCGCACAGCCGCACCCATCTGAATCATATCGAAGGAGCAGTTCTTTTGTTTCATGCCCTGCTTGTTGTTTTGTAAGGTACGCTGCTGCTGGTTCTGTTATATGAATATACATGCCGAACATCCTTTTTTCGTTGATTGTTACATTGTAACATATCAGTCATCAATTAAACATGTTCACGTCCTGCCAGCTCTTATGTCTGATCGTTTTTCTTTAACTGGTCTGACCAATTGTACGCTTCTTGTTCAATTTCTTTAATGAGCCCATCTTTTCCTTTCATATAACTTGCCATATCTTCAGGATATGCTTTTGCCAATTGACGCTTTTTATCGGCATAGGCTTTGGCACGATCAGGTGCAGCTTTTAAATAATCTCGGAACACCAAATGCCTTTTTACATCATCATGTCCAGCTTCATAGGCGTGAACGTGATGTGTTCGATTCAAGCCGCCTTTTCTAAAAAAACGTCTTCCCTTGAGTCCATTTTCTCCGAGCGGTTCATATCCAAGCTGACGAAACAGGTGGTTACATTCATCTAAGCGACTGATATGCTTCACCTCTAGCAATATATCAATAATTGGCTTAGCCGCCATTCCTATGACTGACGTACTGCCAATATGATGGCCATATACCCAGTTGTCGCCAACTATCTTTTTCAGCTTATCATGCTCATCTTGAAATTGTTTTGGCCAGCTCGCTTGGTATTCAATCACTTCCACTTTTCGAAGCATCAAACGTTCCATCTTTGTTAACATCAGATTGTTTTCCACCTGCAAACGATCCTTCTGTTTAAACCCTAGTTTTTCATAAAGCTTGATTGCTGGTATATTTGCTTCCGCTGTTGTGAGCTCAATTGTTTTTTGATGCTGGATGATGGATTGCAGGAGCGCTGTCCCGATGCCTTGATTGACATGATGTGGATGCACAGCTAACCGGCTGAGGATGATCCGGTCGTCATGCAGTTCATATGAAGCGATCCCTAACAAATGCCCCTCTTTTTCAAATCCTATGAAAATCTCATTTGTTTCTATTATGTCTTTAACCGTTTCTTTTAAGGGCGGTAAATCTTGATAGCCAATTTGCTCTGCCTCCCGCTGATATGCAGCCAATTGGATATGTAACAGCTCTTTTGCTTGTTCTTTATTTTTTTGATTCAGTCTAATGATCATGCTTTCGCCTCCAGCTTTTTCACAAACAGCACCCTGTCTTCATGAATGCCGTCGTAATCTGAAAAAACTGAAATGCCATCGACCGTTTTATCTCCCTTTTCTATCTGAAAACCGAGCTTTGTATGGTAAGCAATTGAGACTTTATTGACAGGAGCTGTGATGGCCTTAATCGTTGTTCTTCCTTCCTTTTCAGCCGCTTCATAAAACGCTTGATAGAGAATTTTGCCAATCTTCAATTTTCGGTGGTCTGGATGTACCCCCACAAAGTGAATATACGCTTCATCTGAATGCGATTGCGATAAAAAACCGACTAAAAAGCCGATCAGTTCACCTTTTTCAACAACGACAAAACTTGTTTGCTGAAAATGTTCGAAAAATAGCTTTGGCAATTTTGCGCGCAAATCTCTGCCTCCCCACCAGCTTTGAATGACGGATGTGACCGCATAAAAATCTGACGGCTTCACTTGACGTATCATGATGGCCTCGCCCCTTTTCATTTTTAGCTGTACCGTTTCACAAAAAATCAACTGTTTCAATAGTCTACCTGTCTGATCAATTGTTTGTAAAGGTGATGTATCAGCCTTTTTTCCTTCAGCTTTGTTGGTTCTTCGTCTTTTCGCGGTCATCTCCTTTTAAATCTTCACACTTATTTCAAAAAGTTCACTTTTTATGCGAAAGATCCATTCTTTTGTTATGTTAAAATTGTTCATATAAGAAATGGAACAAAAGTTTATTGGAGATGATGATATTGGTTTGGATTGTTACTTCACTTGTTGTGTTTAGTCTTTTAAAGCTGCTTGTCACTTCGCTGCCTTCTGGTGTTGTTGAACGCCTTTTTAGTCGTTATGCGGTGCATGCAAAAGTAACAAGTGATCAAACAACGATGACGTTTCAAGGACGTCCACTCGATGATCAGCAAACATCTGAAATTATTCAACATTTTAATGATGCGATCTTTATTGAACGCTATTATATTTATCCTGGTGACGAAGAGCGTTTTCTTCATCCGCAGGAAGGACCAGCGCCGCTTACCATGCAAACAAAGCTTGGCAAGCATGATGTGACCCTTTATCTGTATCATTACGATGACCACGTGGATGTGGTGCGGCAGTTTACTCATAAGCCTAAGAAAAAGCTAACGGCCTATCGTTTGCGTTCTGAGCCGCTCCAAGCATCCAATAACTTGGCACATGCTTAAAATGGCTCATTTTACACAGATGAGACGAAGTGGAAACACTTCGTCTTTTTTGTATGGATTTACACTCTTCTCTTTGAATGATTTACCAGTATCAATTTCACCTTCTGGCGGTTAAAATATATACAGAACATACGTTCTAAGAGGTGAAAATGATGAATGAACGAGCCATTCTGCTTGTGGATATGCAGTCATTTTATGCGTCGGTCGAAAAAGTGGAGGCTCCTCATTTGAAGGATGTGCCGCTCATCGTCTCAGGAGATCCTGAGCGGCGGAGCGGGGTCGTACTTGCCGCCTGCCCGCTCGCTAAAAAACGGGGCGTACAAAATGCATCAAGATTATGGGAAGCACAGGAGAAATGCCCTGAAGCCGTCGTCGTACGTCCACGTATGCAGCGCTACCTTGATGTTTCTGTCATGATGACAGAACTGCTTGAACAATACACAGATCTTGTCGAACCCTATTCAATTGATGAACAGTTTCTCGATATTACGGGGAGTGTGACACTACTCGGTTCACCCCGCGAGATCGCCCAAAATATACAAACGACTATTATGAACCAGACGGGCATTTACGCACGCGTTGGCATTGGTCCTAATAAAGTGCTCGCTAAAATGGCCTGTGACCATTTTGCTAAAAAAAACACATCTGGCATCTATGAGCTTCGTGCAGACCGGGTGGCGGCTGATTTATGGCCGCTTCCGGTTGGAAAACTATTTGGCGTCGGTAAACGAATGGAGCACCATTTAAAACGAATGGGCATCAGTACCATTGGGACACTTGCTACTTATCCGTTAGACCGGCTAAAAAAGCGCTGGGGAATCAACGGGGAGCTTCTGCAGCGAACTGCTTTAGGACACGACCCTTCCCCGGTCACTCTTCACACACATGATCAGCAAAAAGCGGTTGGGCATCATATGACCCTTCCCCATGATTATGCGTCCTTTGAGGACATCAAAGTCGCCCTTCTTGAATTGAGTGAAGAAGTGGCAAGACGTGCGCGCTTTAAGCATTATGTTGGGCAAACGGTGTCTGTTGGCGTAAGAGGCGCTGATTTTTCTCATCCGACTGGATTTCATAGACAAATCAAGCTCCATTCACCCACACAGTACGGGACAGATATTGCAGACGCAGCCATTCAGCTATGTCAGCAGCACTGGGACGGCCAGCCCATTCGCAGTGTAGGTATTACTCTCTCGCAGCTGCAGCCTGACAGCCAATATCAGCTGAGTTTATTTGATCACCATTTAAAAAAAGACAGACTCAGCAAAGTATTTGATGCCATCCATATGAAGTATGGACCTGCTGCGCTCTTGCACGCTTCGTCACTAACAAGCGCAGGGCAGGCGTATCACCGCGCCGAAAAAATTGGTGGACATTACAAATAACGGAGGCGAACAGCCATGAATCCCAATAAATTAACACCTGGATACAACATCATGTGGGAATCAAGCCGAATGATGCTACCAGAGCACCGTGAACAGCTGCTTGCTCAAAAACGGAAGAAAAAAGAATACACGCCTCCTCCGCTGAGCACTGATCGGCTAGAGGAAATGAATTTTTTGATCACACAGTCGATTACAGAGGACCAAGCGATTTGCGTGACATATGCTGCAGCAGGTATGAAACAGCAGTTTTGGGGCTGGGTGAAAGCCATTCATTATGAAACGCAGCGCATCAAAATCGTCAATGATGAAGATGTTCTCCACCTGTCCTTGCAGCAAATTGCCGCGATTGATCTGGATTAAATGGTCTTTAAGTGATCGTACGAATCAGCAAAAAAACATAGAAGCATCGGCAGAAAAAACATGCTCTCCAAATTTGCGGGCTATTCGGAGCTCCTCTGTCATATGGTGGATGTCTCCTCCATCAAATTGTGTATTTAATTTGCACAATTTTTCATGTATGATTGGAACATCTTAACACTCAGGGGAGAAACAGCATGAAAAATAATTTACGTACTTTACATCCACTTAGTTGGACGATCATCATCGGCACCATATTCGGCCGAATGGCGACGTCCATGAGCATTCCTTTTTTGGCCGTTTATTTGACACAAGTCAAAGGGGCTTCAGCTTCTTCAGCTGGGTTAATCATTGCCGTCAGCTCCCTTATTGGGATCGTTGCGAGTTTTTACGGCGGCTATGTTTCTGACCGAATCGGCAGAAAAAAAGTCATGCTTCTATCCATCTTCGGCTGGTCATTTGTCTTTGTTGGCTTTGCATTTGCAGATGCCATTTGGGTCTTCTTCCTCATGAACGCTTTAAATGGACTGTGCCGGGCACTGTTTGAACCGACGTCTAAGGCACTCTTATCTGATGTCACCCCATCAAGTATTCGGTTATTTGTTTTTAATTTACGGTATACGGCCATTAATATTGGTGTAATCTTCGGCCCGCTGCTTGGCTTATATCTCGGATCATCGAAAACAACGTTTCCATTTCTTGTCGCTGCCTTCATTTATTTGTTATACGGATTAACACTGGCCTGGCAATTTCAAAAACATCCAGTTGCTGCTCCAGAAAGCACGAAACAAATCAGCGTCAAAAAAGCCCTTTCCATTATTCAAAAAGATACGGTCTTTAGCATCATCCTCATCGGCGTTACCTTATGTTCGTTCGGGTATTCGCATTTAAGCTCAACACTGCCTCAATACTTATCAGCGTCACCTATGATTGAGGATGGTCCTAAACTGTTTGGATATCTTTTGTCTTTAAATGCAGTAGTTGTCATTGTCGTACAATACCCGCTCATCATGATTGCGAAGCGCTACTCCACCATTTTGTCGCTGACCACTGGGAATATTCTCCTTGCCGGCAGTTTGTTTGCCATTGCTTTTTCACAGAGTCTCGGCATGCTTGCTTTCATCATTGTCGTGTTTACGATTGGCGAGGTTCTGCTGTTTGCGATGATGGATCTTTTTGTAGACAATATTGCAAAGCCTGAAGTGAAGGGATCTTACTTTGGTGCGATGGGATTTTCTCAGCTCGGCAGCGTCATCGGACCATTTGTCGGCGGACTGTGCATTGACTATTTTGGCGCAGCCCATCCCCTCTCCATTTTTACGGTCTTATCGATGATCACCATTGCAGGCGTTCCATTCTTACTCATAGGATATTACCGTTTAAAAAAGCGATCGGCGGCGGCCGTAGCTGTTAAAGTAAGTGGAGATCATTAAAAAAACCGCTCTCTCGTTTGAGCGGTTTTTTCTTTATACCCGGCGGATGGCGATCTCTTCCACCTTGTGCTGATCACCTTTTTTCAAAATGAGATCAGCTCGATATTTTGTCGGCAAAATATTTTGATATAAATTAGGCCGATTCACGGTATTCCAAATCGTGCTTGCCATCTGATCTGCCTCTTCATCCGTCAAATCTTTATATTGATGAAAGAAGGATTCAGGGTCTTGGAAGGCTGTTTCCCTTAGTAAACGAAACCGTTCTTTATACCATAATTGAATTTGCGTTTCAGCGGCGTCTACATAAATCGAAAAATCAAAGAAATCTGATACAAACACACGCGGTTCATCCTTCAGATCATCCAGCGCTGGTGATTGGAGCACATTGATTCCTTCAATAATGACAATATCTGCATCCTCTACTGTTTCATACACTCCTTCTAGCCGGTCATAGGTCAGATGCGAATATACCGGGGCATGCACAGTTTGTTTACCTGATTTTAATTCATTTAAAAAAGACAGCAGGGCTTTGACATCGTAGCTTTCTGGAAATCCCTTCTTTTCCATCAGCCCTCGATCCTTTAATTCTTTTTGAGGATATAAAAAGCCATCTGTTGTCACAAGACTTACCTTCAGCCCATCTCCAAGCCTCGATAAAAGCGTTTCAATGATACGAGCCGTTGTGCTTTTCCCAACAGCTACACTTCCAGCAATCCCAATTAAAAAGGGAATTTTGGCATGATGCGGGTAGTTTAAAAAGGCATTCACATGCTGGTTTTTTTGTTTTTCTGCAAAGACATGTAATGTCAGAAAACGAATAAGCGGTATGTAAATATCTCGAACTTCTTCGAGCGATAAATAGTCATTTAGCCCTTGCAGCGCTCTCGCTTCCTCTTCTGAAACAGATACCGGCATATATTCTCCAAGAGCGGCCCAGGCCTCTCTCGTATGGCGCGTGTATAACGTATTAAAATCTAGTCGCGTGTCACTCAAAGTCTTTCCCACCAATCTTCACTAAACTCGTAACCCAAAAAGACGATAATCCGATTGTAGCTTAAAATGAAGGCGCTGTCTTTATTTTTCAACTAAAGTTTGCTTCTTTTGCAAAAAAAAGCATTAAAAAAAAGGATATGAGGGTAAATAAGAGTATTCAGTATGATAGATAGAAGGGAGCACACCAAATGAAATATGTGATGATTGGCGGAGATGCAGCTGGAATGAGCTGCGCGATGCAAATATATAGAGAGGATCCAAATGCACACATTGTTGCTTTTGAGAAAGGAGAGATTTTCTCATATGGACAGTGTGGACTCCCCTACTTGATCGGCGGTCTCATTGATCATCACAGAAAGCTGATCGCACGCAGTGCTGAAACTTTTCGTGAGAAATATGGAATTGACGCCAGATGCTTACACGAAGTGACCTCCATTGACCCAGAGCAAAAAACAGTGTCGGGTCATCATACAAAAACAAAAGAACCTTTTACAGAAAGCTATGACCGTCTTTTAATTGCAACAGGAGCAAGCCCTGTCACACTGGATTTAGACACTCAGCCATTAGAAGGCGTACACGTATTAAAAACCATCCCGCATGCGCTGTCCATTTTGAACCATTTAAAAAAGGACATCACACATGTCACCATCATTGGCGGTGGATATATCGGCCTTGAAATGGCTGAAAATTTAAAAGCGCTCGGAAAAAACGTACATATCATTCAGCGGGGAGCAGCACTCGGCCCGGGCTTTGACTCCGATATGGCAAAATATCTTAAAGACGAGGCTGACGCCAAGGGTATTCACGTATCGCTTGGAGAAACGGTAGAGCAATTAGAAGGCAAGTCACATGTTACAGCTGTTATCACAGACAAACAAACCATTCAAACAGATATGGTCATCATGGCCATCGGCGTCACTCCCCAAACCTCCTTTTTACATCGTACCGGTATCAAGCGTCTTCAAAATGGCGCTATTGCAGTAAATCAATACATGCAAACCAATATAAAAGACATTTATGCTGCTGGTGATTGCGCGGCGACCTATCACCGCATCAAAAAATCACTGGATTATATTCCGCTTGGCACAACTGCGAATAAACAAGGGAGAATCGCAGGCTTTCATATGACAGGAACAAACCGGGCGTTTCAAGGCGTGACTGGAACAGCCATCATGAAATTTATGGATTTGACAGCAGGAAGAACAGGCTTATCAGAAAAAGAAGCAAAAGCAGCGGACATTCCTTTCTCCGTGATCACCATTGATAGTACGGATCACGCAGGGTATTACCCAGATACGCAGAAAATGAAAGTGAAACTAATCTACAGAAGCGATGACCATACCTTGCTTGGTGCCCAAATCATCGGCAGAAACGGTGTAGATAAACGGATCGATATCGTGGCGGCTGCCCTTTACCAAGAGCTGACTATAACAGATCTTGAAGATTTAGATATTAGCTATGCACCGCCCTTTAACAGTGTATGGGACCCGCTTCAGCAAGCGGCAAGACGGATATAGAAAGTGGCGCAATGAAGCCTGATCAAAAAAAGAAACCAGTTCAAAACCGGTTTCTTTTTTGTTACTTTTTCATCAACGCTTTGCGTGCTGCTTTTTCAAATAAAAATGGGAATAACTGATACAATTTGCTGCCAGCGTTCATCCACCCGGGCAGATTAATCTCTCTCTTTTTCGTCATCATGGCAGATACGACTTTGCCTGCCACCTTGTCCGCACTCAGCATCATAAAATCAACGTTCTTCACATACTCACCGCTGCGGTCAGCGATGGTAAAGAAATCTGTGGCAATCGGTCCTGGATTGACTGTCGTCACGTGAATGCCTGAGTCTGCCAGCTCCATTCTAAGGCTGTTTGAAAATCCAAGAACGGCATGCTTTGATGCGGAATAAATGGCTGATTTGGGCGTCGCAACCTTTCCTGCCTGGGATGCGATATTGATAATATGTCCCTGCCCTCTTTGCTTCATCTCAGGGATGACCTTTTTCGTACAGGCGATTAAGCCAAACACATTGACCTCAAACATCGACACCATTTCTTCGATGGACGCATCTTCGACGAGATCAAATACACCAAAACCGGCATTGTTGACCAAAATATCGACCGGCCCCACTTCTTCATACGCGCGATCAATGTCATCGAGCTGGCTGACATCAAGCTGGGCGATGTGACACACCCCGCCAGCGCTCATAATTTTTTCTTTCACATCTGTAAGCTTTTCTGTTCGTCTTGCTGAAATAATGATTTCTGCGCCTTCTTCTGCTGCCAAGTACGCCATTTTTTCACCAATGCCCCCAGATGCGCCTGTAATCCAAATTCTCTTTCCTGTCAATCGCCCCATACGTTTCACTCCTTAGTTTGCCCTGTAATAGACGATTCCGTCTTTTTCTACTTCTTCAATTTGCCCAGCCGCTAAGAGCACATCAAGCTGACCGACTGTCTCTGACATCGTTAAAAATAAGGCCTCTTCATATAGCACTGGAAATAGCTTACGGCAAAGATGAAAGGCTGTCATTTCTTTTTGTTTGAGCAGCTGATACATTGTGTTTGCCCGTTTTTCTTGTTTCTTAAATCTTTCTTCGATCAATTCATGGTGAGCCGTGATGAGCTGACCGTGTCCTGGATAAATCGTCTTGATTGGCAGACGCAATAACCGATTGAGTGATGTTTTATATTGAAGCAGTGATTTTTGACGTTCCTCACCTTCATCCGGTGCTTCCATTAACGGATTTGAGGAAATGGTCGTCAAAAGCAGGTCGCCGCCAATAAAATTCCCCGTTCTTTCGTCTAGAAAGGAAAGGTGAGACTGTGCGTGTCCGGGTGTTTCCATTACAAAGAAGTGTTCATGCCCGCTTAAACGATCACCTTCTTTTATGACCTCATCCACATGTGAAATACAAGAATATGTATAAGATTGCTTCACCATTTTTTCACACTCATTTTGTCGAAGCGGCACACCTAACTGCTGAAAAAAAGGAACCATAAAGTCCACTTGGCGCTGCTTAAACACTGGATCCTGACTAATATACGGCTCATTTAGCTGGTGCCCGATCACACGGACATGAGGTTTCATCAAATTCAATAGACCGACATGATCTGCATGATGATGGGTCAGCACCACTTGATCAATATCGTCTATCGATAAACGATGTTCCTTTAGTTGGGTGACAAAGGCATGCTCTGCCTCTTCTGTCATCGGCCCGCAATCTACTAAGGTTACGGCCTCTCCTTTTAATACATATGCATGCACATCCCCAACGGCAAACGGCGTCGGGATGGATAATTGAATGATGTCTTCTTTCACTTTTATATGTCATCTCCTGCTTTTTGACTCATGATTGTGGGACTCAGTCTTCTTACTTCATTGTATCTTGCAAAAGGCAGACTGTCATGCGGTTTAGATGGGCAATTTTTTTAACTGCCCCTATTGACATAAACTTGTCCATCGTTGCATAATGAACAACAAATATATGATGCGCGATGACAAGGATTAGTAAGCAAAATAATGATGCAAGAGAGTGAGGTCCGCCGGCTGTAAGACTTCACCATCCTCTTATTTGCTGAACCTGCCCTTTGAGCTGTTAGGCAAACCTAAACGTTTCCCGCGTTAAGGGACTAGAGCTGAGTATGCATGTTTGCATGCTAATTGAGGGTGGTACCGCGAAAAACCTTTCGTCCTTTTCAGGCGAGAGGTTTTTTTATTTTCTACAAGGAGGAGCAGCTTATGAGTAAAATTGGATTTATCGGTGCAGGCTCGATGGCAGAGTCTATGATCAAAGGTTTATTAAAAAGCGGCATGATGTCGAATGAAGATATCATTGTCACAAACAAAACGAATGAAAAACGATTAGAGGAATTACAGGCGCGATATGGGGTCAAAACGGATTTCGCTCGCTCCTTTATTTATGAAGAAGCGGATATTCTCGTTTTTGCCTTAAAACCGAAGGATGCAGAAAGCGGAATTTCTGAAGTCCAGCCTCATTTACATGGCCAGCTGATCATTTCGATTTTAGCGGGTATTTCCATTGAAACGATTCAACACTACGCTGGCGGCAATAGTGCAGTCGTTCGTGCGATGCCAAATACATCAGCGGCAATTCAGCAGTCAGCAACAGGTATTGCCGTAAGTCGTGAAGTTACTGAAAAGCAAAAGAAAAAGGCCGTCGAACTGTTTGAAACAATCGGGCACGTCACCGTATTAGATGAATCACAGTTAAATGCGGTGACAGCCATCGCAGGCAGCGGCCCTGCCTTCATTTATCATTTGATTGAAGGAATGGAGCGAGGTGCTTCGGAACTTGGAATGGACCAAGCAACTGCAAAATTACTCATTTGCCAAATGATTGCAGGCGCCGCCAATATGCTTCAAGACAGCGGAAAAGAACCTGCCGAACTGCGCAAAGAAATCACAAGTGAAGGCGGAACAACAGAAGCCGGCCTGAACACACTGGCTGCCTATCAATTTGAAGAGGCCGTTGTCGATTGTGTCAAAACAGCCACTAAACGCGCAGCAGAATTAAACGAAATGTTTTCAGCAAGCACGTATAAATGAATTTGAAAGCACCTGTTTTGATGCGGGTGCTTTTTCACTGCCTCATTGACATGATGGCTTTGATTTGATCCAGATGATGTTGTTCATGTAAAGCGATGGTTTCAGCTAATATTTGAACGGTCATCAGTCCTTCTTCCGGATGCAGGCCTGATTGTTCCCATATATCTTTTTCTAATAGCCTAAGCGTGTTGTTTCGTCTCTCTTTCATCCGTTTGATCAATGCTTTGATCTCCTCTGCGTTATACCATTCATACGCTCTTTCTTTCACATACATTTCAGGATTATACGATTGAAAGGGCGTTTGATCATCTGATATCGCCTGCTCTATCCGCTCTAACCATACTTCTTCTGTGTCATACAAATGCCCGGCGAGCTGCTTGATTGACCACTTCCCCTCCCCCAAAGATTGATCCAGTGTGTTATCATCACAAGCCTCCACTAGCTTCTCAAGTTCACGCATACTTTCCTGAAGCGATGTGATGATGTCTGTTTTTGTTAATATCCCAGTTTCCATTTAATGTTCTTACCCCCTACAAATAATTGTAAGTCTTCATCAATATCATACTCTATTTATCTAAGTGGAAAGATCGTTTATTTAAAAATAGAAGCCCTATCATCAAGATAGAGCTCTTCACACATCTACTTACTTTTTCTCTAATAAAGCATGAATCGTTGATTCTAGTAATTCTGGCAAAATGCCAAAAGAGAACGGGACGTGCAGCCGTTCTGTCCATTTGTGCGGGTCCTTTCCTAATGGACCCACGTTGATGACTGGAACGTAAAGGGCTTCCTTTTCTCCTTGCGGTAAAGAATAGCCCTTTTGGTAAAGCGGCATATTGGTCGTGTAATGACCTACCTCCTGCTTTTCGAGCTGTAAGTAACTTAAATCAGACAATCCCGGGAAATATTTCACTTCCTCTACTTCAAGTCCGTACACCTCTTTTGCCTCTTCTTGAATCTTCTTGAATGTCTTCTGAATATGCGGATCTTCTGTTGAGGACACAGAAGGGTAAAATGGCGGACTATAAAATAGAACAATCAGCGGTCCTTCTTCCTTACAAAGCGTCGTCAGCTCCGAGACAATTTTCGTTGAAAAATCACGATCTCCAAGCTCACCCCGGTTGGCAAAGGCATAGTTGACAATGCGCTCAACCTCCTGTTCATCAGAGCGTTCTGCGGCCTTTTGATACAGCTCGTGATACGTGAGTACCGTAACCCGGGTGTCAATTGGTGTAAAGTGTTTGAATCGCTGAAAGTCAGCTGTTTTTTGCTGAAGATTGGCCTCGATTTGGTCTGCTGCTTGTTTCGCAGTATCATAGAGAAGGCCGTGCAGTTCTTCACTTGAACGTTTCATCATGAGCACATTAAATAAAGATACGGCTGTGTGAGGTGTTTGAACGGAATAGGCTTCTTTCAAGTCCTTTTGCATTAAGTTCGTTGGGGGCGGAGTTACTTCACCATCTACTTCCTCACAATAATCACTATTGAGCTCTAACAGCCGGTTTAGTTCAGATACCATAAAATTCGCATTTAAACCTGAGAATGGCTCTCCTACATGCGTTTCAATCCCTTTACAGAAAAATCCGGCTAATACCTTTCCTATACTGCCTGTATACATATAATGATGTTCATCCCCTGGATACTTTTCAAACATGGGCTCACTGTTTAAACACACGGTATAGTCAAGGTCATGCTTTTCTTTAAGCTCCTTTAGTTTCGGGACAGCCTCAAGCATTCCTTGTGAATTCACTTCTTCATCAGGAACTGTGACAAGCAGGACATTTCCATCAAATGTTTCTGTCATCGCTCTTTCCAGCATAGAAAGCTGCACGGTGAGCCCTGCTTTCATATCCATGGCCCCTCTCCCAAACAGCCAGTCGCCTGAAGCAAGGTCCTCTCTTGCCCTCTTTGGAAGAAGCGCAATTTTTTGCGAAAAGGATGCCATTAACTCTTCAGGCTTGCATGCCATGTTTTGAAATTCGCCGTAATCTTCTGTATCAACTACATCAAAGTGACTAAGAAGCAGCACGGTACGCCGCAGCGTACTGCGCTTCACAAGTGCCGTTAAATAATACCGGCCATCTTTCATCGGATGCAAAGCCAAATGATCAGGGTTCTGCTCAAAATAAGGCCGTTCCCTTAGCAAATAATATAAGTATTCCGCTAACGCGACTTCTCCTGTTGTACCTGATATGCTTTCATATTGCATAAGAGCTGTCAGGAGCTCCTTTAGTTCACTCTCTGTTTGCCATTTCATCCGTTCTCCCCCTTTGATGTCTCTATCTCTCCATTATACAAAAACGTGTATAAAAGCTATATTCTTTGAGCACCTTTTATGACGAAAGTTTGAATGGCTGTTATAATCGGCTATACAATTCCATGAGGAGGCGAAGGTATTTGGAAACAAAACTCTTTTCACCTTGGACATTAAAAGGTGTTACACTGAAAAACCGCATCGTGATGTCCCCGATGTGTATGTATTCATCTTATGACCGTGATGGGAAATTACAGCCTTTCCACTTCACACATTATATTTCCCGTGCACAAGGTCAGGCTGGCCTCATTATGGTGGAAGCAAGTGCTGTATCTCCTGAGGGAAGAATTAGTGATCACGACCTCGGTATTTGGAGCGATGAGCACATTGAAGGTTTCGCTTCATTAAACGAACAAATCAAATCATACGGAACGAAGACAGCCATCCAGCTAGCCCATGCAGGCCGTAAAGCGGAACTTGATGGGGACATCCTTGCACCATCAAGCATTCCATTTGATGAAACATCTAAAACCCCTGTCGAGATGTCTGGTGATCAAATCAAAGATACCGTTCAGGCGTTTCAGGATGCAGCTGTACGGGCAAAAAAAGCGGGCTTTGACATCATTGAAATTCATGGTGCACATGGCTATTTAATCAATGAATTTCTTTCACCGCTTGCGAACCACCGATCAGACGACTATGGCGGTTCACCAGAAAACCGCTATCGTTTCTTAAGAGAAGTCGTAGACGCAGTCAACGCCGTATGGGACGGACCTTTATTTGTCCGTGTGTCGGCTTCTGATTACACAACAAAAGGACTTGATATTGCAGATTATATTGGGATTGCCACTTGGCTCAAAGAGCAAGGTGTCGACTTAATTGATGTCAGCTCAGGTGCTGTCGTACAGGCGAAAATCAACACATTCCCCGGCTACCAAGTAACATTCGCAGAGAAAATAAAAGAAGGGGCCGGCATTCAAACAGCTGCTGTCGGTCTGATCACATCTGGTGTACAGGCAGAGGAGATTTTACAAAATCAGCGTGCGGATTTGATCTTTATTGGCAGAGAATTTTTACGGGATCCATACTTCCCGAAAACAGCTGCTCAAGAGCTCCGTACATCCATCGAAAGCCCGCGTCAATATGATCGCGCTTGGTAAAAGCTCTTAGGAAAAAAGGTGTCTATTTTTCGAAATAGGCATCTTTTTTGTTTTTAAGAGAAACATATCTGCCTTTTGTGCCGTCTTTTAGCTAAAGAACCACTTAGAGGAGATGGAAGAATGAATTCGGCAATGATTGAAAAAATGTATCATATAGATGGACACCATTTTTATACAAAACATCGTCAAGGCAAAAGGCAAGCCACGATTATCTTTGAAGCTGGCTACGGCATTTCTAGTGATACGTGGTCGAATATGGCCCGTGATATTGACCCAGAGCTTGGGGTTTTCTTATACGACCGTTTAGGAAATGGAAAGAGCAGTGAGAGCGGTGAAGGAAGAACCTTGCATGACCTCGCTGATGATTTAGATGCGCTGCTGAAAGAAGCCAATATTCAGCCGCCATTTCTCATCGTCGCTCACTCATTCGGCTCTCTTGTCAGCCGGCTATGGGCAAGCCGAAGAGGAGATGATGTCATCGGCATGGTGCTGCTAGACCCAGCAAGTGAGGAACAAGAGCAGGTGATCCTGCCGCTTTTATCAAAGGAAGAACGCACTTCATATATGGCGCAATTTACAGCAGAATGTACGCATGAGGACTTTCAGCAAATGCTAAGCACAATCAAAGAGGAGCAAACCCATTATGGGATGATGCCGCTTCTTGTCATTTCATCAGGTAAGAGCCGATTGTTTCATCCAGCGCATGAAGCTTGGCTCAGACTTCATAAACGCATGCTGTCTTTGTCATCTCAAAGCGGATGGATTCAAGCGCAGAACAGCTCGCACTATATTCATCATGATGAACCGCATATTGTACAGCTTGCCATCTATGATGTATGGTGCGCAGCCAAACAACCTGTCTCCTATTATCAAACTGCTAATTAAAACGAAAAACTCCTTGACCCGTTATGAGTCAAGGAGTTTCTTTTATTTATGCCGTTGGAGCAGATTGGCTTTTTTCAGAAAGCAGCTTTTCAATGCTGACAAGCTGAACACATAATGTAAAGATGTCAATCGCTTGCTCTAGTTCTTCAAGAGCCGGGAATGTTGGTGCAATGCGAATGTTACGATCAAGCGGATCTTTTCCATATGGATATGTTGCACCTGCACCTGTCATTGTGACACCTGCTTCTTTAGCTTTTTGCACAACCGCTTTTGCACAATGATCAAGTGTATTTAAACTAATGAAATATCCGCCATTTGGCTTGTGCCATTCAGCGATATCTTTTCCGCCAAGTTTTTCGTCAAGAATGGAAAGAACGAGGTCAAATTTTGGCTTAATGATCGCTGCATGCTTTTTCATATGTTCCTTCAAACCTTCTGGATTCTGGAAGAAACGAAGATGTCTAAGTTGATTGATTTTGTCAGGTCCGATCGTTTGAATCGATAATTGCTTTTGAGTAAAGCTCACATTGTCCGGGCTAGATGCCATCAGTGCAACACCTGAGCCTGGGAATGTAATTTTAGACGTAGACGCAAACATAAACACACGGTTCGGGTATCCTGCCTCTTCAACTGCTTGAAAAATATCTTTTAACGTATCAGGTGTATCCGTTAGATGGTGGACTGCATATGCATCATCCCAAAAAATGCGGAAGTCGTCTGCTTTTGTTTTCATTGAGGCTAAGCGGTCAACGACTTCATCTGAATACGTAATGCCGTCTGGATTGCTATATTTCGGTACACACCAAATGCCTTTAATTGCTTCATCTTCTGCGACCAATTTTTCTACCTGATCCATATCAGGTCCATCAGCCTTCATATCGATCGTGATCATCTCTATGTTAAATAGCTCACAAATGGCAAAATGACGGTCATACCCTGGGCTTGGTGCAAGGAATTTTACCTTTGGCAGCTCTCCCCAAGGTGTTTTGCTGTCACATACGCCGTGAGTCATCGCACGTGCAATGGTATCATGCATCATATTCAGGCTTGAGTTACCGCCGATGATGATTTGTTCAGGCTTTAAATTAAGAACATCTGCAAAAAATTTCTTCGTTTCAGGAAGGCCTGTCAAGCCGCCATAGTTTCGCACATCTGTGCCATCTTCAGCTGTCATTGCATCCTTTGATGTCACAACATCGAGCATGCCCATAGACAAATCGAGCTGTTTTGGTGAAGGCTTCCCTCTAGACATGTCTAAGTGCAAGTTTTTACTTTTGTAAGTTTCATACTCATTTTGTAGTGCCACATATAGGTCATTCAATTCTGCTTCACTTAATGCTGTAAAACCGCTCATCTTTGATTGTGCCTCCCGTATTCTTCATAGTTTAATTCGTCATTTGTTTTTTCTTCACCATTTTACCACTACCTGAAAAAGAGCGTCATCATAAATATCAAAAAAATCACACAACTTTTTTTGACGATTCATCCAATTTTTACAGGGTGCGTTCAATGGGGAAAGAAGAGAAATCATGTGCAGCTTCTGTCAGCGGGAATATATCGCGGGCTTCTTTCAACAGTTGTTTCAGTGCCTCTTCTCCTTGGTAACGTGCACTTATATGGGTCAAAATGAGCCTTTTTGCGCCTGCTTCCTGTGCTGTTTTCGCTGCTTGTTCTGTTGTGCTGTGATAATAATTGTAGGCTAAATCTGCATCTTCTTTACCGAATGTTGCTTCATGGACTAACACATCCGCATTTTTGGCAAGCCTTGTTATATTCTCGCACAAACGGGTATCTCCTGAAAATGCAACGATTCTCCCTTTTTTAGGGGGTTCTAAATAATCGGTTCCATCGATGGTTCTTCCATCTTCGAGTGTCACGGTTTCCCCATTTTTCAACTTCTGATACAAAGGTCCAGGTTTTACACCGATTTCTTTTAGGTCTTCGGCTTTTAATGAACCAGGCAGATCTTTTTCCACAACCCGGTAGCCGTAAGCTGGAATCCCGTGAGAGACTCTTCTTGCTTCTACTTGAAAGGTATCATCTTCAAATACGATCCCTTCTTCTATTTCTATGATATGCAGCGGATATGTCAAATGCGTTTGCGAGGCTGAAAGTGATGCGTTTACAAAGGCCTTGATGCCCTTTGGTCCATAGATCGTCAATTCATCCTCCCCGCCTTGAAAGGATCTGCTGCCAAGAAGTCCCGGAAGGCCATATACATGATCTCCGTGCATATGTGTGATAAATATTTTCTCGATCTTTCTCGGTTTAATCGTTGTATGTAAGATTTGGTGCTGTGTTGCTTCTCCGCAATCAAAAAGCCACACTGCATTTCGTTCTTCTAAAAGCTTTAGCGCTGTGCAAGTGACGTTTCTTGTTTTTGCAGGAATGCCTGCACCTGTTCCTAAAAAGAGCAGTTCCATTACTTTTCCTCCTAAAGCCGGTATACAATATCTTCATTCATATAGAATACATGAAGACAAGGTAAATGTGAATTCAGCGGAATTTTTGAAAAAAGTGAAACGAGAGCAGAAAAAGTCGAATCAAATGTTTGCTTTACGAACAATGAACCTTTAAAATAAAGAAAATGTACATACATTCTCGGTTTTTACAACAATGCTACGAATAAAGTGAGGTACTTCTCGTGAATACAGAAACTAATAACCCTAAAGCAGTCATTGTCATTTTTGGCGCAACAGGAGACCTTGCCAAACGCAAGCTCTACCCTTCTATACATAGACTTTATCATAGCGGAAAGCTCGGTGATCAATTCGCTGTTGTCGGAGTTGGACGCCGTCCGTGGTCTCATGAGGACCTCAGATCTGTGGTAAAGGAATCTGTTTCTTCTGATGATGCAGAAGCGAAAACAGAAGAGTTCATTTCACATTTCTATTATCACGATTTTGACGTATCAAGCCCTGCTTCCTATCAATCACTTAACACGCTTCTAACAGGCCTTGAAGATACGTACAGTATTCCAAATAACCGCATGTTCTATTTAGCTATGGCACCGGAATTCTTCGGAACGATCGCGAAGTTCCTAAAGAGTGAGGGCGTATCAGAAACAACCGGCTGGTCACGTCTTGTCATTGAAAAGCCATTTGGGCATGATCTGCCAAGTGCGAAAACATTAAATGAAGAAATTCGTGATGCATTCACAGAAGATCAAATTTATCGTATTGACCACTATCTTGGTAAACAAATGGTTCAAAACATTGAGGTTATCCGTTTTGCGAATGCCATCTTTGAACCGCTTTGGACAAACCGCTATATCTCAAACATTCAAATTACATCCAGTGAATCATTGGGGGTTGAAGACAGGGCTCGATATTATGAGAATTCTGGTGCACTAAGAGATATGGTCCAAAACCATATGCTTCAAATGGTTGCCCTTTTAGCAATGGAGCCGCCAATTAAACTAAATACAGAGGAAATCCGCAGCGAAAAACGAAAAGTATTGCGCGCTCTTCGTCCTTTCTCTAAAGATGAGGTCGATCAATTCTTTGTCCGCGGACAGTATGATACGGGTACGATTGATGGCAGCGAGGTTCCTTCTTATCTGAAAGAGCAAAATGTTGACCCGAACTCAAACACAGAAACATTTGTGGCAGGGAAGCTGCTGATTGATAACTTTAGATGGGCCGGGGTGCCATTTTACATTCGGACAGGGAAACGGTTAGAAAAGAAATCTACTCAAATCGTGGTTCAATTTAAAGACATTCCAATGAACCTGTACTATGGTAACGGAAATGCCATGCATCCAAACCTCCTTGTCATTCATATTCAGCCAGATGAAGGCATCACCCTTCACCTGAATGCTCGCAAGCTGGATGGCGGCACGTATGCGAAACCGATTAAACTCGACTACCAGACAAACTATAACGACATCATGAATACACCAGAAGCATATGAAAAACTGATTCATGACTGCTTACTAGGCGATGCAACAAACTTTGCTCACTGGGATGAAGTAGCACTTTCTTGGAACTTCGTTGATCCGATTTCTGAGAAATGGGCAGAAAACAAAACATTAAAACCAAACTATCCTGCTGGTTCTATGGGACCGAAAGAAGCGGATGAGCTTCTAGAAAAAGATGGATATCATTGGTGGAACATATAAAATTAAATAAAAAAAGAGCAGTCTCCCTCGGGGGTTCTGCTCTTTTTTTAACGTCCTGTTTTCGTGATTTCAACCGTTGAAAAGTCAAATTTATCATAGCGATGATGGCTAAATGAATATTCAAATGGCTGCCCTGCGTTTAAATAAGCAACCTGCTCGACTTCAAGCACAGGATCTGTTGGGTCACACCCTAAATACTGCTGATCCAGCTGATCTGATTTAGCCGCTCTAATTTTCTTGTGCGCTCCTGCTATTTTTAAATGAAGCTCATTTGAAATATAGCCATAGATAGAACCCAGTAGAACTTCTTCATCTATGCCCTTAATGAGATTGACAGGCATAAACGTTTTTTCTAATACATAAGGCTCTTCATCCACAAGACGGAGCCGGATGATATCATAAACAGGTGTGGTTGAGTCAATAGATAGATGGGCTGCCACCTCTTCGCTTGGAAAATGGACATCAAAGTGAATGATTTGAGTCGTGACGTTTTTATCCGCCATGACTTTTGTGAACCCTTTATTTTCATGGCCTGATACATTGATGGCCCCTTGATTGAGCGCTGCCTTCACAATAAATGTACCGTGGCCTCTTTTTCTAAAGAGCAGACCTTCTGCAACGAGAAGATCAAGCGCACGCTTCATCGTCATTCTGCTGCATTGAAATTCAGCGGCAAGCGAGTTTTCATCTGGAATGGGTTGATCTTCTGGATAATATGCTGTTCCTATTCGTTTTCTGATTTCTTCTGAAATGAGTTCGTACTTCTTCATCTCACACCACCAACTGACTTGTTTTTTCATAGCACCTTATTTCAAGAAGGAATATGGCGTTTTTTTAGCCTTCTTCTCATTCTACACTAAGGGATGTGAGCTTAAAAGATGCCAGCCATTTTTGTTTCATCCACTTACCGTCACATAAGAAAAATACTTGCCCTTTTCAAGGAAAGAGCAAGTATTTTGATTAAAAACCGTTATTCTTTGAAACTGATTGAAACCAGTATCCACTCTTCTTAATCGTTCGTTTCCCGTCTTTTTGAAGATCAACTGAGACAAATCCATAACGATTTTTATATGCATTCGACCAGGACCAGTTGTCCATAAATGTCCACAGATGATAACCTTTCACATTGCTTCCTTCTTGAATGGCTTGATGCACCCATTTGAGGTGCTCAGATATAAAGTCAATACGGTAATCGTCATGAATCATTCCTTCTTCATCCTTAAACCGCTCTTCTCCTTCGACACCCATTCCATTTTCAGAAATAAAGCATTCGATATTATCATAGTCTGTCTGGACTTTTTTCAATATATCGTAAATGCCCTTTTCATAGATTTCCCAGCCTCGATACACATTCATTTTTCTTCCCGGCATTTCAAAAGAATCAAAGTAATGGTTCGGCATAAATGGTGCTTGAGGATGCGGCATATGCTCTTTCGCTTTCACTCTTCTTGGCTGATAATAGTTGATGCCAAGAAGATCAATCGTATTCTCTTGAATCAGCTCAAGATCCCCTTCTTCCATACTTGGCATAAAGCCTTCTTTCTTTAAGACTTCTACTAGTTTTTCCGGGAAATGTCCTTTCACCGCAGGATCTAAGAAGGAGCGGTTAAAGAAAGCATCGGCCATCTCAGCTGCTTCTACATCACTCGGATTCTGGCTTCGCGGGTACGAAGGGGTCAGGTTTAAGATGATGCCAATCTTACCGTCTTGCTGCAGCTCTTTATAAGCCGCAATCGCCTTCGCATTTGATAAAAGTTCATGAAAACCGACCTGCACAGCCTTTTGGAAATCGACTTCGTTTGGATAATGAAAGCTATACATATATCCGCCTTCTACAGGGACAATCGGTTCGTTATGGGTAAACCATTTTTTCACCCGGTCACCAAATAATTGGAAGCATAATGTCGCATAGCTGACATAATCGTCGACCACCTGTCTGTTCACCCAGCCGCCTTTCTCCTGCAGCGCCATTGGCATATCGAAATGGTATAGGTTCACAAATGGCTCGATATCATGTGCAATCAGTTCATTGATCACATCATTATAAAAGGACACCGCTTCTTCATTGACTGCACCTGTTCCTTCAGGTAAAAGGCGTGACCATGAAATCGACAGCCGAAATGAATTGTGGCCAATTTCTTTCATTAGACGGATATCTTCTTTATATTTTCGATAAAATTGAGATGTCACGTTCGGCCCTACGCCATCAAAAAAACGAGTAGGCTCTTGTTCAAACCAATGATCCCAAATGTTCGGTCCTTTTCCATCACCAGGGACGCTCCCTTCCGTTTGCGTCGCAGAAGCAGAAGATCCCCACCAGAAACCTTCTGGAAATGTATATGATTGCTTGTTAGTTTCCATCGACATGTATTGAGTCTCCTTCACCTTTGATGTTTGCTGTCTTCGTATTTTCTGTTGTCGTTATTTTTTCATTTTTCACATTCATCCGGTCAATAAATTTCAGGAACGGGAACCAAATGACAAACACAATCATCAGGTTAAACAACTGAAGCAGACCGCCAGCTAGTGAATTTGTCGCCATCATTCCGCTAATAAAGATCGGTACTGTCCACGGTATATTCACGCCTGTAGGCGGCGGTACAATGCCTGATGCCATAGCAAAATAAGTAATACATGTAATGACCATTGGCGCCAAAATCCACGGAATCAGAATAAGCGGATTCATGACAATTGGTAAACCGAAGATAATCGGTTCATTGACGTTAAATAATCCTGGTCCTAAGCCGAGCTTGGCTACTTGTTTTAATTGCTTACTTTTCAGGAAAATTAAAATGGTAAACACAACAGCAAGCGTCATACCGGTTCCACCCATTCCAACCGTATAGATTTCAATAAACTGCTTGCTGATGATATTAGGAACCTCACCTGTTTTTGTATAGCTCTCTAGGTTTTGAATGGATAATGTATTCCAAATCGGATCCATGACAGAGTTGATAATAATTTGACCGTGAAGCCCAAAGAACCAAAGAATTTGTATAAAGAAAACAGCGATCAACGTCGGAATGATACCGCTTCCAAGACCGACAAGTGGCGCCTGAATTGCATGATAAATCAGATCATGCATATTTGTTTTGAAGCCTTGTGTAATGATGATATTAATTAATAAAAAGGTTGTAAGTGTCAAAGTAGCCGGGATCAGTGCAGCAAAAGACTTGGAAACAGCTGGCGGAACCCCTTGCGGCATATTGATCACAAATTTCTTCTGGACAAAATAACGATAAATTTCAGCAGATAAAAAGCCTGTGATCATTCCTAGGAACATCCCCTTTGCACCTAAACGATCGACTGGGATGACGCCTGCAATCGTTGCACCGCCTTCTTGTTCTAGTAAAAACGGAGTCAGAAGCAAGAAAGAGGCTAAAGCAATCACGCCGCCAAAGACAGCTTCTACATCATAGCTTTTTGATAAATAGTAGCCGATCCCAAATACAACAAACACACTCATAATGCTGATGGTTGCACTCGGTGCGATATTCAGTGCAGACTGGACGCCTTCCAGTACGGTTTTACTCATGATTTTATCTAAAAATGGCAAATTCATCAGCACAACCATAATGGAACCAAAGATGGTGAGCGGGAACGCAAGCATAAAGGCATCCCGTAATACGCCTAAATAGCGGTTGTTGTTCAATCTCCCAGCAATCGGAACCAAAATGGCACTTATTTTATCAAACATTGGTTTCCCCCCCTTGTTTACACCCTTTATTGTTTCAGCGATTGGAATATCGGCAGGAGCTCTCCCACAAGCTCCTTGATGGTAATAGTCGACATTAAGTGATCCTCGGCGTGCATGAGCAGTAAGGAAAAGGATGTTGTTTCTCCTCCTGCCTCCTTCTGCACGAGTTGAAAATGGATGTCATGTGCATGCCGTAAATCTTCTTCCGCTTCTTTCATGAGACCAAAAGCCTGTTCTTCTAGACCTTCTCGATATTGTTTAAGAGCCTCGAGCAATTTGCTGCGTGCATTCCCGCTGTGTAAGATCAATTGAAAGCTGACTTGTTCCTCCGTGAGCCCTTCGAGTGTTTTCTTTTCCATCCTTTAAGATTCCCCCATCAGTGTAAGTGCCTGTTCATACGCTTTTTGTCCATCGGCAAGCCCGTATGCCTGCATATCAATGACTTCTACCTCAATCCCGTATTTTTTTGCTTCTTTTTGAAGGTCTCCTTTTAAAAAGCTCATTTGCGGTCCGATTAACACAACATCCGCATTCGCCATTTCTTTTCTCGCTTGATCTTGCCCAACTGCCCAAATTTCTGCTTCGTCCCCAATTGAATCGGCATGTGCTTTCATCTTTGTCACTAGTAAACTCGTAGACATTCCTGAACTGCATGCTAATAAAATACGTTTCATTTCTCTCACCCCATTGTTGTAATAAAAGCGCTTCCAATTAATATTATATATTTTTATTTTTAAATGTCTAGACATTTAATTTTATTTGTCTGTATTTAATATAAAAAAAGAGCGTATTGTACGCTCTTTTTTTATATTATCCTTTTCCTGCCTGAAAACCTGGATACTTTGTCATGCCGCCGTCTACATATAACGTTAGGCCCGTAACATAGCTTGCTTCTTTTGATGCCAGCCAGACAGCGCATGCTGCCACTTCTTCCGGCTTTCCAATATAGCCGATTGGAATCAGCTCAATTACGCCTTTTTTCAAGGCCGGATCATCGAATTTCTCCGCATTAATCGGGGTATCAATGGCGCCTGGTGCAATACTGTTTACACGGATTTTTTTAGGGGCATATTCAAGCGCCAATGTTTCTGTCAAAAGCTTGGCGCCTCCTTTACTAGCTGCATAATGGACAAAATGAGGCCAAGGAATTTGCTGATGAACAGACGACATATTAATGATCGAGCCTTCTATCCCATGATCCGTCATATACTTTAGTGCATCACGGCATCCTAGAAACATACCTGTTAAATTGGTAGACATCACTTTGTTCCAATTATCCAGCGTCATTTCGGTGGAAGGCACTTCATTTTCAATGCCTGCGTTATTGATCATCACATCAAGGCTGCCGAATGTATCAACAGCTTTATTAATCATTGCTTGCATATCCTCTTCCTTTGATACATCTCCTTTGATTTTCACAGCCTGTCCGCCATGTTTTTGAATTTCTGCAATGGTGTCATCCGGATTTTCTTTATCAGAAAAGTAATTGATCACCACATTGGCTTTTTCTTGTCCAAATCGGCGTGCCATCGCTTGACCAATTCCTGTACCTGCGCCTGTAATCAGAACTGTTTTTCCTTCTAAATCTGGATACATTCGTGTTACCTCCTATTTTGTAAAGCCTAGCAGCACACCGCCTGCAATAATCATCAAGCAGCCTGCAATGACAAAGCTTGTTCTAGATGCTTTCTCTTTTAATAAGTAAATGCCGCCTAGTGTTGAGATGACAATCCCTGTTTGTGACATTGAAAAGCTTACGGCTACGCCAATTAATGGAATGGCCAAAAGCAGCCCAAGATTTCCTGTTGACCAAATAAGACCGGCAATGATATTTCTAAACGTATATTTACTAAATGGATCCTGCTTTAAACTAATCGCTAAGGATGAAAGAAGCATGCCGACAGATTGCGGGACGAGTGCAGACCAGCCATCAATATCAAACCATCTTAAAATGACAACATATCCGACGTAGCCGACGGTGGATATGAGTAGAATAATGATCCCTTTTTTAAAATTGCCTCTGCCATTCTCGCCGCCATTCTTTTTTTGACCGAGCGATGTCATGACAACACCTGCAATGATCAGTAAAATGGCGCAGGAACCAATGAGTATGACAGTCATTGTCTGCCATTCTTTGAAGACCATGACGCCAAATAGGGTCGTGCTCACAAGCTGCATGCCCGTTGATAAAGGAACCGCTTTAGACACGCCAAGAAAAGCGACACTTGAAAGCTGATTCATTTGTCCAATACTCCAAAAGATGCCTGAAATGACGGAAACCGCAAATATAAGCGGTGTCAGCTCTGGCATTTTGATGAAAAAAGCTACAATCGAAAATAAAAACGCGCCGAGCGTAATGCCGAGGGTTTGCTGATACGCATTCCCGCCTAGTTTGACACTGATGAGAACAATACTTCCCCAAAATATCGCTGGGAGAAGTGCATATAAGATGCCCACTTCTATCCCTACTTTCTTGTCTTTTTTACATAGCATCCCTCTTTTTCTCATTTTTAGCCGAAAATATGCAAACAAAAAAACCTTACCAAAGGTAAGGTTTTTCAGTCGTTCTGTTTATTTCATCCATTCAGTATGGAATACGCCTTCTTTATCTGTGCGCTCATACGTATGTGCACCGAAATAGTCACGCTGTGCTTGAATTAAATTCGCTGGAAGGACAGCTGTGCGATAGCTATCAAAGTAAGCAAGTGCACTTGAGAATGAAGGAACAGGAACTCCTTGTTCAACTGCAAGTGAAATGACTTTACGAAGTGATGATTGATAGTTTTGAGCAATATCCTTAAAGTATGGATCAAGCAATAGGTTTTTCAGTTCAGGATTACGGTCATATGCTTCTTTAATTTGTTGTAAGAAGGCTGCACGAATGATACATCCGCCGCGGAAGATCATCGCAATTTCACCGTATTTTAAATCCCAGTTATATTCATCAGACGCTGCTTTCATTTGCGCAAAGCCTTGTGCGTAAGAACAGATTTTACTCATGAATAGGGCTTTTCTAACCGCTTCAATCAGCTCTTGTTTATTCTCAGCTGATTGCGCAGGCTCAGGACCTTGGATCAATTGACTTGCTTCCACACGCTCATCTTTCATTGCTGAAATGTAGCGCGCAAAAACAGACTCAGTAATGATTGGAAGCGGGACACCTAGATCAAGTGAGCTTTTGCTTGTCCATTTTCCAGTTCCTTTTTGACCAGCTTTATCTAAGATCACATCCACAAGCGGCTGGTTTGTCTCTTCATCCACTTTTGTGAAAATGTCAGCTGTAATTTCGATTAAATAGCTGTCAAGCTCGCCTTTATTCCACTCTGAGAATACTTCATGAAGCTCCCCTGCTGACAATCCAGCAACATGCTTCAAGATAAAGTATGATTCAGAGATCAATTGCATATCTCCGTACTCGATACCGTTATGAACCATTTTGACATAATGTCCTGCTCCATCTGGGCCGATATACGTTGTACAAGGCTCGCCATCTACTTTCGCAGAGATCGCTTCTAAAATTGGTTTCACTAGCTCATGCGCTTCTTTTTGACCGCCTGGCATGATGGAAGGACCTTTTAGCGCGCCTTCTTCACCGCCGGAAACACCTGTACCAATAAAGTGAATGCCACTTTCTGCAAGCTCTTGATTACGTCTTTGTGTATCCTTGTAATATGTATTTCCACCATCAATTAAAATGTCACCTTTCTCTAGGTGAGGAAGTAATGATTGAATGGTTGCATCTGTTGCTGCACCAGCTTTTACCATTAAAAGAATTTTACGCGGTGTTTCAAGCGACTGAACAAATTCTTCGATGCTGTATGTGCCAACAACGTTTTTTCCTTCTGCTTCTTGAAGAAACTCTTCTGTTTTGCTGCTAGATCTGTTATAAACGGATACGGAGAAACCGCGGCTTTCAATATTGAGGGCAAGGTTTTTCCCCATAACGGCTAGTCCAACCACACCGATTTGTTGTTTTGACATAATTCTGACGTCCCTTCTAACACACTATATTGATTACTGCTGAAATGATGTACCCTTTGAAATTACCACAACATCACCTCTTTTATCAAGTTTTCAGGCTAGTCATTTCCTCTTTCGTCCTGAAAAAAATCTTTATTAAAACTTGTCCCGCTTGTTTTACTCTCTTTTTCCTTAATGGTGATCCCTCTTTGCACCAATGGTTTTCCATATTTTTCTTTCAGTCCATCTAAAATGGTTTGGAGGGGCTCTTCTTTTGCATCTTCTGTATATGAAAATAAATCAAGCTGTTTAACGGCTGCTTTTCGTTCGACTAGGTCTGTCCCCGTTACACCTAAGAGCCTCACTGGCTGATCATTCCAATGTTTCAGGAATAACTGTTTTGCCGCTTCAAATATGTCTTCCTTTCGATCCGTTGGATTTGTGAGCATGATACTTCGCGTGATATTTTTCCAGCTTGCATATCGAATCATGATGAGCAGCCGATTCGCCATCACTTCTTTTCTCTTTAACCTTGCACTCACAGATTGTGACAGCTTATCAATTAACGTGACAAGTTCATCTGAATCATCCGAATCATGAGGCAGAGTGGATGAATTGCCGACGGATTTAAATTCGTATATTCTTTCTGGGTCCACGATGCCGTCATGTTCACCATTCGCCTTTTGCTTTAATCTCGGTCCATTAATGCCAAGCAATTCTTTTAGCGTATACTCATTCGCTTTCGCTAAGTCTTCTATAGTA
Source organism: Bacillus sp. SRI_025 (assembly GCF_057592095.1). Classification (NCBI taxonomy): domain Bacteria; kingdom Bacillati; phylum Bacillota; class Bacilli; order Caryophanales; family Bacillaceae; genus Bacillus; species Bacillus sp. SRI_025. Next base: position 594,478 of record NZ_JBYEGB010000002.1, on the reverse strand, counting down.
TGAATTCCGATGGTTTTCAATTTATCTGCCGTTTTTTGTCCAACCCCGTGCATGTCACCAGCAGGTAGCGGCCAAAGCATGTTCGGAACATCTCGTTTACGCAATATGGTGATTCCCATTGGCTTTTTCCAATTAGACGCCATTTTCGCTAAAAATTTATTCGGTGCAATGCCGATACTTGAAGGAAGCATCAGCTCCTCTACTAGCCTTGTTTGAATATCATGAGCCGTTTTTACCGCATGTTCGGCATATGGCGTATGCGTTAAATCAATGTAGCCCTCATCAATCGATACAGGTTCGACTAAATCACTGTATTCTCTTAGTATTGTAAACATCTCTTGTGAGGAGCTGCGGTACCGGTCAAAGTTCGGTGTGCGGACAATGAGTCCCGGACATAGCCGCTTCGCCTCCCACAAGGGCATCGGGGGCTTCACACCTAATGCTCTCGCCTCGTAGCTGCACGTCACAACAATCCCTTTACGCTCTTTTGCATTTCCGCTGATAGCTAAAGGTTTCCCTCGCAAAGAAGGATCATACGCCATTTCTACATTGGCATAAAAAGCATTCATGTCTATATGAAAAATAATATTTGACATTGGCATAACCCCATTTTCTTATCTACCTGAATTTTGATCAGCTATTTTTGATTATACATTGATTTATTTCATCTTTCCTCAAAAAAACCTTCTCTAAAAAAGAGAAGGTTTCACGTTCATTTACACTTTTTCTTCAAGTATACCATGTTGATATTGAATGTCCTCATATGTGAATACTTCATTTTTTTGAGGATATAATTGTTTCACAACCGGAGTAGGCTGTTGATTAAAATTCATACTCAAACTTTGATTGGAGTAGTGTCCAGCCGGATCAATATAATACTTGTAATCAATGATTCTTTCTACATCAATGTCAGCGTAAGCAATTCCCTCTGTTTCAGCTGGAACCATATCACTGATCGGCTCCCCATCCGGCCCGTAAATGCACGTATGCCCGCTCTTAAATGTTTCAAAGTAATCTCTTTGCTCCTGCGTTAAACAAATCATCTCTTTCATTTCTTCCGTATATATAGATGATGTCATCAGCACAAATGTCTGTGTCGCGATGGCATAATATCTGCTTGATATTTCATCATCAAAATAACCTGGCCAAGAGGCTACATGTACCTGCTCATTTTGGGCATTCATCGCCATAAGATCTAGCGGGACTTGATGCTCCCAGCACATCAATCCGCCCAGGTTTCCAATTTCAGTTTGAAACACTGGCATCATACTGCCACTTCCATCCCCCCAAATGAGTCTTTCTGCTACAGAAGCTCTCATTTTCCGATGTTTTCCTATTAAATCCCCATTTGGATTAAACCAAAGCTGAGCTAAATAGAGAGAGCCGCCATCTTTTTCACTGCATGATATACAAACGTACGTTTCATTTCTTTTTGCTGCTTCACTGATTTTTTGAATGGCTAAGCTAGGGATTTCAACTGCATTTTTATATAATTCATGATAGAACTTTCTTGTATATTCTGGATGACCAGTAAAAGCAAACCAAGGGTAACCAGGTAAAAATGCTTCTGGGAATGCCACAAGCTTTGCACCATTTGAAGCTGCCTCGTCAATCAGGTCACATGATTTCTCAACGCTTGCTTCCAAATTTAAATAGACTGGTGCTGCTTGTACCGCAGCTGCTCGAAACTTTGGATAAATACTTGTCATATTCAAAACCTCCATTTCTTTTCATCCCCCTCATTATAGGATAGGAAATATGAAGTTTGGATGACATTTACTATTTTATACAAAATAAGGAATTTTATTTAATGGAGAAAACACGCGGTTCTGTTAGACATTTAACCATGTGTATAGTACACTGTGAGTAATGAAATGGATGTGATAATCATGATAATTGATACATTCAATGAAGTCTTTTTCCTTGTTGAATTCTTTACGATTATTCTTCCAGCGCTGACGGCCATCGGTATTGCGTTTTTATTAAAAGACTGCCGTATGAACGAACACCTTGGTGGGCATCGTTTGGAAGAGTTGGACGCATCTTGCTTGAATCGAACAGACTTTCTGTTTATCATATATGATCGCATTACAACTTGGATTAGTAAAGTCATTCGAATGAAAAGATCATCTAATGATGATGAAGACCATTCGCTTCCTCTCGCTAATTAAATTTTTTTAATCATGAGGAGGAAACGAATTGAAACGTTTATTGACTGTGTTTACGACTTTATGTTTGATGATGATTGCGTCACCTGCATTTGCAGCGAGTGCGCAAACGAATACGAGCTCTGATGGGTTTTTCCATCATTATTTTGTTCAGCCTTTTTCTGAGCTGATCATTTGGCTTGCGAACTTCTTTCATGATGATTATGGTTTATCGATTATGTTCGTCACCTTGATTGTCCGCCTGCTGATTTTCCCACTTTTTGCGAATCAATTTAAGAAGCAAAGAGTCATGCAGGAAAAAATGGCATTGGTGAAGCCTCAGATTGACCAAATACAAAACAAATTGAAGAAAACGAAAGAACCTGAAAAACAAAAAGAACTGCAAATGGAAATGATGAAAGTATATAAAGAGAACAATGTGAATCCGCTTGCCATGGGCTGTCTGCCGATGCTGATTCAAATTCCAATTGTTCTTGGCTTTTACTCAGCAATCCGCTCAACACCTGAGATCGCAACTCATACGTTCTTATGGTTTAACTTAGGACAAACCGATTTATTGGTGGCGATTTTTGCAGGGGCTATGTATTTCTTACAATTTTATGTCACGCAAAAATATGCGAAGCAATCAGGCACCCAGACAGAGGCTGCGCTGAAGCAGGCGAAAGTAATGGGCATGATTTTCCCAATCATGATGCTGTTTCTTTCAATTAATGCACCCGCTGCTCTTCCTTTATACTGGATGACAAGCGGACTACTACTCACGATTCAAACGATTATTTTAAATGTCATGTACCAAAAATCAAAAACGAAAGCTGCGGCTAACGAACAAGCCAAACCAGCTGCTGAATAAAAATAAACCCCTTATCTAAAGATAAGGGGCTTTTCATTATGCCAATTCTTCTTTCAACCGGTCTGGCAATTGATCGAGGTCCTCAATTTTCCCAAGGAACTTATTTGGGTCCACTTGTAAAATCATTTTGTTTTCTCTCTCAACAACGCCGAAGAAATATTCAGAGGCCTTCGTGTTCATATGAAATGGCTTGATCTCGCTTTGCTCGATATCGATAATATCTTTTGCATCTGAGACAAGACAGCCAATCATTTGATCGTTTACTTCAAATAGCAGTACCTTTGACTGCTCGTTTACATCAAGAGGCTTTCCGTGAAGCATCACACCTGTGTCACTGACAGGAATGACCTCTCCTCTTAATGACATCAGCCCTTTAATTTCTTTTGGAAGGTTCGATACTTCTTGTAAGTAAGGGACCTTTTCAATCGAACGAATATGCTCTACACTGATGCCAAACTCCTCTTGCCCCACCTGAAAAATAATAATCTTTTGCGCGCTCACAGAGTCTCCTGCCTTTACGATGGATTTGTCGTTTCTTCGATAATGGCGAGAACCATTTCAGCTGTTTTGACTAATTCTTCAATCGGCATTTTCTCATTTTTCGTATGAATATCTTCATATCCAACAGCTAGGTTGACAGTTGGGACGCCGTTGCCTGCAATGACGTTTGCATCACTGCCTCCGCCGCTCGTCTGCAGTTCTGAAGGACGGCCAATTTTTGCTGCCGCTTTTTTCGCCACTTCTACGACTTGATCGCCGTGTGAGAATTTGAAGCCTGGATACATGATGTCAATTTGTACATCGGCACTTCCGCCCATTTCTTTAGCGGTTTTTTCAAAGGCTTCTTTCATCTTCGCTACTTGAGCTTCCATTTTTGCTGGTTCTAAAGAGCGTGCTTCCGCCAAAATATCGACTTGATCGCACACAATATTCGTTTGTGTTCCGCCTTCAAAACGGCCGATATTCGCTGTTGTTTCTTCATCGATGCGGCCAAGTGGCATGCTGGCAATTGCTTTTGATGCAATGGTAATCGCAGACACACCTTTTTCAGGCGCGACACCTGCGTGAGCGGTTTTTCCGTAAATCGTTGCGCGTACTTTTGCCTGTGTTGGTGCAGCTACGATAATCGTACCAACCTTGCCATCTGAATCAAGGGCATAGCCGTATTTCGCTGTCATCAAATTTGGGTCTAACGCTTTTGCTCCAACAAGTCCTGATTCCTCGCCTGCTGTGATCACAAATTCAATCTTCCCGTGCTTTAAATTTTTCTCTTTCAGCACACGGATCGCTTCAAACATAGCAGCAAGTCCTGTTTTATCGTCAGCACCAAGAATAGTTGTTCCATCTGTTTTCACATAGCCGTCCTCAATGACTGGTTTTACGCCATTTCCCGGCACAACTGTATCCATATGAGAAGTGAAATAAATCGTATCTGCCTCTTGATTCCCTTCTAATGTGCAGACAAGGTTGCCTGCACCGTGGCCTGTTGCTGCTTTTGAATCGTCTTCAACCACTTTAAGACCAAGCTGCGAGAATTTTTCTTTTAATACTTCAACAATTTTCTCTTCGTGTTTTGTTTCTGAATCAACCTGAACTAATTCTAAAAATTCGTCTAGTAAGCGTTTTTCATTGATCATGATGATGCTCCTCCTCTTATAGCGGCATGTTGCCATGCTTTTTTAACGGTCTATCTTCTTCCTTACTGCGAAGCAAATCAAATGAGCGGATCAATCGCTCTCTCGTTTCAGCTGGCATAAAAATATCGTCTATCAGACCTGCCTGGGCCGCTTTCCATACACTTGGTTTGTTTTCAGACTCGCGCGAAGCAGGATGAACAATTTCGTCTGCGAACGTTTTCCCCATGACATCAATTTCGGCCTCTGGCCATGCATAAACAAAGTCAGCGCCTAAGCCCTTGCTATTCATTGCGACATAAGCACCGCCAAACGCCTTTCTTAAAATCACAGTGATTTTTGGTACGGTTGCTTCAGCATACGCATATAAAAGCTTTGCACCGTGGCGGATAATTCCTGCATGCTCAGCTTTCTCCCCTGGTAAAAAACCAGGAACGTCCACAAGGGTTAAGATCGGAATATGAAACGCATCGCAAAATCGAATAAACCTGGCCGCTTTATCGGCAGCGTCAAGATCAAGGCTGCCTGCCAGCACCTTTGGCTGATTGGCAACAACACCAATGGAGGCTCCTTGTAATCTGGCAAAACCTGTGACAATATTTTTTGAGAAACAAGGCTGCGTTTCAAAGAATGAGTCTGGATCGGTTATCACTGTCACCACTTGTTTGACATCATAGGTGCGTGATGGATTCTTTGGCAGAATTCTGCCTGGATCGGCGGAATCGTGCTTTCGTGCCCCAGCGCGTGTGACAGCCTGTTGTTTCGTTTGTATGTACGTTAAAAGAGTTCGAACCGCTTTTAACACGTCCTTCTCATCTTTCCCAGTATAGTGCACATTCCCGCTGGTCTGATGCTGAACACTTGCACCGCCAAGACGGTCAGGACAGACCGTTTCTCCTGTTGCTTTTTCTATTACTTTCGGACCAGTTAAAAACATATGAGCTGTTTGCTCTGTCATGAAGACAAAATCAGTCAATGCAGGAGAATAGACTGCACCTCCAGCACATGAACCTAAAATAACAGATATTTGCGGGATTCGACCAGAGTACAGCACATTCCGTTTAAAAATCTGTCCGTATCCTTCTAATGATACCACACCCTCTTGAATTCTCGCACCACCTGAGTCTTTTAGACCGATGACCGGCATCTGATTTTTAGCTGCCAGGTCCATTAAAGAGGCTATTTTTTTCGCATGCATTTCGCCTAAAGAGCCTCCGTATACTGTTGAATCTTGTGCATAAACACATACTGGTTTTCCATGAATGAGTCCCGTTCCAATGACGACACCGTCACCAACATGCTCTGAGAGCTCGCCTGTTGCAAATGACTGAATTTCCATCAAGCTGCCCTCGTCAAGAAGTTCATGAAGCCGCTCTCGAACCGTCAGCTTTCCTTTGTTCTTGTGAGCCGCTGCTCGTTTTTCGCCGCCGCCCATTAACGCTTTCTTCCGCCATTCAGACAAGTCATTGAACGAATCATTCACTATGTTTCTCTCCTTTCAAGGACTCGCACAATTCAAATAACACACCTGACGTTTCTTTAGGTGAAATAAATGCAATTTGCTTTCCGCTGGCGCCCATCTGTGCTGTTTTTTGGAGAAGCTGCACGCCAAGGTGATCGAGACGGCTAAGATCAGCCTGAATGTCACCCGACTTTAGCGCAATATGATGAAGCCCCTCTCCTCTTTTTTTTAAGAAATTATGTAGTTTACTGCGGGCTGAGATCGGCTCAATTAATTCAATGTGCAGATCATCTAGTGAAGCGAAGGACGCTTTTATCTCCTGCTCAGGAATCTCTTGTATGTCTGAAAAATGCCAATTAAATAGCTGATGAAGCGTTTGAGATGTTTCTTTAATAGAAAAGACGGCAATGGCAATATGATCGATTTGTGTCATCCGTTCACTTCCTTTGCTGATCACTTGTCGCATATGAAAAAACCAGATAAAATAAAGACAACTGCGCTTGTCGCAAAAATCTTCGGTTATAGGGGTGCGATATGTCTCAAAAATTCATGAAATTTATGGTATTGCTTATGATTAGCCTGCTGTTAGTTTCTTCACTTTTAGCAGGAGCAGCAGCCTTTTTATAAGGATTGAATAAAAGCAGACAAGCAGGTGATTCGGGATATCAACGAATGGCCTGTTTGTCTTTGGCAAGCGTTTCAAAGGAAGCACTTGATTTTGTAATCCATACCTTTGTTCCAATTGGAAGCTGATCAAACAGCAGCTCTACATCTTGATTATGAAGTCTCACACAGCCTGCCGTGATAAATTTCCCAATCGAAGTTTCATCACTTGTTCCATGAATTCCATAGGTTCTGCCATCTGTTCCTCGTGCATCAAATCCAATCCATCTTCGTCCAAGAGGATTATTCTTCGCACCGCCTTCAATATTTTTTCTTCTGTAATAGGGATCTTTCGCTTTGATCATAATGGTAAATTCACCTTCTGGCGTTAAATCTGCTGTTTTTCCTGTAGAGGCAGGATATACTTTTTGAATTTTCCCATGATCAATAAAGGCAAGTTCATTCGTTTGTTTATTAATAATGACAAATGGGTCACCTGGCAGCGGGTTTTGTCCAAGCGGCCAGATAGGTGAAAGGGACATGGTCAGTACGGTGTAAAATAAAAGACGCATAGGCTCCTCCTTTTTCATTAGATTGACCAATGAAGGAGGAACTCATGCGTCTCTATTCTTTCATCCCTTTAAAATAGCTTTTCAGTACTAAATATTGTTCCATTTCACCGAGGAAATGAAAGAGTGCCGCTCTTGCCTCAAATTCTTCTCGTGTTTGCGGGAGCGGAAGTGCGTCGAATTCTTCTTTCATATCAATGAGACGTCTTAAAAACTTATGCGCTGTGTTCCCTGGGTGAATATGTTCGCGTAAGTCTCTAATGTATTCTGCAATGATTTGTCCATGCTCCGTTGTGACGGAAATCGACGTAATTTTGGGCAGCACACGCTCAATGATTTCAAATTGCTTTTGTCTCATGTTGAAATAATGATAGTACAGGTTTTCATGTCTTAATACATGGTTTTCAACATCACGATATGCAAGAGCTTTTGCTTCTTTAATTAATTGATGTGTCTCTGGTATTTCTTTTCCTGTCCAGTCTTGTTTCCCTGTCATTAAGTATTGCTCGATTTCTTCAAAGATTTTAGCAAAGTTGGCTTCAATTTGTTCGCTGTAGCGTTTGAGCTTTTTATCAACACTAGGCATATACAGGTTCATAATCAGCGCTACCCCAACACCAATGGTAATCAGCAGCAGTTCATTCCAAATGAGATGCAGGGTAATCCCGCCAGACATGTATAAATGGAGAATGATGACTGAACTTGTGACAATCCCTTCTTTAATTCGAAGCAGAACCGTTGTTGGAATAAAGACAAGCAGCATCAAACCGATCACAAAAGGATGATACCCGATCAGATCGAAAAATAAATAAGAAAATAAAATAGCGAGACTGCATGCTGCAAAGCGGGCTCCCGATGCTAAGAGGGATCTTTTCTTTGTCACCTGAATACACAGGATCGTAATAATCCCGGCAGCTGAATAATTTTGCAAGCCAAGCAATTGTGCAATATAAATAGCGATCGCTGTTCCTAATGCTGTTTTCAGCGTTCGGTAGCCGATTTTAAACATGATGTGATTCACTCTTTTCTGTCTTGTTTCCATTCACTTTTGTGAAATGATGAACTTTTTTTACTTTCCCCATTATAATCAAAAAAAGAAGGAGATGTTAAGTCTCCTTCTCTTATTTCTTTATAATATTTTTTGTAAAAAGTCTTTTGCGCGCTGTGAAGACGGTGATTCAAAAAATTGCACAGGGTTTGCATCCTCTACAATTTTCCCATCATCCATAAAGATCACGCGGTCAGCCACTTCTTTTGCAAAGCCCATTTCATGTGTGACGATGACAAGTGTCATTCCAGATTGAGCCAGCTCTTTCATGACTTCTAATACTTCCTTGACCATTTCTGGATCTAGGGCAGACGTTGGTTCGTCAAACAGCATAATGTCTGGTGTCATCGCAAGCGCACGCGCAATCGCTACACGTTGCTTTTGACCGCCTGACAGACGGTTCGGGAAATCATCTTTTTTCTCTAAAAGCCCTACCTTTTTGAGCAGGTCTTCAGCTTGTTTGATGCTGTCTTCCTTCGATTGATTCTTCACATTCATTGGTGCATACGTGATATTTTCCAGCACCGTTTTATGCGGGAAGAGATGGAAATGCTGAAATACCATTCCGATGTTCTCACGCACTTTTAGTGCATTCGTTTTTGGATTGGTGATTTCGGTGTCCTTAATTGTTATTACACCGGAAGTCGGCTTTTCAAGTAAGTTGATGCAGCGGAGGAAGGTCGATTTTCCTGAACCAGATGGTCCAATAACCGCAACAACTTCCCCTTCTTTAATGGTCGTGTCGATCCCCTTTAAAACTTCGTTTTTACCAAAAGATTTTGTGAGTTTCTCTATTTTAATCATTTGATTTTAACTTCCTTTCCACCGATTTGCCGACAAAGGTGAGAACAAGCACGATGACATAATAGATAAGACCCGCAAAAATAAGCGGTTCAAGATAATTATACGTGACGGCCCCAGCTTGATAGGCTCGTCTCATGACATCACCCAGTCCGATGACTGTTACAATTGCTGATTCTTTTGTCAGTGTAATCGTTTCATTCACAAGTGCAGGAGAAATATTTTTAAACGCCTGCGGAAGCAATAAGTCCTTCATCATTTTAGCATAAGGGATGCCTAAAGCAACGGCCGCTTCTTTTTGACCTTTATCGATGGCATTAATACCCGCACGAATAATTTCAGATACGTATGCCGCGGAGTTGAGTGAAAATGCCGCTACAGCAGCCCAGTATTGATCGATTTGGAACCCAAGAAGCTGAGGCAGACCAAAATAAATAATGAGCAATTGAAGCACAAGCGGTGTGCCTCGGAAAATTGACGTATAAAAGTCTGCAATCCAAATGAGCGGTTTAAACACACTAATTTTACAAAGCGTTAATAATATTCCTAAGATAAATCCAAGGAAAAGGGATACCACTACAATAGAAAGTGTGACCTTAAGCCCTTCTAAAATAAAGGGCATCTGAGGTATTACATCTTTAAAATCAAACATGACATTCTCCTTTTTTTTGCCTTCATACAAAACAGGAAAAAAAGTTCAACACGAGTTGAACTTTTCAGCGCTTTTCTACTTGATTTTCTTGAATGACGCTGATTCTTTTCCTGACTTACTTTTCATCAGCAAACCATTTTTTAATTAATTTATCAAGTTCACCATTATCTTTCATTTCATTTAATGATTTATTAAACTTCGCTGTTAAGTCGCTATTTTTCTTGAATGCAATGGCTGAACCTTCGTTTGAGCTGTTCAATCCAAATGCTTGGAAGTCTTTTTCCTTTTTCAAGTAACCAGCAGCTACTTTATCTTCAATAATTGCTGCATCAAAACGGCCTGCTTTGATCTCTTGAACGATATCAGAAATTTTATTACGGTCTTCAACTGTAAGGTTATATTTCTTTTGCAATCCATTTGCTTCATCTTGTTGAATAGAACCTAATTGAACGCCGACTGTTTTATCTTTTAAATCTTTCTCTGCTTTAATACCGCTAGATTTCTTTGATACAACCAAGTTTTTAGCATTGTAATAAACATCAGAGAAATCAACTTGCTTTTTACGTTTTTCTGTAGGTGTCATTCCTGCAAGGACAATATCAGCTTTGTTTGTTTTAAGGGCTGATACAAGGCTAGCAAAGTCCATATCTTGAATTTCTAGCTTGTAGCCGTTCTTTTTCGCTAGTGCTGTTGCAAGATCTACATCAAAACCGACAATTTTATCTCCGTCTTTTGATTCAAATGGCGGATAATCTGCTGATGTCGCCATCACGAGTGTCTTGTCATCTCCTGATGCGTTTGAATTATTAGAAGAAGTTCCGCATGCTGCGAGTGCAGCTGCAAGACCAGCTGTCATAAGTAATAATAACCACTTTTTCATATGATGATGCCTCCCAGTATTTAAAATCATGTATTGATTTGAATATTTATTCACTATAATGTATTTTAAACACTTTCTTTTTAAGATGCAATAGTATTTTGCTAAAATTATTTTGATTCTATTGTCTTATAAAACAAAAAGCAGACCGATCTAAAGACCGGACTGCTTTATATTTATTCATTCAAAAGTCATATGTTAGATTTCTTCGCAATGCTCATCAAAAGCGGCTTGTAGTTTTGACACGACTTCCATTGGCTCGTGCCCTTCAATTTCATGACGCTCGACCATTTTGATGATTTTTCCATCTTTTAATAAGGCAAAAGATGGTGAAGATGGCGGGAAGCCTTCAAAGTATTCACGAGCTCTTGCTGTTGCCTCTTTGTCTTGCCCAGCAAACACTGTCAGCAATTGATCTGGACGCTTATCGTAATGAACAGAATAGCCAGCAGCTGGTCTTGCAATACCGCCTGCACAGCCGCATACTGAATTCACCATGACAAGTGCCGTTCCTTTTTTAGTCAGTGCTTCGTCTACTTCTTCAGCTGACGTGAGCTCAGTGTAGCCTGCCTGCTTAATTTCTTCTCTCGCTTGTTTTACAATATCATTCATAAATAAATTAAAATCAATATTCATGTCCGTCCACTCCTTTTGCGTACCAAAACCATTTTAAATCCATCATATCAAGGAAAACGCCTGCGGGCAAATGTGTTGTCTTATCCATCGCCTCTTTTTCCGAACATCGTTTATGAGCTGTCAAATTGGGGAAAAGTGATGATAAAGAGATGAAAGGGAGAACTGCGTGATGGCACAATTCAAAAAAGCGATGCTCATTTATAATGGAAATGCTGGACAAAAAAACATGGAAAAAACACTCGGTCAAACAGTGCCTCTTCTTTCTCTACATATTGATGAACTCATTCTTAAACCAACAAAGCAGCCAAATGATGCTTATAATTTCTGCCGTCATATTGATGAGACGGTGGAATTGCTCATCATATTAGGCGGAGATGGTACCGTGCATGAATGTATGAACGGTATTGGCGGCTTAGAAAAAAGGCCCGCTGTAGCGATATTACCAGGCGGGACATGCAATGATTTTTCTAGAACACTTGGTATTCCTCAACAGATGCAAAAAGCCGCTCAAATGATTGTAGACGGCAAAGAGAAAAAGGTCGACTTAATCAAAGCAGAAGATCGATACGTGTTAAACTTTTGGGGAATTGGGCTGATCGCAGACACGTCCAACAACATTAACGACAAGGAAAAAGCCGTACTCGGTAAAATCAGCTACTTCACAAGTGCCCTGCGCACACTGCAGCAAACAGATCCTTTTCACGTACGGATTGAGACCGAAGAGGAAAGCTGGGAAGAGGAAGCAGTCATCGTTCTTGTCATGAATGGACATTTTATCGGTACAAATAAAATTGATTTGCCTAATGCATCCATTGATGATGGAAAAGCTGAAATCTTAATTTGCAGAAATACAAGTTTCTCTGCTTTAAAAGAAATCTTCTCAATGAACCGGGAAGAGCTGGAGGATTTCACCGGCGATCTGTCTCTCATTCAAGCGTCCAGTATTCGTATCCACACAAAAGAGGAAATGGATGCTGATACGGATGGTGAGGTTTATATGAAGGCTCCCTCTTCTTTAGAAGTGTTAAAACAGCATTTGACCTTTATTGTTCCAGCAGAATAAAAAAATGCCCGACATCATTTTGATTCGGGCTTTTTTTTGATATAGCGTCTGTATAAATATTCAAGTGCATATCCGAGAAGTGTACCAGCGAGAAGTGATATTCCTAAAAAGCTATTGGCTGCTCCTTTGAAGCCACCGACAATCAGCAGACAGTACACGATTTGAATGATTGAAACGATCGATATGATAAGCAGTAATCGTTCAGGATGATTGCGTGATTTAGAAATGTACCGCAGAAAAGCGAAGGCAATCGCTGTGATAAACATGAGACCAATCGTTAGAAAAGCAAAAAAATCTAGTCCAGACATATCATCGCTCCTTTCTCCTAGATGTGGAAATCCCCCTCTCATGCCGGGAGGGGGAAAATGAATTGTTTTAATAAACAGATGTTTGCTCGTCGATGCCTTCAAGGATTTGTTTAATTCGCTGAAGGAATCTGCCGCATACAAGACCGTCTAGTACTCTGTGATCTAATGAAAGACAAAGATTGACCATGTCTCTTGCCGCAATCATTCCGTTTACTATCATTGGACGCTTCACGATCGATTCTACTTGTAAAATCGCCGCTTGCGGATAATTAATGATTCCCATTGATTGTACTGAACCAAATGATCCCGTGTTGTTGACAGTGAATGTACCGCCTTCCATATCACTTTGCTTGAGTGTTCCTTGTCTCACCTTAGACGCCAGCTCATGAATTTCTTTGGCGATGCCCTTAATGGTCTTTTCATCCGCATCCTTAATGACTGGAACAAAAAGCGCGTCATCTGTAGCGACAGCAATCGAAACATTGATCGCTTTCTTCTGCACAATTTTATCTCCAGCCCACATGCTGTTCATTTCAGGGAATTCCTTTAAGGCCTGAGCCACTGCTTTGACAAAGAACGCAAAGAACGTCAAGTTAAAGCCTTCTTTTGCTTTAAACTGATCCTTCAGCTGATTTCTTCTTGTCACTAGATTTGTCACATCGACTTCCATCATCGTCCATGCATGCGGAATTTCATGTTTGCTTCTCAGCATATTAGCCGCAATTGCCTGCCGGATCGGCGTGACTGGCAGCTCAACATCACCAGGCATGGAAGGGATGGCAGGAGCCGCTTTTGCTTGAGTTGGCTGCGCAGGCTCCGGTTGAACAGCACGTTCATTGACAGGTGCTGTCTTCTCTTTGACGCCGCCGTTTTCAATAAGCTGCAACAAATCTTTTCTAGTAATTCGGCCGCCTGCTCCCGTACCTTGAACAGCTGCTAAATCAATGCCATGCTCATCTGCTAAACGAAGAACGGCTGGAGAGTAACGTTTCTTTTGACTTTGATTCTCATTTGTTTGATCTGCTTCAGGCGCTTTGCTTTGCTCAGGTGCTGCTTCTTCTTTCTCGCTCTGCTGCTCGCTTCCTTCAACTTCAATTTCACAGAACACTTCTCCTACTTGCAGCGTTTCGCCTTCCTCAGCCGATAGTTTTGTAATCGTTCCTGTAAAAGAAGACGGGACTTCTGCGTTCACTTTATCCGTCATGACTTCCGCAATCGGATCGTATTTATTCACATGATCGCCAGGTGAAACGAGCCATTTGCTAATAGTTCCTTCTGTTACACTTTCACCTAGCTGAGGCATTTTCATTTGTTCAATTGCCACTTTGAAACCCTCCTCTTTCTTAAAACGCCGCTAGCTCTCTCATTTCAGCTTCTACCTTATCCGGGTTGACCATGAAGAATTTCTCCATTGTCGGCGCATAAGGCATTGCCGGAATATCTGGTCCTGCCAAGCGTTTGATTGGTGCGTCTAAATCAAATAAGCAATGCTCTGAAATGATTGCCGCAACCTCACTCATGATGCTGCCTTCTTTTGTATCTTCCGTTAACAGGAGCACTTTACCTGTTTTAGAAGCCGCTTCTATAATCGCTTCCTGATCAAGCGGGTACACTGTTCTCAAATCGAGAATATGAGCGGAAATACCGTCTTTTGCAAGGCGGTCTGCTGCTTGCAGCGCAAAATGCACACAAAGGCCATATGTAATGACCGTAATATCATCGCCTTCACGTTTCACATCTGCTTTTCCAATCGGAAGAGTGTAATCCTCTTCAGGCACTTCTCCCTTAATAAGGCGGTATGCACGTTTATGTTCAAAGAACAATACAGGATCTGGATCACGCACTGCAGCCTTTAAAAGACCTTTGACATCATAAGGTGTAGAAGGCATCACAATTTTCAAACCAGGCTGGTTAGCAAAAATCGCTTCGACCGATTGTGAATGATAAAGTGCCCCGTGTACTCCGCCTCCGTATGGTGCGCGGATGACCATTGGACAACTCCAATCATTATTTGATCGGTATCTAATTTTTGCAGCCTCTGAAATGATTTGGTTGATTGCAGGCATAATGAAATCCGCAAATTGCATTTCTGCAATTGGGCGCATTCCATACATCGCTGCCCCAATACCTACACCAGCAATAGCTGATTCTGCAAGAGGTGTATCCATGACGCGCGCTTCTCCAAATTGCTCGTAAAGACCCGCTGTCGCTTTAAATACGCCGCCTTTTTTCCCGACATCCTCTCCGAGCACAAACACTTTCGGATCTCGTTCCATTTCTTCTTTCATCGCCAGTGTAATGGCGTCTATATATGACATAACAGGCATTTTTCTTCCCCCTTACTCCGCATACACGTAACGAAGTGCGCTTTCTGCTTCAGCATAAGCTGCGTTTTCCGCTTCATCAGTGGCTTCGTTTACGATTTGCATGATTTCTTTTGTCATCTCTTCTTTCATTTCAGAAGTCATGACGTTTCCTTCGATTAAATACGTTTCATATTGGATGAGCGGATCTTTCTTTCTTGCTTCGAGCACTTCTTCTTTTTCTCGATAGCTTGAGTCATCGTCATCACTTGAATGCGCAGTTAAACGGTAAGAGATTGTTTCAATCAATGTCGGGCCTTCGCCTCTTGCCGCACGGTCTCTCGCTTCTTTGACAGCGGCATATACTTCAAGCGGATCATTTCCATCTACAGTTACGCCAGGCATCCCATATCCAATCGCACGATCTGAAATGCGTTCACAGGCCACTTGTTTGTCATATGGTACGGAAATCGCGTACTTATTGTTTTCACACATGAAAATAACAGGCAGTTTATGCACAGCAGCGAAGTTAGCGCCTTCGTGAAAATCTCCTTGGTTTGATGAGCCTTCACCGAACGTGACAAAGCTGACAAAGTTTTTCTGCTCTAATCGTCCAGCAAGGGCAATTCCCACCGCGTGAGGAACCTGCGTTGTTACAGGTGAAGATCCGGTCACAATTCGATTTGCTTTTTGTCCAAAATGCCCAGGCATTTGTCTTCCGCCTGAGTTTGGATCGTCTTGTTTTGCGAAACCAGACATCATTAAATCTTTTGCTGTCATCCCAAAAGCAAGGACAACCCCCATATCACGGTAGTAAGGTAAGACGTAATCTTCTTCTCTATTAAGGGCAAATGCAGCACCGACTTGCTGCGCTTCCTGCCCTTGACAAGAAATGACGAATGGAATTTTACCTGAACGGTTTAATAGCCACATCCGTTCATCGATTTTTCTCGCTAGAAGCATTGTTCTATATATATCAATTGCTTGTTCATCTGATAATCCTAATTCCTGATGACGCATGTTACTCATCATGTTTCCCTCCTTGATTAAAAATGGATCGCCTTCCCGTCAACAGCAAGGGCTGCCTCGCCAATCGCCTCTGATAAGGTCGGATGCGGGTGTATCGTCTGCCCCACTTCCCACGGGGTTGCATCAAGTACTTTGGCTAATCCAGCTTCAGATATCATATCTGTTACATGAGGACCAATCATATGAATTCCTAAAATATCATCCGTCTTTTGATCGGCAATGATTTTGACGAATCCATCAGACTCCCCGTACACAAGCGCTTTTCCAATCGCCATAAATGGGAATTTCCCTATTTTGACTTCAAATCCCTGCTCTTTTGCCGCCTGTTCAGTGAGTCCTACACTAGCGGTTTCTGGGTGAGAGTAAACACATTTAGATACGAGCGTTTCATCGAGCGGCTTTGGATCTTTCCCAGCCATATGTTCAACAGCAATCATACCTTCGTGAGAAGCCACATGTGCCAGCTGAAGCCCGCCGATGACATCTCCTATTGCGTAAATATGCGATTCTTTCGTTTGATAATGTTCATTCACGACAATGCCTTGTTTTTCGGTTTGGATGTCCGTGTTTTCAAGACCTATGCCTTCGATATTAGGTACTCTGCCGACTGAAAGAAGGAGTTTTTCCGCTTCGAACGTCTGAATGTCTCCATCCTTTTCCGCTTGAATTGTCACGAGATTTTCCTGCTTTTCTACGCTATCTGGCAGTACCTTCGCATTTGTCACAAAGGTGATGCCTTTTTTAGATAATAGCTTTTCCATTTCTTTAGAAATGTCATGATCCTCTGTTGGTAAAATGCGGTCTGCAAACTCAATCACAGTGACGTTCACACCAAAATCATTGAGCATAGACGCCCACTCGATTCCGATCACTCCGCCTCCGACAATGAGCATCGACTGCGGAAGCTCTGGCAGTTCAAGTGCATCATCCGATGTGAGGATGTGTGTTCCATCTGCTTCAAGCCCTGGCAGCACCCGCGGTCTTGAGCCTGTTGCGATGATGACCTGCTTTGGAATAAGCATTTCATTTTCCTCTCCATTTGCCATTTCTACGGAGATCGTTCCTGGCATTGGCGAAAAGATAGATGGGCCAAGAATACGGCCAATTCCTTCATATACATCAATTTTCCCTTGTTTCATTAAGTGTTTGACGCCGCCTGCTAGCTTTTCGACAATCTCAGTTTTTCTTTTTTGCACACTCGCAAATTGCAAGGCAATGCCGCCTGCCTCAACACCAAAATCAGCTGCGCGTTTGACGGTTTGATATACTTCTGCACTTCTGAGCAGCGCTTTAGACGGAATGCAGCCTTTATGAAGACATGTTCCGCCGAGCTTTTCTTTTTCTACAACTGCTGTTTTCAATCCAAGCTGTGAGGCACGGATGGCTGCTACATAGCCGCCTGTGCCTCCACCAAGAATGACGAGGTCATATTCAGTTGCCATGACTTGTCACTCCTTTCTTTTCCTGTTGATCATTTGGGTATTCTTTCGGTGATTCTTCTTCTTTTAAAATACGAAGCGCACCTTCCGCTAACGATTGCAGCTCATTTTCACCTGGATACACGACAACATCTGAAATCCAGTCAATATAGCCGCGAATACTTGATGTAATTTGTTTGCTGTACGCAAGTCCGCCTGTTAATACAATGACGTCAACTGCTCCTTTTAAAACAGCGCTAGCCGCACCAATTTCCTTGGCAATCTGATAGCACATTGCTTCATAAATGAGCGCCGCACGCTCATCACCTGCTTCAATCATGCGTTCCACTTTTACAGCGTCTGTCGTGCCAAGATAGCCCGCTAGCCCGCCTTCACCAATAATGCGTTTGAGCATTTCCTCTTGGGTATACTCACCCGAAAAACAAAGATTTACAAGATCACCTGTCGGCAAGGTTCCCGCACGCTCAGGACTGAAAGGACCTTCGCCATGCAGACCGTTATTCACATCGATGACTTTCCCTTTTTCATGAACACCAATGGTGATACCGCCGCCCATATGAGTAATAATCATGTTTAAATCTTCGTAACTTTTTCCAAAAGAAGCCGCTGTTTTTCTTGCGACCGCTTTTTGATTTAATGCATGAAAGATGCTTTTTCTTTCGATCGTTGGCAGCCCTGAAATACGAGCAATTGGCTTTAGTTCATCCACCACAACTGGATCGACAATAAAAGCTGGGATATTCAGGCCAAGTGCGATTTCTCCCGCGATGATTCCGCCGAGATTAGATGCATGCTGGCCGGCATATCCTTCTTTTAGATCTTTCACCATTTGCTCATTGACTTCATATGTGCCTCCTTCAATCGGACGAAGGAGACCGCCGCGCGCGCACACTGCATCAAACTTTGAGATATTCATCCCCTGTTCATGCAGTGTTTTCAAAATGGTTTCTTTGCGGAAAGAAAATTGATCAATGATATGAGGAAACGACTTTAATTCCTCATCTGTATGTCTAAGTGTCGTTTCAAAAATAGAACGTTCATTATGAAACACACCGATTTTTGTTGAAGTAGAGCCAGGATTAATCGTGAGAATACGCCATTCTTTTGTCAGCAAAAACAAAACCTCCGTTTCAACTCATTCTTCCAATTAGCGACGACTTAAAATATGTTGACCATTTTGCAAGAATTGACTTCTTGATTTGCGCATTCTTTCAATTCGCTCTTCAGCCAATCGGTCTGCCGCTTTATAAGTTGGAATGGCATCACGGTTTGAAATTTCAATCACACGTTCAATATTTTGATAAATGCCTTCGACTTTTTTCATCGCACGATCTGCATTATAGCCATAAAGCTCATCAGCCACGTTAATCACACCGCCTGCATTGATCACATAGTCAGGAGCATATACAATCCCCATTTCATGGATAAGGTCTCCGTGATGCGTTTCTCTTAGCTGGTTATTTGCAGCACCTGCAATCACTTTTGCTTTTAACTTAGGAATGGTTACATCGTTAATGGTTGCACCAAGTGCGCACGGTGCATAAATATCACATGCTTGATCATAAATATCGTCAGGATCGACTGCTTTTGCGCCGAAGTCTTCAACAGCTCGCTTGACAGAGTCTTTGTTGATATCTGTGACAATAAGTTGTGCGCCTTCTTCGTGCAGATGTTTACACAGATTGTAGGCCACATTTCCAACACCTTGGACAGCAATTGTTTTTCCTTCTAATGAATCTGTACCGAAAGCAGCTTTGGCAGCGGCTTTCATCCCTTTATATACACCGTAAGCTGTGACTGGAGACGGATTTCCGGATGAACCAAATGCAGGAGAGATCCCTGTGACAAAATCGGTTTCTTCATGAATGAGATCCATATCTTCTACCGTTGTACCGACATCTTCCGCTGTAATATAGCGGCCATTCAGCCCTTGAATGTAACGTCCAAAGGCACGGAACATTTCTTCGTTTTTGTCTTTTCTCGGGTCACCGATGATCACTGTTTTTCCGCCGCCAAGATTAAGTCCTGCTGCCGCGTTTTTATAAGTCATTCCTCTTGCTAGACGCAGTGCATCCTCAATAGCTGCTTCTTCGTTTTCATACGTCCACATTCTCGTTCCGCCTAGTGCAGGTCCAAGTGTTGTATCATGAATCGCAATAATCGCTTTTAAGCCAGACTGCTCATCCTGACAAAATACAAGCTGTTCATAATCGTATCGTTCCATATATTTAAAAAGTTCCATTGTGTTATTCCTCCTATTACTTCCGCTTAATTTGATGTACAGATGGCAAGCGCAATTGAATAAAGCTTACTTTCAGCTGAATCAGACCGGCTTGTTAAAGCAATCGGTGCCTTCGCTCCTGCCACCACAGCTCCCACCTTCGCATGTGCAAAGTAGATGAGAGATTTATAAAGAATGTTTCCTGCCTCAATTGTTGGCACAAGCAAAATATCTGCATGGCCGGCTACATCACTCGTAATATTTTTATGAGAAGCTGCCGTTTGAGAGATGGCATTATCTAAAGCAAGAGGCCCATCAATTAGGCATCCAGAAATTTGCCCCCGCCGATTCATTTGCGCAAGACTTGCCGCAGTTAAAGTTGAATCCATTGCCGGATTCACGACCTCGACCGCAGAGAGCACTGCAACCTTTGGCATGTCGTTTCCTACAGCTTGTGCTACTTGAACAGAATTGATCGTAATCTCTTTCAGCATATTTAAATCGGGCTCGATGTTCATCGCAGAATCCGTGACATAAATAAAGCGGTCAAAGCCCGGTACTTCGAATGCTGCGACATGTGATAGGACCCTTGCTGTCCTGAGCCCATATTCTTTATTCAGTACTGCTTTTAAAAGAACGGCTGTCGGGACATGCCCCTTCATCAAAATATCTGCATGCTTCTCGCTCACTGCCTGCACGGCTATTTTGGCAGATTCTTCGGGAGAATCTGAATGAATAATATCTATCCAGTCCTCATCGATTTCATGCTGTTTCACTAGCTCCTTCAGGTTGCGTTTGTTCCCAACCAGGAGAAAGCGAGCGACCTTTCGCTTAATTGCCATCTTGATGGCATGAAGCACTTCTTCGTCTTCTGCATGAGCCACAGCCGCCGTTTTATTCTGCAGCTGGGCGGCTTTCATAATCAGATCGTCAAGCTTCATATATGCCCACCTTTCCTTGTGCTCGGTTCATGTTTTATATGCAAGTTCCGTGCCAGTTTGAAATACAGTAAAATGAGGCAGTTCGCATGCCATTCGTGCAATCTTTTGCAGTTTACATGCATTTTATTGCATGCTATCTTTTGCAAGTTGATATTTATCCATTTTATAGTAAAGGTTCCGTATGCTGATCCCTAACGTTTTCGCTGTTTTCGTGCGATTGAATTGATGCTTTTCAAGGGTTTGTTTAATCAGCTGCGCTTCAAATGCCTCAACAGCATCCGAAAGCGTCTCTCCCTCAAATTGACTGACAGCCAGTTCCTGCTGCTCTTTTTCTTCCTGTTCTTCAGACTCCATGAATGAAATATGCCCCTCATCAATCCATTCTTCTTGCGGGTTTAAAAAGATCATGGCTCGTCCAAGTACATTTTCAAGCTCTCTTACGTTTCCAGGCCACTTATATGATCGCAGTCTATGAAGCGCCTGTTCTGTTAACCCGCGCACGTTCCGTCCATAGTCTAAATTGATCTTTTGGATGAGACGTTTGCTTAACGAGTCAATATCCTCAAGGCGCTGCCTTAGCGGCGGAATAGAGATCGGGTATCTGTTCATGCGATAATATAAGTCCTCTCTGAACTTTCCTTCCGCCATCGCTTTTTCAATATTGACATTTGTCGCCGTGATCACACGAACATCAACTGGTATGGCCTTTGTTCCGCCTACTCTTACAATTTCTTTCTCCTGCATGACGCGCAGCAGCTTCGCCTGTGTACTTGGCGTCATTTCACCAATTTCATCTAAGAAAATGCTGCCTTGATTCGCCTCTTCAAACAGTCCTTTTTTCCCGCCGCGCCTTGCACCAGAGAACGCTCCTTCTTCATAGCCAAAAAGCTCTGACTCTAAAAGAGTCTCAGATAAGGCTGCACAGTTGACCCGTACAAAGCGATTATATTTCCGGTCACTTTCATTGTGAATGGCGTGCGCAAACAGCTCTTTTCCAGTACCTGATTCTCCCCGGAGTAAAATGGTGGCTGGCGTTTTTGCGCCTAGCTTTGCCTGCTCAAGTGCCACAAGCATTTGCTCACTTTCTCCAATGATGTCTTCAAATGTGTACTTTGCTTCAAGTGTCCGGATAAGCTGCCTTGCTTTATTTAGTTCATTCGTGAGTGATTGAATTTCTGATACGTCATGAATGACGCCGACACTGCCTTTTAAGATGCCATCAACGATAACCGGCGCTACGTTGACGATCACATCTTTTTTATTCGGCCCGACTTTCATTCTGACGCCTCGAACCGGTCTTCTTGTTTCAAGTACCTTCAAATGCATGCTTTCTCCTTCAGAAATATCTGCACCTGCAGGTTTCCCCACAACTTCTTTATCTGTTAATCCAGTCATTTTCGTATAAGCTCGGTTGATCAAAATCCCTTTTCCCTGCTCATCAACAACCGATATGGCTTCATCTGACGATTGAATGATCGCCTCCAGCATGGTTCGCACTTCTTTAAGGTTCGTTACTTCCTCCGCAAGCTCAACGGCATCTGTAATATCTTTAAAGATCGATAAAGCACCTAGCATTCTCCCCGCGTCATCAATAATTGGCAAACGCGTTGTGACAATTTGTATTTGCTGGTTCAGAAATTGTTTTTGATTAAATTCTGGCTCTCTCGATCTTAAAATGTCGGGAAGTTTTGTGTTTGGGATCACTTCTCGTATGTCGCGGCCAATCGCATCTTTTTGCGAACATCCAACCATTTTGGCCGCTGATCGATTAAACAGGACGACTTCTTCGTCCATGTTTATAAAAATCATCCCATCGTTCGTTGCATTAAAAATGCGGTCATGCTTATAGGTTTGTTCTTTTAATATTTGAATTAGCTGTTGTTTTTCTGACATTAATTCTGATATGACGTAAGCCATTGAACTTGGAACAATGACAGCATGCTCCGGCTTTTCTTCCATCAGCTCTTTCAGCACTGCTGAACTGCCCGTTGTTTCAATGATGATATCAATGTCATCTTTTATGTATTCTTTCCAATCCGTTGTCGTATCAATTCCATTCTTTTTCGCTTCTGCCATCCCCGGTGCCTCAAGATCAAGGTCGGCGATCGCAATGATTTGAATCATATTTGTTTTCAGCAATGTTTCTAGCAATGCTGATCCACCCTGTCCCGCACCGACAATCAAGACTCTCTGCATCCCGTTACCCCTTTATATGAAAAAATTTGCACACCATATTTTTCCGTTGCAAAAAATTGCACAACTCTTATATTACCACGTTTTCCTTTCTTGACAAAATATTTTTTGAATTAGACAATGGAAGTAAATGACGTTTAAGGGGACATTTGATGGGGAGAATACTTGCACTAGTGATTATTTTAATACCTGGCGCGCTTGCTGCACTTGGGATTAAGCTGCTGCGTGACACTGTTTTCGGCATCATCATTGCACCATTTCCATTTTTATGGCTGCAAGGAATTGCAGGGTTGTTATTTTTAGGGGGAGGTCTTTATGTAGTGGCTGGCTTTATTTTATATAGAGACCGTAAACGAAATAAAGTGACTGCTCGCTTTAAGCAGAGATAAAACGTGAAAAAAGACCCGCTGATGATAGCAGGTCTTTATTTCATTTCTTCTCTTATTTTCACGGCTCGGTCAGGAAAATCAGTGAAAATGCCATCAACACCTAAGGAAAACATGTTTTTCATTTGCTTTTCACTGTTTACTGTAAACGGCCTGATTACTTGCTGAGATGCATGGAGAGTTGACACAACCTCTTTGGTCACGCCTGCACCCTTAATATTTGGATGATAGCCTCTTGCTGGTACTGTTTTTATATACATCTCCGGCTGATGAATCACATCCATTGTGAGTACAGCAAGTTCAACATGCGGCATCAGTTTGTGAAAAAGAGCTAAACTGCCGTGATGAAACGATGAAACAAGTACACGGTCTTCTATTTGAAAATGCTCGATTTGCTTTTTTACTTTCTCCTCGATACCTGGATATCGATAAATGGAGTTTTTCAGTTCAATATTAATGATCAATGATGATTGCTGCGTCACTAGCTCTAATACTTCCTCTAAAAGAGGAATGGATACAGCACCGGTTTCTTCATAAAAAGAATGACTCGCATCTCCCGCTTTTAATTCTTCATATGTATGGTCTTTCACTAAACCTTTCATATTCGTTGTCCTGTTCAGTTTCTCATCGTGAATAACAGCAAGTCTGCCGTCTTTCGTCAGCTGAACATCCAGCTCAATTCCGTCAGCTCCCGAATGGAGTGCATGCTCGAAGGCTATCATGGTGTTTTCAGGATAAATGCCTTTAAAGCCTCTGTGTGCAAAAATTTTCGTCATAGGTCACCTCTAAATATGATGCTTCCTTTCATTATGACGTGTCTTTTTTCGTTTTTCCAGTTTTGAGCACATAAAAAAACCTCTTCTGATTCGCATGAAGAGGTTGACAGATAAATTCGATCACGTAATCGCTCTGATGGCTTGCTCTGTCGTCTCTGCGTCAAGAGCAAAAAGGGAAGAAACAACTGCGACTGCTGTAACAACGGTTACACCTAACAACAACTTTTTCATAAGATAACCTCCACTTTCTTTTGAAGTATTTGTGCATCGAATTTCTTTTCAAGAAAACGAATGGCATTTTGATAATCATTTCGTTCCTTGAAGTATTTCGATATTTGTTCAGACAAATCCTCAAGCTCCACATATAATCTATTTTTTTCTATGTAGTCTAATTTTTCAGAGAATACGTCTGCTGCCCCACTATTCTCGCACATCAAATCCAAAATTTCAAATTTTACTATATATTCATTATTTTGGATATCACAGCTATACAGAATACCCTCTTTAATATATTCCCTCGCCTCTTGATCTCCTAGATGCACTAAGGCGTTTGCCAGAACATATAAAGATTGGATGTAATAATGACTATTGTCACGGTGAATTTGAATGCCCATTCCTTTTTTTGCATAATGTGCGCTTTTTTCATAATCATGCTTTGCATAATAAAGAACAGCTAAATTGTGATAGCATTTCCCAATCAGCACTTCATTGTTAATGCGCTTACTTTTCTCAAGTGCTTCTTGATACTTCTCCTCTGCTTCATCGAATTGGAACAAATCAATACAATTACTTGCATGTAAAATCAAGCTGTCAATTGCCTGCGCTGTATACTCTTCATGCGCTTTAAATGTATCGATGGCTTTTTTAATATGATTAATGGATATGAAGTTTTGTTTCAGTTCGTAATAAATTGAAGCAACCTTATGGTGAAAAGTTCCTACTTCAAGGTCTTCATTCACACGTTTTAGCCGCTGTTCTGCAATTTTGTAAAAACTAATGGCTTCATCATACTTTTTCACATATGCAGCATATTGGCCTTTGTAAAAGTAAAAATAAAAATTAATAATGTCATCTGCCTTCTCATCAAGCGTTCCGACACTTTTCATAATTTGATTGGCTTTTTCAATATTTCCAAGTAACATTTCATGTCTGCCGTCAACAAGCTGATAATAAAGGAGAACTTCACGGTCTTCATCTGTATTTTTTAGCAAATTCTGAATTTTCTCTTTATAGACAGCAGATTTTTCTAAGTCATTCTGAGAAATGACCCTCGTCCACTTGCTAATTTCGTTCGCTACCTCAGCAGAGTGGATTTTCAGCTTTCCCATAACCTCACCCTCTTCTTTTCATTATTATAGCATAGTAAAAGAATGTGAAAATTATTAAATTCGACAATGGGAATATTCAGTTCAAATGGCACAATCTCTAAGAAGCCAGTGACTTTAAAACGCCAATCAATCAGGTCAATAGAAATAGAACTTTCGATCTCGTTTGCTTTAATTACCATTTCCATAAGACCTTTTCCTTTCATCCTTTTTCTTACGAATGAGCGTTTTCTTCTTCTATTTTGAAGACTTCATGATCGATTGGCGCAGCTGATTACCATTATTTTATGTCTTTTTTATTTTTTTCATGCTTTATTTTTCATTTTATTCTGAAAATAAAGCAACCCGTTTGTCCAATTTAAACATTAAGATGATTTTATCAACCTAACCAAATTTTGACAACATGTTTCAAAATAAAAAAACGTCTCAATGAAGAAACGTTTTTTCATGAAAAATAAACTAGCTAGCTCTATGCTCTAATCGCAAACGATCAGCTACCATGGCAATAAATTCTGAATTGGTTGGTTTCGCTTTTGACATGCTGACAGTATAACCAAAGAGTGAGGAAATGGAATCAATGTTCCCTCTGCTCCAAGCGACTTCAATGGCATGACGAATCGCCCGTTCCACCCTGCTGGCGGTCGTGTTAAATTTCTTTGCAATGTCTGGGTACAACACTTTAGTAATGCTTCCGAGAAGCTCAATGTCATTGTACACCATAGAAATCGCTTCTCTTAAGTATAAATACCCTTTAATATGAGCGGGCACGCCAATCTCATGAATAATGGTCGTAATGCTCGCATCTAAGTTTTTACGTTTCGGTTCAGGTTTGTTGCGAAGAACACTGTTTTGGATTGATGAAGAGCGATGGGTAACTTGTGTGCCGTTTCCACTGACTTGACGAATATGACCTACTAGGTTTTCCATATCAAATGGCTTTAAAATGAAATAAGATGCGCCCAAATCAACTGCTTTTTTCGTGACATCTTCTTGTCCAAAGGCTGTTAGCATAATCACACTTGGCTGTTTTGTCATTTCATCGTTTTCACGGAGGCGTTCTAGTACAGCAAGACCGTCTAAATGAGGCATAATAATATCTAAGAGGAGAACGTCGGGCTCTTTATCTTTAAATAATGTCAGGCATTCCTGACCATTATACGCCACGCCAAGTACTTCCATATCTTCCTGTCCCTCAATGTACTCTGTCAAAAGGCCAACAAGCTCTCGATTGTCATCAGCTACACACACTTTAATTTTCTCCACGTTCTTTCCTCCCCAATGTCGATTCCTTTAGTCTTTTGCATTTCTCTTCTGAGTGTTCAATTCGACAAAACCATGCTATCACCTTTAAAAAACTTTAATTTTCCGAATAATAGAGCATTATCTAGCTTTTTCTACGTTTTTCTTAACGAATCGACGATTATTGCAATTTGACAACAAGCTTTTTTCCATTTTGTCGAAAAATCTCTTTTTCCTTATTTTATAACATGATGGAAGAGAAAGAAAGGGTAGAAAAAAACTGCCGGAAGATTCGCGGCAGTTTAAGATCAGCTTGCTTTTTTGTTTTTTTGATAAAGGTCGATTCCTGCTTCTGACAGCATCCATTCAATGTGTACGCCGTACCCGCTAGTCGGATCATTGACGAATACGTGTGTGACAGCTCCAATGACTTTGCCATTTTGGATGATGGGGCTTCCGCTCATTCCTTGGACGATTCCGCCCGTTTTGCTTAAGAGCCGCTCATCTGTTACCTTCAATACCATTCCTTTAGTTGCTGGGAATTTCTGCGGTGTTGTGCTGACGATTTTAATATCAAACTTCTCCACTTTATCATGATCCACAACGGTTAAAATTTCTGCTGGGCCTTCTTTTACTTCATTTGATAAAGCGACTGGAAGTGGTTTATCTGCTACATGATTTTCAAGCTTTTCGGTTAACGTACCAAAGATACCAAAAGGGCTGTTGCGGGAGATATCTCCTATTGTTTTTCTTTCGGAAGAAAATCTCGCCAATTTTTCTCCAGGATTGCCTCCTGTACCTTTTTCAATCGATGTCACTGTTGATCTGACAATTTCACCATTGTCGACAACAATTGGTTTTTTTGTATCCATGTCAGAAATCACATGCCCAAGGGCACCATATTTTTTAGATGAAGGTTCAAAAAAGGTCATCGTGCCGATTCCTGCTGCAGAATCACGAATGTAAAGACCAATTCGATAGATGCCTTCACTTGCATCTTTTGCGGGTGTTAATGTTGTTTGAAAGGTTTTATGATCTCTCTTTATGAGCAAACGAAGGGTTTCACCCGTTTTCCCTGCTTTCTGAATAAATGGGGTGAGGTCATTCATTTTCTCCATTTTTTGACCATTGATTTCAATGATCATATCCCCTGATTGAATGCCTGCGGCTTCACCTGGTGATTTTTTGCCGTCTGCTGTTGTGATTTGATGAAAACCTACAACGAGAACTCCTACAGAGTGGAGCTTGACGCCAATGGATTGTCCTCCAGGAACGACTTTTAATTCAGGGAGAACATCAACTTTTGTTTTCTTAATAGGAAATCCTTTAAAATCATAAACAATTTCGGCTTTTCCCGCCTTTTGTCCTGTAATATCCAGCTGATTCTCTTTCTCTGAAAGGCTAAAGGCTGGCGAAGAAGCATTGGCTGACGCTTCAATCGATGTGTCAATTGAGTGCTTCTGTTTTTCAAATACAGCAACATTTGTTGGAATGCTGATGTATTCCTTCACTATGCTCATAAACCCTGTACTTATTAAAGAAACAAGGAGAATCACACCAATGGCTTTTCTCATCTTTTCGGGCATTCATTTTTCACTCTCCTCGCTCCTTACCCACACCAGAACACTCATGTTTTGGCTACATCTTTACTTTTGCCTTCTTCGAGAGGATTTATAACCGGCAGCTTTAGAAAATGATTGGATAAATTGATAAAAGAAAAAGACGATTTTATGGGTATATACGCCGTCTTTTACACAACATAAAAAAGGCAGCTGATGATTCAGCTACCCTGTTGTTTTGACATCATTTGCTTGGTGCAATAGTTCTTTTGCGTGCTGTTTTGTCAGCTCTGTGACTTCCACACCGGCAATCATCCGGCCAATTTCACTCACTTTTTCTTCATGACTTAATGGTTTGACACTCGTCAGTGTTCTGCCCGCTTTTGAGCGTTTCGAAATGAAGAGATGTGTGTCAGCCATTGCGGCTACTTGAGGCAGATGTGTAATGCAGAGCACTTGTGATCCAGATGCTACTTTGTAAATTTTTTCAGCAATGGCTTGTGCGACTCTGCCGCTGACGCCTGTATCAACTTCATCGAAGATAATGGATGCGACGTCTTGTTTGGCTGAGAAAATACTCTTCACAGCGAGCATGACACGTGAAATTTCTCCACCTGAGGCTACTTTCGATAAAGATTTCATCGGTTCGCCTGTATTTGTAGAAATGACAAATTGCGCTTGGTCGATTCCATTTTTCCCGAGCTGGACAGGTTTTCCGTCTAATAGCGGACAATCGGTGCTTCCAAAAGGCGCATATCGAATAGAAAAAGCTGTATCAAATGATGACTTCTCCATATACAAATCCTTGAGCTCCGTTTGAATTTGCTTCGCTAGCTTTTTGGCCCATTTTTTACGCAGCTCCGAAACGTTAAGTGCTTCCAGCAGGGCATCACGGCTCATCGCATCCAGTTTATTCTTGAGCGTCTGCAGATGGCTGTCTCGATTTTGAATTTGATCGATTTCTTCTTCAATCTTCGCCGCATACTCCAAAATTTCCTCAACGGTTGTGCCGTATTTTCGTTTTAGCTGCTTCATTTCATTCAGCCTGGATTCAATAAAATCAAGACGAGCCGGATCGAATTCTAATTGATCCAGCATGCTTCGCATTTGGAAAGTTGAATCCTCTAATAAGTAGTAGGAATTCGATACTTGTTCAGATAGCTTTTTCAAATCATCATTGATCTCAGACACCTGCTCAAGCTCGCTTGAGGACATGCCAACCCAATCTAGTCCTCCTTGTTCATTACGCAAGGCGTTATACGCGTTTTGAAGTGAGGAATAGATTTTTTCGTAGTTGCTGATTTGATGACGCTCTTCCTGAAGCCGCTCATCTTCTCCCGGCTCTAACTGCGCTGCCTCAATCTCCTCTAGCTGAAATTGCAGTAAATCTAAGCGGTGCACCATTTCCTGCTCATTCTCGGACAGCTGTCTTAGCTTTTGAGCCGTTTTCATATATTGATCATATGCTTCTTGATACTGCAAGAGAGCCGGTGCAATTTCTTCTGCTCCAAATTGATCGAGCAAATGCAGATGATTTTCATCTTCCATAAGCAGCTGGTTATCGTGCTGACCATGTATATCAAGCAAAAGCCGTCCTACTTCACGTAAAAGTGAGATGGTGACAAGCTTTCCATTAATCCGGCAAATGCTTTTCCCGCTGTTGTTAATATCACGGCGGAGGATCATCATTTCATCTGATGCGTCAATTCCCTGCTCTTCGCATAGAGCAAATACAGGATGATCGGCTGGTACAAGAAAAAGCCCTTCCAGCTCTGCTTTTTTTTCACCGTAGCGGACAAATTCAGAGGACCCTCTTCCTCCCACGAGAAGTGAGACAGCATCAATCATGATGGATTTTCCGGCACCTGTTTCCCCTGTTAGGACTGTGAGTCCTTTTTCAAATGAAACCGTTAACTCTTCAATGATTGCAAAGTTTTTAATGGTTAGTTCTGCTAACACTCATTTGACACCTCTTTTAGTAAACCTGATTCTTTATAGAAGCTCTAAAATTTTGCTCGAAACTGTCTCTGTATCATCTGGAGTGCGGCAAATGATTAAAATGGTATCATCTCCGCAAATCGTTCCCATAATTTCTTCCCAATCTAAATTGTCCATTAAAGCACCAATCGCCTGAGCATTACCCGGCATTGTTTTCAGAACAATTAAATGACTGGCAGCATCCATTTTGATAAATGCATCCATTAGGGATCGCTTCAGCTTTGACAGCGGGTTAAACCGCTGATCCGCAGGAAGACTGTATTTATATGTTCCATTGTTCGTCGGAACTTTCACTAAATGTAATTCTTTAATATCTCTAGAAACGGTCGCTTGTGTGATGTTATATCCATCGGCTTTCAAAATATCGACCAATTCATCTTGTGTTTCAATTTCTTGGCTTGCAATGATTTCTCTAATTTTAATATGCCTTTGACCTTTATTCATATTTGACCCCCCTAGGCGTTTTATTCTCAGTTTGTCTTTACGTTCTATGTTATATGATGCACACTTCAAAAAACAAGCATTACGTGAGATCCAGCCGATTCTCGTCTTTTGACCATGTAAAAAGGAATAATAGCGAGCTATTATTCCTTTCAGCGTGTAGACAAACCCTCGCATTCGGTGTCAGTCCTGCGCGCTGGTGCTCACGAATGTCAAATTCGCTCCGCTCCAGTGCTCGAACTTCCTAGACTTCAAAGGTTTTCTATCACGCTGAAAAGAAGACAAAGGGCTAAAATAAAGATCATTTTAACCCTTTGTCAACAATCTGAAAAGGAATAATAGCGAGCTATTATTCCTTTTGTATCAATCATCTCATGTGTCAGCCGGCTCAGGGCTGTTTTTCTTTTCTTTCAATACAGAATGGGCTTCCTTCACGACTTTCTCAAGTTCTGAAGCAGGAAGTGCCGCATTTTCTTCTTGATCAGGATGAAGCACTAAATGAAGCAGAAATTCAATATTTCCGTCTCCACCAGTGATAGGCGAAAATGAAACATCCTTTACATCATAGCCTTCTTTAGCAGCAAATTGATTCATCTCTTCTAGTACACCGAGGTGGACAGACGGCTCGCGCACGATGCCTTTTTTCCCAACAAGGTCTCTGCCCGCTTCAAATTGAGGCTTGACGAGTGCAATACAGTCACCACCCGGAACAAGAATATGTTTTAAAGCTGGCAGAATGAGTTTAAGTGAAATAAAAGATACATCAATTGAAGCCACTTCTGGCAATCCTTCAGTAAAATCAGCTGGGACGGAATGGCGGAAATTGGTGCGCTCCATGACGATCACCCTGTCATCCTGCCTTAATTTCCACGCGAGCTGATTGTAGCCAACGTCTACAGCATATGATTTGACCGCTCCATTTTGAAGAGCACAATCCGTAAATC
Source organism: Bacillus sp. SRI_025 (assembly GCF_057592095.1). Lineage (NCBI taxonomy): Bacteria > Bacillati > Bacillota > Bacilli > Caryophanales > Bacillaceae > Bacillus > Bacillus sp. SRI_025. The sequence continues at coordinate 563,013 of NZ_JBYEGB010000002.1, read as the reverse complement.
CGCCTGTAGATGAGCCAATATCAATCAGCAATTTCCCTTCAACTGTCAGGTCAAATTCTTTGAGCGCTTTTTCGAGCTTTAACCCGCCTCGGCTTACGTATTTGAGAGGATTCCCCTTCACTGTGAGCGGCGTATCACGAGCAATTTTCTCTCCTGGTTTATCCAAACGGTTTTCATTTGAGTAAACGATTCCTGCCATGATGGCACGCTTTGCTTTCTCTCTTGTTTCCATTAGTCCTTGTTCGACTAATAAAACGTCAAGTCGTTCTTTCTTTGATGTCATGATCCAATTCCTTTTCTTGGTGCTGCGGGAAGCAGGCCACGTAAAGTCTCAGCAACCTGTGCTTTCGTCAGACCAATTTCTTCAAGCAGGGCATCAACACTTCCATGCTCAATAAATTGATCTGGGATACCCATCCGTTCTACTTTGATATGTGATGCTTTCTTGTCGTGTACATATTCTAATACACTGCTGCCAAACCCGCCTTGGAGCACAGCTTCTTCAATCGTTAAAATCGGAATCCCTTCAGAAAGAATGTCATTTAGCATCGCTTCATCAAGCGGCTTAATAAACCGAGCGTTGACGACACGAATTGATTTTCCTTCTTTTTGAAGTTCCTCAGCTGCTTGCAGTGCCATTTTAATCGTCGTTCCGAATGTTAAGATGACGGCATCCTTCCCTGGACGAAGAACCTCCCAAGACCCAATCGGAATGGTTTTCAGCTGTTCATCCATTTTCACGCCCAACCCATTTCCACGCGGGAAACGCATGGCAATAGGACCGTCATCATACTGAATGGCTGTATTGACCATGTGCTGACCTTCATTTTCATCCTTCGGCATCATGAGCACCATATTCGGCATATGACGCATGAAGGCAATATCAAACACACCTTGATGCGTTTCTCCATCTGCACCAACAAGACCCGCACGGTCAATCCCGATAAATACATTGAGGTTCTGGCGGCAAATATCATGCAGCACTTGATCATAGGCTCTTTGCAGGAACGTAGAATAAATCGCTAAAAATGGCTTCATATCCTGCGTCGCAAGCCCAGCTGCCATTGTGGCTGCATGCTGCTCAGCAATTCCTACATCAAACATTCGCTCTGGAAATTCCTTTGCAAAGCCTTCAAGTTTTGAGCCAACAGGCATCGCAGGCGTGATGGCCACAATTCGCTCATCTTTACGCGCAAGCTTTCTGACTGTTTCACTGACAAGACCACTCCATGACGGGGCAGCTGCTGCTGGTTTTACAAAGTCACCTGTATCAATTTTGTATGGACCTGTACCATGCCAAGTCCCAATTTTATCGGATTCTGCCGGCTGATAGCCTTTTCCTTTTTTCGTGATGACATGTAGCAAGACAGGACCTTTTGTTTTCTTTGCATATTCAAGGTTTTCAAAAAGATCTTCATAAGAATGTCCATCGACAGGACCTAAGTAAGTGAATCCCATTTCCTCAAAGAACATGCCAGACACAAGTAAATACTTGAGGCTGTCTTTAATACGCTCTGCTGTGGCAGCAAGCTTTCCGCCTACAGCTGGGATCCGCTTGAATAAATATTCGAGCTCGTCCTTTACCCATTGGTATTTGCCTGCTGTGCGCAGTCTGCCAAGCATTGTGTGAATCGCGCCGACGTTTGGTGCAATACTCATTTCATTATCGTTTAAGATGACGATCATATCTTTCTTTTCATCACCGATATGATTCAGAGCTTCCAGCGCCATACCTCCGGTTAATGCACCATCTCCGATAATCGGCAGGATATATTCATCTGTTCCTTTAATATCACGCGCCGCCGCCATACCCATCGCGCCAGATAATGACGTTGAGCTGTGACCTGTTTCCCATACATCATGCTCGCTTTCGTTTCGTTTAGGAAATCCGCAAAGTCCTTTATATTGACGAAGCGTATCAAACTCCGCCCCTCTCCCAGTTAACAGCTTGTGAACATAAGACTGATGTCCAACATCCCAAAGGAATTTGTCTTTCGGGCTGTCAAATACTTTATGAAGGGCAACCGTAAGTTCAACGACACCCAGGTTCGGACCGATATGCCCTCCAGAGTTAGCCAAGGACTCAATTAAAAACATGCGAATGTCAGCACTAAGCTCCTCTAATTCTGCTATTGACATTCCTTTTAGAAACGTTGGATTTTTTATTGATAAAAGATCCAATCAGGATCAACTCGCTTTCAACAAAATTTCTATCTACATATATAATGCCTTATTCCTATGAAAACCAAGCGGGAATAAGAGTTGTCTCATCATGATAAACTGTTTACAGTTTACCACAATTGCTCGAAGACCCTCAAATCTAGGCTGTTTTTAATGATCTCTTGAGGCGATCAGATCACATAACTCATGCAGCAATTGCTGCTCTATTTCAAGATTTGAGACAATTTCTTTTGCACGTGTGATGTGCTCGTGCAGTTTTTCTTTTGCTCCTGAAAGCGTTAATAAAGAAGGATATGTCGACTTTTCATTCGCTGTATCAGAGCCGACCCGTTTTCCTATTTTTTCTTCGCTTCCTTCGAGATCTAAAATGTCATCACGGATTTGAAAAGCAATACCGATATGATAGCTGAATTCTCTTAGTTTTTCGATTTCGTCATCTGATGCACCTGCCAGCATGGCACCTGCTGTGACGCTGAATGTGAGAAGCTTTCCTGTTTTCCGGGCGTGAATGGATTCTAGTTCTGCAAGCGGGACTTGTTTTTGCTCTGCTTCCATGTCATCAAATTGCCCGCCAACCATGCCTAGCGCACCTGCTGACTTCACAAGTTCATCTACGATTTTGAGTTTTTGGTCAGGAGAGACGCTGCTAGATAGCTGAGATGTAATCAGACGGAAGCTTTCTGTTAAAAGAGCATCGCCAGCGAGAACCGCTGTTGCTTCCCCGTATACTTTATGGTTGGTCGGCTTTCCTCTGCGAAGGTCATCATCGTCCATGCAAGGAAGGTCGTCGTGTATCAATGAATACGTATGAATCATCTCTACAGCACAGCCAACCGGTATGCCATCTTCTTCTTTTTTGCCGTAGGCATGTAATAAAGCAAGAACGAGAACAGGACGAAGTCTTTTCCCTCCAGCTTTAAGAGAGTAAAGCATCGAAGATTTGAGGTCTTCTGGAATCTTCAATTCCTGAACATATGTAAATAAATAATCTTCAATGGCCTGTTTTCGTGTTGTTAAAAAATCCTGCAAATTACTTGTCACCAGCATCTGCCTCCTTCACTGAGAAAGGAGCCAGCTCACCGTCCTCTTTTAAAATGAAATCCATCTGCTTTTCAACGTGCTGTAATTTTTCATGACAAAGCTTTGAAAGTGTCATGCCTTCTTGGAAATAATGAATGGCTTGCTCAAGTGGTACATCTCCTTCTTCGAGCTTCCCAACGATCTCCTCAAGACCTTTCATCGCTTCTTCAAATGTCATTTGTTCTTCTTTTTGTTTATTTGATTCTGTCATGATGATTGCCCCTCCTTCTCAATAACCTCACAAATCAGACGTCCATCCTTCATGGTGATAGCCAGCTGATCCTTCGTATCGACTTGGTTCACACTTTTAATCAGTTCATCGTCTTTATAGGCTAAACTGTAGCCTCTTTCCATCACTTGAAGTGGATTTAATGCATTTAGTTTACCAAGAACAGATTGGAACTGCGAATGAATTGTTTTCATTTGCACATTCATGCTTCGGATGAGCTGTTCTGTTTCATTGGCATAGCGTTTTTTCGCTTGAAGCAGCTGCTCTTTTGGATGAAGCGGCTTCAACCTGTATGTCTGGCGGTCTAGTTGACTGCGTTTTTGTTCAATTTGTCTCGTCAGCTGTTTTTGAAAACGGTCAAAGACCAAATCGAATTGCTGCTCTTTTTGCTCCTGCAATCGTTTTGGAAAACGGAAAGCATAAGAGGATTGCAGCGCCACAAGACGGTCTTTCGCTTGTGATGTTCGATTCTTCACGGCCCTTGTCAGCCGAATGTCGATGGATTTGATTCGTTCTATTAAATCGGCTGTGCTTGGAACAGCGAGCTCGGCTGCTCCTGTTGGTGTGGGTGCTCTCATGTCTGCAGTAAAATCACTGATTGTAAAGTCCGTTTCGTGCCCTACTGCAGAAATGATTGGAATGTCTGATGCGAAGATTGCTCTTGCGACAGCTTCTTCATTAAAGGCCCAAAGTTCTTCGATCGAACCGCCTCCTCTTCCGACAATCAAGACATCACAGAGCTGTTTTTCATTTGCTTCCTTGATCCTCTCTACGATTGAACGAGTGGCATTTTCACCTTGGACAAGCGCCGGAAGCACAATGATTTTCGCCTGCTGATAGCGCCGGTTAATCGTTGTAATGACATCCCGGACAGCCGCTCCTGTTGGGGATGTAATGACACCAACAACCTCTGGATATTCAGGAATTGGTTTTTTATAGCGCGCATCAAATAAGCCTTCACTTGCCAGCTTTTTCTTCAGCTCTTCATAAGCGAGATGAAGAGCACCAACACCATCAGGCTGCATTTCTTTTGCATATAATTGATAGTTGCCGCTTGGTTCATATACTTGAATCCCGCCGCGTACAAACACTTTCATTCCGCTTTTTGGTGAAAAAGGCAGCTTTGCTGCGGAACGCTGGAACATGACAGCTTGCATGCGTGCGTTTTCGTCTTTTAAGGTGAAGTACACATGACCTCTTGAATGAATCTTCACATTGGATAACTCACCTTTGATCCAAATATCTTCTAAATGCGGATCAACATCAAATTTTCTTTTTATGTATTTTGTAAGGGCTGTGACCGTCACAAAGGCTTTTTCACTCATGACGTATTCCTCCTCTTCAAAAACGCACATTCATCCACCGGCAGCATGCAGGTGGATGAATGGATAAAGCTTATGCTAATGTACGTTTTGCTGATTTAACCGTATTGTGTGCAAGCATCGTAATCGTCATTGGACCGACTCCGCCAGGGACTGGTGTGATGTAAGAAGCTTTTTCTTTTGCTCCTTCAAAATCAACATCCCCAACAAGCTTCCCAGTATCCAAACGATTGACTCCTACATCGATGACAATTGCGCCTTCTTTGATTTGGTCAGCTTTAATAAAGTTTGCTCGACCGACGGCAACAACTAAAATGTCCGCTTTTAACGTGTGTTCTGAAATATTTGCCGTTCTTGAATGGCAGTAAGTAACCGTTGCGTTTTCATTTAACAGCAATTGTCCAACTGGTTTGCCGACAATATTGCTGCGTCCCACAACAACCACTTCTTTTCCAGAAAGATCGACTCCCGTTTTGTTCAATAATTCAACAATACCTGCTGGTGTACAAGGAAGGAATGTATCTTCCCCAAGCAGCATTTTCCCGATATTTAATGGATGGAAACCATCTACATCTTTCTCAGGTGAAATACGTTCAATAACGGCTTTTTCAGAAATGTGTTTAGGCAGTGGAAGTTGAACAAGAATCCCATGGAATTGATCGTTCGCATTGTACTGATCAATCAGCTGAAGCAATTCTTCTTCTGTTAAAGAAGCATCTAAATGATCAAGCTGGAAATGCATGCCCATTGCTTCTGCTGCTTTTTTCTTCCCGCGTACGTAAGAAAGTGAAGCCGGATCATCACCGATTAGAATAACGGCAAGACCAGGTGTGACTCCTTTTTGTTTTAGCTCTTCTACTTCTTTTGCTAATTGTTCACGCTTTTCTTTTGCTGTTTCTTTCCCATCGATGATTGTTGCTGTCATGTCGAATCCTCCTATTGCTGCTTTAGGTCGTTTTTAATGTTCGAAAGTACACCATTTACAAATTTCGGTGCTTTATCATCGCCGAATAATTTGGCAAGTTCAATCGCTTCATTCATTGAGACACTAACTGGGATGTCTTCTTGATACACCATCTCGTACACAGACAGCCTTAAAATGGCTCTGTCTACGTTTGCAATACGATCGAGTTTCCAATTCACTAGATGCTGTGAGATCATGTCATCAAGCTTGTCCTTTTGTTCAAGCACACCGAAAACCAGTTCCTCGAAAAAAGGATCTGATTCTTGTTCATCCAGCGCATGTGTAATGGCCTCTTTCGGATCAATATTGCTCACATCAATTTGAAATAATGTTTGTAACGCCTTTTCTCTTGCAGTTCTTCTTTTCATTATTTACTCCTTTAACCACTTTATCCGCTTGTCGTTAAGCCATACAGAGATCATAACATATTTTGACCGTGGTCGCACCAAGATCCATGCGAGCTGTGACGAAAAACGAATCAATCAACACGTGACGTTATCAATATTCGGAAATCACCCAAAAATGGGCTTTAAAAAACCAAAGAGGCAATGCCTCCTTGGTTTCACTTGAACCCTTCTTTACATTTCTTGATCTACTTCAGCCTCAGGTGCTTTTGTATCAAATTGAATGCCAACGACATGAATGTTAATTTCATTAATCGTTAAGGCAGTCATGTTTAAAAGGGTTTGACGGATATTTTCTTGTACAGCAGTGGATACCTTTGGAATGGATAGGCCAAATTCAACCACACAATACACATCGATTGTGATGCCTTCATCAGAGACATCTACTTTTACACCTTTACGGTGATTTTTTTTACCAAAGCGTTCTGCTACATCAGCAGCGAAATTGCCGCGCATTTCGGCAATGCCTTCGACTTCTGAAGCGGCGATCCCAGCAATGACTTCAATCACTTCTGGTGCAATTTGCACTTTTCCCAATTGATCTTCATCAAGGTTCATTTCAAGCAAATTGTTTTCTGACACGATCATTCACCTCCGAAAGCTGTGATTATTTCATGATTTGGTATGTTTCTAAAAACTTCGTATTAAAATTACCACTCACAAATGTTTCATGCTCGAGCAATCTAAGGTGGAATGGAATCGTTGTGTAGACTCCTTCAATGACGAATTCTTGAAGCGCACGTTTCATTTTCGCAATCGCTTCTTCTCTCGTCTTACCATATGTGATCACTTTTGCAATCATGCTGTCATAATATGGCGGAATCACATAGCCCGGATAAGCGGCAGAATCAACACGTACTCCTAAACCGCCTGGCGGAAGATACATTTTAATTTCACCAGCTGAAGGCATGAAGTTTTTCTCTGGGTTCTCTGCATTGATACGGCATTCGATCGCCCAGCCTTCATATACGACATCCTCTTGTGTAAGAGAAAGCTTCTCACCTGATGCAACCTTGATCTGTTCTTTGATCAAGTCTACACCTGTGACCATTTCTGTCACAGGATGCTCTACTTGAATACGAGTATTCATTTCCATGAAGTAGAACTTCTCTTCATTATAATCATAAATGAATTCAACTGTTCCAGCACCTGTATATTCAACAGCTTCTGCTGCTTTTACGGCTGCTTCACCCATTTGCTCACGGATGTCTGCATTCAGTGCTGGTGATGGCGTTTCTTCAAGAAGCTTTTGCATTCTTCTTTGGATCGAGCAGTCACGCTCTCCTAAATGAATCGTATTGCCATGCTGATCTGCAAGCACTTGGATTTCCACATGTCTAAAGTCTTCAATGAACTTTTCTAAATAGACACCAGGGTTCCCAAAGTTTTGCGCCGCTTCCTGCTGCGTGATGGTGACTCCGTTAATAAGCTCTTCTTCTGTACGAGCCACACGGATTCCTTTACCGCCTCCGCCTGCAGTTGCTTTAATAATGACAGGATACCCAATACTAGCTGCTGTTGAAACAGCATCATCAAGATCTTTTACAATTCCTTGAGAACCAGGAACGATCGGGACGCCTGCACTCTTCATTGTTTCTCGCGCGACATCTTTTGTTCCCATTTTGGAAATCGCTGACGCGGTTGGTCCAACAAAGATTACATTACATTCCTCGCAAAGCTCTGCAAAGTCTGCATTTTCTGCTAAAAAGCCGTATCCTGGATGGATGGCATCTGTTCCTGTTAATTTTGCTACGCTGACGATATTCGTGACATTTAAATAACTATCTTTAGAAGCAGTTGGTCCGATGCAATATGCTTCATCAGCCATTTGTACATGCAGCGCATCGCGATCCGCTTCAGAAAATACCGCAACAGTTTCAATTCCAAGCTCTTTACAAGCGCGGATAATTCTAACTGCGATTTCTCCTCTGTTTGCAATTAATAGCTTTTTAATCATGATCGTACTCCTTACTCTGCTTTCACTAGAAAGAGGGGTTGTCCGAATTCTACAAGCTGACCGTTTTCAGCTAATACTTCGACGATTTCACCTTTTACTTCTGCTTCGATTTCATTAAACAGTTTCATCGCTTCAACGATACATACAACTGAATTTTCCTTCACCTTAGAACCTGTTGTCACGTATGGATCTGCTTCTGGTGAAGAGGAAGCATAAAATGTGCCAACCATTGGGGATGTGATTTTATGCAGATTTTCAGACGCAGTTGCCTCTTGTGCAGGGGCTTCAGTCTGAGCTGGAGCTTGTGCTGTAGGAGCTTGTTGAGCTGGAGCTGCTTGGACAGGAGCCACTGGTGCTTGTGCCGCAACTTGCTGAACGACTTCTTTATTTTTCTTCAGTTTGATTTTCGCACCTTCGTTTTCGTACGTAAATTCGTCGATTGTAGAGTCGTCAATTAATTTAATCAGTTCATGAATTTCTTCAATTTTTAACATGGATTTGCACCCCTATGTATGGATTTATCTTTTAATTATAGGCTAGTACTAAAAGTACGTACTATACACATCTTACAGGAGGATTTCAATGAATTCAACTACTATTGTGGCGAAGCGTCTCGCGAAAGCACCTTGGAAGGGGCGTCAAGCCGCATCAAAAAACGCCCTTTTCAGCAAAGGGCGCCAGTTCATTTTTTATTGATTAGTGGGCTCAAAAGTGACAGCTACGTTATCAAGACCTCTCATTTCTTTTGTTACCATATCAATAATATCGGCCGCTTGAGACTTTGATTTTTTATCAGAACGAACCGTGATGCTCACTTTATCTCCTTCAGCACTTACGAGCGCATCTTTATAGCCTTTTGTTTTGATCAAGGTCTCGAGCTGACGCTCAGTTCCTTCTGCTTCACTAAGCGCTGTCATTTGATCGTATGCTTCACTTTTTTCTTGCGCTGTTGCATCGTCACTGGAGACGATTTCGTTGTATTCTTCGCGCTGCTTGCTTCGTTTATCTTCCAGCTCTAGTCTGTATGTTGTAAAAAGCTCATCGTCTGTTTGCTCTGACACAGCCTTTCCTTCTTCACCGCTTGTTTCGATATCCTCTTGTTTGCCGTTTGTTTCTTTGTCAGTGGATTTCTTATCAGCGCCTTTTTCCATTCCTTTGTCCGTTCCTTTTTCTGTTTCAACCTTTTTCTCTTCAGTCCCTTTAGATTTCGTATCTTCTACTGTCACTGCATTTTCACCCTGTGGAGACATGATATAGTACACACTTAATACGACAACTAAACTTAGCATCGTTAATAGCCAAACCGTTTGTTTTTTTAACATCATTCCGAATCCTCCTTGATTTTTTTAGGGGCAACAGCCACTCTATGGCTCGGTACATCAAGCACTCGTGTAACCGCTTCAATGATGGTTTTCTTTATTTGAACGTTGTCTACTCCTTGAGCAACAACGAGGACACCTCGAATTTCTGGTTTTTTCGTTTGCACAACGACTGGTGTTTCTTCATTGCCATTTTTGATGATGACGACTTCTTCTTCTTTTGTTTGATCGGTGACACTTCGTACGCCGCCTTCTTTATCTGTTTCCTCGGTCGTTGTACTTTTATTGGATTTGTTTTTTTCAAACACTTTTAAAGACGTTGCATCTACATTGACCACGATGGATACATCCTCAACGCCGATGATGGTCTCTAAAATTTCTTTCAGCTGGTTTTCGTATTCTTGCTCCACGTCCTCAATTGAATTCTTTGGTTTACCTGAGGATGCCGGTTTGAATACTTCCTGCTCTTCTGAGGATGTTTTTTTAGCAGCAGGAACCGCAGCTTGTTGTTTGCTTGATGGCGGTGACAAGATCTGACTGACTAACATGAAAGATACGCCGATAATGAATACAAGCAGCAAGTAATGGTGCTTCGTTAATTTGGGTTTCCCTTCACCTTTTTCAGGCGGCTGGAAGAATGATTTCAGCTTTTGTTTCCAGTCCTTGTTATTCATGATCTGCTGCGTCACCTCCCTCAATGTTCAGCGCGATGTGCTCAGGACTCGTATTCCAAACATCAGCCAGCGTCTCTTTTACCCTCGTGATCTCTTTGCTAGAAGATTCAGCGCTTTCCTCCTTTTGCCTGGAGAGATCAATGTCCACCTTTGCCACCGTTTCTACAGCATCACCTGTGAGCGGGGAAAGAACTGCTTTGATGCGAAATTGATCCGCCTCCATATTCTGATCCAGATGCTCCTCATCAGCCAGCACTTCTACGTGTTTCATTTCATAGCTCTCCTTCTCCAGTGGCTCCTTTGCGCTTTTTTCTAGTTGGACAGCCATTTGCTTTAAAATATATGCACGCTGAGAGGCTTGTATTTCTTTTTTTTCTAAATTCATCTGATTTTTTATTTCTTCTGACTGCGCTTCTTCCTTCCCTTTCATCAATTCTGAAAAAATTTGGTCAGGATCTGCTCGAAATAAAGCAAAAATCGGATTGAGCATTACGACGATGAGCAGCAGACTGACGACCATTTTTGCATACTTTTGCATGCTCGAATTGGGAAGCAGAAGATCAATGACAATCGCAAATAAGATAAAGAGAATAATACTTGTGATCCATTCCGTGAGAAAGCTCAAAAGGTGTCCCCTCCTTACTTCATCATCATGGTCAGGTTACCCGCAGTGATGATGACGGTAATGCTTAAAAAGAACATGAGCGACACAACTGCAAGTGCGGCAAATATATACAGCACACTTTTTGAAATGACATCAAGACAGCTGATGATGGGTCCGCCCCCTAACGGCTGAAGGATCGCGGCAGCAAGCTTATATATAAGGGCTAACGAAAGTACTTTAATCGCCGGGAAGGCGGCAATTGAAATCAAAATGGCGACCCCAACTAGTCCAACTGTATTTTTAAGTAAAACAGAGGCGCTGATCACGGTATCCGTCGCATCTGTAAACATTCTGCCTAGAACAGGGATGAAGTTACCGGTAATGAATTTGGCTGTACGAAGAGCGATTCCATCAGTAACCGCCGCAGATGCACCCTGAACGGAAATGACGCCGAGAAAAACGGTCAAAAAAACGGCAAGCCCGCCAATTGCCACATTTCTTAACAGCTGCGCAAGCTGGGTGACCTTGTATTGTTCGGTCAGCGTACTGACAATGCTCAATATCGCTGATAAAAAGATGAGCGGAAGAACGACATATTGAATGAAAACACCGCTAGTGTTCATTAAAAATAAAATAACAGGATGAAAGAATCCGGCTGAGACAAGCCCGCCTGATGAAGCAATAAGCGCTAGTAAAAGAGGAATAAGAGCAAGAATAAAACTGGTCATCGTTTGAATAGCTTCTGTGGCATAGGAAATCGCCACATGAAAGCTGTTGAGTGCAATAATAATCAGCACCATATAAACAAGAGCATATGCGACTTTGCTGACAGTGCTTTGTTCAAAGGCATTTTGCAAAAGCTGCAAAAGCGAACAAAAGATGGTGAGTAAAATGAGAGTACCTAGGAGCTTTCCGTTTGCAATGACCTCGTGAAATAGATAATGTACAAAGGCTTTCAGCCATGTTTCGGGAGACAGCTCTTTATCGCCGTCAATCATTTCCTTCACTGTGCCCTTTTGGCTTTCTGGCAAAAAGCCGCCATACTCGTCCAAAATGGTTTCCCAAAAGTCACTGATGGAATGAAGCTCAAGTGCATCAGCCTGTCCATTCGCCACTTCCTCTGCTGCTGGCTGTTCATTAGATAAAGGTTCTTTTTCTTCTGCACCTGCATGCGGAGCAAACAGCCAAAAGAAAAGCATTAATCCCATTACAGCGGTCACCCGTTTCATTGTCGTCACCTCTTTTCATTTACGTCATGGACGGGATCATCCCTAAGATCGTCTCAATGATGACTGTTAAAATCGGGACTGCCATAACCAAGATGAGAATCTTACCGCCTAGCTCTATTTTTGATGCAATGGCGCCCTGTCCAGCATCTTTTGTCAGCTGAGCGCCAAATTCTGCAATATAGGCAATGCCGATGATCTTCAATATGGTTTCAACATACTTCATATTGACGCCAGCACTTGCTGCAATTTTTTCAATCATTGAGATAATGGCATAGATTTGATCAATTAAATAAAGGAAAATCACACATCCAGTAAAAACGACAAGCATAAAGGCGAAGGTTGGCTTTTGTTCTTTGACGATTAATGCTAAAAAAGTAGCGATTAAACCAAGTCCAACAATTTGTATGATTTCGATTTGTAAGCCCTCCCCTATCCTTGAAATAGAAATACGGCTTTAATCTTTTTAAACAAATCATCTACAATGGTTGCCACCATAAACAAGATGTAGATAAACCCAAGCAGCGTCACCCACTGAGCGTACTCTTTCTTCCCCATTTGGTCTAAAATCGTATGGAGAAAGGCCACGACGATGCCTACTCCGGCAATTTGAAAAATGACGTTTACATCAACGCCCATGCTCTCGACTCCCTTCCTCTCACATCAATAAAAGAATCAGTAACAATCCGCTTAAAAATCCAAGGCTTCTGACCATTTTTTCATTTTTCTCTTGGGCGATTTCTGCTTCTTTCTCCTCTGATTCCAAATGGCCTAAAGCAAGCTTGATGTACTTTTGCTGAGAAGTGACATCATGCTGGCCAAGAGTTTCCCCAAAGTGCTTCAGCGCCTCATATTCGCCTTTTTTCAATACAGTCTTTTTCCAAACATCTTCAAGACTTTCGTTCCATGCATGACGTGCAGAAAAAGTCCCCACTTTCAGCTTTTCTGCAAATTGTTCAAACAGCTGATTCACTGGAGGACCTACCTGCGCTGCAATTTGCTCTGCAGCCCGCGCTAAAGGGGTTTGGCCATACATAATTTCAGCTTCAAGAGACTGGAGAGCAAAGCGCAGCTGCCGAATTTGTTTAGGTCTGTCGCTGTATCGTTTGGCAAACTCGAATCCTCCCCAAGTCGTGGCCGCGACAATGAAAATAGCGCCAATGAGCTTTAACATACGTCCACTCCCCGCCTCCATTTCATCTCTTGGCCGTCCCCGCCGTAAATCCGCCCGATCGTACCTGGTCCATTGTTTCGATTTAATTCAACATATCGTTCAAACACACGAAGCTCCCATAACGGCTTAAATGAAGGACGTTTATAAACATCTTCAAGTGAATAGCCATGAGCTGAGACGATGATGTTGACTCCAGCATGAATCGCTTCTAAAAGTGCCTCGACATCCTCACTTTTTCCGATTTCATCGACAATCATGACCTCTGGGCTCATAGACCGAATCATCATCATCAACCCTTCAGCCTTTGGACACGCATCGAGGACATCAATCCGGTGGCCAAAATGGTGCTGCGGCACCCCTCTGATACAACCGGCAATTTCAGAACGCTCATCAATAATGCCTGTTTTTCTAGGAGGAATTGTCTTTGTGCCTGTACTAGCAAGACGTGCTATATCCCGGAGCAATGTGGTTTTCCCCGTTTGCGGGGGACCGATGATCAGTGTATTGTGCCAATGCTCTTTATATAAATAAGGAAGAAAGGGAAGCGCAATCCCGATTTTTTCTTTCGAAATGCGGATATTAAATGAAGAGATATCTCTTAGCCCTTTGACAAATCCGTTTTCAACGATCACCTTTCCTGCAAGTCCTACCCGGTGTCCGCCAGATATGGTGATATAGCCCTGTTTTAGCTCTTCCTCAAGTGTGTACATGCTGTAATTGCTCAGCCTGCCTAATAGCTGAGACGCATCTTCCCAGGTGGTGTGATAAGAAAGGAAACGTGGTTTTCCTCCTTGCATCAGTTCAATAGGACGATCCGTGCGAATGCGGATTTCTTCTATTTGCGCCCATTCTGCCTCTTTCAGCAGTCTGAGTTCTTGTCCAATCGAGTGCGGGAGAATATCCAACAAACTCCGCAACGAATTCCCCTCCTTTTTTTCTTCTCTAAAATGTATGATGTGAGCCGTTAATTATGCCAAGCCGTTTCACTTATAGATCCCAACAAGAATAAACACGACACCAATGAAAATGAACACGAGCTTTGCATAGGATAACTGCCCTGCAATTTGATAGATTCCAATCGTCATCGTGATAATAAAAATGAGCGGTCCGATGATCGCCAATATACTATTGATGACCACTGCTTTCCGTACATCATTTGTGATTAAAATGAGGATGGCTGCCGTCAGTTCAATGGCGGCGGATAAGAACCTCATGCCTGCCATTGCAGCGACCGACGGGTGTATGCCTGGGAGCAATTGTTTCATATAGAACCTCCAGCTTTTTTTACACTATATGCTTGACCAGCTGGAAGTAGTCTTGTTTTTCAGGAAGGAAGAGAGATGAATGAGAGAATTGAGAGAAGGCCAGTCTTGAGGAGTCATTTTTCAATAAAAAAAGACTGTAAACACGAGGTTTACAGCCTTTTTTCGTTCATTACGCTCTTGAAACGTATGAGCCGTCTGATGTATTAATTACTAGTTTATCTCCTTGGTTCACAAAGAAAGGAACGTTGACGATTAAACCAGTTTCAGTTTTTGCAGGTTTTGAACCGCCTGATGTTGTGTCACCTTTAATACCAGGCTCTGTTTCTACTACTTCTAGTTCTACTGTGTTTGGAAGTTCTACTCCAAGTGTTTCAGCACCGTACATCACGATTTGAACAGACATATTTTCAAGTAAATATTTCAGCTCATCTTTAATTTGTGCTTCACTTAGTTCAAGCTGCTCATAAGAACTTGTATCCATGAAGACATGCTGATCGCCATTAGCATACAAGTATTGCATTGTTTTTGTTTCGATTTGAGCTTTCGCTACTTTTTCGCCTGCGCGGAATGTTTTTTCTTGAATGGCACCAGTACGCAGGTTACGCAGTTTCGAACGAACAAACGCTGCGCCTTTCCCTGGTTTTACGTGCTGGAAATCCACTACTCGCCAAATACCGCCGTCCACTTCAATTGTCAGGCCAGTACGAAAATCGTTTACTGAAATCATTTTGTCATCCTCCTACATTTCACCATCATAATATGATAAGTTCTTTCGGTGAGTGGGTCAATCGTTTATTGCCGTCAGCTGTCAGGACAATATCATCCTCAATTCTCACGCCGCCGACATCTGGCAAGTAAATCCCCGGCTCAACTGTGACGACCATTCCCTCTTCTAAAACGACCTCTGATCGTGAGGAAAGGCCTGGCGCTTCATGTACTTCCATACCTAGGCCGTGCCCGGTTGAATGCCCGAAGTATTGACCATAGCCGTACTTTTCAATGATGTCTCGTGTGATGCGATCAGCTTCTTTTCCTGTTAAGCCTGGCTTGATTCTATCCACACCAGCGTTTTCTGCTTCTAATACGATATGATAAATTTCCTTTAGCTTGTCGCTTGGTGTTCCGACAGCAATCGTTCTTGTCATATCAGAACAATAGCCTTTATAGTAAGCACCGAAATCGAGTGTCACTAAATCACCAGATTCAATTACCTTTTCACTCGCTCTTCCGTGCGGCAGGCTTGAACGAACACCAGAAGCAACAATCATATCGAATGAAGATCCTTCAGCACCTTCTTTTCTCATGAAAAATTCAAGCTCGTTCATGACAGCAATTTCCGTCAGGCCCGGCTTGATGTAAGTGAGAATATGATCAAAGGCTTGATCTGCAATCTTCGCAGCTTCCTCTAATATCTTAATCTCTTCACTAGACTTAATCAAGCGCAACTTTTCAACTGATTCAGAGACTGGAACAAGCTCTATCTCACCTGCTTTGGCTGCGTACTGCTGATACGTGGCAAATGTCATATGGTTTTGTTCAAACCCAAGGCGTTTTACTCCAAATTCCTTCGCCGTTTGGGCAGCCGTTTCCACAATGTTTCCTTTATGTTCAATGATGTCATAACCTTTGACTTGATCCTTCGCTTGCTCTGTATAGCGGAAGTCCGTGATAAAAGCTGCCCGGTCCTTTGAAACAACTGCAAGGCCGGCAGATCCGGTAAAGCTGGTCATGTACTGTAAATTAAAGCTGCTCGTAATGACAATGCCATCGATCTCTAATTCGCTTAAAAGTGTTCTTAGTTTTTCAAGTTTCATGATACTGCTCCCCCTTCACTGACTAAATAACGAATCGCCAATTTATACCCTTCTAAGCCAAGTCCAACGATTTGCCCTTGGCATACTGGAGCAAGTACAGAATGATGGCGGAATTCCTCTCTCTTATGAACATTTGAGATATGTACTTCAATGACAGATAAAGAAATACTTGCAATGGCATCTCTCAGCGCATAGCTGTAGTGGGTAAATGCACCCGGGTTAAACACGACTCCATCGTACTGATCTTCTGCTTCGTGGAGCGCATCAATCAAATCCCCTTCGTGATTCGATTGAAAGAACGTTAATTGAATGTTTGCTCGTTCTGCAAACTGGAACAAATCTGTCTCTAAATCTGTCAGCGTCTTACTTCCATAAACAGCAGGCTCTCTTTTGCCAAGCCTATTTAAATTGGGTCCATTCAGTACAAGAAAATGAGGCATATGACCACTCCTTCACCCTAATTCAATCTATATTGAGATCTGTTTCTTTTTCCTTAGAAACCTTTCGTTTCCAAAAATATTTTATCATATGAATAGGTGATTTACACTTTATTCTGTCTTTTTCCCGAGTGCCCTCGCAAGCTTTTGACTCGTCAATTCATTATATTCAAACGAAATGCTGTACCCGACAAACATGCCATATAAAATATATAGGCAAAATGTCGTAACAATGGTGCTTTGCTGCAAGTCTTGTACTTGCTTTACATCTGGGAAAATGGGATTAAATACGTAAAAAACAAGCAGCCATAAAAGCCCGCCATAAACCAGACCCATCCAAAAGCCTTTGATCCTTTTTAAAAGCCCATAATAAATAAAGGCGGCTCCAATCGATAAAATTCCTAACAGCATAATACTTATAAAAGTACCAAGTCCTCCCTTTTTCCACTCTCCAAGCACAAATGGCTGAAGCAACATGTTAGGACTCACCTCTGAAAAATGGAACACATGGGTCAGAAACCCGATAAAGCCCCAAAAAACACCGCCTACAAATCCTGTAGCAGCTGCTCTTGCCACAAGTGATGTCGTTTGCACGGACTGATTTTTTTCTTCTTGGTTTTTCTTTTCATCACGTTTCATTTGTGAACACCTCCAGCAAGTAGTATGTCCAAAATGTCATGAAAAAAAAGGATTTCCATGCGTGAGTGTAAAATTTTTAAAACAGGGTATACTGGCTAAAAAGAGGTAGATAGAATTCTAGTAGATAATCGACCTGTGCGCTAGTGATTTCCCCTCAAATCCTGTACAATAAAGGTATAAGGAAATGCATGTAAATTACAGGAAACAGGCAGGTTGATGAAATATGTCCAATCAAACAAAACCTCCAGCTTATGGAGGGCAGGCAGTTGTCGAAGGTGTCATGTTCGGAGGTAAGAAGAACTATGTGACAGCGATTCGGCGAAAGGACCAGTCCATTGAGTTTTTGAAGCTTCCCCGGACCTCCAATAAACGAACCGCCTTTCTCAAGAAAATCCCCTTTGTCAGGGGTGTTGCTGCACTTGTTGAAGCAAGCGCAAACGGCAGTAAGCACTTAAACTTCTCCAGTGAGCGATATGACTTAGATCCTTCTGAAGATCATACTCTTGAAAAAGAACAAAAAGGCTCGAAATTATCCATGATTTTCGGCATTGCTGTGATCGGAGTTCTCTCTCTTCTCTTTAGTAAATTTGTCTTTACCCTGGTACCTGTCTTTTTAGCAGAGCTTGTGCGTCCCATCTTTTCAGGGAATTTCGCACAAATCGCAGTGGAAACATTCTTTAAATTGGTCCTTTTATTAGGCTATATTTACTTTATTTCCATGACCCCTTTAATTAAAAGAGTATTTCAATATCATGGGGCAGAACATAAAGTCATAAACTGCTATGAACAGAACCTTGACATCACAGTGGAAAATGTCCAAAAGCAATCCCGTCTGCATTATCGATGCGGCAGCAGCTTTATTTTATTCACTGTCATTGTTGGAATGTTCGTCTATTTACTCGTACCGACAGATCCTTTATGGGTGAGAGTTCTGAACCGCTTGGCGCTCATTCCGGTTGTTCTGGGCATTTCATTTGAAGTGCTTCAGCTCACGAACAAACTCCGAGAAGTGCCTGTACTTAAAGTGCTTGGCTATCCTGGCCTTTGGCTGCAATTGCTTACAACAAAAGAACCTTCTGACGATCAAGTCGAGGTAGCCATTGCAAGTTTTAATGAACTTCTTCGTTTAGAGGAAGCATCTCTAAAACAAGCGTCAGATTCTGCTCATCAAGTGATCTAACTTATAAATCCGGTAAATTCCTTCGGAGGTGGACAGTTATGAATCGCCGAGTACATCCTGCTTTTACCATTATTTTCGCTTTAGGTGTTTTGGGATTTGTGTACTTACTCACAACGAACCCAGGCAGACTTTTTACAATGCTGCTGTCTGTTGTGATCATTGGAGCGGCCCTATTTTTCCTATTTAGATGGCTGATGAATCGAAGAACTGGAACAGAAGGCAATCTTTATCGCAAAGCAGTCAAACAATCAAAACGTCGCTACCAGCAGCCTAAACCAAAAACGAAAAGCCAGATGAAAAATCGGGTCACTCATTTGCGAAGCGTGCCGACTGACCACAAGTCTAAGCCCGTCCTTCTCAAAAAGAAAAGCCAAACACATTTGACTGTGATTGAAGGCAAGAAAAACAAAAAGAAGAATCGCGCCTTATTTTAAAATGTCCAGCTTTTTAAAAATTGCTCGGCCTTCTGTCTACCTAGATCGACGAGCGCCTTTTTCTTTTCTGTCATGAGTTGAAAATCAGTGGCAATGACGTGTTCTACAGGAATAAAAATAATATGACGTTCGTGTTTTGTGGCGATATGTCTTTCGTCATGAGCACCACGCATCGTTTCAAAAAGAGCGCCAAACAGTTCAAACGCATTGCGGATGGAGTGTTGTGGGCGTTCTTTTTCGTTTGGCGTTAATGTGACACCGACGAACGGTCTTTTTTTCTCTTCTGCAAACAGCCAAATTGGAAAGTTGCTAAGCACTCCTCCATCTACAATGGTACAAATGCCTTTTGAAGACTTCAGTTTGACAGGTTCGAAAAAATACGGCAGGCTGCAGCTCATTCGAATGGCCCTCGCCACGGAAAACCGCTCTGGATTCAAGCCATATGAAGGAAGGTCGTCTGGCAGTACGAGGATTTTTCCATTCGTTAAATCGGACGCAACAATTTTCAGCGAATCTTTTTTGAGGTCTCCAAACACGGTGACCCCTTTTCGTTTTAGCACATCAGTCAGCCATTTTTCCAGCCGGTCTCCTTTATAAAGACCAAGACGCCAGTAAATGGATACCCACCTAAGCATTTTGAACGGGATGAATTGACATCTTCTATCAAGCAATTGATGCTCATCCATTTCATCTAAAAGCTCCCGAATTTCCTGGCTTGTAAAACCTGCTGCGATGAGTGAAGCAATGATTGCTCCAGCACTTGTACCAGCAAGACGGACAAATTGAAATCCTCTCGCTTCAAGCGCTTCATAGGCACCAGCAAGCGCTGCCCCCTTAATGCCTCCACCTGAGAACACACCATCTATCTTCATCAAGGAGCCCCCTTTGATTTCACGCTAATAATAGTGTAGGAGCATTTGCTTTCAATTAGAACTTTAATCAAAAAGGACACCCATGCTAAGGGTGTCCTTTTTGATTAAGATTCTTGATTTGTTTGTTCGTTTTTCTTTTGAATCGCTTTCAGCTGAACAGATCGCTCATCGTTTTCTTCAAAAAATTGAACGAGATCGCCGATGCGGTCAATGCTGTTCCAGCTGAGATGATGTTCAATGCCTTCTACATCATCATAAATTTTCTCTTCATCTACACCAATGATTCTTAAAAATTGCTCCAGCAGTTCATGTCTGTATACGAGACGTTTTCCAATTTTTTTGCCTTTCGGGGTTAAAATTAGACCACGATACTTCTCATAAATGAGGTATTCATCTTTATCTAGCTTCTGAACCATTTTTGTTACAGAGGAGGGATGGACAGCGAGTGCTTCTGCAATATCAGAGACTCTGGCATATCCTTTTTCTTCTATCAGCATATAAATTTGTTCAATGTAATCTTCCATACTAGGTGTAGTCATAAAACCCCTCCATAATGCACCTTTACTTAATAATCAACCCAATTCTACACCATCGTTCATTAAAAAACAAGGAGTGTCCATCGTCTTAACGCTTGTAATTCCAATCATCTGAGGCATATTTCGTTTTGGCGAGATGATGGACAAACGCTAATTCTTCATCTGTCAGCTCATAAGGTTCAAGCTCAATATTTAATCCTTTTTCAAATCCTCTTTTAAACGCAACACGCGCATCGTCTATCGTACAAGTTCGGTCTGAGATTTCATTGATGGCAACCGCTTTGTTTTTAAAGCTTCGCTGCATCCGCTCTCTTACCCGGTCGTTAGGATAAAGGAACAAATCGAATAATTTATCCTCATCAAGGTCAATTAAAATAGATCCATGCTGGAGGATGACACCTTTTTGTCTCGTCTGAGCACTGCCCGCTACCTTTCTGCCTTCTACAACAAGCTCGTACCAAGAAGGGGCATCAAAGCATACAGAAGATCTTGGATTCTTTAAGCTTTCCTTTTCTTTATCTGTACGAGGAATGGCAAAATACGCATCGAGTCCCAGCTCTTTAAATCCTTCTAAAATGCCTTCTGAAATGACGCGGTACGCCTCTGTCACCGTTGCTGGCATTTCTGGATGTTCCTCTGACACAATCACGCTGTAGGTCAGCTCCTGGTCATGTAGTACTCCTCGTCCTCCGGTTGGTCTGCGGACAAATCCAAGACCATAGCGCTTGACAGCTTCTAGGTTGATTTCTTTTTCAACGTTCTGAAAATACCCAACAGATAATGTCGCCGGATCCCATCCATAAAAGCGGATAACAGGCGGAATGAGCTTCTCACTATGCCAATAAAGCAAGGCTTCGTCCATTGCCATGTTAAAGGCAGGGTCTTGGTTTCCTGAATCAATGAAACACCATTTCTCTTTTTGCATATAAAATCCCTTCTCTTTTACGTAGTCAATGTTAGATGATGGTGGTGACCACCGGTTTTCTCTCTTCATCAGTCTATCAAATAGGAACGGAATTGAAAATAATTCTTACCATTTATGATGACAAGTTTCTTATGCTTTACTATAATAGTATTTGTCTAAAACGTACCATCAGACAGGCTACTGTGCTGATGCTCAAGAAGGAGTCGAGTTGTATTGTCAATGTTCAACTATATCGTCCTCTCACTTTGTGGACTTTTTGTTCTTTATTCCATCGGCAGCTACATTTATCAGCAGCGCATTATGAAAACGCTGACGGAAGCAGAATTTATTAAAGGTTACCGCAAAGCCCAGCTCATTGATGTGAGAGAGCCAAATGAGTTTGAAGGCGGACATATTTTAGGGGCAAGAAATATCCCTCTTTCCCAACTAAAGCAGCGCAAAAATGAAATACGTCCTGACAAGCCTGTTTACCTCTATTGCCAAAATAACTTTAGAAGCGGAAAAGCAGCCCAAACTTTACGTAAAAATGGCTGCCGTGAGATTTATAATTTAAAAGGCGGCTTTAAAAAATGGGGCGGCCGCATTAAAACGAAGAACTAACAAAAAAGACTCTGGGAGCATGATTCCCCCTGAGTCTTTTTTCTTTATTTTCTTTCAAAAACGAGAACGGGATTCCGAGCGGCCTTTGTTTCGTCCATACGTTTCACGACGGTTGTATGCGGCGCTTCCTGCACCACTTCAGGATTCTCTTCTGCTTCTTTCGCAATTTGAATCATTGCTTCGATGAATGCATCAAGTGTTTCTTTTGATTCTGTTTCGGTCGGTTCAATCATGATACATTCCTCTACATTGAGCGGGAAGTAGATCGTTGGCGGATGGTAGCCGAAATCAAGTAATCGTTTGGCAATATCCAGTGTCCGCACACCTAATTTTTTCTGACGTTTACCTGAAAGGACAAATTCATGCTTACAGTGACGATCAAACGGCAAATCATAATGAGCACTTAAGCGGCGCATCATATAGTTCGCATTTAACACGGCATTATCGGTTACAGCCTTTAAGCCGTCTGGCCCCATAGAGCGGATGTACGCATAGGCTCTGACGTTAATGCCAAAGTTGCCATAGAATGGCTTCACGCGCCCGATTGATTCCGGACGGTCATATTCAAAGTAAAAACGACCTTCCTTCTTTACAAGCACCGGCTTTGGCAAATACGGAATTAAATCTTTTTTAACGCCAACTGGACCTGAACCAGGACCTCCGCCTCCGTGTGGGCCTGTAAAGGTTTTATGAAGATTTAAGTGGACAACATCAAATCCCATATCTCCTGGTCTTGCTCTACTTAAAACCGCATTCAAGTTGGCTCCGTCATAATAAAGTTTACCGCCAGCTCCATGAACGATTTCAGCCATTTCTAAAATGTTTTCTTCAAAGAGGCCAAGTGTATTCGGGTTTGTAAGCATTAAAGCAGCTGTTTCTTCATTAACAACGCGGCGTAAATCTTCTAAATCAACAAGCCCGTTTTCATCAGATGCGACAGTAATGGTTTCAAATCCAGCGACTGTCGCAGATGCCGGGTTCGTTCCATGAGCAGAATCAGGCACAATGACTTTTGTACGCTGATGATCTCCTCTTGCTTCATGGTACGCACGGATCATCATGAGTCCCGTCCACTCGCCATGTGCTCCTGCCGCAGGCTGTAATGTCACAGCGTCCATCCCCGTAATTTCTTCAAGATGTTCACCTAGATCGTATAGTAATTCCAATGCACCTTGTACAGTGTCTGCCTCCTGTAGTGGATGGACCTGCGAGAAACCTGCAAGGCGTGCAACCTTTTCATTAATCTTTGGATTATATTTCATCGTACAAGAGCCAAGAGGATAAAATCCAGAATCGACCCCATGATTGCGTCTTGATAATGCTGTATAATGACGCATAATATCAAGCTCAGATACTTCAGGGAGCTCAGCATCCTCATCACGGATGTACGTCTTATCAAATAAAGACGGGATCTCCTGTTCAGGTACATCTAAATCAGGCAGGCTGTACCCAATTCTTCCTTCTTTAGATAATTCAAAAATAAGCGGCTGATCTTGTTTATTCATGGCGATCCCCCAATTCCTTGATAAACGTATCAATTTCTTCTTTTGTTCTCAGCTCTGTCACGGCTACAAGCATGTGCTGCTCAAGCTCTGGGTAGTCTAGCCCTAAGTCGTAGCCGCCGATGATTCCTTTTTCAAGCAATCGTTTATTGGCTTCTTTCACAGGCTCCTGTAACTTGATCACAAATTCATTAAAATGAGCCCCTTCTACATCCGCCTGCAGTCCATATTTTTCTGCCTGCGTCTTGGCATAATGGGCTTTTTGCACGTTTTGATAGGCGATGTCTTTTATGCCTGTTTTCCCTAGTGCCGTCATGGCAACAGAAGCAGCTAGCGCATTTAATGCTTGGTTCGAGCAAATATTTGACGTCGCTTTATCTCTTCGAATGTGCTGCTCACGCGCTTGAAGAGTCAGGACAAATCCACGAACACCATTTTCATCTTCTGTCTGCCCGACTAAACGACCTGGCACTTTTCTCATCAACTTTTTCGTCACAGCAAAATATCCGCAGTGAGGTCCGCCAAATGCCGCCGGGATACCGAACGGCTGCGCATCACCAACGACAATGTCTGCCCCAAGTTTACCAGGCGGCGTCAATAGCCCGAGTGCGAGGGGATTGCTAGAGACAATGAACAGGCTTTTTCCTTTATGTGCAATGGGTTCAATGTCTTTTAACGGCTCGACGACACCAAAAAAGTTTGGATATTGCACGAGAACTGCTGCTGTATCATCGCAGACGGCCTTTTCCAGTGCAGCTAAATCTGTCTGCCCTTTTTTCGCAGGCACTTCAACAACTTCAATGTTTTGTCCTTTGGCGTATGTTTTCAGCACCGCTCTTGATTCAGGGTGAACCGTTTCAGAAACCACCACTTTTTTCTTCTTTGTGTGTCCCGCAGCAAGCATTGCCGCTTCTGCTAGTGCCGTCCCGCCATCATACATTGAGGAATTGGCTAGATCCATACCAGTCAGCTCAGCAATCATTGTTTGAAATTCAAAGATCGCTTGCAATTCACCTTGTGAAATCTCCGGCTGATAAGGTGTATACGCTGTATAAAATTCAGAGCGTGAGATAACATGATCGACAATGACAGGCTGGTAATGATCATATACACCAGCACCAAGAAACGATGCATAGGAAACTGTATCCTTATTCTTTGCAGCTAGCCGGGATAATTCCCTGACAAGCGCTGTTTCAGATGCGGCTTCTTTGATGTTGTATGCTCCTTTGAATCTCACCTTCTCTGGGATATCTGAAAAAAGCTCATCAATCGACTGAACGCCGATGACATCCAGCATTTCTTTCTGATCTTGCTCTGTTTGCGGCAAATATCTGTGCTTCATCCTCTATTCCCCCTCGTTATTTGGTTCTTTTATAAAATGGTGTTGTGACGATTTTGGCTTTTAGACGCTTTTTGCGAACCTGTACTTCCACCTCTGCCCCAAGCTCCGCTTCTGAGGTTTCGATCAAAGCAAGCCCGACATTTTTCTTTAATGTTGGGGATTGAGTGCCCGTTGTGACAAACCCAACCTGCTTTTCTCCTGAAAAGACTGGATAATCTGTACGCGGAATCCCTTTTTCAATCATTTCAATGCCGACAAGCTTTCGCTTCAGTCCCTCTTCTTTTTGTTTTTTAAGTGCTGCTTTTCCGATAAAATCAGCTTCTTTATCCGTTTTGACAGCAAAACCAATTCCGCCTTCTAATGGAGAAATATCCTTTGTCAGCTCCTGGCCATAAAGCGGAAGCCTTGCTTCAAATCTCAAGGTATCACGTGCACCGAGTCCGCACGGTATTAATCCTTTTGGCTGCCCCGCTTCTAATAAAGCGGACCAAAGGTGGACCGCATCTTCTGACTGGCAGTAGATTTCAAAGCCATCTTCCCCTGTGTAACCTGTTCTAGAAACGAGCACTTCTTTATTTGCGACCTCAGCTTTTGATAAAAACGTAAAAGGTTTAAGCGATGTCACCTCTTCATCCGCCACCTCTTTGATGATGTCAGCAGCAAGAGGTCCTTGAAGCGCTAGCAAGGCGGTTTGATCAGATATATTTTTGATCAATACGTCATCCTTCTCTTGGTGCTTCAAAAGCCAATCCACGTCTTTATCGATATTTGATGCGTTGATGACAAGTAAATAGTGGTTCTTTTCTTTTTGGTAGACGAGCAGGTCATCTACCGTTCCGCCATCTTCATAACACATGGCTGTATATAGTGCCTTACCGTCTGTCAGCTTAGACACATCATTGGTTAATAACCTTTGTAAAAAAGGAAGGGCATCTTGACCTTTGACGTCCACCTCACCCATGTGAGACACATCAAAAAGCCCTGCTTTTGTTCGAACAGCTTCATGTTCTTCTTTAATGGAAGAAAATTGGACAGGTAATTCCCAGCCCCCGAAGTCAATGGTTTTTGCGCCAAACGTTTCATACGCATGAAAAAGCGGTGTTCGTTTCAACATCAATCGTTTCCCCCTTTTTTTAGTGCAAATGCAAGCTGAATTTTCAGAAAAAAATCACAGCAAAAAAGGACAGAGCGCTCCCTTTTATCAAAAAGAAGTCTCTGTCCTTGCACCTGAAAGTTTACAGCACAACATCATTGTGCGTTTTCCCCTTTGGTGGTTTGCTAAAACGATCAGCAAACACTCTCCAGAGTTGCGTCCGGTAAGAGTACTTTTGCCTGAGAGATTCACTGAATCATTCAGCTTGCTCCTTCGGCGCCTGCCAGTGCAAAATAACCGCCAAGTCTCTCCCCATACCATCATCCGCTCATATTTTTCACATTTATTGGACATACTATCAAAATGGGTGACTTATTTTCTAGATCACTTATCAACATCCTACCATTAGAAATGGATGGAGAGCAACAGAAAAATCATTAACATTTTTAAAATAACCTTTCGATATCGTTCGCTTTTATTCATATATCTAGTCTTTTAGAGACCTCTTAAAAAATGAAGCGTTTAAAAACAGAACAATTTATCAGATCCTACTAGAAAGGCAGGCGACCACATTGAATATTCAAACGATTTTTGATCAGGAATGGGCAAATGAATTTCAGCAGCGGCTTTCATCAGACGGCCCCTGGGCGAACTGGGATATGTATCGATTAGCGACGCAGGTTCAAAAAGTCACAGCCATTGATTCATTCGAGGGGCTGCAAGCTCCTGCGCACCTGCCTGCATTCACACCTTTACAGCACCAGCTCGAAGTAGCCAGAAGAGTCGTAGAAGAAATGAATGGGAAAGCCATTCTAGCAGATGAAGTGGGACTGGGTAAAACCGTAGAAGCAGGACTCATTATCAAAGAATACATGATTCGTGGACTTGCCAAAAAAATTCTTATTCTTGTCCCCGCCTCCCTTGTATCTCAGTGGGTACAGGAGCTGCGGACGAAATTTTATATTGATGCTGTTGAACAAAAAAAGAGCTATGTGTGGGAGCAGTGCGACGTTGTCGTTTCTTCCATTGACACAGCCAAAAGACAGCCGCATCGAGACACGATTTTATCGATTGCCTACGATATGGTCATTATCGATGAAGCACACAAACTGAAAAACAATAAAACGAAAAA
Source organism: Bacillus sp. SRI_025 (assembly GCF_057592095.1). Lineage (NCBI taxonomy): Bacteria > Bacillati > Bacillota > Bacilli > Caryophanales > Bacillaceae > Bacillus > Bacillus sp. SRI_025. The sequence continues at coordinate 536,108 of NZ_JBYEGB010000002.1, read as the reverse complement.
CTATGAATTTGTGAGAAACCTGAATAAGAAGTTCTGTCTGCTGCTGACAGCGACACCTATTCAAAACCGGATCGGAGAAATATTTAATCTCGTTTCCCTTCTGAAGCCGGGCCACCTAGGAAATGAACATCAATTTAAAGATATCTTTGCCAAAAAGGACTTGCAGCTTGAAGACCATGACCGATTAAAACAGCTCGTCAATAAAGTGATGATTCGAAACCGAAGACAAGACACAGGCATCGAGTGGACAAAACGACATGTCAAAACGATTTCCATTGATTTTTCTCCGACAGAACAAGCATTGTATGATGAAATCTGCAAGCTGAAAGAGAATCCGTCTTATACAAAGCATATGTTTTCCATTATGACCTTGGAACGAGAATGCTGTTCAAGCCGTGAGGCAGTTTATATGACGATTAAAAAAATGCAGGAAGAAGAAAAGCATATTCTCGGCTCTTCTGCTATAGCGCAAATCATGGAGAAAATCAATCAAGTGGAGCAAAACTCAAAGGCGCTTGAAGTGGTCAAACTCATTCAACAGTTAAATGAAAAAGTCATTATTTTCACCGAATACCGCGCAACACAAATTTATTTACAATGGTTTCTACAGCAAAATGGCATTAGCTCCGTGCCATTTCGTGGCGGCTTTAAGCGGGGTAAAAAAGATTGGATGAAAGATTTATTTAGAGAACGGGCGCAAGTGTTAATTGCTACAGAAGCTGGCGGCGAAGGGATCAACCTTCAGTTTTGTAATCAAATCATTAACTACGACCTCCCGTGGAACCCGATGCGTTTAGAACAGAGAATCGGACGTATCCACCGCCTTGGCCAAGAACGAGATGTCCACATTTACAATATGTCAACAAACGGAACAGTTGAAGAGCATATTTTAAAGCTTTTATATGAAAAAATTCAGCTGTTCGAAAACGTCATAGGCGATTTAGATGATATTTTAACGAGAATTGATATTGAAGAAGTCGAAACAGAGTTGCATCAAATTCTCTTCCAGCATGAATCTGATGGAGACATGAAAAAGAAATTAACCCAATTTGCTTCTCATTTAACTGAAGCACAAACACCACTTTTAGAAAAGAGACAGCAGGGCTCATAAAGGAGAGTTGATCAATGGAGCAGCATGACATTCACACCTTTCTTCTCCGTTTTTTCAAGGCGAATCAATGCAGCATATTAGAAGAAAGTGCAGGACATATGACCGTACAGCTGACAATCGAAATGGATAAATTGATTATGAACCGTCCTTTTTATTGGCACTGGCTTGAAAAAACTGGCGGTGTACCTGAACCGCGGCAATTGACTTTCATCACAGATCAAAAAAAAGCGGGTGATACGGTCAGTGGTGAATTCATCCATTTCGGCTCCCCCCGGTTATTTCAAATATTTGAGGCGGTCAAACAACAGGGCCGTTTTATCCGGCTTTATGAACGAGTCAGCCCGCTCACGAACAATCAAATCGCACTTGAGCCATGGCTTGGTCTCAATGTAAAAATTTCTTACCTTGCAGACCGGAAGAAGGATAAGCTTTTATCATTAGGACTCCATCTTATACGCGGAGAAGTCATTGAACAATTTCAAGAAAAGCTGGAAGCTCGTGAGCTGTCGTCTCAAATTCCCGATTATTGTTTTACGATGAGTACAATGATTAAGCCAGAAAGCGGAATCAAACGGCTCTACAGCCTTATGGAGCGTTATGCCCATGAGGAGCCGGACGACTGGGCAGTGCGAGCCGTTCAAAAATGGAAAGAAGACTCCGAACTTTTAAACCAATTTTATGAAGGGACTTCAGACACATCTGTAGAATATGAAATAGAAAGGCAAGCACTCAAAACTTTATACGAACCAAAAATCAGTCTTACGATTGAAAATGGCGGACTTTTTTACTTACAGCAAAAAAGAGGAGGTTGACCCATAGTCCCCTCCCCTTTTATGTGACTTACAATTTTCGATCAGTCTAAAGCTAAGTTTGTCTGTTTGTATTGGGCGGAAACATGACGCAAGCAAACTATGAGGTCTTACCACCTATGTCTTTCCATTTCATGCGTTAAGTGCCTGAAATACATGATTCAGTATTTTAGGAGGGTATTTGTATGGAAAAGAAAACGAACAAATTAGACAGTGAATGGGTTCAATTATTACGTGAAGCTCGCAAGGCAGGACTAACAGTTGAAGAAGTCCGTCATTTCCTCAAATCAAATGAAAAGTCCTCTGAGTCTCCCCCTCTGGTAAGAAGTCATTCTATCAAACCTTTCTGAATGTGCTATAATATCGAAAGGAAGGTGATGACATTGATTGGCCAGCGTATTAAACAATACCGCAATGAAAAAGGCTACTCACTATCAGAACTGGCCGAAAAGGCTGGGGTAGCGAAGTCTTATTTAAGCTCAATAGAAAGAAACTTGCAAACAAACCCCTCCATTCAATTTCTTGAAAAAGTCTCCGCTGTTCTGGACGTCTCGGTTCATACACTTTTAAACGAAAAAGATGAAACCGAATACGATGGTCAATTAGATAGTGAATGGGAAAAACTAGTTCGAGATGCAATGACATCAGGGGTTTCGAAAAAGCAATTTCGTGAATTTTTAGATTATCAAATCTGGAGAAAAAAGCAAGAAGAGGAGTAAAGCGCACGTTTTAGCGCATACTCCTCCAATTGCTATGCAGATCTTGATATCAGCCTAAAGACTGGCTTTATTTTTTATCTTCGCTGTGTGCTTTTTCGTTTTCTTTCACGTAGCCTTTTTCATCCGTATGCTTTTTTGGATTGATCGTTAAACCATTCCACTGAGTCGCTTCGAAGGAAAGATCAATTTGAATCGCATCGCCTTGGTATTTATTTTGGATATAGTGACCAGCTTTATCCTTCGTCTGGTCATTGATAAATTCAATGGTCATTTCCACTTTATCGTAATCAAACGGATTCTTTGGAATGCCGTCATACTCTGGAGCCACTGTTCCATCAACAGTTGCTACATTAATTTTCCCACTTTCATGTAAAAACTTCTCATCGACGGCATGACGAAGCTTTTCAAATGCGGTCTGATCCTGTTTTGACGTTAATTGATGCAAGTCAAGCAGGTTTGCATGGTCTAAAATAATGTTTTTCGGATAACCATTTCCACCTTCGGCTCCAACCGTCAGAACACTCACCTGAAACTGACTGAGAAATTCTTCAGCTGTATTCTTACCGCCATTCTTCGCGGAAGATCCATCTGTAAACTGGCTATAATCAAGACTCATCAGCACTTGGTTTATCGCTAGTGATCCCTTATTATCAAAATGAAATTCTTTCTTGATCCGATCACCAGGTTTTAAGTTCGAAAGGTTGATGGCGCCGGAGTTCTCTTTAGCAGATAAATCCAGCTCTCCTGTCGAGTAGACCGCATTTGCCTTTTCAAAATCATTAAACGCCGCCCATGTTCCCCCGCCGATTAATGCAAGACCTAAAGCCCCTGATAATACACCTAAACGAATTGATTTCTTCATTGCCATGAATAATAAACCCCCTAATATTTTGTTTTATTGAAACCTGATTAGGTTACAAACGATTTAAGCTTGTTCCTCTGACATATGTACATCAGCCGTGTGTCTACGGTGTTTCGCTGCGCCCACAAAATGAATGGTTGAATAAACAAGCAGCATGACACCCGGTATAATAAGGAGCAAAGCAGTTCCAGCTGATGTCCCTGCATACGAAAGAAGCTTTCCTGCATAAGGAATGTTCACTCCCATATACTGCGCAGTCACCTGATCCGCTTTTACCAGCGTGCCGTCCTGATACATATTATTGTCACCCTTCGTCTCAAACGCTTTATTTGCATCCTTTCCCTTCACCCCAACAATTCGGTGGGTCACAAAGGACTGATCCTGCTTTGTTTGGAACGTAATAATATCTCCTTTTTTGAGCGTCTCAGGTGAGGCGACCTGCTTTACAACAATCAGTGACCCAGCTGAAAATTCTGGTTCCATCGAACCTGATAATACTTGCTTCAATTGATAACCGAAAATCTGAGGTTCTCCTCCTGTTGTTCTTGATGACAACACGACAATAATTGAGGCTATCATCACCGTGAACACCACCACATAAAGAATACTTCCAGACATCTTCATCCATTTTTTCATGATCCCTTCTCCCCTTCGCCTATCATTTCTCGATTTAAAAGACAGCTCCATTTAGGACGCCTTTTCTTGACACTTTGAGAGCACCATCTGTTTAGACCAAAAGTACGCCTGATCAGATGCGCCAAATCCTTTAGAATAAAAGATTTTAAATGCATAGATTCCATTTGTTTTTGCTTTATCTGTCGTGACAGTCGCTGTTTCTTGCGACAATAGGGACTTTATGGAGCCCTTTTCAAGAATATGACCATCTTGTAATGGCTCCTGACCATTTCCCACTTTATGTAATTCCCACTTCCATTCAGAGTACGCAATAGGCTGTCCACTATTTTTTAGTGTCATGCTCAGCCTTTGAGGTGCGCAGACTGTTCCTTCGATCATCGTTTGATCGACAAGCTCCAATTGACTTCGATCCCATTTTTTAGGCTGACAATGCTGATCTGTCTGTTCAAAGTTTTCACATGTTTTCATTACAAAATTTTTGTGCTCGACATCGTTAAAAGAGGCATTCGTGGGTGTCATGAGGAAAGATGTCAACATCAAACAAATGGCACAAAAAAGGACAAAGAGCGACTGTTTCATTAATCCCTTCAACTCCTTGAACGGTTGTTCTTTAAAAAGAACGATTATATACAGTATAAGGAAATACCTATAAAACCCAAAACGTCAAATTAGTTCATTTTGTTCTTAAACAAGAACCATTGCGAGAAAATTCTTCCATTTTCTCATTCTTTCGCCATATTCAATATTTTTTTGTGTGACATTTGTACTTCTTAAAACTTACATAAAAATGTAGGATTTGGTCAGGATATGAAGAGGTGAGGTGATGTTAAGTGAAATATGGAAAAATCATAATCATGCTCAGTTTACTGCTGAGTCCTATGATGCTAGACGTCAAACCTGTGGATGCGAGAGGTTTGACTGCCGCCGCAGACCAATGGGAAACGCGAGCAGTCAAAGAAGCCAAAAAAAGATACCCGCTAACGCAAGTCTTATTTAAACAAAAAGTATGGGACCGCCACCGCGATAAGGAATCTGTAAAACAGTATCATATTACGTTAAAAGACCATACAAAGGAATTTGGGGTGTTTGTCACCATTTCCTATAATCCTTACTCAAATAAGGTGAATAAAGTGATTGTTGTGGAGGAATACAACTAAAATGGCATAAAAAAACCGCCTGCTGGCGGCTTTTTACTTTCGTCGATGTCGCTGACGTTTTTTAAGCATCATGGAGAAGCCAAACGGCAGAACCCCAAATAATCGCTGTGAAAACGGCGGTTTTGTTTCCATTTTTTCTTGTTTGTGTTCCTTCCGTTCGTCTCGTGGTGTATTCATATATTTAATGATTTCCTGCGTCATATATTTTACATAGTCATTTGTTTTCAAGCAAATTCACCTCTTCTTCCTTCAAGTGTTACCAGAAAGAGGATGATTTTATACACTGGCTAATCAGGGTTTGCCCATCTCATGATTTCATCGGTCTTCCAATCCAGCATCAGCTCCCGCTCATCGGATAAGCCATCCTTTGTTTTCACCCTCACCAAAGCGAGGACACGTTTTTTCTGTTGATCGCATTTCATCTGCTTCAGTGTCACATGCCCTTCTTCTGTATCAATATAGATCTTCTGCTTTTCACAAATGCGTTTTACTGAGCTGGCAGCTTCACTCACACCCACCCTAAAAAGATGCTGTTTTTTATAAAAAGAAATCGTGAGCTCTGCACTTCTCAGCTCTTTTTGAAAGCCCATCGTTATCGCTCCTAGGATCAAGAGAAAAAATAGGATCACAGCAAGCACATGCGGATAGATAAACCCTTCCTCTCTTTTCACGATTTAGGAACCACCCCTTTATATGTGAAAAAAACGGCTTCATGAACCTTACCAGATCCATCTGTGACTTTCAGGATGGCTCTATGCTGACTCGTTCTCACCTGAAATTGTTTCACCTTGTGCAATAAAGGAAGATGTCCAGCTTGATCCGTACGTTTTCGAAGCATCTCTTGATATGGCTCAATCGTTACCACTCGCCCTTGATCAGATACATACTCTAACGCATTACCTCCTTGCACCGATCGAACTGCCGTTGCACGGCTTAATTCCTCATCTAATTGCAGGACAGTTTGTTTCCACTCCATTTGTGAAAATCGGTTAATCTCTTCAAAAGGAAGGGCTTTCTCAGCTGTTGAAAAGATCAGTACAGAGCCAAAAGAGAGGAACAAAAATAGCTGCAATTGCCACAAAGCCTGGACAAGGGTAAAACCTTGTTCACCGTTCCGCAACCTGGTGAAAGCATATGGTCTGCTTTTTTTGTAAGTTGTATGATACACATCCCTTCTCTTTACTCCAATTGAATACATATGTGTTGTCGCCTCGCTTCTTTTTGACAGACGATTTTGTACCCTTTATGAATGCTTCATTCATCTGTTCATGTAAGATTTGGTAAGCTTCAAGTTTGGCTCTTACTTCCTTTTTCCCCAGCATGATTTTTTCATAGGCCGGCATAATCACAAGGGCTGCAAATAGGAAGATATGACAAGCAAACAGCGTTTCAATCGTACTAAACCCTCTATTGCTTTTGAACATGGATTCGCCCGCTTCCTAAATAAATCGTGAGTTTATACGTTTGACTGTCAAATTCGACAATGAGAGATCCACCGCTGCTTGGATGTCCATTTTCATTAAAATAGATACCTTGCGAGAATGTAGAAGTTTTGATGCTGCCCTTTTTATGCTGATAAGAAGCAATGACTTCGTTACTCTTTTGATCTATTACCTGATAAGATACATGCGGCGGTTGGATCTCAACATGCACACGTGTTTTTTTGATAAATGCAGTATATGATGCCAATTGAAGATCTTGTTTCATGAGGTTTACTTGTCTTTTGGCTTCAGCGCTTACTATTAAATTTGGGATTTTCATTCCTATGATCGACAATAGAATCGATAGAACTAGTAAGATCATTAGCTGCTCTATGAGGGTAAAACCCTTCTCATGTAAAAGTAATTTATTCATGCTTCACGTTGCCGTTTTGAATGACAATCGCTTTTCCATTAGGACAGGTTAATCCCTTTTTAACATAACCTTCTTTTTCTAACTCAGCTAAAGATGGCGTCTTCCCATCATGCTCCAATTCATACGCCATCACTTGTGTGCTGACCATTGATTTGAGCCCTTCACAGCCCTTTGCTTGAATTGCTTGGTGATGACGTGTGATATTCGGTATGGTAATGAGTAAAAGAATGGATATCACGAGCATGACAATTAACATTTCTAACAGGGTAAACCCTTTATCATTCATGTCTTTGTCCTCCTTCTTACACTTGCTCCATTAGTTGATACATTGGTAAAAGAATAGATAAATATACGATGAGTATAAGAAGTGCCGTCACACCATAGATCACCGGCTGCAGCCAAGACATCCATTTTTCAATTTTCAGCTCTGCATTCTCTAATAGAAATTGGCTGTACGTGTACATTTCTCTTGCTAGCATCCCGCTTGCTTCACCATGTTTGATGATGGCTGCAAAATGTTTTTCGAAAAAAGGACTCTCACTTACTTGATGTGCCATGCTTTCTCCTTTTCTTAACTCATCCATCATTTGTTCACCTATTTCTTGAAGAAAAGGTAAGTAGCTTTGCTGTTTAAAAGCTTGCAAACCCTCGTACATCGATAATCCAGCCTGAAGCAGTCCGCTTAGCTGAAGAGAAAAAAGGTATGTATGCATCAGCTGCATCCCTTTATATAAAAAAGGCAGCTTACTCATCACCCTCAATTTCTCAAGCGTCGACTTTTTCCTAAAAAACAAAGCATAATAGCCGGTAAGACAAATACACAGACAACTGGTGATGAGCAGAAAAGCATGAAGGAATTGAAACATTCCAAACATTCCTTGAATCAGCCAAGACATGCGGGTATCCATCGATGAGTACAAAACAGAAAATTGAGGAATGATCATATTCTGAACGAGTATCAGCACGACCAAAACCGTGAAGATGAGGAAGAGCGGGTAACGCAACATGCGTTTAAACGTGTCTAACTGCTTGACTTTTTTCTCTAAAAAACGGGCGCTTTGTTCTAAAGCACGGGCTAGACTGCCATGCTTCTCAGAAAAACATAGTATGGCGATGACTTCCCGCTGAAAATGGAGTCGCTCGAGCACCACATAAAAAGGCTCGCCTTCGTGCAGCCACTGAATACCTAGTTTTAATTGCTGCCGCTGTTGTTTTGATAACTGGATATTCACCATCACTAATGCCTCAATCAATGTATATCCAGCCTGAATTAATTGAGCCAGTTTTGATAGGCATTCAGCTTGGTCCTTTTTAGACCATACTTTAGAGGCTCGCTTCTTCATAAACCCAGCGATGGTAAGTGTTTTTTGATAAATAGCCGAGTGCCACTCCTTTACGAATTAATCTTTGCAGTGTTTCATATGACGAGTGAGCATATTCTCCTTTAGCCTCCTTGATACACTCACCAAGCTCTTTTCCGAATAGCAGTTCAAATACATTTGTTCGTCTGATCGGTCGATTTAATTTACAGTAAAGCTGACATGTTTCTCCGCAAAAAGGACAGGTGAGCTCGATTAATCGCTGGGCAGCAATCGCAACCATTGTTTGCTCAAGTTCATTCATCGTGACACCAAATTCAAGCATACGATAAAGGGCTCCTTTTGCATTTTTTGCATGGAGCGTACTCAATACTAAATGGCCTGTCAGTGCTGCTCTAATCGCCGTTCTGGCCGTTTCAGCATCTCTTATTTCTCCTAGCACAATCATATCTGGATCATGTCTTAAAATAGCGCGTAATCCTGCGGCATATGTGATGCCGGCTTTTTCATTTACTTGAACCTGTAACACTTCTTCATTTCTTGTTTCCACAGGATCTTCAAGCGTAATAATATTTCGGTTGAAATTCTTTTTTGCAAACTGGATCAGTGAATAGAGGGTTGTTGTTTTCCCAGAATTGGTTGGACCGGTAAATAAAATAAGCCCATGCGAATGCTTCAAAAATGACAATAACCTGGCTGAAGCTTTCGGAAATAGTGACAGGTGTTTTATTTTCGGAACATGATCCTGCGGCAATATTCTAATCACTAAACTCTCATCATTTACAGTTGGTAAGGTAGACATTCGAATAAACACCTGGCCGCTTCTTAGCACCACAGCTAATGACCCATTTTGCGGTCTCCTTTTTTCCCCGATATCCATAGAAGATAAAAATTTAAAATGAGCAATGAGCCGCTCGCCGGTTTTTTTATCAATGGTTCGCTGCTGGATTAAATCTGAGTCTACGCGGAAAGATACCAACGCTTCCTTTTCTTTTGGGACAATGTGCACATCAGATGCTCTCATGCGGCATGCTTCTTCTAGCAGCTCTTGCCTTAAATATTCAATCCCATACAAGTGGATCACTCCTTTCATTGATCACATTGTAGAATGGAGGAACCTGAATGACAAAAGAGCATTTTATGATTTTCATGACTAATAAAGCATGAAAACCCTCAACTCAAGATGCATCACATCATTTTTTAGAAAAGAGCATATAAAAAAACCTGACTTTTACAAGTGCAGGTTTCTTCGTCATGATGTGGCTTCTTGCTGCTGCTCTTCAAAAATGCGAAATCCTCTTTTTTCTAAAGCTTTTGCAAGGCTGTGTTCTGTATTTACTTTTGAGAAATCAATGCCGAGTTTCACTACAGTTTGAGCGATCTCTGGGCGAATGCCTGATATAATCGTCTCAATTCCTAATAGCTTCGCACTATCGACCACTTTAAACAGCTGATAAGCAACCATCGTATCAACAACGGGAACGCCAGATATATCAATAAATAAGTGCGTTAGGCGCAGTCTTGAAGCCTGTTCTAGCACGGATTCCAAAATGATTTTAGCCCGGTACGTATCGATTTCTCCGATCAATGGCAAAATCCCGATTTCCTTTGATACTGGAATAACAGGGGCACTCAGTTCTTGAATCATCTCTCTTTGTGCATTCAGCTGACTGAGTGTCACGCGGTCATACTCTTCTGATAAACGCTCAATCATATCATCAAATGTGGCGTGAAAGTGCTGATTCCACTGACACACATCTTGCAGCGTCACTTCAAGCTCTGTTTCTTGGGTGAATGTCTCAATTCTCGAACAGAAAATGTGGCGGAAAATCTTAAATTGTCCAATGATCTCATATAACGGCACCTCGTGCACTGCTCGATCACGAGCAATATCAACAGACCACTTTTTCAAATGGTTTTCTACTTTGTCTGACAGTGTCACAAGTGTTGCTGCAATGGTTTGAATAAACGCTGTGTTCTGTTCCTTCAGCTTCTTTTCCGTTTCCTCTGAAGCATGTTTAGAATATAATGAGCCTTCTTCTGTTCTTGTCTTTAGCCATTCTTCGGTCATGACAGGGGCTTCTTTTAGGATAAATTCGTATAATTGCTTTGATTTTTCATTTTTCATTTACTTCTTTCGCTCCTTTTGCACTTAAAACTCGTGACATACAATTTTTATGTATAAATGACCGTAGATGGTGAACAATATCATTACACGTTTGATATTGGGCTATAGCCAAGTGGTAAGGCAATGGACTTTGACTCCGTGATCGTTGGTTCGAACCCAGCTAGCCCAGTTCAGCACAAAAACGAAGACGGCTGAAGCATGTTTCAGCTGATCTTCGTTTTTTATTAGGAAACTGATTGATGAATCGCTTTCTTTTTTGATATTTTCATGAGTTCTCCTGGATTATAACCAACTACTAATTTATTTCCATCAATGATGATTGGTCTTCGAAGCAGTTTTGGTTTTTCAATGAGAAGCTGCAAAACCTCGTTTACTTTTAAGTCATTAATATTTAAATTTAAGCTTTTAAAAGCTTGACTTCTTGTGGCTAAAATTTCATCCATTCCTTCTGTTGTTAAAGAAAGAATCTTTTTTAATTCATCTAGAGTTGGCGTTTCTCTGAAAAGGTGACGCTCTTTAAAATCAATTTGATTCGCCTTTAACCAATGTTTTGTTTTGCGGCAAGACGTGCAGCTTGGGTATGAATAAAAAGTAATGTCACTCATTAGTCTTCCTCCTTAGGTCGTTAACCTTTTCTCTTATGGAGTAAGTACCCTCATGTTTTTCAGCATAAACACTTTTTCTTCACTTTTTCAAAAAATTTTTTTCTACATTCAAAATAAATTGTTCACACGTTGTCAAAAATGTAAATGTTTACATAACAAGTGGTGATCAGCTATAATATGATTCAAAGGGGTTTTTTTAAAGGGGAGGGAAAGAAATGAATCGCATGTTCCGCGTGCTTGGCTTTTGGACGGGTATTTTTGCTGTCATGTTCTATTTAGGACATATGAAAGATGCATCGCTGCTGTTCTTCGGTCAAACCGTTCTTTTTGTATTTTTATCCTACTTGAATCTATCCGAAAGAATGTATATTTACATTTTCGGAGCGTACTTGACGATTTTCTTTGCCGGATTTACATATTATTCGATTTTCATCATGGTTCCCGGTACCGGACATTAATTGAAAAAAGCATCTCTTCTAAAGAGATGCTTTTTTCATGCCTGCAATTAAAGAGAAAAACCATTAATAAACGGATTTTGCTCCTGCTCTGTCAGCACAGTGGTTTCCCCGCCATGCCCGCTTAATACAAGAGTTGATTCTGGCAAGGACAATAATTTATGATGGATTGATTGAAGCAGCACTTCCTGACTGCCGCCTACTAAATCTGTTCTCCCAATGCCACCTTCAAATAGCGTGTCACCAGAAATAACAAAGCCCTCTTCCGCCGAATAGTAAGACACACTGCCAGGTGAATGCCCAGGTGTATGGAACATTTCTAATGTAAACGATCCAATTTGAAGAGTTCCTTCTGTCGTAATCAATTTTTCAGCTTCTTTGACCGTAATTCCATTTCCAATCAATCGAGCTGAACCGTTTAATTCAGCGTTCGTGAGCCATTCTTTTTCATTTTCGTGTACATACAGCGGCACTCCCCACTCTTCGCGTACCTCATCTGCCGCACCAATATGATCAAAATGAGCATGTGTTAATAAGGCAGCAAGCGGTGTGAGCTGTTTTTCTTTTACATAGGAAATCAGCTTTTGCGCTTCGCCGCCTGGATCAAAAATTAAGCATTCTCCCTGCTCGTTTTTCCAAATATATGCGTTCGCTTGTACATAGCCTAGTGGCATTCTTCTCCAATTCATTTTCATCACCTACTTTATTGATTCTTTTTTATTATGAAGGCTATTCAATAAAAATTCAAACAATCGTCAACTGGAATCTACTCGACAAGCTTTATGAAAACGGTTAAAATGAAAAGAAAGGAAATCAAGGGGATTGATGACAAAGGGGGACTTTCACATGATGCTCGTCATTATTTTTGGTCTAGTCACGATTTTAGCTGCGCTCGGTATCTATCGCTCACTAAAAAAAGTGAACGTACTTGCCATCGCTTTTGCTGGCGCTACATTTTTGGTTTTTGGATGGTTCACTGTCATGACCATCATCTATAGCGGTTATCCAACTGCACATTAAAAGCCTGCATCTAGCAGGCTTCAGATTGTTGACAAAGGGCTAAAATGATCTTGATTTAGCCCTTTGTCTTCTTTTCAGCGTGATAGAAAACCTTTGAAGTCTAGGAAGGACGAGCACCGGAGCGCAGCCCTGACACCGAATGCGAGGGTTTGTCTACACGCTGAAAGCCTGCTTATAGCAGGCTTTTTTATTGATTTAAATGCTTATTCACGCTTTCTAATTTGCTTGTAAGCGTTGTGGTTTGATCCCGCCTGTCATCGATGCGAATATTGGTCGCTACTCGGTGCAATCCCTTTTCAAAAGGGGCTTCATGAATGCGCTGAATGACCTCAAATAAAATGGATAATTCGCCTTCAATTAACGTATTCATCGGTGTTAATTGATATTTGATTTTCCCTTCTTGTTGAAAGCCTTCTAAAATTCTTTGTACATCTGCTACGTAAGCACTGACACTTGGTGTTTCAGTGCCTATCGGAATGATGGTGACGTCTGCTATAGCCATCGTTTTTCCCCTTTCAATCAAATTCTCATGTTTTCTCGTCCTCATTGTAACCTATCTTCAATCAATCATGCCATGCTCACGTTGCGTTTACGGCAGGTTTGTCTCGTTCTATCGTCAAATCCGCCCTCTCTACCTTTCCGATCTTTGTAAACAAAAGCAGGCATATACCTGAAACAGCTTCAATGATGCCGCCAGCCGCAATGACATACCCAGACCCAAACAGTGTTGCCATATAACCGCCAATGAGGGCGCCTAAAGGAATCATCAAGAAGGAAATCATGTTGATAATCGCGTACACTTGCGGCTGATCCTCTGCCTTTACTGACAATTGAATCATCGTATGTTCGGGTACGTTAACTGCACTAATGGCTGCTCCTAAAGCAAAAGCTGATATAAACACAAGTGGTAACAATGCGTTCATACCTGTGATGAAGAAGGCGATTCCATCAACAATCCCAGCACCTATAAAGAGCAATCCATACCGATTCACTTTTATCTTTGTTAAAACAAACCCCATCAAAAAGGCGCCTAGTGCGGTTGTGACTTTGATGAATGAATAGACGACCGGTCCACTATGTAAGTCTTCAGTTAAATAAATAACAGACAATGCTTCCCATGGTGCCGCAGCAAAGTTTGAGCAGACACAAAAAATGGCTAACGGAAACAAAATATGATGGCTTCTAACAAGTGAAAAACCTCGAATTAATCTTTTGCCATAAGATAATCCTTTTTTGGCTTTATCGATGATGGCTTCTGTTTGATATGAAATCATGAACACCAATAAAGCGGACAAAAGATAAAGAGGAATGATCACAAGCATTGTATAGCCTACGCCTACAAATGCAATCATGACACCACAAATCGTTACCGTCACAAGTCTTACGACATGACTTGCTGATTGGATGGTTGCATTCGCCTTTTGTATGAGGTCCTCATGGACAAGCTTTGGAATAATCGATACAGATGCCGGTTCGTAGGAGCCTCCCGTCGCCGAATGAAGCAGCATGCAGCCAATGATGAGGACTAATGGTGTGAAACCATAAAAGTAACTAACCACGATCACAAGAATAATCGCTCCTCGTGTTAAATCAGCAAAGCACATCCAAAATTTCAATTGATGCGGCTTCATCATAGGCGTAATAAATGGTCCAACAATCGCTTGAGGGACAAAGCTGACCGCAATAAAAAAAGCTGTCCCTATTGCTCCTTTCCCTCCTAGTACCAAAAGCCACAAGATGGTGTTGAAAGATAAACTATCCGCTGTAATTTTGCACATTTTAGAAACAAATAGATAAGTAAAATTTCTTTTCCACAGGCTTTGAGCACTCAATAGTCGACATCTCCCTAAATCATATCCTTTTTTTTACATCCATATCTTTCACAATAGCTTACAAGAAAGCCTTCGTCAATTACTTCAACATTGTTTTTATTGACCATAAGCAATTGATTGTTGCTCCAATATGAAAAAGCACCAGACAGGTGCTTTTAACACTTACACGCTTCCCATAAAAGCCGCTTTGTTTTTTCATAAATCGAATCAAATTGATCCATGGAAAGAGGATTTTTCCCTAGACCAAGCTCAACTGTATAGCCCTCATTATGAAATTGATAAATAAACCAATCGCGATAGCCTGCATAGCTGTCGAGATATTGGATCGGTTTGTAGCCGCTCACTTGTTCGAATCGTTTGACCATTTCTTTTGAGATGGCTGGCTCATGGCCAAGAAAACCCCAATAAATCTCTTCTCCTTGTGTATGAAGGGCAATCAGCCGGTCAAATCGTTTTCGCAGCGCAAGATTTGCCATCGCTTTCGCTTCTGGTTCTGTTAATGGCTCGCGCCCAGGATAATCCCGGTAGGACGGTGCCTTCGACTGATGACGATAGTACTCGATCTCCCAATAAGCAGGGAATTGATTGTTTAAATCCACCCCTCGAATATTTGCTTTCCATTCCCGGTAATCGGAATATCCACCGTTTAGTAGTGTGAATTCTTCACGATGAAGACCTAGTGACTCCGGTCCATTACGAACCAAATCCACTCCATCTGGATTGACCATTGGCACGATGGATAAAGCGGTGGTCTGCAGAATATGAACCGCTTCATAATGTCTTGCCTGAACCGGGTCAGACGCTGCTAAGCAAAGCGATTTCAACCATTTTAATAAAACAGACGTCGTGATCCATTCATTTGCATGAAATGTGGCATTGAGATGAATAGAATGTAAATGCTGAACAGGCTCTGTTCGGATTTCATAAATAGGTGTATCAAGCACTGAATGACCAATGACGCTGATATGAAGAAAAGGAAATACGGCTTTCAAGCGGCTCAGCTCTTCTTCTAATTGAGCGCTATCATATTCAAATGTTCCATTGATCCAATCATCGGATTGCTGCAGTCTATAAGGCGCAATAAATTTCTGCACATCACCGATGGAATCAAATTCATGGACTCCTTCTGGAAGTCTATATCCCGGTAAAAGAAGGTCATCAGTGCTTGTTTGATTAGATAAATGAAAAGCAGCTTTGCCAATACCAAGCTGCTTTGCCACAGCATCCCTCTCCGCTTCATCCAGCTGCCATTCAATTTTTCCAAACGACGTTGTCTTCATTTACATCCCTCCTCTCATATTATATGAGCCGTCAGGCAAAAAAAGAAAACCTCTGCTTCTAAAAATAGCAGAGGTTTTTTCATCTATTAGGACGCCTTTTTCAGCTCCGTTTCACCTTCTTTTTTGGATGGTGAATGGTCCGGGCTGTTTCGATCATAAAATCTAAGGAGATCTCCGTAGATGATTTGATCAGAGAATTGAAGCTCCTGCTTCGCCTTCTCTTCATAAGACTGACACAAATTTTTATCATCTGCTGGCTCGCCTGTCTCTTTATTGTAGCAAACACCATCTGTAAAAATGCTGTCCTTCGTAATAAAGCTTCCATCACGGAGTACTGTAAAGTCATTCGTATCTTTCGATAAAAGGTCATGACCAAATTGAATTTGTTTACTTGTATCAATGCCTAGAAGATTGAGTACAGTTGGACGGATATCGACCTGACCACCTACCGTATCAATTTCTTTTGGATGTTGATCCGTTACCCCTGGAATGTGTACAACAAATGGGACTTTTTGAAGCTGTACTTCTTCAAATGGCGTAATCTCTTTATTTAAAAATTGTCCCATGGCTTCGTTATGGTTTTCAGAAATTCCGTAGTGATCCCCATATAAAACAAAAATGGAGTTATCGTATAACCCAGCTTCCTTCATCTTTTTAAAGAAAAGCTTAAGGGCTTCATCTTGATAACGCACTGTAGGGAAGTACTTGTTCAGCGTTTTACTCTTTGAATCATATTCATCAATGAGCTTATCTTCTTCATCTAAATCAAAAGGGAAATGGTTCGTTAATGTAATCAATCTCGTATAGAAAGGCTGCGGGATCGATTTCATTAATTCAGCGGACTGCTCAAAGAACGGACCATCTTTCAGTCCCCAGCCAACTGAGTTTTCTTCATTCACATCAAATGATTTAATATCAAAGAACTTGTCGTAGCCAAAGCTATCGTAGATAAGATCACGGTTCCAGAAGCTTTTGTTATTCGCATGAATAACAGAAGAGTGGTAGCCCTCATCCTTTAACAGCTCAGGTGTCGCTGTAAACTCATTACTTGGATTTGTGAAGAACACAGCCCCTCTTCCAAGTGGATAAAGAGAATTATCTACAATAAACTCTGAGTCAGATGTTTTCCCTTGACCTGTTTGGTGATAAAAATTAGTAAAGTTATAGCTTTTCTTGATCAATTTGTTTAAAAACGGAGTAATTTCTTTCCCGTTTAATTTTTCATTGATCACGAAACTCTGTGTAGATTCAAGTGATACAAGAATGACATTTCGTCCTTTTGCTTGACCAAATGTCTTTTCATTACGGTCTGTTTGATTTGCGCTTACATAGTTTTCAATTTCAGTTAAGCTATTGCTGTCAGCAAGGGCTCGTTGGGCGGACTGCTTCGATTGCAATACCCCGTCATAAATATGAAAGTTATATAAGCTGATATTTTTCACCAGCATCTCACGGTCAAATGAGCGAGTAAGCAGTTCTGGTCTTTCTGTTTCAGCTAAACCAAGGTTAAAGAAAAATGTAGCTGCCACAAATAAGTAATATGCTGCTCGTTCTTTTCGTGAAACTGTGACATCTGTTCTAAAGGAAGGCTGTTTTTTATAGAGCCAAATTAAAATGATGATATCAACGAACATCAGTAAATCGACTGGTTCAATTAAAGAGGTAATACTTGACCCGAGGTCACCCATATTGTTTGTTTGAAATAGGACGGGGATGGTTAGAAAGTCACTATAGAATCGATAAAACACAATGTTGGCTAACAAAATGAATGTCAGGATAAAGCTTGTCACGATGATATATCGATTTCGATTTTTCTCTTTGAAAAATAAACCGATACCGAAGATAAACAAAAGAAAGCTAAGCGGATTAATAAACAGGATAAACTCCTGCATGAAATTTTCAATTTTAATATTGAAGCTAGATTTATAGATAACATAGGTTTTGACCCACATCAGCAATGTCGCAATCAGTAAAAATGAAATCGCCTTTAATCTATTCTTTCGCATTGTAACCTCCTTATGCTAAGCGCGCACCCAGGCTCAGGATATACCCTAATTATTGGTGCTTCTAGAAAAATAACTAAAGTATATCTTATCCTGTATATGATGGAAAATCAATGTCTTTTTCCTCATGACAAACTTATGAATATGCTAAACATCCAATTTCATGCCTATCTATCGCTTTTTTTAATAAAAATGACATCATTATGACTTTTTTGTTCAAGACAGCCATTTGGTTTTTGCCATCCATGCACCACCGATGACACCCGCATCGTTTCCGAGTGATGCTATCACCACTTCGACATCGTCTGCGCAAGGCGGGAACGCATGTTGTTTCACAACGCGTTCTACTTTACTGCGAAGAAGCTCACCTGCTTTTGAAACACCGCCGCCAATCACAATTTTCGTTGGGTTTAAAGCACTGGCAAGATTCGCTAGGACAAGTCCAAGATGTGTCGTCACTTCTTCTACGACACGCATTGCAAGATCATCTCCGTTTTCTGCCGCTTCAAATACATTCTTTGCTGATAGCGAAGCGAGCGTGCCAAGTGAAGATGTATGCTGCTCGGTTTCTAATTTATCCTTTGCAAGCCGGACGATGCCAGTTGCAGATGCGATTGTTTCAATACAGCCTGTTCTTCCGCAGTTACAAGGTGCTCCTTGAAATGGAACGGCACAAATATGGCCAATTTCTCCGCCAGCTCCTGTCTCCCCTTGAACAACTTCACCGTTGACGATGATGCCGCCGCCAACCCCCGTTCCAAGTGTGACCATCAGGATATTTTTTGCGCCATCTCCTGCACCCTTCCACATTTCACCGAGTGCAGCAATATTCGCATCATTTTCAATGACAGATGGAAGTCCTGTCTCTGCCTCTAGGTGATCTTTCAACGGATAGTTTGTCCAGCCCAGATTCGTTGTTTTATAGACGATTCCAGATACTTTATCTACAGGTCCAGGTGCACCCATTCCGATCCCAATAAGTGCTGATTTCGGCATACTGATCTCAACCAGTTTATGGTCAATTGATTTGGCAATATCGACTGTGATCGTCTGCCCGGATTTATCCGTAGGAATCTCCCACTTATGCTGAATTTCACCATATAGATTAATGAACGCAAGCTTAATTGTCGTACCGCCAAGATCAATACCTACAAACCAATCCCCTGTCATATGCCCTCCACCTTCACATTGTTTTTCGATTTAGTTTGGCTAACTCCATTTGAAGAATCGTCATTGCGTTTGACCATTCAGTCCGGTCAATGATGCCCGATGTATACATTTCCTTCAATTCGTCTGCCATAAATTCTAATTCTACTTCACGATCTCCGAAATACACATAATTTCCAAATCTCATAAGCAGCTGCTGTACATCATATAACGTTTTCATTGTTTCCACCATTTCTTCTCATCAACAGATAGGATAAGCGTATTCATAAATGCGCTTTCAGTCAAGTCATTCAACGTGTTTGACTATTTTCGATATATTGTTTCAGCTTTAAAAATTGATCATTTTGAGGATCTTGTTTTAATGCTTTCGCTAATAGATCATCTGCTTTCGCTGTCTCTCCTTTTTCTACGAATAACAACGATAAATGATACAGTTTATTTGGATCATCTGGATCTTTTTCAAGCGACTTTTGTAAAAATTGAATAGCCTTATCAAGTTGGCCCTGCTGCGCTTCCGATAGTGCATAAATATGAAGTGCCTCAGCTGATGCATCTTTTTCGTGTACATATTCCTCTAGTCGTTCACTTGCTTCGCTATACTTTTTCTCATCAAATAAACTCGCTGCCTCACTTGTTGCCGCTGCTTCCTTTTGATTATCTGAATGAAACCCTGTATACAATCCAAAACCACCAATCAAGAGCAAAGCAGCAGTCGCAAGAAGCATTTTGACAGGCTGCGTCTGTTTAGGAAGACGGACAGCTAATGCAGCGAAAAAGCCGCCAACCAGACCGCCAAGATGCCCTGCGTTATCAATACCTGATACAGTGAAGCCTATTCCTAGGTTAATGAGAATAATGACAATAATATTTGTCCCCATCGTCCGAAAGAAAAGCTTTCGGTTTGAGATAGCTAAATATAACAGTGCCCCTAAACAGCCAAAAATCGCGCCTGATGCTCCGGCTGCAATTGCCGTATTAAACACAAAGCTCGCTATGGAGCCAAAAATGCCAGAAATCAAATAGATGAGCAAAAATCTTCCTGACCCATAAATTCTCTCAACAGCCGCTCCAACTGACCAAAGAGCAAAAGTATTAAAGAGTAAGTGCGTCAAGCCAATATGTAAAAACATTGGTGTTATCAGGCGCCACCATTCACCCTCTAAAATCAGCACATTATTTTTAGCACCAAATGCAGTTAAAGTTGCCGTATTGGTACTTCCGCCAGATAGCTCAAGTAAAAGAAACATCACCACTTGGACAGCGATCAGCAAGTAGGTGAAAATGGGTCTGCCATTTTGAAACACGGCCCGTTCTCGTTCACGCTGTTTTTCCTGATCATCAAATGCCTGGAGCACGTTCCTTTTAAGCTGCATTGCATCCTCAGCTGTGTCTCTCTTCGCTTCTTCTACATCAACTGCAAGAGATGTATTCAGCCATTTTTGCAGTTCGTTTATATCGTTTTGAAGCGTGTCTGCATTGAGTAACACAGGAGTAACTGTCACCTTATTCTCTTTTTGCAGCTCACCGTTTAAGTCTTCCCAATCATCTACTGGAACATCAGTTGTAAATTGCAGCTGCAAGAGATGAAGCGATCGTTTACGCATAGCTTCTCTCAGCTGATTGATCCGATATGTTTGCTCCTCGATATCTCGAACGATCTCCTGTCTGAAATTCACATCTTTTCTATACAGACGAATGAGATCATAGCCTGAGTTTCGTGGTGCTTCAAAAAATATTTCATCTTCTGGGTACGGACTTTGAATCATCTCGTATCCTTTTTGTCTTAGTTCATCAACAACTCGCCAAAATAGACTATCTATGACATTCATACATTCGCGCTCCATTTTTTACATTATTATAGCAAGAATCGTTCTGATCCGCATTTCAAAACAAAAAAATCCCGGCATTTGCGGGATTAGAATGCTTGGCGAATAAATTTCGTCCGAAAATATGGGATTTTCATCAACCATTTAATCAAAAAGTGACGTACTTGATTTTGGCCTAAAATCAAATTCATGAGCCGATAACGATTTTGCACGAGAACGAATGCAAACAGTGTGAACACAATGCTCCAAATCATTTTATTCATCATATTCCCTCCTATGTTCGTATCGTGGCTTAAATAGGATTTGTTTATGCATGAACCAACATTTTTATCGCCTAAAACCAGGCCTTCACAATCTAATCCCTTGTTCTTTTGATTGAATATAATAAACCTCTCCGCACTCTGATTGATCATAAGAAACGTCAAATTGATGAAGGTCGATTAAATCCTTGAAAGTATGAGGCAGCTTACAATACCGCTCTAACCCCTCCACCTTGTGCGGGAAGTAACTGTCGTATGGATTTGGTGTATGAACATATACAGCGTCTAAACCAGGGTCATGCTCGTGAATACAAATCCAAGTTTGGTATGGCTTTTCAAAGCCTTCAAGCTGTTTTAGCAGCCTATGATATAAAGCGATATGAGCTTTAATATGCTCTCTTCTTATTTTTAAGCTATTTTCCCCGACTCCAAAAAAATCAAGGTGCGTATGCGAAAAAGAGAACCACGAATCGTGGTCGAGCGTTAATTGATAAGTATTCACTTCCTCCCACATATTACGGAAGTATCTTTTCTTTCCACGGAATTTTTTCAAAACATATCCCCCCGTCAGCTAAAATGCTTTTTAATGAAGAATGTTGATCGCTATCGTTCATGTGACTTTTGATCACACACAAGACCTTCGCTCAACACAAAAAGCCCGTTCATACGTATAAGCAGCGGACTTTATTTTGGATATATGGTACCTTTCTCACTGACCATGATGGAGACCGGGATGTCGTGCGTTTCAGCCGGAATTTGCTCGGTTTGCTGTACAGTCAAACAAAGGGCAAGGGTTTCACCGTGATAATCAGCTAAGTAGCGGTCATAATAGCCGCCCCCATATCCGATACGGTAGCCTTGTCGATCAAAGCACACCCCAGGCACAATGATCAAATCGATTGATTTTTTAGATGCAGCGGCCGACGCCATAGGGTCGGGCTCCAATAGCCCAAAGTAGCGGGATATCATCTTCGTTTCTGGTGTATATTCATAAAACGTCATCTCTTTTGTTTCCGGAAAACAGGTGGGTACACATACTGTTTTCCCCTCCTGCCATGCTTTTTCAATGAGAGGCATTGTTGGTACCTCTTTTCCTCTAGACATGGTGAGGGCAATCGTATTTGCTTGTTTCCATGCTGGCAGCTGAAACAAGTGCTCATGAAGTAAAGCGGTGCTTCGCTCGAATTCCTCAGCACTCATCTGATCCAGCTTGGCTAATGTTTGAAGGCGGAGTTCCTTTTTCACACAGATCATCTCCCATCATAAAAAAACAGCAGGAAAATTCCCTGCTGCTTACTTTGTTTCACGATGTAAAGTTTGTTTTTTATCACGTGAGCAATACTTTTTGAATTCAACGCGATCTGGATTGTTTCGCTTATTCTTTTTAGTAATATAGTTACGCTCACCGCATTCAGTGCAAGCTAGAGTAATATTTACGCGCATGTTTTTCCCTCCAAACTAAAATCAATTCACATTCAGACCTAACTATAATACCACTTCTAGCTTAGGAATGCTAGAATGTTTTTTCACCAATTTCAATTTCAGTGCAATCCGTCTGAGTTCTGATCTATATCGTACGGTCATTTCATGAAAAATGGCCTGCTCCCCTATAAAACGTCAATCTTTGTCGTACTGTATACATGAGAAACCCTCTTTTATTTTGACAGCGAGCAAGATTTTCATACTCGTTTTTCATATAAAAAGAAAAAAGATGAAAAAAAGGTGATTTTTTCAGCAATTCCTTTTGAAACTAGCTTTTTTATGGTATAAAAAAGAAGGGTCGAAAACTGTCTGAAACAATCATGAAAGCCTTTTATGGTTTTCAGCATTAAAATACGAATAAAAGGTGATGAAACATGGAAATTGCAATTATCGGATTGCTTGTTGTCAGTATCGTACTGATCGCATTCTCATATTTTCAAAGAGAGCCGATTAAAGAAGTCGAGCAGGAACTTGAAACACTTCAACTATCTGCAATGCAAGAAATCTATAAACTGAAAAAGAAAATGAAGGTTCTTGAAGAAGAATTGCTTGAAACAAACATCGTCGTCCGCAAACATTCAGAAATTGATCCATCTATCGCAAGACAAATCATTTCAAAGCATCAAAATGGCATGTCTCCTGAGGCCATTGCGCGCGCTGAGCATGTATCTGTAGATGAAGTCAACATGATCATTAAAGACAACGAGAAGGTGCTTGTATGACGAAAAAAAGCATCCAAACGTTTGCGGCAGGTATGATTCTTGCAACTGGTGTTCTGGCAATCGTTTTTTTCCTCACTGGAAAAGATGAAGCGACGGCTGATACGACCACAAAAGAAACGCTCGCAGCGAAAGTAACAGACACTGACGTGAAAAACTATTTAGACTCTAAAAAAGAAGTCTCCGTCAGCCGTGAAACATATCAGCAGCTTCTTGATTATAAAGAAAAAGCACTGAAAGCAAATGAAGACGGCGATTCTAAAAATGATAAACAAACATCAGACAAGCCTAAAGGCAAATCGGTCAAATTCGTTATTAAAAACGGGATGAGCACAAGTGATGTTTCAGACATGCTTGAAAAGGACGGAATCATCAACTCGTCTAAAGATTTTAATGATTACGTGATTGACGCCGGCTACCATAAAGAAATTCGTGCAGGCAAGTTCAATTTAAAAACAGGGATGACGTTCAAACAAATCGTCAAAGCCTTAACAAAATAACGATAAAAACCCCTGGCGGCGCTGACCTCCAGGGGTTTTTGTTATCCAAATCGACCAGATATATAATCATTTGTTCTTTGATCATTTGGCTCAGAGAACATCACATTCGTATCATTGATCTCAACAAGCTCCCCCATTAAGAAGAAGGCTGTTCTATCTGATACCCTGGCCGCTTGCTGCATGTTATGCGTCACAATGGCAATCGTATATTTCTCTTTTAATTTCATAATCAATTCTTCAATCTTTAATGTTGAGACAGGATCAAGCGCTGATGTTGGTTCATCCATTAATAAGATATCTGGGCTTGTAGCAATGGCTCTTGCGATACAAAGACGCTGCTGCTGACCGCCGGAAAGACCTAATGCAGGCGCACTTAAGCGATCTTTCACTTCATCCCAAAGGGCAACATCACGAAGCGCTTTTTCAGCGATTTCTTTTAATTGCTGCTTGCTCTTCACCCCGTGAATTCTTGGCCCATAGACGACATTATCAAAGATAGATTGAGGGAATGGGTTCCCTTTTTGAAAGACCATCCCGACATTTTTACGTAGTTCCACTAGATCGACACGGCCTTTTAAAATATTGTCACCGTTATACATCATATCCCCGGTGATTTTCACACCTGGCACTGTTTTGACCATGAGATTTAAGGTCTTGATAAACGTTGACTTTCCGCAGCCGGACGGACCGATAATTGCTGTGACTTCATGCTCTCTTATGTCTAAATCAATATGCTTCAGTGCGTGATGCTGTCCGTACCAAAGGTTCATATCATTCACACGAAACACTTCTTTTTTTGCTGTTTCAGTTGCTACTGCATTCATCAAAATCCACCCGCCTTATCCAAATCGACCATTGATATAGTCTTCTGTTTTTTGCTGCGCAGGACGTGTAAAGATACGTTCAGTGGCATCATATTCTACTAGATCACCGTTTAGGAAAAAGGCCGTATGATCAGATACACGTAACGCTTGCTGCATGTTGTGAGTCACAATGACGATCGAATAATCATTTTTCAAATCTGATAATAGCTCTTCAATTTTTGCATTTGAGATCGGGTCTAGGGCAGAAGCAGGTTCATCTAATAAAAGAACGCTAGGCTTCATCGCAAGAGTACGGGCAATACAAAGGCGCTGCTGCTGACCGCCGGATAATGACAAAGCTGAGCGGTGCAGACGATCTTTGACCTCATCCCAAAGCGCCGCTTTTGTTAAGCTTTCCTCTACCGCATCATCAAGCACTGATTTTCTTTTTTCTCCCGCATACTTTAATGCATGGGTAATGTTATTGTAGATCGATTTAGGAAATGGGTTTGGTTTTTGGAAAACCATGCCGATTTCTCTTCGTAAATTCACCACATTAATGCGGTCATCCAAAATATTGAGCCCTTCGTACATGATCGCCCCTTCACTTCTCGCACCTGGGATCAAGTCGTTCATACGGTTAATGCTGCGTAAAAAGGTTGATTTCCCGCAGCCAGATGGGCCGATTAATGCGGTAATTGCGTTCTTCTCAATTTCAAATGAAATGTGATTGACCGCTCTTTTTTCCCTATAATAAATGCTTAAATCCTGTACCTGTAAAATCTGTTCTGCTTGAAGTGGAGCCTTTTTTGCTGCAATCTCTTTTTTTTCTGCTAGCATTTGAACCATATCCCCTTCACACCTTTCTCACATTATTTTGACGTAAGCTTCTTATGAATAAATGAACCAAGCCATCTAGCTGCTAAGTTGAATACTAAAACTGAAAGCACAAGTACGGCTGATGCACCATTTGCAATGGCCTCTGCATCTGGAATGATTCCTTGTGTATTGACGTTCCATATATGAACGGCTAATGTTTCTGCCGGTCTAAAAATATTCAGCGGTGACGTATCAGAAAATGGACTCCAGTTTGTAAAATCAAGACGCGGTGTGGTGAGGCCTGCTGTGAAAAGAAGCGCTGCTGCCTCCCCGAAAACTCTTCCTGATGCTAAAATCGCACCGGTAATAATAGAAGGAATCGCACCTGGAATCAGGACCGTCTTCACTGTATGCCATTTCGTTACACCGAGCGCTAGTGATGCTTCCTTTTGATCCTTCGGTACAGAGCGAAGCGCGTCTTCTGTCACCCTGACCATCACTGGCAGGTTAAACACCGTGAGCGCAAGAGCTCCTCCGATGATTGTATAGCCCCAGCCTGTTAAATTGACAAACATAAGTAAACCAAACATACCAATGACAATGGAAGGAAGTGAAGACAGCACTTCAATACATGTGCGAATAAAATCAGTGACTTTGTTTTGAGGCGCATATTCAGCCATGTACACTCCGCCGCCGACACCAAGTGGTACTGTGATCAGCATTGTAATAAACAAAATGTAAAACGAGTTAAACAGCTGATCCCTGATGCCGCCGCCAGAGCCAATTGCACTTGAGCGGGTTGTCAAAAAGTCAAAGTTTAATTCTTTTGCACCGTTGAAAATGATATAAGAAAACAAACCAACTAGGATCGCCGTAATAATGGCGGCACATAATCCAAAAACAATCGTGGCAAAACGATCGGTCATTTTGCTATTCATTAAATCTTCCTCCTAGACGACAAGTATCTGATAATGAGTATGAACATAAACGATACAACTAGAAGGACAAGCCCCATTGACCAAAGTGTATTGTTTTCAACACTTCCATACGTTGTGTGACCCATGTTTAACGTAATAATGGTTGTTAATGTACCAGCTGTATCCATAATGCTCTCTGGTAAATTACGTGTGTTTCCAATGACCATTTGAACGGCAAGGGCTTCTCCAAATGCTCTTGCCATCCCAAGAACGACCGCTGTCATTAATGTTGGAAGAGCTGCTGGTACAAGCACACGTCTAATCGTTTGCCACCTTGTTGCGCCAAGTGCATACGATCCCTCACGCAAGCTTTTTGGAAGGGAAGCCATTGCATCAGTTGCAATAGATGTAACGGTTGGCAGAATCATAATAGACAGGACAATCGTTCCTGCTAACACGCTATGCCCTGAGCCGCTTGACTTGAAATGTCCGATAAACGGCACCAATACTGTAAGACCTATGAATCCGTAAACAACGGATGGAATCCCTACAAGCAATTCAATGACCGGCTGGAGAATTTTCCGGCCCCATGCAGGTGCAATTTCTGTCATAAAGATCGCTCCTGCGATGCCTAGCGGCGCTGCAATGAGTGCCGATAGAAGTGTGACGGCGATCGATCCAAAGATAAAAGGAAATGCGCCGTACTCCGGGTTTTCTGCTGTTGGGTTCCAATTGATACTGGTTAAGAACTCAATTGGGCTTACACCATTTACGATGAAAGATTGTAAACCCTTAATGCCAAGGAAGATGGTGATGGCGATGGATACTGCAATCATTAAGAATGCGCAGAATCTTACCAAAATACTTCCTCTTACTTCATCCATTTGCCTATTTTTCTTCGAGCTGATCAGCCGATCGCTCGCTTCTGTATGTTCTATCTGCTTCATCTTTTTCTACACTCCTATGAATGTCATAAAAGGAAAAGTGAAATGCTCCACTTTTCCTTCATCAGCAATTCAAGACCTCTTACTTATCTGATTGTTTGCCTGCTGCGTCTCTTTCTACTTTCATATTAGAGACTGAGATGTAGCCTTGGTCTTTAACGATTTCTTTTTGTACTTCGTCACTCATAAGGTAATCTAAGAATTGTTTTGCTAGACCTTCCGGCTCACCTTTTGTATAAGAGTGCTCGTATGCCCAAATTGTATATTTACCGCTTTCTACATTGCTTTCTTCTGGTTTCACACCATCAATGCTAAGCGGTGTAATTTTGTCATCTGTTAAATAAGAGAATGCTAGGTATCCAATCGCACCTGGTGTTTCTGCAATCAGTTTTTTCACTGTGTTTGAAGAATCTTCTGTGATTCCTTCTGCAGGTGTTGCACCATCAAGTGCATATTTCACAAATGTTGCACGAGTTCCTGAAGAATCAGGTCTGTTTACAAGTGTGATTTTTTGGTCTTTCCCGCCAAGCTCTTTCCAGTTTTTGATTTTACCAGTGAAGATTTTTTTCAATTCGTCCTTTGTGATGTCTTTGACACCCACTTCAGGGTTTACAGCTGCGGCCATTCCAACAACTGCTACTTTGTGGTCTTTTAAAGCTTTTGCGTCGATTCCGTCTTTCTCTTCAGCGAATACATCTGAGTTACCAATTTGTACAGATCCTTCTGAAACTTGAGAAAGTCCTGTTCCTGAACCGCCGGCTTGTACTTGAATATCGGCTTTTGGATGTTTATCCATGAATTTTTCTGCTGCCGCAAGAACTAAAGGCTGCATCGCAGATGATCCTGAGATGGTAATGGAACCTGATGCCTCATCTTTGTTTGAAGCATTTCCTTTACTGTCTTTTGAATCTCCGCTTGAGCTGCTGTTTCCGCATGCAGTGACGAATGCTAACAATGCGATAGTAAGGAAAGTAAGCAGCCATAATTTGTTCTTTTTCATTTCAAGAATACCCCCTGAATAATTTGTCCTACGAGTAATACATTAAAGGTTCTTTATTAATTTCGTTTAAATGGAATGTTAAGGTTTTGTAAATGTCGAAGTTTTGTAGAGAAATTGCGGCGTTTTTTATGAATTTTGTCAATTTATATCGGGATTTTTGAAGAAAACGTAAAAAAACGCCCACAAAAAGTGAGCGTTTTTACCTATGAAAGGTCTAGTTATTTGTTTCTGCTTCATTTTCAATTTTGTTTTTGTTTTTCGCCTGTGTATCATTGCTTTCCTGTTTTGATTTCAGTTCAAAGTACTTGTCTAATACTTGTTCACCAATATCATTTGTAATTGGATAGCGCTGGTTGTAGTCTTGATACACCCACGGGACGACAACGGAAATAGCCACTTCTGGATTATCAGCAGGCGCGTATGCTACAAGAGTTGTGTTATACGTCGGTGTACCGCGCTTGCTTTTAATTGGACCGTCATAGAATGATTGAGCGGTTCCTGTTTTGCCAGCTGGATTATACTTTTTGTTGCCAAAGTTTGAATAGGCTGTCCCTCTTGGGTTCTGCATGACAAGCTTGAAGCCTTGCTGGACACGCTTGATTTCATCACTTGTCATGTCTAGCTTATTCAATACATCCGGTTTGACGGATTCTGTCACAGCTCCAATGCCGCGCTGCGGATCTGGCTCTCTCACTTCTTTGACAAGCTGCGGACGTAAACGATACCCGCCATTTGCAATGGTTGAAACGTATTGCGCCATTTGCAGCGGTGTAAACGTATCATACTGTCCAATCGCATAGTCAAGTAAGAGACCCGATTGTGTAGACGTTCCTCTGTAGCCCGTTGCCTCGTTTGGCAGGTCAATACCAGTTTTGACGCCAAGGCCAAATTTACTGAAATTGTAGCGGAACGTATCAAATGCTTTCGGATCAATTGGGAGCGGCTGATTCTTACGATATTCGCTTTTCCCAATGGCGATCGCTGTTTTGAACATATACACGTTAGATGAACGCTCTAGTGCTGTTAAATCATTAATGAGTCCCATATTTTGATAGGATTTCTTTGGCGGTGACTGAGCGATATAGAGAGGTTCATCATACTGGGTACTTCCAATATGAATAGCGCCTGTTTTATATCCGGTCAGTACCGTTGCCCCTTTTACAGCTGATCCCATCGCATATGAGGATGTCATCGTTCCTAATGAGTAGTCATCGAACTTGTATTTTCCGTTTTTGTTTGAAATTTGCTTACCCGCAACAGAGAGAACCTCTCCATTTCTCGGGTCCATCATGACAACAAATGCGCGATCAAGAAGCTCAGTTCCCCCTCTTTGTTTCGCACTTCTCAAGTTCTTTTCAATAATTTTTTCAACCGCTTTTTGCAGCTGAATGTCAATTGTCAGCACAAGGTCTTTCCCGCTCTTACCTTCTGTTAACACTTTAGAGCTTGTGACATTGCCCTGTTTATCAGTTGTACTCTGTTCTTTTTCCTTTTGGCCCTGCAGGACATCTTCATATTGATATTCAAGATAGCTTTTTCCTACACGGTCATTTCGGCTGTAGCCGAGTGATAGATAATGCTCAAGAAGTGACTGCGGAAGACCTTCATCACTCGAAGACACACTGCCAAGCATACTGCGGAGCAGTCCTTTATACGGATAGCTGCGTGACCAGTCTGTCGTTACATCAACACCTGGCAGCTCGTCCAAATGCTCAGAGACGTAAGCAATTTCGCTCGGCTTTACATCTTCATTTTTAATAAATTGAGGCGTCAGTGCATAGCCTCCATCCATCTGCCTTTTAATGGCAAGCACTTGTAAATCTTTTTTCGTCAGTTGATTTAATTCCTTGTCTGTGATGCGTTTTAGCTGAAGCTCATATAGTTTATCATCAGAGACCTTATCGTCACCCTTTAATTCTGATTCCTTTTGAACAAGCTTTTTCGCTTCATTCGGATGCGTTAAGATCCAGAAATCTTTTTTGTCACGATCTGTGATTTTTTTCGTACTCACATGAATCATATCCGCTAATTTTGATGCCACTTTGAGCCGCTCTTCTTGTGAAGTCGTCGAGGTTCTCGTATATGTAATGGCATTTAGCGCTTTATTGCTGACAATCGTATTGTAGTTTCGATCGTAAATTTTTCCGCGCGGAGCAGATGAGCTGACATTCACATCCTCTTGTTTCTCTGCCTGCTTTTTATAATCTTCTCCATTGACAATTTGCACAAACCCGAGTCTAACGACAACACCGGTAAAAATAATAAACGCAGCTAAAAATAATAAATTCAGCCGGATCGGAAGTGTTTTGCGCCCTTCCTTCGCGTCTTTTTTGTTTTTCTTGTTTCTCATCACATCACCTTTTCTATCAAGAAAGAAATGGCACCCCTTTTTGTATTTAAAAGGTACCATCATCATTTTAGCGGTTTTTTTATCATTTATCTAGAAATTTGATGTTCCATTGGTAAGAAATTTTACCTTTCTCCCTTAATAAGGTTCGTGTGAGAAACTGGCTTTTGACCGTCAGCCTCTTTCATATCAGCTGTTTTTTCTTTTAAATGAATATCTTTTACAAAATAATAAATGAGGGTATGTCCCGCCCCGAGCACAACAAGAGATGCTGGGATTCCGAGCTCATCACCTAGTAAGGTGACAGACAGCAGGAACAAAATAATCGAACTAATACGGCCGGCATTTAAAAATAGCTCTCTGACCACAATATATTCAATTCTGGCCTTTCTGGCATACCTTGCATGGCCGATGACATCATATGTTAAGGATACATAAGGAACAAGCAGGAGCGGATATCCTATCGCAATGGCTACCGCATACATCAGAAGTGAAACATAGGACAAGTGGAAAACGATTAAAAACAGGGCGCCGTATAAAATCAGCCCGCCAAGCATAATCGCCTTCTTCCGCCACTTTTTCTTAATCAAACGTGTAGCGAAGAAATAAGCAAAAAACGCAACACCTGAATTCACTAAACCAAACGTCCCGAGAGCAAGCTCACTGTTTGTTGCAATAAACACGAAGACACTGATTAAGAAGACAAAGACCCCTTCACGAAGCCCTTGAAAAAAGTGTGCTGATGTAATCCTACGCCAGTTCTCGTCTGCATGGCGTTCTTTCCAAATTTGTTTGATGATAAATTTGCCTTTTGACTGTCTTCTTTTGAGGAAAAAGCTCATCACAACCGCTAATGAAAACAAAAAAAGCGATAACGTGAAAATGACTGTGTAGCCTGTATCATCCGTTAACTGAGAAATGACAATCCCCGCAATGAGAGGACCGATCATGCCAGCAGTTGAGGAAAGCACCCCAAGAAACCCATTAAAGAAGTCTCTTGTTTCAGGCTCGGTGATCTCAAAGGTGAGTACGTTAAAAGCAAGCCAGTAAAAACCATAGCCGATCCCAAGGACACTTCCCAATAAAACAAGCCGTGCGGCCGCTTGTTCTCCTGCCATTAAAACAATCAAATAAAAAGCGGCTAAAAAGATGACACCGAAACGAAGGACAAACGCCCGGTCTATTTTTTTAGCGAGCCGGCCAGCGAATAAAAACGTAATGGGCTGAAGCACCACAATGGCCAAGTTATAAATCGCAAGATCTGTGAATTTCCCAGACTGTTTCCATAAGTACACATTTACAAACGTATTTGAAAGCGCAATGGCAAGTGCGTATAACCCGCCAATCGTGAGGAGGAGCAATAAATCTCTTGTAACATCCATGTCCCCGAACATTTTCTTTAATCTGCTCATACAATTCATTCTCCTTTTCTACACAATAGTCTGTCTCATCAAAAGGCAGATATGTAAAAAAAGGAGGGAAAATATAAAAAGACCTGCTTCTCTTGAAAGCAGGTCTTTTAGAATCAAATCATTATTTTGCTTCGCTGTAAAGGCGAGCTACTTCATCCCAGTTCACAACATTCCAGAATGCTGAAATGTAATCAGGACGACGGTTTTGGTAGTTTAGGTAGTAAGCATGCTCCCAAACGTCTAGTCCTAGAATTGGCGTTTTTCCTTCAGTTAAAGGAGAATCTTGGTTTGGCGTGCTTGTGATTTCAAGTTTTCCGTTGTTCACAACAAGCCATGCCCAACCAGAACCAAAGCGTCCTGCAGCTGCTGCAGCGAAATCAGATTTGAATTTTTCAAATCCGCCTAATTCTTTTTCGATTGCATCTGCAAGTTCACCAGTTGGTGCGCCGCCACCGTTTGGTGAAAGAAGCGTCCAGAATAATGAGTGGTTTGCATGTCCTCCGCCATTGTTACGTACAGCTGTACGAATGTTTTCAGGCACTGAGTTTAAGTTAGCCACTAGCTCTTCAATTGATTGATCTTCAAGAGCTGATACACCTTCGATTGCTTTGTTTAAGTTTGTTACATATGTGTTGTGGTGTTTTGTGTGGTGAATCGTCATTGTTTCCTTGTCGATATGTGGTTCTAATGCATCGTAAGCATATGGTAATTCTGGAAGTTTAAAAGCCATGGTTAATTTCCTCCTTAAAATGTATGTACTGAAATGCTTCCTTTGTAAGTCAGCAATTCACCCTACTCAAAGAGTATCAAAAGAAACAGCTTGTTTCAACGTTATTGCTCATGTTCTGAAACATTTCAGTGTTTATTTTGTATTTAGCCCTTTAGATAAAGTTTTAAACACCCTTTTTCAACTTAGCGAAGGACATAAAATAAAAAGATGCCCAGCATCAACGCTTGAATCAATCCTTTTGCAAAAACACCTGATACAAATCCAATTAATGAGCCTAATCCGACTTTCACACTCGTCTTCAAATCTTTTTGATGAACAAGGAGCTCTGCAATGACACTCCCGAGAAATGGACCAATAATAATTCCTGCAATGGGGATCACAAAAGGACCAGCTAATAACCCAATGGTGCTTCCCCAAATAGCTGCCTTGCTGCCGCCAAAGCGCTTGACCCCTATAAGATTTGAAACATAATCCGCCGCAAATAAGACGGCAGTAAACATCGCTTGAATGAGCCAGAACGTCAGTGTAAGCGGCTCGAAACTAAAGAAGAAGCCATATAGAATAAATCCGAGTACCATAAAGACCACACTCGGAATAATTGGATAAACCAGTCCAACAAACGCAATGATAAATGCACAGCCAATCAGTATCCAATAAAGCACGTCCAAGACCCTGCCGCCTCCTTTTTATATGCTGTATACATTATGCCTCATTCCTTCTATCTTAACCAGTGATGAGGCCATACTTGTACTTGATGGATAGACATTGATACAATATGAGAAATAGAAAAGAATGTAGGAAGTGAATAGGTATTGAACGTATTTAATCTATTGTTAAAAGGAATTTATTCACCAAAAGATATTGCCAAAGCAAGATTTACAGGAATCGGTAAAGCGATTTTATTCATTTTTATCCTCTCAATTATCGCAGCAGTTCCTCAGGGATATCATATGAGCCAGGAGATCTCGAATGCGATGTCAGGATTTCAGCACGTGATCAAAAAAGATTTACCCGACTTTTCAATTGAAAAAGGAAAGCTTCAAGCGGATCAAAGTGCACCAATAGAAAAAGAAGAAAACGGCATTACGATCATCTTTGATCCTGCTGAAAAAATAAAAGCAAGTGAACTTGAATCAAAGCAAACAGCCATTGCTTTATTAAAGGAAAAAGCAGTGATTGCGATTGATGGGCAAATGACAGATATTCCATACCAGCTCCTAGGCGGAACGCTGACAAAAGACGAACTTGCTCGCGTCACAAATCAGAACCAAGCGATTATTATCCCTGTCATCTGTGTACTGCTATATTTATCAACTGCGGCGCTCATGTTTATTAGCGCAACATTCCTTGCAATGCTTGGTACATTTATTAAACGAATGCAGCAAAAAGAGCTGTCTTTCCAAATGCTTTGGAAGCTCTCCGCTTATTCACTCACATTAACCACGGTCTTTTTCGCCATCATGAGTGCATTAAACACAACTGTTGCAAACTCATTTTTATTGAATTGGGTCATTAACTTTATCTTTTTATATCTTGTTGTAAAAGAAATACCTGCAAAAAAAAGCAAATGATCCATCCAACAAGGATTTGTCTACACAATGAAAGCTCCCCCGTCTCGGAGGAGCTTTTTATGTATGTTCATACGCTAGGACTCATCTGGATGGATGATCGCAAATAAATAATGATCCTCCCACACGCCATTAATCTTTACTTTTTTACGATTTAGTCCCTCATTTTCAAAACCTGTCTTTTCAAGTACACGAATGGAACCCTTGTTACTCGGCTTTACTCCAGCCTCAATCCGGTGGAGATTCAACTCAAAAAAGGCATAGTCAATGATTAAACGAATGGCTTCTGTCATATATCCTTTTCCACCCTGCCTTTGATCGAGTACATACCCGAGCCAAGCTCCTTCTATCGGACCTCTTACGACAGAACTTAAAGAGATCGTCCCAATTAAGGCACCTGTTTCATTTAAGAAGATACCATGCATGTATGATTCATCTTGTTCTCTTCTTTGCCTACTCCGCTGAATTCGTTCAATTTGACGAGGTAACGTGAAGAAATCATCTTTGATCAAAGGTGTAAATTCCTGAAAATATGAGCGATTCTCAAGCTCTAATGTTAACAGTGATTCTGCATCATTTTCTGTTAGTGTTCTCACATATATATGCTGACTAACTTTCTTCATAAAATCTCCCCCTTTCTTATTTTATCATAATCGTCATATGAGATTGCTCTCCTATTTACACCAACGACCCAAGCAGTTTTATTACAAGACATACTAGAACTAACTAGAACCATCCTTTCCAGCTTTTCTCCTCTTTTTGGTTCTATCATTTCAGGATATGCATAGACTGAAGTAAACTCTTAAAAGCGGTGAGTAAAATGCGGCGAATTCTTTTTTTACTAATCAGTTTGTTTGTCCTCTTTATTATCTTTTTTGATTTAAAAAATGGAACCATTCCTGTTGAGGAAAACCCAGCCGTTCCAGCAAGTGCCCTTCAAACAGCTGAGAAAAAGACATATAAGAACGTTACGGTAAAACAAGGTGAAACGGTCCTCTCCATCGTACATACAAGCAAGCCACTTGATGATGTCATTAAAGATTTCGAGGAGCTGAATCAAGGTGTGAAAGCGAACGAAATCAGAGCAGGCAGTACATATAAGTTTCCTGTCTATAAGAGATAAAACGTTAATTCCTTGTCATTCATACGAAGAGACTGTTACAATATGAACTGTAAAACACGACGTACACGGCAAAGAATTGCTTGTACACTAAGGAGCGATTGACAAGTGAGTGAAGTCACACATCGTACTAAAACGCGTCCCGTCAAAGTGGGACCTTTAACTATAGGTGGAAATAATGAGGTTGTCATTCAAAGTATGGCAACAACCAAAACACATGATGTCGAAGCGACAGTCGCTGAAATTAAACGTTTAGAAGAGGCAGGCTGTCAAATCGTGCGTGTCGCATGTCCAGATGAGCGTGCAGCAAATGCAATTGCGGACATTAAAAAACAAATTAATATCCCGCTTGTTGTGGATATTCATTTTGACTACAAGCTTGCACTGAAAGCGATTGAAGCAGGCGCAGACAAAATCCGAATCAATCCAGGAAACATTGGAAGAAGAGAAAAAGTTGAAGCTGTTGTCAAAGCAGCAAAAGAAAAAGGCATTCCAATTCGTATTGGGGTAAACGCTGGTTCATTAGAGAAAAAGATTCTTGATAAATACGGCTACCCAACTGCAGATGGTATGGTCGAAAGTGCACTGCATCACATTAAAATTCTAGAAGACCTAGACTTTCATGACATCATCGTCAGTATGAAAGCATCTGATGTAAACCTTGCAATTGAGGCATACGAAAAAGCGGCTAAAGCCTTTGATTATCCTCTTCATCTTGGGATTACAGAATCAGGTACGTTATTTGCAGGTACAGTCAAAAGTGCAGCTGGACTTGGCGCTATTTTGAATATGGGGATTGGGAATACACTCCGTATCTCATTAAGTGCTGACCCAGTTGAAGAAGTAAAAGTAGCACGTGAATTGTTGAAATCATTTGGTCTTGCATCAAATGCAGCAACACTAATCTCCTGCCCAACCTGTGGACGAATTGAAATTGACCTTATCAGCATTGCAAATGAAGTCGAAGAATATATTTCTAAAATCAAAGCTCCGATTAAAGTAGCAGTCCTCGGCTGCGCTGTAAATGGTCCAGGTGAAGCGCGTGAAGCAGATATCGGCATCGCAGGTGCTAGAGGCGAAGGCTTATTGTTCCGTAAAGGTGAAATTGTTCGTAAAGTACCGGAAGAAACAATGGTCGAAGAACTGAAAAAAGAAATCGATAAAATCGCTGAAGAACATTATGCGAAAATGGAAGCTGAAAAAGAAAAACAAGCGAATGCATAACAAAAAACGCCTGACGTCATTGTCAGGCGTTTTTCTGTCCTTGTTAAAAGAACGGGGTGATAAATATGCCTAGGATGACGGAAACAATTCCGATCCCGATTGACCACGCGCCAAGCGCATGTGCTCCTTTTCTTCTTGCAATATAACCAACGACGATTGCCGCTACCCCTAATAGCACCGGCAAGACAAATAATGAGATAATCGCAATCGCGAGTGCTGTATAGCCTATCCCCTTACTGCCCGAATCGTCACCTGCATGGTCACGTCCTCGTCTATCTTCTCGATCTCTTGATGCTTGATATGGCTCTGCAATTTCAGCAGCTGTTTCCTCTAAATAGCCATCATCATTACTAAAGTGTGTGTCGATTTCACGATCATTTCTTCTGAAATCCTCGTCTCTTTCCATGATCAATTCCCCCTTTTGGTTAATAGAAAGAAGCTTTTTTAGTATGAGCAAAAATGTCTGTTTCATGTTTGCTAAAACTTGCTGGAATTGTGAAATGATTATGTTACACTTTAAGAGTATAAAAATGAGGAGTGTGGGCATGTTACGTTTAGGAATTGATATTGATGGTACAGTGACGGCGCAGGACACCTTTGTTCCCTATTTAAACGAGTCGTTCCAATGTGCCATGACACTAGATGATATGACAGAATATGATTTGACGAAGCTTTTAAAGATTTCTCAAGAAGAATTTTGGGGCTGGATGAATGAGCATGAGCCTCTTATTTATAAACAGGCAAAGCCTGCTGAGGGTGCTAAAGAAATCCTCGAGCAAATGAAGCAGCAGCACAAATTGATTTATATTACAGCAAGAAGGCAGCAGCATTCAGATATCACCTACAAGTGGTTTCAAGAACATGACGTGCATTATGATGACATTGAGCTGGTTGGCGGTCATCATAAGCTGGAAGCCGTTCAAAAGCACAAGATTGATGTATTTTTTGAAGACCATCACGGCAATGCCACAATGATTGCAAAAGAGGCAGACATCCCGGTTATACTTTTTAACTCCCCTTATAACCAGATGCCAATTGACGACAGAATTATTCGCGTAAACAACTGGCACGAAGCGTATCAATGGATCAAACAATATGAACAAAGTCTGCAAGCTGCTTATTAAGGTAGAAAAGCCGATACATTTAATGTATCGGCTTTTTCGATGGAGCAAGCTGCCCTTCTTTCATGAGGAAATGGTACAACGCTCCCTTCATGCCTGCCTGATTCAAGTAATAACACGTTTCCAGCTTCACCTGAATGTTCTTCCACGCAGGCAGTGTATGTAGGTGTTTCTCAATACTTGATAGTAAATCTGGTCTTGCGCTCACGCCGCCGCCAATGAGAATTTTTTCTGGATTGAGGACGGTTGCGACATTGTAAATGCCAATGGCGATTCGCTTGTACCACTGATCCACCAGTTTTTCAATGGACGGATCGTGCTTCGCCTTTTCAAAAATGTCTTGGCCGTCTATTTGTGTACTTTGCGGAATTCCTTGCTTTTCTTTATAGCTGCGAATGAGTCCAGCCGTTGAAGCGCTGCTGTTGAGTGTTGTAAATTGTCCATTGTCTGTTTCTGTCAGCATCATGCCAAATTCACCGCCGCGAAAGGAAGCCCCGCGCACAAGCTGACCACCAGCGAAAATACCACCGCCAACACCTGTGCCAAGTGTCATACAAATAAAGCTGTCACACTCTTTCGCATGGCCGCTATATTTTTCTGCGAGAGCTGCACAGTTTGCATCATTTTCCACTTCTACACGAAGAGATGTTTTCTCTTCTAAAAGTGTTTTTACATTTTGACCATTTAAGGCGATGATGGCGCCTGCAAATTCTGTATAACCTGATTCACTGTCCACAAAGCCCGGAAGACTGATGGCGATACCCCTGACATCCTGCATCCTTTGATATTCCCTGACCACATCCGCCATTGCTTCTAAAAACAGTTCAAGCTGCCGGCAGTTCGTCTGATAGTCACCGCTAGTGATTAGCTTTCCATCCTGATCCATTAATCCATGTTTCGTTCTCGTCCCGCCTACATCAAACACGACGTAATATGCCACTTTTGACCCCTCCCTTTACTCCAAAAGACTCAAATTGCACGTTATATTACCTTGATCTCATTTTAATGAAACAGCCACCCTTTGTAAAACGTTTTCAAAAGACAAAACAAAAAAGCCAGCTCCATGGCTGGCTTTTTTTCACGAGTGAACTTCCTTCGGTTCGCAGGAAGGACACGTTCCGTATATTTCAAATTTATGTCCGCTAATATGATAATCCTCTAGATCGGCGTCAAGCTTGTCCATAGGACAGGCATCGATTTCTTTTGTTTTCCCGCATGTAAGACAAATAAAGTGATGGTGATGATGGGAAAATGAACATTTGAAACGGAATAGTTTCTCCCCTGACAATTCCGTTGTTTCTAATATTCCAAGGTCTTCATATAGTGACAAGTTTCGATAAATTGTATCAAAGCTAAGACCCGGGTAATCTTCACTTAGTGCCGTCAGCACATTTTTAGCAGTCAAGTATTTATCAGAATCAGAAAACAATTGAAGCATATCTTCACGTTTGCTTGTATATTTGTAGCCTTTTTCCTTTAATAAATCAAGCGCTTCTTGTACGTTCATGTTGATTCCCCCTTCTGAATTTCCCAATACTAATACACCCGATTAAAATCAAAATAGACAGCATCACAATGGTTCCGCCTGGCGCTAAATCAAGATAATAGCTTAAAATCAATCCGGCTAATACCGACAATTCACCAAACAAGATCGAAAGGAAAATCGCCTGTTTAAATCCTTTGGCAATGCGGATACTTGCCGCAACAGGAAGCGTCATGAGCGCCGACACAAGCAGGGTACCAACGATACGCATCGATGCCGCAATGACAAGTGCAACGACTAAGATAAAAATAAAATGAATCCATTTTGCTGAAATACCAGAAGCCTTTGCATGCTCTTCATCAAAAGAAAGCAAAAATAATTCTTTATATAAAAGCACAACAACTAACACAACAACGAGTGAGATCCCTACAATAATCCAAAGATCGAGTCTTGACACCGCACTGACACTTCCGAATAAATAACTAAACAAATCTGTATTAAAGCCATTCGCTAGTGAAATGAAGATGACGGAGATCCCAATTCCCCCTGATAAAATAATGGGAATGGCAAGCTCCTGATAATGCTTATACACGGAGCGCAGGCGTTCAATAAACAATGAACCAGCAACAGAAAAAGCCATCCCTAAGTACAGCGGGCTTACCCCTGTCAAAAGGCCAAACTTTTTATCAAGAAATAGACTTGCGGCAATACCGGCAAGTGATACGTGGCTGAGGGCATCTGCAATAAGCGAGAGCCTTCTGACGACAATAAATACACCAAGTAAGGGCGCAATAAAACCGATCAGTAACCCTGCGATAAACGCATTTTGTAAAAATTCATAATGAAAAAATGGAAATAGCATTATTCATGTCCCCCATGATGGTGATGGTCGTGATGAATCACTTGAATGTCATGCCCGTAAAATTGGGATAGCGCCTGATCATCCATTGAATCAAACGCTTCCGCATCCCCGTGGAAATGCAGTGTCTGATTTAAACAAGCCACATGGGTGACTTTATCGGAAACGGTGCCAACGTCGTGTGTGACGAGAATTAAAGACATTCCTTTTTCTTTGTTCAATGTTTCGAGCAGCTGATAAAAGCCTTCTACTGTCCGCTGGTCTACCCCAACTGTGGGCTCATCCAAAATGAGCAGCTTTGGCTGACTGACAAGCGCACGGGCAATAAATGCACGCTGCTGCTGACCACCTGAAAGCTCACCGATGTTTTGGTGCTTTAAATCTTGTATGCCAACTGAGCGTATGGCATCTTCAACTTGCCATTTATCCTGCTTGCTCATTCGTTTGAATAAACCAATTTTCGCGGTCAATCCGCTTGCGACGACCTCATATACAGAAGCAGGGAAACCCGTATTGAAGCTATTCGCCTTTTGAGAAACAAATCCAATTTGATCCCAGTCTCTAAATTTTGAAACAGGCGTGCCAAATAGCTTTAATTCCCCTTGCTGCGGTTTAATGAGCCCAAGCAGGCATTTTAATAAGGTTGTTTTACCAGAACCATTCGGTCCAACAAGTGCTAGAAAGTTTCCTTCCTCTACTGTTAAATGAATGTGATCAATGACATTTCGCTGTCCATATGAGTACGAAATGTCCTTCATTTCAATGATTGGCTTTGCCATGAATCTTTCCACCTTTAATCAATATAAAAAGAATGATTACGATTTATACAACAAAAAGAAAATGGCTTTTGCCATTTTCTCTGTCCATACATACATTTCATTATATAAAAGAAAGATAAAAAAGTAAAATAAAAGCTAATGAATGGCTGTTTTGAACTTACCGCCTTTTGTTTCATGCGTATCCATAATCGTGATAAATGCTTGGTCATCAATTTCAAATACGATGGATTTCAGCTTTGTAATTTCAAGCCTTGTGACAACGGCGTAGATGACATCTTTTTCTTCATCTGTATAGCCGCCTTTTCCTCTCAGCTTTGTCGTTCCCCTGCCGAGTCGATGCAGAATCGCATCTGAAATTTCATCATAATAATCTGATACGATAATGACAGCTTTTGTTTCATCAAGCCCTTGAATGACAGCATCAATTGTTTTCATTGCCAAATAATATGTCATGACAGAATACATAGCCTGCTCTGGTCCGAAAACAAAGCCCGCCCAAATAAAAATGAACACATTGACGATCATAACAAACTCACCGACGGAGAAAGGGATTTTTTTCGTCAAAAGAATTCCTAAAATCTCTGTTCCATCCATTGAGCCTCCATTACGGATGACAAGTCCAACACCAAATCCAAGTAATAGCCCGCCAAATACAGTGGCTAAGATCGGCTGTGTTGTAAATGCCTCCACATGATGAAGTGAAGATTCGATCACGGCTAAGCTGACAATCCCAATCACAGTGGAAACCAGAAAGGTTTTCCCAATATGCTTGTATCCTGATATCATAAATGGAATATTTAAAATGACAACAATCGTCGCAAAATTTATAAACGGGTTATCTGTAAAGAGATAATCCAAAATAAGCGAAATGCCGATGATGCCCCCATCAATAATATTGTTTGGCACTAAAAATAATTCAATGCTTACTGCTGCACATGCAGCCCCTACTAGAATCAGAAAAATTCTCAAAATAAAATGAGGCACTGATTCCTTTCTATGCTGTTTACTATTTGCCATACGTTCTCCCTTCTACACATGTTAAATTTTCAATGAACATTTTATTCACTTTACTATTTTATCATTTCACAGAATAAAATAAAATTTTTTGCACATTTTCCGTTTTCGCCCATACATTGTTACAGAGGGGAGGAATGGAATTGATTTTAATCCAAAAAATTGTCCTGCAGCGGCTCAATCAGATCACAGCAAATGATCTGTTAAGGTATGCGAAACAGTATGGCGTCAGTTTAACGTCACATCAAGCAGCTGAGGTTGCCAAACTCATGAACGGGAAAAATATCAATATTTTTAATGATTCAGAGCGTAACCGGCTTCTTAAGCAAGTGGAAGCGATT
Organism: Bacillus sp. SRI_025; assembly: GCF_057592095.1. Taxonomy (NCBI): domain Bacteria; kingdom Bacillati; phylum Bacillota; class Bacilli; order Caryophanales; family Bacillaceae; genus Bacillus; species Bacillus sp. SRI_025. The sequence goes on along the minus strand of NZ_JBYEGB010000002.1, from coordinate 493,883 downwards.
ACTTCTAAACAGACAGCACAGACTGTGAATGATTTGTTTAACCAGTTTACAAGTTAAGCAAAAAAGGGCCGCATTTAGCGGCACCTCAACATGTTTATATCCTTTTTTATTGACCTGTAATTTTGTCTAGTAAGCCTTCATCAAATTGCTTTTCTTTCAGCATCGCAATTTCGAATTTGTAAGGTGGTTTTTTGTTCTTTTTATCTTCACCTACATAAGGCGTTTCTAGAATTTTTGGCACATCTTGAAGCTGCGGATGATGCACAATATAGTTCAGTGCATCGAAACCAATTTCACCAAAACCGATATTTTCATGTCGGTCTTTTCTTGCGCCTTGTACGTTTTTACTGTCATTAATATGAAGAACTTTGATTCGGTCAATACCGACGATTCGGTCAAATTCTTCTAATACACCATCAAAGTCACTCACAATCGGGTAACCAGCATCGTGCGTGTGACACGTATCAAAGCAGACAGAAAGAGCTTCGTTATGTGTCACGCCGTCGATAATTTGGGCAAGCTCTTCAAAGCTTCTTCCGCACTCTGATCCTTTTCCTGCCATTGTTTCAAGTGCAATTTGAACCTCTTGACCTTTCACAATGACTTCGTTTAAGCCTTCAATGATTTTTTGAATCCCTGCTTCTGCCCCTGCTCCAACATGCGCACCTGGGTGAAGAACAATTTGCCTTGCACCTAGCGCTTCCGTACGCTCGATCTCAGAGCGCAGGAAATCTACGCCAAGCTCAAATGTCGCGGGATTCACTGTGTTTCCAATATTGATAATATACGGAGCATGGACGACGATATCTGTCATGCCGTGCTCTTTCATATGCGCTTGTCCAGCTTCAATATTGAGGTCTTCGATTTTTTTGCGGCGCGTATTTTGCGGTGCACCTGTATAAATCATAAACGTATTCGAACCATAAGAGGCAGCTTCTTCACTCGCTGCAAGAAGCATATGTTTTCCGCTCATGGATACATGTGAACCAATCTTTAACAATGTTTCCCCCTACTTTCCATTACGCTTTGACTTTCTACGTTCCTGTCTTTTGATTTTATCCATCTCACGTGTCATTTTCTTTTTATATCCAGGTTTGACGGCTTTCGGTTTTCTCACAAGACGTTTTGCTTTTTCTTCAATTTCATTTGGTGCTTTTTTACGTCTTTGACGCTTCAGACGGTCATCTGCATCTCGCCATTCGCCATGAACAATGGTTTTGTTTTCAAACACAACGCCCATTTTCTCAATTTGAATGAGTGCATCCTCATCAGCCAGCTCATAAATGGTCATGGCAATTCCAGATGAACCAGCACGAGCTGTTCTTCCAACGCGGTGCACATAAAAATCAAGATCAGATGGTAGCTCATAGTTAATCACGTGGCTGACGCCTTTAATGTCAATGCCGCGAGCTGCAAGATCAGATGCCACAATATAAGTGAACTCCAAATCTTCAATTTGTTTCATGACTTTTTTACGTTCGCGCGGCGTTAATCCGCCATGAAGCACACCGATTTTCATTCCTTTTTCTTGTAGGAACGATGCGATTTCATCAACAGTTGTTTTTGTATTGGCAAAAATAATCCCTAAATATGGCTGTACATTCGTCACCATTTCATGGAGCAATTTTAATTTATCACGCTGTTTAGATGGAACTAAAATATGCTGAATGTTTTCTGCTGTAATCCGTCTTGGTTCAACATGCGCATACTTTGGATTGTCCATATATTTTTTCAGGAAAGGCTTTAGTTTTTCTGGGATGGTTGCAGAGAACACAAGCATTTGCAACTGTTCTGGCATTTGTGCACCAATACGGTCCACATCTTCTAAAAATCCCATATCCAGCATTAAATCCGCTTCATCAATGACAAGGGAGGTCGCTTTGTAAACATTCAGCGCCTGCTCATGAATGAGATCAGCAATACGTCCAGGTGTGCCGACCACCAAATGCGGCTGATTTTTTAGCTTTTGAATTGATTTCTGCTTGTCCGTTCCGCCAATGTAAAGCTTTGCTTTGATCTCTTCTTCTGGGGAAGCATTCTTTAAAATCGTTTGAGCTTCTTTGAAAATTTGATTGGCTAATTCTCTTGTAGGTGCAGTAATCACGACTTGTACCTGCTCTTTGCTTGGATCAATTGAATGAATCAGCGGCAATAAGTACGCATGAGTTTTTCCTGTTCCTGTTTGTGACTGGCCAATCACGCTTTCTCCTTTTAAAACAGCAGGGATGATTCTTTTTTGAATATCAGTCGGCTCATAAAAGCCTAGTTCATGAATAGCATCTATAATAAAAGGCTTTAATTCATATGTCGTAAATTTTGTTTCTTTCATGTTTTCACTCCTTAAGGCAATGCCTTTTTGCTCATCTCCTCATTATAGCTGATTTTCAGTAAAAAAACCATGTCCGCTTTTCCTACAGGAAACCAATTGATGCTTCCTTGCATAACCTATGAAGAGAAAGAGAATGCAGTAAGGGAGGTACAAGTATGTTAGGGCAAAGGCCTATGGGCGATTTTCAGCCGCGCCGCCCCTCACGCCGGCACCTTGGAAATGGCGGACAGCCCCGAATGTTTCAAAGAGGGCAGCAGCCTCCTATCCAACAGCCTTTTCAAGGGCAAGGCAATCCATTTCAGCAAATGATGCCTCGCTCCCCGTCTGTACAGGGAGGCGGTTTACCCGGGATGGGCGGAATTCCAGGAGGTGAGAGCCGTGCACTAGGCGGCGGAGCAGGAATTAAAGGCATGCTCTCTAAATTTCTTCCTGGCGCAGGAGGAGCTGGAGTCTCTGGAGGTGGTGCGGGATTACAAGGAATCCAGAGCTTCACGAATCCTGCGACTCTCTCAAGCATGTTAGGAAATGTTCAAAAAGTGCTCGGGATGGCGCAGCAATTTACGCCAATGATTCAGCAATACGGTCCTTTAGTGAGAAACTTACCTGCAATGATTAAACTGTACAGCCAGCTTGGCAGTGCGGACGATGATGAAGCAAATGCAAATGACGATGATGCAAAATCAACGGAGACCAGCGCGGAAACAGAAGTACCCGAGGAAGAAGCACAACCTGATGAAATAGAAGAAAATGTTGAACCCGAAGACATCCTTGTCAAAAAAGCAGCACCACACACATCACCTGCTCCTGAAGCAAAACCGAAAAAAAGATCTGGCAGCTCTGTTCCAAAACTATATGTCTAGTGATCTTTTAACGGCGAAGTGTTCACTGCGTATAACAATCTTTGATATATACGCTTACTTTGGCTATAATGGAAGCAAGAGAATGATAAAAAGCCGTTTTTTACGGCTTTTTATATTGTTCTTCTCTAGCAGCACTTCCCTACAGGAGGACGAATAAATGAATGTAATTAAAATATCGCCGCGTGGCTATTGCTATGGCGTTGTGGATGCAATGGTCATTGCTAAAAATGCCGCACTTGATAAGAATTTGCCACGCCCCATTTATATATTAGGTATGATTGTGCACAACAAACATGTCACTGATGCCTTCGAGGAAGATGGAATCTACACACTGGACGGACCAAACCGCTTAGACATTTTAAAGCAGGTAGAAAGCGGAACAGTCATTTTCACGGCTCACGGCGTTTCTCCTGAGGTTCGTCAAATCGCAGAAGAAAAAGGCCTTGTCGCCATTGATGCGACCTGTCCTGATGTCACGAAAACCCACGAACTCATTTCAGAGAAAACAGCCGATGGCTATGACATTATTTATATTGGGAAAAAAGGTCATCCTGAGCCAGAAGGAGCTGTCGGAGTAGCCCCTGACAAGGTACATCTTGTCGAAACAGAAGCCGATATTGAGGCGCTCGATTTAACATCAGAAAAACTTCTCATCACGAACCAAACGACGATGTCTCAATGGGATGTCCACGATCTGATGGAGCTGATTAAAGAGAAATACCCTCACGTCGAGTATCATCAAGAAATTTGCCTTGCGACACAGGTGCGTCAGGAAGCTGTCTCGCAGCAAGCTGGTCAAGCCGATTTAACCATTGTTGTCGGCGATCCAAAAAGTAATAACTCCAACCGTCTCGCACAAGTGTCAATGGAGATAGCCGGAACGCAGGCTTACCGTATTGGCGATTTAAGTGAACTCAAGCTGGAATGGCTGCAGGGCGTCAAAACCGTTGCTGTTACTGCTGGTGCTTCAACACCAACACCTATTACAAAGGAAGTCATTCGTTTCTTAGAAAACTATGAACCGGATGATGAAACGACTTGGAAGATTGAACGGACCGTTCCTCTTTCTAAAATTTTACCTCGCGTCAAAACAAAGAAATAAGAAAACGTCAGAGCGGATATGCTCTGACGTTTTTTGTTTACATAAATTGAAATGGGTTTGTGTTTGATTCAGAAACAAAGAGCTGTACGTCATACTTTTTATCTGCACATAGCGATTGAAGCTTCGCCTTTACGCCCTCTTTCATAATCTTTTCAGCATAATGCCCTGGGTCCACTACGTTCAGCCCAAGCATCATGGCATCATGCGCAACATGGAAATAAAGGTCTCCTGTCACATACACATCTGCACCCATTCTTTTCGCTTGATGGATGTATTTATTTCCGTCTCCGCCAAGCACCGCCACTTTTTTCACTACAGCGTCTTGATCTCCTACAAAACGAGCACCATTCACATCTAGCTTCGTTTTCACAAATTGTGTGAAATCTCTAAGTGTCATAGGCTCATTTAGCTCTCCAATACGGCCAAGGCCTTTTTGAATAGGAGGAAGATCTGTCGTGTGTACACTATAGGCGACTTCTTCATAAGGATGTGCTTTGATCATGTCGCGAATCACTTGTTTTTCTATGCTGGCTGGGAAAATGGTTTCAATCCGCACTTCTTTCACAAATTCTAATTGACCCGACTCCCCAATAAACGGCTTAGCTTCTTCTGATGGCAAAAAGCTGCCTGTCCCTTCATTTGAAAACGCACAATGGCTGTAGTTGCCGATATGACCTGCGCCCGCATTTCCTAAAGCTGTCCGGATGGCCTCTTCAAACTCTTCAGGGACATACAAAGCAAGCTGTTTGATTGGATCCTCGTATGTCGGCACTAGCACACTTGTTTCTTCAAGCTCTAGAGCCTCAGCAAGCAGGTCATTGACTCCGCCATCAGCTACGTCTAAATTCGTATGTGCCACATATACCGCAATATCATGTTTGATGCATTTTTCAATGATCCGTCCAGCTGGCTGATCTGTCGCTACATGTTTTAATGGACGAAAAATCGGCGGATGGTGCGCAATAATGAGATCCACTTTTCGCTCGATCGCCTCATCTACTACATTCTCTAATACATCCAAGGTGATCATCACATTGCTTACTTTTTTATTCAATGTTCCAATCTGGAGACCAATTTTATCACCTTCCATGGCATATGCCTTTGGTGAAAATTGTTCAAACAATTGGATGATTTCATGCCCGTTTACTGTTTTAGCCAACAGTCAAGACCTCCTTTAGCATCTTTATTTTCGCATTCAGCTCTTCAAGGCGCTCTTTGTTTTCTTCTGTCCGTGCTGCCTGCTGAATTTGATTTTCTATCTTCTCCATATGCTGAAGCTCTTGCATCCACTTGCGCTGGAAGACGTCATTTTGCTCTTTCGCAAGAAACGGACCAACCAGCATGCCTGCTTCAAGTGACATTCCTTCATAAGCTTTATCTTTATCGCCTTTTTCTGCGATGATGATTTCGTATATTTTGCCGTCCTCTTCTAAAATGACTTCATCCATCAATTCATACCCCTCTTGATAAAGCCATAAACGAATATGGTGGGCATGGATATTCGGCTGAAGAATGAGCCGCTCATGGCCTGCGAGCTTATGCTTGCCCTCATTTAAAATACTTGCAATGAGTGCCCCGCCCATACCTGCAATCGTTACAGCATTCACTTCACCTTTTTCAATGACTTCAAGGCCATTTCCTTTTCTGACCGATATTTGTTCATCTAATTCAAGTCTATGTACTTGCTGCTGCGCCGATTGGAGCGGTCCATCGGTAATTTCACCAGCAATGGCTTTCACTGCTTTTTGATGCAGGATCGCATAGCATGGCAAATAGGCATGGTCTGAGCCGATATCAGCGAAGACTGCCTCATCTGGTAAAAAGTCTGCGACTTTTTTTAATCGTTTGGATAAATTCATTTCATTCATACGTATCACTACTTTTCTTTAATGTTCATACTTGTCTATCTTATATAAATTATGGACTTTTTAAAAGTCGTTTTCAAATGAAAAAAGCTCTTCTTTTGAAAAAGAGCTTTTTGTGTACGGTTATTTAATTTTAGATACCCATTCCGCCATTTCATCGAGCTTTTCATTCGGAATCAGCCCGCCTGGCATCCCGTTGCCGCCTTCTTGAATTTTCTTCTTGATGTCAGCTACTTCAAGCTTGTCTCCAACACCTTTTAAAGCAGGACCTGCTCCGCCTTCATAGTTTTCCCCGTGACAGCTTAGACAGTTCTGTTTATACAATTCTTCCGGCGTCGCATTTGCTGTCTCTTCTTGCTTTTGCTCTTTGCCCCCTGAGGCAATTTTTTCTTCATCTTTCAGCCCCTTCATTGATAAGAAAAAAGTGAGTCCAATACCTAAAATGGCAATCAATAAAAATGGTATAAGTGGATTCCGTTTCATTTCTTTCATCCTCCCCTTTGTGAAAACCCCTTTGAGACTATGCAAACAATTCTAATTCTACTTTAATTTTACAAAAAGTAAACGAATTATGATACAAAACTTTGGTCAAGTTCACAGATTAGACAAAAATGATTCAAGATGAGAAATGAAGCCTCCAGCACATTTAGATGTATTTTTTATACATCTTTTCTCTAAGAACGTTGCAAATTCATTTGTTATTCAGTAAAATATAATCAGATTGAAAAAAGCGTTTTCATTTTTGATAAGAAAGAACGGATCTCTTTCAAGATCCGTCCGGTTTCTACTCTAAGAAGTCTTTTAATCGTTTACTTCTGCTTGGGTGTCTTAATTTACGAAGAGCTTTCGCTTCAATTTGTCGGATACGCTCTCTTGTTACGCCGAACACCTTACCAACCTCTTCTAACGTGCGTGTTCTTCCGTCGTCTAGTCCGAAACGTAGTCTCAGCACATTTTCTTCACGGTCCGTCAGCGTGTCTAATACATCTTCAAGCTGCTCTTTTAAGAGTTCGTACGCAGCGTGGTCAGATGGAGATGTCGCCTCTTGGTCTTCGATAAAATCACCAAGATGCGAGTCATCTTCTTCACCAATAGGTGTTTCTAAAGATACAGGCTCTTGCGCAATTTTAAGAATCTCTCTTACCTTTTCTGGAGTTAAATCCATGTCTTCAGCAATTTCTTCAGGCGTTGGTTCTCTGCCTAGGTCTTGCAGAAGCTGTCTTTGAACACGGATCAATTTATTAATGGTTTCCACCATATGAACCGGGATCCGGATTGTTCTCGCCTGATCGGCAATCGCACGTGTGATCGCCTGTCTAATCCACCAAGTCGCATATGTTGAGAATTTATATCCTTTGCGGTAATCAAACTTCTCAACCGCCTTCATCAGACCCATGTTTCCTTCTTGAATCAAGTCAAGGAACAGCATACCACGACCGACATAGCGTTTCGCAATGCTGACAACGAGACGAAGGTTTGCTTCCGCTAATCTTCTTTTTGATTCCTCATCGCCCTCTTCGATCTTTTGAGCGTACGTAATTTCTTCTTTAGCAGATAACAAGTTGACGCGTCCGATTTCTTTTAAGTACATACGAACAGGGTCATTGATTTTGACACCTGGTGGTACGCTTAAATCATTCAGGTCAAATTCTTCTTCCGCTTTAGCCAGCTGCTGAACATTTGGGTCTTCTGTCTCTTCGTTTTCACTAATGAGCTCTACACCCTGTTCGCCTAAGTATTCATAGTATTCATCCATTTGGTCTGATTCAATTTCAAAGCTAGACATACGCTCTGCAATTTCTTCGTATGTTAAAACGCCCCGTTTTTTACCCGTTTCAGTGAGCTTATCTCTCACCTGTTCAAAGGTTAATTCAGTTTCGGTTTCGTGGGCTTGTTTATCAGCCATTATGGATCCCTCCTTCCAAAGCTTGCAACGAATTCTAAAGTAACTTGCGATTTGCTTCCGCCCTGCTTTTCTCTCTCTGTCAAACAGAAGACGAAGCAAATAGGAATAAAATAAATAATGATGAAGGCAAGATGCTTGCGGTCTTATGCTCCTCCCGTAAAGGATTCATTGCCAGCCGTAAGTCCTGTCATTAATAATAGACGTATTACTTCAGCGAACGGTTCAACTGAATAATTTCTTTTGCAAGTGTTGCCGCTTTGAAGAAATCTTTTTGCCTCTCCGCTTCTGCACGTTCTAGTTCTTTTTCCTTTATCATTGACAAATTCCGATGATTCAACACTTTTTTTACATAATCACTTAATTCAGCCTCACTTAGTTCGTCTCCGACTTGAATCATCAATATATCCGTCAGCAGCTGATTCATGACATCATCTTCTATCCGGTTCATCAGATGCTGCGGCGTTGGTTCTTTGCCTTCTTCATACAAGGCATAAATGTACGTTGCCAGCGCCCTGTGCGAATCTATATTAAATTCAATTCCGATTCTGTCAAGTACTTTGCGGATCACGTCATCGCTTTTTAACATATGAGCAAGCAGCATTCGCTCTGCATTTTCATATGCCGGCCGCAGACGCTTTCTTCTCACTTGTGTTGACAGATGTGCACGCCGTTTTTCAAGCCCGTTTTCTTCCTGTGTGCTTTTGGTTTCTTGCCGCTGCTGCTTTTCAAACAGCTCCAGTTGTTCTTTTAATGAATCAAGTGAGATCGAAAACTCCCCAGCAAGCTGTTTCATGTAAATCTCTTGCTCCAAAGAGCCGTTTAACCGGCTGATTTCTCGGAGAACCTGCTTCATATAAGTAAGACGGTCTCCTTCGTCTGATAAGTTTTTTCCTCTTCGGAAAAAATTCATCTTAAACGTCATTAATGTCACACTTGCATCTATGATGTCATTCCTAAATTTCTCGCCGCCATATTTACGAATGTAATCATCTGGATCAAGTCCATCTGGTATCATGGCAACGCGAACTTTACATCCTCTTTTTCCAAGCAAATCTGATGCTTTCATGGTCGCTTCGTATCCGGCCGTATCAGAGTCATAGCAAAGGATGATCTCTTCTACATTCCGCCTGAGAAGCTTTACGTGCTCTTCTGTAAGAGACGTACCCATTGTTGCAACACTTTCACCGACACCTGATGTAACAGCTGAGATGACGTCTGCAAATCCTTCAAAAAGAACTGCCCGTTCGCGTTTGCGAATATGCATGCGTGCGTCATGAAAGTGATAAAGCAGCTTACTTTTATGAAAAAGCGGCGTTTCAGGACTATTCATATATTTAGGCTGCTGATCACCAAGCGATCTTCCGGAAAAAGCGATGACCGTTCCATGATGATCATGAATGGGAAACATGACACGATCTCTAAAGCGGTCAAAAAAGCCTGTGCCGTTTTCACGTTGAATCAAAAGACCAGCCTTCTCCATCATCACAGGATCAAATCCTCGTTTTTCTAAAAACTTGGTCACGAAATCCCAAGAATCAAGAGCATACCCGATCTCAAACTTGGCAATTGTTTCATCCGTAAAGCCTCTGGACCGTAAATAATCGAGTGCGTTTTGACCTTCCTTTGTATTTACCAGCAAATGGTGGTAAAATTTCTTAAGAAGCTCATGGGCCTCAATCATTTTATGATCTGCAGTGTCCTCTTGCTGAGAGGAACTCATCTGAGCATTCGCCACCTGATCAGGCAGATCAATATGGTACTTATCAGCCACATGTGAAACGGCTTCAATAAATGAGTAGCCTTCCATTTGTCTGAGGAACGAAAACACGTTGCCTCCTGCACCACAGCCAAAACAATGGAAGATTTGCTTATCTGCTGAAACAGAGAATGAAGGAGTATTTTCACCATGGAATGGACAAAGACCGAAGTAATTTCGACCTTGCTTTCTAAGCTGTACGTATTCTCCAATCACTTCGACAATGTCTGCGTTTTTTTGGATCTGCTCCAAAAGTTCATCTGGTATACGTTTGCTCATCCTAATAACACTCCGTCGTACATTATTCGCCTTTTAATTTAAAAATCCTTCATGATTCGACAGGATTTTTTGTAGTTGCGCCATAAATCGCTTCTTATCCTCTTCTAAAAGCTTTTTGGGACCTTTTCCGTATACACCTTTTCTTCGCTGTTTGCTGGAAACATGCCTGCGTTCCAAATCAAAATCAATTGTTTCGTTTGTGTACATTCGTCCTCTTTCAGACAGAACAATGACCTGTCTCGGAAGCAGTAAGGAGGCAAGACCAATATCTTGGGTGACGACAATATCATGTGCGGCAGCTGAGTTGGCAATGACTAAGTCCGCTGCTTCCTTATGTGTATCTACAAACCGCCAATCTTCAAGTGGAGATCTTTTGGTTTGAAAATGCTCATATGAAGCAATGAATGTCACTGGTACTTGAAATTGAGATGCGACAGAAAGGATTTCGTCTTTTACAGGACAAGCATCTGCATCGACATAAATCGTCCTCTCTTTTTTACGTTCATTCAGGTGACTAATTCTCCATCCCTCCACCTTATTCCTGCTTTAGAGAAGCAAAAAGACCATACTTTTCCCCCATAAAGCAATCAACAGTAAAACTCATTTTGTCGAAAAGTTATGTTCAGAATCACTTGACTTCTGCCAATATTAGTTTATTCGTTCTTGACTTAACTTAAACCTAAAATCAATCATTTTATCACAATTTTTTATTATAATACAAATGCAGCAAATATGCTATTGTTTTTGTTTACCCGTTTCCCACCATAGGAAAAACCCAGGAGGAGCATCCTGAGTTTATTCGGAACCTCTTTTGGTCAGCATTTGATGGATGACATTTGCCGTTTCCTCAACTGCTTTATTCGATACATCAACGACTTGACAGTTAATACGATCAACCACTTTTTCAAAATACTCTAGTTCCTCTTTAATCCGCTCAATGTTCGCATAAATAGCGCGATCATTTAAACCAAGAGATTTTAAACGCTCTTTGCGAATATGATTTAGTTTGTCTGGACTAATTTTCAAACCGATACATTTCTTCGGATCAACTGAAAATAACTCTTCTGGCGGATCAACTTCAGGTACAATTGGTACGTTCGCTACCTTCAGCCGTTTATGCGCCAAATATTGAGATAATGGTGTCTTGGACGTGCGTGATACACCAATGAGTACAATATCAGCCTTTAGAATACCTCTTGGGTCTCTGCCGTCATCGTATTTCACAGCGAACTCGATGGCTTCTACCTTTTTAAAATAGTCCTCATCTAATTGACGTACACGACCCGGCTCATGTTTCGCTTCATTTCCATAGGCCGTCTCCATTTTATCAATGAGTGGACCGATGATGTCATAATAAACAACACCGTTTGCTTCTGCTTCCTCGATTAAGAATTGGCGCATTTCTGGCACAACAAGAGTAAAGCAGACGATCCCATTATCTGCTTTCGCCAGTGAAATGACTTCTTTAATCGTACCAACATCCTCTACATACGGGATTCTTCTAATATTTGAATGGTCTGATGAGCCGCCATCAAATTGGCTAAGTGCCGCTTTGACCACGAGCTCTGCCGTTTCTCCTACTGAATCTGATACCACAAAAATTACGCGATTACTCATAACATCCCCTCGCAGTCTTCTGTCATTAGATTATTTCGTTCTCCGATAAGCTGACAAGTATTTTCGTCATGTTTGTTTTCGTGATTCTTCCGACTACTTCAAAGCCTTTTTCCGTATCTTTTATCACAGGAAGTGCATCTATTTGCTTTTCAATCAAGTGCTTCGCCACATCCATAATGAAATCTTCTTTGCGGCAAACGGTGATGTTCGGCATTCTTGTCATAATAATATGGACAGGGATAGATGGAAGCTCCTGTTTCCCTATACTTGCGCGAAGGAGGTCTTTTCTTGATAACACGCCTGTTAAAATAGAGTGATCATCCACAACGAATAATGTGCCCACATCCTCTAAAAACATCGTACAAATCGCATCATAAACCGAAACATTCTCATGTATCACCACTGGAATGGATTGAAAGTCTTTCACTTGAAGTTTTTTCAGCTTATCTGCGAGAAGCTGCGTGCCTGTTTTTCCTGTGAAAAAGTAGCCGACCCTTGGTCTTGCTTCTAAAAAGCCTGACATTGTTAAAATGGCTAAATCCGGTCTGAGGGTCGCCCTTGTTAAGTTCAGCCGATCGGCGATATGCTCTCCAGTGATCGGACCATTCTCTTTGACAATCTGTAAAATCTGCTCTTGCCGTTTATTTAACTCGATTGTACTCACCACCTTTAAATAGAGAGAGCGAAATCTTTATTTTATGTATATCATTTTCATAACTCATCATATTATAGCGCATCTTTGTCCGAATGAAACAAAAATCCACTCAAAAACCGTGAATTAAATGAGTAAAAAACGATTGCCCTTCGGAAAAGGCAACCGTTCTTAGGTATTTATTTTACAATTAAATTGTTCATATTCGCAAATGATTGAATCACTTTGGCTAGTTTGACCATTTGTGCCAAACGATTTCGCTTCAGTTTTTCATCATCCGCATGAACCATTGTGTGATCGAAATAATGAACGATCGGTGTTTTTAATGTATCCAGCGCCTCAAGAGCCAACCTGTATTGTCCTGCTGCTACATGGTCCTTGACAGCTTTCTCTACTTGCTGATACGCCTCAAACAGCTTTTGCTCATGTTCATTTTCAAACAGTTCAGGCTGAATCTCTGCGTCTTCGCCTTTTTTACTGATTGAAATGACACGTCCCAATGCTTCAGCCGTTTCTTTGAAGCTTTCTTGTTTTACACTCTCTTCAAGAACAGCTGCTTTTTTGACGACTGCATATGGCTCAATATTTTCAACATCCAGCACTGCATCAACAACATCATGGCGAATATGCTCTGCTTGAAGAACATATTTTAAACGATGCGTTAAAAATTCAATTAGAGCAGCTTCATGTTCTGTCTTTACTTGAGCAAGTGCTAACAGCTCTTTAAATGAAATATTCCAATGACGGTCAAGCAGGATTTGAACGATACCACTCGCTTGTCTTCTAAGTCCATAAGGATCTTGAGAACCTGTAGGGATCACATCGATTGAGAAGAATGAACAAATAGAGTCGAGCTTATCTGCTACGGCCACAATCGCACCAATCAAAGTAGACGGCGCCTCATCACCAGCAAAGCGCGGCATATAATGCTCGTTAATGCTTCTTGCCACTTCTTCATGTTCACCAAGAGCTCTTGCATATTTCTCACCCATGATTCCTTGTAATTCAGGGAATTCATAGACCATTTGAGTCACAAGGTCAAACTTCGAAATACTTGCTGCTCTAGCCACGCGTTTTGTTGTTTCGTCATCTGCTCCGACATGCGCCGCTAGACGGGTTGCAATGTCTGTCACTCTCTTCAGCTTGTCGCCGATTGTTCCAAGTTTCTCATGGAATACCACTTTATCAAGCTTTTTAATATTGTCTTCAATCACTAGTTTTTCGTCTTCTTTATAGAAGAATGCAGCATCTGATAAACGTGCGCGAAGTACTTTTTCGTTCCCTCTTGCGACATTTTCCAGCGCCTCACTGTTTCCATTTCTGACTGTAATAAAATGCGGTAATAATTCTCCTTGCTCATTTTTCACAGGGAAGTAGCGTTGATGCTCTTTCATTGTTGTCACCAATACTTCTTCCGGCAATGCAAGAAACTCCTCTTCAAAGGAACCAGACAGCACAGTTGGATATTCTACAAGATCGTTCACTTCTTCTAGAAGTTCAGGATCAACAGGAATGACCCAGCCTTTTTCTGAAGATAGCGCATTTAGCTGTTCAGTAATTAATTGTTTTCTTTTATCTGAGTCTGCAATCACAAATTGATCGCGCAAAGTTTGTTCATAAGAAGCAGGAGTGTCAATGCTCGCTGTCGTACCAAGGAAACGGTGTCCTCTTGTTTCACGGCCGCTTTTCACCCCGGCAATTTCAACAGGTACAATCTCTTGTCCAAATAAACAAACAATCCATTTAATCGGACGGATATAGCGTAAATCTTCGCTTCCCCATCTCATGTTCTTTGGAAAGCTTAATGAAGCAGCAATTTCACCTAACGCTGGGAGAAGGTCTTTGACTTGCTTCCCTTCTTGAAACTTTTGGACATGGACATAATCCACTCCTTTGATCTCTTTGAAATAGAGATCGTCTGTTGAAGCACCTTGGCCCCGGGCGAAGCCTTCAGCAGCTTTTGTCCAATTGCCTTCAGCATCTTGGGCAATCTTTTTAGCTGGGCCTTTTGCTTCTTCTTTGATGTCTTCTTGTTTTTCTGCAACACCTTTCACAAGTACAGCAAGACGTCTTGGTGAGTTAAATAAAGCAGTCTCTTCGAATGAAATATTTTGCGTTTCAAACCATGCTTTTACTTTCTCACCTAGTTGTTTTGTGCTCTCTGGCATGAAACGAGCCGGCATCTCTTCTAAGCCGATTTCAAGTAATACATCTTTTTTATTCATGAGAAGCCGCCTCCTCTTTTAGCATAGGGAATCCCAATTTTTCGCGTTCTTCATAATAGGTTTTGGCTACTTTTCTTGCTAACTGACGCACTCTTCCGATATAACCAGTTCGCTCAGTCACAGAAATAGCGCCCTTTGCATCGAGCAGGTTAAATGTATGAGAGCATTTGAGGACATAATCGTATGCCGGGTGAACAAGTCCTTTGTCCATTTGACTATGTGCTTCTTTCTCATAGGTTGTAAATAGCTCGAACAGCATGTCAGTATTAGATGTTTCAAATGTATACACAGAGTGCTCATATTCAGCCATTAAGAATAAATCTCTGACCGTAAATCCGTCTGTCCATTCAAGATCGAAGACATTTTCTTTGTCCTGGATGTAAGAAGCAAGACGTTCAATACCGTATGTGATTTCAACAGAAACGGGCTTACATTCTAAGCCGCCGACTTGTTGGAAATACGTGAATTGCGTAATTTCCATCCCATCAAGCCATACTTCCCAGCCAAGTCCAGCACAGCCAAGAGATGGATTTTCCCAGTTATCTTCCACAAAACGAATGTCATGTTTCAGCGGGTCAATGCCAAGTGCCTTCAATGATTCAAGATATAGTTCTTGAATATTGTCAGGTGATGGCTTAATGATCACTTGAAATTGATGATGCTGATACAATCTATTTGGGTTTTCTCCATATCTGCCATCAGCCGGGCGTCTTGAAGGCTCTACATATGCTACCTTCCATGGCTCTGGGCCGATGCTTCTGAGGAACGTGTATGGACTCATCGTTCCGGCACCTTTTTCTGTGTCATACGCCTGCATTAATACGCAGCCTTCATTTGACCAATGCTTTTGCAGCGTCAAAATCATGTCTTGAATATTCAATGATCGCACCTCCATCTTTTCTACACCAACCGCTATGTATGGCGGGTGGGATTAGAACCTTGTAAGAGAACACAAAAACTCCCGTCTCTATGCTCGCAAGGTTCTTTGCAAACATAGGGACGAGAGTTTTTCCCGCGGTTCCACCCTATTTGCTGGTGTCGTAGCATCCAGCCGCTTTGTTTTACGTTGCTCAAGAATGCCTTTCGTTACGCCTCCATCCTTAGCTCACACCGCCCTAAGGTCGCTTTTATGGATTTTACGTAAGTACTTCTTTCTGTCAATGCAACATATTTTATCTTAGATGATCTTACAAAAAGTCATGGGAGATGTCAACTTTTGTTTTCGTCACCCATTAGCTTTTTCATGGATTCCATTTGATTCATGAATTTTTTTGATTTTAAATAGAGGCCGGAATATTCGTCATAGTAGTGATCAAGCACTTGACGAATTTCTTGTTTCGTCTGAGGCTTCACATCAACCTGACCAAGCCTTGATAAATCAAAATAATGAAACAAACGGAGCAGCCTTCCAGCTGCGGGGGATAAGGGCAGTTTATATGGATCTTTCGAAAAACAATTTTGGCAAATGAAGCCGTTATCTCTTATCGAGAAATGGAACTGCCCTTCTTTTTGACCACAGTGAACACATTGATCAAGTTCAGGCTTCATCCCCATCACTGATAACATTTTAACCTCTACGATAAATAAAATAATATCAGCATCTGTGCCTTCGTTGAGATGACGCAGAGATTGAAGCAGAAGCTCAAACAAATAAGGGTTTGGCTTTTTTTCTTCTGTCCCTTTATCAATCAATTCCGTCATATATGCGGCATATGCGGTCAGAAATAAGTCTTCCCGAATGGCCCGCATACTTTCAATCATTTCGCCTTGCTGGAGCGTTCCAATTCCTGTTGATGATTGGATAAGAAAGGTGCCGTATAAAAACGGCTGGCTTATGGCTGACAGGCGGCTGTTTGATTTTTTTGCGCCTCTTGCCATCACGCCAATTTTCCCATGTTCTCTAGTGAGCAGCGTGACAATTTTGTTTGTTTCGCCATAATCTGTTGTTCTAAGGACGATTCCTTCACTTTTAATGAGCATTTGTCTACACTCCGAGCGCTGGAGGGGGTCAAGAATTATAAGATTGGAAAATCAAATCGTGCTATTTCTTCTTCAAGTACATCGGGTCTTTCCAGGTTCTCCTTTTCTAACTCTTTGAAAAGCAGATACGTGTCAACGCTTCCTGTTTGTGAAAATACGTTCCATGTAAAATTCAACATAAAAACCCCACCTTTCTTTATTAGAAGCAGCAACGCTACATCCAACATATTAATTTTATCTTGACCAGGCTACCTCCATTTCATGATAAACAATTTTTACTAATCGAACCGCACCATTGTCAGATTTGCTGACAAATGCAGCGATTTTTTAATATTCGTCTTCTCTAAATCCGAAGTCACGAAGGTGAGTGGATTTATTACGCCAGTCCTTCTGAACTTTGACCCAAAGCTCTAAATACACTTTTGAGCCTAGAAGTGCTTCAATATCTCTGCGCGCTTTTTGTCCCACTTCTTTTAACAAGCTGCCTCGTTTACCAATGACGATCCCTTTTTGCGAATCACGTTCTACGACAATGGTTGCCGCGACATGGATCTTGCCATTTTCATCTGGCTTAATTGATTCAATCGCAACCGCAATACTGTGCGGAATCTCTTCTCTCGTTAAATGCAGCACTTTTTCACGAATTAATTCAGAAATAATAAACCGTTCTGGATGATCTGTTACTTGATCTGCCGGATAAAATTGAGGGCCCTCTGGAAGATAACCTTCAATCTGCTGAAGAAGCGTGTCGATATTGTTTCCTTCAAGAGCTGAAATTGGCACAATTTCCTTGAATGGATAACGTGTGCGGTATTCATCAATTAAAAGAAACAGTTCATCTGGATGAATTTGGTCAATTTTATTCACGACAAGGAACACCGGTGTAGATGTTTGCTTTAGTCGTTCAATGATGAATTCATCACCTTTGCCATAGCCTTCCTGTGCGTTGATCATAAATAAGATCAGGTCGACTTCCTTCAGTGTATTTTGAGCCACCCTCATCATAAAATCACCAAGCTTATGCTTAGGTTTATGAATCCCCGGTGTATCGATAAAGATCGTTTGTGATGTGTTCGTTGTCAGGACACCTTGCACTTTGTTTCGCGTCGTTTGGGGCTTATCGCTCATGATGGCGATCTTTTGTCCAATAACACGATTAAGAAAGGTTGATTTCCCTACATTTGGTCTTCCAATAATTGATACAAATCCTGATTTGAAGCTTTCGTTAGTCATTTAAATCCTCCGGTGAAAATGCTCCTGGCAATAGTTCGTTTACTGTTGTTTCGTATATATGTCCTTTTAAGTTCGTTAGAATCACTGGCATGTCAGGTGCACATAGCTCTGAAATGACCTGTCTGCATGCGCCGCACGGCGAAACAGGACGGTCTGTATCAGCCACCACTGCTAACATTTGAAAAGATGTAATGCCTTCTGAATAGGCTTTAAAAAGTGCTGTTCTTTCCGCACAATTACACATACCATATGCTGCATTTTCAATGTTGCAGCCGCCATACACTTTTCCATCATTCGACAGTAACGCTGCACCGACTTTGAATTTAGAATAGGGTACATATGCAAAATCTCTTGCTTTGATTGCTTCTGAAATCAACTCTTGTTTGTTCATTCCTAGTTCCCACTTTCAGAAGAAATGGTACCACTGTCACATTTATATTTTACATAATTCACGTGACATTTTCACGCCCATTTCTAAAAATGTTAATAAATAGTAATATTGTTCTATTGCATGATCTTCGGTAAGAAGATGATCAACCCAATCATAACCGAAATTGCGGCGTAAACGCAAACAGCGCCTGCCGCAGCGTCCTTCGCTCTCTCTGCAAGCGGGTGCCTTTCTTCTGTCATCAGATCCACTGTATGTTCAATGGCTGTATTGACAAGTTCAAGCGCAAACATCCCCCCGCAAAGAAGAAGAACGATCAGCCATTCAAATGGGTCAATGCGGAACCAAAAGCCGCAGATCACCACGATGATGGCTGCGACTGTGTGAAATCGAAAATTCCGTTCATTCAAGAAAGTTCGCCATATTCCTCTAAATGCATAGTAAAAACTCCGAAAAAAACGGGCGAGCGGCCTTCTTTTCTTACGATGATCTCGAAAGGCCATAATCATCCAAGATTTTTGTCTGTTTGGCGAACATTTCTTTTTCATCTTCCTCTGTCATATGATCATACCCGAGCAAATGAAGGAAGCCATGAATCGTTAAGAATCCAAGCTCTCTCATAAAGGAATGTCCATATTCCTCCGCCTGCTCTTTCGTTCGATCTACACTAATGATAATGTCACCAAGTACAGGCGGGATATCATCCGCTCCAATGATTTCAATCTCCCCTTCTCCTTCTTCCTCAAGTGCAAAGGAGATCACATCTGTTGGCGCGTCTTTTCCGCGGTATTCTTTATTGATTTGATGAATCTCTTCATTCGAAACGATCGTCACTGATACTTCCGCTTGATCCTTGACCTCAAGTTCGTCTGCAGCAAACTGAAGAAGCTTTTCCACTTCTTCAAGCTGCTCTTTTGATACTTGTCCTGTTTCATCTATTAAATCGATTAACAATGTCATTTACTTCACCTTCTGCTTCGGGGCATCTGGATATTCAATCCGAGAATGGAAAATCCCCTTTAATGTTGTACAAATCGTTTGGCTGATAATATTTAATTCTTTAAATGTCAGGTCACATTCACTAAATTGCCCGTCCTGCATTTTATCCGAAATAATGCCTTTGACAAGCTTTTCAATCCGCTCTGGATTTGGATTATGCATGGAACGAACCGCCGCTTCAACGCTGTCAGCCACAGAAATAATCGCTGCTTCTTTTGATTGCGGCTTTGGACCAGGGTAACGGAATTCTTCTTCTGTCACCTGATCATCACGCTCTTTTGCCTTATAGTAAAAGAACTTTAAAAGAGACTTTCCGTGATGCTGTTCTGCAATGTCGACAAGCTCTTCAGGAAACTTCTTTTCTCTCAGCATATCAGCGCCATCTGTCGTATGGGCAATAATAATATTTTTACTCAGCTGAGGAGAAAGCTTGTCATGCGGATTATCAATGTTCATTTGGTTTTCGATAAAGTATTGCGGTCTTTTCGTTTTCCCAATGTCATGATAATAAGCGCCGACCCTTGCTAAAAGACCGTTTGCACCAACTGCTTCACATGCAGCATCCGCTAAATTCGCCACCATGACACTATGATGATATGTACCTGGTGTCTCGGTTAAAATCTTTTTGAGGAGCGGATGATTTGGGTTAGATAATTCAATCAGCTTCATTGTGGAAAGAATGCCAAACATGCTCTCAAAAACAGGCATTAACCCAATGACCAAGATAGATGATGCAAACCCTGACACAATCGCCATCATGAGGTTCACACCGATTTCAAGCCCTGATGGTGAAGAGTTTTGGATCAGTGTAATGGATAAAACCACAAGTACATTCACCAGCGCCACCAAAAGCCCAGCCTGCAATATTTTTGATCTTGCATTATGTTTTCTTAAAAATAAAATACCCGCCATCCCGCTCATCAGATAATAAGCGCAGATCACATAGTTAAAGACGCCGGTTACTCCTTGATTAAACATCATACTGCCGCAAAGAGCAAATACAAGACCGGAGAAGATTGCTAACCGCTCATTAATGAGCAGTTTGATCAGCATCGTGCCAAGTGCCACTGGCACAACATAGCCTATCGTTGTATATTTCGTTTCCTGGAAGAGACTGAACACTTCCATAATAATTAAAATAATCGTAAAAATAAGCGAGTAGAGCAATAATGACTTATTCTTATGGACAAGCGACTTTTTTCTCGATTCAAGGGAATGAATAATCGCTGCTAAGAAAAGGCCAATTAATATGAAAAGACCACTTACAGGCTTAAATAAATTTGAGCTGTTTAATAGACCCGTGAGTTCTAATTTGCGATAAACTTCCCGGTCGATGAGCTCTCCTTCTTCAACTAAGATTTGCCCTTGCTTAATTTGCACTGGCTGAATATTGTCAGCCGCTTCCTGTCTTTTCTTCTCTGTTGCCACTGGGTCAAATACATAGTTTGGGATGATCGCAAATTCACCGATTTCTTTCGCTGCATTTAAGTATTTTGATGGAATCGAATTGTTTTCAAGTTCTGTTTTGACTTGTTTTTTCTCATCTTGTAATTTTGCTGCTGTGATTTCTTTACTCATCAGTGAATTCACCACTGTGATGATGGAATCCTTAGTAAATGAGAGATTTTCATCACTTGCCTGAAGCAGTGCTTTGATGGATTGATCCGAAACAGCTTCCTGCATATCTGTTGTGAGCTTTTCTTTGACACGCTTGACCATTTCTTGATCTGATGGCGCTTTCTCTTTTTCATCAGCTGCTTTCTTCTCTTCTTTAATGGCTTCAAAGAGGGATGAGATGAGGTCTACACGATTATCAGAATACGCTTTTTTGAGCGTATATTGATCTTCCACTTGATCTGTTGCTTCTTGTTTCTTTTCTTCTGTCGCTTCTTGATCATCAACAGTTGACGGAGAATAGATGGTCTGTTCGCTCACAGAAAATAAATCTAAGTCGAGCGATTCAGGCTTTACATGGAAGAAGAGCACCACGAATAAAATGGCTGCTAAAGCAGCGTACAGCAAAACATTTAAATAACGTGAGCGCTCCATTTTCTGAGGTTCTTTTTTAGACAGCAGTCTTTTGCGCTTACTGCCTTTTTGATTCTTTCTCAAGGAAAGTACCTCCTTTTTTACTTTAAACCACGATCGAAACAAAATGACCCGATGAAGACGATCGGGTCACTCAGTTCATTTTTGCTTTTCGTATGCGCCAATGATCTTCGCCACAAGCGGGTGTCTGACCACATCTGTCTGGTCTAATTCAATAAATGAGATGCCCTTGATATCTGCAAGCATGTCCTTTGCAGCCGCAAGACCTGACTGCATGCCCTTTGGCAGATCAATCTGTGTAATATCTCCTGTAATGACCATTTTAGAACCAAAGCCAAGTCTCGTCAAAAACATTTTCATTTGGGCAGGTGTTGTATTCTGCGCTTCATCTAAAATAACAAATGCATCATCAAGCGTCCGGCCTCTCATATAGGCAAGGGGCGCTATTTCAATCACGCCGCGCTCGATTAAACGTTCCGTATGATCACTGCCAAGCACATCATGCAAGGCATCATATAGTGGTCTTAAATAAGGATCTACCTTTTCCTTTAGATCGCCTGGTAAAAAGCCAAGACTCTCTCCTGCTTCAACAGCTGGTCTTGTCAGGATAATCCGTTTCACATGTCCATTTTTTAATGAATGTACCGCATTGACGACTGCCAAATACGTCTTCCCTGTACCAGCTGGTCCAATTCCAAAGACCAGGTCATCTTTTTTCATCGCCGCAGCATATTCCCGCTGGCCGATTGTTTTCACCCTGATCGACTTTCCTTTGGCATTTTTCGTAATTTCATCTTCATACATATTCTCAAAATAATTCAGCTTGTTTTTTTGCGCCATTTTAATGGCATAGACGACATCCCGTTCAGATATCTCGATTCCTTTACGGATGAGATGTAAAAGAGATGTGATCAAACGGCTTACTGTATCTCTCGATGCTTCCTCACCAGAAACATACACTTTTTCTCCACGCGTAATAACGGAGACGTTCAGCTCGTTTTCCATTAGTTTCAGATAAGCATCTTGATTGCCAAATAAAGCAATCGCTTCGTTTGGACTATCCAATTTTTGTTGAATCTCAAGTAAATGTTCTGTCATTCTCTAGTCTCCCTGAACAATAGGTGTTGGTTGAACAATATCTTCTATTACTTGGTAAAGGATGATTAACTTAACTTTACCATTCCCTGTTGTCTCGTGCAAAACTTTTTCACTTTTCACCTCTCCTGTTTGACCTAGCTTCTCTTCTAATTCTTTTTTACCCATTTTAATCCCTGCTTGAACCGCTTCTTTATTTGTGTATTCTCGATTTATTTTCTCACTTTCACGTGTGATTTCCTTTTCATAAGAGAATGGGAGCTGCATGTTTAAGAAATGAAGCGGATGAACTTCTGTTTCTGTTTTTGGCTGCTTGAAATCATCCTTTTTAAAAGAAAAGCCCCAAAATGGCAGTGAGCCTCCAAATGCGGAGAGCTTGTGCTTTGTCTTCATTTTACCCGTAAAGACGTCAAAAGATGTTCGAAGAGGGACAGAAACTTCAGAACGATACCACGTTTCACCATAGATTTTCGCTTTGGCTCCTACCGTTTTCTGCTGATCTTCGCTGCCAATGAGTCCAGAGACAAGCATCTGTCCTTTCTTTACATGTTCATCAACCGCGGCGAGCGGCTCCCCTTTTTCTACATACATTCTCGTGATGACAGCCTTTTTCTTGGCGACGATATGCTGAGGACTCATGTATTTTTCTTTTTCGGGTTCATTTTTTTCCACAACTTTCATTTGAAAGGTTGTACCGTTTAGTTCAACACCGACCCATGTGATGCTTTGAATATTGGTTGTCAGGGATTTTTGAATTTTTTCAGGTGTTCCCATTAGAAACTGAAAACGTCCTTTTTGCACCCCAATGTCGTCTAAATGCTTTCTCATTTGATGTTCAGTTTCTGGATTGGCTCCTTTAATATCAATTTTCCATACCATGTTTGAAAGTGCCAATATCGTCACTAGAAAACATACAATCCCAAGGGTAAATCCGATATTCTTCCTTGACCAAAGAAGTAGAAACGGAAAGCCCTTCTTTTGATGAAATGAACATGTCACGTCATGATGTCTGCGTACCTTTCTGAAGGCATGTACATCTGATAGGCGAATAAATAAGCACACGCTGTCTTGACGGCGGCTCACTTGAAACATTGTGATCCCCTGCCTCGTGCACTCATTGATGAGCCGCTCAATGCCATTTCCTTTGATCTCCACTTCCACTCTGCCAATAAAATAGCCGAACCATTTATTCTTCACGCTTCTCCCCTCCGTCAGTTAAGAATCAATATAACGGACCTCATCGATTTTCCCTTCCAATAAAATCTCTTCTGGCAAAATCGTTTTAATCACAAAATCTTTCCCTGAAATAATGCATTGTCCCTGTTTGAGCATCAGCCTTACCTCTTGATCACTGAAAAGCAAAAGCCCTTTATGGTTCTCTATGTAAATGTGGAGTCTGCCAACCATCGTAATACGGGGAAGATCCATCATCACGTCTGGAGGGATTTCAAGTGTTCTTGTCAGCCATGCTTTAAGTCGATTTTTTCTTTTTCCCATTCAATAAGAACCCCTTCCCACCTCATGTGTATGAGATCAAACTGAAAGATGGTGAGACTGATGAGAAAGCCTCTATATCATCCTATTCCTCAGGGGTTCATATCATGCTAATGAATCCCGTAAAACAGCCGTTTCAGCATTTTCTTTATGAAAAATCGTTATCAGACAAAAAAAGCCCCCTTTTTTGAAGGGGACTTTCTTCTTTATCTTTTATATGGCCGTTTCATCGTTCTGTGCGGCTTTTTCGCGCGCGGCTCTCCAAATACTTCTCCAAGGATCATTCCTTGAACAATTGTATCTTGGTTCAGCTTCTCAATGACTTTTGGCCTCACTTCAGCAGATGCAGCCTTTGGCCTTGTCAGCTCTCTTTCAAGCGATTGGAACTCTTTGTTCAGCTCGTTTTTTCTTTCTTCCATTTCGGCAAGTGTAGCCGTATAGCGATCTTGTAAGGACTGAGAAGTTTTTTTCTTCATCCCGCCATGATCATGTACATCACCGAAATCGTCCAGCTGATCCGTCACGACTGGATCTGGACTTGTTTGCTTTGTTTGTTTTTGGGGCACCTGCTTACGCTGAGGAGCGGGCTTCTTTTGCTGATTCTGCTCTTCGTTCTCCTCTTGTTTGCCGATCTTCCCAAAGACGGCAGAGATGATACCGATGATAATCGCAATTAGTAGCGGATTTTCAAATAGAATGTCCAATGGGCTCCCTCCTTAAAGCGTGAGAGGATGCTTATTTGTTTTCATTATCAGATGGACCTTTTGTCATTTTACCAAATGAATCTCTCATATCCGTATCAGCATCGATATTTTTAATATTCATGTAGTCCATGACACCAATATTGCCTTCACGTAATGCTTCAGCCATTGCAAGTGGTACTTCTGCCTCTGCTTCTACAACTTTCGCGCGCATTTCTTCAACTTTCGCACGCATCTCTTGCTCTTGTGCAACAGCCATTGCGCGGCGTTCTTCTGCTTTCGCTTGTGCAATGTTTTTGTCTGCTTCTGCTTGGTCTGTTTGCAGAATCGCCCCGATATTCTTACCGATATCCACATCTGCGATATCAATCGAGAGAATTTCAAATGCAGTACCTGAATCTAATCCTTTACCAAGAACCGTTTGAGAAATCATATCAGGATTCTCAAGAACCTTTTTATGATTATCTGATGAACCGATTGTCGAGACAATCCCTTCACCTACACGGGCAATAATTGTTTCTTCCCCTGCACCACCGACAAGACGGTCGATGTTTGCACGAACTGTAATACGTGCTTTTGCTTTGACTTCAATCCCGTCCATCGCAACACCAGAGATAAATGGTGTTTCAATGACTTTAGGGTTTACACTCATTTGAACTGCTTCTAGTACATCACGTCCTGCTAGGTCGATGGCTGCACAGCGGGCAAAGTTCAATTCGATATTCGCGCGTTGAGCTGCAATTAATGCGTTCACAACTCTGTCCACGTTACCACCTGCAAGATAGTGGCTCTCCAGCTGGTTAATCGTCACATCAAGACCTGCTTTATGTGCTTTGATGAGCGGGTTGACTACTCGGTTTGGAATGACTCGGCGCAGTCTCATTCCTACAAGTGTAAAAATGCTCACTTTTACGCCAGCCGCTAGGGCAGAAATCCACAGCATCACCGGTACAAAGGTGAAAAAGATCGAAAGAACAATCAAACCTGCTGCGATAATCACAAATAATAGTAAAGTAGATGGATCCATTTTATTCCTCCTCTAAAATCAGTATATCTATACTTTCCTCACGACAATGCGTGAGCCTTCCGCTTTCACAATTTTTACTTGCTCATCCTTATCGATAAATGCACCTTCTGACACAACATCAATGCGCTCATCTCCGAATACGATCGTACCAGATGGACGAAGTGCAGTTGCTGTCACTGCGATTTGTCCAACAAGATCTTCTCTTGTTTCATTTGAGACATAACCGCTTTCCTTATTGGTTGAATCGGTTAAAATGAACTTTTTAAAGAATTTCATACGTTTCCCCAACACCTTTGTCAATAAAATAACTGCTATGATTGAAACAGCAGTGGCAATCAAGATGGAAATCGCCATTTCTGTAAAGCTTCCAGCTGCTAAAAATAAGCTGACAACGACACAGATCAGTCCAATGACACCTACGATTCCCCCTGGCAAAAACAATTCCAGAATGATGAGTGCAATCCCTGCTAAAAACAGGAACAATGTCTCATATCCTGCAAAACCTGCCACGAGATGACCATAAAAGAATAGAAGAAGCGCTGTCACTCCCATGGTGCCCGGGACTCCAAAGCCAGGAGAATAGAGCTCAACAATTAATCCTAAGCTTGCAATGGATAAAAGGATCGGAATGACGATTGGGTGCGTAAGAAAACGCGCAACCTTTTCAGCAAAGCTCACTTCATCGTATTGAACAGAAGCGTCTGTTAATTTCAGCTTCTGAAGCAAGTCATCCATATTTTTCGCTTCACCTTCTGCATACCCGAATTGAAGCGCCCGATCTGTGTTAAAGGTGAGCAATTCCCCTTTTGGTGCACCGGCTTCTTTTGCGTCTATATCTACATCCGCCATGGCAAGAGCATACTTTGGATCACGCCCCTGCTTTTCGGCAGCATCACTCATTTCAGCAAGCCATAGAGATTCAGATTTTTGATCGGCAGCATTGCCTTCTCCATCAATGATCGCAGCAGCCCCCATCTTTCCATTCGGGGTCATATAAATTTGATCGGCATTTAGCGCGATGAATGCCCCGGCTGAAAGCGCTCTATGATTGACAAACGCTGTCACTGGGATATCGGAAGCGCGGATGGTATCTGCGATCTCAAGCGCTGCATCGACTGCACCACCCGGTGTATTGATGTCGAGAATAATATGCTTCGCCCGTTCCGCCTTTGCCTGCTCAAACGATCGTTCAATGAATTTAGAAAGTCCTTTTTCTACTGTATCTTCAATTGGGATAACATGAACTTTCTGATCTGCTGATTTCGCGGTCAATTGAACCCCTAATAACAAGCATATTATAAAACAACTGAAGAGAGCAATAGAAATTTTTATTTTTTTCATCTATTTGGTGATCCCTCCTCTCTTTCTTCCATTTTACTGTTCCTTTACATACGTTACAAATGTATCATAGGTTTCATTTTTATATGACAGAATCATGAGGGCATAAAAAAAGTACCCTTCTAACAATAGAAGGATACTTTTTTATTGAGACAGCTGCTCGCTGACAAGTCTGTTAATGACAGCTCCATCAGCTTTACCTTTTACTTTTGGCATAATAGCGCTCATCACTTTACCCATGTCAGCCTTTGAGGAAGCACCTGTTTCAGCGATCGTTTCTTTCACGATCGTTTGCAGTTCTTCTTCAGAAAGCTGTTCAGGTAAATAAACGTCTAAGATGTCAATCTCTTTTTGAACTTTATCTACTAAATCTAAGCGATTAGCTTTCGAAAATTCATGGAGGGAGTCTTTACGTTGCTTAATCTCGCGGGAAAGGACGGTTAGTTCCTCATCGCCGGTCAAACTGTCTTTCTTAAGCTTAATTGCTTCATTTTGCAGCGAAGCCTTTACCATACGAATGACAACAAGCTTGTCTTTCTCACGGTTTTTCATCATAAGCTTCATATCAGAATTTAATTGCTCAAGAAGACTCATAAAATCCACCCTCTTTAGAATTTACGTTTTCTAGCAGCTTCAGACTTTTTCTTGCGCTTTACGCTAGGCTTTTCATAAAATTCACGCTTTCTTGCTTCTTGCAATGTTCCAGTTTTGGATACACTGCGTTTAAAGCGACGAAGAGCATCTTCAAGCGATTCGTTTTTTCTAACGACCGTTTTTGACATTCTCTTTCCCTCCCTCCGAATACACCAATCGACTGCATTAAAAAAAGATATACATGCAAAACATGTACCTAGTCATTATAATATAAGCCTTGTGTGAGGTCAACTAAGTGATTTGGAAATATATTTTCGTCATGAGCAGGTAGACAAGTCCATATATTCATTGGTAAGAGGAGGACTTTTCTATGATGGCGATCATTTATTTTTGTGCACTTATTTTCATTTTTTTATGGTCAATGGGTTTGCTGAGAAAAGGATTAATGGCGCTTGCGTCCTCTCGTATTGAGAAATCACTTCTTCTCTTTACAGATCACCCGGTCAAAGCATTCTTGGTCAGCATTGTGTTTACAGGGGTTCTACAAAGCAGTTCGGCGTTTATGGTCATCGTCATCGGCTTTGTCAGTACAGGCATTCTCTCTTTTAAAAAATCGATCCCTATGATTCTTGGAACCAATATCGGCTCCACGTTTACGACAGAATTTATCGCTATTAAAATGGATGTCTTCATGTGGGTTTTGATCATAATCGGTCTTGTATGCATCCTTTTTGGCAGAACATCTTTTAGACATGCAGGAAAAAGTTTATTTGGGCTCGGGATGATCTTTTTTTGCATACAAGGCTTTTCAAAAATTGCAGGGATGATGACAAGTCAGCCTGAGACATTGCGTTTTCTTGAAATGATGCAGCATTCAGACTGGACAGCGCTGCTTTCGGGTACCATTTTCACAGCGATTGTTCATTCGAGCTCCGTCTGTATCGGCATTTTAATGGGATTTATGAATGAGGGAACTGTGGCACTTCAGGAAGGCATCAGCTTTGTGTTAGGTTCCAATATCGGGACATGTATTACGGCTGTGATGGCTGCGATATCTGGCGGCTACGCAGCACGTCAAACGGCTTATGCACACGTCGTGTTTAATGTGCTCGGTGTTCTTATATGCCTTCCGTTTCTCGCCCTGATCACAGAGGTTGTCGCCCTTCTCGCAAGCTCACCCGCCCAGCAGATTGCGCATTTCAGCCTGCTGTTTAATGTGGCAAGCTCTCTCCTCTTCTTGCCGTTCATACGCCCTTTTCACGCATTGATCTTGTGTCTCATGCCGAATCAGTCAAAATAAAAGAAACCGGCTTGCCCTTTTGGCTGCCGGTTTTTTTATCTATTATGAGGTCATTCTCACTTTGTCTGGCTGCACATCATCGCTGATGCGAACGAATTGTCCTTCGTTATAAGGGTAACCCGCTTTCGTAATTTTCACTTTGACCAGACGTCCGATCATGTCCTCTGTTCCTTCAAAAACAACCTTCATATAGTTATCAGTATAACCAACATAAAGATTGTGGTTTCCTTCTTGCTCCTTGAAGGATTCTTCCGGAATAATTTCTAGCACATCACCTTCATATACAGATGCATACTCTTTCGCAAGCTGGTCAGAAAGAGCGATCAAACGGTGGACACGTTCGTTTTTCACATTTTCATCCACTTGATCTTCCATTCTTGCAGCTGGCGTGCCTGTACGTTTGCTGTAAGGGAATACGTGCAGCTCAGAGAATTGATGGTCTTTGACAAAATTGTACGTTTCCAAGAATTCTTCTTCTGTTTCCCCAGGGAATCCTACGATTACATCAGAGGTGACAGCAAGTCCTGGCAATGCTTTTTTCAGCTTTGTTAAACGCTCTGCAAAGAATTCCATCGTATATTTACGGCGCATTCTTTTTAGCACAGTATTTGAGCCAGATTGAAGCGGGATGTGTAAGTGTCTGACAATTTTATCTGACTGATCCAGCACTTCAATCACTTCATCTGTAATTTGACTAGCTTCAATAGATGAGATACGGATTCGTTTTAAGCCAATAACACGTTCATCTAATTCTCTCAGAAGCTTCGCAAAGTTATAATCCTTTAAGTCTTCTCCGTATCCGCCTGTGTGAATACCTGTAAGCACAATTTCTTTATAGCCTGCATCAACAAGCTGCTGCGCTTGATTGATGACCTCTTCTGGATCGCGAGAACGAAGAAGGCCGCGTGCCCAAGGAATAATGCAGAATGTACAGAAGTTGTTACAGCCTTCTTGGATTTTTAATGAAGCGCGCGTTCTGTCTGTAAAGGCAGGAACATCAAGTTCTTCAAACACACGTGCTTTCATGATGTTGCCAACCCCGTTAATCGGCTGTCTTTCTCTGCGGTATTCTTCTATATAACCTAGTAATTTATGTCTATCCTGTGTTCCAACCACAATATCAACACCAGGAATCGCCATGATTTCTGCTGGAGATGTTTGCGCATAGCAGCCGGTTACACAAATGACACCATCCGGGTTATGACGAATGGCTCTTCTAATGACTTGGCGGCTTTTCTTATCGCCTGTATTCGTGACCGTACATGTATTAATGACATATACGTCTGCTTTTGATTCATACTCTTTTCTTTCATAGCCAGCTTCTTTAAACAGCTGCCAGATCGCCTCTGTTTCATAGTGGTTGACCTTACAGCCAAGTGTATGGAACGCTACTGTTCCCATCATGATTCACCTCTTAATAACTCTGTTTGATAAGATATAGCGGAAAGCGCGTATAAAGGAGCGGTTTCCGTTCTTAAAATGCGTGGTCCGAGCCCGCAAATGACTGCACCAAGCGTTTCAAGCTCTTCAATCTCCTTTTCTGCCAAACCGCCTTCAGGGCCAAAAACCACTAGCAAGGTTTGTCCGCCTTTCATCTGTTGAAGCACAGTTTGAAAGCGGCTTTGCTCTCCTTCTTTCGATGATTCTTCGTATGCAACGACACATTTATCGAATTCACCAGCTAATTGCGTCAGCTCTTTAAACGTTGATACTGAATAAACACGCGGAATGATATTCCGGTAGGACTGCTCTGCTGCTTCTTTCGCGATTTTCTCCCAGCGCTCTCGTTTTTTATGTGACTTTTTTTGGTCTAGCTTTGTAATAGAACGAGCCGCTTGAAATGGGATAAAAGCACTTGCGCCAAGCTCTGTGCCTTTTTGGATAATGAGCTCAAGCTTATCTCCTTTTGGAAGACCGCTTGCGATCGTCACCCGAATCGGAAGTTCTCTGTCCTGATTTGTCCAGCTTTCAAGGTGACAAATCACTTCTTCCTTTGTTATTGTATCAATTTTACTGAGCGCTTCAAAGCCGTCTGTCGTTAAACAAAGGATTTCCTGCCCTGCTTTCATCCGCATGACATTGGAAAGATGATGTACATCTTCACCTTTTATGACGATGGCTCCCTTTGCAATAACTTCTTCTTTCGTGAGGTCGATAAAATATCGTTGCATACGTGTCCTGACACCTACTCGCTTTATTTTTTCGCTATAATGCTGACCCAATCTTCCATTGACAGCACTTCAACAATATCAAAACCTGCTTCTTCTAATGCTGTTTTGACTTGTAATTTCTTTTGTCCAATGATGCCTGATGTAATGAAATAGCCATCTTTCTTCAATAGGTCATAGGCTTGATCTGTAAAGCGCAAAATCACTTCTGCCAGAATGTTGGCGACAATCACATCACGCTCACCTGAAATCCCATCAAGCAAGTTGTTTTGTTTGACCGTCACTTGGTCACTTACACCATTTAGTTCGATGTTTTGCTTCGCACTTTCTACCGCAACGGTGTCGAGATCAAAGGCTTGAATGTCTTTTGCACCAAGCATCGCTGCTGCCACACTTAAAATCCCAGAGCCTGTTCCAACATCAATCACCGTATCGTTTTCCTTTACATAGCGCTCAAGCGCCTGAATACAAAGGACGGTTGTGGGATGCGTACCTGTTCCAAATGCCATTCCTGGGTCCATTTCAATAATCAGTTCATCAGAATGAACCGGTGTATATTCTTCCCACGTTGGAACGATGGTGAATTTTTCAGAAATTTTCACAGGATGATAGTATTTCTTCCATGCGGTGGCCCATTCTTCTTCATTTACTTCACAAATTGACAGTGTATTGCGTCCAAGGTCAATATCGTATAGAAGAAGATTGTTGATGGCTTCTTTGATCTCATCTACCGTTTCCATCAAAAAGCTGTTCATTGGAAGATAGGCTTTGACAATGACACCTTCATCCGGATAGTCATTCGGATCGAGCTGGTAGATCTCACCGTATACATTTTCACGTTCCTTGACTAAATCAAGCGGGTCCTCAATCACGACACCACTTGCACCTGCTTCATGCAAAATATTGGTGATCGGTTCCACCGCTTCATTTGTTGTATGGACGCTAATTTCTGACCACTTCAATACTACCAACTCCTTATCCGTCTTACTCGCCTTTAAATGCGCGTTTTACCTTATCGAAAAAGCTCATTTCTTGTTCGTCCGGTTTATTTCCGCTCACTTCAGCAAATTTTCTAATGATATCTTTTTGATTGTCTGTTAAATTTGTCGGTGTGACGACACGTACAACGATATGCTGATCGCCTTGGCCGTAGCCGCGTACATTTTTCACACCTTTTCCTTTAAGTCTAAACTTCGTGCCAGTTTGAGTGCCAGCAGGAACTTTTAATTTTACTTTTCCGTGTAATGTCGGCACTTCAATTTCGTCACCTAATGCAGCTTGGGCAAAGGTGAGCGGCATCTCGCAGTAAATGTCATCTCCATCACGTTCGAAGAATTCATGCGCACGCACATGGAATACAACGAATAGATCGCCTGGAGGTCCTCCATTTACACCTGGTTCACCTTGACCAGATACTCTGAGCTGCTGGCCATCATCAACACCTGCAGGGATCGTCACGTTAATTTTCTTACGCTTGCGCACTTTGCCAGATCCGCCGCATGTTGAACATTTATGATCAATTTGTTTCCCTGTTCCGCTGCAGTAGTTACATACTCTGCGGTTGACCACTTTACCAAATGGGGTTGACTGTTCAACATTTAATTGACCAGAACCGCCGCAATGTGAACAAGTTTTCGCCTGCGTACCAGGCTTTGCACCTGATCCATGACATGTTTCACATGATTCCTCGCGGGGAATCTCGATCGTTGCTTCTTTCCCAAATGCCGCTTCTTCGAATGAAAGCGTCATTGTATATTGCAGGTCCGCTCCTTGGCGCGGTGCATTTGGATCTCTTCTTCTCGCTCCGCCGCCAAAAATACTAGAGAAGATGTCATCAAAGCCGCCGAAGCCGCCAAAGTCTCCTCCTCCACCAAAACCGCCACCGCCAAAGCCTTGGTTTGGATCGGTATGACCGAACTGGTCATAATGCGAACGCTTTTGATCATCAGAAAGGGTTTCATAGGCTTCTTTTACTTCTTTGAATTTCTCATCTGAGCCAGCTTCTTTATTAATATCAGGGTGATACTTTTTTGAAAGCTTGCGGTATGCCTTTTTGATTTCGTCCTTTGAGGCGCTCTTACTTACGCCAAGCACTTCATAGTAATCACGCTTACTCATCTCTTCACACTCCCGATTTTCTCACATAAATACGATTGTATCATTTTGATTTAACTTTTTTCAATTCCTTTCATCGTTGAAAAGAAAAAAAGTCAAAGCCAAGAGATCCTGACTTTGACTTTCTGACGAGTACGTTTCAGCAGTCTTTTTCAAAAGTAAAGGTGATTATTTTTTCTCTTGATCGTCGTTTACTTCTTCGTATTCTGCATCCACTACATTGTCATCTGCTTTTTGAGCACCTTCAGCGCCTTCTTGCTGAGCTTGTGCTTGTTTTGCAGCTTCTTCATAGAGCTTTGTCGTTAATTCTTGAACGATTGTTTGCAGCTCATCTTTTTTCGCTTTGATGTCTTCAAACTCGCCTTTTTCGATCGCAGCTTTTAGTGCATCTTTCGCGTCGTTTGCTTTTTTCACTTGCTCTTCATCGATTTTGCCTTCTAGATCTTTTAATGTTTTTTCAGTTGTAAACACTAATTGATCTGCTTCGTTGCGCACTTCGATTTCTTCTTTTTTCTTCGCATCTGCTTCAGCATTTTCTTCTGCTTCTTTGACCATTTTTTCGATCTCATCATCAGAAAGACCTGAAGAAGATTTGATTGTGATGTTTTGCTCTTTGCCTGTACCCATATCTTTCGCACGTACGTTGACAATACCGTTTTTATCGATATCAAATGATACTTCAATTTGTGGTACGCCGCGTGGTGCTGGCGGGATATCAGTCAATTGGAAGCGGCCTAATGTTTTGTTATCTGCAGCCATTGGGCGCTCACCTTGCAAGACATGGATATCTACAGCTGTTTGGTTGTCAGCAGCCGTTGAGAATACTTGAGATTTACTTGTTGGAATTGTTGTATTACGTTCAATCAGCTTCGTGAACACGCCGCCCATTGTTTCAATTCCTAAAGAAAGTGGTGTTACGTCAAGAAGAACAACGTCTTTGACATCTCCTGTGATCACTCCACCTTGGATCGCTGCACCAAGTGCAACAACTTCATCAGGGTTTACACCTTTATGAGGCTCTTTGCCTGTTTCTTTTTTGATTGCTTCTTGGACTGCAGGAATACGAGTTGATCCACCTACAAGGATGACTTTATCAATCTCGCTAGCAGATAAACCAGCATCTTTTAGTGATTGACGTACTGGTGTCATTGTACGCTCTACAAGATCTGCAGAAAGCTCTTCGAATTTAGCACGCGTTAACGTTAATTCAAGGTGAAGAGGTCCTGCTTCTCCAGCTGTGATAAATGGCAGTGAAATTTGTGTAGAAGATACACCAGAAAGATCTTTTTTCGCTTTTTCAGCAGCATCTTTTAAACGCTGAAGCGCCATTTTATCTTTAGAAAGATCAATGCCATTTTCTTTTTTGAATTCAGCCACTAGGTGATCAATGATGACTTGGTCAAAATCGTCTCCACCTAGACGGTTGTCCCCAGCAGTTGAGCGCACTTCAAAGACGCCGTCTCCAAGTTCAAGTACTGACACGTCAAATGTACCGCCGCCAAGGTCGTATACAAGGATCGTTTGATCTTCATCTGTTTTATCTAAACCATACGCAAGTGCAGCTGCTGTTGGTTCGTTGATGATACGTTCTACTTCAAGACCGGCAATTTTACCAGCATCTTTCGTTGCTTGACGTTCTGCATCGTTGAAGTAAGCAGGAACAGTGATAACTGCTTTTGTTACTTCTTCACCAAGATAGCTTTCAGCGTAAGATTTAAGGTGTTGAAGAATGATTGCAGAGATTTCCTGCGGTGTATAGTTCTTGCCTTCAACTTCTACTTTATAATCTGTACCCATATGTCTTTTAACAGACATGATTGTGTTTGGGTTTGTAATTGATTGACGTTTTGCTACTTCACCCACTTGGCGCTCTCCGTTTTTAAAAGCGACAACAGATGGTGTTGTACGTGCTCCTTCAGCGTTTGCAATGACTTTTGGCTCGCCGCCTTCAAGTACTGCAACACATGAGTTTGTTGTTCCTAAGTCAATCCCAATGATTTTACTCATATTCGATGACCTCCCATTATGTAGTTATTGATTTACTTTTACCATTGATGGACGAATAACTCGATCTTTGAGTTTATAGCCCTTTTGCAATTCTTCTACAACGATATTTGAATCGAAGTTTTCATCTTCAACTTGCATGACGGCTTGATGAAGGTTTGGATCGAACTCTTTGCCGACAGCTTCAATTGGTTCAACGCCTTCATTTTTCAACGCTTCTACCAGCTGGCGGTAAACCATTTGCATTCCTTCTAACAAACTTTTCGTCTGCTCATTGTCTGGATCAATTCCAAGCGCTCTTTCAAAGTTATCAAGAGCTGGGAGAAGATCACTGACAACATGTTGAGAACGATATTTTTGCACGGTCTCCACTTCAGTTCGAGCACGGCGTTTATAGTTTTCAAAATCTGCTTGAACACGCAGAATTTTGTTCTCTTTTTCATCTAGAAGCTGCTGCAATTCATCGATTTTTTCTTGGAAGGCAGACTGTTCATCATGTGTTACTTCCTCAGTATCTGCTTGAACTGCTTCTTCTTGTGCTTCAACCTCTGCTTCTTGCTCAGGTGTCTGTTTTTCTTCTGACATTGTGTTCACCTCCCTCAAAAGATTCAAAAATACGAAGGGGCTATGCCCCTATCTTTTATCACCCTACTCATCATACAAATTGGAAAGTGCGTTTGACAAGTCTTTTGATACATGATGCAAGAGACTGACAACCCTGCCATAATCCATACGGGTTGGACCGATGACAGCAATGGAGCCGAGTGATTTTTGATCAATCGAATAAGTGGCTGTGATTAAGCTGCAGTTCTCCATCGCTTCCAAATTGTTTTCTGAACCGATTTTAATGGTGATTCCTTGCTGATTTGGATGAAACAGCTGCATGACATCATTCTTTTGCTCAATAAGCATCATGAGTGAACGAATGCGGTCAATGTCATGAAACTCCGGCTGATTCAACATATTAATCTTCCCGCCAAAGAAAAGTTTTGATTCATTTTGAGTCGATGTAAATGTATTGCCGAGCGCATCTAAAATATGATCATAATCTTTTAAATGCGTGCGAAGAAGCATCACAACTTCTTTATACATTCTGTCCTTCAGCTGATCCATCGGGACTCCGGCTAGGCGGCTGTTTAAAATATTCATCAGCTTCTCAATATCGGAGACATCGAGATGCTCAGAGAAGGTAATGGTTTTGTTTTCAACATGTCCGCTGTCTGTAATCATGATTGCCACTGCTTTGTTCGGCTGAACAGGGACAAGCTGAATTTGCTTTAATCGATTTTCACTTAGCTTTGGACCAAGCACAATCGATGTATAGTTTGTGAGATCTGATAAAATTTCCGCCGATTTTTGAACTGTCTTTTCCAGCTCAAAAATTTTCTCCTGAAAGGCCGACTGGATGAGCACAAGCTCTTTAGACGACAGTTTTCGCGGAGAGAGCAAATGATCTACATAATAACGATATCCTTTTTCGGAAGGAATTCTTCCTGATGAAGAATGGGTCTTTTCAATAAAACCAAGTTCCTCCAAATCAGCCATTTCGTTTCTAATCGTCGCAGAGCTGAATGTAATGTCTTCTTTTTTAGAAAGAGTCCTTGATCCAACTGGCTGCGCCGAACGAATAAAGTCATTAATGATGACTTGCAGAATCAAAAGCTGACGATTTGTTAACATCATCATCACCCCTGTTAGCACTCTCTTTCAACGAGTGCTAATTGTATAAACAAAATTACCAAACTCAAATTAAAATGTCAATTATAACTCACCGAGAAACGCTTGAAATACTTCATTCCCTAACAATTTTCCTTTTCTTGTTAAACGGATCCCGATGTCATCTTTTACAATGAGGCCTTTTTCTTCTAATTCTTCAAGAACAGTGGGAAAAAGTGCTTCTGGTGCAGTACCATATTTTGCTTGGAAATCAGCACTTTTCACTCCTTCGATCTTTCGAAGACCTAAAAACATTTCTTCTTCTATTTGCTCTGCTTTTGTGACCTCATGTGTTTCCTTATACGGGAACCCTGTTTGGTCAATCAGCTCCAAATAATGCTTCACCGGCCCTGCGTTCACATTTCGGACGCCATTTACATACCCGTGTGCGCCTGCACCAAAACCGAAGTAATCTTCATTGCTCCAATAGGTCAGGTTATGCTGACTTTCAAAGCCAGGTTTGGCGTAATTGCTAATTTCGTACTGCTTTAATCCATGGCGCTCCATTTCATCCATCACAAGCTCATACATTTCAGCCTCACGTTCTTGCGGCGGTAAATGAAGTTTTCCCTTTTGCATTAAGTTGTAAAAAACGGTTTTCGGCTCGACAATGAGTGAGTAAACCGAATAATGCTCTGCCCCCAGCGAGAAAGCTGTCTCAAGTGAATTCATCACATGATGCTTTTCTTGATGCGGCAAGCCAAACATGAGATCGAGGCTAATATTGTCAAATCCAACCGCTCTAGCTCGCTCAAAGGACGTAAGGACATCCTTTTTTTGATGAACTCGTCCGATTTTTTTGAGCAAATCGTCTTCAAAGGTTTGAACGCCAAAACTCAGCCGATTGACACCGGCTTCTTTTAACACATGCAGCTTCTCGAGTGATAATTCATCTGGGTTCGCTTCCACTGCAAATTCAATCAGGTTTTTTGTCGGCTTTAATACACGGTGAATGCTGTTCATGAGCTTGTCTAGCTGGCTGACAGTCAGTGATGTCGGGGTTCCCCCGCCAATAAAAATCGTCTTGAGTTCCTGCTCGCCCTTTTGTTCGATCGTATGCTGCATCTCTTTTTCAAGAGCCGCTAAGTATTCATCGACTGGCTGCGTTTTAATGAAAAATTTATTGAAATCACAATAGTGGCAAATGTGCTCACAAAATGGAATGTGAATGTATGCTGCTTTCATTTGATGACACCTTCTTTACAGGTAAAGAGCCGCAGTTTATCGCTGCGGCGCCTTTGTTTGTTATCGACTATAAACGTCAAGGCGAACATTGTAAAGCAAGCAGCCTTGAGGATGTTATTTTTTCGGTGTGCTGTCATCCATCTTCAGCACGGCCATAAATGCTTCTTGCGGGACTTCAACAGAGCCCACTTGCTTCATGCGCTTTTTCCCTTCTTTTTGCTTCTCAAGAAGCTTTCTTTTCCGGGAAATGTCTCCACCATAACATTTGGCAAGTACGTTTTTACGCATCGCTTTAATGGTGGAACGAGCAACGATTTTTTGACCGATTGCTGCTTGAACTGGCACTTCAAAGTGCTGGCGTGGAATCAGTTCTTTTAGCTTTTCTACAATGATCTTGCCTCGTTCATATGCATAATCGCGGTGAACAATAAAGGAAAGGGCATCAATTTTTTCGCCATTCAGCATGATATCCATCTTCACCAGCGTCGATGGACGATAGCCAATCAGCTCATAATCAAAGGACGCGTAGCCTTTTGTGTTAGACTTTAGCTGATCAAAGAATTCGTATACGATCTCTGCCAAAGGAATTTCGTACACAATGCTCACACGGTTCGCATCAAGATACTGCATATCGATGAAATTTCCGCGCTTTCCTTGGCAAAGCTCCATCACAGAGCCTACATAATCGTTCGGCACCATCATTGTTGCTTTTACATATGGTTCTTCAATTCGCTCAATCTTTTGCGGATCAGGCAGATTGGACGGGTTATCTACGACGATTTTTTCTCCATCTGTCATATATACATCATAAATAACACTTGGCGCTGTCGTAATCAGATCAATTTTAAATTCACGTTCAATCCGTTCTTGGATGATTTCCATATGAAGCATTCCAAGGAAGCCGCAGCGGAAACCGAAGCCAAGTGCTTGGGATGTCTCTGCCTCATATTGAAGTGAAGAATCATTTAATTCAAGCTTTTCTAACGCTTCACGTAAGTCGTTGTATTTCGCTGTATCAATCGGATAAAGTCCGCAGTATACCATTGGGTTTAGCTTTCTGTATCCTGGCAGCGCTTCTTTCGCAGGGTTTTCCGCACTTGTGATCGTATCCCCTACACGTGTATCACCGACATTTTTAATCGCAGCGGTTAAGTAGCCAACATCTCCAACTGTGAGTTCATCTGTTGGCATGGCTTTTGGTGTGAATACGCCGACTTCAAGAACTTCAAATTCTTTCCCCGTCGCCATCATTTTAATTTTCTGACCAGGTCTGACGGTTCCTTCAACAATTCGTATGT
Organism: Bacillus sp. SRI_025; assembly: GCF_057592095.1. Lineage (NCBI taxonomy): Bacteria > Bacillati > Bacillota > Bacilli > Caryophanales > Bacillaceae > Bacillus > Bacillus sp. SRI_025. Next base: position 454,608 of record NZ_JBYEGB010000002.1, on the reverse strand, counting down.
ACGCAATAACGCCGCGATACGCATCGTAAAGAGAATCAAAAATAAGGGCTTGAAGTGGTGCTTCTGGATCTCCAGCAGGTGCTGGCACCTTTTCAACGATTTGTTCTAAAATATCCTCGATTCCAATACCCGCCTTAGCAGAGGTGAGAACAGCTTCAGACGCATCCAACCCGATGACATCTTCAATTTCTTCTCTTACACGCTCAGGCTCTGCACTCGGCAGATCGATTTTATTGATAATCGGAAGAATTTCTAAGTTGTTATCAAGAGCTAAATAAACGTTCGCAAGTGTCTGTGCTTCAATTCCTTGTGCTGCATCTACTACGAGAATCGCACCCTCACAGGCAGCTAGGCTTCGAGATACCTCATAGGTGAAGTCGACATGCCCTGGTGTATCAATCAGGTGCATGATATATTCTTCTCCATCCTTCGCCTTATACTTCAGCTGGACAGAGTTTAGTTTAATCGTTATGCCGCGTTCACGCTCTAAATCCATGGAATCAAGTAATTGTTCTTTCATTTCCCGTTGAGTAATCGCCGCTGTTTTTTCCAAAATACGGTCCGCCAATGTGGATTTCCCATGGTCAATATGGGCGATAATGGAGAAATTTCGAATTCTTGATTGCCGTTCTAATCGTTTTTCTTTATCTGTCACAATCTATCACTCCTACTATAAAACGCGGGTTGCGCTAGGTTAGATTATATCAATAGGGCTGTAAAGATTCAATCGAAATCAAGAAAAGCCGCTTATCGGTCAGCGGCTTTGATTAAAAGGGTGATATCTCATGAAATTCGTTTATTTCCCATTCACCCAATCATAAAGAGAACGGGCTGCATGTGTCATACCATCAGACAGGGCTTTTCCTGCTTTGGAAAAGGCATTAAAGCCTTCTATTTCCTCCAGCTGCTTTTGTTTTTCGGCAAGATCCTTTTCTGTAACAGCCGTTCCTAAGATAGAAGCTTCCTTTTCTTCATCATCGTTCATTTGAATGGAGAAAGCTCCTTTTAATTGCGGATCATGGTAGCCCTTCATTTGCAGCATGCCATTATTCGCTTGCTGCATTCCTAAAAAGACACCAAACAGCAAGACCAATCCTAAAATAATGGTTTTTCCAATAAATGAGCCCATACCCGTCACCACCTTAAGAGCGTTTTTTCTCATCCTTTGCTTTGCCGTCCACCTTTTCCGCGTCCCAGAAAATGTCGCTGAATACATCAGCTGCTGCATTGGATGCATTTCTTAATTCTTCCATATTATTATCTACTCCACCAAATTCTAAAAGAAGGGCTTTGTCAGATAAATCTTGATTATAGATTCCATTATCGCCAATTTCTCCTTTGGCAAACACGCCGACACTAAGACCTTTATATTTTTTCTCCATCAAATGGTGGAACTCTGTCGCAAGCTTTAAGTTTTTCTCATAGCTTTGATTCTTCTTCCCTACAACAAACGCAATTCTCGCATATTTCTTCCCATTGATTTCGACAGTCGTATCTTTCTTTCTTCTTGAGTCCCGGTGAATATCAATTAAATAATCGAGGTCATCATTTTTCGCTAAGGCTTCTTTCACGACCAATCTTGATTCATTATAAGACTGCGGATACTTTAATCCTTTTTTCACGAGTCTTTTTTCAATTTCCGTTTTGTCGACTGTATTGCCGATTCCTTGCTGATCAAGTGCCTTTCCAAACATGTCGCCGACAAGGGTAACATTCACTTTTGAGTGCCGTGCATTATTTGGATTCGTTTCTCCTTTTAAAAATGGTAAATATGATTCCGTATTATGTGTGTGATAAATGTACACAGCTTTTCGTTTTCCTGTTGACCGGTCCGGTTCTTTGGCAGGCTTTTTCGGCCCATCTTCATCAAGCTTGTCCAGTTCAGCTAAATTTGCTTCTTTTTCATCTTGGATCACTTCACTCGGAGGCGGCGATTCCATTGGCATGTTGGTATAGTCTGTGCCTTCACCCGCTAAGATGATTTTTGTATCAAAATGTTCAAAGCCTGGAAGTTCTCTTCCTAGAAAACTGCGCGGGTCTTCTAAATTAATACTGGTTGCAAGCTTCAGTGACAGCCCAGAGAAATGAAATCCTTTTTGATCTTCTGGAACTGCTGAGGCGAAATATTGGTTTTCCATGCCCATTAAAGTGGCAAAAAATGCGCCAGAGAGCTCATCTGCTACACCATATAACGAGGCTTGCGGCCTCAGCTCAGGTTTTAAAGATGTTAAAGCCCCTGACATCACAAACACCACAACAAGAGAGGCAATAAATAAGAAAATGCTTTTGACTACTTTCGTTCCATTAATCGCAACGACCAACTGTCGAGGACGGCGGGGTCTTTTTTTCATGATTTACTCCCTCCAGCACGCTTTCTAGTAATTACACTATGAGCGAGCTAGAGAAAGTAGAACCGATTAATGATTATATGAACCCATGTTATCTTGCGTGATTTTTTGATGAAGCGCTGTGTTTAATCCGTTGGCAAGTACGTTTGCCATATCATCAATGAATGTATCGACTTCTTTAGGTGTGACCATTAAATTTTGCCCGAGCGGCGCAAGCACTTCATGGATCAGCTGCCTTTTCTCTTCTTCTGGAAGGGTTCCTACGATGCCTAAGAATGATTGACGTGTTTCCTCATCTGGCAAGTCTTCTTCGTTAAGCACTTTTTTCTTCCCGAATGTCAAACCAGCCGGCACAAGAGAGCGAGATGGTCTATCATCTTTTAGTTCTCTACCAAAATGCTTTAAGACATAATCAATTGTGTCACTAGCAATCGTTACTGCATCCACAACTGTCGGAACGCCAATCGCAATCACTGGGATGCCCAATGTTTCTTTACTTAATTCTTTCCGCTTATTCCCTACACCAGAACCAGGATGGATACCTGTATCAGAAATTTGAATGGTTGTATTCACTCGTTCCACCGCACGAGCAGCAAGGGCGTCGACAGCAATGACAAAATCAGGCTTAGACCGCTCAATCACACCTTGGATAATGTCACTTGTTTCAATACCAGTCAGTCCCATCACACCTGGTGACAAAGAGGAAACTGGGCGATAGCCTTCCTGAACATTTTCCGGCTGCAATTCAAAGAGATGGCGGGTTACAAGCAGGTTTTCAACTGTGAGAGGACCTAGTGCATCTGGCGTGACATTCCAGTTTCCCAGTCCTACTACAAGGCAGCTCGCATCTGCCTGAATGCCTCTGTCTTTTAAAAACTGAGCAAAATGACGGGCAAAGACTTGGACGACTTTTTCTTGCATTTCAGAGTCTTTCTCCCGAATGCCTTGCGCTTCAAACGTCAAGTAGGTCCCTGCCTTTTTGCCAGTCAGCTCCTCCCCTTCTTTCGTGATTTCTACAGTACGGATGCGGATGCCTTGCTCATCTTTTTCCTTTTCGACGATCCCTTGGATCCCGTCCTTTTTGACGACATTCGGATCGTTCTCTTGTTCTAGTATCTCTTTTGTTTCAACAGCAAGGTCTGTCCGGATTTGATAAACGCTTAAATCGAGCTTCTGTTTCTCCATAAAAAGACTCCTTCCACCAAGTAATTAACAGTAGTCTTTCCATCTCTTGAAAGAAACATTCGAGCACGTCATCAATGAAAAATACTTTACATTTATATTGCATTCTAAAGGTGTGTTTGATAGAATACAATTTGTTCTATTGTGAAGATTTAACCTTAAGACAATTGTGTTTAGGTTGTATCTTAGGAGGTGAAACACATGCCAAATATTAAATCAGCGATCAAACGTACAAAAACGAATAACGAACGCCGTGCACATAACGTAACAATTAAGTCTGCGATGCGTACTGCGATTAAACAAGTTGAAGTTTCTGTAGCTAACAACGATGCTGAGCAAGCAAAAGCTGCTCTTGCTTCTGCTGCAAAACGCATTGACAAAGCCGTTAAAACTGGTCTTGTACACAAAAACGCAGCTGCGCGTTACAAATCAAGACTTGCTAAACAAGTAAACGGACTTTCTGCATAATGCTTGCAACGCCTCAGTGATGAGGCACCTGTTTAACTGTACGTCCGTCCTGATCGGCCGAGCCTAAGGACAGACTGGCAATTATACATCTAAACAAAAACGACCCTCTTTTTAGAAGGTCGTTTTTTATGTTCAAGCGCCTAACAATCGAAGCAGGAACAATTCTAACAGCAGCTGCTTGTCCTTTTTACCCGTTTTCATTTCATAATCAATTGTTGAAAGCTCTTTGACGATCTGCTTGAGCTCTTCTTCTGAAAACAATCTTGCCTGATCCATGGCAAGTTTGACCCGGAATGGGTGGACTTTTAGATTTGAAGCAATTTGTTTTTGTCCATACCCTTGCTGAGCGAAATACTTCGTCTGCAAAATCAATCGAAATTGAGTTGAAATGAGTGCTAATATTTTAATGGGTTCCTCATTTTGCTTCAAGAGATCATAAAACATCTGCATGGCCTCAGAGCGGCGTCTGTTTACGATTTGATTAATCAGCTCGAAAATATTTTGCTCTAAGCTTCTTGCAACGAGCTGATTGACATCTGCTAACTCAATTTCTTCCCGCTCTCCAATATATGTACTTAGCTTCCGAACCTCTTGGAATAGAGAGGATAGACTTCCGCCACATAGCATCACAAGCTGTTCAGCCGCTTCAGATGTAATCATCTTTCCTTCTGTCTTCACCAGTGTAATGGTGAAATCAGTTGTTTCTTTTGGGTTTAATTCTTTCGCCTCAACAACAGCAGCTTTCTTTTTTAGCAATTTGGTGATTTTTTTACGCTCATCCAGCTTTTCATATGGTGCTAATAACACAAGAATGGTATAGGGCGCTGGCTTTTCTAAATAAGCTTCTAATACAGAAAGCTCATGCTCGATCTTTTCCTTTTTCTTCTCAGCTGTAAGAAAATAAGGATTCTTGATCACGACGAGACGTCTTTCTCCCATAAACGGAAATGTTTCTGCATCGGTCACAGCCTGTTCAAGCGGCACCTCCTCCATATCGAAGATGGAGTAATTAAAATCTTTCGTTTCCTCGTCTACTACTGCTTGTCTCAATTTAGCGGCGGTTTCTTGCAGTAAATATGTTTCTTTCCCATATAAGCAATAAACGGGATGGATATCCCCTCGTTTTAAATTGTTCCATACATCAAAGACCATCAATTGAATCCCTCTCTTTCACTTCCTCCTCTATCCTAAAGTGTGTGAAGACATTAGTAAAGAGGAAGCTGAAAGTGCCGCCTCCTCATTTATAGTAAACGTCCGGCGCAAGCTCCCGGGTCAGCCTGCTGTCAGACGATATTCATAAAATGATCATGAAAATGGAAAACGGTTACTTTACCTTCTAGCAATTCCAAATGAGTTCAAGTATACTAAAATTAGCCAGGAGGGATGAAAATGAATGAATTTGAAAAAAATGTTCAAAGCAAGCGGAATGATGTGACCGACTCAGCCGTTGGTTTTATCGTCACATTCGGATTTTTCGCCTCAATGTTTATTTTGGCAACTATTATACACCTCGTTGGATCTTAACTTCATGAAGGTTACATGACTGCCGTTTTGGCAGTTTTTTTATTGAGTTTGTAAGATATCATATGGAGGGTGAGTGTAAAACGTTCCTTCCTCATCGAGAAATTCATACGTCACACTCCCGTCGGTATCTGTACGATACACCTTCATTTGCTGATCCTTTAATTTTTTCAAGACTTCCTGATGTGGATGCTGATAACGATTGCGTTCACCTGCTGAAATGAGTGCATGTGAGGGCTTGAGATGCTGAAGCCATTCTTCGCTTGTTGACCCTTTACTCCCGTGATGTCCAACCTTTAAGATATCTGCCCGCAGATGAGGAAAGGCTTCTATAATGTCTCGCTCCCCTTCTTGTTCAAGATCTCCAGTGAGCATAAACCGCTTCCCGCCTAGAGTAAATGTCAAAACGAGCGAATCATTATTCTTAGTTGTCACTCGATCACGCGACGGATGAAGAACCTCAAATATTTGCTCTCCAATCTGAAGCCGATCTCCTCTCTCTAATTCATCAATCATGATCCCTTGATCAGCTGCTTCTTTTAACAGCTCCGCATCCTCTGGACTCCGGGCAAAGCCTTTTGGTATAGCCAGCCGCTTTACTTTATTTCGCTTGATTAAACGAACCGCTTCTCCCATATGGTCTTGATCCGCATGCGTCAGAATAAGGACATCAAGTTTCGCTATACCTTTAGAATGTAAAAACGGGATCAGCGTTTGATCACCGATCGTAGACACTTTTCGTCTTTTTTTCCACGGTTCTTCTTCAAAAGAAAGCCTGCCTCCCGTATCCACAAGCAGGTGCCCCTTTCGATAGGGCAGCTGAATAAACAAACTATCCCCCTGTCCTACATCCAGCATCGTCACTTCCCCTTTTTCGAAAAAATTCGGGGTGAAATAGTGAACACTCAAGACACCAATGAGAAAAAGGAGCGGCACAGCATAGGACTTCACAGACGTTTTGCACTCCATCACAACTAACAGAACAATTAAGGCACTCACCTCAAGAACAATATGCCACCAAGTTGACTTCATAAAAATCAAGTTGAATCCATCAAAATCAGCCATATAGGCTGACAATTGATGACTAAGCTGGATCACCGAATCAAGCAGTTGAAACAATGTTTGTCCAAGCGGAAGATAAACGATCGTCAAAAGAAAAAAGAGTAAGGATAGTGGCATGACGATCGTCGTAAAAAAAGGAACAAATATCATGTTCAAAGGAACGCTCAGTAAAGAGAATTGATGAAAATGATATAAAAGAACAGGGAGCGAAGCAAGCTGTGCAATAAAGGAAATCAGGAATAATTGCATAACCGAACTTTTTGGTTTTGATAAAATCCTCGTCGATAACAAAATAAAAAACGTCACCACGAAGGAAAGCTGAAATCCGATATCAAATAAATAAAGGGGATGAATCGCTAATAAGAGTAAAAACGTTGCACTTAATACCACAGCAGAAGGCTGTTTCAATTCTTTTGGCAGACTAGTCATCACTAAATAGATTCCTGCCATGAGACAAGCTCTTAAAACAGATGGTGCAGCACCTGTCAAACAAGCATAAATAGGAAGAAAGCATAATAGAAGAATACGTGCTGTCTCTCTTGTCACACCCACACGAAGGAGACACCAAAATAAACACGCAAGAAGCGTTTGCACATGCAATCCTGAGATCGCTAGTAAATGAATAATACCGAGCATTTGATAATCTCTTAATGTGTCAGGTTCTATCAACTCACGATCGCCAAAAATAAGTGCCTGTACAATGCCAACAGAGTGTTTTGGCACATGGTCCTCTAAAAATGTCAAACCCTTTTGCCTCATCGCTTGAAGATAGTAGGAAGAACCGCCTTTTTTTGTACAGTTTTTGATCGACTGCGGCAGAAATATAGCGTCAATGCCTTTTGTTTTTAAAAATTGATCGTATTGAAATCCGTTAGGAATGGTGGCGTGTTTTGCTGGGCGAACATCACCTGTCATGTGACAGCTCATACCAGGTTCTACCTCTTTTAATGCCTCTTTTTCACGCTCTGTTTGAATTGTATAAAAAGTGGCTAGTCGTTCATGGTCTGTCGATACAGTCGCTGAAAAACGATTGCCATCTGTTTTCGGAATGCTTTCAATCACAACGGAATCAGATAGGAATTTTTCTTGTACGGGTAGCTCCGTTTCAAGAGACTCATGAACCATAAAAATAAGTGTATAGACAGCCCCACATAGGCTGACCATTAAAAAAAGCTGGGGCATTTTTTTCAGTAGGCTGAGAAGTAATATGATGAGAAGAAAGAGAAGGAAATATATATGAAGATGATATGCAGCCAGAGCAATTCCAACAGCTGCTGAAATTGCCCCAAACGGCAAATATTTAAACATAGGAAGTAAATAATTGATTCGCCTTCTCATGCATATCGCGAATTTCTGTTTCGCTAAGTCCTGATTCACTCAGCTTCCCAATTAAATCTGCAACAAAGGCCAATTTTTCTTGATTTTTTAAGTCGATGATCATTTCATCTAATTCAACTTGCTCCGTTTGAACACCCGCCTGCTCGAATAAATCAACGGCATATGGATGATTTTTATAATCCTTTGCATAGTACACTGTCCGTATACCCGCTTGAATGATGGCTTTACAGCACTGTAAACAAGGAAAATGTGTGACATATATTTCAGCATCAGCTGTAGGTGCTCCAAATTTGGCACATTGTAAAATAGCATTCATTTCCGCATGGATGGTGCGAACACAGTGATGATCAATGACATAGCACCCTACATCCGCACAATGAACATCACCGGCAATGGAGCCATTATACCCCCCTGCAATAATGCGCTTGTCCCTTACGATGGTCGCCCCAACAGCTAACCGCTCACAGGTGCTTCGTAAAGCAAGCAAATGGCTTTGTGCCATAAAATATTGATTCCATGAAATTCTTTCCACGAGCTGATCCCTCCAGAATGATGGTTGATATTAAGTGTACATGCCTTTCTTCTATACCGTCAATTCTACTTCACGGTCAATTGACTTTTCAGCCGTTCAATCGTCTTTTCCCCAAAACCTGAAATGTTCCGCAAGTCTTCAATTTGTTGAAAATCTCCGTGTTCCTCTCTATAGGTAATAATAGCTTCGGCTTTAGCTGGTCCTATGCCGTTAATGGTTTGCAATTCGGCTGCATCGGCCTGATTGACATTTACCCCCTCACTCTTTTCAACGTCCGTTGATGCGTCATCTGATACTGTTTGCGTCTCTCTTTCCGCTTCCCCCTGCTTCCGAACATAAATCATCATACTATCCTCTAATTTTGCTGCTTGGTTGATTTCAATCGAGTCTGCTTTGCTAGTAAAGCCTCCTGCCCTTCGAATCGCTTCTTCTACCCGAGCATCAGATTGAAACGTATAAACACCTGGCTTTCTTACAGCTCCTTTGACTTCTACAAAAATCGACGATGGCTCTTTTTCTGTCTTTTCTTGTTTGTCTTCTAATGTGACTTGTATGTCTTTATTTCCCTTCAATACATTTGGTTCTCTGCTGCCTTCCCCTTTTCCAGTGAAAAAGAAGAAACTGGTGATCATCACAACCATGAGTCCAGCTGCAATATAAAGACTGTATTTTTTTAATGGAATGAGTCGTTTCACTTAATCACGCTTCTTTCAATCATATTTTATTACTGTTCGACATACTGTTTAGAAGATAACAGATCCTATGCGTCTAAGGAGGGAGAACGTTTGAATATAGGGTTAATCGGTACAGGAAACATGGGTACCATACTTACTGAGGCATTTATTGAATCAAAGGCAGTCAATCCCTCATCGATCACCATTACAAACCGAACCATTGAAAAAGCGTTCAATATAAAAAAGAACCATCCAGAGCTTGAAGTAACGAAACAGCTTTCAGGGGCTGTCACGAATAAAGATTTCATTTTTGTTTGTGTCAAACCACTTGATATTTATCCACTTTTAAAAGAGCTGAGTCCTCTTTTAACGGAGCAGCAAACCATTGTCATCATTACAAGTCCGGTTCATCCTGAACAGCTTCAGGATATCGTTCCTTGTCAAACAGCCAGGCTGATTCCAAGCATTACAAACCGCGCATTATCAGGCGCATCACTTTTAACTTTTGGTTCATCATGCAATGCCGTGACGAAAACAGCGTTAAGACAGTTAGCTTCGTGCATTTCAACACCAATCGAGATCAATCATTCGATTACAAGAGCGGCTTCCGATATTGTCAGCTGCGGACCTGCTTTTATCAGTTTTCTCGTTCAGAAGATGATTGAAGCGGCCGTAGAAGAAACGGATATTTCTAAAGAAGAAGCCACCACCTTAGCAGAAGATATGCTGGTTGGACTTGGCCGTTTGATTGAAAAAAGAGTCTATACCCTTCCGACACTGCAAGACAAAGTATGTGTGAAAGGCGGGGTCACTGGTGAAGGCATTAAAGCACTTGAAGCAGGTGTGCAAGATATGTTTCACCGCCTCTTTCAAAACACCCATGAAAAATTCGATGAAGATCTTGAAGCAGTTGCGCATCAATATCCACCAAGTGTGTTCACTGATGATCGCAGAAATTAATCATCTTTGCAACAAGCGAAAAAAGGGTTTTAAAAAACCATCGTTCTATTAAACGATGGTTTTTGGTTTCTTAGCTGAGATGAAATATCTTTCGGCAAATTCACCGGGGGCTTCATTTGTAAAATCAGCGGTCACTTCTATTTGTTCAAAACCAGCGGACTTAAGGAACGCTGCATATGTTTCAAATGGAAATGTGCGCTGTTCATGCGTCTCATCATAACGCTGATACATGTCTCCATCTTTTACAAAAAAGCTTAAATCATGAATGACCGAATACATGTCATCCCCTTTATCGCTCTGCCAAATATAGCTAATCTCTTCATCTTGATCTGCAAAAGTCGATCCCGGGAATACCTCTTCCATTTTATAAGGCGTATGAACATCAAAAAGTAAAACCCCATCTTCCTCTAAAAGCTGAAACATGTTTTTAAAGGTTTTTTTGACGTCATTTTCGTTTTTTAAGTAATTCAAGGAATCACAGCAAATAACGGCTGCCTGGAAGGCTTGCTCAAAGCCCGTAACCTCTCTCATATCTTGATGTAGAAATTGAATCGACTGCTTTTTCGCCTGGGCTTTTTGCTGCGCGAAGGCCAGCATTTCTTCACTGAGGTCAATTCCTGTGACCTTGTGGCCCTTTTCAGCTAACCGAAGAGAAATCTCTCCAGTTCCACAGCCTACATCGATGATGGCAGCATTCGGCTTCATATACTGCTGGATCCATTGAACCCATTCATCATAAGGTGCATGTGTCATGAGCTCGTCATACACACCTGCAAACCCTTGATAAATCATGAGTTAATGCCAAGTGAAAGCGTTTCTCTCGGCGCATCTCCCCAAAGCTTTTCTAGATTGTAATATCCTCTTTCTTCTTTGTGGAACACATGGGCAATGACATCTCCTAGGTCAATCAATACCCATCTTGCTTCATCAAAGCCTTCCATCTTCTTTACTTCAATTCCACTTTCCTCTGCAAGATGTTTTACTTCTCTTGCAATGGCTTGCACTTGTTTATCAGAATTCCCGTGACAAATGAGAAAATAATCTGCAACAAGTGAGATTCCTTGCATATTAAGGGCAATAATATCCTCAGCCCGTTTATCATCGCATGCTCCTGCTGCGACGTTTAAAATTGATGATGAATCCATCCAAAATTCCTCCTTAGTTGTTCTTATGCACAAGCGAGTTGTAAGTAGCAAGCGTATCTGGAAAGACTGGCTGATTCTTTTTCATTAGAAAACTGATGGTGTTTTTTAATGATTGGATCAGTGCACGATCTAGATCATGTTCTGCTAACTCCCTTACTTCTTCGACACCAGGGAAATGTCGTCCTGGTTCTATATAATCTGCGACATAAATGACTTTTTCAAGTAAAGTCATGTCTGGTCTGCCGGAAGTATGAAATTCAATGGCTGTTAAAACATCTTGATCGCTAATTCCAGCTTCTTTTTTGACCAAATAGGCACCAACCGGGGCGTGCCAAAGCTCGGGCGAATATTCAAGCAATAAAGGGTTCATCTTCTCTTGCTCGATAATCCCCTTCATTTCTTCCTTTGGTCTAAATTTCGCATAATCATGAAAAATAGCGGCGATCTCTGCTTTTTTCACATCAGCACCGAACCGTTCCGCTAATGAAATGGCTGTTTCCATGACTCCAAGTGTATGTGTATATCTATGCTCTGTTAACTGCTCTTTGACACAGTTCAATGCTTCTTCACGATTCATATAAATGATGCTCCTTTATATAACGCTCAACAGCTTTCGGAATCAAATAATCAACAGGTTTTCCCTGCTCTATTCGCTGCCTAATCAATGTCGATGATACATCAAAAGCTGGAACATCTGCAAATAAAAGAGGATATGCCGTACTTCCAACGTAACCCGGTCTTTTCATCCCAATAAAGGTGATCATTTGAAGCAAGTCATCGATCCGATGCCATTTTGGCAAATACTCGACCATGTCCGCTCCTATCATAAAAAAGAACTGATCTTCTGGATGACGCTTCTTTAACAGATTGACTGTATCTACCGTATAAGACGGACCCTCCCGCTCCATTTCAATGAGCTCGAGCTGAAAATACGGATTTGACTGAATCGCCGCCTCCACCATATTTATCCGGTGATGACTATCTGCTCGTTTCCGTCCTGTTTTGTGAGGAGGCATATGGTTTGGGATAAACCAAATTTCATCAAGCCCAACTTGAATCCGCACCTCACTTGCCATCAGCAAATGCCCATTATGGGGAGGATCAAACGTACCGCCGAACAACCCTATTTTTTTCATATCGCATCCACCTTTACGGCAGCTTAATTTGTTTATTTTCCTTAGATTCTTTGTAAAGGACAATCACATTTCCGATCGTTTGAACGAGTTCAGCCTTTGCACCTTTTACAAGTGCTTGCGCAACTTCCGTTTTGTCTTCATCGCAATTTTGCAATACGCTGACCTTTAACAGTTCTCTTGCTTCAAGCGCCTCGGAAATTTGCTTGACCATATTGTCATTTACCCCGCCTTTTCCAACTTGAAAAATAGGTGATAAATGATGTGCTTGTGCACGTAAAAAACGTTTTTGCTTACCTTTTAACATGGTGTTCCTCCTAATTTCTCTATGACAATTGACTTCATTTTTCCGGCGTCAGGCGTAATGCCTGTCCACAGTTCAAAGGCTCTTACTGCTTGTCCAACAAACATGCCAACCCCATCTACTGTTTTCAAGCCTAAACCTGCTGCTTCACTTAGCAGTTTTGTTTCTATTGGATTATACACAATATCACAAACGACCGCTGTTTTTTTTGCGTTCGCTAAAGAAATCGGGGTTTCTTCAACATTCGGATACATGCCGATCGAGGTCGTATGGATGATGACATCATATTCCCCAAGTTGCTCTTCTGCTGTATTTAATGTGATTGCATGAGATGTGATTTTCCCCTCTGCACTTTCAATTAAAGCTTCAGCTTTTTCAATGGTGCGGTTCGTAATATCAAAGCTCTTCGGTGCATACTGAGCAATTGTCGTATAAATCGCTCTTGCCGCTCCGCCAGCACCAATCAAGAGAAATGACAGCTCTGATAACGGCTGATCCAGGGCTTCAAGCAATGAATGAAGAAAGCCTTCTCCATCTGTATTGTACCCAACGAGCTGATCTCCTTCGAGCCGCACCGTATTGACGGCACCGAGGCGTTCAGCTGTTACATCAATTTTGTCAAGGTACTTCATGATTTCTACCTTGTGCGGAACAGTGACGTTAATGCCGCTGATTCCTAACGCTTTCATGCCGCTAATCGCATCTTTCAGGTCATCATTTTCTACTTGAAAGCCATGATAATGTCCATCAATTCCAGCATCCTTTAGTGCAGCATTATGAATATCCGGAGACATTGAGTGGCCAACAGGGTTACCGATTACTCCGTATAAAGGTTTCAAGGTCTCTCCCCCTTTGAACATTTAAATTAACGAACGTCTCATAAACACATGAACGCCTTTTGGCGCATAAACTTTGATTTGCTTGTCCGCATCATTTGCAGTGACCCAGCCTAAACCTGAAAAGACGATGTCCATTTTTGGCTGATCAATGGTAAAGGTATGCGGAACGAGCGGCGGGAAATCTTCCATTCCCTCTTTTGATGGCGGCGACAGCAGTTCTCCTGCATGTTTTTCATATAAATCATCTGCGTTCTCAAGCTTTGTACGGTGAATGTTCAGCTCATTTGGCATATAGCAGACAAATGACGTTCTGCCGCCTTTTACGTAATCAAATCGAGCCAGTCCACCAAAATAAAGCGTTTGTGCTTCATTTAATTGGAACGTTCTCGGTTTCAATTCTTTTTTCGGCGTTAAAATCTTCAGGTCATTTTTGCTGACATAATGCGCCATTTGATGGCGGTTGATGATGCCCGGCGTATCGAATAAAGCAGATCCGTCATCAAGCGGTATTTCAATCGCATCAAGTGTAGTACCTGGATATTGGGAGGTAGTAATGACATTCTCTTCTCCAGATACTTCTTTGATGATTCGATTGATAAATGTTGATTTCCCAACATTCGTACAGCCGACAACATAGACATTTCTTCCATCGCGATAATGATCAATCGCTTCCATCACCTCAGGCACGCCCTGACCTCTGCTTGCACTAATTAAGAAAACATCAATAGGGTTTAATCCGTTTTCCTTTGCTTCCCGTTTCATCCAATGAATCAGACGATCTTTTTTCACGGATTTCGGTAAAATATCCACTTTGTTACCGACAAGTAAAATCGGATTACCGCCGACAATACGGCTCAGCCCATTGATCCAGCTTCCGTTAAAGTCAAAAATATCAACGACCTTCACAATGAGAGAATCTGTCTCTCCAATGCTGTGCAATATATTTAAAAAGTCGTCTTCTGTTAAAGAAACATCTTGAATTTCATTGTAGTTCTTTAACCTAAAACAGCGCTGACAGATCACATCTTCTTTCAATAGAGATGCTGCCGGCGCATATCCTAATTGATCTTTATCTTCCGTCTGAATGGCTACACCGCAGCCAATACAAACAACCTTTTCCATTATTACTCTTCCTCCCACTGAATGTGGCCCTTACGCTTTAAGGCTCCTAAAATTCTGCGTTCAATCTGCCTGTTAAACTTTGTGAAAAATCCGTCCGAGGCAGCAACAGGAACGACCAAAATCGTATGGAAGCCATGACGATTCCCGCCAAGAACATCTGTCATGAGCTGATCCCCAATGACAACCACATCTTCTTTTTTCAATTGCATATCAGCGACTGCCTTATTAAAGGCTCTTCCCATAGGCTTTCTCGCTTTATAGATAAACGGGATATGAACCGGTTCAGAAAAAAGCTTGACCCTTTTTTCATTATTGTTCGATACAATCGTCACTTGTATCCCGTGATCTTTCATTTCTTGAAACCACTCAATTAAGCGCGGTGTCGCACTTGGACGGTCCCATTCTACTAGTGTGTTATCTAGATCGGTAATAATTCCTTTTACATTTCGTTCTTTTAATTTTTGCGGTGAAATGTGGAAAATACTTTTCACAAATTCATCCGGTAAGAAATACTTCTTTAGCACAATTTGCACCCTTTCTTCCATTGGTTTTCAGCGATTGTGTCGAATCAAATCACAATTTGTCTGTCTATCGAATACAATGAAAAAGTTTTCGACATATGATGAGGACCTTCAACAGGTGTGGATAATTTTACACACATTATCCACCTATATTTCATCACGCTTTCATTCAATTATAAACACTCTACCCACAAGTTATCCACTTAACCATGTGGATAACAGAACGATTGTTCTTGTTTCCCATTCATGGTAGATTAAAGGTACTTCAAAGACAGTCGATCAACCTATGATGATATGTCTTTTCCTCAAATTTTATGCCAACTTTTTCAGGGGAGGTGTTTTTCCCATCATATGGGTTTCTAGTATGAAAAAGCTGTCAGATGATTTACTTATAGAATCGTATTATAAAGCAAATGAAATGAACTTAAATCGCGACTTCATTGAATTAATTGAGACAGAAATGAAAAGACGTTCGCTCGGGCATATGCTCTCTGTTTCCTCTTAATTCCATATCACAGGAACCATGCCTCCCGAGCACTCTCCTTTTTTAAACTCAGGTGACTGATATTATATCACTTGCGCTATAGGCTTACTACTATTTTCCGTAAAAAACACCCCTTCTGATGAAAGAAGAGGTGTCTTAATTGCAAGGCTGTTCATTCCAAAACCATAACCCTCCGCCTACGACTAAAATGACCACAAGGAACACAACAAGAAAAGCGTAACCGATTCCTGCTCCTTGTGCTGGATAAGGCGAACACGCAGGGTAAGGATAAGGACATCCCCACATATCAGTTACCTCCTTCTAGGAAGATATACTGTTAGACTATGCTGGATGGATGGTCTTGTTTAGGCAGATGGCCATCATTTAAAAATGTTTGATGACATCACGCTCTTTGATTTCGTTATAAATAATTCTCGCCCCTTTTGGTGTCATATGATTGCCAGAAGGGTCGATCAAGCCTGACTGAATCAGGGCATGATCACTATCTTCACCAGCTTCTCGGATGAAAGCTTTCCAGTTGTCGACAAGCGGCACCTGCTCATCCTTCGCTACTTCTCTCGTGATGTCATTATAAGAGTTTTGCCAAGCTCTTGCCCCGCCTCTCCCGGCAAAATAAGATGACTTATATCTAGAGTAATAATACAAGCCCTTTTTCCCGCCTTCTACAACAGGAACACAGGTCATGAGAATCGGGGTAATGCCTTCTTTTCTACTTTCAGAAATGAAGTAGGTTAAATTTTCTTTAAACCGTTTTTTCGTCACTCGGGGATGTTTCCCGTCTAAAATCGCCGCATCATTCGTACCGAACATGATGAGAACGTAAGTTGGTTTCTGTTTTAAAATATCCTGCTCAAAGCGCAGTTTCGCGTCTTCAGTCGTCTGCCCACCAATGCCTGCATTCTTCACTTGAATTTGGCCGCGCTCGACGTTTTTCATGAGATTCACCCATTTTTCAGATGTTGGATAATCTCGAAAGTCCCAGTTTGATCCTCTTGTATTGCTGTCACCAAATGCAATGACGCTTTCTTGTACTGGCTTTGAGCACCCAGCAGCAACACATAATAGGATAAAAAGGAAAACATACTTCTTCACAACATTCACCTCCAAAAGCCCTCTTCATATAGTAAACGACAAGACTTTTGGTTTCAATGAATGACTGTTTTTGACGAATGATTACTATTGCAGTTGAACTGGCATATATGCTTTGTCATGGTGCAGCAGCTCACTTACTTTTACAAATTCATAGCCTCTCTTCTTTAATTCAGGAATCACCTGCTTTAATGCTTCTACCGTTTGCTTGCGATTTCCGCCGCCATCATGTAAAAGGATGATATCGCCGCCTTGAATATGATCAATAATTCGGCTTGCAATTTTATGTGCGCCTGGTCTTGACCAGTCCTTCGGATCTTGCGTAAAGGACCACATGACCACATCGTACCCTTGCTTTGACAGAATGCGGAATGATTTCATTGTTAAGCGTCCACCAGGAGGGCGAAATAATAAGGGACCACCAGGCTGGAGTGAAGCGATATGAGCCGCTGATTCTTTTAATTCCCGCTTGATCTCCTTTGACGACAACAGGTCAAAATACGTATGATTCATCGTATGATTGCCGAGTTCATTCCCTTCGTCCACAATCCGTTCTGCGATCATTGGATATGCATGGATTCGGCTCCCTATCACAAAAAAGCTCGCATTCACTTGTTGCTCCTTCAGCACATCCAATATTTGATTTGTATACACTGGGTGAGGTCCATCATCAAAGGTGATTGCAATCTTTTTCCGTTCCGCTCTCATGTCCCAAAAGGCACGTCCCGTTTTTTCAAGATCGACTCGTTTTAATGTACGTGCCTCTACTTTATTAGGAACAAAAGCACATAGCAGCCATATACACATTAAGATATGCAGCCCTTTCATTCGACCGCCTCCTCCACCGAACATCATTACCAATTAAATTGCCCGCTTTCTCATCAATTCATGCAAACCTCATGAGGATATCGACATCTTTTTCACATAAAAAAAGCCGGCCATACTGGCCCGCTCTTTGTGTTTCACGTTTGGTTTCTCTCTTCAACTGTCGAACGTTGCTTAGAATTCATACAGACACTCTCCTTCTTGGATTTGATTTTGAGCCCATAATAATTTCTGATAATACTGGTTGGACTTTTTGTATTGTTGAGAGGCTTCTAAGGCTGTCGCAATTTCTAGTGAGATATCCTCTATATAAGAGTATAGGCTAAGTTTTTCCAAATAATCAATGGTTTTTTGCAGTTGGTCTTCATTAATTTCCTGAACATATAAAGCATCCAGATACTCAAACATATGACAGAACAGCTGGTCTTCATGCTTCTTTGCAGCCAATTTCCCAGCTTCTAATATGCGCAGGGCATCCGCCTGTTCATTCTGTCTAAAAAGCAGCTTCGCCAGCGTATAGAGCGTATGCGGAAGCGTTGGGAGCAGCTCTTTGCGGGCAAGATCAGCGGATTCCGTTAAATATCGTTCCGCTTCCTCTCTATAGCCAAGCTCGCCATAACATTTTCCTAAATTATAAAGCGCTGAACTGTATATGCGCGGGTGATCAATTTGAGATGCGAGCTGTTTTGCCTTTTTTAAATGAGGCAGTGCCCGGTCTTTTCGTTTTAAATCTTGATAATTTCCTGAAATGACAAAGAGACATTGAATGATGCGAATGGTATACGCATCATGCTGATCGTATATTTCCAGCGCCTTTAAAATATGGTGCATGGAGACATGTGTTTGTTTCATTATATAGTAGGCTTCTGCCACTTTAAAATGAAACTCTGCCTGCTCAATATCATCAAATACCATGGACAGCTGCTTTTCTGCCACTCGATAATATTTGACGGCTTCTAAATATTCTTTTTGACTAAATTCATGCATGCCACGAAAAAATGCATGGTAATAATGCAGCATATCAGATAACTCATGATTGGAATTTTCGATTTTATCGACTAGATTAGATACTGAGAAAGGTTGGTATTTTGAAGGGTGTATATAGTCAAGCATGATTTGGTGCCGAAAACACATGAGCTGATAATAAATCAGTAAATGCTGGTCCTCTTCCATCTGTTCAATTTCCGCTTCAACTTCCGCTTTCAAGATTTCCGCATCTGGAACACTGAACTGCCGTATCATTCGATACCATTCATTAATTTTCATACCTACATGTGAAGATAGAACCTTCCCCATGTTCCGAAATGACCCCTTCCTTTTCGGTCTAATATTACATATTTTAGCACGCTTCTTGACCGCCAAGCACCGAAAAGAAACCGCAAACATAAAAAAGAGACGCACAGAAGCACGTTTTTTTTGAAAAAGATGATTTTTTCATCGTACAGACACAGACAATCCCTCCTTCACATACATTTGAGGATATAGGCAGCAGCCTAAACATGGTGGAGGTGAAAATCGTGGCAGGAGTATTTACAGCGATGGGATTGATGGTCAAAGAATTGGTGTTTTTAGTGTCCTATGTCAAAAACAATGCCTTTCCACAGCCCCTTTCGGGAGATGATGAAAAAAAATACTTAGCCCTCATGGCACAGGGTGATGAACACGCAAGAAACATGCTGATTGAACATAACCTTCGGCTCGTCGCCCATATTGTAAAGAAATTTGAAAATACCGGGGAAGACGCTGAAGACCTCATCTCCATCGGGACGATCGGACTCATTAAAGCCATCGAAAGCTATTCCTCTGGAAAAGGAACAAAGCTGGCAACGTATGCGGCGCGGTGTATTGAAAATGAAATTCTCATGCACTTGCGCGCGCTCAAAAAAACAAAAAAGGATGTCTCCTTGCATGACCCCATTGGTCAGGATAAAGAAGGCAACGAAATTTCATTAATCGATGTCTTAAAATCCGAAAATGAAGATGTGATCGATACCATTCAGCTCAACATGGAGCTTGAAAAAGTAAAGGAGTATATCGACATTCTCGACGGCCGAGAAAAAGAAGTGATCGTCGGCAGGTTCGGACTTGATTTAAAGAAAGAAAAAACGCAGCGGGAAATAGCCAAGGAGCTCGGGATATCACGGAGCTATGTGTCACGTATTGAGAAGCGGGCGCTGATGAAGATGTTTCATGAGTTTTACCGGGCGGAGAAGGAGAAGCGGAAACGGGAGAAGGGGAAGTGAAAATAAATTCCCCTAACTTCTAACAAAAACAGACCTCACTAGGTCTGTTTTTTTGGCACTAAGCTACTGTCTCTCTGCATTTCTTTTGATAATAGCTGCCCTTTATTCATATCGCCCAATTAATCTAATTTAAATGACTGCGATGTCCTCTTTGTTAATTAAATATATTTTGTTATGATCGTGATCTTTGCTAGGATAATGATCAATTAAATATTTTCTCAAGGTATTTAATTCAGCCCTATCAATCTTTTTTGATTCAATTGCATTTTCCCACATTACAATTAATGTTTCATCGTCTATTACCTCTAACACTTGAGGAACAAATTTTTTATTTTCTCGTTTATACGCTTGATACGCCGTGTAAGAAACTGCATCTAAAACTGAATACCAGCCATATTGTTTTTGTTCATCTTTTTCTTTAGTAGCGAACTCGGCTACATCCATATAATCTTCACTATCTATATAATTACATAAATCATCTGCACTTAACTCTTTCCCAGAAAGCCATTTCCAGCAATCATCTAAAGCTTTTTCTCCTATGTGGTAACCATCATCTTCTTTATCTATGAATGTATACATTTTTTCAGCTATTGCTAATCCTAGAGCAACTTTAGCTTCTTCACTAATGTCATTTATAAAATCCATTCTATAGCCTCTTTCCTATTTTTTTATTTTAACAACATTTTCTGTAACACCATTTTTAACATCAAAAGATAAAGTATCTCTTGGATGTGGGACACTTGGATCTCGTTCTGTTGTTACTTTTATTTTCAATTCAGGATAGTGATCTGTCAGTTGCTTGAATATTCCTCTTTCCTCACTTGGAACTCGATCAAACAAACCTTTTGTACATTTATTACAAACTCCATTTGGATTGGATTGATGGATATTTAGTATACCTTTTATCTCTTCTGGTTTAAGTCCTGCCTTTTTAACTGCATCCTCAAATTCTGCTATTACGCCTTCTTCTGCATGATCCATAAATTGAGCGTGCCCTCTAACTGATCTTTTATATGGTGCCTTAATTTTCCGATCAGGATAAACTTCATCTAATGAAGGAAGACCTCCTTCTTTCCTAACTTTTGGCGACCCACCTTCGAACACGCTACGTTCCAAACCTTTGACATCTGTTTTTCCTACAGCAACAGTTTGAGTTTCTGGAACATTCCACTTCTTCCGCAAACGATCTAAATCAGTCTTTCCTACGCTTGCTTGATTAAGGTGGTTGCTTTTCTGATTAATTCCCATTCTGCCATTAAACCCTTTCGCCCCAAACGGCAAAAGCATTCCAAGCGCCGCATTCATACTTGCTTCCTGCTGTTCTTTTGAGATCTTGTTTCCAAACATGTCTCGGCCTGTGATTGCTTCGCTGAAGCCGTTGGTGGCGGTGAGGCCGTATAAGCCTTTTTGAGATGTTTTTAGGGCGTCAAAGGATTTTTGTGATGTTTTGTAAACGTCAACCGCTCTCACTGCGGCTGATGTGGCTTGAGTGGTTTTATAGACTGCTTTTCCGCCTTTGAAAATGCGGCCTGCCCAGCCGACGATTGGAATGCAACCGGCTGCTGCCATGCCTCCTGCCGCGACTCGCTGACCTGCGGTGAGTTCCTCGCCCGTGATTGGATCAACGCCTGTTGCGGCACGTTTTGCATCGTTCACGCCGGTCAGTTCATTGACGATGTTTCCGCCATAATCAAGTGCTTTTTCATACCAAGGACGGTTGGCGAGGGCTTCTTGTTCCTTCGCAATCTTTCGGGCTTCTTCTTGTTCTTTTTTGATTTTCAGATATTCAGAAGTTTGCTTTTCAATATCACTTTTTGCCTTGTAGATGTCGCTATTTTGATACGCTTTCTTATCAAAATTCATAGGCGAAATCGCTTTTCCGTCATTTGTCGCATTCATCATTTCTGCGTACAATGCCATTGTAGCTTGCTGTTCCGTCTCTGACAAAGCATATTCATCTTTTAAATTTTGATCAAGCTCTCTTAGATCTTTGACCGTCTTTTTTCGTTCATCTTCCGCATCTTCTATTTTTTCATCAAAGGTTTGGCTATCAAATACCTCTAGGGAAATGAGGTCATCAATGTCTTGAAAAATGGTTTTGAGTGCCTTTTTTTGATCCTTCACAATGCTTTTGGCATTCTTGATGCCCATATGTACTGCGTTGTCTAAAAAGTGTTCTTCTACAAAGGTGTCGCCGCCAAAGTTTGTATCATCAAGTGTCCCAGAAACACCTTCATGAAAGGCTTTTTGCTTATCAATGAAATTGATAAACATGTCAACATTACCCGCTAGTTCTTTATAAAAGCTTTTAATGTTATCGGCACCTTTCCCAGTAAAATCATCACCGAGGTTGGCAACACCTTGTAATGCCTTTTTTAAATCTACCATTTGTTCACGGAGTTCCTGATAGTGTTTTGCCCTTGTGTCCATTGCACTTGTTAGTGCTTTTGCATCAAGTATCTTGCCCAGCAGAATTCACTCCTTCCTATTCATTGACAAGGTCAATTTTACCAACACAAAGTTTGTCATTAAATAGGAATAAAGATACAAAAACAGCACTCAAATGATTTAGAGTTCTCGAAACTTTAAACCTGTAGTAAAGGGTACTCCTCAATATTAGCCCTACTTCGTCCCTCTTCTCATATTCCGTTGAAAACGTTAACCCGTAACTTTTCTGATCAAAAAACAATAACCATCTTCCTGTTTCTAAACTCTTAAAAAAGACGCCTTCATAATCATAACCTTGTTCATAATATCCTACATGTAAATGCATACTCTCATCTAAACTATGTATTCTTTCATTTGTACACACTTTCACCTTACTCCCCTAACTTTTCACATTATGCTGAAAATCAATATTCCTCAACTCAACCCAATCAACAAAGTCAGGTACCTTTTTTGTCGTCAAAAAATGTTGAACGATTTGATACGCCTGATTGCGGTCGACATAGCTACACGATGGCACATACAATGGTGATCCAGCGACCAAATGCTTGATCGTTTCGATCTTTTCTACCTTTTGAAAAGGGACTAAAAAATCTGGATATCTGATGATAAAGAATCCATACGGTTCAGTATAAAAGAAAACTAGACTTTCGCATTCCCAATCTTCCTCTATCTCAATGGAAGATTCCCCGTTTCCTTGTTTCCAATACTCTTCACCCTCCTGAAAGAAGATCTTTTTCATGAATTCTTCTCCCGGATTTTCTACTGGAGCTCCTATGGGTCCGTAGTATAAAAACATCAATATCGCTCCTTTATGCCTATATCAATTTGGATTTAACCAATTGTTCTATTTCCCTCAAAATCATAAAAAGCTTGCGTTTGTTGGTTTAATTTTAGCATGTGATATAGCTTTGGGTTTAGCTTTTGAAAGGTTTGAGTGCTGACCCATTTTACTTCTTCAATATCATGATCCGGATCTAGAATGTTCATCTCTCCCCCGATCATTTCCGCAAAGAACGTAATGATCAGCGCATGATGCTTTTTATCTTGAAAGAATGCTTCTCGAACCGAATGAAGTTCATTTACTTTGACAACATACCCTGTCTCTTCTTTCACTTCGCGGATGACAGCCTGCTGCAGGTGTTCACCTTTTTCCACAGCACCGCCCGGAAATTCCCAATATCCCTTTACATTCTTGACCGTTAATATATTTTCTTCCTCGTCATAAATAATAGCTGAAACCACGTCTACTCGTTTCAAATGAATCCCCCTTAACAATCCATTCACACCAATTGTCGAATAGATGGCACGAACTGTTCATTTTATACATTCTTATTGTACCGTATCCTTCATATCGATTGGAGGTCATAGCTTGTGGATGATCATTATTTTACTTATTGTCCTCATACGATTTACGGGGAATTTCGTTTCTCTTTTGAGACAAATCAAAGCACCAAACGGGAAAATCATCAAACTGTTAGAACATAAAAAAATAAAACCTCACGCAACTAGCAGGAGGTTTTTTTCCATAGGAGGAATCTTACCGTTTTTCCTCAAACAACATATATCTAATTCGCCGAATATAATGGAGCGCAATATGACCGAGACATAAAATGAGCCCAATCATCGCAAGAATATAGATGGGCAGCATCAAACCAGGTACATAGTTTATAACAAATCCCAAACTAAACACTGTCAGCATATATATGCTGATCAACCTCATCAACACCATTCGAAGCCCTCCCTTTCTATAACTTTAACATATTTTCCCTTTATCTTCATAATATGCTTTAAAAAAGATGCGAATCCATTAAGACTCGCATCTTTTTAACGTATTCAATTCACCTTTTTCGCCCGGGCTTCCTTCCACTGCTCAAGCTCCGATACTGTTAGTAACTGATATCCTTGTTTGGTCAATTCCTTGATGATCGTGACAGCTGCGTTGGCAGAGGTGTCATAGATGTCGTGCATTAAGACGGTTTCTCCGCTAGACGCATGTGAAAGAATGTAGTTTGCGACGTATTGGCTGTTGCGATATTTCCAGTCTTCAGGATCAACGTCCCAAAGCGTGACTTTCATGTTGACAGCTTCGTTGATCTGTCCGTTTGTTCCACCATATGGCGGTCTAAAGTGAGTCGGTGTGAATCCGCCTGCTTTTTCAATAATTTGCTGCGTATCTTCTACTTGTTTGATGGCTTGTTTTAATGGCAGTCTTGTGAGTAAAGGGTGGTTATAGGAATGATTTCCGATTTCATTTCCACCTTTTCTAATTTCACCTAGCATATCGGGATAATATTGAACCCTGCTGCCTAATACAAAAAATGTCGCGTGTCCTTTGTTTTCTTTTAAAGCTGTTAAGATTTTTGAAGTCGTTGATGGATTTGGTCCATCATCAAATGTAAGGGCAATGGCTTTTTGATGTGGGTTAAATATTCGCTGTTTAGGCAGTTTTACAATCTTTCTTTTTGCGATCGGTTCTTTTTTCTCGTTTTTGTTCTTTTCTTTATTGATGTATTCTGGCTTTAACATTCCTTTAAGCAGTGTTTTCTTAATCGCCAGCACTTGAGGACCTTTCTTGTCTGGTGCAATTTGCCCCGCTGGGAAGTAGAATTCAATAAAACGATCTTTGATGGCAAAATACTGATAATGCTCTGCCTCAGGAGATGTTCCTTGTTTAAGCAAATGCTTATTTTCAGCAAGAGAGCGATCTTTTTTTAACTCCTCAAATGTCATTTGAGAAAGTTTTTTCAGACTTTCTTTCTTTGATAAAAATAGATCATCTATCGATAAAAAATGCTGTTTCTTGAAATCAAAATTGAATATCTTCGTTTCATGTGTGCCTTTTACTCCGCCTTTCAATTCATATGTATTGAATTTGATTGCAGCAGTTTGTTTGGCATAATGAGTAATCTCGTAATCTATGTTTAATTCGTATCGATGATCTTCATCGACATCACTTGCTTCACTAAATGATGTTTTGAATTTATCGAGCGCTGTTTCTGCAAATCTTTTCATCTCTTGATCTAGCTTTTTTTGATGAAACACAGGATAGTTCACAGCATATCTCAAGTATCTCCCGTCATTCACGAGGGTCACAATTTCAACTTCTTTATAGCTCGCATCTGGTGCTACCTTCTTCTTCTCTGTCCCGCTTGCCTGCTGATTATGATAAAACGCGGCGATTCCTATGATCATCGCAAGTCCGCATAGGACGAGACTGACTTTCCATTTAATTGACACAATGATTCTCCTCTCGTGATGCCGTCATACCTGAATGACGTGTTTGTAGGATAGACTTTGCATGCCCCCTTTTTAGTTTGCAAATCACACAATTGTCACATTTTCGACACATTTTTAGAGAGGAATAAAAAAGGACTGATTTCTCAGTCCTTTGATTACTTTTGCATATATAGTTGAAATAATTTCGTTTCTTCATCAATGGAACGCGCTCGATCAAATGCCGCTCTGACCGTCTTTGTATTGTTCATGAGCTCGTACATCATGGTCAGCACAAAGATAAAAGCTGCATTCCCATCTATGTAATCGTCCGGCGCCGAATAAGATGTAGATCCTGCCTCTAAAAAAGCATCTGCTAGATTTTTCTCTCCTAGTGTGCAGCCTGTAGAGATAACATGAACTCCTTCTAAGGAAGCATACCGCTTGATTTCATCCGCTCCAAAAGCAGTATCCCTAGGCTCTTCATCTTCGTATACATCTTCCCCTAATTCAGGCATGATAAATGCTCCTTCTTCACCATGAAACGATAAAAGAAGGTAATCTATTTCTCCTCTATTTCTACCAGATAACACATGAATCAGGTCATTTGGTCTTCCGATCCAATGCATATCGACTTTCGCGCCGAAGTTTTCAAGTGCTGCACGCAGTGCAAAAGATTCCAACTCACTATTGGGTCCTGCTGCTAACGTAATGCGCATGGCCTGTTGATTCACTTCTATCTCCTCCAGTCTATGATAAAAATAAAACCATTTTTTCCTCATCTGCATATGTATCAGCCCATTTTAACGCTTTTTCTTCAACAGCGTACGACTCAAACCCAACGGAGCGATAGAGGCGCTTTGCTGAATGATTAGTTGTCACCACTGATAAATACACTTGCTCGATGTCTTGCTGTTCTTGCGCGAAGGAAAGAGCTTTCGTCATCAAGGTCTTGCCTGCTCCCATTCCGCGGACATTAGCTGTTACATACATCGCAGTCAGATTCGCTCGGTGCTTTAACTTCTGCAAGGTTTCTTGGATAAGGGTGACTGCCCCCACAAGCTGCCCTTGATGAAAAGCGCCGAATGTCCACATAGATTGCGCCGAAGCAAAACGCGCTTTATATTTGTCCTTTGTATTGAATTGCTCTTCCTCATAGCTCATCGCAAAACCCTCTGGATTTAATTGCAGTGCTTCTAGTCTGAGTGCTGTATATTCTTCAGCATCATCTGTTGTTAACAATCGAATATTCAGAAAATCACCTCCAAAAGAATGATGGATACTTCCAATTTTATCTTGAAAAGAACTTTGGATCAAAATTTTATTCCTGAATATAAAAAGGCATCCTCTAAAAGGATGCCCCTTCACTACCACTTACAGCGCTTCACCGGACGGCAGCAAGGGTTTTTGATATCACTGCCGCAATCGTATTCTTCTACAATATACTCGTTGTGAGTCGATTCAGTGACCGGATAGTAGTTTTCTATTCTTTTAATGTTTTTATTGACGTTTGTGATATGCGTTGGATGAATTTTTCTGATCGTTTGTTCATTCGTTCTTGTGTTGACAATTTGACGTGTGGGGAAAACAACCGTTTCTTCTCTGCGAGGTCCAAAGAAGAAATCATCTAATCGATTTCGGCTCATCTTAACACCCCTTCAAGTTGTCTTTCACTTACACTCTATCGTATGTTAGAGTTACCTTTCGTGATTAGATGCATGTCTATTTTTAAAGAAATCCACTTTCTATCTAGTTTTCTTTTTATTTACAAAAGGACAATTTTAACATATTATACAAATGATATATTGAGAAGATAGGACATCCATGAAAACAACACATAAGCTCTTTTTATTCACTGTATTTTCTCTACACATCATCAAATAAGAGGTGCACGATATGATTAACACGACACAGCCATTCGAACGAAACAAGCTAGACATTGCACTAGAACTAACTCAATTACATCTGAATCAATATCAAACCAATCATCCTGATCAGCTGAGTGAAATTTACGCGAAATATTATGCACTGATTGAAGTGCTGGATTTGTCTTCCTACGATCAATTAATTGATTTACTGCCAGATGAGCTTAAACAGACGCTTGAGTAAAAAAACCATCTATCCCGTGTGGGTAGATGGTTTTCTTAAATTTATACACGTGCAGCCATATCGGTTTCGATTTGCTCTAAGCTTCTTCCCTTTGTCTCGACTAGCACAAATCGGGTGAATAATAGTCCGATTAAGCAGATGACGCCAAATGAGGAGAAAATAACCCCAAAGCTGAATTGATCTGCCAGGATAGGGAAAACGAGTCCAACTGCTAACGATCCGGTCCAGTTAAAGGCAGAAGAGATACCTGCTCCGATGCCTCTGACAGATAGCGGGAAGATTTCGCCAATGATGATCCAAGTGATCGGTGCCCACGAGAAGGCATAGCACAAAATAAAGCAGCAAAGTGAAATCAATGTCACCCAGTTTAAAATTCCTTCACTGACGCCAAGTGCACCTAATGCGGCTGGGGCAAAGAAAGAAAGAGCCATGCCCGATCCCCCTACAGTGAGAATCGTTCGGCGGTCAAAGCGGTCAACAAATTGTAAAAAGATCACGGTCGTGACGACAAAAATGACACCGACAATGACTGTAAAACCTGCGGCGACCTGCGGCGCAAGGCCTACATTCCGAGCGATACTCGTTGCATAATAGACAATGGAGTTCGCGCCTTGAATTTGTTGAAGGGTCGCCATTCCAACCCCAATGAAAAGAGCCATTCTGAATTTCTTTTGAAACAATTCACGAATACCCGAGCGTTCTTCTTTGGCGACTTCTAAGATTTCCTGCATTTCTGATTCGATTTCCTCACGGGAAGAACGCAGTGATCCTAATACCTCTCGTGCTTTATGAGCCATTCCGTGTTTAATCAAATATCTCGGAGATTCAGGAAGCTTCAGCATGCCAATATAAAGCACGATCGCAAATAAAGCAGCACTTCCCAGCATCCAGCGCCAGCTGTCTGGGATGGGTTCAAACACAAACGCGACAATATAGCTGAGCAATAGTCCAGTTACAATCATGAGCTGATTGAGTCCAGATAATTTCCCGCGGATTTTAGCAGGAGCGATTTCAGACATGTAAGCCGGAACCAATGATGAGGCTGTTCCTACTGCTGTCCCTAAAAAGATCCGAGCGATGGTAAGTGAAATCTCTTCTGGTGCGACAGCTGATCCGATAGCCCCGACAAAAAAGATAACGGATGAGACCAAAATGAGTTTTCTGCGGCCAAATTTATCCCCTAAGAGACCGCTTAAGATGGAGCCAATGATGGCCCCGCCCATTAATGAAGAGACAACAATTCCAAGCCATAATGGGCTGAGCTGAAATTCTTCCTGAATATGTCCTTCCGCCCCTGCAATAATACCAATATCATACCCAAATAAGATGCCTGCAAAGGACCCGAAAAAGAAGATAAATTTGCTTGACACTTTTTTCTCCAAGTGGATAACCCCCTCACTTAATTAACCGCTTTCATTTCTCCCTGTGCTTCCACTGTAAACAGTAGAAGACCTTTCACCCTTCTTCTATAAAACCACATATTCTGCATTGACAAGCTTTGCAAATTGAACAATTTGATCAACCGTTAAATTGAGAGACACGACTGTATGATGGCCTCCCCCTTGCTTAATCCATGCTTTGACGCCATCCTGAAAATTCGGTTTGATTTTCCACAATACACGCGCAACTGGTAAATGAGGTGCCGCTTCCTCCGGCTCAAAGGCTTCGACTTCTTGTATCAGCCATTTGAAATGTGTTCCAAAATCCGCTATGGAAACAACAACACCTTCGCCTGCTTTTCCATCAAATACAAGACGTGCTGGATCTTCCCGGTTTCCGATCCCAAGTGGAGACACGACAATGACAGGTTTTGTATGGGCGAGCGCTGGATCTACTTCCAGCATATGAGATTGCAGCACCGCTTCCTGTCCAGACGTCATTTCATATGTGTAGTCCTCCATAAAACCAGTAGATTGATGATGGCTCATCACCTTTAATAAGCGGGATAGTGCAGCCGTTTTCCAATCGCCTTCCCCAGCAAAGCCGTATCCCTTTGCCATCAGCCGCTGTACCGCAAGTCCAGGCAGCTGCTTCATCCCATGTAAATCTTCAAAGTTTGTTGTAAAGGCATGATAGCCGCCTTCATCTAAGAAACGTTTGATGGCGATTTCATATCGCGCTTGCACCTTGACACTTTTTTCCCATTCGTCAACTGAATACGTTCCATAATTCACATCATATTGCGTTAAATACTCAGCAAATAATGCATCTACCTCTTCTTCCTCTACTGCATTTACATATTCGACGAGATCGCCTATTCCAAAGTAATCAACGGTCCATCCTAATTGAATCTGCGCTTCGATTTTATCGCCTTCTGTCACGGCCACATGCCGCATGTTGTCACCAAACCGGGCTACTTTGATGTGAAAGCTCTCATGATAGGCAGCCGCAACGTCCATCCAATCAGCAATTTGCTGCTGCACATCCGGCTTAGACCAATGACCGGTTACAATTTGGTTTTGTTTATTTAAGCGGGCATTGATATAGCCATATTCTCTATCTCCATGTGCGGATTGATGAAGATTCATATAGTCCATGTCGATCGTGTCCCACGGAATCTTTTCATAATATTGTGTGACAAGATGCAAAAGAGGCTTTTGCAAAAGATTGGTCCCACGTATCCACATTTTCGCCGGTGAAAATGTATGCATCCACGTCATCACACCAATGACTTCATCGCGATAATTGACCTCTTTCATAAGCTTTGTGATTTGATCGGCGCTGACAGCCAGTTCCTGCAAGATTACGGGATAAGGAAGTAAACCGCTTTCATTTAAGGCATCTGTCATCTTTTGTGCATTTGCTTTTACTTTCTGCAGTGCTTCATCACCATATAAATGCTGTGACCCAACGATAAACCAAAATTCTTTTTTCTGACTTGTTAACATAGATATCCCTCTTTTCTTTATCTTGAAGGTTTTTGTCCGTAATACGCATGCTTTCCATGTTTTCTTAAGTAATGTTTATCTAAAATTCGCTGCGGCAATGGCTCCGCAAATTCGTTCAATTGCTTGGCAAAAAGGTTCATTTTGGCCACTTCATCTAAAATCACACTGTTTGTGACCGCACTTTTTGCATCCTTCCCCCATGTAAACGGACCATGCCCTTGAAGCAATACACCGGGTACTGCCATGACATCTAGGTTTCTTTTCTCAAACGTTTTGATGATCAGCCGGCCGGTCTCTACCTCATAACCGCGATTGACTTCTTCTTCTGTCAGAAAACGAGCGCACGGAACGGCGCCGTAAAATGTATCGGCATGTGTTGTGCCCATTGCTGGTAAATCAAGACCTGCCTGCGCCCAAACGGTTGCCCACATAGAATGGCTATGTGAAATGCCCCCTATTTCCTCAAAGTGTTTGTAAAGAACCGCATGTGTAGCTGTATCTGACGAAGGACTGAATTCTCCTTCCACCACTTCACCGTCAAAGTTCACCACGACCATATCTTTTGCTGATAGTTTGTCATACGCTATGCCGCTCGGCTTAATCACAAACAAACCACTGTCACGATCACATGCACTGACATTGCCCCATGTAAATTTCACAAGTCCGTATTTTGGCAAATCTAAATTTGCTTGATACACTTCTTCTTTTAAGCGATCTAGCATACCGTCGTCACTCCTTTCTTTGGCATCAGATGCGCTACTGCCGCTTCTTCAATCGGAAGCCCCTTTTGATAGCGCTTTAAAAATTCGTCAAAGCCTTTGACATCGAGTGGATCGGGCTCCATGAGCTCTTCTGATGTATGGGCAAATACCCGGTGGGTAAGAAATTCAGCCAATGTTTGCTGATGATGATGGACCATATATGAAGCAAGAACCGCCATCCCAAACGCACCACCTTCTCCCGCTGTTGAAACGACTGATACAGGTGTATTCAGTGCTGCGGCAACCATTTTTTGTCCAACGAGCGGTGTTTTAAATAATCCCCCATGCCCTAGTAAGCGGTCAATCACTACATGTTCCTGTTCCTTTAACCGGTCCATGCCTATTTTCATAGCGCCAAAAGCGGAGAACAAATGAGTGCGCATGAAATTAGCGAGGTTAAAGCGGCTTTCAGGAGACCTGACAAAAAGAGGTCTTCCTTCTGGCAGTCTCGTAATATTTTCACCAGAGTAATAGCCATAGCTTAAGAGTCCGCCGCCATCTCGATCTGCTTCTAAAGCTTGCTGCAATAGGGATTCGTATAACCTTTCTGACTCCACTTGCATGCCTAGTGCTTCAAATGCCTCTCTGAATATATTCACCCAAGCGTTTAGGTCACTTGTACAGTTATTCGCATGAACCATGGCAACTGGCAGTCCATCCGGCGTCGTGACAAGATCCACTTCTGGATAGACACCTTTTAGATCCTGCTCTAGCACAATCATGGCAAAAACAGATGTCCCAACAGAAATATTCCCGGTGCGCCTTTCTACACTGTTTGTCGCCACCATTCCCGTTCCAGCGTCACCTTCCGGCGGGCAAAATGGAATGCCTGGCTGCAAATGTTTTCCCTGATCCAAAATGGCTGCTCCTGCTGTAGTTAACACGCCAGCCTCTTCGCCTGCTAAATAGACACGCGGCAGAAGGTGACGAAGCTTCCACGGATAGCCTTTTTCTGCAATCAATGCTTCAAATTGCTGGAGCATTTCTTCATTGTAGTCCTTCGTTTCGTCATCAATTGGAAACATCCCTGATGCATCGCCAATACCAATGGCCTGCTTTCCGGTTAACAGCCAGTGAATATATCCAGACAAAGTGGTCATATATTCTAATCGGGATAGATGTTTTTCCTCTTCTAATACCGCTTGATACAAATGGGCAATACTCCATCTTTCTGGAATATGAAATTGAAATACATCTGTCAGCTTTTGACTCGCCTCGATGGTCGTTGCATTTCGCCATGTTCGGAACGGAACGAGAACCTCTCCTGTATGATCACATGCCACATAACCATGCATCATCGCTGATACCCCCATTGAGCCAATGGTTTGAATGGTCACACCATACTTTTGCTCGGCCTGTTCTTTCATCTCTCGATAGGCCACTTGCAGACCTGTAATGATATCAATTAAGTTGTACGTCCAAATGCCATCCTGGAGAAAACTTTCCCATTCATATGCACCTTGTGCAATTGGCTGAAATTCCTCATCTATTAAAATCGCTTTAATTCGTGTTGAACCAAATTCAATGCCTAAAGATGTCCGTCCTTCTTTCAAGGCTTTGGCCGTCTCTTTATGATTCAATCTACGTTCACCCCCATTTTGATAGCGGTTTCAATTTTGTTTTTCTAGATTCATTGATTCTCTGGTACAATCACAATATAATATTTGTACGTACATATGTCAATAATAAATATAGTTGTACATACACAATGTGACAAAAACCTGCATTTTTTCTGGAGGGGTCATGACAGAAAAGGAAAGCGCCTGTTTTTGATTCGACAACCATGTTAAAATATGTCCATACAATTTCTTCTCAATCCGAGTAGATGATCAACTGAGAAAGAAGTGAAACGATGAAAAAGAAGTACCAGATCATTATTGATGATATAAAAAGCAAAATACTCACAGGGGATTATCGGATCGGGGAGCGCATTCCAACCGAATCAAGCCTGCAAGACATGTATCAAGTAAGCAGACATACAGTTCGAAAAGCCATTTTGGAATTGTCCAGCGAAGGATTTTTGCGCAGCGAAAAAGGTTCAGGCACATTTGTGACCAATCAATATCAAACAAAACCTGCGGGACATGCACATATGAAAACGATTGGGGTCATTACAACATACATATCCGATTACATTTTCCCTTCCATCATTCGAGGCATTGAAAGCCGATTAAACGAAGAGAACTATTCCTTGTTACTGGCAAGCACAAATAACGATGTTGAGCAGGAGAAAAAAGCGCTGGAAATGATGCTATCTTTTGGGGTGGACGGACTTATTGTCGAGCCGACGAAAAGCAATTTATATAATCCAAACATTTCGTACTACTTATCCTTTAAAGAACAGGATGTACCGCTCATTATGATCAATGCCTATTATGAGCAGCTAGAGGTTCCTTTTCTCTGTTTAGATGATGTGAAGTCCAGCTATTTAGCCACAAAAGAGCTGATCACCTCGGGCCATCAGCAAATTGGACTTATTTCAAAAACAGATGATTTACAGGGAAAATATCGGATGAAGGGCTATATTCAAGCGCTAGGTGAAGCGAAGCTTAATTTCCTGCCTGAGCATGTGCTCTTTTTCGATACAGAATCAAAGCAGCATTTGGGAGAGCAAATTCACACATTTCTGATGTCGCACAGACATGAATTGACCGCCCTTGTTTGCTATAACGATGAGGTGAGTTTAGAAGTAGCCAATGTATGCAGCGAAATCGGGCTGTCCATTCCAGATGATCTCTCGATTATTGGACAGGATAATTCGTATATTGCCCAGAAAAATGCCCATGTGAAGCTGACAACACTGACCCATCCACAGGAGCAAATGGGCCGTGATGCAGCAGACTGGATGATTAAAAAAGTACAAGGGAAAAAGAATCTCCCTGATCAAACGTTTTACGAGCCTGAATTGGTTCCAGGTGAAACGATCAAACGAATAAAATGAGCCCTTGCCGCAGGTGGCTCATTTTATTTTAGATTCCAGCATAAGGCGTGAATGGTTCGGCTCCCTGAAATGAAAGACATGTGTTTCCCCTCATTCATCATGAATCAATAAAAAATCCCCATCTTATAAAAAGATAGGGAACATATCTATTACGCCTCTTCTTTAGGGGAAGGCACCGCACATACGCCATCTGCACATGCTGCTTCAAACGCATTGTCAGCAGCTTTCTCAGCTTGAGCTGCTTCCTCTTTCCAAGCTGTTTCAAGTGCACGCAGGAACGTATCGGCTGGCTGTGCACCTGCAACTGAATACTTGTCATTGATCATGAAAAACGGAACAGCATTGATACCAAGCTGTCTCGCTTCTTGTTCGTCTTTTCGGACATGATCGGCAAATGCTTCGCCGCCCAAAACTTGCTGTACTTCCTTCTCATCAAGACCTGCTTTTTCTGCAATGTCTAAAAGAGTTTGACGGTCACCAACATGCTTTCCATCTGTAAAATACGCTTGAAACAGCTCTCCCATGACGAAATCGCCTTTCCCCTTTTGACCAGCATATTGCGCCAATCGATGAGCATCAAAAGTGTTTGTCAACACGAGCGGATCGAATTGAAAATCGATTCCTTTCTCTTTACCAGCCTGCTTCACCTGCTCATTCATCGCCATGGCCTGGCTGCGGCTCATGCCATATTTTTTGACAAGCATATCGTGAACGTCATGATCGACATCAACAGGTGCATGTGGATCAAGCTCAAAGCTTTTAAACTCTATCTCTACCTGTTCCTTCTCTGGAAATTGTTCTAGCGCTGTTTCCAGCTGTTTTTTTCCTATATAACAAAAAGGACAGGCGATATCTGACCAAATTTGTACTTTCATGTTCATCTTCCTTCCGTGCTGCACTTTTTCTTTAACGATGTAACAATTATAGTTACATCAAATAGATGATGTCAAGATTCTGATCTTGATTTAAATGAAAAAGCCTCTCCTTTTAAGAAAGGAAAGGCTTTGAAAATACCTATTCTAAATTTGCATGGTGACCGTACATTTTATGTGTGTCGAGCTCTTTTATTTCCATTAACCTTAAAATGACCGCATCGTATGTCAGAAGAAGCGATTGCTCAAATAGTGAGCCCATTGGCTGAATGGTATGATGGTTTCCTTCCTGTTGATCCTTCGGTGCACCTGACAATAAGATGACTTCATCCGATAGATCAGCTAAAGGTGACTCAGCAGAAAGCGTGAATGCTGCCACTTTTCCGCCAATTGCTTTTGCCTTTTTTGCAAGGACGAGTAAAGACTCTGTACGGCCAGAGCCGCTCCCGACAATCAAAAGATCCTCTTCTGTAAAAGAAGGCGTATTCGTTTCTCCAATTACATATGCCTTGACGCCAATATGCGTAAGTCTCATCGCAAACGATTTTCCCATCAAGCCGGATCTGCCTGCACCTGTCACAAAAACTTTTTGTGCAGATAAAATACTTGTGATCAGGCGCTCTGCTTGTTCGTCTTGAATGGCAGACGAATGATCAGAAAGCTCATTTAAAATGGCTTTCACATAGTCGCTGGTCTTCATGATTGTGCGATCAGCTGTTTCATTTGTGCAGCCACTTCTGCTTTATTATCCTGGCTTGCAATACCGCCGCCAACAATAATTAAATCAGGGTTTAATTTCACGACTTCAGGTAACGTATCAAGCTTAATTCCACCTGCAATCGCTGTTTTCGCTTGCTTGACAACTTCTTTAATCGTCATAAGATCAGCAAATGAATTTTGACCAACCGCTTGCAGGTCATAGCCTGTATGCACACAAATATAATCGACTCCAAGCGCATCCAGCTCTTTTGCACGGCCTGCGATATCTTTGATGCCAATCATATCAACTAAAATTTGTTTTCCTCTTGCTTTCGCTTCTTTCACCGCTCCTTGAATAGACATATCTTCTGCCGCTGCAAGAATGGTGACGATATCTGCTCCAGCTTCAGATGCCTGCTGCACTTCATAGCCGGCAGCATCCATAATTTTCAAATCAGCGAGTACACGTAAATTCGGAAAAGCCTGCTTGACTTCTTTTACAGCACGAAGCCCTTCGTTAATCACAACAGGTGTCCCAATTTCGACCACATCAATGGATGCTTCTACTTCTTTGATCAGCTCAATTGCCTCTGGTATATTCACTAAATCTAATGCTAATTGTAATTTCATCAACTTTCACTCCCGTTTTTCATCTCATCTTCAAGAGCTCCGCGGATGATGCATCTTGAACGATGAAATGAGTATAACAACAGGAATGACGCAATGTAAGTACGCACTTTTTTTTTACATACTATACTTTTCCGCATATGGTTACAAAAAAGATACTGTCTTTTGGGCAGTATCTCAGGGTAAAGACAAAGGGCTAAAATAAAGTTATTTTAGCCCTTTGTCTACAATCGGTAGTCTTTCTATTTATCATCTTTTAAGAAATTGCTGTCGAGATACTGTTTTCCCCAATCATACATCGCCTCTAAAATCGGCATTAAGCTTTCTCCTAATTCTGTGAGAGAATACTCAACCTTTGGCGGGACGACAGGATAAACCTCCCGGTGCACAATGTGATCTTCCTCTAATTCTCTTAGCTGATTGACAAGCATTCTTTGCGTAATCCCAGGCATTAACGACTTTAACTCACCAAAACGTTTTGTCCCTTCTCTGCCAAGGTGCCATAAAATCAACATTTTCCACTTACCGCCGATAATATTCAGCGTCAGCTCTTTTTCGCAGTTGAATACTTTATTTTCCATTCGTGATGACAACGACATACACTCCTTTAATAACAAACCACTTAGGTTTTATCATAACTGCAACAAAATGGATTGCCTAGCATATGGTCTTCGTTATTGATTTTGTTTTTTGACAAAAGCCATCACAGCCTCCGTCATTTTTTGTGCTTCTTTTGGCGCTCTGTCTGATCCAAACCATTTATTCAGGTCACTGTGGCTCAGCGTATGCACCCGAAAAACAAACCGAGAGCCTTTGTCATGATTCAGTTTTTCTGCAAATCTGTACACCTCAGGATTTTCCCAGCCCGTGACCAAATAGACAGGTGGTAAATTCTTTTGATTCATATAAGTGACAGGTGATGCCTTTGTCCAATTCTCCACTTGTTTGCCAAAGACTTTTTTGTACGATGGGATGGCTTGTATAAATTGATTAATGTTTAACGGCCCATCTAAAATCACGATGGAATTGATCGTTGTTGGCGACAGCCCCACACGTTTTAAGTAGGTCGAATCTGTGGCAACGAGCGCCGTCAAATGACCGCCCGCTGAGTGACCCATGACATTGATTTTTGATGAATCAATTTGATATTCATCCGCATGATCCTTCACCCATTTAATGGCGTTTGCCGTATCATCTGCCATCTGCTCATAGTTGGCATTAGGGTGAAGCCTGTAATTCATCGAAACAAACACATATCCTTGACCTGTAAAATAATCAGCCTTTGAAGCGACTCTATTCTTATCGCCGCCTGTCCAGCCGCCGCCATGGAGATAGATCATGACTGGATGCTTCTTCTTTTTGTCTTCATCTTTGCCCTTCGGCATATACATATCGAGGGTTTGCTGTTTATTTTGTGTGTCTGCATAATGGATGTTTGTCGTCGGCTTAGGCTGATTGAAACGGAACACAAAGAATGCGCAAACCAATAAGCCTGCGATGACCGCCGCAAATAAGAGCCATTTCAAGATTCGATTCAATGTCATTGCACCTTTCTATGTTGGGATGGGGAAACATGAGTAGCAGATATGTAGATAAACTAGCACCATTCAATTCGATACTAGATTCATATGGGATGTGCAAGAGCAAAACAATTGATCAAGTCGTCATATTCATTATACTCTTTTAAGTAGTGGAATTCATTGATTTGCTTTAGATGACTGATATCGAAATCAGGGATTTGCTTCTGATTTTTCCATCTAAAAACCTTGTCATTGTTTGTCCTCCAAGAGGTTATTGTATAAATGCAATGATTCGTTTTCTTGTTTCTTCATGGTATTGAACGTAGGAATGCAATAAAGGATACGATTCAAGGATATGTTGAAACGATTTGATTTGAGGGAATTGCTCTTCAAATGACTGACGCAGCACGTTTAACTGTTTTTTGGGTATTCGTTTATGATCGATCACATAACTTAAGCTGCCTGCAACAAGTGAAAAAAATAAATAAAAATCATCTGAGGGCATACCAGTTTCTTCTTCAAAAGAGACGATATCATCTGGATAAGCGGAATCTAACAAGTATTGATAGCGCTGCTTCAAATCATTGATTAAGCCTTGTTTATCTTGGCTCGTGTTCATGGATCCACTACACCTTTCTCTCAATGCTTTTAAGTAGGTTAAAATTTAAGCAGATTATAGTTCTTATTATTCAATATTTGTGTAATTTTGAATGAATTCATTTTTAAAATCTTCTGGAAGTTTCTGATTTTGAAATACAACAGAAATCCAACCTAATACAATCTCATCTAAAGTTCTCCACGTTTTCAGCAATTGTTTATTCATATGTTCTAATTGATGAGTCGCTAATACTCCTATCTCATAACCTCTTTCACCATAAATGATCCATTTTGCAGAAGGGGAAACCCATATCACACGTGAAGCAATATTCATCATGCTATCGTTTACACTATGTATCGGGTAATCCGTTAAGATATCAAGGTAATCACTTGGTGTGATATTTAACGGGATTTTCACGCAAGGATAATAACCAAAATCACGATAATAATTATCCATAGTCTTCTGCTCATCTAACACAGCCATTAGTATATATTCATCTCTATGGTTCAAAGCTAAATCTTTTAGTGTCTCCTAGCTACCGTCTGATAACAACCAATGGAATTCTTCGAATAAATAATGAGGGGTTTTTGTTTTCAACACTTGATCAGGGAATGTCTTCGTACTGTTAACGAGCGAATTAACAAACGATAGAACATGTTCAAGTTCTTTTGGATCGGATATAAACAAATTTTTCACTTTATGCTCCTTTCATATCTTCGGATAAGGCTATTATCAGTCATTGATTCTCCATTCCACCGGTTGGAGCATTATGCATAACTAGAAAGCATTTGAGTGAAATAGTCATCGAATGTTTTTTGATCCTTCAATAATATTTGTAGCCAATTTGCTAAAACAGGGTGATCCAGTGGCTTCCATCCTTCTTCTAATAACATATCTTTTGCAGAATCTTTTGTTGATACCATCCCTATGATACAAATTTCCATATCTCTATCTGCCCAAATCGCCCACTGCAAAGAATGAGATAACCAGACAACTATATTCGAATTCGTGATTATATTATCCGCTATGGAACCTTTTGGGTGCATCCATAGTGCATTTACATAATCCTCACCTGAAATGTTCACACTCGCTTTCAGCCAATTGTAATAACCAAACTCCTTCAAATAGTAATCAACTGGATCTGGCTTAAGGACTGCGGTCAAAAATTCTCCATCATGTGTTAAATTGGATAACTCCTTGATTGTAGGTAAAATATTATCACTTAATGCCCAATCAAACTCTTGAAATAAAAAACAATCAAAATTCTTACGGAAGACATGTTGTGGAAGACCTTTATTTTGATCAAATACATGATCTACTAAATTCTGATAGAACTTGAATTCTTTTTCTGAACGAATAAATAAGTGCTCAGGCTGGTTCAAGGAAAAGCCCCCTTCTCATGTGATGTCACTATTATTTTCTAAAAATAACCCATATATCATCATCTTATCAAAATATCCCCTTTTATATATAAAAAAGCATCCTAAACGGATGCTTCAATCAAATGATATTTTTTCAAAATACGATAGGTGATTTCTTTTGCTTCTAGTCCGGTGCCTTCGATATTTGTGGCGAAGATGTAGGTTTTGTTTTCATGTTTGATGAAGCCTACGTACCAGCCGATGCCTGAGCCGGAGCCTGTTTTTCCGTATAGGGTGGCATGTTTCTCTTCTTTTTGGATCATCATTCGTTTGACCGTTCTCATGACAGATAGGTCAAATGGGAGACTTTCTTCATATAGCTGTTTGAGGTAATGGACTTGTTCTATTGGAGAAATGCGCAACGAACTACTTAACCAAAATTGATCGATTCCACCAGATATGTCTTCATTGCCATAGTGAATGGCTTTCACCCAATAGCTCATGCGTTCTTCCCCTATGTCACGCGCCATGGCTTGATAGTACCAGACGACTGAATCTCTCATGCCAGAGCCCAGTGTATGATCCTTATTCCAGTTATCAATTTCTCTTTTTACTCCGTCCCAATATTTGATGTCATATTCATCTCTCACCGCGCCTGTTTGGAGGCCGATGAGGGCATTTGCCACTTTAAATGTTGATTGTGGGGCAAAGCGCTGATTCGCTCTTTTTTTGTTATACACCCATGGCGATTTTTCTTTTACTTCTTGGATCACAAATGTACCTTCCCTGTCTTTCAAGAATTCATCTACTGACCATGCTGGTGATGTTCCCTCACTTGAAGACGGCTGACCGATACAAAGCGCCATTAGCATAATAGAGGAAACCAGCCATTTCATATGCTTTTTCTTCAAAAAAATCGCTCCTTTTCCCATGATTTGTATCGATTGTAGCATGCCTGAGCGATGAGACATAAGGTACGCTTGTCCTCTTTTCTGCCAAATAAAAAAAGCCGGTTTCATCCGGCTTTCTGATCATATTAGCTTTCTTTTTTCTCTTCAATGGCCTGCTTTGCGATTTTTGAAATCGTCATATCATCCATTGGCGGGTTATGGAGCCCAGCCCGAATATCTCGATAGTAACGCTGCAGCGGACAGCCAAGACTCAAGCTTTTTGCACCGACTAAACGCATGGCTTTATCAACCACCTGCAGACTATGATTGACGACTGTATGCTTCACTGCACCGAATTCATTGATTAACAGCTCTCTTTTCTCAGGCTGCTCATACAATGTTGTCGTTGAATAGATGACGTGTCGTGCTTGCTTTAGTAGTAAATCAATTTCGCCAATCAGTGTTTGGACATTTGGCAGGTCACTAATCGTTCCGCTAATACTGTTCGGTGAATGGGTAATGGCATACTGAACAGCATAATCTCTTGCCGCTTGCGCAATCCCTAAATAGCAGGAAGGAATATGTGCGATCCAAGGGTTTAATGTACCGCCTCGAGGTCCTTTTTGCACTTCAACAAGCATGTCATCTGGGACTTCCACTTGGTCTAGGATTAAATCATGGCTTTCTGTTCCTCTCATGCCGACAACATCCCATGTTTCTTCTATAGAAACACCTTCCGTATCACGGTGAATTAAGAAGAATCCCATCGCTTCTTTTTCTTCAATCCATACGCCGACTAAAAAGTATGTGAGAGCTGGTGACATCGTTGTGAAAATTTTACGTCCATTGATCACCCAGCGATCACCTGATTTAATCGCTGTTGTTCCAGGCTTGCCGCCTCTTGTTGGGCTGCCTGTCTGCGCCTCACTCACAGCGCGGTTGACAAGGGCGCCCTTCTTCACTTCTTCCGCAAAGAATTGCAGCTGTTTCTCATTCCATAGTTTCTTTTCATAAATTTCACCTACAACTCCTTGGTGCCAGCCGATCGATAAGGCAGTTGCTCCGTCCATGCTCCCAAGCGTTTCTTGAAATAGAACCATATCTGTTACAGATTGACCTCCGCCTCCATATTCAGCGGGGAGAGACAGGGTTGTATATCCCATGTTTACTAATGATTCGATATTCTTTTTAGGAAAATAAGCGCCTTCATCATGTTTTTTTGCGTTTTGTTCGATCGTTTCACGAAGAGATTCCAGCTGATTGAGCCATGTTTTTTGAAAATCGGTATCGACAAATAATGCTTTAGACAAAATGTATCCAACTCCTCTGTTTCTCACAATCTATGATATCTCATTTTTCCAATTGGAATGAATAAAACACACTTTACTTATAGGATTTAATGTGTTAAATTTTATCAATATTAAGTACATCTGTCAAAGGAACGTGATGCTTTTATGATCTCAGCTACTAATCTACATAAATCTTATGGGCAGACCCATGTGTTAAAAGGCATTGATTTCTCCGTACAAGAAGGTGAAGTGGTCGCAATTATTGGACCGAGCGGATCAGGAAAAACAACACTTCTCCGCAGTTTAAACAGCCTCGACATTCCAGACAAAGGAGAGCTGACTGTTGGAGAAGCCACGATTCAATTTGAACGATATCATAAAAAAGATCTTTTAAAACTAAGGCAGCAATCTTCCATGGTATTTCAGCATTATCACTTGTTTCAAAATAAACGGGCACTTGAAAATATTACAGAGGGATTGATTGTGTCTCAAAACATGTCTAAGAAAGAAGCAGAAAAGGTTGGAGAGCAATTTTTAACGCGGATTGGACTGCTTCATAAAAAGGATGCATTTCCGAGTGAACTATCTGGCGGGCAGCAGCAGCGGATTGGAATTGCCCGCGCTCTTGCGATGAATCCTGCGGTGCTTCTGTTTGATGAACCAACGTCCGCACTGGACCCAGAGATGGTTGGAGAAATCCTTGAAATGATCAAGGATATTGCAAGCCAAGGGATGACGATGGTCATTGTGACGCATGAAATTTCCTTTGCAAAGGACGTAGCGGATACGGTGATCTTTATGGCAGATGGGGAAATTGTTGAAAAAGGCTCACCAGAAGATGTTCTGATGAAGCCTCAGCATGAACGAACGAAACAATTTTTATCCAGAATTCATCGCGGAATGTGGCAAGGATCGGAGGAAGACATATGAAGCAAAAGACAGCATTCATGACATCTGGTGTCCTTCTGTTTCTCCTCTCTTTGATTGGCTGCAGCAGTGTAAAAACAACAACAGATGATGGGAAACAAATTGTGAAAGTCGCACTGAGTGCAGA
Source organism: Bacillus sp. SRI_025 (assembly GCF_057592095.1). NCBI lineage: Bacteria > Bacillati > Bacillota > Bacilli > Caryophanales > Bacillaceae > Bacillus > Bacillus sp. SRI_025. The sequence continues at coordinate 411,527 of NZ_JBYEGB010000002.1, read as the reverse complement.
GGTCAATCCACCCTTTTTAGCGACAAATGACCGAAACGAACCGATTGGCTATAACATTGATTATTTAAATGAAGTGGAAAAAAGACTTCCGCACATCCATTTTGATTACATCTTTGGCGAAGAAGAATCCAATCTTATTGGTGTTGGCGCTGGGAAGTTTGAAATGGCGGCTAATTGGTTTTTCAGTAACCCTGAACGCGAAAAGCGGTTTCTTTATCCTAAGGTTCCGTACGGCTATTCGATGACAGGTTTAATTGTGAATGAATCAAACCAGGATATTCAATCGCTTGACGATATGACATCTAAAAAGCTCGCTCCAGTCAGTCCTAGCGGCGGATTGCGTTCCATATTAAATCAATATAATGAAGAACATGATCCAGATATTCCGCTGACAACCATTGAAAGCCCTTCAAATGAACTCAACTTAAAGCGCGTTGAAAGCGGACGGTCTGATGCTGCGTTTATGAATATTTCAACCTTTGATACCATTCAAAAGCATCTGAACCTGAAGGTCAAAGTGGGCGGGATCGTGTCAAAGGAGCCGATCTATCTTGTCTTACAGCCAAGTCAAAAACAGCTTGCAGCAGATTTGGACCGGGTTACACAAGAGATGATTGATGATGGAACATTGCCTAAGCTTGCGAAAAAGTGGTTTGGGGTTGATTTCTTTCAAGATATTGACTACATCTCAGAGCAAGGCTATCAATATGAAGAAAGGAAGGAAGCGTCATGACGTTTACAGCTGGAGATTGGCTGCGGATCTTTTTACAGGTGCTTGAACGCCTGCCACTCACTTTTCTCATTATTGTAGTGTCATTGTTTTTCGCTATCATCATAGGGCTCCTATTTGCATGCATTCGTATTAAGCAAATCCCAGTGCTGAAGCAATTGGCTGTTGTCTATTTATCTTTTACACGAAGTACGCCATTAATTGTTCAGTTATTCTTAATTTATTTTGGACTGCCTCAGCTTTTACTTGTGGCAGGAATTCAAATCAACCATTGGGATCGTGTGTTATTTGTGATGATGACGTTCTCTTTACATACGGGCGCTTATTTATCTGAAGTTTTTCGCAGTGCGTATTCATCAGTTGGAAAAGATCAACTGGAAGCCGCCTACATTGTTGGGATGACAGATACACAGGCCTTGATCAGGATCATTATCCCGCAGGCCTTTCTCATTGCCCTGCCAAACCTCGGAAATTACACCATTGATCTTGTGAAAGACACGGCGATTGCCTTTACGATCGGGCTCATCGATATTATGGGACAGGTGAAGATCATCTTAGGAAATAACTATGGAATCGGCATGTTTGAAGTGTATGTAATCATTGCGATTGTGTACTGGCTCATTTGTATGAGCATTGAACTAGTCACCATGCTGCTTGAAAAGAAATTTGTAAAAGGCCGCACCAGCCTGTCACGTTAAGGAGGCGATTTAGATGCAAACCATTGATATTCCATTTGCGATTGACCAAGTACCTCATATTCTAAAAGGCGTTCCTTTCACCTTATTAATTGCACTAGTTTCTATGGCTGTGAGTCTTGTGATCGGATCTGTTTTTGCTTTTATTCGTCTCTTTCGCATCCCTGTACTCAGGCAGCTGGTCACGCTCTACGTCTCCTTTTTTAGAGGTACGCCTCTAATTGTTCAACTGTTTGCTTTCTTTTATGGGCTTCCTTTTGTTCTAACTAGCATGAGCGGCACATTCGGGCTGACCTTTCACCCGGACATGGTCTCCCCATTAGCTGTTGCCCTCATTACCTTCAGCCTGCATTCAGCCGCCCATTTAACAGAGGTGGTCCGAAGTGCACTTCTGGCAGTAGACAAAGGGCAGCTGGAAGCGGCAAAAATTGTAGGCATGACCACAAGGCAGGCGATGCTTCGCATTATTTTGCCGCAGGCATTTGTTGTGGCCTTACCGAACCTAGGCAATCAGCTCGTTCAGCTATTAAAAGCGACATCTCTTTCGTTTACAATTGGGGTACTCGAAATCATGGGTATTTCCCGGATCATTGCAAATGACGGCTATCAGTTTTTAGAAACTTATCTCGTCTCTGCTTTGATCTATTGGCTGTTGAGCATTGTCTTTGAATTAGCTTTTGCATTATTAGAGAAACGTGTCAGCGTGTACGGCAGAACTCTCGGACGTTAAAAAGTCGATCAGGCACAAAAACCTGATCGACTTTTTTATTCACCCTTTTTTGGTGTGTTAAACAGTTCTTTTGGTGCGGGATTGAGCTTTGGTGCTGAGCCGAATACGACAGGTGCAGAAATATATCTGAACTCTCCTTTTCCATCCATGCTGCGGCCATGTGCCCATCTGCCTTCCTTGCTTTCTTCCCCTCTTGAAAAGTTAAACAAATCATAGGATACTTGCTGTTTTTCTAGTGAACGAGGGAAAGTAGTTGGTACGACGACATCCCCTTCCCGCTCTTCTAATTCCTTAATTGCCGCAAGCCACATATTTTGATGATATGTATCACGAGCAATGAGGAAGGAAAGCATATCTTTGACGCCGCGGTCATCTGTCATCTCATAAAGCCTTGTGACCTGAAGTCTCCCCTGCGATTCTGCATTTAAATTGGCTCTGAAATCCGCCATTAAATTTCCGCTTGCAATGATATACTTGGCATTCCACGGATACCCTTGACTATCCGCTGCCATCGCCCCTAAACCGGCAACAATTGCATGCTGCGGATTCATTCCGCCCATAACAGCCGCAAGTGCTGGATCACTTTGATACGCTTGTTCCTGCTCTTTTACCGGTGCTTTATCAAGTAGACGTGCGATCATTGTCGCCAGCATTTCGACATGACCAATTTCCTCTGTCCCAACATCAAATAATAAATCCCTATATTTTTGGTCTGCTCGGCAATTAAACCCTTGAAATAAATATTGCATCATCACACTGATTTCACCATATTGACCGCCTAATACTTCTTGCAGCTTTTTCGCGTAAAGCGGATCAGGCTTTGAGGGCTTTGCTTCATATTGCAATTCTTTGATGTGATAAAACATGATGTCATCTCCCTTATCATGAAACATCTTTTCAATTATCACTATTCAACCGCAGCTCTCTTTATGAAAATGATCTGATCACATAAAAAAAGAGAATGGCTTATGCCATTCCCTTTGTCATCTTACTTATTCAGCACTGACTAAAATTTTCACTTGATCTTTTTCATTGATTAAAGCATGGAAGCCATCCTCGATCACATCGTCCAGCTTGATTTTTTTCGTGACGAGTGTGTCTGCAGAGAAATAGCCTTTTCTCATTAAGTTTAATACAGATGGGAATACGTCTCTGTAGCCGATAATTCCTTTCACTGTACGTTCTTTAATGACAATATCGTTCGGCATAATTTCCGCGCCTTTTTCCCAAATGCTTACAATGACGGTTTCACCTGAAATTCTAGTTGATTGGATTGCTTGCTTCAATACAACAGGTACACCTGTCACTTCAAAAGAAACATCGACGCCACCGTTTGTACGGCGTGCGATTTCTTGAACAACATCTTCATATTGAGAAGGATCTACAATGATCGCTCCAAGCTCTTTTGCTTTCTCTTGGCGTTCTTTTGATAATTCAACTGCATAAATATCAGTAGCACCAGCTGCTTTTAATGCTTCAATGACAAGTAAACCAATTGGCCCGCAGCCAAACACAGCCGCTGTATCCCCAGCTTGTACTTTACTAGAACGTACCGCATATAAAGCAACTGCAGAAGGCTCAACAAGCGCGCCTTGCTCATAGGAGATTTCGTCTGGTAATAAATGAAGTAATTCTTCATCAACTGATACATATTCAGAGAATCCACCGCCGCCTCCGGCAAGTCCTAAAAAGCCCATGTTTTCATCTAAGTTATAAGCACCTTGATGCCCGTGAGTTGCAAAAATAGGTTCTACAACCACTCGATCGCCTACTTTGTAATTGCTCACGCCTTCTCCTACTTCAACAACTTCCCCAGAGAACTCGTGTCCCAATGTAATTGGTGCTTTTTCTTTTGTAAGTGGATGAGGTTCATTCACAGGAATGAAGATCGGTCCGCCTAAATATTCATGTAAATCACTACCACAAATGCCGCACCATTTTACTTTCAGTTTCACTTTACCTGGAGCAACTGTTGGTTCGTCAATTTCCTCTAGTCGAATGTCCTTTTGATCGTGCCAGCGTAGTGCTTTCATTTGTAAGACTCCTTTTCTCATCAATTTAATTAACTTACTTAAATAATGATAACATAATTTTTTTAATTTTCTAAGTAGGATGCACTATTTTTTTGACAGTCAATGGACGAAAGATGACAAAACATAGCAATAGACAGATAAGAAGCATACATATACACCCAATGATGACGGACATTCTGATTGATAAAACATGAGCGAGCCCGCCGAATATTCCTGTCATGGCTATTGTCAAAATGGCTTCAATGAAAGCATAAAAGCTGGCTATCCTTCCCATCACCTCTACTGGGATATTTGTTTGATAGAACGTCATAAAACCTGTATTCGCAAAAGCTAAAAAGAAGGCTAATATAAAAAAACCACCGGCTGCTACAAATAGTGTGCTGGAAAATGCATATATAAGATAGCCAAACGCCACAAACAAACTGCCGACTCCAAGCATCAGCGAAACTGACAGCCTTTCGACAATGACCGAATTAAGACTTGCCCCTGCAATGATGCCTGCTCCAGCCACACTAACAAGAAGGCCATATTGGGTATCAGTCAGCATCAGTACTTCTTTTGCAAAGGCTGTTTCAAGTGAGTCAATGGCCGTAGGAAGGACCGATATCGCCGCACTAAATAATAAATATACCGCCATGATCTGGCGTGACGTCAGACTAAATCGCAGAACCAGCTTGGCATCCTCTTTTAACATTGAAAGGGAAAACCCCTTTTGGCCAGCATCTGTTTTGAGCAAATTCGGTAAACACATCGTTAACAGAGCAGATATCAAAAGGCAGAACGCATTTACATAAATTGAAAGAACAGGCGTCCCGATGAGAAAAAGCAGACCTGCTGCTGCGGGTCCAAGTAAAAATCCACCGGATTGTAATAAAGAGCGAATGGCATTAAACCGTTTTCGGTTATCGGCCGGGATGAGTCCTGTCATATACACCATCGACGCTGGATGAAACATCGCTTGTGCCATCTGTATGAAAAACACCATGACATACAGGATGAGCAGATGTCCTGAAAATAAGGCAAAAGGGATGCATGCAATGAGCAAAGCACGGGTAATATCTAAACTGATCATCACATTCCGCTGATTCAGCCTGTCAATCAAACTGCCAGACCAGCTATTGGTCAAAAGAGAAGCTGCCGGTCTTAGCAAATAAACTGCTGTTACAGCAAGAACAGAGCCCGTTTCTTGAAAAATAAGCAGATGGAGGGCAATCATATAAATCCATTCTCCTATGTTTGCGATCCCGATGGCTCCAAGCAAAATACTCATATCCCGCCAATGTTTTTTCATCATTGTCCCCCCTATTTGTCATAAAAAAAATCCCGCCCCCAAGACATTTCTGTCTTGAGGACGGGATTTACTCCGCGTTGCCACCTCAGTTCATTCATCTGTTGCCAGATGAACCTTAGCGGGTGATCATTCACCCTTCTCTGTAACGGGAGAAATTCGCTGCACTACCATCCGAGAGAATCCGGTGCAGAGCTAAGAGGCTTGGTTCCATCATGCTCCCCAGCTCCTTCTCAGCTTCACGGAGTTCTCTGTGTGGGGCAGCTATGATGTACTCTTCTCTATTGGCGCTGTGTCTTTTTTTCATCACGATCTTCAGCTGAATTGTTACATATTGTACTGCCGCTTGATCAAAGCGTCAATGTTTTTTTCATGTTAATCCGCATAAATCATTTTTCTAGTCATGCCACCATCAACAACCAAATCTGTGCCGGTCACAAATTGATTGTCTTCATCTGTTAAATAAAAACAAGCTTTCACAATATCCTTTGGCGTGCCGACTCGATTGGAAAGATGCTGATGATGGTCAATTTCTCGAAGACTTTTCTCATCCTTCGTTTCAATCCACCCAGGGGAAATGCTATTCACCGTAATGTGATCCTGACTAAAAGAAACCGCCAAGGCATGAGTAAGCGCTGAAATCCCGCCTTTTGATGCAGCATAAGCTTCCGTATGAGGCTCTGACATGGTCGCACGGGTAGATGAAATGTTCACAATGGAACCGCCTTTTGGATTCTCTTTCATATAACGCGCTGCTTCTCTAGCACATAAGAAAGTCCCTCTTACGTTTGTATGCAGGACATGATCCCACTCATCGACTGTTAACTCATAAGGCGATGCTGTGCACATGACGCCTGCATTATTGATGAGAATATCAATCGTTTTGCAGCGCTCCGCTGCAAACGACATTAAGCGCTGGATATCCTTCTCTTGTTTCACATCCGTTTTGATGAAATAAACTTCATAGGACTCTTTTCTCAGCTGCTCCTCCAAACGCTCCCCCTTCTCTTCATCTATATCCGCAAACACCACACGCGCCCCTTCTTTTGCATAGCCGCAGGCGATCGCTTCACCAATTCCATTGGCTGCGCCTGTGATGATGACGGTTTTTCCTTTAAAATTCAGCATTTGATTGATTCCTTTCTATAACTGGTTTGAATGATTTACTTTTACCCTTTCCTGAAAAGAGCAATCCAGTCATCTACCTCTATTGATTCTATTTGATCCTCTGTCATTTTCAATCTATAATATTGCTTTATTTTCTCGTTAGCATCTAACAAGTATTCTGTAACAATCTCTTCTTCCTTTAAATTTTTCGTTGTTCGCTTGACCCATTCTTGAAAAGGGTAACGTTTTTTTCGTTCCATTGATTTTACTTCTTTTATTCCTTCTGTTAAAAACAATTCCCGCCATTGTTCTGTCGATAGACAGGAGACATGACTTGGGTCTCTCAATCGTTCTAGCTCATTGATAAATAGTGCAAGCTCTTCATCATTTGGCGAAACATTATCAATAAAGAAAAACAGACCATTTGACTTTAATACACGAGATGCCTCTTTGGCAAACTGTTCAGGGTGCGGGAAATGGTGTGCTGCAATTCGGCATGTGACCATATCAAATGTGCCATCTAAAAAAGGAAGGCTTTCTGCATCCGCTACTACATAAAAAATTTGTGGATACGCTTTTAAATGAAGTGATGTATGAGAAAGCATTTCTTTCGTTAAATCCGTCGCAAACACTTGTTTCACATATGGAGCCAGTGTTTTTGCGGTATGCCCGCCACCAGTTGCTATATCAAGAACGACCCAGCTTTCTTCTGGAGCTGCCCATTCAACAATGAGATCTAGGTCTGCTCCCTTTGCATGAGTTTGACTCGTCACATACTTTTCTGCATTTCTCCCAAATTGTTCTATAACTCTTCTTTTGGCTTGATCTGTATTCATCTGATTCCTCCCCTTTGAAATAGATTGGGTTTTCCACAATAAAGAGCCGTCCCATTTTATTGAGCGGCTCCTTTCATGTTAAAAATTATCGAGAAAGCATCCCGTGCGGATCAATGACAAATTTCTTCGCCACACCCGAATCAAAGTCACTATATCCTTTAGGAGCTTGATCAAGGTCAATGACGGTCGCATTGACGGCTTTGGCGATCTGTGCTCTTCCGCTTAAAATGGATTTCATTAGACTGCGATGATATTGCATAACAGGGGTTTGACCTGTCACAAAGGTATGAGCTTTCGCCCAGCCAAGTCCAATTCGCACTTTCAGAGAACCGACTTTTGCATCGGCATCCACTGCTCCTGGATCTTCTGTGACGTAAAGCCCTGGAATTCCAAGCTTGCCGCCAACTTTGGTAATATCCATAATTGTATTTAAAACGGTCGCTGGTGCTTCTCCCTGATCTCCATGACCCGAAGCTTCAAAGCCGACACAATCGACAGCACAATCGACTTCTGGCTCCCCTAAAATATTCGTAATTTGTTCGCCGATTCGATCATGTTTTCGTAAATTGATCGTCTCACAGCCGAAGCTTCTTGCCTGCTCCAGTCTTTGCTCATTCAGATCTCCAACAATCACAGCAGATGCGCCAAGAAGCTGAGCCGAATGGGCTGCTGCAAGACCTACTGGGCCAGCACCCGCAATATATACGGTCGAACCAGGCTTTACTCCTGCCGTATAAGCACCATGAAAACCTGTCGGGAAAATATCGGAAAGCATCGTGAGATCAAGGATTTTTTCCATCGCTTGATCTTTGTCTGGAAATTTGAGCAGCTGAAAATCTGCATATGGAACCATGACATACTCGGATTGACCGCCAACCCATCCGCCCATATCTACATATCCATAGGCAGAGCCTGGACGGTCCGGGTTTACATTTAAGCACACATGGGTTTTTTGTTCCTTACACATGACACAGCGTCCGCATGCAATATTAAACGGAACGGACACGAGATCTCCTTTTTGAATAAATTCCACATCTCGCCCAACTTCAACGACTTCACCTGTAATTTCATGACCAAGGACAAGTCCTTCAGGTGCAGTCGTACGCCCTCTTACCATGTGCTGATCACTTCCGCAAATATTCGTCGTCACTACTTTTAAAATGACGCCATGCTCACATTTGCGCCCCACATTGGCTTTAGGTACACCCGGGCCATCTTTTAAGACCAAATCAGGGTATCCAATATCCTCAACTGCTACTTTTCCTGCTCCTTTATAAACGACACCTTTGTTTCCCGACATGATTTCATTCCTCCCTTTTGTTTAAAAATGAAGTCTCTACAATTTTCTCTATTTCTTAAGCAATTTCCTTCTTCAAACCGCACATTATGTGAAAAAGAAGGGGATACATGTCTACGTGAGAAAGAAAAATGTGTCTTCCAGTGAAATAAAAAAGAAAATATTGAAAAAAAAGCTAAACTTTTGCAGAACGGTGTCGATATAAGAAATAAGCCAGACAGGTATCCTTAATCGACAAACAAATTCCTTATATATACTATCATTCCTTACACACCTGGCTGGCGCCTACCTTACATACAAAAGGCTCTTCTGATGAAGAGCCTTTATTTATTTTTACATTTGATTGCAGACAAAGAGGCTCCTCTGACGAAGAGCCTCTTTTTGAGTGCTTGTTCATTACCTGGGAAATATTTTCATCATTTTAAAGCTTTGATACAGATGTATGTATCATAGTGATAAACCGAGACTTCTCTAAAGTGATATGCTGAAAACAGACGGCTGATCTCTTGTTCACTGTACGATGAAAAAGATGTTGACCGTTTTTGTTCCTTTATCAGATCCTGCTTTTGAAAAGATAAAAATACTTCACCATCCACTTGAAGGACGCGGTACACTTCCTTCATAACTTGCTCAATATCCTTCAAGTAATAGATCGTCTGCACCGTAAATAATTTATTGAATGATCTGTCTTCAAAAGGTAATTGCTCAGCCTTGCCAAGCGTAATAACGGCTTTGTCCTGTTCCGCAAGCTTCTTATGTTTTCTTTTTGCATATTTAATCATATGACGAGAGGCATCCACTCCATATACTTTTCCGCGGTCAAGTTTTTCTGCTACCTTTGATAAGGTAATGCCTCTTCCAGTCCCAATTTCTAAAATTCGGTCATTTTCTTGTATATTTAAGAGTTGAAGCGTCCATTCATTGATATTATGATGATTTTTTTCCATATAGCGGGCAACCCATTTTGAGAACAAGCCTTTTGGTTCTCTCATTTGTTTTCCAATCCAGCTTTGAATCAATGTTAACACCTGCTTTTCACCAGTAAATATAACTATTTACAAATTTTCTTACTTTTCATATCGGCTCTCACCTAACAAAAATTAAGACCTAGTCCTAATTTATTTGTCCTTTATAAGACGCTCCTTTTCAGAAAATGTTTCGCAGAAAGTGAAAATTTTTTGACCTGAATAGGCGTTTTCATTATTTGTGCTCAGATTGATTTCGTTTTCTGCATGAGCTGCATAATTTATAAATGTATCTTGATAAGATAAAGGTGGTGCTAGATTATGGGCTTTGGCGGTTATTCTGGAGGCTACTGCGGTGGCTACGGTGGCGGTTTTGCAGGCGGATTCGCATTGCTTGTTGTACTGTTCATTTTGTTGATCATCATTGGTGCAAGCTGGATTTGCTAACGTAAAAGGAGCAGGAAACCATGACGTTTCCTGCTCCTTTTCTTTAATACCAATAAGTCCGGTACTGATACATATAACGTCTGAGCATTTCCTCTTGCTCTCTTTGCATGCGGTATGGATTGCCGTACCCGTGCTTTAAGGAATGCGGAATAGATGCATATCCGTGCCCCACAGACGGAAATCTCATATATGGTGACATCGACATTTATTGATCACCTCACAATCTCCTTTTACGGTTATCATATGTGCAGGTGATCAATGTGGAGCGTGTCTAAACCTGGTCCTTCTCCCTCGTATAACAATCAAGCATGGCAAGCATCATAAACATGTCAATCTCCTCCTTTTCACTTTTTTCATTTCCTGTTTTAGTTCATATACATTAGTTGTTTCTGTTTCATTTCTTCATAAAATGTTTCGACTTCTTGTTCGTAAAGAACAGTCTCAATATCCTTGTATTTACGCTTGATCGTCAATGTAATAAAAAATAAATGGATTGTCATATACGCTCACCTCCCTTCAGTTCGCAGCACGCGAAATAGCCCGCAGATCTTCTTTATCAGTTGACCTGTGGGCACACAAAAATACAGCTCAAAAGACATTGTCTTCCAACCTGCAATGGATGATACGTGTGAAATCCTCGTTTACTACTTAAACAGTTATAAAGCGTGCACCGTATAAGGCAAAGGAAGAACACGAACTCTTCCACAGGCTGATGACATGATGAAATTGTTGGTTGAATTGATCACAAGTAGATACGAATAACATATTCTTCAGCCTCCTTTACGTTTTTTTAATTACTTTGTAAGTATATCCAGCAAGCACCATTTTGTAAACCTGTTTTTAGTAATATAGATGATTTTTGTGTTTTTGACTAAATTTCTACAGTTATTCTTGTCCGATTGTCCAATACAATGAAAAAAGCCCCCTCAGGCACATGAGGAGACTTTCGAATTAATCTTCATCTAATTCTTGCAGTTTCTTTTGAAAGAAAATCGCACGTTTAACACAAACAAAAGCGGCTAATAAGAAAACACAATCTATTCCCATCATCAGCATTTTTGGAGATGCTTCGATGTGCTGGTTCGGTAAGATCGTACCAATATATAAAAAGGTGCTGACAGCAAGCAAAATAAAAGCGTACTGCTTGTAATCTGTCACTAAATCACTCCACTTTTTCTTCACTTGTTTCACCTTCCAGTTATCAATGTCTATTCATAGCTTAACATAGTGAGAGAAAGCGAGGAGCATGTAAATCTATCCATTCGCCAGCGCGCTTAGTCCTTGCTTGATATCATGTAGTAAATCATCAACATCTTCAATCCCAACGGAAATACGAATTAAACCATCTGTGATGCCAAGCTCCTCCCTGCGGTCTTTTGGAATGGACGCATGGGTCATCCGGGCAGGGACAGAAATTAAGCTTTCAACAGCTCCAAGGCTTTCTGCGATCGTAAACAGCTTTAGCTGGCTCAAAAATACATCAACATGTTCTTCTTTTCCAATATCAAAAGAGATCATTCCACCGAAGCCAGATGCTTGTGTTTTCGCAAGTTCATGGCCAGGATGAGTACCGAGACCTGGATAATAAACACGTGTGACAGCTGGATGTTGCTTTAAAAACTCAGCGATTTTCTGTGCATTTTGTTGATGTGCTTCCATTCTTAGCCCAAGTGTTTTCATCCCTCTCATGAGAAGCCATGAATCCTGCGGTCCAAGAATTCCGCCTGTCGAGTTTTGAACAAAGTGCAGTTCTTCTCCAAGCTCTTTCGTCGCTGTGACGACAAGCCCGCCCACAACATCACTATGACCGCCTAAATATTTAGTCGCACTGTGCAGAACAATGTCCGCACCATATTCAATCGGCTTTTGGAAATACGGTGTGAAAAATGTATTATCGACAATCATCAAGATGTTGGCTTCTTTTGTCAATTCGCCGATCGCTTTTAGATCCGTCATTTTGAGTAAAGGATTGGTTGGTGATTCAATGTAAACGGCTTTTGTTTCAGGTAAAATGGCTTTTTTCACCGCTTCAGGATCACTTGTGTCAACAAAGGTTGCAGTAATGCCAATTCGGTTTAGCACCTTTGTGATGACGCGGTAGGTTCCGCCGTACACGTCATCTGTCAGGACAATATGATCCCCGCTGTTAAACAGCATCATCACCGCCGTAATGGCTGCCATTCCTGAACCAAATGCGTAGCCGTTTGCTCCTCCTTCAAGATCACGAATGACTGTTTCCAGTGCGGTTCTTGTTGGATTTGCTGTTCTGGAGTATTCATACCCCGTATGTTCGCCTGCTTTTGGCTGCTTATACGTGCTCACTTGGTAAATAGGTACAGACACGGCGCCTGTTCTTTCATCACCCGTTGTTCCGCTGTGAATCATCATTGTTTTTGGTTTCATTCTATTTTCCTCCCTCATAAATTCCTTTACTTAAATATCGCTCACTGCTGTCAGGAAAAATGGTGACAATGACTGTCCCAGGTGCTGCTTTCTTTGCTTCCTCTAAAGCGGCAAATAAAGCGGCACCAGAAGAGCTGCCGATGAGAACACCTTCTTTTTCAGCTGCTTCTTTCACCATTCGAAACGCATCATCATCACTGACAGTGTAAATCTCATCGAATAAAGCCTGCTCCATATAATCTGGGATAAATTCAAGACCAATTCCTTCCGTTCTATGCGGGCCCGGATCCCCACCATTTAAAATTGACCCTTCAGGCTCCACAACAACCGTTTTTAACGACGGATGCTGCTCTTTTAAATAGGCAGCACACCCTTGAAAAGTCCCGCCAGATCCTGCTCCTGCGACGAATACATCGATATTCCCTTTTAAGTCGGACCATAATTCCGGACCGAGCGTTCTGTAGTAAGTCAATGGATTTACTTGGTTTTTAAATTGTAAAACACAATAGGCATTGTCAAGGCTTGCCTCTAGTTCAAGGGCTCGATCAATCGCACCCTTCATGCCTTCTTTTCTCGGCGTATGAATAATCTCTGCACCGAGCGCCTTCATCACCTGTTGTTTTTCTTGACTAAAATGTTCTGGTACACAAAAAATGGTCTGCAATTGATGCTTTCTTGCACTTAGGGCAAGCCCAATTCCTGTGTTCCCAGCAGTTGCTTCAATAATGGTTCCGCCTGGACGCAGTTTGCCAGATGCTAATGCTTCTCTGATGAGCATATCACCTAAACGATCTTTAATACTTCCACCTGGATTCATCATCTCAAGCTTTGCATACACCTCAACGCCTTCTGGGACGCCAATCCCTGACAGCTTTAAAAGCGGTGTGCGGCCAATTAATTCGGTAATATCCTTTATGACAGCCATATAATTCCCTTCCTTTGCATGGAAAAGAAGGGGGAAACCCCTTCTTTTATTGTGTTTGCTTTATCATACGCAAGACAAGGTCGGTTGAGTGAATCGCTGCTTGTTCAAGGAATTGATCAAAGGAGATATTGGATTCTTTCCCTGCAATATCTGATAGCGCACGAACGACAACAAATGGCGTACCAAAGAGCTGGCATACTTGTGCAACAGCTGCAGCTTCCATTTCCACCGCATATAGCTCTGGAAACTTCTCTCTTACAAACGCTACACGATCCGGATCATTCATAAATGAATCTCCTGTTGCAATTGTTCCTTTTGCCACTTGAATATGATCGATCTCTAAAGCAGATTCCTCTGCAAGCTTTACAAGCTTTTCATCTGCAATGAAAGCAGCTGGAAGTCCCGGCACTTGTCCATATTCGTAATCAAAGATGGTCACATCTACATCATGATGTCTCACATCAGTAGAGATGACAATATCACCTACATTTAATGAGTGATGGAAACCGCCAGCAGATCCTGTATTGATCACATAATCTGGCTGAAAGCGGTCAAGCAGTAATGTTGTGCTGACCGCTGCATTTACTTTTCCAATCCCTGATTTTAATAAAATCACTTCTTTATCTTCATAAACACCTGTTGTAAATTCACACCCAGCGATGTTTTCTTGTGTAGCATTCTTTAGTTGATCTCTTAAAATCGTCACTTCTTCTTCCATTGCACCTATAACTGCGATTTTCAAAACAAAAACATCCTTTCATTCCCTTTTCTTCGCTTCTACGATCCAAACAAAATCATTCATTTGATGAAAGGATGTGCTAAAACCTTCTTCTTCAAAGATTTGCTTTAGCACATCAATGGATGGATAATATTCCGTTTCTAAATCTTCTGCAAGCTGATCGAACCCTGCAGCTCTCGCTTTGTCGATTTCAGCTTGATGTGCTGCTTGATTTTGAAACATTGTATCAGCAAAGACTATTTTACCATCTGAGTGAAGGATGTTGCTATAGGTGTGAATGGCTTGTTTTTTTTCTTCATCCGTTAAATGGTGGAATGCATATGAGCTGACGATCGTATCCGGCTCAAAAGGCGTCGCTGGAAATGATAAAAAATCCCCATCATGAAGTATATTTGGTATTCCTTTTTGAAGAGCTGCTTTCTTCATGGCATCTGATGGTTCAACACCAAACACGTTTTTATCAGCTGCAAGCAGGAGCGCTGTTAGATTCCCCGTACCGCTTCCAAACTCAAGAACATATTGGCCTGAACGGCGGGTAATTTCTTTTAAAATAGCCGGATACCGGCGAAACACTTCTTTATACTGCTCGTCATGACCACTCACCGTGTCGTCATAAGAGTCAGCCCAATGATCAAATAAAGAAAGAAATTCACGTCCCATTTTCTTTCCCTCCACTTTATCTTTTTATTCCTATGCGTATAGTATGTTTTATTCCGTCGAACAGTTCCTATCCTACCACAACTTCTGTTTCTTTCCTACTAAAAAATACTGGGAGAGGTAGAAAAATATTTGCCCTTCTGAGGGAGAGAGATTAAGATGAATGAAGAGTTATAGAGAGGTGAATCAAATGGATTTTCAGCTGGATTTTTTAAAGGATAAAATTGAATTTTTTGAAGCAACATCTTTAAAAGAACTTGAACAAAAGATCCAAAAACAAATTGAACATAATCAGGCGATTCTGCTGACCGTTCATTCTGTCAGTCATCAAACGACTGTGATCGATGAGCGGATTTTGTATACAGCAGTTGTTCATTTTAAAGCGAATGTTTAAACAAAAAAGATAGCATATCTGCTATCTTTTTTTCATGTTTATCTTAATTTTTCAACCTTCACAGGTTTCCAGCCTTTTTCATCTACCCACGTAATTTCCACGCGGTAGCGTTCACCTGTTGATTTATCACGGATGGTTCCTTTTGCATCTTGAGGACCTCCGTTATTTCCTAACCAAAGAACGGTCATTTGATCTTCTGAAATCCCTGTCGCATAAGACATCGCTTTGATCATTTCTTTCCAGTCTGTTGAGCTCGAATCATAGGTTGCTGTATGTGAACCGGATTGCTCTGTTCCTACAGGCTCCCAGTCATCGTTTTCGTATGTTTTGTCGACGTCACTTGTTTTGCCGCCGTCTGTTTCTTTGGCGTCTTTTAACGCATCTTTATTAGGTTTTTCTTCATCATCTGTCTTCTTCGTATCGTCGTCTTGATCAGATGAATCATCTTTTTTTGCATCTGAATCATCGGATGTGTCTTTCTTTGGATCTTTCACATCTTCTTCTGAGTTTTGTTTATTTTCACTTGTTGCAGGTGCCGTTTTTGATGGTGCATCCGCTACATCTGTATCTTTCGGCTTATTAAAAATTAACAAACTCGATGCGACAACCAAAATAAGCACCACAACGATACCAATTAATATGTTAAGCACCATATTTGCCTTTCTGCGCTTATCACGATGTTCAAATCGAGAATTTCTACTCAAAATCTCTGCACTCCTTTGCCTCTGTTCCCTAAGTCGTTACTATTCTAACATGTCATGAAGGGATGTTCTATGTCTGTTTCTTTTCAATTTCATTGACCTTTTTTACAATATCATAAAACGCATCATTTGTCTTAGCCCGGCCACTTGTCTCGTCAAGGTGAACAACGACAAGGGCGTATTTTGGTTTTTCTACCGGAAAGTATCCAGCAAACCACTTATGATAAAGCGGATTCCCCTTTTTGTCTTGACCGCCGGTTTGGGCAGTACCTGATTTCCCCGCTACATCGTATGGCAAATCTTGAAACCTTCTTCCGGTTCCCTTGTCAGAGGTCACCACCTGTCTTAAGAATTTTTGCAGCTTTTGAGCTGTATAGCGGTCTATGCTGCTCCCTTCAGGCCGTTTGTTTTGAAAGGACAGCATCGTTGTTCCGTTTTGATACAGCACTTTTTCTGCGATTTTCACTTCTTTTCGTTCTCCTCCTCTTGCGATCGTAGCCATCATATTCGCGATTTGCAGAGGAGTCGTTTTGACATTTTTTTGTCCTATTGCGGTTTGTGCAATGGCTTTTTTGACATGCTTGTCTCTTTTATCTCCCCACACACTGCCTGTTTCTTCACGATCAAACTGTTTGAAGTGCTGCTTATGATAGACATCCCCTTCCCAGCCAGCTCGATCTAAGAGTCCAAGCTTTGCAGCCGTCTTTTCGATGATTTGATCATCTGCTTGAATGAGCCTTTCAGCAAGTGTCGCAAAGGTATAATTGCAGCTCTCTGAGAAACTGTCCGTCAGATTTAGCACTTCCTGTTTTCCTTCAGGCTCTCCATATAAATTCTTTCGACAGTCATACATGGTTTGTGGCTGGTCAAGGTTTTTTTCGATTGCTGCGGCAAGCACAGCCGTTTTAAAGACAGAGCCTGGTGCAATCGCTGTCAGCATGTAATTTCTTGCCTCGTGCCGGTTTTTGCTTGTGACATTTGGGGTACTCGCCATCGCCAGCACACTGCTTTTTTCAATGTCAAGCAGAACGGCACCGCCTTTTTCAACGCCTTGTTCTTTGAGCACCTTTTCCATTTCAGCCTGCATGTCTTCATCTATTGTTGTCTGTACCTGAAGTGGATAAAAGGAATGAGCTTCTGCTGTATATTTGACGTCCATACCGAACAAAGGGTTTCCCCTTCCGTCCACATGATATAACAATTTTGTGTCTTGCTCGGGTAATAGAAATTCGTCAAAGGTGCTTTCCAGCCCAAATGTGCCGATTTCAGTACGAATGGAAAGCTCTTTTTTGTCAGGATACCGCTTTCTCAATAGTTCTGGATTCTCGCTTGTGAAACCTAATGTGTGGAGGGCAAGTCTTTTTTTGTCCTTCTCTTTCATATATACGCCGTACACACCTGAATATTTCATATCATTGATGTCTTTCAGCTTTTTTTTCGAAATGTCATCTTTTAAAATGAGCGGTTTTTTCGTTTCTGTTAACTGTTTTTTGAGTTCATTCTCTTCCATCTCAAGAATTGAGGCAGTTTGCTGCAAGCGCGGAAGATCATATTGCAGGAAAGGAAATAAGATAACCGCGGGCTGTTCTTTTGTAAGAAGTGCTTGGCCGTTTCGATCTAAAAACTCACCGCGCCCGTCTGAAATGACGACTTCTTCTGTTCGCTGTTTGACACTTTCTTGTATTAAATTGATATCAAGCTTTGAAAAAGATTCTGTGAAGAACAGCTGAATTTCTGCCAGTCTCATCAGAAGACCGAGAAATAGCATAAAAATAATCGCACCTGTCCATTGAATTCTTCTTTTTTTGCGCATAAAAACACCTCGTCCCTATTGTGGACGAGGTGTTTACGTGATAAACGTGATTATGAAATTTTTACAATTTTGACAAACATTTCTCCACCAGGTGTTTGAACGGTTACTTTGTCGTCTACTTGTTTACCTAAAAGGCTTTTTGCAATCGGTGAATCGTTTGAAATCTTGCCTTCAAACGGATCAGCTTCTGCACTTCCCACAATGGTGTAAGACTCTTCTTCGCCGTCTGGTAATTCAACGAATGTCACCGTTTTACCAAGTGAAACAACATTTGAATTTCCTTCATCTTCGATAATTTTGGCATTACGAATCATATTATCAAGCGTTGTAATACGGCCTTCTACAAACGCCTGCTCTTCTTTAGCAGAATCATATTCCGAGTTTTCAGAGAGGTCTCCAAAGCTTCTAGCGATTTTAATACGCTCTACAACCTCTTTACGTTTAACCGTTTTCAAATGTTCAAGTTCTTCTTCTAATTTACGCTTTCCTTCTTCTGTCATTGGAAATACTTTCTCTTGTGCCATGAATCATTCACTCCTTCTATTAATCCTCATCATACAAACTTTCTGCACGTGAGTGACGACTGAAATATACAAGAATGAGGACATGTTCAGGCCCTCATTCCTTCTGTCCCATATTCGTAAAAGTCCATCTTACATGGCGTCCCTTTTAGATGCAACTATTATGCCTTTTATTAGACAGGACCACTCCGCAGCGGTCTAAAATCGCACAAACTGTGGAAAGGCACAGGAAGCTCCTGTACCTCGTTCGGCCATTTCGATCATATGTAGAAGAATAGCTTATCCATTCTCCATCTTCCAATACATAATATGGTCAGTGTACGATATGTCTATGCTATATTATTACAAAATTGCGTTTTGATCAAGAATTGTTTGAAAATTTGTGATGATTTGTTTGTCGTTTTTTTAATATACTTTTTCAACTTCATTCTTTCGCTATGTGGTAGTGATTTCTCCATCTCTTCTTTTCTTCATTGTTTTCTTATCATATCAAACCCTCAAGATTTTTTCCGATAATGCTGCTTTCATAAATGTTCACATATAATTAACAAATATTAACAAGGAAATATTTGGTTTTTGTTGAATTCTATCAATGCAAGACCAAATACATGCTAGGGAGTGTTTTAAATGAACATGAAGAAAACAATTGTTTCTGTTCTATCCATCTCTACCTTATCTTTTTCACTAATGGGCATGGCTTCAGCCAAAGAAACAGCAGATGTCACAGTCAATAGCAGCTCGTCTGGATTTCAAACATTAGATGTGATTTCGATTAAAGATTACAGTTTACCTTTAAGAGTTGGTGAGCAATACTCAGTCTATAATTCTGCAGCTACACGTTATTGGACAGATAAACAGAGTGTAGCTTCTGTTAGCTCTAATGGAATAGTGACCGCAAATTCACCTGGCAAAGCCACGATCACTCTTTATAAAGGGACGTCTGTCTTAGGACAAGTTTTCGTGACTGTTTATTAATATGATGCTGAAAAGACCTTTACACTGTAAAGGTCTTTTTCTTCGCCACCATTTACTCTGCTCGGTTTTGAAGAATGGTTTGAATTTTTGTGACCATTAAGTCTATTGCCACATGGTTTTGGCCGCCTTCTGGGATGATGATATCGGCGTATCGCTTTGTCGGTTCAATGAATTGATTATGCATCGGTCTGACAACAGATACATATTGTTCAATCACAGAATCGATCGACCGGCCTCTTTCCTTCGTATCGCGTAAAATGCGGCGAATGATGCGAAGGTCTGCATCTGTATCGACATACAGTTTAATATCCATTAAGTCTCTCAAACGTTCGTCTTCGAGCGCAAAGATACCTTCAACGATAATGACATCCTTCGGCTCAACATGAACCGTTTCTTCTGAACGTGTGTTTAGTTTAAAATCATATATTGGTTTTTCAATGGATTCGTACCTTAGGAGCTGTTCCAAATGCTCAAACATCAGGTCATTGTCGAATGCAAGCGGATGATCATAGTTCGTGAGCAGGCGCTCTTCAAATGGCATATGACTTTGATTTTTGTAATATAAATCTTGCTGAAGCATGAGGATGGAATGTCCTTTAAATTTTTCATAGATTGAATTGGTGACGCTCGTTTTACCTGAACCCGAGCCGCCAGCAATACCAATGACAACTGGTTTACTCCTCATGTGGCTGTTATTTCCCCTTTCTCATCATGTTGCTAGGGTATACTTTTTGATCAAGCTTGAATTTGACGATTTGCAGCGGATGACGAGCGGCATCTAGTTCATTGCCTTTTTCATCCCAAATCGTCTCAATTTTGCATGTGAAATTCTCAATTTCTGGTCCGAAGAATTCGACTTCGTCGCCTTGCTTAAAGAAGTTACGCTGCTGCAATGTCACGATTTGTTCTTTTTCATCATAATGAAGAACAAGACCTGCGAAATCAAATGTCGTTTTCTTTCCATGAATGCCAAACATTTGTTCATCTGTTCCTGGTACGCCTTCGAAAAAGGCTGGTGCTGTGTCACGGTTTGCGCATTTATCTAATTCATCTAACCATTCCTGCTGAATGACAAAATTGTCTGGATCAGCACAATACGCATCGATGACTTTACGATACACACTGACAACAGTGGCAACATAATGAATGGATTTCATCCGTCCTTCGATTTTTAAGCTGTCAATTCCCATTTCGATCATTTGAGGAATGGATTCAACAAGCTTCAAATCTTTTGGACTCATCGCAAATGGTGCATCTTCTTCACCAAATAAGGGCGCTTCCTCAGAACCTTCTAGTTTATAAAGATCATAATCCCAGCGGCAGGACTGGCAGCAGCCTCCACGGTTAGAATCTCTTGCCGTCATATGGTTACTGAGCACGCAGCGGCCAGAGTATGCGATACACATCGCACCGTGAATGAATGTTTCGATTTCAATATCGACTTTTTCTTTCATTTCTCTAATTTCTAGCGCACTTGTTTCACGTGCAAGCACCACACGCTCAAGCCCTTCTTCCTTCCAAAATTGAACAGCTTTCCAATTTGAAAGAGATTGCTGTGTGCTTAAGTGGACTTCAAGCTTCGGTGCAACACGTTTACATGTTTCAATGATCAGTGGATCAGCTACGATAATGCCTGCTACTCCAGCGCCTTCAATCCCTTGAAGGTATTCCTCCAGCCCGTCCATGTTTTCATTGTGGGCGAAGATATTCGTTGTCACATAAATGCGTGCGCCATATTTGTTTGCAAATGCGACGCCTTCTGCCATTTCTTCAATTGAAAAGTTATCTGCATTTGAGCGAAGCCCAAATTCTTTCCCACCAATAAAAACAGCGTCAGCTCCATAATGTACAGCAATTTTCAGCTTTTCCAAGTTTCCTGCGGGTGCAAGCAGTTCTGGTTTTTTTGTAATGACACGTTTCCCATCAATCATTTCAGAAATACCATCTTTCAATAATGCCATTTCCTCTGCCTCCTCTTATATTAATAAACCGTTTCTTTAAAGAAGAATCCTGTATCAATCGAACGATTCACTGGCTGAATCTCTTCAATCCGCTTCACCCAGTCCTCTTTCTGATCTTCATAAAATGCGTCTTTGTCAGTCGTTAGTAAATCAATTGCTTTTCTATAAAGTGATGTCACCTCTGTCATATAAGAAAGTGACTTTAAAATTCCGTCAATTTTAAATGAGTCAATGCCTGCGTCAACAAACTCTTCTAATTCGTCAATCATACACACATCATTTGGACTCATAATATGTGTCCCGTTTGCATCCTCGAAAATAGGGTATTTGTTTTGACGCTCTTGATCATGCAGGAATAGCCCTTCCTCCATATGTCTGCCTACGACATCCATTTGTTTGCCCTGGTATTCAAAGTAGTTGCCGATGAGCGTACGTTTTGATTGAAACATACATGTCATGCCATGGACCTGGATTTCAATCTCCACCTCAGCATTTTCTTTGATGTCGATCACACTGTCCATATTCAGCTCTTTTGCAAGAACAGCACGCGATGCGCCTTTTCTGCCCCAATAGTTACAAGTGTAATAGTTTGTCCCAGTCGTTTCTGTACTCCAGTGAAGATTCAGGTTCACTCCTGTTTCCTTTGCAGCCATGATCACGGCTGGGTCTCCAAAGACGACACCGTCCACGTTTAATGAATCGAGAAAAGTTAAATAATCTCCAAGCAGTTGTACGCGGTCATTATGAAAAATTGCATTCATCGCCACATACACTTTTTTGTGATGAGCATGTGCAAGCTCAACCGTTTGTTTCACATCTTCTCTTGAAAACTCACCCGCAAGACGAATACCGTATGTTTGTTCGCCTATTAAGAATGCATCAGCTCCTGCCTCAATTAATGGCATGACGTCTGACACGCTGCTTGGCGTCACAAGCAATTCTGGTTTCTTCATGATTGGTCACCTCTTTTTGTACTAATGGCGATCCCGTCTCCAACTGGAATAATGCACGTTTGGAAATCAGGGTTTGACATGAGCCATTGATTGTATCGATCAATTTTTCCAATTAATTGTTTTTTTCGTTTATCTTCAATTTCTTCTTCATAATTCGTTGCCACTAAGCCTTTGAATAATACATTGTCTGTAATAATCATTCCGTCATGAGCAAGCATCGGTTCAAACAATTCAAAAAAACGCTTGTACTGCCCTTTTGCAGCATCAATAAAAATCACATCATAGGGCGCCATCGTTTGGACCGTTTTAGCCGATTCCATCGCATCACCAAAAAACACGTGTATTCTTTCTTTTAACTTTAATTCTTCAATGTTCCGTGTCGCTTCTTCATAGCGCTTTGCATTTCGCTCAATCGTATAAATCTCAGCATCTGGCAGAGCTGTTGCCATTCGAATGGCGGAATAGCCAATCGCTGTCCCAACCTCAAGAATTTTCTTCGGCTTTTTCATCGAAAGAAGCTGCAGTAAAAGCTCGATGCTCACCTTTTCCATAATTGGCACATGATGCTCTTTTGCATATATCTCTAATTGAGCGATCGCATCAGGACTTGGGTGAATTAAATGTTCAATATAATCATTTATTCGATCATCTTCGATAGTCATTATCTGTCTAGCTCCTTCATGACCTGAAAAAGAAGAGTCCTGCCTATTGCAGCTCTCTTTCTCGTCAATCTTTCGTTCATCTAAGTAAAAACAACCCGATATATTTTACCACAAAGGAGTGGTAATTGCGAACCTATAAAATGGATATTCCAACGAAAAAAACTGCAGGCAATCTCGTATTGTCTACAGTCTTTTTCGATTCACTTGTACGTTAATTGCTGCCTGTGATGTATCTCGCTTTTGCTTTATTATGCTCATTTAACGTTTTCGTAAATACGACTTCTCCATTTTTCTTCGCAAGGAAGTAAACGTAATCCGTTTTCTCTGGATGCAGTGCTGCTTTCCAAGAGGATTCACCAGCATTTGCAATAGGTCCAGGCGGCAGCCCTTTGTTGTTATACGTGTTATAAGGAGATTTCACTTTTAGGTCTTTGTAATAAACGCGGGATTTATGCTCACCAAGTGCATAAAGAACGGTTGGGTCAGTTTGAAGCGGCATGTCCTTTTTCAACCGGTTATAAAATACACTTGAGATTTTTGCCCGATCTGTCTTTTCTGTTGCTTCCATTTCAATGAGTGATGCCATCGTTAACACATCATGTATGGACATGTTTCTCTTTTTCATGTCTTTTTCATACGTTTTCACGTATTGATCTGTTTGTTTAATCATCGTTTCAATGATCGTCTCGAGTGATTCATCCTCACGATAAAATGGATACGTAGCAGGGAATAAGTAACCCTCTAACGGATGTTTCACCTGTTTCCCATTCACCTGTGATGTCACGGTTTTCGGATATTTTTTCATTAGTGTTTGAATAAAAGCAGGATCATCCAGCTTTGCTTCAACTTCCTTCGCTGAAAAATTCGTCTGATTTGCAATAATCGCTGCAATATCAGATAGCTGTCTTCCCTCTGGAATCACAAGCTGAAAGGCGTAATCTGTTCCGCCAGATGTCAGCTTTTTGATCAGCGTGTCTGCGTCCATTGTTTGTTTCAAATGAAAATAACCCGCTTTAAAGCCGGACGCATTTTTGTATTTCGCATAATAAGTGAAAATCGTGTCATTCGAAATGAGCCCATTTTCTTTTAAAATGCCCGCAATTTCGCGCACAGATGTCCCATTTGGAATATGAATATTAATCGTTTGTTTACTTTTTTGATCGACCGGTCCGAGTGCTGATTTAACATATAAAAAGCCTGATAATGCTGCAATGATGATGACAGCAAGGACAGATAACAGGACGATCCCCATTTTTCTTTTGAAGAATGGTCGTTTCTTTTGTTCTGAAAACATGCATGGCCCTCCTCACATCTAGCTTTTATAGTACATGATTCGACGGAGTTCGGCAATTCCTTGCTCATGCATGTCATGACAAAACTTGCCACAAAACGGCTAAACCAACACCGCCACCGCTTCCAATAGCAGCCATGACATAGCTTCCATTCGGTAAGGTGTGCGCTTCATAAAATAATCTCACCATCATAGCAGCTCCTGACGCGCTGTATGGATGCCCAAGGCATAGTGCACCGCCTCTTCTATTGATCCGGTCATATGGTATCCCCAGCATGCGGGCAATAAGTGCTGCTTTCAGCGCAAATGCTTCATTGATTTCAAAAAGCGCCACTTCCTCTGCCTTGATGTTCTCTTGATGTAAAAGTTTCTTGATTGCATCAATCGGTGAAGCAGCTGGAAAATGAGGATGTATCGCTGTCACAGCACTTCCGGCATACCGCAGCATCGCCTTACATCCACTTGCTTCCGCTAACGATCTTTCCATCACAGCGACAGCAGCTGCTCCGTCTGCTTCCTTACAGCTATTGGCGGTGGTCACAGTTCCTTTCCCCGGCAAAAATACAGGTTTTGCCCGCTTGATCAGCTTTGTCATTGGTCTTATTTTAGCAGCTGCTTGATCTATACTCAGCCCGTCTACCGAAACGATTTCTTCTGCATATGTACCATGTTTAAATGCGGCTAAACTCCTCTCCCAGCTTAAAAGGGCATAGTCATCTTGTTCTTTTCTTGTAACAGAAAATGCCGACGCGGTCAGCTCTGCTGCTTCTCCCATATGTGGATCTCCTATCCACTCCGGTGAAAAGCGGGCTCTTTCTTTCATTGGTGATCTGGAAATGCTCTCAGTCCCGCCAGCGATATACATCGCGCCGTCCCCCGATTGAACCATGATGCAAGCTGTTCGGATCGCTTCAAGACCAGAGGCACATTGCCTGTCAATCGTCATACCGGGAACGTGTAAAGGAAGCCCTGCTTCTAATGAGGACAGACGGGCCATATTTCCACCGCCTCCGACGACATTGCCTAATATGACGTCATCTGGTGTCATGTTCTGAGACAAATGCCGAATAAGGGGAGCGGCTAATTGCTCTGGGCGATAATCTTTCAGCATCCCATTTTTGTCACCGAAGGGTGTTCGTTTTGCTTGTACGATCATCGCTTGCATGACAATTGCTCCTCCGCCCACCTTTTCATGCTCACGCGGGCAATTTTTCCGCCGGATGTTTCAATCATTTGATCAATCATAAGCCATTTTTTTGGTACCTTGTAGGCCGCAAGCTTTTCTTTAACAGCTTGTCGAACCACCTTTATTTGCTGCACTTGCTCCAGTATGGCAACAGGGATTTCACCCCAATATGGGTCAGGAACGCCCACCACAATCGACCGCTTCACCTCTGGCTGTTCATTTAGCACACGCTCAATTTCCTCTGGGAAAATATTCAGACCTCCATAGACGATCATGCCATTCTCACGACCGCTCATATACAGATAACCGTCTTCATCCAGCCATCCCATATCGTAAACTGTCAGCCACTCCTGCGGCGGTTTCTCCTCATGTAAGTAACCTGAAAAAGTCATTGGGCTCTTTACATAAATCCTCCCTGTTTCATTTGGCTGACAGACAGATTGATCGGGCCGCCTTACTTCTACTTGAATGGAGGAGAAAGGCCGTCCAACAGAAGAAGGTTTTTGCAGAAAGTCATTTGAAG
The DNA here is from genome assembly GCF_057592095.1 of Bacillus sp. SRI_025. Classification (NCBI taxonomy): domain Bacteria; kingdom Bacillati; phylum Bacillota; class Bacilli; order Caryophanales; family Bacillaceae; genus Bacillus; species Bacillus sp. SRI_025. The sequence goes on along the minus strand of NZ_JBYEGB010000002.1, from coordinate 385,695 downwards.
ACAAGTAAGAGACAAAACTTAACTCTGATGTACCATAAAAATCAAAAAAAGTGATATGTGGATAGTTGGAGACGAGCTGTTCTTTTGACGAGATGCTCCAATCTGCTCCCGATGACATGACAAGAAGCGGATTGTCTCCTTTAAAAGCATCGATTTGCAGTAACGTTTCTGTCATTGTTGGGACAGTATACATCACGGTGATATCACCTGTCTCTAAGGCTTGCTTCGCTTTTCCTGGCACAAATTTTTCTAAAAGTGTCACTGTGCCGCCAAAGTATAATGTACTGATGGCACCATATAAAAAGTGAGAGGATAAGAGTGTACCTAATATAAGAGCATGATCTTGATGAGTGATTCCAAATGAAGCAGCTGTCATTCGAAAGCTCTCGATCCATGATTGCTGACGTCTAATAAAGGCTTTCGGTGAGCCTGTTGAACCTGACGTAAATCCCATATAAAAGACAGGATCCTTCTCGGTATCGCAGTTGTTACAAGGATTGATGTCTGTGAGAAGGCTCATTCTTTCCTTCCATTCAGATAAAGAAAGAATCGGCATGTCCACGCTTCCCTGTTCAAATCTTTTCATCAATCGATCCTCTATAATGGCGAGATCCGCCTCACTTAACAAGAGCTTTTCTACACATTCTTGATGACTCCATCTCGGATCAAGCGGAACGGCTGTCCACCCTGCACAAGCAGCGCCCGCAAATATTTGAAGAAAAGAAGCACCATTTGATAATAAAAAAGCGATTCTTTTTTGCTGATGAGCCGTTCCTTGTAACCACTGTGCCGATCTCTGCACACGTTCATACCAATCTTCATATGTAATGCTTTCTTGCTCATCTATGATGGCAATCTGATCTCGTTTCATTTCTGCATGTACTGCATAGCTTTCCGTTATTCTGTTCAAACTGCACGCCTCCCTTTATGCAGATCCCTTTTTCGATAGGACATGGCCTGTATGATTTTGACCGTAAAGAAAGCGCACATTCCCGCTTTGATGAGATCACCTGGAAGATAAATCAAACTAAGGAAAGCCGCCTGCGACACCTTAATATGCATCATCATGGCTTGAAAAGGAATACCGCTCATATACAAAATCACAATACTGCAAACCGCATAGATCACAAAAAGACGCAGTGCGGTTACTTTTTTCAGCCGGTTCACCCATAAGCTGATCATGAAGGCAGCAACAGGATAAGCAAGAAGAAAACCACCACTTGGACCAAAAAAGACCCCTATCCCGCCTCTCCCACCTGACAAAAGAGGTGCGCCTGCTGCCACAACCAAAAGAAAAAGACATAAACTGATCAGTGCTTGCTTTGGCTTTAACAGCCCCCCAGCAAGCAAAAGACCTGCGGTTTGCAATGTAATCGGTACAGGTGTAAATGTCAGTAAAATCGGCGGGATCAAGCCTAACATCCCGATAACCGCTGTCATTAACGCTATTTGCATCATATCTTGAATTCTCAATATTCATGCCCCTCACTCAATTTATTGTTAAAAATAGAGTAAAAGGTACAGTTCATTATGTCAACATGAAATAAATTTAAGTTAACATAATGATCGTAAAAAAAGACCTGTGAAGAAAGATCAAGAAGATCTGTTCACAGGCCTTTTATTCGTTCTATTCTTCGTCTTCTTGATCTAAGAACGTGTTTAACGTTTCTTCAATCATGTCCCACTCTTCATCCGTTTCAATCGGCTCTAGCTCGCCATCTTCACCGTCTTCGTTCGGTGTGAAGCTTGATGCATGAATTTCAATTTCCTCATTGTCTTGCTCAGAAATTGGGTAGTAAAGAACATAAGATTTGTTAAAATGGTCGCTTTCAAAAGTAAATAGTACTTCGCAAAGCTGTTCATTTCCATTATCATCAACGATTGTAATTTGCTTTTCTCCGTGTTCCATTTGATTCACCTCATTTTAATTTAAGCTGTCTAAATATCCTTGCAGGATCATAACAGCCGCCATTTTATCAATGACTTTTTTACGCTTTTGTCTGCTCACATCTGCAGAGATGAGCATTTTTTCCGCTGCCATTGTTGACAGACGCTCGTCCCAAAGCACAACAGGAACATTGTACGTGTTTTCTAGCACTTTCGCAAATGATTGGCTGGCTTCGCCTCTAGGACCGACCGTGCCGTTCATATTTTTTGGAAAGCCAAGTACAATTTTATCCGCTCCATATTCTGCAACAATCTCAGACAGGCGGCTGAGACCAAAGTCTCCGCCTGCTTCATCAATTTTAATTGTTTCAATCCCTTGCGCTGTCCATCCCATTTCATCACTGATCGCAACACCAAGGGTTTTCGTGCCTAAATCTAAGCCTAAAATTCTCATGTTTTACGCCTCTTTATGTGTCTCTAAGTACGATTTAACCAATTCCTCAATTAATTCGTCTCGTTCTAGTTTACGAATTAGGTTGCGTGCATCCTGATGTCTTGGAATATAAGCAGGGTCGCCTGACAGCAAGTATCCGACAATTTGATTGATCGGGTTGTATCCTTTTTCTTGGAGTGCGTCATGAACTGTAATGAGCACTTCATTCACATTGGTTTCAGCTGAATCATCAGAGAAGTTAAACTTCATTGTCTTATCAAATGAACTCACTGCTTCTTGCACCTCTCTTCCAACATTCTACTAGCAAGCTTTTTTCTAACCGCTCATCTAATACCATTATTCTACACTACATCGCCTGATTATAAAACGGATTTGACAGATTCTTCGACAGATGCCAGTGCTTCTTCAAGTTTTTCTGGTTGTTTTCCGCCTGCTTGTGCCATATCTGGACGTCCGCCTCCGCCTCCGCCGCAGATTTCAGCTGCCTGCTTCACAAGCTTCCCTGCATGCAGACCTTTTTCGATCACGTCTTTTGTCACTCCTGCTGAAATGTTTACTTTTCCGTTTTGAACGGCTCCCAGGACGATGACAGCTGATCCTAATTTAGCTTTCAAGTCATCAACCATTGTTCTTAAATGGTTCATGTCTTTAGCATTTACTTTTTCAGTTAATACTTTCACTCCGGCAATTTCAGTCACTTTCTCTAAAATAGAGCCTGCTTCTGCTTGGCTTAATTTCGCAAGAAGAGATTCGTTTTCTCTTTGAACCTCTTTTAAATCCGCCTGTAATGAAGCGATTCGTTTTGGTACGTCCTTCGTATTTGACTTCAGCTCACTTGCTGCCTGCTCTAAAATCGCCAGCTGGTCATTTAATTCTTCATAGGCACCTTGACCAGTCACAGCTTCAATACGGCGTGTTCCAGCACCAATACCCGACTCAGACGCAATTTTAAACAAACCGATTTCCGCAGTGTTTTGCACGTGACAGCCGCCGCATAGCTCGATGCTGTAATCGCCGACTTGGACTACGCGGACAATATCGCCATACTTTTCGCCAAACAGCGCCATTGCGCCCATTTCTTTTGCTTCAGCAATTGGCTTCAGGTCAATCGCAACCGAAATGCCTTCCCAAATCTTTTCGTTCACGATTTTTTCAATTTGAGACAATTCTTCTTTCGTCACTTGTCCAAAGTGAGAGAAATCAAAACGAAGTCTGTTTTCATTCACCAATGACCCTGCTTGGTTCACGTGGCTGCCTAATACATCTTTTAGCGCCTGATGCAGAAGGTGTGTCGCTGTATGGTTTTTCACAATACCTTTTCGAAGAGCTGATTCCACTTCTGCAGTGACTTCGAGACCTTTTTGAGCCGTACCGCTTACGACGACTCCTTCATGGACATGCTGACCGTTTGGCGCTTTTTTCACATCTTTGATCTCAATGATGGCTTCTGCACTTTTTAGTGTCCCTTTATCCGCTACTTGTCCGCCGCTTTCCGCATAGAATGGAGTTTCATCTAACAAGATTTGCACCGTGTCTCCTTCATGTGCTTCCGAGACAATTTCACCATTTTGAAGCAATTCAATGATACGGGCATCTGCTGTTAGATTTTCATAGCCAACGAAGGTGCTTTCTACTTTGATATCGCCTAGAGCGCCCCCTTGAACCTGCATACTGCCGACATCTTGTCTCGCATTTCTTGCACGTTCACGCTGCTTCTCCATTTCCGCTTGGAAGCCTTCTCGATCAACTGTCATGTTCTCATCTTCTGCATATTCTTCTGTCAGCTCGACAGGGAATCCATACGTATCATACAGCTTAAATACATCTTCACCTGAAATTTGTGAGCTGCCTTTGTCTCTTTCTTTTTTGATCACTTCTGACAAAATGGCTAACCCTTCGTTCAGTGTTTCGTGGAAACGTTCTTCTTCGTTTTTGATGACTTTCGCAATAAATTCTTCTTTTGCTTGTACATCTGGGTAGAAATCCTTCATGATTTCAGCAACAACTGGCACTAAATCATACATAAACGGACGGTGGATATGGATCGTTTTTGCATAACGCACAGCGCGGCGCAGCAAACGTCTTAATACATATCCGCGGCCTTCATTGGAAGGAAGTGCTCCGTCACTTACAGCAAAGGCAACTGTCCGGATGTGGTCAGCAATCACTTTGAATGCTGTATCCTTTTCCTTTGTTTCGCCATAGCTTTCTCCAGAGATCGTTTCGACTGCGCGAATAATTGGCATGAATAGGTCTGTATCGAAGTTCGTCGGCACATTTTGAATGACAGATACCATTCGTTCAAGACCCATCCCTGTATCAATGTTTTTCTTCGGCAGTGGTGTGTATGATCCATCTGGATTATGGTTGAATTCAGAGAACACGAGATTCCATACTTCTAAATAACGCTCGTTTTCCCCGCCTGGATATAATTCTGGATCGTTCATGTCGTGACCGTATGATTCACCTCGGTCATAGAAAATTTCTGTATTCGGTCCGCTTGGGCCCTCGCCTATATCCCAGAAGTTTCCTTCCAGACGGATAATACGTTCTTCAGGCACACCAATTTTATCTCTCCAAAGGATATACGCTTCTTCGTCCTCTGGGTGGACTGTTACAGATAACAAATTCGGATCAAAGCCAATCCACTCGTCACTTGTGAGGAATTCCCACGCCCATTCAATGGCCTCTTCTTTAAAGTAGTCACCAATAGAGAAGTTGCCAAGCATTTCAAAGAACGTGTGATGGCGTGCTGTCTTCCCTACATTTTCAATATCATTTGTACGAATCGATTTTTGCGCGTTGCAAATACGCGGATTTTCAGGTACGACGCGACCATCAAAGTATTTCTTTAATGTTGCCACACCACTGTTGATCCATAAAAGTGTCGGATCGTCATGCGGTACAAGAGACGCACTCGGTTCTACAGCATGTCCTTTTTCTTTAAAGAAGTCTAAAAACATTTGACGTACTTGAGCTGAAGTTAAAGTTTTCATTCAAAAATCCTCCCTTATCATTCATCAATCTCCACACAAACGAAAAAACATCCCGCCCTATGCAAGCACAAAACGACTTACACAGGGACGAGATGTTCTCGCGGTACCACCCTGATTATAGACAAATTCGTCTATCACCTTCACATCCGATAACGCCGGAAGAGAGCGGCAGTGTTTATCTGCACTCGGGACTAGCTTCCGTTAAAGGTCTGATAAGGCTTTTCTCAGCAAATAAAGCCTCTCTCTGCAACAGCTTTTTAACGTACTCGGGTCCGTCATTGAATTTCAATATGTATGAATCGAAATTATTATAGACAACTCGGCTCGTCTTGTCAATGAACGCTTCGTCTCATCAGGATATATTGCACAATGATCACCCTGATAATTGCAGCTGCTGGTACGGCTAAAATCATCCCAATTAAGCCAAACAGCTCTCCTCCTGCAAGCAAGACAAGCATAATGACGACAGGATGCATATGAAGACTTCGCCCTACAATGATTGGGCTGAGGACATTGCTCTCTAAAAATTGCAGCACCGCTACTGTGATCAGTACAATGATGACCGATTTCACCGAGATGGTAAACGCAATAAAGATGGCAGGAACTGCGCCAATAATCGGTCCAAAATAAGGAATCACGTTCGTTGCCCCTATCAGCATCCCAAGAACAAGCGGATACGGGATATGAAAAAGCCAGAGCACAATGGCTGCTGCACCCCCGATTAAAGAACAAACAAGCAGCTGCCCTCGAATATAATCACCAAGCGATTCATCCACTGCTTTGACAAAAGCTTTTCCCCTCTTTCTAAATGATGGCGGCGTTAAATACCATGCCGCCCGCTTCATCGTGTTCATATCCTTCACCATATAAAAAACAAGAAAAGGAATGAGTGCTGCGACTAATGCGTAATCAAATAAAACCTTACAGCTAAGAATCATCCGCTCAGCACTATTGGCTGCATATGTCTCCGATTGAACAATGAAGCGGTCCAAGCGGTCGTGAAGTCCGTCAGGCCAGTGGCTCGTATGACGATGAATATGTGATAAAGCGCCATTATAAGTTTCAGCGAGGACAGGAATTTGTTCTGACAGCTCATTTAACTGTGCGATCATCACAGGCGCTCCTTTATAAACCGCAAACCCAATCCCGCCAAAAAACAGGACATAGATGAGTAAGAGACTGACTGTTCTCGGCAGCCCTCGTGCATGAAGTCTTTCCACAATCGGATAAAGCAGATAAGAAATAAAAATGGCGATGAGAAGCGGAATGAGAACCGCCTTCAGCAATAAAAAAACAGGCATCCATAACTCGTCGAGCTGAAGTAAAATGAGCAAGGATGCAAGGACAAGCAAGATCCCTGCAGCATATATCAGAAATTGGATCGGACGTTTCTTCACCTTTTTCACCTCTTTTCTTATTGTTTAACCATCTTCTGCAATTATCCACGTAAATAAAATTTGTCCTAACTTTGTTAAAAATGAATACACATGAAACATACAGCTCCATCCAAAGTCACTATTTGCTGTAAAATCTCGTCAGAAAATATTCCAACATTTACTTCTTTTTACACAAGTTGTGCTAGAATCCACTTTAGCTTTAGCCAATGAAACACAAGAGGAGGTTCTTCATGATCACATTCGAAGAAGTCAACAAGCATTATGGCCATTTCCATGTACTTAAGGACATTAACCTACATATTCAAAAAGGGGAGGTTGTTGTGATCATCGGTCCTTCAGGATCTGGTAAAAGTACGATGCTCAGGTGTATCAATCGTCTTGAAAGCATTGATGCGGGAAAAGTTCTCGTCAACCAAGTGTCTGTTCAGCATCCGAAGACCAACATCAATCTTGTCAGGCAAAATATCGGAATGGTCTTTCAGCATTTCCACCTCTATCCGCATAAGACGGTGCTTGAAAACATTATGCTTGCGCCGATGAAGGTCAAAAAAGTGAGCAAGGAAGAAGCAAAGGAAACAGCTGAATTTTATTTAAATAAAGTCGGCATTCCTGAAAAAGCAGACACCTACCCTTCACGACTCTCAGGCGGACAGCAGCAGCGCGTTGCCATTGCAAGAGGGCTTGCGATGAAACCAGAGGTGATGCTTTTTGACGAACCGACATCTGCACTTGATCCAGAGATGATCGGCGAGGTATTAGATGTGATGAAGCAGCTGGCCCGTGAAGGCATGACCATGGTTGTTGTCACGCATGAGATGGGCTTTGCCCGTGAAGTGGCCGACCGCATTGTCTTTATTGATGAGGGCAGAATTCTTGAAGAATCAACACCAGCTGCATTTTATGAAAAACCGCAAGAGAAACGTGCTCAATTATTTTTAAGCCGTATTTTAAATCACTAGGGGGAATGGTTTAATGAAAAAAATGAAACGCTTTGGCCTGCTGCTCTTTATGACTTGCTGCATCGCCGCTTTAGCTGCTTGTGGATCTACAGAAAAAGGCTCAACTGATGCAAAACAAGGAAGTTCTTTAGAAGCCATTAAGAAAGACAAAAAAATCATTTTCGGTGTAAAAAATGACACACGGCTATTCGGTCTAAAAAATCCGAGCAGCGGGGATATTGAAGGATTTGATATCGATATTGCAAAAGCCATCACAAAGGAAATACTCGGCGATGAAGGAAAAGCAGAATTTAAGGAAGTGACATCTAAAACAAGAATTCCTTTGCTTCAAAAAGGGGATATCCATGCGATTGTAGCCACCATGACAATTACAGAAGAGCGTAAAAAAGAAGTCAATTTCTCAGATGTTTACTTTGAAGCAGGACAATCACTGCTTGTGAAAAAAGGAAGCGACATTCAATCCATTGATGATCTTAAAAAAGGAACGAAGGTGCTGGCCGTGAAAGGATCTACTTCTTCTCAAAATATCCGTGAGAAAGCACCTGAAGTATCCGTATTAGAATTTGAGAACTATCAAGAGGCTTTTACAGCTTTAAAATCAAATCAAGGGCAAGTGCTGACAACTGATAATGCGATCTTATTTGGTATGGCAGATGAGGATTCAAATTACGAAGTGGTCGGCGGCACCTTTACAGATGAGCCTTATGGCATTGCTGTGAAAAAAGGGGATCAAGAATTAACTGATGCGATCAATAAAGCCTTAAAAACGTTAAAAGACAATGGTGAGTATGACAAAATTCTTAAAAAATGGATCAAAGAATAACATTTGATTGGTTAACATCAATGCCTCAGGTGAGCCGCTCAATGGCTCCCCTGTTGATCAGGAAGGAAGTGAACTGATTGCTGCGGTTTTCCATTCTCACTGAAAATTTCCATCTTTATTTAGAAGGCTTTAAATATACCATTGGTGCAAGTGTCATTGCTCTGATTGGAAGCTTTTTGATCGGTACACTCATTGCCATTATGAGAATTGCGCCATTTAGGCCGCTCAACTGGTTCGGAACGGCTTATGTGGAATTTATTCGGAATATTCCATTATTATTGATCACCTTTGTTTTCTTCTTTGGTTTACCCGTGCTAGGTATTGTAGCAGATGGCTTTACTGCTGGGACGATTGCTCTTGCCATTTATACGTCTGCCTTTATTGCTGAAGCCATTCGTGCAGGGATACAAGCTGTACCGCTTGGACAAATGGAAGCAGCCCGCGCTTCAGGTCTGTCATATGGTGGTACGATGCGGTATATCATTTTGCCGCAGGCGATTAAAATCGTCATTCCCCCTCTTGGGAATCAATTTATTAACCTTGTCAAAAACTCCTCGATTTTAGGTGTCATTGCAGGGTTTGATCTCATGTATCAAGGTGACCTTATTGCATCTAGAACATTTGTGACGTTTGATGTCTACATCTTTGTTGCCATGTTCTATCTGCTATTAACAATTCCGCTTAGTCTAGGCGTTGGTTATTTAGAAAGAAGATTAGCAAGAAGCCACTAGAGAGGAGGAAATATCTTGGATTTTATAGGTGCCTACCAGCCTGATCATCTCGCCTTTTTACTTGAAGGATTTGCTGTCACCTTAAAAGTGGCTTTTATCTCCATCATTTTGAGCTTTATCATTGGATTAGTCGTCGGCACATTGCGGTTCGCTCAAATTCCGGTTTTATCAAAAGTGCTTGCGGTTATTGTAGAAACCATACGGAACCTACCACTTTTACTGATCATCTTTTTCACGTATTTTGCATTACCTGAAATCGGCATCAAGCTAAGCATCACAGCCTCTGCCATTGCGGCTTTAACCGTGTTTGAATCCGCGATGCTGTCAGAAATTATTCGAAGCGGCCTTAAATCAATTGATAAGGGTCAGATCGAAGCAGCCAGGTCTTCTGGTTTAACCTATATTCAAACATTAAAAATGATTATTATGCCGCAGGCCCTGCGCAGAATGGTGCCGCCAATTGTCAGTCAATTCATATCTCTTTTAAAAGATACGTCGCTTGCCGTTGTCATTGCGCTTCCAGAATTATTACATCACGCTCAAATATTAAACGGTCAAAGCCAATCCTATTTACTGCCGATTTTCCTATTGGCAGCTATGATGTATTTTGTCGTCAATTTCAGCTTATCCATTCTTGCAAGACGATTAGAATACAGGCAAGCGTAACAGCTCAAGTTATTGACAACTCTGGGCCCCGGTCTGAAAAAAACAAAGGGCTAAAATGAAGATCATTTTAGCCCTTTTGTTTACATCATTCTCATAACACGTTTTTTTAGCTTTTTCATATCCCGCTTTGATGGCATATCATATCGGCTTGCAAAGTGATATGCAAGTGCACCTGCACCAAGCGTTAATAGTGAAGAAGTCATTTTGCCCATTCGAAATTCCCCCTTAACACTTATAGTTGAATTGAACGTTCATCGTCACTAAACAGATCATCTAAGCTGCTTAGTGTCCCGTCTTCCTCCACTTGGTGTGTCGATATTTTGCCTTTTGACAGCGTCAATTCAATAAAACAGCCCCAGCAATAATATTGATTGACCCCAATTTTTCCGATGTCTTTACATTTGCAATTTGGGCAAATGAGCATAATCAGCACCTCTTTACGTTCGGTTTAGAACCAGTGCTTCTTTTTGAACGTTCATCAAGGTTCCGGCAGCCTGCAGCTGTTTCCGAATCCCTGATAGCTCTGTAAAGAAGCCGTCCGAGAGTTCATATGCTACGATTGTGCCCGAATTTGTACAAAAGTATACATCTTCCAAAATGCCTAAATTTTCACCATCAGGCGACTGCATCATTTTCTTTTTTAATTTCGAAAATAACAAGAATGGAGCAGAGGAATCCATGCCTACTCCCTCCTGGCAGCTCACATATAAACCTTTGTCTGTCAGCTGATCAAATCCAGAGAATGGAATGAGTGCACAGTCTTTCTTTTTCCCCTCTAACACATACCCTCCGCAGCTGCCTCCGGCTAAAAAGCAAATATCTTTTATGGAACCAAGCGATTGGGACAGCTCATCTGAATAGATCGTCATTCCTTCAAGTTCTCGGCATGTTCTCAAAATGTGCTCAACCACCTTTTGCGGAACAGTCTTATCGTGTGCGTTTGCTTCATGACTCATACGAAGAAATGGCTTCCATGAACGGAATGGAAGAAGTTCTTTCCACGCTAAAAGGCTTCCGTATGGAAGCCTTCTACTCATGCATAAAATCAAACGGAGTGATTCCCTCCATGCCAATATTTGCGTCATGTACGCTAAACGGAAGCTCTTTTTGGAGCGCTTCAAGTTCTGCATCCATGATTTGTTCGGTTTGCACAAGCCGCATCGTTAAGGACGTTTGTCTGAGGGAATCCTCATTGTTTTTCACGCCCCACTCCAGCGCTGATTCCTCGCCGCACAGTATTAAAAACTTTTTACTTCGTGTAATCGCTGTGTACAGCAGATTCCGCCGAAGCATTCGGTAATAGCTCCTCACAACTGGCAGCACAACAATGGGGAATTCACTGCCTTGTGATTTGTGAATGGAGCAGCAATAGGCATGTGTAAATTGATGAAAATCCTTTTTAGTAAAGGTGATTTCATTTCCATCAAAGGAGATCACGGCCATGTCTTCTTTTTCTGTATTTTCTTTTGCATAAAAAATCGAGACAATTTCGCCGATATCGCCGTTAAAGATATTGTTCTCTGGCTGATTCACAAGCTGAAGCACTTTATCACCTGTTCGGTACACCACATCACCAAACGGGATTTCTCTGCCTTTTGGTTTTTTAGGATTCAAAATGTGCTGCAGCATTTTGTTGAGCTCATTGATGCCTGCTTTTCCTTTATACATTGGTGCGAGTACTTGAATGTCCTTTGCCGAAAACCCTTTTTGAGCAGCATTGCTGACGACTTTCTCAATGACTTCTTTCATTTGATCAGCTGAACATTGAATGAAGGACCGATCCTTTGAGCGTGCAGTAATATCCTTTGGCAGCACACCATTTTTCATATCATGGGCAAGTTCAACAATGGTTGAGCCGTCTGCCTGCCGGTAAATATCTGTCAGGGTAACAGCCGGCACAGCTTTTGAGGCAAGCAAATCCCGTAAAACTTGGCCTGGTCCGACAGATGGCAGCTGATGTTCATCCCCTACCATAATCACTTGGATATGATCAGGAATGGCTTTAAACAAATGATTCGCCAGCCAAATATCCAGCATACTTGATTCATCAATGATGACAAGTTTTCCTTCAATCGGCTGTTCTTCATCATGCGAGAAGCCCTCCGACCCGTTCCAGCCTAGCAGCCGGTGAATGGTGACAGCTGGAAGCCCTGTTGATTCTGTCATCCGTTTAGCCGCCCGTCCAGTTGGTGCCGCAAGTACAAATGGGAAGGATTCATCCTTTTTATAATCACTCGGATCAAGAGATACACCGTGAAGATCACTGTAAAGCTCGACAATTCCTTTAATGACCGTCGTCTTCCCTGTACCAGGTCCACCTGTTAAAAGCAGCATTGGGGACATGAGTGCCTTTTGAATTGCTTCCTTTTGTGTCGGTGCATACTGGACGCCTAACCGCTCCTCCAGCTCACCAAGTGCAAGCAGGAATTCTGATTCAGGAAATTGATCCGCGTATTCTGTTTGGGAGACGATTTTTTGAATGCGTTTGGCAACACTTTGCTCCGCATAAAATAAGGATGGATGATAGCAGCGGTCATCTTCAATGATCATTTCTTTTCCTTCGCCAAGTGCAATGATCTGATTGGCAACATCCATTTCAGTCACTTTGTAATCATTGCCTGTTTGGTTGAGCAGCTTGCGGGTTTCGACGATCAAATCTTTCGTTTGTATGTACGTATGACCGTCCTGAAGACTGGCTGTCTCCACTGTATATAGCAAGGCTGCGCGAATCCGCTCTGGATCATTACCTGAGATGCCTGTTCTAGCGCCGAGCTCATCCGCCTTAATAAATCCGATCCCCTCAACATCCTTAACAAGCTGATAGGGATTTTCCTCGATCTTTTGCAGCGTTTCACTCTCGTACACTTGGTAAATCTTCATGCTGAGCTGCGGACCAAAGCCATATTGATTCAGGCTGATCATGATTTGTTCCAGTCCTTGATGCTCCTGAAGCGCTGCGGCCAGCTTATCCGCCTTCTTTTTTGATAAACGCGGTACATCGTATAAAACAGCTGGGTCACGCATAATTTTATGAAGCGTTTGATTGCCAAGCTGTCCCACGATTTCTTCCGCCGTCTTTTTTCCTATCCCCTCAAATAAATCACTTGAGAGATAATGTATGATTCCTTGCTTCGTTGTCGGTACTTCCTTTTGAAAATGAGTGGCCTGAAACTGTTCACCAAATTTCGGATGGCTTGTGACTTTGCCATAAAAGGTGTAGGTTTCCTCCTCATGAAGTGCGGGGAAGTAGCCTGTGACAGATGCTGTTTTTTCCTCTAAGTTTTCCGATGTTTCAATGACTTTCACCTTTAACACCGAGTATAAATTACTTTCATTATGGAAAATAACGGCTTGAATGGTCCCCTTTAAAAACGGTTCGTCCTCAAGCTTCATTTGATCTGGATGTTCCTGCACAGGTCTTCCCTCCTTCCATCTATTCTGCCTCTTGAATCAGCTTTTGCGCATGTAGTGCAAGCATATGGTCAGGCTGCACGTCAATGGCTTTACCCAGCATCTCAAGCGCTTCGTCTTTTTTCTCTAAGTACGCATACGCAACCCCTAAATTATAAAAGGCGTCTGCATGCTGCGGATCACGCGTGATGACTTCAGTAAAAGTTGTCACCGCTTCTTCCAGCATGTGTTCATTGGCTAAGCACATGCCAAATTGGAATCTAGCTTCATTATCTTCTTCGTTTAGTTCAACGGCACGCTGAAAATACGGCATCGCAAGCTTTGGCTGCTCTAATTTGATGAGCGTCTGCCCAAGCATATAAAACAAATCACTATTTTCCATGCCCGCTTTTAGTGCTTGTTCAAAATAATCTTTCGCTTTCATAAAGTCTTCTTTTAATGTATACACATTTCCTGCCCCGTAATAGGCTGCGGCAGCAGTGTGATCAAGTTCAATTGCTTTTTGAAAAAAGTTTAAAGCACGTTCAAATTCATTGATACTTGAAAGTAAGTTCGCAAAGTTAATATATGGAACCGGATCCTTCGGGCTTTCTTCGATCGCTTTTGTAAAAGCTTCAGCTGCTTTTTCGATATTCCCTTGATTCAAGGCTTCTATGCCGATTTCGTTATGATTCATTCGCTCTCTCATCCTTTCATTAAAAAACCTCAACAGCGACGTTGAGGTTTTGAAAACATGCTACACATACGACAGCTTTTGACCATCTTTGAAGACATCGTCAATTGTACCGCCGCCAAGACATTCGTCACCATCATAAAAAACAACCGCTTGTCCCGGAGTAACAGCACGAACAGGCTCATCAAAAATAACCATCGCTTCTTGCTCACCTGTCATTTTGACCTTCACATGGTGATCTTCTTGACGGTATCTGAATTTTGCTGTGCACGTTAATTCACCGTTTTCCCCGACAATATGAGGACGAGTCCAGCTGATATTAACAGCTGAAATGCTTTCAGAGTATAAAAGTGGATTGTGGAAGCCTTGTTCAACAAACAAGATGTTTTTCTCCAAGTCTTTCCCAACGACAAACCAAGGATCACCACTACCGCCAATGCCAAGTCCTTGGCGCTGACCGATCGTGTAATACATCAGTCCATCGTGTTCCCCTTTTACTTCTCCGTCCATTGTCTGCATCACACCAGGCTGTGCAGGCAAATATTGACTGAGGAACGTTTTAAAGTTTCTTTCTCCAATAAAGCAGATACCTGTTGAATCTTTTTTCGTTGCTGTTGCGAGCTCTGCTTCTTTTGCCAATTCACGAACCCTTTTTTTCTCTAAATCACCGATTGGGAACATGACTTTATCAAGTTGTTCCTGTGTCAGCTGATTTAAGAAATACGTTTGGTCTTTGTTTGCATCAAGACCTCGCAGCATTTTGACTTCATCACCAGTTCTATCAACACGGGCATAGTGTCCTGTTGCCAAATAATCCGCACCAAGTGACAATGCATGCTCAAGGAATGCCTTGAACTTAATTTCTTTGTTACACATGACATCTGGGTTTGGCGTTCTGCCCGCTTTATATTCATCAAGGAAATATTGAAACACTTTGTCCCAATATTGCTTCTCGAAATTTACTGCATAATATGGGATTCCAATTTGGTTACACACGCGGATGACATCCTCATAGTCTTCCGTTGCTGTGCAAACACCATTTTCATCAGTGTCATCCCAGTTTTTCATAAATATGCCGATGACATCATAGCCTTGCTCCTTTAGCATAAGAGCGGCAACTGATGAATCGACTCCTCCGGACATACCGACCACAACTCTTGTATCTTCTGGTCTTTTTGTCATCTTCATCAACTCCAATTTCAATGAAACAACATACGCGTTTCGTTCTTCAGGTGCTTCGCTGTTTCATTTTTCACACACGAACAAAAGGAAGCATTTATTTGGCTAGGCGTTTGACAACAGCTGCTATCTTACGTGCCGCCTGCTTCACATGATCCTCTTCATTCCCAAGACCGAAGCTTATTCTGACTGAGGATGTCAGCTCTTTTGCTTCTTCGCCATACATGGCGCTTAACACGTGCGAAGGAAGGACAGATCCAGCCGTACATGCCGATCCGCTTGAAACAGCAATTCCTTCCATATCTAAATTCACAAGCAGCGATTCAATGGAGACGCCCGGGAAATGAACATTTAAAATGTGCGGCAATGTCTCTTTCGGATGTCCATTGATAGAGAAATTAAGAGATTCCTCTTCGAATACTTGCAGCATAGTTTCTTTGAGCTTACCATAATGCATCGCTTTTTCTCTTCTATTTTGCTTCGTTAATTGAACAGCTTCTGCAAGTCCAACAATTCCTGCCACATTTTCAGTGCCAGCACGGCGCTTTCTTTCTTGTTCCCCTCCGAATATTTGCGGAGAAAGTTTCACGCCTTCGTTTACATATAAAAAGCCTGTTCCCATCGGACCGTTCAGCTTATGGCCAGAAGCAGATAAAAGATCAATATGGAGATCTGCTACATCAATAGGCACTGTGCCAAACGCCTGCACTGCGTCTGTATGAAAATGAGCAGTGTGATCATGTAGAAGTTCGCCAATGGCTTTGATTGGCTGAATCACACCTGTTTCATTATTGCCGTACATGACGGTCACAAGAATCGTATCATCTCTCAATGCTTGTTTTAATTGATCAAGATGAATCAATCCCGTTTTGTCCACATCTAAATACGTCACTTCAAATCCTAGCTTCTCTAGGCGTTCACATGTATGCAGCACCGCATGATGCTCTGTTTTCACTGTGATGATATGTTTTCCTTCATGCTGTCTTGCCATGGCAACACCTGTGATTGCCAGGTTGTCCGCCTCAGTTCCTCCGCTTGTGAGGATGATCTCCTGTGGTTTACAGTGTAATTCTCCTGCAATGACTTCTCTTGCTTCATCGAGCCACTTTCTTGCCTCGCGCCCATATGAATGAATACTAGAGGGATTGCCAAATATCTCTGTAAAGTACGGCATCATCTTGTCCACAATACGCTGATCCATCGGCGTTGTGGCTGCATGATCTAAATAGATTCGTTCCATTTCCGGTACACCTCTGATCTAAATATAGAACATATACGAGTCTTGATCCCCGTCATCTGTGTAGCTTGCCAAGTCTTCAAGAGTTGTATTGTCTAGTACGTCTTTTACTGCATCACGAATACGAATCCATAGTTCACGCTTTGCTGGTTCTTCGTTTTCGATGACTTCAACAGGACTAATTGGTCCTTCTAATACACGAATAATATCACCTGCTGTGATCTCGTTTGGTTCATGTGCAAGAACATAGCCGCCATACGCACCGCGGATACTTTTTACAAGACGGGCATTGCGGAGTGGTGATACAAGCTGCTCTAAATAATGCTCAGACAAATCATTGTTTTGAGCGATTGATTTTAATGATGTAGGGCCTTCGCCATGTTTTTTGGCTAATTCGATCATGATCGTCAGACCATATCTGCCTTTAGTTGATATTTTCAAGTTAAACACCTCTGCGTTTTCTATTCTATGTCATCAATTATTTTTCTGATTTCATATACGCTGATATATAGACCAAAAGCAATTATATCATACTTTAAGCCAACTTTCATTTACGGGTATTGAGCATAATAGGAGGACGCATCCCTTTTCTATTTGAAGAAATTTCGGTACTCTATACAAACAAGACATTGCTTTAGGAGAGATAATTATGAAACCTTTAGCGTACCGGATGCGCCCAAGTCATATTGAAGACATTATTGGGCAGGAGCATCTTGTTGGAGAAGGTCAAATTATTAGACGAATGGTCGAGGCAAAGCATTTATCCTCGATGATTTTATACGGACCGCCGGGCATCGGCAAAACATCGATTGCGACCGCAATTGCTGGCAGTACAAGCATTGCTTTTCGTACATTAAATGCGGTCATTCATAACAAAAAGGATATGGAAGCTGTCGCCGCTGAAGCGAAAATGAGCGGACAGGTGATCCTTATTTTAGACGAAGTCCACCGGCTTGATAAAGGAAAGCAGGATTTTCTCCTTCCTTATTTAGAAAATGGCATGATCATTTTAATTGGCGCAACGACGGCTAATCCCTATCATGCGATCAATCCCGCCATCCGAAGCCGGACACAAATATTCGAGCTGAAGCCGCTTGAAACAGAGCAAATCAAAGCTGCGTTAACAAGAGCCTTACAGGATGAGCATCGCGGGCTTGGCGGTTATGAGGTGACCGTGGACGATGAAGCGATGAATCATTTTGCCAATGGATGCGGAGGAGACGTGCGTTCTGCTTTAAATGCACTAGAACTCGCTGTCTTATCGACAAAACCTGATGAGACCGGGCATATCAAAATTACTCTTGCCGCAGCAGAAGAATGCTTACAAAAAAAGAGCTTCTCACATGACAAGAATGGTGATGCTCATTATGATGTCCTCTCGGCTTTTCAAAAATCCATTAGGGGATCTGATACAGATGCGGCGCTGCATTACCTTGCCAGACTGATCGAAGCAGGAGACCTTGAAAGCATTTCAAGAAGATTACTCGTGATGGCTTACGAGGACATTGGCTTAGCCAGTCCGCAGGCAGGCCCCCGCGTGTTAAGCGCAGTACAAACAGCAGAAAGAATCGGTTTCCCAGAAGCACGGATTCCGCTGGCGAACGCAGTGATTGAACTGTGTCTTTCTCCTAAGTCCAATTCGGCATATAAGGCGATTGATGCGGCACTTGGTGACATTCGTACAGGGAAAATTGGTGAGGTTCCAGTTCATTTAAAAGATGCACACTACAAAGGCGCCACAGCACTCGGAAGAGGTGTCGATTACTTATACCCACATGATTACGAGAACGGCTGGGTGAAGCAGCAATATTTACCTGATCCGCTGAAAAACAAGCAATACTATGTACCGAAGCAAACCGGAAAATTTGAAGGTGCATTGAAACAGGTCTATGAAAATTTAAAACGCCAAAAATAAAAAAGCCCCCTGCATAATTAGCAGGCGGGCTGTTTATTTATCCTTCACACGTGTAATCGGAATATCCTTTAAAAGCTTCATAATGACATGACCACCCATGATCAGTCCGGCAACTGACGGAACGAATGCATTGGATGATGGCGGCATTTGCGCCTTGCGAATCTTCGCTTCATCATTTCCAACTTCTTTTCTGACATCTTCGCGAATGACAATCGGACTTTCATCAGAGAAAATAACTTCAATTCCTTTACGAATCCCTTCCTTACGCAGACGTGTTCTCACGACTTTTGCAATAGGATCGGTATGTGTTTTTGAAATATCATCAATTTTGAAGCGTGTCGGATCTGTTTTGTTCGCAGCTCCCATACTTGAAATGATGTTCACACCGCGGTTCAGACACTCTTTCATTAAATGAATTTTATAGTGAATGGTATCTGAGGCATCAATGACATAATCAAGCGGATACTCAAAAAATTGCTCGTATGTTTCCTCTGTATAAAACATTTTAAGCGCAACAACTTCACATTCTGGATTAATATCAGCGATTCTCGCCTGCATTAAGTCAACCTTTGGCTGGCCAACTGTTGATAGCAATGCTGGAAGCTGACGGTTTACATTTGTAATATCAATATCATCTTTATCAACAAGAACAATACGGCCAACGCCTGAACGAGCGAGTGCCTCTACTGCGAATGAACCAACGCCGCCCACACCAAGCACTGCAACTGTACTGTTTTTTAGTATATTTAAGCCTTCCTTGCCAATGGCAAGCTCGTTTCTTGAAAACTGATGTAACAAGTGCCTCACTCCACCTTTATTTAAAATGAATCGAAAGAATCATATCATATTCAGACTTCTCCGTCATCCTTCTCTAAAAGAAAAAAACACAAAAAAGTCCCGATGACGCCGCCAGCATTTCCTTCGTTTTGAACCCCGCACCATGCAGGTGGGTGCTTTCTTCCTGACTTTATAAGTCCTCTAATGAGGCATTTATGCAGAAAGGAAAGGCAAGCTCCCGTATAAAAAAATGTTCGGTCAAAACTAGGTAACCACCGTACGTATCAGGACTTTATTTATTGATTGATGAAAGCATATCATAGGCATATTTCTTTTTCAAGCGTTTACATACCTATAAACATGCGCCTATTTTACTGTTTTACTTTTGTTTTAATCGCTAAACTCAGCTCATCAAGCTGCGCCTCGCTCACATGGCCAGGGGCATCTGTGAGAACGCAGCTCGCACTTGCCGTTTTCGGGAATGCAATCGTATCCCTTAAGTTAGAGCGGCCTGCAAGCAGCATCACTAAACGATCAAGCCCAAGCGCGATTCCGCCATGCGGAGGAACACCATGCTCGAACGCATCCAGAAGGAAGCCGAATTGTTCGTAGGCCTCTTCTTTTGAAAAACCAAGTAAGCCAAACATTTTTTCTTGAATGTCCTTTTCAAAAATACGAATAGAACCTCCGCCAAGCTCGTAGCCATTCAGCACAAGATCGTAAGCCTGTGCCTTCATGTCTTCTGGGCTTGTTTCAATTAATTCAAGATCATCGCGAACCGGCATTGTGAATGGATGATGGGCAGCATAGAAGCGGCCTTCTTCTTCATCCTTTTCAAGCAGCGGCCAATCGACAACCCATAAGAAATTGAATACAGACTCATCGATCAGTTCAAGCTCTTTACCAAGTTTTAAGCGAAGTGCACCAAGTGCATCATGAACAACAGACGTCTTATCTGCGACAAAGAGTAAAAGGTCGCCTTCTTCAACTTGCAGCTGTTCTTTTAATTCAGCCTGCTTTGCATCATCAAAGAATTTAGCGATTGGACCTTTTAATTCAGTCCCTTCTGCTTTTAGCCAAGCTAGACCTTTTGCTCCGTAGTTCGCTGCAAATGCACCAAGTGCATCAATGTCTTTTCTTGAGTAGTTCGCTGCAGCACCTTTGACATTGATGGCTTTCACAGCTCCACCATTTTTCACAGCGCCACTAAACACTTTGAAATCGGAGTCTTTTACCGTATCTGAAATGTTAACCAGCTTCATCTCAAAACGTGTATCCGGTTTATCAGATCCATAGGAATTCATCGCTTCATCGTATGTTATACGAGGTAATGGCAATGTAAGGTCTACACCTTTGACATCTTTCATTACCTTCGCCATCATCTCTTCAGCAAGCGTCATGATGTCCTCTTGACTCATAAAGGACATTTCAATATCGACTTGTGTGAATTCCGGCTGACGGTCAGCACGCAAGTCTTCATCTCTAAAGCAGCGGGCAATTTGATAATAACGGTCCATCCCAGAAACCATCAGCAATTGTTTAAATAATTGCGGAGACTGAGGCAGTGCATAAAATTCTCCCTCGTGTACACGGCTTGGAACAAGATAGTCACGCGCACCTTCTGGCGTACTTTTCGTTAAAATTGGTGTTTCAATATCTAGAAAGCCGTTGTCGTCTAAGAAATGGCGGAATGCTTTTGTGACTTCATGTCGCATTTTCATTGTTTCAAACATTGCAGGGCGGCGAAGATCCAGGTAACGATATTTTAAACGAACATCTTCTGATACCTCGTCTGCTTGATCTGAAATCACAAATGGAGGAGTCTTCGCTTCATTTAAAACGGTGACCGTTTCGACTTGAATTTCAATTTTGCCCGTTTTTAAATTTGGGTTGATCGTTGCTTCTTCTCTTGCGACAACCGTCCCTTTAATATCAAGGACATATTCGTTACGAATTGATTCTGCTGTCTCAAGCGCCTCTTTTGATAAGTCTGGATTGAAGACAACTTGTACAATCCCTGAACGGTCGCGCAAATCAATAAAGATTAAACCGCCTAGGTCACGCCTTTTTTGAACCCATCCTTTTAATACAACTGACTGACCGATTTGGTCTTCTGTTACTTCTCCACAATAAAAAGTTCTACCAAACACAAACATTCCACTCCTTTTTTACGCTTTCTGGTGGGCCTTCAACATTTGAATCAGCTCATCAAGCTTCACTTCAATTTGTTCACCCGTAGTTGTATCTTTCACATTCACAATTTGCTGTGCAAGTTCATCTTCACCAAGAACTGCAATAAATTTGGCTTTTAAACGATCAGCTGCTTTAAATTGTCCTTTTAGTTTCTTCCCTGTATAGTCCATTTCACTTGAGATACCTTCTTTTCTCAGACGGTTTAATAATGAAACAGAATAATCCTTCGCTTCATCTCCGAGAGCAGCAATGTATAAATCAATACCATCTTGCAGAGGAAGCTCAATTCCTTCAGCATCGATCGCTGATAGGAAACGCTCAATACTCATCGCAAATCCGATCCCTGGTGATTCAGGACCGCCAATTCCTTCAACGAGTCCATCATAACGGCCGCCGCCGGCTAATGTTGTAATCGCACCAAAGCCTTCTGCATTACTCATGATCTCAAATGCTGTGTGATTGTAGTAATCAAGACCGCGCACTAAATTTGGATCGACGACATACTCAATGCCTATATCTGATAAGTATTGTTTGACCTTTTCAAAATACGTCCGTGATTCTTCATTTAAGTAATCTTGAATGGATGGAGCGGTTGTCATCAGTTCATGATCACGATCCTTTTTACAATCAAGAATACGCAGCGGATTTTGATGTAAACGAGTTTGACAGTCGTGACAGAATTCCTCAATTCTTGGCTCAAAGTGCTTGACCAGTGCTGTGCGGTAGTCTGCACGGCTCTCTTTGTCACCAAGGCTGTTAATGACGAGTTTTAAGTTAGAAAGGCCTGCTTTCTCATACACACTCATCGCAAGTGAAATGACCTCTGCATCAATGGCAGGATCCTTGGAACCAATCGCTTCGATTCCAAATTGATAAAATTGACGATATCTTCCTGTTTGCGGACGTTCATAGCGGAACATTGGTCCGATGTAATACAGCTTAGTTGGCTGAGCCGGCTGTGCAAACAATTTATTTTCAACATAAGAACGGACGGTTGAAGCTGTTCCCTCTGGACGGAGTGTGATGCTGCGTCCTTTTTTATCTTCAAACGTGTACATCTCTTTTTGAACGATATCAGTTGATTCGCCTACTCCCCGTGCAAACAGCTCTGTATGCTCAAAAATCGGTGTGCGGATTTCTTTGTATTGAAAGGCTGCACATGTATCTCTCGCAATTTGTTCAACATACTGCCAGCGTTCTGACTCTCCAGGTAAAATATCCTGTGTGCCTCTTGGAATATTAAAACTCATTTTTCGTCCTCCTACGACCATCATTCATTTTTTATGTGGACATATAAAAAACCCCCGCCTCTACTATGTGTATAGTAGGGACGAGAGTTATACCCGTGGTGCCACCCTAGTTGGAACATGATCAAGCATGTTCCCGCTCAAATCCTTAACGCAGATTCACGTTCTCCGCCTATTGACTCATTTTTCGAGCGTTCAGCAGGAAACCTACAGAGTGTTCTTTCGTGATAAATGCCATGCGGATTCGCTTTCAGCCTAAGGCGATTCCTCTCTGCTCACGCAATTTACCCTACTATTCTCTATCATCAGTTCCACATTTTAAATTTTCAAGTGTGTTGATTTATATTATAATAAGGTCGGTGCTGCCACTCTGTCAACCCTTGCCGTGCCTCTTTTTCTTTTCCAGCTCTTCTTTTGACGTACATCCGTATTCAGATGCGGTTTCTTCAAGGAAGCCTGGCTGATCCATTTCGTCGTGCTGCCAGCGGTCGATATCACGATGTCCATTATATTGCACTCGTCCTAATTTTCTGCTTAATCTCATGTTTGTACATCCTTTTATCACATTTTTATTTAGTATAAACAGATTGATTCATTTTTATTAGGGAAACTGCAAGGAATTCAACCACTACATAACGAATTAACATTCATCGGTTTTACAAGGGAGGGGAAAACACCGTTTTGAATCTGAAAAAACACAATCAAATGATGATGCTGCTTACTTGTTTTGTTCTCATCGCGAGTTCTTTGCCTATGACACATGCTACAGCACAAACAGATCAAGCTGTGGTCGCAACAGATGAAATCAATGTGAGAACGGGCCCTGGTTTAAGCTATGGAATTGCAGCTGTTGTAAAACGCGGCGAAAGTTATCCTATTCTCACTGAACAAGGAGAATGGGTGCAGATCCAATTATCAAACGGACAAAAAGGCTGGGTCGTCTCATGGTTGATCACCACATCATCCGGCGCTCAAAAAACAGCGAAACCAAAGGCGCAAGGTCAAAGCACGGCTGGAGGCAGTACCATTACATCGACAGCTTCCGACCTTCGCATCCGGACAGGCCCTGGGACTTCCTATCAAGTGATTGGTACTTTCCCGCAAGGCGCTTCCGCTAAAAAGCTCGAGACAAGCGGCGAATGGACGAAAATTTCTTATAAACAAGCAGAAGGCTGGGTTCACTCTGATTATGTTTCAGGTGGGCAGAAAACTTCTCAATCAAGCTCCGGCGGGTCTTCTCGCTCTAACCAGACAGGCACAGTTGGCGTATCGAGCTTGAATGTGAGGCAATCCGCGGCACCAAATGCACAAGTCATCGCTTCTCTTGCCCGCAACACACAGATCACCATTTTGCGAGAGCAGAACGGTTGGTATGAAATTGAGGGGAAAGGCGTAAAAGGCTGGGTTGCAAGCTATTACATTGTCACAGGCAAAGGAGCAGGCTCTGCACCTGAAAAGAGTTCATCCTCTTCGGCTTCTGAGCAAAAAGCGTACATTGTCTATGATGGCACCAACATTCGAAAAAGCGCTTCTACCTCTGCTGGGATTGCAGAAAGAGCAACAAAAGGAGCTGCCTATCACATTGTTCGGACGCAAGGTGACTGGTACGAGGTGACACTATCGAACGGCGGGACTGGCTATGTGGCGAGCTGGGTCGTTCAAACGAAGAAAAATAGCAGCGAAGCGCCAAGACCTCAGCATGATTCATCGTCTGGAACTGGTTCTTTAAAAGGAAAAACGATTGTTCTTGACCCTGGTCATGGCGGAAAAGACAGCGGCACAATTGGCGCAGACGGTGCTTTTGAAAAGAACATCACCATCAAAACCGCCAATTTACTGGCAGGCAAATTAAGAGCTTCTGGTGCGAATGTGTATTTAACTAGAAGTGACGATACCTTTATCAGCCTTCAATCGAGGGTGGCGACATCTCATTACCGAAATGCAGATGCATTTATTAGTCTTCATTATGATAGTTTTATGGATCAAAGTGTTAGAGGAAGTACAGCGTATTATTATCACGCAGCAAAAGATCAGCAATTAGCGTCAAGTGTTCATTCCGAAGTCGCAAAGCGCTCTCAAATCCCTGATAAGGGTGTCAAATTCGGAGATTACTTTGTTTTAAGAGAAAACAAACGCCCTTCCCTTTTATATGAACTCGGGTATTTAAGCAATCCTCAGGAGGAAGCGATCATTTATAGTGCCTCTTACCAGGAACGAGTCACAGAAGGAATGACTGAAGGATTAAAACAATATTTCCGTTAAAAAAAAGAGGCCTCTGCGCCTCTTTTTTTTTGACCACAAAAGAAAAAGACTCTAAACAAACTCCCGCATGAGTTCATCTACAGTCTAAAGAGAATCTATTCATTGCTGTCCATCAAGATCGTGACTGGTCCTGAATTGGTCAATGACACGTCCATCATCGCACCAAAACGGCCAGTTTCAACATGGATGCCTTTTTCTCTAAGGGTTTTATTGAAACATTCGTAAAGCGAATTGGCTGCATCCGGCTTGGCGGCTTTCATAAAATTCGGCCGTCTGCCCTTTCTCGTATCACCATAAAGGGTAAATTGCGACACAGACAGAACGCTTCCTTTTATGTCCAATAGTGAACGATTCATTTTCCCGTTTTCATCTTCAAAAATACGTAAATGTGCAAGTTTTTCAGCTAAGTAAAGCACATCTTCTTCTGTATCTTCGTGTGTGACACCAACAAGCACCATATATCCATCGCTGATGGCACCTGTGATCTCTTCTTCTACCTTCACAGATGCATTTGTCACACGCTGCACAACAAGCCTCATAGACGATATACTTCCTTTCTAATTCATGAATCGGCGAACAGAGTAAATGTCTTTGATTTGTTTAATGCGTTCGACTACTTTGTGCAAATGATTAATATTTTGGATAAAGATCGCCATATGGATCGTCGCCACTTTGTTACGATCAGACTTCCCAGAAACAGAGGAGATGTTCGTTTTGGTTTCGTTAACTGCTTGAAGCACCTCATTGAGTAAGCCGCGTCTATCATATCCTAATATTTCAATTTCCACATTGTATTCTTTACGGTTTTGAGCAGGCTGCTCATGCTCCCACTCGACCGGAATTAACCGCTCCTGCGCTTCTCCTGTTTTCACGTTCGGACAGTCCTCACGGTGAACAGATACGCCTCGGCCCTTCGTAATAAAACCGACAATGCTATCGCCAGGAACAGGGTTACAGCACTTAGATAAGCGGACAAGCAGGTTATCAATCCCTTTGACCCTTACGCCAGCTTCCCGTTTTTTCCCGTGATACGTCTTTGGTTCCACCGTCACTTCTTGAACGGTTTTCTCTTGCTCTTCTTGATCTCTTTGTTTTCTTTCTTTTTCCGTTAAACGATTGGCGACTTGTAGTGCAGTAATGCCGTTATATCCAACAGCTGCATACATGTCCTCTTCGTTTGAAAAATTAAATTTGTCAGCCACTTTTTGCAGGTTTTCAGCGGTCAGAATGTCTTTGACATCAAACTCAAGGTTTTTGATTTCTTTTTCTACGAGCTCTCGGCCTTTTTCGACATTTTCTTCACGGCGCTGTTTTTTGAAAAACTGTCTGATCTTGTGCTTCGCTTGGGAGGTTTGGGCAAGCTTGACCCAATCCTGACTTGGTCCGTAGCTGTGCTTTGATGTCAGAATTTCAATAATGTCACCTGTTTTTAGTTTGTGATCGAGTGTGACCATTTTGCCATTGACCTTGGCACCGATCGTTTTATTCCCAATTTCCGAGTGAATCCGGTAAGAGAAATCAATCGGAACTGAGCCCGACGGCAGTTCAATGACGTCTCCTTTTGGTGTAAACACAAACACCATATCAGAGAAGAGATCGATTTTTAACGATTCCATAAATTCTTCTGCATCTGTAGATTCGTTTTGGAATTCAAGAATTTCTCTAAACCAAGAAAGCTTCTTCTGGAAGACCGCTTCTTCCGTTGATTCTGCTGACTCTTTGCCTTCTTTATATGCCCAGTGTGCCGCAATCCCATATTCTGCAATTTCATGCATTTCCACTGTACGGATCTGAACTTCAAGCGGATCACCTTTTGGCCCAATCACCGTTGTATGAAGAGATTGGTACATGTTCGGCTTTGGCATCGCAATATAATCCTTAAACCTGCCTGGCATCGGTTTCCAGCATGTATGGATAATACCGAGCACCGCATAACAGTCTTTAATGCTGTCGACCAAAATACGAACGGCAAGCAGATCATAAATTTCATTAAACTGCTTATTTTGCAAGACCATTTTGCGATAAATGCTATAAATATGTTTTGGTCTTCCGGAAAATTCAGCCTTGATGTTCACCTCAGACACGCGGTCTTTCACTTCATTGACAACCTCGTCCAAGTATTCCTCACGTTCCGCTCGTTTACGCTTCATCAGATTCACAATTCGGTAATATTGCTGCGGATTTAAATAGCGGAGTGCTGTATCTTCAAGCTCCCACTTAATCTTTGAAATCCCTAATCTGTGCGCAAGCGGTGCAAAGATTTCAAGTGTTTCATTTGAAATTCTCCGCTGCTTTTCCTGCGGAAGATGTTTGAGCGTTCTCATGTTATGAAGACGGTCTGCCAGCTTAATCAAGATCACGCGGATATCCTGCGCCATTGCAACAAACATTTTTCGATGGTTTTCGGCCTGCTGTTCTTCTTGTGATTTATATTTAATCTTCCCGAGCTTTGTGACACCATCAACAAGCATTGCTACTTCTTCGTTAAAATGCTCTTTTAAATCCTGTAATGTCACATCTGTATCCTCAACTACATCGTGCAGGAAACCGCCTGCAATGGTTGATGGATCCATTTCAAGGTCAACAAGAATGCCCGCCACTTGAATTGGATGGATAATATAGGGCTCACCAGATTTCCGGTATTGCTCCTTGTGTGCATTTTCAGCATATTCATATGCTCGCTCTATAAATTGAATATGTTCAGCGGACAGGTATTCTCTTGCCTTGTCAATGACCTGCTGCGCCGTTAAAACTTGTTCGTTCGCCATGGAATCACCTTTTTAAATGAAAACTGTATTGTAGTTTATTATCAAGAAAAATTCGATAGATGTAAAGAGAAGAAGTCCGCTAAAAGATTTTTGATAGGAAAAAAGCACCCTTCTTACTGAGTGCTTTTTACGAAAAACTCCATTAGTATTGCATTAACGTCATGATGTCGTAGCCGTCAAGCTTCTTTCTGCCATCCAGATACGTCAGCTCAATCAAAAATGCAATCCCTGCCACAACGCCGCCTAATTCCTCTACAAGCTTGATGGACGCTTCAATTGTTCCACCAGTTGCCAGTAAGTCATCAGTAATCAGGACACGCTGACCGGGACGAATCGCATCTTTATGAATCGTTAATACATCTTTACCATATTCCAAGCCGTAATCGACTTTAATGACTTCACGAGGAAGCTTTCCTTCTTTACGAACCGGTGCAAAACCTACACCAAGTGCGTATGCTACAGGGCAGCCAATAATGAATCCACGCGCTTCAGGTCCAACAATGAGATCAATGTCTCTTTCCTTCGCGTATTCAACGATCTGATCCGTTGCATAACGGTACACTTCGCCTTTATCCATTAACGTTGTAATATCTTTAAATTGTACACCTTCCTTTGGGTAGTCAGGTACAACTGTCACATATTGTTTTAAATCCATCTTTTCCTTTTCCTCCTCGTACGTCAAAGCACAGGTGAGACTTCGCTCATCATGCTATTCAGCCATTCCTTCAGCTCTTTAGCTGAGGAATATGTTAGTGTTTGATCGAGTTCCATCAATCGTTGTTTTGCTGTATAGGACGCTGATGCCGTTAAATCTTTTTTAGGGGCATCAAGTACTATTGACAGCACACCATTCTCTATTTTAACAAAACCGAGTTCAAAAAACACCTTTGTCATAAAAATGATTGTATCTTTTGTCCAGCCTCTATGTTTGGCAAGCTCCATTCCTTGTTCTTTGATAGGAAAACTTCCCCGTTTAAACAAGAACCCATAAAACCATTTGAATTGATCACGGCTTGGGAAAGAGGACATAAAATGATCTTCTTCTCTTTGAAAAACCGTATAAATTCTGGCAGGCTTCTGATTTTCTAAAAGCTGCTTCAGCAATTGCTCATCTGCGGGAACATCCGCAAAGACCACATACTTTCCGTGTACATCAAACGTTGATACATTTTCTGCATGAACATGATGAATGGGGATATCGACGTTCTGTTTTGTTGCTTCCTCAAAACAGACAATCAAAGATTTTTCTGAATCAAGCGTCGAAACTTTCTTCTCCCAATCCTTTTTCCCGCGCAGATCAAACAGCTGCCATTCATCAACTCGTGCATCTTTTAGCATTAGCTGGGGCTTTTTCCGGTTATTCCATTCATTGACGGACATTTCTCCAATCACGGAAATGCGGCTTCCTGGAACAATTTCTTCTTTTAATTTCCCTTGGTGAAAGCCGACACAGTCAAGCAGCTTGTCTTCGTCTTTCAGAGACATTTTAATATGGTTGTGATTTGCCCCAATTGTTCGGATATCTTCAAGCTTCGCATCTTCAATCATAATGAACGGTTTTGGGTTTGACATACCAAATGGTGACAGCATCCCTGCTTCTTCAATCGCTTGAACCGTCAATTCGTCTACCTTACACACAGCATCGACCCGCTGAATGGGAATAAAATCTTCTTCCGTCAATGTTTCATTGGCATATTGATTTAATCTTTCCCTTAGTAAAGCGACATCATCCGCTCGAAGTGTCATCCCTGCTGCCATCGGATGCCCGCCGAAATGCGGCAGGATGTCGCGGCATTTGCTTAGATGGAAGAATAGATCGAAGCCAGGAATGCTTCGGGCTGATCCTTTTGCCATTTGCGTTTCTTCATCTATTCCAAGCACAATCGCCGGACGAGAAAAAGTATCCGTCAATTTAGAGGCAACAATTCCGACAACGCCCGGATTCCAGCCAACTTTCGCTACAACGATCGCAGACTGGTCATCGCCTGCCTCTTCCACCATTTGAATGGCTTCTTCTGTGATCGTACTGACAATCTTTTGTCGTTCTTTATTCAGTTCCTGTACAAAACGAGCGAGCTCTTCTGCTTCATCCTTATCCTCAGTCATAAGAAGGTGAACAGCTGGATCTGCCTGTTCAATTCGTCCTACAGCATTCAGCCTTGGCGCAATTTGAAAGCCGACCGTTTCCTCGTTCGCTTCTTCTAAAGTGGCTCCCGCTTCTTTCAATAACGCTTTCAGCCCCGGTCTATTCGACTGACGAAGCTGCATAAGCCCTTTTTTGGCGAGCCATCTATTCTCATCATGAAGCGGTACAAGATCCGCGATTGTCCCGATTGCTGCAAGATCTAACAGCTGAACTGGCAGCTCCCCAAGAAGTGCATGCGCCACTTTAAACGCTACACCTACACCAGCAAGTTCTTTAAAGGGATACTCACAGCCTGGCTGCTTAGGATGGACAATGGCAAGTGCCTCAGGCAGCTCCTCACTTGGTTCATGGTGATCTGTAATGATCAGGTCTAGCCCTATTTCTTTTGCAATACGTGCTTCATTTACAGCAGCAATGCCTGTATCAACCGTGATGACAAGCGATGCTCCTTGCTCCTTGATATATCGAAAAGCCTGTTCATTAGGCCCATAGCCTTCTTTAAACCGATCTGGAATATAAAAGTCTACTATCGCAGACCGCTCTTTTAATGTATGTAAAAGTACAGACGTACTTGTCACACCATCTGCATCATAGTCTCCGAAGATCACAATCGATTCCTGCTCTTCGATCGCTTTGTTGATGCGCTCTACTGCTTCTTTCATTCCTTTTAATAAGAATGGATCATGAAATTCGGCTTTTTGATCAAATAAAAAAGACCTCGCCTCTTCTACTTCTTCAAGTCCTCTTTTTACGAGAAGCGATGCAGTCAGCGCTGAAATATTCAGATTTTCAGAGAGTGATTTCACTTTTTCTTCGCTTGGATGTTCATATTCCCAGCGCATTTTGGATAATAACATAAATTCACCCCTCAACCACACTATTATACTAGAGTGGCCTGAGGGGTTTCAATTTTTATTTTATGAAATTGTGCTGGAAGATTATTTTTCCTTCCGGTCAAATGATGCTGGCTGTTCTTTTAAAGGCGTAACATGCGATTTTTTTTGAAGATCTTTGTCTGCCTTTTTCGTCGAAGTAGCAGGTGCAGCAGCTGCACGCTCAGCTTTTAATGCCTTTAGTTCACGTTTCAGTTTCACAATTTGGAAGATCCCTGCAAATGCCACAATCAGTCCGCCCATTAAAACAGAACCGATAATGACGAGGATCAGCGGCCATTCAGCCGTTCCAAATAAGTAGTCTACCTCGACAGGCCGTACATTAATCACGGCAAATACTGAGACAATTAATACGAAAATAAATGCGAGTATGATGGTCCATTGTTGTTTGTTCATCTACATATCCCCCAAGCTTTTTCTTTTATTCTTCCCTTTTCACTGCCTTTTTTAAACACAGAAAAAAAGCAGCGGAAGAAAACCTATCAGCATGGGCATCATCAGCTGCTGAGTTTTTCTTTAATCAGGTTCTTTAATTCTTTTCTTTCTCCAGAAATAACAAGGGTATCCCCTTCTTCGATGATGGTATCTGGTCCTGGATTTAAAATCTTCTCGTGTGATTTTCTCATAATGGCGATGACTGTTACTTGATAGTTTTGGCGAACATTGAGTTCACCGATGCTTCTTTGAACAGCTGGTGCATTCTTTTCAATTTTAAACCATTCAATCACTAGATCATCAATGGCTACCTCTACGGTTTCAAGCGCTTTCGGCTTATAGACCATGCCGCCTAAAATAGCCGCAATTTGTCTTGCTTCTTCATCGTTTAGCAGGATACCAGAAATCGTTTCTTCGTGGTCGTCCTCCTGAAAATGATACATTTCTCTTCTGCCGTCATTATGTGTAATGATGGCAAGCTTCTCATTATTTCTTGTGATCATTTCGGTTTTATGACCGATACCTGGCAGTTCAGTTTCCCGAACCTTCATCACAGCCCCTCCAATGAATAAAGCAAAATGCCTTAAACAGACACCCGCTTTCTATACTGATCTAAACGTAAGTCATTATAGCAAAAGACCATTTTAAGATCAATGAAACCCGAAATGTTTTTTCAATAGAAAAAGACTGCCGAGAAGGCAGTCTTTCCAGATTAAATATCTTGATCTGTATCTATCTTAGCTGGTTTTTTCAGCTCGCGGCCTTTCCACATCAGCCAAATTTGTGCCGCGATATAAAGGGATGAATACACCCCTGTTAATAAGCCGACAAGTAAGGCGATGGAGAAGTTTGTAATCGACGCTGATCCGAAGATAAGCAGTGCGACAACAACGACAAGTACAGTCAGCACCGTATTGACAGATCGCGTAAAGGTTTGCTGTAAGCTTAAGTTCACAATGTACGATAGATCTTCAATGGTTTTCGGTTTACGTTTCTTCATTTGCTCACGAACCCTGTCGAAGGTAACGATCGTATCGTTGATCGAGTACCCGATGACCGTGAGGATCGCGGCAATGAAGGTGACATCCACCTCTAAGCGCGTAATACTAAAGAAGGCCACGATAAAGAACGCATCATATAGCAATGAAATAATTGCCGCAATCGCCATCTTATACTCAAATCGGACGGATACATATAAAATGATCCCGATGGAGGCAATGATGACGGCATATAGCGCATTACGGGCAAGTTCTTTTCCGACAGTCGGAGACACTGTACTTACGTTTGGCTCCGTTCCGTATTTATCTTTGAAGTAATCTTTCACTTCAGCAATCTTTTCTTTGTTCGGCACACCGACAAATCTCGCTGCTGCCTGATTCTCTTTTTGACCCGATAACACGACACTGTCTGTCTCAAGGTCAAGCTTTTTAAAGTCTTGCTCGACTTGTTCAGTTGACAGCTTGTGATCACTTTGAATATCAATTCTAGTTCCACTTGTAAAGTCAATTCCCGCATTCAGCTTGAAGATGGAAAGAACGATGATTCCCGCAATGGTGATAGTAGCTGAGAAAATCATAAATCCTTTACGTTTGCTGACGAAATCCCACTTATCAAATGGTGTTTTTGGCTCGGTGGTTTCTGTTGTCTCATGGATGTTCATAATGTCTTTTTGACGAACACCAAACCAGCCTTTTCTCCGGTCAAGAGAGCGGCTTTCAACAAGAAGACCGAGAAGGAATCTTGATAGGAAAACAGCTGTGATAAAGCTTGTTAAAATCGAGAGGATGAGCATTGTTGCAAATCCTTTTACAGAGCTTGTCCCGAAGAAGAACAGCACTCCGCCGGCAATAATACTTGTTAAGTTAGCATCAAAGATCGTCGCAAATGATCTGCGGTTCCCTGATCTGAAAGCAGAACGGACTGATTTGCCGAGCTTCAGCTCTTCCTTGATCCGCTCATAAGTAATAATGTTGGCATCGACAGCCATCCCTACCCCTAAAATGAGTGCGGCAATTCCAGGCAGTGTCATAACCGCGCCCATCCAGTCAAACACTTGCAGCGTAATGTAGATATAAGCTGAAAGTGTGATGACAGCTATAAGACCAGGTAATCGGTAATAAAACAGCATGAATAAGAAGATAAATGCGATTCCTACTATTCCTGCGAACACTGTTTCGTTCAGTGCTTGTTCACCAAACTGTGCACTCACAGATGTGGAATATTTTTCTGTTAATTTCACTGGCAATGCCCCGGCATTTAAAATACTCGCAAGGTCTTTTGCCTCTTGGACAGTAAACTTTCCTTCTATTTGTACGTCACTGCTGTTAATCTCTTGATTCACATTTGGTGCAGATACATACTTGTGGTTTGATTTTGAGACTTCTTTTTTGAAGGAATCTCCTTTGTGGTAATCAAGCCAAATGACAAGCTGATTATTTGGTGCCATCGCTGCTACTTTTCTTGTGACGTCACCAAATTTTTTCGCATCCTTTAGTTTAACCGTCACAATTGGCTCATTCGTTTGACTGAATGTTTGTTTTGCACTGTTTTCGACTAGGTCAGCCCCGTTTAGGAGTTCTTTATCATTCGTATCTCTGAAGGATAGCTGTGCTTCAGTGGAAAGAATCTCCCTTGCTCTGTTTTGATCTTTTACACCCGCAAGCTGCACGCGGATACGGTTGTTGCCTTCAATCGAAATGTTCGGCTCACTTACACCAAGCACGTTTGCTCTTCGGTTAAGAGCCTCCACTGTACTAACGAGAACACTATTTGTGATCTTGTCCTCTTTTTTCACTGGATGTACATCATACAGGACTTCAAATCCACCCTGTAAATCCAGCCCTAGCGTCATATCTTTCGCAACAGGCTTTGTTAGTAAGCCCACGCCAGTTCCGATTAACAGAACCACTAAGAAAAACGCAAGAATGCGCCCTTTTTTCATTATGTATTTCCTCCTTAAACACCTGAATCCATTAAGATGGCTTATTTTAACAGTTCATCAAGCATATTCTTGCCATCTTCACTGTCCAAAAAAGCAGACGTTTTAAACGACTGAACGGTTGCATAGTTCATAAATTCGCCTATTTTCACAGATAAGATATCTGCAACCATTTCATGAATCGGATACTCTTGTTTTTTCTTCCACTTCTTATTCTCTAAGTATGACCATAATTCCTCTAAATCTACATCTTTATAGCCCAAAACGATGAATTCTTCAAGCTTACTGAACAGAAAAGGCTTTAAATGGTCTTTGTAAATAGCAGCTGGATGTTGTGTCATTGCGTAGCTCCCCCTTTTCAGTTTTTTATCGAGAGACTTGTCATGCTTGGACGATATACACGCATATCTTATTGTATATGATTCTATGTCGTTTGAGAAGGCAGGTGATCTGTGATTTGACGAAGCAAACGTTTTTAAAGGGGACCATTATTTTAATTTTAGCAGGTTTTATCACGAGAATATTGGGTTTTGTCAATCGAATTGTCATTGCGAGGTTCATTGGCGAAGAAGGGGTCGGGCTTTACATGATGGCTGCACCTACCTTTTTTCTCGCCGTGACGCTCACGCAATTCGGACTGCCTGTCGCCATTAGTAAGCTTGTCGCAGAAGCAGAAGCCCGGGGTGACAAACAGAAAACAAAACGTATTCTGGTCATGTCCCTTGCGATAACAGGAACACTCAGCCTGATTTTCACGCCGCTCTTCTTATGGTTTGCGCCCATCATGGCAGAAAATATGCTGACAGACCCTAGAACGGTCTATCCACTGCTTGCCATTACACCCGTCGTACCAGTCATCGCCATTTCCAGTGTGTTAAGAGGCTATTTCCAAGGCAGACAGCAAATGAGTCCGCTCGCGATGTCTCAAGTACTGGAACAGGTCGCAAGAATTTCATTAGTCGCGGTATGTACAACGGCTTTCCTTCCTTACGGGATTGAATTTGCGGCAGCAGGTGCGATGGTGTCATCTGTGATTGGAGAGATGATTTCACTTGCTTACTTACTGATCGCCTTTCGCTATAAAAAGACCATTCGTATTCGAAAACGATTTTTTAAGGCGATTCATGACGGGAAGGACACATTTAAGCAGCTGATGAGCATTGCCCTGCCAACAACAGGCAGCCGTTTTATCGGGAATATTTCATGGTTTTTAGAGCCGATTGTTGTCGCGCAAAGTCTTGCCATTGCTGGATATGCGGCTGTTGAGGCGACAAGGCAGTACGGGGAGTTGACCGGGCTTGCTCTGACCCTTTTGACACTGCCTAGTTTTATTACGTATTCACTCTCCACTGCATTAGTTCCGGCGATCAGTGAAGGAATGGAGCAGAATAAACGTAAAACGGTCGAATACCGGCTGAAGCAGGCGATGCGCCTTTGTTTACTCAGCGGAGGCATTTCATGTATTATTCTTTTCGTTTATGCAGAAGATTTAACGCTCTTTATGTATGGTTCGTCGCATGCAGCCATTTATGTGAAATTCATGGCGCCGTTTTTCCTTCTATATTATTTTCAGGGGCCCCTTCAAGCCGTGCTTCAAGCACTCAATTTAGCTGGTGCGGCGATGACCAACAGCCTGGTAGGTGCAATTGTGAAAACAGGGATGATTTTTGTTCTTGCTTCACAGCCTGGCTTTGGCATTATGGGCGCAGCACTTGCGATCTTAATCGGCATCATCCTTGTCACACTGCTCCATGCGGCAACTGTTGGAAAGGTGCTGCCTATTCATTTACCACTAAAGGAATATGGACTATGCGTCCTTGTGATTATCGGTACGGGGGCTGTCAGTCTTTGGCTGAAATCTCAAGTAAACGGACTCTTTTCTGCTCCTATTGAACTTGTAACACTCATCATTGTTACGTGCATGCTGTATGTCATTCTATTAATCTGCCTAGGACTAGTGAAACGAGAAGAGCTGCGACGCATCCCGTTCATTGGGAAGCTGTTTTAGCTCATCTCTTTTTGATCACTTCATCTTTCAAATCAATATAAAATGTTTTTTGATTAAAGCTGCAGTAAGAGATTTGCTCGATATCATGATAACCTCTTTTAGCAAGCTCATCTTTCAGCCACTGTTCATTTTGATTGATTTGCTTAAGGTGATCATGTTGCACTACACCGTCCGCAACAAGTGGAAGCTCAAGCGCTGCATGTTTGAGCTTGTTTTCTTTTTCGACGACGGCGAGTTTTCCAGACGGCTCTAAAATAGCGTAAGAGACATCCTGAATACTGTCGATGTTATTTTCTCTTAATTGAATGAGCAGGTCATCAAAATTGTATCGCTGTTTTCTCATCGCACCCTCGTCTATTTTGCCATTGATGATGAGCAAGACCGGTTTGCCGTCAAGAAAGCGCCGGACGCCTTGGAATTTCAATGAGAGATAGGCAAGTGTGATTTGAATGAAGGTTAACAGCAGGATTGGCCATACCGTATGTAACATGTGATCCTCTACTTCTTCTATGGCAAGAACCGCAATTTCTGCAATCATCATAAAAATGACTAGATCTAAAATACTCAATTCCCCAATTTCCCTTTTGCCCATTAAGCGAAAGATAAACCAAATTAGAAAATATAAAATGATGGTTCTCATGGAAATGATCAAGATGTCCTGCATGTGATGTAAACCCTCCTTCTCCATCATAGCTTGTGTCAAAACACTTTATTTATGTAGAAAAGAAACGTCTGAAACATGTCTATTTTTTCTCCACTGTGAATACATTTTAGTAAAAGACAAGCTTCGGTCAATTGGAGAGGAGACAAATCACATGCAAGAAACAAAACATATTGGAAAAGGCATTTTATCCGGATTAATTGCCATTTTTGTCGTGATGGTTGTCACAAGTTTACTTGTGTCGCTCATGCTTACATTCACAAGTATGCAGGAATCATCATTTAAATGGATGATTATGATTTTGTCCTTTGTTGCCCTGTTATTAGGAGGCATCATTTCTGGCGGGAAAGCAAAGGAGCGCGGCTGGCTAATTGGTGCGATCACATCTATCATTTTTTCTCTCACTGTATTTTTATTTCAATATTTGGGGTTTGGAAAAACGTTTTCACCAGAGCAGTTCATCTATCATGGGGCATTTTTAGGCATTTGTATGCTGGGGGGAATGATTGGCGTCAATCTTCGAGGCAAATAAAAAAAGAGCGGTTCATATCGCTCTTTTTTTATTGCTATGTATCGGAGGATTAGCCTTTGTCAGCTAATTCTCTAATAGCACGGCGATCGAAAGTTAAACGGTTGTTTTCGCTTGTTTTGATGACCACTTTTGATTCATCAATTGAGTCGATTTCACCGTGTAAACCACCGATTGTGACGATTTTATCGCCTTTTGATAAAGATTGCTGCATCTGACGCACAGCTTTCTGTTGCTTTTGCTGTGGACGGATTAACAAGAAGTAAAGCACAGCAAACATGACAACAATCATAATGATTGAACCCATACCACCATCCATTCTATTTCACCCCTTTCTAAAGCATTGTAAAGCCTTTCGTTTATGCGTTAAAAGTTTTTCGCATTCGGTTTGTTAAAGCCATAACGCTCAAAAAACTCTTCTTTAAAATCACCTAAACGATCCTCACGGATAGCTTCTCTCACTTGCTCCATTAATTTTAACAGAAAATGAAGATTATGATAAGTTGTTAATCGAATTCCGAACGTTTCATTTGTTCGGATGAGATGTCTAATATAGGCGCGTGTATAGTTTTTACATGTATAGCAGTCACAGTTCTCATCGATTGGTCTAAAGTCACGCTCATATTTTGCATTTTTCACAACAAGACGGCCTTCACTAGTCATTAAGGTACCGTTTCTTGCAATTCGCGTAGGCAGTACGCAGTCAAACATATCTACACCGCGAATGGCGCCGTCAATTAAGGAATCTGGCGAGCCGACACCCATTAAGTACCTTGGTTTGTCTGCCGGTAAAAATGGTGTAGTGAACTCAAGTACACGATTCATCACATCTTTTGGTTCCCCTACAGATAAGCCTCCGATGGCGTAGCCTGGGAAATCAAGTGAAACAAGGTCTTTTGCACTTTGTTTTCGAAGCTCTTCGTATTCTCCGCCTTGGACAATTCCAAACAGCCCTTGATCCTCTGGACGCTGGTGCGCTGTTAGACAGCGCTCTGCCCATCTGCTTGTCCGCTCCACAGAACGTTTCATGTAATCGTACTCTGCAGGATATGGCGGGCATTCATCAAATGCCATCATAATATCAGAGCCAAGCGCATTTTGGATGTCCATGGCTTTTTCAGGAGATAGGAACAGCTTGTCTCCGTTTAAATGATTACGGAAGTGAACGCCTTCTTCTTCAATTTTTCTAAATTCACTCAATGAGAAAACTTGGAATCCGCCTGAATCAGTTAGAATGGCTCGATCCCAGTTCATAAATTTGTGCAGACCGCCTGCTTCTTTTACGATATCGTGACCTGGACGGAGCCATAAGTGATACGTATTGCTTAAGATGATGCCTGCATCCATTGCCTTTAATTCTTCAGGCGCCATTGTTTTGACTGTAGCCAGTGTACCTACTGGCATAAATACAGGTGTTTCAAAAGAGCCGTGCGGTGTATGAACGCGGCCAAGACGTGCACCTGTTTGTTTGCATGATTTAATGAACTCATAACGTATCGGTAATTGCGACAAAAATGAGCCCTCCTGTCTTTGTTGTATGATGTTATTGAATCAGCATGGCATCGCCAAAGCTGAAGAATCGGTATTCCTCTTTCACAGCCTCATTGTACGCTTTTAGTACGTGCTCTCGTCCAGCTAATGCGCTGACAAGCATAATTAACGAGGATTTTGGCAGATGGAAATTTGTGATCATGCCATCAATTGCCTTGAATGTGTAGCCAGGGTAAATAAAGATCGATGTCCAGCCGCTTGAGGCTTTGAACTCACCATCGTGTGCACTTGCAATGGTTTCAAGCGTTCTTGTTGACGTTGTGCCGACTGAAATAATCCGCCCGCCTTCTTTGCGAACGCGATTAAGCTCATCAGCTGTTTCTTCATTCATTTCATAAAACTCTGCATGCATTTCGTGTTCTTCAATACGTTCTGCACTTACCGGACGAAACGTGCCAAGTCCCACGTGCAGCGTAATAAAAGCAATGTGTACACCTTTCGCTTTCAGCGCATCCAGCAGCTCGGTTGTA
This sequence comes from Bacillus sp. SRI_025, assembly GCF_057592095.1. NCBI lineage: Bacteria > Bacillati > Bacillota > Bacilli > Caryophanales > Bacillaceae > Bacillus > Bacillus sp. SRI_025. Next base: position 346,489 of record NZ_JBYEGB010000002.1, on the reverse strand, counting down.
AAATGGAGACCGGCCGTTGGGGCAGCAGCGGAGCCAACCTCTTTTGAATAAACGGTTTGATAGCGTTCACGGTCGTCAAGCTGCTCTTTAATATATGGAGGCAGCGGCATTTCACCAAGGGATTCAAGCACTTCATAAAAAATGCCTGTATATTGAAACTCGACTTTTCTTCCGCCATGTTCCATTTCCTCTGTACATACCGCTTTGAGCCGTCCATCACCAAAAGTGATAACCGTCCCTTTTTTCACCCGTTTCGCTGGTTTTACAAGTGTTTCCCATTTATCTCCTTCTTCTTGTTTCAATAGAAGCAGCTCAACTTTGGCACCTGTATCCTCTTTCATACCAAACAGACGTGCAGGCAGAACGCGAGTATTGTTTAGAACGAGACAATCACCTTTTTGAAAATAATCGATGATTTGTGAGAATGTATCATGTGTAATCGCACCCGTCTGTTTGTTTAAGACCATCAGTCTTGATGCATCTCTTTTTTCAAGCGGCACTTGTGCAATCAATCTTTCTGGTAAATCAAAATCAAATAGTTCTAGCTTCATTTCCTTCACCTATTCTGTAGTTAACTAGTTAACGTTATTTCATCCGTCCAAAGATATTCAGTAATATGGTTAGTACGATGCTAATGACAATGCATGTAATGACAGGAAAAAAGAACGTTACATTTCCTTTTTTTACAAAAATATCACCTGGAAGCTTACCAACCAATTGAAACACTAATCCTGCGGCAAAAAGGACACCACCTAAAATCATTAATATTTTAGGGAATTCAGTCACGAATCGGAACCTCCATTTGAAAATGTTCATACGCTTCTCTTGTGACGACCCGCCCTCTTGGTGTTCTTTGCAGGAAACCAATTTGCAGCAAGTACGGTTCGTACACATCTTCAATCGTATGTGATTCTTCTCCAATTGTCGCTGAGATCGTATCAAGCCCAACAGGACCGCCTCTAAATTTTTCAATCATACTTAAAAGCAGCTTATGGTCTATATGATCGAGGCCAAGCCTGTCGACTTGAAGACGCTCAAGGGCATCTTCCGCAATGTCCTGCGTAATAGCATGATTCCCAAGCACTTGCGCAAAATCTCTTACTCTTCTGAGCAAACGATTGGCAACCCTCGGTGTTCCCCGGGAACGTCTCGCAATCTCTTCGGCAGAGCGAATATCGATCCCAATCTCAAACAGCTCGGCTGTTCTTGCCACAATGTGAGCCAAATCTCTTTGCTCATAGTATTCCAATCTTGCATGTACCCCAAACCTATCACGAAGCGGCGCTGTTAACAGCCCGACACGGGTCGTTGCACCTACAAGCGTAAATGGCGGTAAATCAAGCCGTACAGAGCGTGCTGTATCTCCTTTTCCAATGACAATATCTAAACAAAAATCCTCCATTGCTGGGTACAGCACTTCCTCAATTGAGCGCTGCAAGCGGTGAATTTCATCAATAAACAATACATCACCTGGCTCAAGAGATGTTAAGATGGCCGCCAAATCACCAGGACGCTCAATGGCTGGTCCTGATGTTGTACGCAGCTGAACATTCATTTCATTGGCAATGATCGACGCAAGCGTTGTTTTCCCAAGTCCAGGAGGTCCATATAAAAGGACGTGATCAAGCGTTTCCTGCCTCATGCGGGCAGCTTCAATAAATACGCTGAGATTATCCTTTACTTTTTGCTGACCGATATATTGGCTAAGTGTCTGTGGCCGCAGACTTTGCTCAATGGCTGATTCATGGTTGTCTGCTTCAGTTGAGACGAGCCGTTCATCCATGAGACATCACCCTATTTCAACATTTTTTGTAAAGCTTTTTTCACATATTGATCGGTTGTGAGATTCTTTTCTTCTTTTAATAATGGAAGAACCTTTTTAATTTCACGATCACCGTATCCAAGGACACTCAAGGCTTCAAGCGCTTCATCTAATGCAGTTTGCTGCGTTTCAACCTGAATGTGGTCCTCGTGATTAAATAAGTTGCCAATCATTTCTGGTACCACATCTGCAAGTTTTCCTTTTAGATCCAGAATGATTTGACGTGCTGTTTTTTTGCCCACACCAGGGAATTTAATCAGGAACGCTTCATCTTCACGTTCTATCGCTGAAATGACAGCGCCTGGATCACCGGAAGCAAGAATGGCGAGTGCACCCTTTGGCCCTATTCCTGTGACATTTAACAGTTTTGTGAACAGCGCTTTTTCTTCTCGTGTTTGAAAACCGTATAACGAAAATGCGTCTTCCTTTATGTAATGATACGTATAAATCGTTTCTTGTTTATTTACTCGATAGATAAACGGGTTTGGGGTATAGACTTGATATCCCACTCCGCCGTTTTCAATGACAACATATTGCGGGCACACATAATCAATGGTCCCTTTTACAAACTCTATCACCGTTTTCACCTCTTTGACTGTTCTTCATTGTAACATAAATCGAGGAGAAAACCGCAATAAAAGTTAACATACGTTCGCTCAGTACATTTTTATCATGAAACCACGAAAAACAGCTTGCGGTCTTCACACCAGCAAGCTGTTACACGCTTTAAAACGATATTTCATTTCGGTAAGGCTTCATGACTTCAAGCACATGCTCAAATTCATCCTTTGTTCGAAAAGGAATGCCTTGCTCAAGCTGTTTTTCCACATGACTTTCTAAACGGGACGTATCAATTTGAAAAAAGAGATGAATAGGCTCCGCCCAGCCGTCAGGCCTTCCATGAAACGTAGAAATCACACCGTCCTCTGATAATCCGATATATCCATTTGCTTTACTTAATGGAGAGATATCATCAATTTGCTTTCTAAAAAGGGCAAAATCCTCTTTTTGTTCTACCAGCGTCCAGCCTTTATACTGCGCCCAGAATGTGTCTTTGTCTTCTAATGATGCCCGGTGTCTTTCAATACTCACATCGCCGTCTAAATAGACTTTTTCAAGCTGGACGGTGATAGAGTTTGACTGCTTTTGCAAGTGTTCTTTCCCTTCCATATCTACAGCGAAAAAAAGCACACTTGTCATGATAAGTCCTGTAACGAAACATTTCATCTTCACTTTCACTATTTACACCTCTTTAGAACATGAGATCGATGCATGACATATGTAGTTTGACCCATTTTTCTAAACATTAACCAAATCGATGATTCAAATGTATGGTAAGAGTCTTTCGTTGTATCCTTCATTCGTAAATGTTATGTTTTATACAATCCATTGCTTTATCGAGTGACACGTTTTTTCATCATTCGTTTTTCAGCCGCATAAACTGAAACCAAAGAAGGTGAAGTCAATGTCAGATGTCAAAAGATTAGCCGAATCGATTCAGTATCATGAAGAGAAACGTTTTCATAAGCTTGCCTATAAACCAGCAGAGCTTGAACTGTGCGGCAAAGGAAGAAGTGCCTATGTCTTTTTATACAAAAAAGACGGCAAGAAAATGGCACTAAAAGTCTTTTTCCCTTCTTATCAGCATATTGCCCGCAAAGAGGCTGCCATTTACGAAAAACTTTCTGGTTCGTCTTACTACCCTGAGATTTATGAGTCTGGGGATCAGTATATTTTAATGGAATATATTAAAGGCTACACATTCTATGAATGCCTTACAAAAGGAATTCCTATTAAAAAACAGATGATTAATCAAGTCGATGATGCGCTGGAGGAAGCGCGCGAGAAAGGATTGAATCCTTCTGATATCCATCTGCGCAATCTGATCTTAACAAAAGAAGGACGGATCAGAGTCATTGACGTTGCCAGATTCACGCAAACGAAAGCATGTCATCAATGGGATGATTTAAAAGCCGCTTATGCTTATTACCAAAAACCTTTTTTCCCTAAAAAAGCACCGCGTCTGTGGCTTGAAGTGATTGCTTATTTGTATAAAAAGAACTGGCTGTCCCGCGGGCAGCTTAATAATCGGAATGATTTTTCTGCATAACGAAAGCCGCTCTCTTTTGAGCGGCTTTTTGCTGTTATTCTGTTTCTACATGGATACTATTGACGTTTAATAGGTTAATGATTTCATTATTCAGCTTAAACCAATGATTGGCTTCTTCAATTTTTTTATACACATCATAGGTAGCTGGACGTTTGAGCTCGAAATCAAGCACTTCCCCATTGTTCATATGAAATGTTACCTTAAATACTTTCATCATAAGATCACCTTCCACTCTTCTTGTTCGCTGGTCAAATAGATCAGCTCTTTTCATTCATTCTCTATTCAACTCGTTTCCCCTCCTTCTTTCCATTCAAACCCAAGAAGTTTAAATTTTGTTTAAATTCACACAACATATCTATCTCTCATATCTGCAAAGAAGTATATTGGTAAAAAGGAGGCTGCCCTTGATGAAGCAGAAAGAGAAACGAACATCTCCAGAAAGAAAAACAGTCTTTTTTCATTTAACAGATGCTCTCATTCCGAGTGTGGACATGATGGCATATGCAGCAAAGGCATTTTTTCACCTTTTAAGAAAAGCCTTTTCAGCGGTTTGATAAAACCCCGCACAGCATCGTGCGAGGTTCTTTTTTTATGGCTGATAAATTTGACTTCCTTGACTGACAAACTCCTTCGCCTTCTTTTCCATTTCTCTTTTTACTTCTTCAGATTGATTGCGGATATCATGAGAAATTTTCATACTGCAAAACTTCGGTCCGCACATCGAGCAAAAGTGAGCGGTTTTAGCGCCTTCGGCAGGCAATGTTTCATCATGGAACGCCAAGGCTCTTTCTGGATCAAGTGACAGGTTGAATTGGTCCCGCCACCTAAATTCAAACCTCGCTTTCGATAAAGCATCATCGCGCTTTTGAGCCGCAGGATGTCCTTTTGCTAGATCAGCAGCATGTGCAGCAATTTTATAGGCGATCACGCCTTCTCTCACATCTTCTTTGTTCGGCAGACCTAAATGCTCTTTTGGCGTTACATAGCACAGCATTGCTGTTCCGTACCAGCCGATCATGGCCGCACCGATCGCGGATGTAATGTGATCATAACCAGGTGCGATATCTGTTGTAAGAGGCCCTAACGTATAAAATGGTGCTTCCTTGCAAATGTCCATTTGCTTGTCCACATTCTCTTTGATTTTATCCATTGGGACATGTCCGGGCCCTTCAATCATTACCTGCACATCATGTTTCCAAGCAATCTCTGTTAACTCACCTAACGTTTCCAGCTCTGCAAACTGCGCCTCATCATTGGCATCAGCAATCGAGCCTGGTCTAAGTCCATCTCCAAGTGAAAAGGCGATATCATATTTTTTCATAATTTCACAAATGTCTTCGAAGTGAGTGTAGAGGAAATTCTCTTGATGATGAGCAAGACACCATCTTGCCATAATTGCACCGCCTCTTGAAACAATTCCGGTCACCCGATCGACAGTGAGCGGAATATATCTTAACAGCACGCCAGCATGAATCGTGAAATAGTCTACACCTTGCTCCGCTTGTTCAATTAATGTGTCCCTGTACACATCCCACGTCAAATCTTCTGCGACTCCATTCACTTTTTCAAGGGCCTGATAGATGGGAACGGTTCCTACTGGGACTGGGCAATTCCGAATGATCCATTCTCTCGTTGTATGAATATCCTTTCCAGTAGACAGATCCATCATTGTATCTGCCCCCCATCTGATCGCCCATGTCATTTTTTCAACCTCTTCATCAATGGATGACGTGACAGCTGAATTGCCAATATTCGCATTGATTTTGACATGAAAATTCCTTCCGATAATCATTGGTTCACTTTCTGGATGGTTAATATTCGAAGGAATGACGGCTCTTCCGCTCGCCACTTCCTCTCTAACGAACTCAGGGCTTAGCTCTTCTCTAATTGCGATAAACTCCATTTCAGGCGTAATGATACCTTTTTTGGCATAATGCATTTGCGTCACACATGCACCTTGTTTCGCGCGGAGCGGCTTATGATGAAAATCAGTTTGGACAGAATGGATGGACTCCTTCTCCCTTGAACGGTATCCATTATCCTCCGGTCTTACATGACGCCCTTCATAGCTTTCTGTATCTCCTCTTTCTTCAATCCATGCTGCCCTAAGACGCTTTAACCCCTTTGTGACGTCAATATGAACGTTCTCATCGGTGTACGGTCCACTCGTATCGTATACACGGACTGGTTCATTTTTTATGTCGCCCGCCTCTGTCACAGTATGTGAGAGCGTGATCTCTCTTTTTGGCACTAAGATATCGGGTCTTGATCCTTTCTCATACACCTTATGGCTGCCGTCAAAGCTGGATAACAATGATTGGTTGGATGGGACACTTTTCTTTTCTTTCATTTGCTGTTCTCTCCTTTTCTTCTTGTCACCGGACAGGATGGAATCAGCACCAGCAAAAAACCAGGCTCTATTTAAAGAACCTGGTTTCGTCGTCAGAAATAAACATGCATATCATTGATATGATACATGCATCATCTTTAACTTCCCCACGCTGGTACGAGCCAGATCAGGTCCAAAGGGTTAAGAAGTTTAAGCTTCTCTCTCAGCCCATTTACGGGCACCCCTAGTCACTTTTATTGATTTCCACATCAGTGTAGCATAGAGACATCATGAAGAAAAGAAGATTTAGGAAAATAGTTCCTTTCCCCTACAAGCGTTATAGATCATGTTGATATACAGTCTTCTATACATCATCTATCTCTCTCATTTCAATCAAATCTGAAATAATCATTGATCCTTTTCTCCTATTATGTATAATTAATCTAAACGGAGAATTTTTATACAATTTATTTAAAGGAAGTTCTAGTCGATTGCAAACATTTCTCACATTTATCGTCGTAGGATTCTCAATTGCTCTGCCTGTTGGAGCAATCACGGTTGAAATGACAAAACAGGGACTGAAAAACGGATTTTTTCATGGTTTAACTGTCGGAGCAGGCGGTATGACCATAGACTTATTACTCATCTTGGCTTTATATGCTGGATTTGCTCAGTTTTTATCTTTGCCGTTTGTTCAAATCCCGCTCTGGCTGATCGGAGCTGTATTTTTAATGATTCTCGCATACGATTCCATTAAAAATGCGGATCAAGATATCCATTTAGCAGGAGAAAAGGTCAATAAATCATTCGCGAAAACATATCGAAACGGCTTGCTTGTGGCGGTATCTCCTGGAAATCTTGTGTTCTGGGTTTCTGTTTTTGGTGCTGTACTTGCAGATGCTTATACAAAAACAGATTCATCTGAATTTATGCTGGCTGCCGGCGGTATTTTGGCAGGGATTCTCCTTCATGACATTGGTCTACTCACCCTTGTATCCTTAACAAGAAAAGTGATGAATCGGACGATGATCAAGTGGACATCCATTATTGCTGGTATTTTATTATTAGGGTTTGGCTGTTATTTCTTTTACGAATTTTATATAGGCATCAAGGTTTATTTTTAAGAAAAGGCTAAAGTTCGTGATGAACTTTAGCCTTTTTGTGTCAAACTATCGGGTCATGCCTGTTTGTCCTGTTTCAAATTGCGTTCTTCTCATATCTCTAAAGCGTGTGAATGCACCTTCATCTTTCATGACTTGGACTGCTCTTCCATCCGCATAACGAGTCGCTGCTTCTTCTACTTGTGATACGCCTTCTGACGTCAGGCGGCCATCTGATTTAATGGCAATATACACATTCTCATCCGTCACCATGACTTGAGAGTCTGCCACGTGATTCATTTTATTGACGCGGTTGGCAATTTTTCTTGAACGCTGGATGTTCTCTTGTTTATCGTAGCCTGAGAACGACATTTGGTTATGATAGTTCATATCTCCATGACTGTAGCGTCCATCTCCACCTGCAAGAGGCATTCGATCATCGGCTTGAGGACGGGTGCGATAATCAACATTCGTTGTATTCCCACCGTTCATCCCTTCCATGAGTTCAGAAACTGGTCCTTGATGATCTTGGTTATTGTCATCTGCACGGTTATTCGAATGATATCCGACCGGCTGACCTGATTGATTATGCCTTGTATCTACACCTGCATTGTCATTTGTACCACATGCTGTTAACCCAATAGGAAGAAGCACTAATGCGATTGTTTTTTGCCATTTTTGTCTCAAACGAAAAACCCCCTGTACAAATTCAATCTCATGAGCGCGAAACAGGCTCTGTTTTAGCATGTACAGTTAGGAAGAAAATCAAGCTGTCAGTTATAAACAAAAAAAGGAACGATTGAGATCGTTCCTTCTGGTATGGTGACAAAAGGCTAAAATGTTCTTGATTTTAGCCTTTTGTCTTCTTTTCAGCGTAATAGAAAACCTTTGCATTCTAGGAAGGACGAGCACAGGAGCGGAGCGAATTTGACATTCGTGAGCACCGGAGCGCAGACCTGACACCGAATGCGAGGGTTTGTCTACACGCTGAAAGGAACGATTGAGATCGTTCCTTCTGTCATTAATCCTCTTCTTCCTCCTCCGGCCTTGCAAATACTGATTGACCTGGATATGGCTGCATATAAGGCTGAGCTGGATAAGCTCCCATTTGGCCATAAGGAACAGGATTCGGATAATGTCCTGGCCAAGGCTGATAATGCTTCATGCCATCATCACATCCGCAGTCTTCCTTGCCGTATGCGGCATTTGAGACGTTTGGATAAAAGCCTTGATTTACGTTAGCATTTGCATTGGCGTTTGAATGCATATGGTGAGGCCAGTGATGTCCGTCGTTTGCATGGTGCTCATGATTTTCTCCGTAGTAAGCAGGCGCTTGATACGCAGGATAATATGGATGAGCCGGGTATGGATATGGCATCATATGATGGTGATAATATGGCTGGATAGGATAACATAGGCCTGATCCCGGTAAAATTGGCGATGCCGGCACCATTTGCTGCGGATATGGATACATCGCCGGCATGTAATGACCATGACCATAACCAAAATAAGGATCATATGGTTCATGATGATGATGCTGGTGATGATGCTCGTTATTTTCAGCCGCTCCTCCTACCGCTGCCCCTCCCACATTTGGCATTTGCGGGAAGTTAGGAAGGTTTGGGTAATTGCCATGCTCCATGTCTTTTCCCTCCTCTTTTTGATGCGGAATATGAATAAACGGGTCATATCCCTTTGCCACTTCATCTTTTAGATGACCTTTATTTTCATGATGAAAATGGTCCTTGTGATCTTTATGTTCCTTATTTTCATGATGGAAATGCCCCTTGTTATCTTTATGGTCTTTATTCTCATGATGAAAATGATCTTTGTGATCTTTTTTCTCGTGAACGTGATCTTTTTTCTCATAATGATCTTTTTTGGGAGGAGGCGTGAATGGCTGGTAGAGATTGGTCTGATAATAGTTCACATCGACTTGCGGAAAAACTGGCTGCTCGATCTTTGGCACTGGCGGTACATAAGGTACCGGTTCATTTGGCTTTTCCTTCGGTTTTGTATCTTGCACTTGCACGACATCTTTTGGCTTTTCTTTCACATACGGATGTTCTTTCGTTTTTGGCATTTCTTTTGATTTGTGATGATCTGTTTTCACAGGAACACCACTAGATGGAATTTTAATTTTCATACCCGGCATGATCAAATCAGGATTACTGAGCTGAGAATTTAGTTTTTTCAATTCTTGAAAGTCGACTCCGTATTTCTTTGAAATTTTCCAAAGGGAGTCTCCTTTTTGCACAATATGAATTTTCAACGTTTTCCCCTCCTATGCAAAACGTGAACGTAACGGTTATGTCAGAAGTACAATATGTTTCAACATAAATTTATGCCTATTTACAAGCCGATATGATAAAAACTTGTTTTCTGATAGGAGGGGCTGAATCATTATTTAATGGCGAGCATTTTCTCGAGTGCAAGCAAAGCGTCTTTCGTGATGTCTTCATTGACCTGTATCAACCCGACCGGCTGACCCTTTTCAATGCTTTCAAGTGACCATAGCAAATGAGGCAGATCAATCCGGTTCATCGTCAAGCATGGACACATATCTGGGTTAAGGGATTCAATTTGTTTATCTGGGTGCTGCGCTATGATCCGTTTGACTAAATTCATCTCTGTTCCAATCGCCCACTTGCTGCCTGCAGGCGCCTGTTTGATCGTATCAATAATAAATTTCGTTGAACCTGCTAAGTCAGAAGCCCTTACAACCTCATGCGTGCATTCAGGATGGACAAGAATTTGAATGTCACGGTCTTTTTTTCTCATTTCTTCTATATTCCGAACGGTAAACTTCTCATGTACGGAGCAATGGCCTTTCCATAAAATCATCTTGATTCGGGAAAGCGGCTGATCGGTAATGAGCTTTTCTTCTATCTGATCCCAGACAGCCATTTCTTCTAGCGGAATCCCTAAATCAAAAGCCGTATTACGCCCTAGGTGCTGATCAGGGAGAAACAGAATCCGCTCTTTTTGCGTCATCGCCCACTCGAGTACTTTTTTAGCATTTGATGAAGTAACAGTCGCCCCGCCATGCTTGCCGACAAATGCTTTAATATCTGCTGTTGAATTGACATACGTAAGCGGAAGTATTGTATCTCCAAACAGATCAGTGAGCTGCTCCCATGCTCTGTCTGTTTGTTTCATGTTTGCCATATCTGTCATGGAACAGCCTGCTCTCATATCTGGCAATACGACGCTTTGATTCTTGTTTGACAGCATATCTGCCGTTTCTGCCATAAAGTGAACACCGCAGAACACAATGTATTCAGCCTCGTGATTGTCGGCCGCTATTTGTGCCAGCTGCAATGAATCTCCTGTTGCATCTGCAAATTCGATGACCTCATCCTTTTGATAATGATGACCCGGTATAAAAAGCTTTGATCCAAAAGCCCGCTTGATTTCTAACACTCGCTGCTTCATTTCATCATCAGAGCGGTGTTTATATTCATCTGGCATCATGGCTGCATGTTGATTGGCTAATACATTAAGCATGGACATGAGTTGTTCCCCCTTTATGACTGAATTCCATATTCATACTAAAATCAAATGCTGGAGCAGAATGTGTTAGAAAACCAAGTGAAATCAAGTCGACTCCTGTCCCCCTGTAGCTTGGCAATGTCTCTAGCGTAATGCCCCCTGAAGCCTCTGTCAGAATGGACTCTGGCGTCATTTGTTTAAAACGTTTAACCTCGTCCGGAGAGCAGTTATCAAACATGATGACATCCGCTTTTGCATCAATGGCTTCCATTAGCTGCGTTTCTGATTCAATTTCCACTTCAATTTTCACCATATGACCGGCATATGCTCTTGCTTTTTCTACAGCTTCACGAATAGAGCCGCATGCGGCAATATGATTATCTTTAATCATGACCCCATCTGATAAGCCAAAGCGATGATTCTTTCCACCGCCTGTCTTCACTGCGTATTTCTCTAACATACGCAAGCCGGGTGTCGTTTTTCTCGTATCACAAATCGTAATAGACGGGTCACCTAATCGCTGCACCGCCTCATGTGTTAAGGTGGCGATACCTGTTATTCGCTGCAATAGATTTAAAATGACCCTCTCTCCCTTTAATAAGTCGTTGACTGGGCCCTTTATTTTCGCCAGTACAGCGCCTGAATGAATCCAATCACCTTCTTGAAAAAACAGCTCAGTTTGAATCTGTTCATTCAACAGGCGGTAACCTATTTCAATCAGTTGTGATCCTGCCAATACACCAGATTGTTTCGCAATGATAAGAGCTGTTCCTTTCTTGTCTCCAAAGATGGCATCAGCTGATACATCTCCAAAGCCAATATCCTCTGTAAAAAAATGAGTGAGCATTTGTTTTAACTGTAAACGTTCCATTTGGCACCGATCCTTTCATTTTTCATGATATGAATATGACCTTTTTCATGAACAATCTGCCTGCCCTGCCACAACGCATCGCTTCGCTCTGGATAATCCATTCGATAATGGCCGCCTCTGCTTTCTGTACGGAGTAATGCAGATTTAGCAAGGCAAACCGCTAATGCCCATTGATTGCTTAATTCGATCTGTTCATTTGTGATATCCTTCACATTAATTTGCTGAAAAGTGACATGCTGTAACGTATGAAGCAAAGTCTGCAAGCCCTTTTCATCTCTCACAATGGCTGCAAATGTAGTCATCCATTGTCTCAGCTGATCCTTTGAAATCATTGGAACCATCCATATTTCTTGAATAGAAAAAGGTGGACTTGTTTCTTTCTGTTTAGGCAGCTGTTCAATTCTTTGTGCCGCTTTGCTGCCTAACACGAGACCTTCCAGAAGAGAATTACTCGCCAATCGATTCGCACCGTGTAAGCCAGTACAGGCCGCTTCTCCAATGGCAAATAGCGCTGGAACAGTCGTTTCTCCATATTCATTGACACTGATACCGCCCATTAAAAAGTGCATACCCGGGGAAATTGGCAGCCTGCCGCTCGCCATATTGACACCTGCACGCTGACACATCGCATCTATCGCTGGAAAACGGGCTGAAAAATGCGGAATATCATGGATGTTAAGATACAATTGATGGCCTAATTGCTGCTCATGAAAAATAGCTCTAGCGACCACATCTCTAGGTGCTAAATCAGCTTGTTGGTGAATACCTTTCATGATCCGCCTGCCTGTTTCATCTTCTAAATAAGCTCCCTCTCCCCGTACTGCCTCTGAAATGAGACCAACTGCTTTTCCATCGATTGTCAAAAGAGTTGGATGGAATTGAACAAATTCTAGATCCACTAATTGCGCACCTGCTCGATAGGCCATCATCAGTCCGTCTCCTGTGACAGAAGGATCATTTGTGTTTGTCTCATATAGGGAGCCGCAGCCGCCAGTTGATAAAACAACAGCATCTGCGGTCATTGTTTGTACGTGTCCTGTCTCGTCTTTCCATGCAACACCCTTGCATGTCCCTTCATGAACCAATAGATCAATGACATGATGATATTCATATAAATGAATATGTGAGCCGAGCTGACTTTTCAGATACTGTACAAGGGTTTTCCCTGTTTGATCTCCTCCTGCATGCAAGATGCGATGAGTGGTGTGTGCCCCCTCTTTGCCTAATTGCGGCTCTCCCGCTTCATCTTGATCAAATGGACATCCATCTGCTACGAGCTGCTGCACAAGATGTTTTCCAAGTCTCACGATTTCTTGTACGGTTCTTTCATCATTGTGGTCACAGCCAGCATCTAGTGTATCTTGCACATGCTGCTCAGCTGAATCATGTGCTGAAAAGGCAGCAGCAATTCCACCTTGTGCCAGCATGGAATTACTAGATGAAAATTGTTTTTTTGTCATCATGATGACCTGGCAGTTTTTCGAGATATTTCTTGCAAAGGAAAGCGCTGCAATGCCTGATCCCACCACAATAACTTTTTTGATTGATGACACCATTGCCCCTCCTGTCATTTACACCTGTCTTGACACATATCATTACACAACACTAAAATAAATACAAGAAAAAATTTTCACACGGGAGATGGATAGGTTGGTTTATTTAGATTACGCAGCTTCTACACCTGTTTCAGAAGAAGCACTGCATGTTTTTGAGCAGCTGAGTAAAAATTTCTACGGAAATGCAAGCAGTCTTCATGATGCTGGGGGAAAAGCAAATGACATATTGACTTACAGCAGACAATCACTCGCTGCCATGATCGAGGGTGAACCAGATGGGATCTACTTTACAAGCGGTGGAACTGAATCCAATCTCCTTGCGATTCAATCGATCATCAATGGACTACCACCACATAAACAGCATGTCATCACAACATCAGTCGAGCACCCTTCTGTTCATCATGCAGTTAGCAGCTTAGAGCGTCTTGGCGTAAAAGTCACCATCATTGAACCGAATCAGGATGGAATCATAACAGAGGACATTCTCAAAAAAGCATTATTGCCTGAAACAGGACTCGTATCTATTCAGCATGCTAATTCAGAAACAGGGATTATCCAGCCGCTTGCTGAGTTAGCACCTCTTTTAAAAGAAAGGAACATTCTTTTTCATACAGATGCTGTGCAAACATTTGGAAAGGTACGTGTGTCCATCAAAGAACTTGGAGTCGATGCCGTGTCCATCTCAAGTCATAAAGTGTATGCTCCTAAAGGCGCTGGTGCCGTTTATATGGGCACTCATGTTCCTTGGAAACCTTTATATACAGGAGCAGTTCAGGAAAATGGCTTACGTCCAGGGACAGTGAATGTACCGTGTATCGGTGCTTTTGCTGCTGCAAGTGAACAAGCAATGCTTAGGCTGGATGAACAGCAAAAATTAGATGAACAGCTGCGTGATTATTTTCTTCAACAGTTAAAAATCAGACAGTTGCCAGTTCGTACTCTTCAGGACAATGACAATCGCCGCACGCTGCCTCATATTATTGGTTGTTTTTTTGAAGGGTTTGAAGGACAATATGTAATGTTAGCATGTAACCGGCATGGGATTTGTCTATCAACTGGAAGCGCATGTGCTTCTGGTTATCACCATCCTTCCCCTGCTGTGAAGGCATTGCGTGTATCAGATCGTGATGCCCTTCAATTTATTCGACTATCATTTGGATGGCAGTCATCAAAAGATGACATCGATCAGCTTTTGCATACATTTGACCATTTGCAAAAGGAGAAGAAGGGAGCTTAGGACGTGGAGCAAGAGAGGAAACTCATTGGCGAAGAAAGAAGAACCGCCATTTTAGAGTGGCTGAAAGAAACAGACACACCGCTTACTGGAAGCTTTTTAGCTAAAAAAGCGGCTGTCTCTCGACAAGTCATTGTACAAGATATTTCATTATTAAAAGCAAAAAATGAACCCATTATTGCCACAAGCCAAGGCTATGTGTATATGGCAGCGCAGCATGCGCCAGAAAGAGAAATTGAACAAATCATCGCCTGTAAGCATGATCCTGCTCGCACAGAAGAGGAACTGACCTTGATTGTAGACTTTGGAGTGACGGTGAAAGATGTGATCATTGAGCATCCTGTTTATGGTGAACTAACGGCCTCCATTCGCGTCAGCACTCGGAAACAAGTCGCTGATTTTGTCCATCATATTTCTAACACCGGCGCGTCCTACTTGTCAGAACTAACAGACGGCGTACATTTGCATACTCTCACTTCTTACAGCCAAAAGCAGCTTGATCAAGCCATTCAAGCGCTGGATGATGCTGGGTTTTTAATAAAAGACTAAAAAAATAGTGTCCTGGTTGGGACACTATTTTTCATTCGTTAATTCATATGTTTGATAGCTGCCAAGCAGCTTGACCTCACAGCCAATCGCTTCTAATTCTTGAATCGCACCTGGGACTAGGACATCATCCATTTCTTTTTCGATATCAATAATAAATAAATAATGTCCAAGGCCTGTTTTTGTCGGACGAGATTCAATTTTTGACAAGTTAAGATTCCGCCAAGAAAAAGCAGACAGCACGCGGTGCAATGCACCTGATTGGTCATCCTTAGGCAGACTGACCACAATGGTCGTTTTTGGCTTTGATGAGAAACCAGAATTCATTGGGAACGATGCGTTAGGATCTTTATGTAAAATCACAAAGCGTGTATGGTTGTGCGGATAATCATGAATGTCTTTTTTCGCAATCGTCAAACCATACGTTTTTGCGGCAATTTCATTGGCAATAGCCCCGACAGCTTCATCTGGATGCTCACTGATGTATTTTGCTGCATAGCCTGTTGATTCCACTGGCCGGTGAGGAATATGAGGGTACTGTTTTTTCAGAAATTGATGACACTGGGCAATCGCGTGAGGATGTGATTGAATGACATCTAACGTCTCCCAGCTCTCCGCTCTTGATGGGTGGACAAGCAAATGCTGCCGTATCGGTGCTGTCATCTCCCCCACAATGGACAACGCTTCTTCATGAATTAAATAATCAATCGTTAAGTTCACAGATCCTTCGAGTGCATTTTCAAGTGGAACGACCGCCAAATCGACTTCGCCCTTTGACACAGCATCCATACATTGCGGAATCGTTGCATAGGCACGCTGCACTGCATCTTTTGGAAAACAAGAGCATACGGCCAAATGAGTAAATGTTGCCTCTGGTCCAAAATAACCTACAGTTAATTGCTTCATCTGCTATGATCTCTCCTTTTACGCCCCAGAACCTAGAATTTCAACTTTTTCGACAAATTCAAGCTTTCTTAATTGATTCATGACGGTATTAATATCATCTGCCATACCTGCCGTACTAATCGATAGGGTGACATTCGCTCTTCCTTGCAGCGGAATCGTTTGGTGAATGGATAACACATTACAGCCAGAGTCAGCCACAATTTGAAGCAGCCTTGACAGAGCCCCAGACCGGTCTTCAAGGTGGAAAAACAATGTGATGATCTGCTCTTTTACCATTGTATAAAATGGAAAAACAGCATCTCGGTATTTATAAAAAGCACTGCGGCTTAAATCCGCTTTTTGAACAGCATCGGCAACTGAATCCGCTTTTTTGCGATCGAGAAGCTTTTTGACTTCAAGCGTTTTTCGCATCGCATCTGGAAGTACATCCTCTCTTACTAAATAGAACGTTTCTTCTTTCACCTGTTTTCTCCCCTTTTAAAAACGGGAGAGCCCATGGTCTGGACCCTCCTGTTGATCAATCAATAAATTCGAATTCAAATTCAAGCAGACGAATGATGTCGCCATCTTTTGCACCGCGCTCACGCAAGGCATCATCGACACCCATACCGCGCAGCTGTCTAGAGAATCGTTTAACGGATTCATCTCTTGAGAAGTCTGTCATCTTAAAGAGACGCTCAAGTGCTTTACCCGTTAAGACAAATGTGCCATCAGGATCTCTAGAGATCTCAAATGGTGCATCGCCCTCATCAAATCTGTACATCACGCGGTTATCCGAGAGCTCCTCTTCATTATAGAGCGGGAATTCCGGTGTTGTTTCAAGCTGATTGGCGATTTCAAATAAGAGCTCACGAAGCCCTTCTCTTGTGATCGCACTAATCGGGAACACTTTATAGTCATCCGTTAGTTTTTCTTTAAATGCCGCTAGATTGTCAGCTGCATCTGGCATGTCCATTTTGTTCGCAACAATGATTTGCGGACGCTCTGTCAATCTCATATTGTACTGCTCAAGCTCTTCATTAATCGTCACGTAGTCTTCGTATGGGTCACGCCCTTCAAGTCCAGACATATCAATGACATGGACAATGACACGTGTACGCTCAATATGACGTAAAAATTGATGACCTAAGCCAACGCCTTCGTGCGCTCCTTCAATCAGTCCTGGCAGATCCGCCATAACAAAGCTTCGGTTATCGTCTGTTTCAACAACTCCGAGGTTCGGCACAAGCGTTGTAAAATGATAATCCGCAATTTTTGGTTTCGCAGAAGAGACAATTGAAAGCAGCGTTGACTTCCCGACACTTGGGAAACCAACAAGTCCAACATCTGCAAGTACTTTTAATTCTAAGATGACGTCACGTTCTTTACCTGGCTCACCGTTTTCAGAAAGCTGTGGCGCAGGATTTGCTGGTGTTGCGAAGCGTGAATTTCCACGTCCGCCACGTCCGCCTTTGGCAATCACAGCACGCTGCCCATGCTCTGTCAAGTCAGCTAGTACTTGTTCCGTCTCTGCATCTGTCACAACCGTACCAGGCGGAACTTTGACAATCATTTCTTCCGCATTTCGGCCATGCTGGTTTTTACTCATTCCATGCTCGCCGCGGTCAGCCTTGAAATGACGCTTATAACGAAAGTCCATTAACGTTCTAAGTCCTTCGTCTACTTCAAATACAACATCTGCACCATTTCCGCCGTCGCCGCCTGCTGGGCCGCCCTTTGGTACATATTTTTCACGACGGAACGCCACCATACCGTTTCCGCCGTCACCGCCTTTAACATACACTTTAACCTGATCTACAAACATAACTTCCTCCGTTTCTCTGCATCACATATCTCGTTCTTGCCTCAAACAAAGCTCAATCATGGACTCATGAGGCGTCACATGAAATTGCGTTATACTCATACATGGATAGTTTGCGTCATGAAACGCATTTAACGCATCCAAACTTGTTAATTTTCCTTTGAAATCAAAATATAAGATCACATCATTTTCTTCATGATCTGTTTGGAACGTGACCGTTAAATGATTTTCAGTTTTTTGGCAAACTGATTGATCGAATATCGAAAACAACTCCTGTGATACCGATAGCAGCTGTGATTCATATGCTGATAAGTCTCGGGTTTCACCAAGCACTTCATATTCTAAGGTGATAAAATGCGACTCCCAATTAAATGTTAGAAAGTAATAGGCCAATTGGGGAATTTTTAAATTTGAGAGTTTGGATTCATGCTGTGCTTCAATGACCATTTCTTCTATAATTTCAAACACGCGGTCATATTTTTCTAATGTCAAGTTGCCTTTGATCAGCTGTAATTTATTCATCCAGTCGTGTCTTGAACGACTGAGCAGATAGATCAATTCATTTGTTAATGCAACGTGAGTTAATTTTTCATTTTCTTTACTTGGTATCTCTTCCATTATCGCACTCCCAATCGTTTGGTCTCTCTTTTAGGAGTCTTATCATCAATATGTCTCCCTGAATTATAACAGAGAAGACAGCATAGAAAAACACTAGTTATGTGAGGAAAGGTTGTTTTTTCTGATCGTATAGGAGAAAATGAGGCAAAGTCAGCAAACGTTCTTTGATATTTATGGAGTGCATCTTCTTTTATCATCTTCGGTACTGCTTGTAAAAGTGAAAAAAACTCCAGTCAATGACCGGAGTTTTTAGCAATTATTGTGCCGCAGGATATACGCTCACTTTTTTACGGTCACGACCGAAACGTTCGAATTTAACCGTTCCGTCGATTTTAGCGAAAAGAGTGTCGTCGCCTCCGCGTCCAACGTTTTCACCTGGATAGATTTTCGTTCCACGTTGACGATAAAGGATAGAACCACCAGTTACGAATTGACCATCAGCACGTTTAGCGCCTAAACGTTTAGACTCAGAGTCACGTCCGTTCTTTGTAGAACCTACCCCTTTTTTAGATGCGAAAAATTGAAGATCTAATCTAAGCATGAAGTTCACCTCCTATTTTTTTGTTGATATTCTCACATAATCGTGATAATCTCGTTCAATTGTCTCTAAGGAAACGACCATGCCTTCTAAAAGCAGCTGGGCTTTTTCAAAGGATACTGGATCTGTATCAGCCGGCAGTTCAAAAGAGAAGTAGCCGCCTTCTTCACCAATATCAAGCAGTGGGTCCAATCCTGTCAGTGCAATAATTGAATTGACTGAGCCGAAAACAACAGCAGATACACCTGCACAAACGAGATCCTGACCTTTTTCAGCAAACTCGGCATGTCCAGTCATCTGAAAAGACGTAATGCTTTCATCTGCTGATGACCGAGTAATGGTTGCTTTGATCATATCACTCACACGCCTTAAGCGTTGATTTTTTCGATAACAACTTTAGTGTAAGGTTGACGATGACCTTGTTTCTTGTGGTTGTTTTTCTTCGGTTTGTACTTGAACACAGTAATTTTCTTACCGCGACCTTGTTTTTCAACTTTAGCCGTTACTGTTGCTCCAGCAACTGAAGGGTTACCCACTTTGACAGTGTCTCCGCCGACAAACAATACGTTTTCGAAAGTTACTGTTTCACCTGCTTCAGCAGCTAGTTTTTCAACATAAACAGTTTGACCTTCTTCAACTTTTACTTGTTTACCACCAGTTTCGATAATTGCGTACATCTCTGCACCTCCTAATAAACTCAGACTCGCCGAATACAGGGGGCCATAGGCTCTTTACACCTGCTCCGCGCGGTTGTAGCACGGGTGCTACATATCCATAACATTAAAAAATATATCAAACTAGACGCAGAATGTCAATGTATTTTCACCATTAGTACGGTAAAAGAAGCTCTTCCATTGAGGAGGTCGTTCTGCGATCTGAAAAATACGCATGGAGCAGTTCATTTTCATCAAGCTGACTCATCTTCACGCCATCTCTTTCAATAATAATCGGATGCTTGCAGCCCCTTTGAAATCGTGCCATCACTTCGTAAACTTTTTCCTCTGCACTTGCTCTCAGCGGAATCAGTTTTTCTACCTTTTGCTCTTTTTTACCGTAATACCGTTCTAGTAAAAAACGAACCCTGACGTAATGCCGCTGCCTGTGCTCCATCACGAGTGAATAAGCTAAAAAAGTGAGCAGCACCCAGCCATTGAATTGCAGCGGTGCAAACAAAAGTAATCCTGCTGTCAATAGACCGAAAAAGACAAGTGAGCCTTTTATGGCTAGAGCATGTGCACGTTGGAAAGGGTAAAAAATAGATAAGAGCAAAAAGAATAATTTTCCGCCATCAAGCGGCCAAATGGGCAAAAGATTGACAAGAAAAATCGCCATATTATAAAAGGTAAACATCGTAAAGACGTCATGCGAAATAAGAGAAGCTTCCATGAACAGCCACGCCATGAGCTGGAGCGGTACATGCTGAAGCGGCCCGCACAAAATGACCGCCAGCTCCTCTTTTAGCGGACGGTTTCCATGTTCCTCTACTTCAACCGTTCCGCCAAATGGCAGTAAAAAAATCCGCCGAATGCGCCAATGATAATAGCAGGCAGCCGCTGCATGTCCAAGTTCATGGACACAGACGATCACAAGCAGGCAAAGCAGCGGCTTAATTTGACCTGACAGAATCGCAAACGCCATCACAATCCACAGCAGCGGATGGATGTGAATTTTCGTCAGCATGAGCAGCCATCTATTCAAAGGTCATCACCTGAATAGGATCGATAAATTGTTCATTTTGTTTAATGGCAAAGTAATACGTGCCCTTCCCTTGATCATCAAGCGAAATCTGGCCAATTTTTTCACCTTTATCAACAAAATCGTATAAGGCCACATCGGCTTTCTTTAATTGACCGTACCAGCTATAGCTGTTATCTGCATGCTGCACCACAACGGTAAGCCCTGTGTCGCTTTTCTTTTTCACCTCGACCACATAGCCTTCCTTCATACTATCAATGGCTTCAGCGGATGTTTCGACTTTGACCCCTGCTCCATTTTGCGTAAAGGATTCCTGCACTTTACCAGAGGCAGGCACAGCTAGTTCTTGATTCGCTTGTACGTCTTTTTGGCCCTCTTTTTTCTCTGTTAAAAATGCCAGCGGATGTCCGACTGTTTTTTCTATCCAACGGTTGGCAGCAGCAAATTGAAAATCTTGCTCAAAGGTCTGAGTAATCACCGGCTTCAGCTGCTGAAACGGACCTGCCTGACCTTTAAACGAAATGGCAGCAATCAACACAAGGGACGCTGATAATAAGCATTTAAGCACAAAGGTATTCGGGTTAAATAAGGGATGACGATATTTCTTTGGCTGATGAGACGCCGGTTCATAGGAGGTCGAGCCAGAATGCTTTTCTTCCTCTGTCAGCATAACCCATGGCGGGATATCCTCTTTTTTCTTGAAAGCCGTCTTCTTAGGAGGAGCAGCAGGCTGCATCGTTTTGCGGCGCTGCGCGATTTTCTTTCGGTACTCGTCCACTCTTTTCATGAGATCACCCTTTACATACAAACAGTTTGTACATTTTATGTGACAACCTCATCTGATATGCAACAAAAAGACCGATTCTAAATCGAATCGGTCTCAGCGTGTAGACAAACCCTCGCATTCGTTGTCAGGTCTGCGCTCCAGTGCTCGTCCTTACTAGACTGTAAAGGTTTTCTATCACGATTATGCTCTTACACCAAAAAATGCTTTCAGCTTTGCAAACATTCCCTTGTTTTCTTCTTCAAAGGATTGAAGCGGAACAGATTCGCCTAGTACCCGGCGGGCAATATTGCGATAGGCAATCGATACTTTGTTTTTAGCATCCATAACAATCGGTTCACCATTGTTTGAAGCCTTAATCACATCATCATCATCTGCTACGATGCCAAGTAGATCAATCGACAAGTGATGTACCACTTCATCTACATCCATTGAATCGCCATTTTTCGCCATGTGTGTACGAATACGGTTGACAATCAAACGAGGCGGTTCGATATCTTCTTGTTCTAACAAACCGATGATTCGGTCCGCATCTCTCACAGCTGAGATTTCAGGTGTCGTCACGACAATGGCCTTGTCTGCACCGGATACAGCATTTTTAAAGCCTTGCTCAATTCCAGCAGGGCAGTCAATGACAACATAATCAAAGTCTTGTTTCAATGATTGAATTAATTCCTTGATCTGTTCCGGCTCCACAGCCGTTTTATCACTTGTTTGAGCAGCAGGTAAAAGATACAAAAGATCCTCGAAACGCTTATCTTTTACAAGCGCTTGGTGAATTTTGCATCTTCCTTCTACTACATCAACTAGATCATAAATAATGCGGTTTTCAAGCCCCATCACGACATCCAGATTCCGAAGGCCGATGTCCGTATCAACTAGACACACTTTTTTCCCTTGAATTGCTAGTGCTGTGCCTAAGTTTGCAGATGTTGTTGTTTTGCCAACGCCGCCTTTTCCTGAGGTAATCACAATAGCCTCGCCCAATTTCACATTCCTCCCTCAAGCCTTGTCAGATTAGGTCTTATATGAGCCAATTGCTGCAGGCGTTCAATGATCATATTGCCATCTATATCTAAATAAGCACATTCCATTTCATTTCCATCTTCTTTTTGGTCTGGTGCACGGTTAAAAACTTGTGCGATGCGAAGCTGTGTTGGAATCATATGTGATGCCGCAATAACAGCCTGCTTGTTGCCATTACATCCAGCATGCGCCACACCTTTTAATGCGCCAAGCACAAAAATATTTCCTCCTGCGCGAATCGTTCCGCCAGGATTGACATCTCCTATTAATAAAAGATCTCCTTCGACATACAGCACCTGTCCAGAGCGTACAATTTTTGCTACAGAAGTAATTTCAGCCTCTGCTTTTAATCGTCTCGCCTCTTCAGTTGACATGACGTCACTTTCAATGGAGTGGATCACGAGATGTTCATTTTCAGACACCGCTTCAGTCAAACGCGTCTCCTGATCCTCCGTTAAATAACGAAAACCAAGCTTAATATGCACATTGACCTTATGTCCTTCTCTTCCATCTGTATATTGCTCAAGTAAAAGAACCTCTCGCAAGCCAGAAAGAAGATCATCAAACGAACAGTCATCATTTAACTGTAATGTTAATCCGTTTTTTGTACCTTTTATCGTCACATATTGCTGTTTTTGAGTTTTCAAGATGCTCACCTCAACAACATACTCATTTCGCCGTAATTGGACAAACTCCTGCTTTTATTCGTCGATCAGTCCTTGTTTCACATTGATGAAAAAGAGCCTAAGCGGCACAACAAGTATGAGAGACGCAGCAGTATTTAAAAGAATCGTTGGAATAAAGCGTTCGATGACATACGTATTAAACGGCATAATCCCTGGTTGAATTGTCGCTTGAACGCCGTATACATAAAACTCCATGACGGAAACAGCAATAATCGACAGAAAGACGACGACTAACATATTCGTTTGCAGAACTTTAAAGGCTTTTGCTAGCAAATAGCAAAGCGCCCCAAAGCCAAACATATGAACACCAAGTATGCCTGTATATGAAATATCATATAAAAGTCCAAAAATAAATCCGTAAATCACACCATATTTTTGATTCACAAAAGCAGTCATAAATACAAGTGCAAGTAAAATGAAATGAGGAGCTAAAATTTGATTCTCTGAAACAAATGGGAGCTTCACTAAATCGACAAAAATGCTGTCAAATACGAAGATAAACAACATGACGAAAGCAAGAAGGACACGTTTCACGAGCCTTCCTCCTTCGTCAATTCAGATGCATCTGCTGTACTTGTGCTGCGATTCACCACAATCACACGGTCTAAATTGTTGAGTTCTGCCGCTGGTTCTACGTAAATGATCTTTGTCAGGCCGTAATGGTCTGGCTCGATTTCACTCACCTTACCAATCGTCAAGCCTTGTGGGAATACGCCCCCTGCTCCAGATGTTTCAACAAGATCTCCTTTTTTGACATCCCCATCTGCATCGGATTTTAGAATATTCATAGTCAGCATTTTTTTCTTGCTGTCATAACCGTTAATGATTCCATTGAGTTCTTCTTTGCCCTTTTTCGCAAAAATTTTCGTTGAAATTCTATTATTTTGGTCAGTTGAGCTTAGCAACCTTACAGTTGAAGTAAAATTGTTGAGCTTATCACTTTCAATCTTCCCAATTAATGCGCCACTCTCATTTGTGACCGCCATATCTTTGTCAACGCCTTGTTTTTTCCCTTTATCAATCATCACAAAGCTATCCCAAAGAGATGGGTTTCTTGCGATAACAGTTGATAGAATTGGCGTGTAATCACGAACAGAGTTCACATAGCCAAGCTGTTTGCGTAGCTTTTTGTTCTCATCTTCTAGTTCTTGAAGTTTCGCCTCATATTGGGTTTGTCCATCAAGTTTTTTTCGAAGACGCTCGTTTTCATCATATGTGTTCTTTAAATCTTGTACGTTCCCATAAATACCGGCAATAAATTGTGATGGTTTATGAAAGACACCTTGAAAAAAGCCTGTCGTATCCCCCACTAATTTTTCCGGCCATGAAGCACCTCTGCCGCTTTTCACTGAAAAACCAATCATGGCCACCAGTACGATGACACAGACAAGGAGCAACATTAATCTTTTATTCATAAAAAACTGCGGCATGTCTTACACCTCTTTAATTACGCCCGATTATCGATTATCTTTTGATTTTCCTTTGAACAAATGAATATGTTCAAGTGCTTTCCCTGTTCCGATCGCCACACAGTCAAGCGGATCTTCAGCAATAATGACTGGCATTTTCGTTTCATCGCTAATGACTTTGTCAAGATTACGCAGTAATGCACCGCCTCCTGTTAAAACAATTCCGCGGTCCATAATATCTGCTGCCAGCTCAGGCGGGGTTTTTTCAAGCGTCATTTTTACTGCATCGACAATTGTTTCCACCGTATCGCGAAGCGCTTTTGCAATCTCTTCTGCCGTAATAGAGATTGTTTTTGGCAGACCTGTTAAAAGGTCACGTCCGCGAATGTCCATCTCATCATGTACATCAGGCTGCGCAGAACCGATTTCCATTTTAATCGCTTCTGACGTACGATCACCAATCATCAGGTTATACGTTTTACGGATGTAGCTGCTGATCGCATCATCCATTTCATCACCTGCAACACGGATTGATTGTGATGTCACAATGCCGCCAAGAGAAATAATCGCTACTTCTGTTGTACCGCCGCCAATATCCACAACCATACTTCCTGTTGGCTCCCATACAGGCAGGTTAGCACCGATTGCCGCAGCAAATGGTTCTTCAATCGGATATGCGTCACGTGCACCAGCTTGTCTCGTTGCATCAATAACTGCACGCTCTTCTACAGCTGTAATGCCAGATGGCACACATACCATTACGTAAGGTTTACGAGCAAAAAGCCCTTTGCCTTTTAATGCTTGATTAATGTAATATTTCATCATTGTTGCTGTCGTCTCGTAATCTGCAATGACTCCGTCTTTCATTGGGCGTAGTGCCACAACATTACCAGGTGTACGGCCAATCATATTTCTAGCATCATTTCCGACCGCCACTATAGACTTCGTATCAGTTTCCAAAGCTACGACCGAAGGTTCTCTCACAACAATGCCTTTTCCTTTAATAAAAACAAGCGTATTCGCTGTTCCAAGATCTATTCCAAGGTCTTTTGTACCAATTCCAAACATATGTATGTATCTTCCTTTCTTAAACCAAAATTCCCTTAGGGAAAAACTCATAAACTCTATTATATCGTAAAACATTGAAAAAAAAAGTGTTACAAATACCCTTTTTCCTTCAAACTCACAAATTTTTGATCACCTATGACAAGATGATCAAGCAGCTGTATTCCAATCAGCTTTCCACATTCAAATAGTCTCTGTGTGACTTCAATATCTTCCCTGCTGGGCGTCGGATCTCCAGATGGATGGTTGTGCACACAAATAAATGAAGCAGCGGACCGTTTAAAGGCCTCTTTGAAAATTTCACGCGGGTGAACGATGGATGAGTTCAGACTTCCAATAAACACGGTATGTTTATGAAGAACTTGATTTTTTGTGTTGAGATAAAGACAAACGAAATTTTCCTGTTGTAAAAACCTCATATCTTCCATCACAAAGTTTGCCCCATCCTCTGGTGTGCGGATCACATAGCGGTTGTCCGTCGTTTGATGGTGTAATCTAGTGCCGAGTTCTAAAGCAGCTAAAAGAGAGACCGCCTTCGCCTTTCCAACTCCTCGAATCTTCGACATTTCTTCAATTGAGGCTTCTCTTATAGTGCGAAGACCGCCAAATGTTTGCAGAAGTCTTGCGGAAATTTGAAGAACTGATTCCTTTTTTGTGCCTGTCCTTAAAAGAATCGCAACAAGTTCATGGTTTGACAGACTGCCGGGACCATATTTGATCAATCGTTCTCTCGGCTTTTCATCTTGAGGAAAATGCTTTAGCAACATAGGGAAATCGTTCATGATGCCCACTCCTTTTAGATTCCTTCCTGTCATCAAAAAGGGGTGATTCCAAATGTTTCGAGCACTCTAACTGTTTTGGCAATAGGGAGACCTACAACGGAAAAATAATCACCGTCTATTTTTTGAACAAACAGTGCGCCTTTCCCTTGAATACCATAGCTTCCCGCTTTATCAAGCGGTTCTCCCGTTTCGATATAGCGGTCTATTTCATTTTGCGTAAGTGTCCAAAACGTTACTTCTGTCTGTTCATAAAATGTTTCTTTTCTATTCTCTGACTGAATCGTGACACCCGTCAAGACTTGATGTGTCTTTCCTGACAATAATTGAAGCATTGAGGCCGCTTCTTCCTTGTCTTTTGGTTTCCCAAGACATTTGCCGTCAATTGCAACAATCGTATCTGCACCAATGATCACAGCTTCGGGATATAATCTTTGAATATCACTTGCTTTTTGTTCTGCCAACCATTGGACGTTCTCTGCAGGAGAAAAGTTTCGATTTATTTCTTCTTTTAATTGACTTGCTTGAATGTCATAAGAAAACCCTGCTAGATCAAGCAATTCTTTTCTTCTAGGGGATTGAGATGCGAGAATCAATCGGTTCATGTATGTCCATCCTTTCAGGGTTTAGCCTAAGAAGTAAGATACCCATTCATCCTATCAAATGTACATCTTACCAACAATTTACGAAAATTCATTTTTCATGTTCCTTCATCATTATGTTGGATGCAAAAGAAAAAAACTAGTCATTTTTTGACTAGTTTCGTTTCTTAAAATATGATTTTACGTATTTAATTGATCAAGCAGTGCCTGCTGAGATTTCCACGCGTTTTCAGCAGTAGGTTCATTTAACAGTTGTACCGCTTTCAGCAAACTGCTTTTAGCTGGTGCGTCCGTTGTTTTGGCACTTTCAAGCTCAGAGATCAGCTGCGTAACGTCCTTTTGATCTACATCATCTCCTGCAATGACCTTAGAGGATAATAGAGATGCCTTTTCTATTAAACTAGTCAGCTCATCCGGTACTTGAAATGAGAGCTCCTTGCCTCCCCATGCCTCAAAGTGCTGATCAATCAGCTTCTTCCCAACAGCACTTGTCATGCCCTGTTCTGTCGCAAGCCCAGCAATGACATAATAGCCATCATCCATTGAGATCTTTTTTCCCGCATACCCTGCTTCTTTTAAACTGCCAACTAATTCATCTGCTCCTTTTTCAGAGGAAAACTTTCCAGCCTGTACGACATAGGTTGAAAAATGGCCAGAGGCGCTTTTTTCATTTTTATTCTCTTTTGATCCATCAGCAGTATCTGTTGGCGGCGCATCACCACCTGCTTTCATCGATGATTGATTTCCGGATGCTGAAACGCTGATATCTCCCCCTGATGGATTCTGAGTACCATCTTGACTTAAGCTAAGTGCAAACACACCAAGGCCTGTCCCAAGAACCACTGCAAATACAATCGTTGTCATCACTCTCTTAAACGGGCCGCGGTTTTTACCGAACTTCTGATCAAAGGAGCCTTTTTTCTTTTGATAAGGTGTGACGACCTTTGGATCAGAATGATAAATATGATCAGCTGCGTCATCCCACTGGAAGTCTTCTTCTTTCGGTTTAGCCGGTTCTTCCTCAGATGCAGCTGTCTCCTGTTCTGACTGCCTTTTTTCCTCCCAATTCGAAAACGTCACTTGATCATCCTCTTGCTGTTTTGGCGGCTGGTGGTCATCTTCATGAAGCATTTCTTCTTTGCCATTAATATTGACTTTTAACCCTTGTTTTTTTGCCTGCCTTTTTTTCACTGTCATTCCCCGCTTTCTAACATTGTTTGTAAGAAAGACCTTTTTGTCCAATGAATCAGCGCGAATGTACCCGTCCTTCTTTCTGTTTCACACTTTAACATAGCGAAAAAAAAAAAGAACAAGACTTTTGTCGGCAGGGAAAAAAAGTGTTCGCCAATTTTTTCAACCGGTCGACCCTGCGAATGGGAGCATGACATGAGCTCCATAGAGATACAGCCAAAAAGAAAAAGAGATCGCAGGAACAAAGGGAAATGGTTCATCTAATCGAAAAGAAAAAACCTTCGCATAGGCGATTCCAGCGATACACGAGAGGAAAAGAATGAGAAGGAATGGCTTGAAGCCAAAGCAAAACGCAAGAACACTGAACAGCTTCATATCAGCTCCGCCCATGCTATTTGGCTTAAAACGTTCTAAACTATAAAACATGAGAAAGCAAAAAAGAAGCGAAGCCGCTCCTTCCCACCAAATTAGAAGAGGTTCAAGCGTGCGGTATATGACGAAAAGAGGGAAAAAGAAGAGAAACAGCTCGTTTGGCACCCTCATATAAAGGAGATCACTCACGACAGCAATCACAAAGAAACTACAAAGAATCACAAGAAAAAGACCTTCAAACGAAATACCAGCGATTCTATACATGAGCAAAAAAAGACTGCCTGATAGCAGCTCAACCAGTGGATATAACAAAGACAGCCGAGTGCCGCAATGCTTACAAGTTCCCCTCAATAACGAATACGAAACGAGCGGGATCATCTCGTGCAGGGAAAGCGGCTGTTTACACACTGTGCAGTGAGAACGAGGAAAGAGAATAGACCGCTTAAGTGGCAGCCTTTCACCAACTAGATGAAAGAACGACCCCATGGTGATGCCTGCAAGAAACACAAAAATGCCTATCATATATCGTGACCCCTTCCGAGAATAAGATAGACCGGATTTTATCACGATCGTATTCATTGAGCACATAGCGAAAATATGATTTTACTTTCCATCTGTATATCAAAAGAAAAAAACACAAATGGCATTGAAGCCATTTGCGTTTTTGTGTTACCCGATCATACGATTTCGTATATCTGAAATAAAATAAAGAGAGCCTGTCACAATGATCACCGCTGAAGGATCATCACTTTTTTTCTGAATGAACTCAAGCACTGTACGAGGGTCATCATCATAAGACTTTGCGTCTAACTGACTGCATACATAAAGCTTTTCAGCTGATTCGGCTCTTGGAAAATCAAATGAAACAAAATGGATGGAAGAACTGACAGCTTCAAGCTTTTGAATCATTTGCTTGTACGGCTTATCTTTTAAAGCACTAAAACATATATGCACCTGTTTACTAGAAAAATGAGCTTGTACAGTTTCAATTAAACGGTCGATCCCTTCTTCATTATGAGCGCCGTCTAAATACACTGGAGGATGATCTTTGACTTTTTCAAATCTCCCAGCCCAAGCTGCCTGCCGAATGCCCTCATATATTTGCTCTTCTGTCACACTAATATAGCCTTCTTGCTCCAGCCATTCAATGAGTAAAACAGCAAGGGAAGCATTTTGCCTTTGATGCGTTCCGATTAATCCTGTTTCAAGCTGCGGATACTGCTTTTTTGATGTGCGTAATGTGAAACGTTCACCTGTTTCTGTCGGCTGCTGCTCATCAAATCTACAAGTATCATGTAAGGAAATACATTCCGCATTCTTTTCTTTTGCTGTGTTTTGAATGACAGCAAGAGCTTCAGGCTGGTGAACTGCCGTGATCATTGGAATACCCTCTTTGATAATGCCCGCTTTTTCAGCTGCAATCTGTTCAAGTGTGTCACCTAAAATGGCCATATGATCATGACCAATTGACGTAATCGCTGTTAAAATAGGCACAGCAATATTTGTAGAATCAAGCCTTCCCCCAAGCCCTGTTTCCAAGAGGACAAAGTCTACTTGGTGCACATGGGCAAAATAAGCAAATGCACATGCTGTAATGATTTCAAATTCTGTTGCTGCGCCAAGCTCTGTTTGATCTAATTCGTCAACAAAAGGCTTGATTTGATTCACCAAACTCAGCCATTCTTCATCTTCTATAGGCACTCCATTCACGCTGATTCTTTCATTGAACGTTAGTATAAACGGAGAGGTGAAAGTTCCGACCGAATAGCCGGCTGCCTGCAAAACAGAACGCGTAAACGCAATGGTTGATCCTTTACCATTTGTACCTGCAACATGTACTGTTTTTATACTTTGTTCCGGATTTCCTAGTCTGTTCATCAGCCATTTCATTCGTTCAAGACCCGGTTTTACGCCAAAGGCCAGTCTGCTGTGAATCCAATCAATGGCTTCATGATAGGTTGTAAACAATGTCATCTCTCATTTCATACGAAATTTTCAAAAAAGACGACTCCCTTTCATTAGGAGCCGTCTTTTCAACCTTATGCTTTCAGCTCTTCAATACGCTTTTGAACAGCTTCGCGTTTTGCGACATAATCACGTTCTTTCGCACGCTCTTCTTCTACGACACTTTCAGGCGCTTTTTTCATAAAGCCTTCGTTGCCAAGCTTTTTCTGTACTCGTTCCACTTCTTTTGTCAGCTTATCAAGCTCTTTTTGCAGACGAGCAATTTCTTCATCTAAGTTGATTAAGCCTTCAAGCGGCAGAATGAGTTCTGCTCCAGAAATAACAGCCGTCATCGCTTTATCACTAGCTGGGATATCTGTGCCAATTTCAAGAACACTTGGGTTCGTGAAGCGCTCAATATATGAACGGTTTTTCTCTAAGCGTTCCTGCACATCAGATGTGGAGGCTTTAATGTAAAGCTCTATTTGTTTGCTCATTGGTGTGTTCACTTCACTGCGAATGTTACGAACAGAGCGGATGAGTTCCACAAGCAGCTTCATATCAGCAGAAGCTTGTTCGTTGGAAAGCTCCGGCTTCACTTCAGGCCATGCCGCAACAGTAATGGACTCACCTTCATGCGGGAGATGCTGCCATATTTCTTCTGTTAAGAACGGCATAAACGGATGTAGAAGTCTCATCGTTTGATCTAATACATACGCAAGGATCGAACGAGTCGTTTTCTTCGCTGCTTCGTCTTCTCCATAAAGCGGAAGTTTCGCCATTTCAATGTACCAATCACAGAAATCATCCCAAATAAAGTTGTATAAATGTCTGCCCACTTCACCGAATTCATACTTGTCAGCAAGCTGTGTGACACTTTCAATTGTTTCATTTAAGCGTGTTAAAATCCATTGGTCAGCAACTGATTTTTCTCCTGTTAAATCAAGCTCATCATACGTTAAACCATCCATATTCATTAAAGCAAAACGGGATGCGTTCC
Source organism: Bacillus sp. SRI_025 (assembly GCF_057592095.1). Lineage (NCBI taxonomy): Bacteria > Bacillati > Bacillota > Bacilli > Caryophanales > Bacillaceae > Bacillus > Bacillus sp. SRI_025. The sequence continues at coordinate 315,013 of NZ_JBYEGB010000002.1, read as the reverse complement.
AAATTTTGTTCGCAAAGTTCCAAGTGGATTCAACCTTTTCAAAACTAAAACGAAGATCCTGACCTGGTGAGCTTCCAGTCGCTAAGAAATATCTTAATGAATCCGCACCGTATTTGTCGATGACCTCCATTGGATCAATTCCGTTGCCGAGCGACTTACTCATTTTACGCCCTTGTTCATCGCGGATAAGCCCATGAATAAGGACATCTTTGAACGGTTTTTCTCCTGTGAATTCAAGACCTTGGAAGATCATGCGGGATACCCAGAAGAAAATGATGTCATAGCCAGTTACAAGCAGATTGGTTGGATAGTAGCGCTTGAAGTCTTCACTGTCTGCATCCGGCCAGCCCATTGTAGAAAACGGCCAAAGAGCTGAACTGAACCATGTATCAAGTACATCGTTATCCTGTTCCCAGTTCTCAATATCTTCTGGTGCTTCAAGTCCAACGTATACTTCTTTCGTTTCTTTATGATACCAAGCCGGAATACGGTGTCCCCACCATAGCTGACGAGAAATACACCAGTCACGGATATTTTCCATCCAATGTAAATATGTCTTTTCAAATCGGTCTGGAACAAATTGAACTTGGTCGTCCCCTTTTTGCAGATGAATGGCTTCGTCTGCCAGCGGCTGCATTTTCACAAACCATTGTGTTGATAAATACGGTTCAACGACAGCTCCACTTCGCTCACTATGACCAACTGAATGCATGTGGTCCTCAATTTTGAACAAAATGCCTTCTTCTTGTAAATCCTTCACAAGCTGTTTGCGGCATTCGAAGCGGTCCATCCCTTTATATTGCAGGGCATTCGCATTCATTGTGCCATCTTCATTCATGACAAGAATACGCTCTAGCCCGTGGCGGTTTCCAAGCTCAAAGTCATTCGGATCATGAGCAGGTGTAATTTTCACAGCACCTGAACCAAACTCCATATCAACATAGTCATCACCGACGATTGGGATCTCACGGCCTGTAATTGGTAAAACCACTGTTTTTCCAATCAAATGCTGATAACGCTCGTCATCAGGGTGTACGGCTACGGCTGTATCTCCCAGCATTGTTTCAGGTCTTGTTGTCGCAATTTCAATTGAACCCGTGCCATCTGAAAGCGGATATCTCAAGTGATAAAACGCACCTTGAACATCCTTATAAATCACTTCAATATCAGAAAGTGCCGTTTTCGTTGCTGGATCCCAGTTAATGATGTACTCTCCGCGATAAATAAGCCCTTTTTCGTACAATTGAACAAACACTTGGCGAACGGCTTTATTCAGACCTTCATCTAAAGTAAAACGTTCACGGGAGTAATCGAGACCAAGACCCATTTTCGCCCACTGGCTGCGAATAAAATCTGCATATTCTTCTTTCCACTTCCACGTTTCTTCCACAAATTTCTCTCGGCCAAGGTCATACCGGCTTACGCCTTCTTCGCGAAGCTTTGCCTCGACTTTTGCCTGAGTCGCAATACCGGCATGGTCCATACCTGGAAGCCAAAGAACGTCATAGCCCTGCATCCGTTTCATACGTGTCACGATGTCTTGGAGTGTAGAATCCCATGCATGCCCAAGATGCAGTTTTCCTGTCACGTTTGGTGGAGGAATGACGACTGTATATGGATCTTTCGTTTTGTCATTTTGTGCTTCGAAGAATTTTCCTTCAAGCCAGTACGTATAGCGGTCTTTTTCAATCGCATTAGGATCGTACTTTGTTGGCATTTCTTGATTATTTGTTCCCATTTGTGTAACCTCCACATTTTTTCGGCTGATGAAACATAAAAAAAGCCTTTCCATCCTTATAAAAGGACGAAAAAGCTTTTTCGCGGTACCACCTTTTTTCACGAGACACATACACGTGTCCCATACACTCTAAAGGATAACGGGGTTCTCCCGAATTTCTCTACTTGTTCATTCAAGAAATTAAGCTCACAGGCGACCTTCCAAACAAGTACATCCTAGGAAACCTCTCAGCTCTTGGCTTCCCTCTCTTTAGGGTCTTGCTCGTACTCTTCCTGATCCACGCTTACGATATATCACGTTCATCAGCACATACTCATCTTTTATTAATATTACTAAATGCCTTTTGTTTTCGTCAATCATCTTTTCCGCTTTTCTTCTTCTTTATACAAATTGGGCAGGCACCCTTCGCCCTTTTGCCCATATGATAATAACAAAATGAAGAAGGAGGGCGTTTGATTTGAAGAAGATCAATCCTTACACACTCCCCCCCTGGCTGAGACAAATTCGGGCAGTTGCCTCCCAAGTCGTTCTCCCGATTGCTATATTTCAAGGATTTCGTACGATCATTTTCCCTACAACATTTGACGTCCTCATTCTAGGTATTCTTATTTTTCTCGCCTGTGCCTTTCATCTAGATTGGTTTTAAAAACTCATGCTTATGTACCTGTCCATATAAAGCCAACGCAGCATAACCTCGTCATTCCGCTGATGACGAGGCACTTTGTTCTTCTTCAAGCCGTCTAGCCTGCTCAATCTCATGAATCTTCATAACGGTCGGCTCAGAATTTTTCATCTGCCAATACGCTCTTAACAGCTGCTGACAGCTTTCCATTTCATCCTGCCCGCCTGCTTCATAAGCTTTTACTGTATCAAACAGCCCTTGCGGATAAGCAAGGTAGCTTAGGAACAAATGCAGTTCTTCCTCCCGAAGAGGGTTTCCTTTTTGATACGTATAAAACAAAGAAGTGCATTCAGGACAAGACGTGGGATAGGTTTTGAATGTCCGAAAGTAATAGGTCAGAAGATCATAGATGGGGGCGGCTTTTTTAGACCGCTCGAAATTGGTGAAATGTCCTGTTCCTACATCATTATACAAAAAATGATGGATTGATAGCTGTCCATGATTTAGCACAACACGCGTTGTCTCTTTGTCTTTCATTTCTTCATGCCAATCTTCTAAACGCTCAAGCGCAAATTCGCTGGCAGACATCGCCTCTGAAAAATACATAGCAGCGGCCAGCTCAAATGGCGACATATACCACGTTTGTTCTGCCCGCTCTATGAATCGTTCATACATGTCTTTCTCTGTTTCCCATTTGGTCTTGATTTGGGTGTAATGCGCTTCTATCTCTTGCTCTGTGATATCCATCATGACTTCAGTCCGCTTATGAAGTCTTGCAATCTCTTGAAATAAATATTCGTGCTTATCGTCCTGCTCTTCTCTCTTTTCATTCGTCAGCCACGGCATCAGATAGTATGCATACTGGCTTTCCCGATGACTTGAGAAAAAGGAACCGCTCTTCGTCCGATAAATCGGAACAAAGGAGCGATAGCCCTTTGATTCTAGTTCAAGCATTTGTTCTGTAAATTGCATATGCCGGTTGGCTTTTACTCGCTTCAGGGCAAATACACCCTGCTTTGTATATACCTTGATGACAACAGGACTGACAGGTTCAATATATTCAGCCTCAAGTCCGTATTCGTATAAGACAGATTGGATTTCATCCACGTTCACTCACCACATTTTCTCGGTCAGTCATCGCTTGCTATGCATTGCTTTTTTGATATTCAGGAATATAAAGAATCTGCCCTTCCTCAAGCTCCGCATCAATCGATAATGAGTTTGTGCGAAGAAGCTGCTGCACATTCAATTGATATCTCTCACAAATACGATCGACGGTATCTTCTTGCTGAACTATACATATTTTCATGCGAGAAAAATCTTCCTCCTCCTGCTTAGCGAACAGCTTTGTTAAATAAAGAGAGTTCTCACTTCCAGACGTTTCTCTTACGTCTTCTTCAAGCACCTCTTCTTCTTGAGCTGACTCATATATTTTAGGTGCTTCCCGTTCATATAACCGCCCGAGCTGATATTCGTCATCCTGCTCCTCTTGCTCAGATTCCACTTGATAAGCAGGTGCTTCAAATGCCGGATACGACTGTACCATTTCTTCCTGCTCTTCTGCAGCTTCCGGATCTTTTCTCACTTCCACTTCAAAGAATGTATCCTCCCGCTCCTCTTCTTCTAAAAGCTTAGGTGGTTCAAAAAATGGCGGTTCCTGCACGTGAGCTTCAGGGATGGATCGATAGCCAAGTGCCATAGCTTCTTCTTGGTTATTCGGCTGTTCCGGCTCTTCTTGTTCTTCTGATTCTTCCGGTTCTTCGGACACTTCCTCTACTTCCCTGTTCACCAGTTCTATCTCAATTTCTTCATCCTCTTCTTCTTGATCTTCCTGTTCTTCTTGCTCAGCACGTGTGTCATGTTGGAAAACAGGCTGCTTCTCATCATCCTCATGTTCTTCGCCTTGCAGCTCTTTTTGTTCTTCTTGTTCCGGCTGCAACTGATAATCGTAAGCCATATCGCCATAATCCTCTTCAGGACGATGGACAAATTCATACGGCTCCTCTACAGGCGCTTGAGACGTTTCCTCGTCTAACAAGCCCTCAATGGCTAAATCAGCCTGAATGGTAAGCAAACGATTCTCTGTCAGCTGGTAATCAAACGCATCAATAAACACAAACACATCATTTAAATGACTAATTTTGTTCTTCGGAATGGTGATATCGACTGGAAATTGATGCAGAAGCTCCGCTGTTCCGTCTTCTCTTACCTTTACCTCATCTGCTTCCCTGTATGTTGGAAAGGAACTCAATTCACCCAATAGCTCCTCTTGATTTATGTTGTATTCTCCTGTTAGCTCGAGTGAACCTCTAATGGAAACATAATCATTCACTTCTTGAACGAGAATGTCAGGGTCGAGAGAAATTGACAGCAGCTCACTGACTTCCTGTCCGCTTTTGAAATAAATGGATTCTTCTACCGAAAACTGTAATCGATTGTTTTGAGACAAGTCGGTGTCCTCCTTTCATCTAATCCTTAAAAAATAAAATTAGATGTCAATACAGTTGTATGTGGGAGGAAGTGAAAATATGATTGGTTTTCTCCAACGCAAAAAGCCGATATGTCTCCATATCGGCTCAGCGTGTAGACAAACCCTCGCATTCGTTGTCAGTCCTGCGCTCCGGTGCTCACGAATGTCAAATTCGCTCCGCTCCGCTGCTCGTCTTTCCTAGACTGCAAAGGTTTTCTATCACGCTGAAAAAAGACAAAGGGCTAAAATCAAGATCATTTTAGCCTTTGTCAACAATCTGAAGCCGATATGTCTCCATATCGGCTTTTGTTTTATCGACGTAGTTTTTGAAATACCTTTTCCACTGTCTCAATCGTATATTCGATGTCTTCATCTGTATGAGCTGTTGACAGGAATAGTCCTTCAAATTGAGAAGGCGGGAGGAAGATACCGTGATCGGCCATTTCCTTGTAAAATTCAGCGAATAAAGCAAGATCAGCTGTTTTCGCTTTGTCATAATTGATCACTTCTTCATTTGTAAAGAAGAATCCGATCATGGAACCTGCACGGTTAAACGTTAATGGAATTCCGTATGCTTTTGCTGCTTTCGAAATACCTTCTTCTAAACGGTCACCTTTTCGTTTAAACTCTTCATAAGACTCAGGTGTCAGCTGTTTTAGAGTTTCTAAGCCTGCTGTCATCGCAAGAGGGTTACCAGATAACGTTCCTGCTTGATAAATTGGACCACTTGGCGCAATTTGTCTCATAATATCCGCTCTTCCGCCATAAGCACCGACCGGAAGACCGCCTCCAATGACTTTACCAAGACACGTCAGATCAGGTGTGATGCCAAAATAACCTTGCGCGCAGTGATAATCCACACGGAAGCCTGTCATGACCTCATCAAAAATGAGTAATGATTCATATTGTTCCGTAATGTCTCTCAGCCCTTGCAAGAAACCTTCTTGCGGAGGGACAACCCCCATATTTCCTGCGACCGGCTCTACAATGACACCAGCGATATCGTCGCCAAATTCTTGAAAAGCAACTTGAATGCTTTCTAAATCATTGTACGGCACTGTGATCGTGTTGCTTGCAGTCCCTTCAGGAACACCAGGACTATCCGGGAGTCCAAGCGTTGCCACTCCAGAACCTGCTTTAATGAGCAAAGAATCACCGTGGCCATGATAGCAACCTTCAAATTTCACAATTTTATTTCTGCCTGTAAAACCGCGAGCTAGACGAAGTGCACTCATCGTCGCCTCTGTACCAGAGCTGACCATGCGAATAACTTCGATGGAAGGGACCCGCTCTGATACAAGTTTAGCTAATTCATTTTCAACTAACGTAGAAGCACCGAAGCTTGTCCCATTTTCCGCTACTCGCTGAATGCTTTCAACGACACGATCATTCGTATGTCCTAAAATCAGCGGTCCCCATGATAAGACATAATCGATGTATTCATTTCCATCAATATCATAGATCTTGGCACCTTTGCCTCGTTCCATAAAAATCGGGTCTGTGTTGACTGATTTAAATGCACGTACAGGGCTGTTGACACCACCAGGCATTAAATGCTGTGCTTCTTCAAATGCTTGTTTTGATTTTTCATAGCTACGTCCCATTTCAATGTCCTCCTGTCTATCCGTTCTTTATTCCGAGAGCCATTTTGCTGCATCTTTTGCATGATACGTAATGATGAGTTCTGCTCCTGCACGTTTCATGCTTGTCAGCATTTCCAAAACAAGCTCTTTTTCAGAAATCCAGCCATTTTGAGCAGCGGCTTTCACCATTGCATACTCTCCGCTCACATTGTAAGCAACAACAGGGAGTGTAAATTCATTTTTCACATCACGCATAATGTCTAAGTAAGAAAGAGATGGTTTGACAATCAAGAAGTCAGCTCCCTCTTCTACATCAGATTGCGCTTCTCTTAGAGCCTCTAAACGGTTTGCAGGGTCCATTTGATATGTTTTACGATCTCCAAACTGCGGTGTACTATGTGCTGCATCACGGAACGGACCGTAAAAAGCACTTGCATATTTCACGGCATAAGACATGACTGGTACATGAATAAAGCCTGCTTCATCAAGTGCCTCACGAATGGCAACAACAAATCCGTCCATCATATTTGAAGGCGCGATGATATCTGCACCTGCACGCGCTTGGCTGACAGCCGTTTTCGCTAATAGCTGAAGAGATTCATCATTTAAAATTTCTCCATCTTCAACGATTCCGCAATGTCCGTGATCTGTATATTGGCATAAGCAAGTGTCTGCAATGACCACGAGCTCTGGGAAATGCTTTTTGATCTCAAGCGTTGCTCTTTGAACAATGCCGTGATCGTGATACGCCTCACTGCCTACATGATCTTTATGATCTGGCACACCAAATACAATGATCGATTTGATGCCAAGATCAACAAGCTCTTGGACTTCTTCTTTCACAAGATCTACAGAAATATGATACACACCTGGCATTGAAGAGACTTCTTTTCGGACATTTTCTCCCTCTACAAAAAAGATCGGATAAATGAAATCAGATGGTCTTAAAAAAGTTTCTCTGACTAATTCTCTCATTCCTGCGCTTGTCCGCAATCTGCGGTGTCTGTTAAATTTCATCAATGGTTCAACTTCCTTTCAGATAAACGGCACATCAAATCAAGCATTCCGTCTATCGTATAAGTATCTGGGGTTTCAGAAGAAATCCCGTATTGAAGCAGTGCCTCTTTTGTCAGAGGACCGATCGTCACAAAACAGGTGTCAGATGCGGCCAGCTTCGCTGCATCTGCTTCCATCACATGCATAAAAGAATGAACAGTAGATGAGCTCGTAAATGTAATAAAATCAAATGATTGCTTCGTCATTGCCGTTTTAAGAGCAGCAATTCCTTCCTCATCCTTGACTGTTTCATATAAAATCCATTCTTTTACCTCTATGCCGAGCGGAACGAGGGTCTCTTTCACCACATCTCGTGATAGATGCCCTTTTGCTACAAACACACGATCTCCTGGGCGTACATGGTCAAGTAATGCATCTGCCAGTTCTTCCGCTATAAATCGTTCTGGCACAACATCCACCTTCAAGCCGTGCTGCTCAAGATAGGCAGAGGTTTTCTCTCCTACAGCAGCCACTTTTAAATGGGATAAGCTCTTTTGGAAATGATGGTCTTTTATGTAGTTCAGAAAAAAAGACGCACCATTCACACTCGTGAAAACAAGCCATTGGCTATTTTCTAAGTCCTTTAAAAAGTCCTGCGCTTTTTCTTTTGTGAGCGTAGGCTCAAACCGAATAAGAGAGGTTAAAACCGCATGGCCGTTCAGCGCTTCAATCTTTTGCTGAAACACGCCCGCTTGACGTTCATTTCGAGTGACAAGCACCGTCTGTCCGTGAAGCGATTTGCCTATGCTCATTGAGACAGATCCTTTTTCACCTTGTCGATCAAATCCTTTGCTCCCTTATCGGCCATCTGCTTCGCACACGCTGTCCCAATTGCTTCAGGGTCAGTGCCTGTGACGGTTTCTCGAATAATTGTGTGCCCATCAGCAGATGCAACAAGACCTGTTAGTTCAATTTCATTATGCTCATTCATCGTTGCATAGCCAGCGATCGGCACCTGACAGCTTCCATCCATTTGTTTGAGGAAGGCTCTTTCTGCGAGAACCGTTTTCTTCGTATATTCATTCGTAAATTGGGCGAGAAGCTGCAACAGCTCTTCATCATCCCCGCGGCACTCAATCGATAGCGCGCCTTGTCCAACGGCTGGAAGGCACGTCTCAGGAGATAAAAATTCCGACACAACCTCTTTGCTCCATCCCATTCTGGACAGACCGGCAGCCGCTAGAATAATGGCATCATACTCTTCATTTTTCAGCTTTTCCAATCTCGTATCAATGTTTCCTCGAATCCATTTAATCTCAAGATCTGGTCTTTCCTGAAGAAGCTGTGCGCTGCGCCGTAAGCTGCTCGTTCCCACAATTGCACCCTTAGGCAGTTCGCTGAGACTCAGATGATTCTTCGAAATAAGTGCATCCCGCACATCTTCACGCTCAGGAATACAGCCAATCACTAAACCTTCCGGAAGAGCTGCCGGCATATCCTTCATGCTGTGCACCGCCATATCGATGTCATGATTCAGCATCGCCTGCTCAATCTCTTTAACAAACAGTCCTTTTCCGCCAACCTTAGATAAGGTCACATCTAAAATTTGATCACCCTTTGTCACAATTTCTTTTATTTCAAAAGAATAAGAAGGGTTTAGTTCAGACAGCTTTTGAATGACCCATTTTGTTTGTGTAATTGCCAGCTTACTTCGTCTAGAACCTACTTTAATTGTACGCAATACGTCTTCCTCCCGACAATGCCTTTAAGACTCATCATTATTGAAACCAATGAAAGGTTGATAAGCTACCAAGCAGAAAATAATTGATCATCAGCACAAGGAATGAAGCGACATTCCAAAATGCCACGATTTTGCCCTGCATATTTCTCACCAATCTGATATATAAGTAAAAGCCATATAAAAACAGCATAATAAACGAACCAAGCACCTTTGCATCTGTCCAGTACAACGTATCATACGAGATATATGCCCAAATGATGCCAAGAATTAAACTAAGCAAAAGCATTGGCACACCAATAATGTTTAACACGTATGCCATATGATCCAGCTTTGATAAGTCTTCAATTCTCAAAAGCCATTTTCCCCATTTTTTCTTTTTCAGCAAACGATATTGAAAGAGATAAAGCAGTGAAAATGCAAAAGAAAGTGAAAAGGCACCGTAGGATAAAATCGCCATCGTAATATGAATCACGAGCAGTTCACTCGTCAGCTTCCCCGTTAGTTCTGCTGAATGGAGGTCAGATGGTGTAAAGGTATGAATCGCCATCATGGAAAAACCGATCACATTTGTAAAAAAGACAATAAATTCAACGCGCAATATTTTTGTGAGCACAAGAGAGAGTGTCACAAGCACCCACGTATAAAAATATAACCCCTCTGCTACATTCAACACAGGGAATCGGTCTGTTTCCATCATAATATAGAACATGTAGACTGTTTGCAGCAGCCAGACAATAGAAAGCAACCAGAAAGCCATTTTTCCAGCCTTCCGGTTGTGTTGAAGAAAATCTATGAAATAGAACAAGACACTTAGTGCATAGATTAAGATCGTTGCTTCATTGAGTCTCGCTACAATGGATTCCATCATCGCTTAATCACTCACTGGCAACTGTAGCAAAGCCTTGTGCCATATTTGGTTTGAACAGCTGAAATGCCCCTTGCTCCACCTGTACAGGTTCGACCTTTTTCTCTTCATCTTCAACCTGTAAATCAAAGATTTCTTTAAAGAGTAAAAGTTTTTCCTCTGCATTTGGCTCCGCGGCAATTTCTTTTGCCTTTAAGATAGGATCTTTCAGCATTTGGTTGATGATGCTTTTCGTATGTTTATTTAACAGCTTCATTTCACGGTTTGTGAGGTTTGGAAGCTTCCGCTCAATACTCTGCATCGTATCGGCTTGAATTGTGAGTGCCTTTTCTCTAAGTGCAGAAATGACTGGAACAACACCTAACGTATTCAGCCATTGCTTAAATTCTACAATTTCTGCTTCAATCAGGAGCTCAACCTGCTCAGCCACTGCACGGCGCTCTTTTAAGTTAGCAGCCACGATGCCTTCAAGGTCATCAATGTCATACAAAAAAGCACCTTCTACTTCAGAAATGGCTGGATCTAAATCACGGGGCACAGCAATATCTACCATAAATAGAGGTCTGCCCTTCCGCTTTTTATTCGCACTTTCGACCATTTCTTTTGTAATGACAAATTGTTTCGCACCCGTTGAGCTGATTAAAATGTCCGCTTCGGATAATGTTTTTTCTAATTGGTTTAAGCTCTTAGGCTCTCCTGAAAAACGACCGGCCAATTCCTTTGCCTTCTCAAATGTTCGGTTGATAACCGTTACTTGGCCAATTCCTTGCCCTTGGAGGTTTTGAGCCGCCAGTTCGCCCATTTTGCCCGCGCCAAGAATCAGGACATGCTTATCAGAAAGACGTCCAAAGATTTTTTTAGCAAGCTCAACCGCTGCATAGCTGACAGACACCGCATTAGACGCAATATCCGTTTCCGCATGAGAGCGTTTTGCGACAGTGACCGCCTGTTTAAATAAATAATTGAAAACGGTACCAATGGTCTTCTCCTCTTGAGCTATTTTAAAACTTGAGCGTACTTGACCGAGTATTTGCGTTTCACCAATGACCATGGAATCAAGTCCACAGGCCACACGGAATAAATGCTCAACCGCTCCATCGTTTTCATAGAACTTCAAATAAGGAGAGACATCTTCTTTTTCTAAACCGAACCAATCGGCTAAAAATCTTTTTATATAAAACCGTCCAGTATGAAGCTGATCTACTACTGCGTAGATCTCTGTTCGATTACATGTTGAGATGACGATATTCTCTAGAATGCTTTTTTCTTCTTTAAGCTTGGACATCGCTGTTCCGAGCTCACTCGGTTCAAAGCTCAGCTGTTCCCGTATCTCAACAGGGGCTGTTTTATAATCTAAACCCACAACAAGAATATGCATAACTTCAGCTTGCACCCCCAACGCCCTGTCTAATTTATAATAATTACAATATAGAATTTATTATTTATAATGATTATAACATATATTCATTTTTAACTGGATAAAAATTGTGAACAGATTTCAAAAATGTTGTGATATAGTAGAAAAATGTTCGACACCGTTTATGCCATATCATCACTTCAAGCAATTTACCAGATTTGGCGCGTGCGGACAAATGATCTGCTTAAAAGAAGGTGACATCTTTGAAGAAAAAATCCATTTTGCTGCCGCTTACTTTACTGGCTGTAGCGCTATATGCCATTCTCTCGGGAGGTCAATTTGACATTTGGAAGGATCAAGAGAAATGGTATACACTTGTACTGCTTTTTGGCCTCGCTTTTTTATATCAAGGAAAGAAGGAGCAAGAAAGCGCTCATGTGTTTATCGGTATGCTTATGACAGGCCTTTCGCTACACTTTATTCTTCAGCCTAAATTGGACCACTGGCCAGACACATTTACGATGATTGTATTCATCGTAGGACTTGCACTCTTTGTGAAATCATCTCAGAAAAAAGAATATCGTATTGAAAGTGTTGTGCTGATCGCACTCGGTCTGTTCCTTTATTTCTTTCAGCAAATTACAAAACAGCTAAGTTCCCTTTCGATTCCTACTTCTGGCTTTGAATTGTACTGGCCTTATGTACTGATTGCTGTCAGTCTCCTCTTATTATTTTTAAAAAGGAAATAACTTATACAATAAAAAAGCATCTGCTCATCGCAGATGCTTTTTTTAGCCGTTTACTTTCGCAAGGATCGCATTCCAGGCTTCATCTTTCCCCTTTTTTGTTTCAGAAGAGAATAAGATGAGTTCATCTGATGGGTCAATGTCGAGCGTCTGTTTGACGACTTTCGCATGTTTTTCCCATTTGCCTTTTGGAATTTTATCCGCTTTTGTAGCGATGACGATCACGGGAACTCCGTAATATTTAAGGAATTCATACATGTTCACATCATCTACTGATGGCTTATGACGCAGGTCCACAATTTGGACAACTGCTTTTAATTCTTCACGCATTGTAATATACGTTTCGATCATTCTACCCCAGGCTTCGCGCTCTGTTTTTGATACTTTGGCAAAGCCGTAGCCCGGAACGTCCACAAAATGGAGCATATCATTAATAATGTAGAAATTAAGCGTCTGTGTCTTACCTGGTTTAGAAGACGTACGCGCTAAATTTTTACGATTAATCAATGAGTTGATGAACGAGGACTTTCCAACATTTGATCGTCCAGCAAGCGCGATTTCAGGCAGTCCGCCGCTCGGGTACTGCTCTGGTTTCACCGCACTAATGACGATATCTGATTTTGTTACTTTCATCTTCCCTCTCCTACCAACGCTTTCTCAAGCACCTCATCTAGATGTGAGACCGGAATAAAGGTTAGTCCTTCTCTCACACTTTCAGGAATATCATCAATATCCTTCTCATTGTCCTTTGGAAGAATAATGGTTTTCAATCCTGCACGATGTGCGCCTAATGCTTTTTCTTTTAGTCCGCCAATTGGAAGCACTCTTCCTCTTAACGTTATCTCTCCTGTCATACCAACCTCTTTTGATACAGGACGTCCTGTGAGTGCTGATACAAGAGCCGTCGCAATGGTGATACCAGCTGATGGCCCGTCCTTTGGAACCGCACCCTCTGGAACATGGATATGAATATCGTGCTTTTCATTAAAATTAGGATCAATGTTCAGTTCATCTGCTTTAGAACGAATATAACTGAATGCCGCCTGTGCAGATTCTCTCATGACATCACCAAGCTTACCTGTTAACAAGAGCTTGCCTTTACCAGGCGAGAGTGATACCTCAATTGATAAGGTGTCTCCGCCAACTGTCGTATACGCAAGTCCTGTGACAACCCCCACTTGGTCTGTCGTTTCAGCCTGACCATAACGGTAAAGTCTTTTTCCAAGAAATTCAGATAAGTTCTTTTCCGTCACTGTGATGCGTTTTCGGTCTTCAGCCACAATCGCTCTTGCCGCTTTTCGGCAAATGGCCGCAAGCTGACGCTCTAACCCGCGGACTCCTGCTTCTCTTGTGTAATAGCGAATCATATCATAAATCGCTGCTTCACGAAGCTGCAAGTTCCCTTTCTTTAATCCGTGCTCCTTTAGCTGCTTCGGCAGAAGGTGATCTTTCACAATCTCTGCTTTTTCAACCTCTGTATACCCTGCAATCGTGATAATCTCCATTCTATCACGAAGTGGGCCTGGAATGGTTGCTAAATTGTTGGCAGTGGCAATAAATAACACTTGTGATAAATCAAATGTCTCTTCAATATAGTGATCGCTAAAATTATGATTTTGCTCTGGATCCAGCACTTCAAGCATCGCAGAAGACGGATCACCTCTAAAATCAGATGACATCTTATCAATTTCATCTAAAAGAAACACCGGATTCATTGTGCCTGCCTTGCTCATCCCGCGAATGATACGGCCTGGCATCGCGCCTACATACGTTCTTCTATGTCCACGAATCTCAGATTCATCACGCACACCGCCAAGAGAGATACGGATAAACTTTCGGTCAAGTGATTTAGCAATCGATTTGGCAAGTGACGTTTTCCCTACCCCAGGAGGTCCTGCTAAGCAAAGAATCGGTCCTTTTAATGAATTCGTCAGCTTCTGTACAGCAAGGTATTCAAGCACACGTTCTTTGACTTTTTCCAGCCCATGATGCTCATCATCTAAAATTTCACTTGCCAGCTTTAAATCTAGACGATCTTCTGTATAGATGCCCCATGGAAGATTGATCAGCCAATCAATATAATTTCGAATGACAGAGCTCTCAGCAGAGCTGGAAGGAATTTTTTCATAACGGTTCAATTCTTTTAGTGCCGTTTCACGAACAGAATCCGGCATGCTGGACTCTTCGATTTTAGACATTAATGAACTGACTTCGCCCGTTTTTCCTTCTTTGTCACCTAGCTCCTTTTGAATGGCTTTCATTTGTTCACGCAAATAATATTCTTTTTGCGTTCGTTCCATTGAACGTTTGACGCGCTGACCAATTTTCTTTTCAATCTCCAGCACTTCTTTTTCATTGTGGATTAAGCTGATGACACGATTCAGACGTTTTTTAACATCCACTGTTTCCAGTACTTCTTGTTTGTCCTTTAATTTAAGCGGCAGGTGAGAAGCAACGATATCTGCCATTCTCCCCGGTTCCTCAATATCCGTCACCGTTGCATATGTTTCAGCTGAGATTTTTTTTGAAATTTTTATGTACTGATCAAAGTGATCTAACAAAGTGCGCATGAGCGCTTCTGCTTCTGCGTCCTTTAAATCTTCTTCTGCCAATTCTTTAATATCGACGGACGTATAGTCCTCAAGCTCCACATATGATTCGATCTGCGCTCGATTTAAGCCTTCTACGAGTACACGAATCGTTCCATTCGGCAGCTTCAGCATTTGTTTGATTTTTGTGTAGGTGCCGACTTTGAAAATTTCCTCTTCACCTGGTTCATCTATTGAAATTTCCCGCTGTGTTGCTAGAAAAATCATATGATCGTTCATCATCGCCTGTTCTAATGCTTGAACAGACTTCTCGCGTCCAACATCCAAATGCAAGACCATTGTTGGATAAACAAGCAAGCCTCGCAATGGGAGGAGCGGAACATTCTTTTTGATTTCATCTGCCATGTTGATTGACACCTCCGTCACTAGTATGAATCATTATAATATACCTGTTTCAGTCTTGTACAATGTAAAAGACTTGAGAAATGATGATCTTACCGTAGTATACCCTTTCTTTTTATCTTGAAAAAGAAAAAAAGATCTATTTCACTAAAAAATCCCCATATGTGATGGGGATTAAACAGATTTTCTTTTCATTTCCTCTTCTAGTCCATCTTTCTTCTCGTCTGGCGGGTTGACCAAACACTGATCCAGCACCTCTTGGAAGTGCTTCACAGGCACAATGGTGACGCCTTCAATCTCTTTTAAGATCGACTGCTGGTTGTCATAAGGAATAATCACGGTTGTGGCACCAGCTTGTTTCGCCGCTTTAATCTTCGGTATCACACCGCCGATCGGCTTCACCTGACCCTGCAATCCGATTTCACCTGTCATTGCTGTCAGATGATCAATCGGGATTTGATGAATGGCAGAGAAAATCGCCGCCGCCATGGCAATCCCAGCAGACGGTCCATCAATCGGGGCACCGCCTGGGAAATTAATATGGATGTCATATTCATTTGTCCGTATGCCTAAGTTTCTCAGCACTGTTAATACGTTTTCAACAGACCCTTTGGCCATACTTTTTCGTCTAATGGATTTAGATTGACTGCCAATGCTTTCTTCTTCAGCAATGCCTGTAATGTTGATACTGCCCTTTTCAAGCGCCTTACATATGTTCACTTCAATCTCAAGCAGGGCACCGCTGTTTGGTCCGTAGACAGCCAGACCATTCACTACCCCGACTTTTGGCTTTTCCGGTACTTTTTGTTCATATCTTGGTGTCAGCTGACTTGAATGAATGACCCACTCGACATCTTCGATCGTGATGTCTTTTCGGTTTTCTGTGACGGCCATTCCAGCGGCGATCTGCACCATATTGACTGCTTCACGGCCATTTTTCACATAAGAGGTTAACAGGTTCAACCCTTCATCACTTAATTCCTTTTTGATTTTTTGGACAGCCTTAGCAGCAACAATTTTCAGTTCATGCTGGTCAAGATCCTTAAAGAAAATTTCCAAACACCTTGAGCGAATGGCTGGTGGAATTTCTTCAGGTGTTCTTGTCGTAGCACCAATCAACCGGAAATCAGCCGGAAGCCCATTCTGAAAAATATCGTGGATGTGATTCGGAATTTGGGTGTTTTCCTCACTGTAGTAGGCACTGTCTAAAAATACTTTCCGATCTTCAAGGACTTTCAGCATTTTGTTCATTTGGATCGGATGCAGTTCACCAATTTCATCAATAAACAGAACCCCGCCATGAGCATGCGTAACGGCTCCTTGTTTTGGCTGCGGAATGCCTGCCTGTCCCATCGCTCCCGCCCCTTGGTAAATCGGGTCATGCACGGAACCAATGAGTGGGTCTGCGATGCCCCGTTCATCGAATCTTGCGGTTGTGGCATCGAGCTCCACAAATACCGCATCTTTCTTAAACGGTGAATCAGCATGACGCTTCGCTTCTTCCATGACAAGACGGGCAGCTGCTGTTTTTCCAACTCCCGGTGGGCCGTAGACAATGACATGCTGAGGATTTGGTCCGCAAAGCGCTGCTTTTAGAGCACGAATGCCGTCTTCCTGCCCTACAATATCTTGAAATCCCTTTGGCCGGACTCTCTCTGATAAAGGCTCACTCAGCTTGATTGAGCGCATCTTTCTGAGTGCTTCCATTTCTTTCTTTGATTCTTTGTCTATCGTCACCTTTTGTGTGCGCTGATTTCGCAGTAAGTTCCAAAAGTACAGCCCGATGACGATACCAAAGAACAGCTGTATAAATAATACGATTCCTGTCCAGCTCAATCGGTGCTCCCTCCTTCATCTATCGTATGTATTGGTTTCTGTCTGCTAGTATTTCCTAGAGCTGGACGGAATAAACACGTCTTCCACGATAAATAAAAAACTCCTGAATCAAAATGATTCAGGAGTGAGACTTCTCTTTATGCAGATGTTTTTGTATCTTTGTTGACGACTGTGCCATCTTTTAACACAAGACGCGGCGGCTCACCATCAGCAACCGTTGCACCAGTGATGACACATTTTTCAATATCATCACGAGATGGAAGGTCAAACATCACATCAAGCATGATGCCTTCAATGATCGAGCGAAGACCACGAGCTCCTGTTTTACGCTCAATTGCTTTTTTCGCAATTTCGCTAAGAGCATCTTCTTCAAATTCAAGCTCTACATCGTCAAGCTCAAGCATTTTTGTATATTGCTTAACGAGCGCATTTTTAGGCTTCGTCAAGATTTCTACAAGTGCTTTTTCATCTAACGGCTCTAGGCTTGCAATAACCGGTAGACGACCGATGAATTCTGGAATTAAACCGAAGCGAAGCAAGTCTTCTGGCAGTACTTTTGATAGAAGGACTTCTTTTTCAAGATCTTCGACTTTATTTTCCGCACCGAATCCAATTACTTTTTGACCTAAGCGGCGTTTGATGATTTGCTCAATGCCGTCAAAGGCTCCACCACAAATAAAGAGGATATTTGTTGTATCGATTTGAATGAATTCTTGATGAGGATGCTTACGTCCACCTTGAGGCGGTACACTAGCAACTGTTCCTTCAAGAATTTTCAAAAGGGCTTGCTGGACACCTTCCCCAGATACATCACGAGTGATAGAAGGGTTTTCTGATTTTCTTGCTACTTTATCGATCTCATCGATGTAGATAATGCCTTTTTCCGCTTTTTCTACATCATAATCCGCTGCCTGGATCAGCTTTAGTAAAATATTCTCTACGTCTTCACCAACATAACCTGCTTCAGTTAATGATGTTGCATCTGCGATCGCAAATGGAACATTTAAAATACGAGCAAGTGTTTGAGCAAGTAATGTTTTACCGCTTCCTGTTGGTCCAATCATAGAAATATTACTTTTCGAAAGCTCAACATCATCAATCTTGCTGTTGGAATTGATCCGTTTGTAATGGTTATAAACCGCTACAGCTAAGGATTTTTTCGCATTGTCTTGTCCGATGACATATTCATCAAGAATCTCCCGAATTTCATGAGGCTTCGGAACATCCTTGAATTCAACTTCTTCCTCTGTGCCGAGCTCTTCTTCAACTATTTCCGTGCAAAGCTCGATACATTCATCACATATATATACGCCAGGTCCTGCGACCAGTTTACGCACTTGATCTTGCGTTTTTCCGCAAAACGAGCATTTTAATTGACCTTTTTCCTCGTTGAATTTAAACATTCTTTCACCCCTTATTCTTCTTCACTTGCCTGTAGCTAACAGTCAGCTACCTTTCTGGGTCCAGTATGTATGCATTTTACCATACTTTCCTAAAAGACGGTAACGATGTGTTTCTAACACCGCACATTGAGATATGTATGACAGAAAGATGCGACTTACACTATCGTTTCCAAAAGAAGCGATGATAAGTCAAAAATTGTACAAAACAAGGCACGAGTCACTCGCGCCCTGTTTTATTATTATGCACCATATTAACGGTTTTCTACAAGAAAATCAATTGCTTTACGAACTTTTAGATCTTCTTTCATTGCTTCAGTAGATCCGATCGCTTGTTTGATATTTTCAATTGGCATGTTGTATGCTTCAGCCATTTTTGAAAGTTCTTCTTCCACTTCTTCGTCAGACACTTGTAAGTTTTCTGCAGCAGCAATTGCTTCAAGTGTTAGGTTAGATTTTACGCGTTTAGCAGCATCTTCTTTCATTTGCTCTTTAAGCGCATCTTCATCTTGTCCAGAGAATTGGAAGTAAAGCTCAAGGTTCATACCTTGCATTTGAAGACGTTGTTCGAATTCTTTCATCATGCGGTCTAGCTCTGTGTCAACCATCGCTTGTGGGATGTCAACTTCCGCATTTTCAGAAGCTTTCGCAACTAGCTCTTCACGAAGTTTTCCTTCTGCTTCGTTTTCTTTTGCTTCTTCAAGACGTTTCTTCGTTTTTTCAGTTAACTCAGCAAGTGTTTCTACTTCTTCATCAACATCTTTAGCGAACTCATCGTCAAGTGCTGGAAGTTCTTTTGCTTTGATTTCATGAATTTTCACTTTGAATACAGCTGGTTTACCTGCAAGGTCTTCAGCATGGTATTCTTCTGGGAATGTAACTTCTACGTCTTTTTCAGCGCCAGCTTCAAGACCAACTAATTGCTCTTCGAACCCAGGGATGAATGAACCAGAACCTACTTCAAGAGAGTAGTTCTCAGCTTTTCCGCCTTCGAATGCTTCTCCATCAACGAATCCTTCGAAATCAAGAACAACTGTATCGCCGTTTTCGATTGCGCCTTCTTCTTTGACAACAAGCTCAGCTTGACGGTTTTGCATGCCTTTAAGCTCTTCTTGTACATCTTCATCAGTAACAGCTGTGTCGTCTTTTTCTACGTTAAGACCTTTGTAGTCACCAAGTTTTACTTCAGGCTTCACTGTTACTTTTGCAGTGAAGATTAAGCTTTCGCCTTTTTCGATTTTCTCAACATCGATTTCAGGGCGGTCAACTGGTTCGATACCAGCTTCGTCGATTGCTTTTGGATATTCAACTGGAAGAAGAATATCTAATGCATCTTGATAAAGAGATTCTACACCAAAACGCTGCTCGAAAAGACCACGTGGTACTTTCCCTTTACGGAATCCAGGGATTGATACTTGCTTAACCACTTTCTTAAATGCATCATCAAGTGCTTTGTTAAATGTTTCAGCGTCAACTTCTACAGTTAGAACGCCTTCGTTACCTTCTTGTTTTTCCCATTTTACTGACATGTGTGTTTCCCTCCAAAAATCTATTCAGATTGTGCGTTGCTCCATTCTAAAGCATCATAAAGACTTCGTCCAATCAAAAACCACGCACTCCGCTAAGAAGCTTGCATTATGTATACAACATTTGACTTGATTATACATATCGTCTTTCAACCGTTGGAATCTGACAACTGCACTATATATGCACAAATACAACCATTATATTATAACATAACAAGTCCGTCTTTCAACTAAATCGACAAATTACAAATAAGAAATTTCTTCAATATCTTTCAGCATTGTGCAAGCTTCTCTCAGCTCTCGTTCGTTAAATTCATACAATAGATGCAATTCTTCGAGTTCAATCTCGATCCCATGCATTTCATAGCCGACTTTATGAAGTGCCGCTGCCCAAAGACTCGGATCTGTGTACTTAGGAAGAAATGGATACAGCACAAATAAGTGCCGGCGCCATAGCTCTTCCACGCCTTGGTAAAGGGTTGGGTTCTCATTGCCGAGCGTGTCATCGAGCATACGAAGGACTTGCTGAAGAAGCGGCATCTGCTCTGGCTTTACAGCCTCAGAAGGAATAAGTGTTAAAGAATCACCGAATTTTGTCACATGAACCGGCTTTGCCACATCATGATCTGCCAGAAGCTGCAGGATCATTGATTTGACCAAAGGGTTCCCATCGGGATTTTGTAAGATTGTATTTAATAGACCCATGTGCGGTGTAATATTCCGGTCTTTCAATGAATGGATGAACTGGACCTGTTCTTCCGGCCGCTTCAGCATGTCATCTATATTGACCTCACTTCCGGCTTCCTCATCTTCATCTAAAATCTCTTCAGGTGATTCAATCATTTTTCTGCTAAATTCGAGCAGCTTGTAAAAATGCTCCGCGCTTTCTGCCGGAAGATGGTTTTCCTCGAGCACAGCCTCAATCGTCTGTTTGACTTCTTCATATTCTTTCAGCTGAATTAAGATCGTCATATACACTTGGAGCACAGTGAAATAGTGGCCATATCCTTCATGCAGCATTTTTTCACAAACACGCTTTGCATCCTGCAGCTCACCCAGCTCCAGAAAACAAATTGCCATTCCGAGGTGAATATCGGATTCTTCATCGTCATCATACGATTTTGCTTCTGAAAACAAGTGAAGCGCCTCTTGATACTGTTTATCTTTTAATGCTGCCATTCCTTTTTCAATCAGTCTTTCTTTCAGACCAGGAAACAAAATGACATTATCTTTCTTCTTGTCATGCTTCATGCTTACGTTCCTTTCGGGCGCATATTTTTTATCAGTTTACCAACGAAGATTAGTAAACACAAGTAACGAGAGGTTTTCATGCAAAAAAGAAGCCGTCACACCTCGGGCGGACAGCTTCTCGTTGCTTAAGCGCGCAGCCAGTTGCTACGCTTTTCTTCAAATGCTTGAATGTCATCTTCTAGTAGTAATGTTAATGAAATCTCATCATAACCATTTAGGAGCATTTCTCTCCAGTGAGGGTCGACTTGAAAAGGGGTGATATTCCCTTCGTGATCTTCTATCTGCTGTTTTTCAAGATCAACCGTCATCTCATACCCTTTGTTCTCATATGATGCTGCGAAGGTTTTCCACACATCATAATCAAGGCGAATCGGAAGCATCCCATTTTTAAAGCAGTTTTGATGAAATATATCTGCGAATGATGGTGCGATGACAATTTTAAAGCCATAATCATCAAGCGCCCAAGGAGCATGTTCCCTAGATGATCCGCAGCCAAAGTTTTCTCCTGCGATCAAAATCGATGCTCCTTCATAGATCGGCTGATTCAGTTCGAAATCTGGATTTGGGCTGCCATCGGCTAAATAACGCCAGTCGAAAAAGGCAAAGCGGCCATATCCTGTTCGTTCGATTCTTTTTAAAAATTGCTTCGGAATAATTTGATCTGTATCTACATTGATACGGTTAAGCACAGCGGCTTTCCCTTTATGAGTGACTAAAGGCTCCATCTATGACAACTCCTTACACGACTGTTTTCTCTTGATTAAACTTCCTGACATCGACAAATCGGCCATGTATCGCAGCCATTGCAGCCATTGCCGGGCTGACAAGATGCGTTCTCGCACCCTTCCCTTGACGCCCTTCAAAGTTACGGTTTGATGTGGACGCGCAGCGTTCGCCCTCCGGTACCACATCGTTATTCATACTAAGGCACATACTGCAGCCTGATTCTCTCCATTCAAATCCTGCTTCAAGGAAGATTTCATGAAGACCTTCTTTTTCTGCTTGCAATTTGACACTTTGAGAGCCAGGCACCACAATCGCTCTGACATGATCTGCTACTTTTTGTCCTTCAATCATAGAAGCGGCTTGGCGTAAATCAGTCATTCTTGAGTTCGTACATGAGCCGATAAAGACATGCTCAATCGTAATATCTTCTATACGCTGATGCGGATGGACTCCCATGTATTCGTAAGCACGAATCGCTTCTTTTTGATCATCTTCTTGTGCAAAGTCCTCAGGTCCTGGAATTGATGCATCCACAGGCAGTACCATTCCTGGGTTAATTCCCCACGTAACCATTGGTGAAATCTTATTTCCATCTAACACAATGGTTTTATCGTAGGTTGCACCTGGATCTGTTCTAAGTTCTTCCCATTCTTTAATAGCTGCTTCGAAATCCTCGCCCTGCGGTGCATATTTGCGGCCGCGGCAATATTCGAAGGTGACTTCATCAGGTGCAATCAATCCTGCTCTCGCGCCTGCTTCAATCGACATATTACAAACTGTCATCCGCTCATCCATCGTCATGTTTCTGAATACTTCCCCAGTGTATTCAATGACATAACCTGAACCGAACTTCACGCCGTGTGCACCAATGACGGCTAAAATGACATCTTTGGCGGTTACCCCTTTTTGAAGCTTTCCGTCTACTCTAATTTCTAGCGTTTTCGGACGCTGCTGCCAAAGTGTTTGTGTAGAAAGTACATGTTCAACCTCACTTGTACCGATCCCAAAGGCAAGCGCGCCAAACGCGCCGTGAGTTGATGTATGACTATCTCCACAAACGATTGTTTTCCCCGGAAGTGTCAATCCAAGCTCCGGTCCAACGACATGGACGATTCCCTGGTCAACACTGTGGAGATCAGCAAGACGAACGCCAAATTCCGCACAGTTGCGCTCTAAGGCACTCACTTGCTTTTTAGCAATCTCATCTTTAATCACAAATCGATTCACAGTTGGGATGTTGTGATCCATCGTCGCAAACGTGTTTTGAGGTCTTCTCACCTTACGCCCTTTTTGTCTTAATCCTTCAAATGCTTGAGGTGATGTCACTTCATGCACCAAGTGCAGATCAATATATAAAAGGTCTGGTTTCCCCTCGCCGCTTTTGACTATATGCTGATCCCATATTTTTTCGATGATTGTTCGAGGCATAACCCTTTTCCTCCCTCTATCTAATTCCACAAGATTCTATTTATACAATCGTTTGCACGCGCTTCTTGAGTGCGTCTACAACCGCATTAGTGATTTCTTCAGTCGTTTGATATGTTCCCTCTTTTGCTGCTAAATCTTTTGTTCGTTTGCCAGAGGCAAGAACAGCTTCCACAGCGTCTTCTATTGCAGCCGCTTCTTCTTCTAATGCAAAGGATGTTCTAAGCAAGCTTGCTGCTGATAAAATGGTTGCCAGAGGGTTTGCAACGTTTTGCCCCGCAATATCGGGTGCTGAACCATGAATTGGCTCATATAAATGAAGGCCTGTGCTTGATAAACTAGCAGATGGCAGCATGCCGAGTGATCCAGTAATCATCGAAGCTTCATCACTTAAAATGTCACCGAACATATTCTCTGTCACAATGACATCAAATTGAGCGGGCTTGTAAATCAGCTGCATGGCGGCATTGTCAACGAGCATATGCTCAAATTCAACTTCTGGATATTGAGAAGCAACTTCTTCTACTGCATCCCGCCATAGTTTACTAGAAGCAAGAACATTCGCTTTATCCACAGACGTCACTTTTTTCCGTCTCGTTAAAGCCATATCGAACGCTTCTTTTAATACGCGGACAATTTCTTCCTTTGTATAAAGGAGCGTATCAACGGCAGCTTCTTTTCCTTCATCATCTGTATAGCGTTCGCTTGGTTCACCAAAATAGAGACCGCCTGTTAATTCACGAACGATGACGAAATCGACTCCGTTAATGTGATCCTGTTTTAACGGAGATGCCTCGCTTAAGCTATCAAACACCTTTACAGGGCGGATGTTAGCAAATAAGTCCAGCTGCTTACGAATGGCGAGCAAGCCTTTTTCTGGACGAAGCTCTGGCGGGTTTTGATCCCACTTTGGTCCGCCGACTGCTCCTAATAAAATCGCATCAGCGCTTTTGCATACATCTACTGTTTCCTTTGGAAGCGGGTTGTTTTTTTCATCTATTGCGATACCGCCAATGAGCGCAGTTTCAAATTCGAATTCGTGCCTAAATTGAGCCGCTGTCTCTTGAAGGACAGCGACTGCAGATGTCACGACTTCCGGTCCGATTCCATCGCCGGGCAAAAGTGCAATTTTCTTTTTCATGAGAACCTTCCTCCTTTCCTATGAGATCGCGTGATGTTTCTCAATTTCAATCAGATTTGATTTGAAGATTAAATGTCTGTTCACTGCATTGACGTAAGCTTTCGCCGATGCTTCAAGCACATCTTGCGCTACACCACGTCCTGCTGTTTCTTTTCCTTCTATTGAAACAGTGACATATACTTCTGCTAGTGCATCTCTGCCTTTTCCATTTGATTGAATGCGGTAGTCCAGCAAATGAATTCTTTCTTCCATACAGCGCTCAAGCGTGTTGTACACAGCTTCTACACTGCCTGCACCTGTAGCTGCTTCTTGAATGACTGCCTGTGTTTCTTGGTTTTTCAGAGAAACTGTTGCTGTTGGCATTTGTTCTGTTCCATAATGCACTTGCAGACTTTCAAATTCGTAGCCAATTTTTCGATCTGCTACTTTTTCTTCTAATATAATAGAGATCAAATCATCATCTGTAATTTCTTTCTTCTTCTCTGTCAAGTTCTTGAAAGTCTCAAAGAATTTATTGATTTCATCTTCCGTTAGTTTAAAGCCTAGTGTTTTCATGCGGTCTTTAAACGCGTGTCTTCCGGAGTGTTTTCCAAGGACAAGCACATCTGTTGTCACACCGACAAGCTCTGGAGAAATAATTTCATAGGTTGTTTTTTCTTTGAGGAAACCATCTTGGTGAATACCTGATTCATGTGCAAAAGCGTTGTTTCCAACGACTGCTTTATTACGCGGCACAATCATTCCTGAGTATTTGCTCACTACATCACTTGTACGCTTAATTTCATTCAATTGAATCGTTGATTCGACCTGGTAAAAGTCTTTTCGAATATGAAGAGCTACTGCAATTTCTTCTAAAGCGGCATTTCCAGCGCGCTCACCAATTCCGTTGACAGCCGTTTCGATTTGATCTGCTCCATTTTCAATGGCAGCAAGTGAGTTTGCCACAGCCATTCCTAGATCATCGTGACAGTGAGCGGACAAGTTAACGCGGTCGATATTCGGAACGTGTTCCTTCATATATTTAAAGATATTCCCGTACTCTTTTGGCGCTAGGTATCCAACTGTATCTGGCAAGTTAATGACACTCGCCCCAGCGTCAATGACCTTTTCTACAATTTCTGCCAAGAAAGCAAGATCTGTACGGCACGCATCTTCTGCTGACCATTGGACAACTGGAAAACGTTCTTTCGCATATTTCACCATTGCGACAGCCTGTTCTACGACTTCTTCACGTGTTTTCTTTAGTTTATACTTCAGGTGAATGTCAGAAGTAGCAATAAAGACATGAAGCCTTGGCTCCACTCCATCTTTTAATGCTTCCCATGCAGCATCAATGTCACCTTTCACACATCGTGCAAGACCAGCAACAGAACAGTTTTTAATCGTTCTTGCAATTTCCTGTACGCCTAAGAAATCCCCTCGGGATGAAGCGGGAAAACCCGCTTCAATGATATTAACCCCAAGGCGCTCAAGCTGCTTTGCAATGATTAGCTTTTCTTGTGCATTTAAGTTCACTCCTGGTGATTGCTCTCCATCTCGAAGTGTTGTGTCAAAAAAATTAATTTTCCGCACCGACGCTCACCGCTTCCTTTTTCTTTCCTTGTTTAACGAAAGGCATCATTTCACGAAGCTTTCTACCAACGATTTCAATTTGGTGCTCATTTTCATTTGCATTGATTGCATTGAAACGTGGACGATTCACTTGGTTTTCAACGATCCATTCTTTTGCAAAAGTTCCGTTTTGGATATCAGTCAAAACAGCTTTCATCGATTCTTTTACTTTTGCATCTACAACGCGTGGTCCTGATACGAAGTCACCCCATTGTGCTGTATCAGAGATTGAATATCTCATGCCTTCTAATCCTTCTTCATACATAAGGTCAACGATTAATTTAAGTTCATGTAGACACTCGAAATATGCAAGCTCTGGCTGATAACCAGCTTCTGTTAACGTTTCGAATCCTGCTTTTACTAGTGAAGTAAGACCTCCACAAAGAACTGCCTGCTCACCGAAAAGATCCGTTTCTGTTTCTTCTTTAAATGTTGTTTCAAGAACGCCCGCTCTTGCTCCGCCGATCGCTTTCGCATAAGCAAGTGCTTTGTCTTTCGCTTGACCAGATACATCTTGATAGATAGCAAATAGGGCAGGTACACCAGCGCCTTGCTCATATGTTCTTCTCACAAGATGTCCTGGACCTTTTGGAGCTACAAGATACACATCTACGTCACTTGGAGGAACAATTTGATGGAAGTGAACGTTAAATCCGTGTGCGAATACAAGTGAGTTTCCAGCTTCTAATTGATCTTTGATTTCTTCATCATATACTTTCTTTTGCTGCTCATCTGGAAGTAGTACCATGACGACGTCTGCTTGTGCTGCTGCTTCTTTTACTGTGAATACTTGATGGCCGTCTTCTTGTGCTTTTGTATAAGATCCGCCTTTTCTCACGCCGACGATCACATCTACGCCGCTTTCTTTTAAGTTCAATGCATGTGCATGACCTTGTGAACCGTAACCAATGATTGCTACCTTTTGACCATTTAATACGTTTTCTTGAATATCACCGTTATAATATACTTTTACCATTTGACTCTCTCCTTTTGTTTAGACAATTGAAATTGTTTTATTTGTTTGCGGCTTTTGCTGATTATCTCTCGCAAAGGCCGTGGTGCCAGTTCTGGCGACTTCTTTAATGCCGTATGGCTTAAGTAATTCAATGAGTGCTTCAATTTTTGAAGACTCACCTGTCACCTGAATGACGACACTCTCTCTGCTCACATCTACAATAGAAGCTCTAAAAGGTTCAATGACCCCCGTGATCTCCATTCTAGATGCTGGTGCAGATACGACTTTTATCAAAGCCAGCTCTCGCTGAACGATTGATTGGTTTGTAATGTCTGTTACTTTCAGAACATCGATTTGTTTGTTCAGCTGTTTTGTCAGCTGTTCGATGTCTTTCTCTTGGTCTACATGGACGACGAACGTGATGCGTGATACATCTTGAATCTCAGAATGGCCGACCGTAATGCTTTCAATGTTGTAATGTCTTTTGGTAAAGAGGCCTGTGATTCTGTTCAGTACGCCTGATCGATTTAATACAGTCAACACAATAATTCTTTTCAAGGTTTCACCCCCACCATCTCATGAAGTCCTTTCCCCGGTGCTACCATCGGGAATACTTTTTCATCTCTCGCTACATTGACATCGATGAAAACAGGCTCTCTAGAGGTTAAGGCTTCTTCGAGTTTTTCTTTCGCCTCTTCGTCTGATGAGATTCTGATTCCTTTAATGCCATAAGCTTCAGATAATTTTACGAAGTCTGGCTGCTCTGAAAATTTAGAATGTGAGTAGCGTTCTTCGTAGAAAATTTCTTGCCATTGTCTTACCATTCCAAGGCTGTGATTATTGAGTACAATCACTTTGACTGGAAGGTTCAGCTCACGGATAACGGCAAGTTCTTGCAGGGTCATTTGGAAACCTCCGTCTCCTAAAATTGCTACAACGGTTGCCTCTTGATCAGCTAGCTGAGCGCCAATGGCTGCTGGTAATCCGAAGCCCATTGTGCCAAGTCCTCCAGATGTGACCCACTTATCTGCATTTTCAAATGGATAGAACTGTGCCGCCCACATTTGATGCTGTCCGACATCAGTTGCGACAATGGCTTCACCTTTTGTGAATTGATGAATGTATTCAATCAGCTTTTGAGGTTTAAAACCTTCAGCTTCGTTTTCAACGTACCAGAGTGGATATTCTTCCTTCCACTGATCTAATTGATTTTTCCATTCGTCTGATTCCCCTTGCTTCCCGTCTTGCTTGATCAGTTCTTCAAGAACGAGCTTACTGTCTCCAACAACCGGGATATGGGTATGAATGTTCTTACCAATTTCCGCTGGGTCGATGTCAATATGAGCGACCTTCGCATGTTTCGCAAAATGATTGAGGTTGCCTGTTACCCTGTCATCAAATCTTGCTCCGATTGAAATGAGCAGGTCACATTGATGAAGAGCCATGTTTGCTGCATATGTGCCATGCATACCAGCCATCCC
Organism: Bacillus sp. SRI_025; assembly: GCF_057592095.1. Lineage (NCBI taxonomy): Bacteria > Bacillati > Bacillota > Bacilli > Caryophanales > Bacillaceae > Bacillus > Bacillus sp. SRI_025. The sequence continues at coordinate 286,592 of NZ_JBYEGB010000002.1, read as the reverse complement.
TAGGAAAAGAGGATGCTTTGCCGGAAATCCGCCAAGTCCAAGCAATGTATGAGCGACTGGGATTTGCTGCTGCTCTACATACTGTCTTAATTCTTCAGATGCTTTGCCATGAAGAACGCCAGCTCCTGCTAGAATAACTGGTTTCTTCGCTCTGCTGACAGCTTCTACCAATTTGCGAATTTGCAAATAGTTCGGCTCTACTTTTGGCTGATAACCAGGTAAATCAATTGGCTGGTCATATTCAAACGTTCCTTCAATGCCTGCGACATCTTTTGGAATATCGATCAATACTGGACCAGGTCTGCCTGTTGTTGCAATATGGAATGCCTCTTTAATGACACCCGGTAATTCCTCTGGATTTCTTACCTGGTAGCTGTGCTTTGTAATTGGCATTGTGATGCCGAGTACATCTGCTTCTTGGAAAGCATCCGATCCAATGACTGACGTTGCCACCTGCCCTGTGAATACAACTAGGGGAAGCGAATCAATCATCGCATCTGCAATTCCTGTCACAAGGTTTGTCGCTCCAGGCCCTGATGTTGCAATGACAACACCTGGTTTACCAGATACTCTTGCGTATCCTTCTGCTGCGTGAATCGCTCCCTGCTCATGTCTTGGCAGGACATGAAATAAACCAGAATCGTAAATTTTATCGTAGATTGGTAAAACTGCTCCGCCTGGATAGCCGAAAATGACTTCTACTTTTTCTCTTTTGAGTGCTTCAATTAACATGAGTGCACCGTTCATCGTTTGTGGCGCTTTTGATTTTTCCGTCTCCATTTGTACATTTGTCCCCATTTGATTTCCTCCTCTTTGTCTTGCTTCAGTCAAGTCCTTTCACCCTTTTCCATTCAAGATAGAGATATGAGACCATATAAAAAAGCCTTCTCACCCCACAATGACACTACTTTTCACTAGGTCAAAGGGGCGAAAAAGCTTTGTTTTTCGCGGTACCACCCTTGTTCACGGCAAACCCTGCTGCCGTCTCATGGACATCTTTCGTCCATTTTGGTAACGAGTGAGCAATGTCACTCGGCCTGCCCTACTATCATTTCAAGCAGACACTCAGAGGTGAGTTCACTTTAGAAAGTAACACCGGTTTCCAGCTAGCACCGGCTCTCTGTAGATACTGACTCTAAAGCTACTAGTCCTCTTCAACGTTTATCGATATCTATTTAACTTGCATGAATGTTTTCATCTGTAAAAACAACTTTTTCTCCTTCTTCAACTACTCGCTTGCGGAATTGTTCAAGAAGTTTGTTTGTGTGGAACCCAGGTTTCCCTTCACCGATTGTACGGCCGTCAACTTTTACAACGGCGATGACTTCGGCTGCGGTTCCTGTTAGAAATACTTCTTCTGCAGTATACACATCATGTCTTGTGAAAGGTTCTTCTTTCACTTCGTAGCCTAAGTCTTCTGCAATTTCCATGATGGCATTTCTTGTGATGCCTTCAAGTGCGCCGATATAACCTGGCGGTGTATAAAGCTTGCCTTTTTTATAAATAAACACGTTGTCTGCAGAACCTTCCGCCACGTACCCTTGATCGTTCAGCATCAGCGCTTCACTCACACCGGCCATATGGGCTTCGATTCGGACAAGAATGTTATTCAAATAGTTTAATGATTTCACTTTTGGGCTAAGAACATCTGGACGATTTCGTCTTGTTGGAACCGTCACAATGTCAATACCCGTTTCATATAGGTGCTTTGGAAAAATGGCCAGCGGCTCTACAATGATCACTGTGTTGGCTCTCCCGCAGTTGTTAGGATCTAATCCAAGATCACCCGCTCCTCTTGAGACGACAAGGCGGATATAGGCATCCTTTAGGCCGTTCCTTTCAACTGTATGAATCATTTTTTCCGTGAGTTCCTCAAGTGAATATGGAATGTTCAGCATAATGGATCTGGCGGAATCATACAGGCGGTCTAAATGTTCTTTCATTCGAAAGATATTTCCGTTATACACGCGAATCCCTTCGAAAACACCGTCGCCATATAAAAAGCCATGATCGTAAACTGAAATTTTCGCATCCTCTTTTTTCACGAGTTCATCGTTTAAAAAGATCCACTGTTCCTTTTGGTCTTCCATTTTCAGTGAGCACCCTCTCTTTCAAACAAAAAGTAGTTGAATTTTCAGACACTTTATTTTGATGTGTCAATCGCTTGCACTGCGTGTTTGTTTAGCTTTTGTTGAACCCATCTTACGCCGCTTTCCATACAGTGTCAACAGCATTTTTAAAATTATTAGACAATTTAGACTAATCAAAATTAAATGTATACGCTTACACCTTTGCTAGACAAGGAATGAAAAAACTTAAAATTTTTTGTATTTTTTCTTCAATTTATTTACTTTACATGAACGCTTTTCTTTTGAGAAAACTTTTGTGATATTTTTTCACATAATTTTTGATGAATATTGTGAGATTTCAATGACTTTGTTTTTACTTTTGGCATGCCTTTCTAAAGCGTTTTCCTATGAATTTATGATAGAATGAGAGCATCTAATAGAAGGAGGGCAATACATGGCTAACATCAGAGGTTATATCGGTACTTATACAAAGGGAGACAGTAAAGGCGTTTATACGTTTACATTAAATACGGACAAGCAGCAGATTGAGCAAGTAGAAGTCGCTGCTGAGCTTGAAAATCCTACATATTTAACCGTGTCAGAGGATCAAAAGTTTGTTTATGCTGTTGTGAAAAAAGGATCACAGGGCGGCCTTGCTGCGTATCAAATTGATTCAACAACAGGCAAACTTCACTTCATCAACCAAGAGCTTGCCGCTGGAGCTTCTCCTTGTCACGTCAGCGTGGACAGTCAAACGAAAACGGCGTATACAGCAAACTATCATAAAGGAACAGCAGAGATGTATGAGATCGATGCTGAAAATGGCTCAGTGATCCGCACGCTCTCACAGGCGCAGCATGAAGGAACTGGCCCTAACGAAGATCGTCAGGAAAAGCCACACACCCACTTTATGGGTCTCACGCCAGATGAACAATTTGCTGTGGCTGTTGACCTTGGAACAGATGGAATTTATACGTATAAGAAAGAAGACGGCAAACTTGAGCTTGCTCATACATTTGAAACAAAGCCAGGCAGCGGACCTCGTCATATCACATTCCACCCAACGAAACCTGTGGCATATGTCATGACAGAGCTAAGCTCAGAGGTCATTGTGCTTCGTTACTTTGAAGATGGTCATTTTGAAGAGATCCAAACAATCACGACCATTCCAAGCGATTTTACAGAGAACAATCAAGGCAGTGCCATTCATGTCTCTTCAGACGGCCAATTTGTTTATGCAGGAAATCGCGGTCATGACAGCATTGCGATTTTTAAAGCAGACGCTGACGGCCAATTAAGCCTTGTCGAGATTGCTTCTTCTGAAGGAAACTGGCCTAGAGATTTTGTGCTTGATCCAACAGAAGAATTCCTCGTCGGTTCAAACCAAGAATCTAGCAACCTTGTGTTATACAAACGCGACAAAGAAACAGGACGACTCACTGTCTTACAATCAGACATCACTGTCCCTCATCCAGTTTGCGTGAAATTTTTAGGGTAAAAGAAAAAAGCCTCCAATAACGGAGGCTTCAGATTGTTGACAAAGGGCTAAAATGAAAATCATTTTAGCCCTTTTTCTTCTTTTAAGCGTGATAGAAAACCTTTGCAGTCTCGGAAGGACGAGCACCGGAGCGGAGCGAATTGAAACATTCGTGAGCACTGGAGCGCAGACCTGACAAAGAATGCGAGGGTTTGTCTACACGCTAAAGCCTCCAATAACGGAGGCTTTTCTTTATGCAGACGGCATACCGCCATCCTCAAGCTTTTGATCAATCAAAGACGTATCGGTTTTTTCGCCGAACCATTTTGACAGCCTGTCTTTTGCTTTTCCTTTCACATCATCATCAATGTACATTGCTACTTGAAGCAGAGCAAATGTAATGGCGCCTAAATCATCTGTATAGCCTACACCAATCAATGTATCAGGAATGAGGTCAAGTGGAAGGATAAAGTAGCCGAGTGCTCCAATAATCAAGGTCTTTGCTTTGACAGGCACTTCGGGTTTTTGCAATGTATAGTAAAGTAATAGCACAGCATAGACTAGAGAGACACCAGCTTTTTGTGCCGTCTTTTTTAGCTTTTCCCAAAAGGCATGATCATTAAAATGCTTCTTCGAACGCTTTAATAGTTCTTTTTTCTCAGAACGATTCATCATATCGCCTCCATCTACAGCATAGCCCTTTTCCCTCAGTTATACAAGATATCCGCTGATTCGACAAACAAAAAGCAGCAGAAAGCTGCTCTTTCTACTGCTCTTTGTAAAACTTTTCAATTGCCTTATCGATGTAAACCCATCCTTTATAAGACACATGAATCGTATCTTTAAAGAAATATGGATCGTACTCATGCTTAGTCAAATCTGCGACTTCATACCCATTATCTCGAATTTGACGATTGATTTTTTCATAATAACCTGTACGGCCTTCTTTCGGAAAACCAGTGTAATCATACCACTTTCCGTTGACAGGAATCGTTACAAACAAAGGCTTTGCCCCTGCCTGTTTTAAAATATCCAGCATGATTTGAAAATCTTTATATTCTGGTGATTCGGCATAAGAATGACCTTCACGGGAATCCTTCATCTTCTTCATGATCGGTTTCAGTTTGCGGTCAAACAGTTTTTGATTAATATAAAACGGGTTGTCCCCTGCTCTTTCCGCACCAAAAATGCTCGCTTCTTTTTCAAGCTCAGCCCATGTTTTTCCTTTGACTGAAGGAGATGGTTGAAGCTTGCGCTCATGCCCCGATCCAATCGTATAGTACATGTCTTTCTTTTGAAGCATGCCATAATACATTTTCGCAATAGGAGAAATCGCGCCATAAGCGAACTTGTTTCCAGATAGCTCTGCTTTAAAAAGCTCTGTAATCACCATGTCGTTTTTGACTGCTTTAAACTTCATGATTCTTTTAATCAGCTCTTTTTTCACAGTTGGATCAATTTCTTTATTATAGGCGAGATTCAGCGCTTGAAGTGCTGAATAGTTAGGTGCAAAGTGATTCTCGTCAGATCCCCATTTCACAAACCACTGCGGGGACACGATAAATACAAGCTTCTTCCCTTTTAATTCATCCATATGCGCTGCAAAGTTCATCGCATGAATTAATGATTGCGATCCACCTTTTCCAATAAGATAAGGTGTAAACCCTTGAGGATTCTCATGAAAGAAATTCGAAGGGTGATATGGATCAAAACGTGATAGTTCAGAAGATCCATAGATCGGCAAATAAGTTGGATCTTTTAGCATTTCATCTTGTAAATAAAGCCCTTGAAACATCCCTGGATCTAATTCTGTGGCTGACTTTTGTAATTTATCTTTTGGGATCAGGTGTGAGAGCCATGCATTTGGTACAAGAAGAACACCAATGAATAGAACAGCCGCTAAAATAAGCGGCCCAAAAAAACGCTTTTTCATTACTTCATCTCTGCCAGCTGCTCAGCAATATGATTCGGCGTATCCCACACATCACGATCGAATTCTGTAATCGGAACAGTGATTCCGAGTTGACTTTCAATTGCCATAAGCAGTTCTACTGTACCAAATGAATCAAGAAGACCTTCTTCAAAAATCGCAATCTCTGGATTTTCTTTCACAACGTCATCCTGACAAACCTCTGCAATAATACCGTATACTTGATTTTTAAATTCCATAATTTTCTACTCCCTTAATGATTAATGATGAAATGGTTTTCCTGAAAAAATATAAAATCCGAAACAAATCACATGGAATGTAATAATGATTGACACAACCATTGTGACCTTATTATCCGGCCACCACTTGTGCTTTTTATTCCATTTCTCAAATAAATTGTAACCGGACATGACAACTGCATGATATAGTCCGTAAATAATATATTGAAGGGCAAGACCATGCCAAGCACCCATCAATAGAAAGAGGACAAAGTACCCGATATTTGATACAGCCATACGGTTCTTGATCCACTTCTTTTTGGTCATAAAGAACACAAATCTCATAAACACGTAGTCTCTGAACCAGAAGGACAGGGACATGTGCCAGCGATTCCAGAAGTCTTTAATATTGCGGCTGATAAACGGTTTATTAAAGTTCTCTGGCGATTTAATGCCCATAATATAACTCACACCTACAGCAAATGCTGTATATCCAGCAAAGTCAAAGAACAAATACATGCTGTAAGCATACATATACGTTAACTGCTGAACAAAGTGACTGCTGCTAATGTGATGAATATTCATCAGAATATACGTGTGAATCAGATAACCAATAATGAACTTATATAAGAAGCCAATGAAAATTTTATGAATACCGGAATACAGAAGATCACTGTATGCTTCCTTTTCAGGCGGTGTATCCATATCTTTTTCAAATCGGCGGTAACGGTCAATCGGACCTGATGAAATCGTCGGGAAAAAGACAATGAAATAGACCAAACGATGAATCGGAATTTTCTTCTTAATCAAGCCGTCTCTTGTCTCGATAATTAACTGAACACCTTTAAATGTTAAGTACGAGATCCCCAAAAAGCTCAGCCAGTTAATTGGCGGCGGCTGGTGCGGGTGATGAGTTAAAAAGAACGGTAATACCTTTGACAGCACAAGCGGCAAAATTGATGCCACCACTGCTGCATAGAAAACGGATGCCTGATTCGCCTTTAACCGGTATGCAAGGTACAGGCGAATGATTAAGACTTGCCACACCGTGAACAAGAAGAGCAGCAGTGCGCCATGTGCATCCTTTGAGAAAATAAGCGCGAGTGCCACAACCGTTGCAAACATGTTGTAGCCCTGCATTCTTTTGCCGCGAAGACCAAGAATGATTGTCGGCAAAAGAAGAATACCAATTAGAATGAAGAAAAAGAATGAACTAAACGGAATCATAGAAGAACCTCTTTCGCAATTCTCTTACGGTCAACCTTCCCGTTTGGTGTCATGTACAGCTGCTCCAGATAGACAAACTTTCTTGGAATCATGTACGCTGGCAGTGAATCCGCCATTTCTTTCTTAATCGCACTTGTCAGCTGATACTCTTTTTCAAATGAATGAGCTGCTGGAACAATCGCTGCAATCAAGTACTCGACATGACCGTTTGGCTGGAATGGCACAATCACACAAGCATTGACATAGGTTGTCTCGCTTACATGATATTCAATTTCTTCAAGCTCCATCCGATATCCATGAAGCTTAATTTGATAGTCAAGACGACCATGGCACGTAATTAATCCATCCTGCGCCACACCTGCGTCACCTGTGCGGTAAGCAGGGCGTCCTTCGTATTCAAAGAACACTTTATCCGTTAAGGCTTGTTCACCTAAGTAGCCTCTCGTAACGCTTGGCCCCACGATGACAATTTCGCCTTTTTCACCATCAGCAAGTGTCTTGCCTTCTTCATTTAAAATGACGATATCTGTATCAGGTTTGGCATAGCCGACTGGTAAAGAATCGTGCTGATCAAGAATCTCCTGCGTGACTTCAATCGATGTGATCGCAACAGTTGCTTCAGTTGGACCATACGTATTAAAGACCTGCGCCTTTGGAAAACGCTCCAGAAGTGCACTTGCTACAGCTACAGGAAGCGCCTCACCGCAGAACAAGAAAACTTTCAGCTCTGGTAAAAGCTCTCCTGTAAAGGAAGGGTCCATTAAGCACATTTGTACAAAGGATGGTGTTGATGTCCACACTTCAACGTCAGATTGACCAAGTGCTGCAAACATATCCTTTGGCTTGTTGACGAGTTCTTTTACTAAACAGTAAAGCGTGCCACCTGATTGAAGCGCTGGATAGAGATCCATCACTGATAAGTCAAAAGAAAATGGTGCTTGATTTAAGAATGTGCGTCCCTCACCAATTGGGAAGTCGCGGCACATCCACTCTGTAAAGCTTTCTAAATTATTGGCTGTTACCTGAACGCCTTTCGGTTTTCCGGTACTGCCAGACGTATAAATAATGTAGAAAACATCATCTTGTTGAACCCACTGCGTGGATGGCGGTGCTTCTTTTTCAAGTGCTAAAAGCGATGCCGCACTTTTCACTTCAATGTGCTCTTCTACATCTAATACATTCTGCTCATTTGCACATATCAATAGACTGGCTTTTGAGCTTTCAATGATTGAGACGATGCGCTCGACAGGTATCGAGATGTCGACCGGAATATAAGGTCTGCCTGATTTTACACTGCCTAAGAAAGAAATCAGCATCTCTGGCTCCATATGACCGTAGACAATGACAGGTGCACTATCTGTTACGACTGCATCAATCGCACCAGCCATTTGGTCTGATAAATGCCAAAGCTCATCATATGTGATCGACGCATCTTGAGAAACAAATGCTGACTGTGTTGGTTTTGTTTGCTGGTATTCATGAATCGTGTGTAATAGTTTCATAGTTTAATCTCCAATTAAAAATCGTTGTAAATGAATGATCCCGTATTTGCTGTGTGGAATCCGTAAATAAAGAACAATAATAGCAAAATAAGTAAGTAAAAACTTGTATATCCTATCCATTTTACAGACTTATTTTCTGATAGCTTTTTGAATAGCATATTGATAACCTCTTTTCTTTTGACACTTATAGAGACGCATGGATCATCAAAAGAGTTTCATATCAAACATAAAATTTTTAAGAATTGCTAAAAAAATGTCGAACCTTGGAATGTCTCTTTTGAGCAAAGCTGTCTTATTGTAACAAAGATTTAATACATTTGAAATGAAATCCGATCTTAAATTTGCCTTAAAATTGCTGAAAGCTGTCGAACTAACGCAAAAGCCACCTAGTTGACTAGATGGCTTTGATTTCAATTACTTCTTATATTTATTGACTTCGAACATGAGAATGTTTTTAAACACTACATAATCCTTTTTACTTTCAAATGGACCTTTGTTATTGTCATGCTCATCAATTTCATAAAAACCTGGACCTTCTCCTGCATCACGCTTTTTGTACCAGGATAGGAAGGCGTTGACTTCTTTCATTGAAAGGTCATACTCTTTCTGTAAGCCATTGACCATTGTGATGATTAGAAGGGCATCACCGTCTTCATTTGTTGTATCGTCTTTTGGTGGTGTTGTTGGTTCTGGGTCTTTGTCTCCTGGATTTGTAGAATCATCTTTTGGTGGTGTTGTCGGTTCTGGATCTTTGTCACCGGGTGTGGTTGATGGAAGTTCCAAGTCTTTTAAAGAAATAGAGATAACAGATTTATAGTTTTTATCAGCAATATCAGTATAATTCAAGTTTATATTATATTCACGCCCTCCTATTACATATAACATATCCCCAATAATAACTGATGAAGCACCAACACGAATATCATTGTTAGGTACAACTACTTTCACCATTTCTTCTTTTTCAGCATTATAGACATATAATCTATTAGGTGAAATGCCTGGTAAAATCATATTGTCTTTATAAGTAACTCCACTCAGATATACTTTTTTAAATCCTCCTTTTTTTGCAGACCAACTATCATTAGAAGCATCAAATTCAAAAATTTCACTATTATTGTTTTCTCCAATAATATAGAACTTCCCTTTCAAAACTAGACCAATTGCTCTTTGTGTTTTAAATGATGGTGAAGCTTCCTTTTTCCATTTGTTTTCTGTTAGATCATAACTAAAAAATTCATTGCCACCTAATACATAAATTTTATCTCCCATAACACCAGCTTGAACATTATAAGCACCTTTAGAAGGACTTTCAAAAGGAATATCAGTTAAAACTTTCCATTCGTCTTTTTTTGTATCGTACACTTCAAATTTATCGAATGACTTTTGGTGATTGCCTGCTAGAACATAAATTTTAGACCCTACAACAACAGATGCTGCTCCTCCTCTCCCACTAGGCATATCTTTCTTTTTCGTCCATTGATTAGTAGAAGGGTTATACTCTAATGTTTCATTAAGAGCATTATAGCCACCAATTACATAAATTTTCCCATCTACAGCATTAGCTACAGCTCCCACTCTTGCTGTTGGCAAATCAGCTAATTGATTCCATTCATCCTTAGCTGCATGTACCATTTGAACTGACTGCGTGAATGAAAGGATTACTAGTAACATCATGACGATCCATTTTTTCAAAAATAACACTCCCTTTTCATTATCTTACTTCTTCATTATCGGAGCGTTTTTTTATTTTTATAGAATCATTGAATTTTTTAAAGAGAAATTAATAGAAAAAAGCATCGGAAAAGTGACTTACTATAGAGTCGCTTAAAATAATAGGTTTAATCAAAAACTGCCTAAGTCTATAATCAAAGAACAATAAAGAAACCCATGATTTCATGGGCTTCTCATCAATCCATTATTAGAAAGTCTGTCACTAGGCAAGCAGGTTCTCCGTTTTCATCCATCCCCAAAAACTCGGGTACATCCCGTCACCGAAACCTGTTGTAAACCTGGCAATGTCCACCTTGTCATGAAAACGGGTGACGAGCCAGCCCCATGTGTGCTTGTAGTTTTGCGCAAGAGCTTCTTCAAATTCCTCGTAAAGATAAAAATCATTGTCCTCTTTATATCGCTTATCCTCATACGCTTGAAGATATATAGCTGACTCCGCATCCATAAAGCAGCCCATAACCTTATTTACACCGTAGCCACAGAACTCTTCTTCTTTTAATTGATTGAGTTCTTGCCCTATTCTTGTAGCAAGCTCCCATTCTGTTGCTTGCTCGTTTGTAAACTTGATCATTGCATAGGCTACTCGTTCGTCTCCGTTTTCCAACCGCTTAACTACAAGTATAATAGGATATTTCCCTAGAGCAACCTTCCTCGTAAAAGATTGGTCCATACCTGAAACAAAAGGATCACAGGCAACAATATGACCGCCCGTGATCTCGATATAACCTAACTGTTTAGCGAATAATTGATCACTCTCTTGACTGCTTGTTGTCTCTCTATTTTTATATAACAGGTGACTTGGATTGATGCTGTACAAGTAATCATTCCTTTCATTGTTTTTCTGAAGCATTTGGAATTATGGTACTTTTCTCTATTTGGCCTTTTCTTCCTGCTTTATTTCCCCTATTTAATCCGTTCAACCTACTCATGAGAGCTTACTGAAATATTAATACTTGGATTAGCAGTAAACAACATAGATATTAAAAGGGAATAAGTACATTTGGAGGGAATTCAATGACACAAGAATCTGATGAGCGTAAGTTGCAACAAATAAAACAAATGCAACAGAAGTTTCTAGAGAAAATGAAAACTCAACCTTATCCCATGTACCCTAATTACGGAAAAATCACACGCTATGAAGAAATCCCAATTAATTTACCTGAACAACGTCAACTTCGTCATCCTGGTGTAGAAGGTTTAATGGTACCACTTCCAATTATTGAAAATACAAATTACAAAGGGAGTGGTAAGTTAGCGGGAAAAGTTGCTCTTATTACAGGAGGGGATAGTGGTATTGGTGCAGCCGTAGCCATTGCCTTCGCAAAGGAAAGTGCTGACGTTGCAATTGCATACTTAGATGAACACGAAGATGCTAATAGAACAAAAGCAAGAATCGAAGAACTCGGGCAACGTTGTTTATTGATGCCAGGAGACTTGCGAGATAAAAGGCAATGTATCACCATTGTAGAGAAAACAGTAAAAACCTTCGGACGTCTAGATGTTCTATGTAACCACGTTGGTATCCAATTTCAACAACCAAGCCTTCTTGACATTACAGACGAACAATTCGATGACACCTTTAAAGTCAACATATACTCACATTTTTACACAACCAGGGCAGCGCTTCCTTACTTAAAACCAGGCAGTTCTATTATCGGTACTTCTTCAGTCGTAACGTATGTAGGTGAACAACAAATGATTGATTATACAGCCACAAAAGGTGCAATTGTTGGTTGGACACGTGCTTTGGCTAAAAATGTTGTAAAACAAGGAATTCGTGTAAACGCTGTTGCTCCAGGTCGAATCTGGACGCCGCTCATTGCAGCAAGCTTCTCGTCAGACCAAGTGGCTGTATATGGAGCATTTAACCCAATGGAACGAGTTGCACATCCATTTGAACTCGCACCAACATTTGTTTATCTTGCTTCTGATGATTCACGTTTTGTTACAGGTCAAGTGCTGCATGTTGACGGTGGGGAATCCACACATTCCTAATATAAGGAGGTCATTGCATTGAGATATGAATTTAATCCAGAAGTAGAGTTATTACTTGTGAATCATTCAATGAAAAAAGTTACTATGGTTTATATGGAGGATTCATGGCCAATGTCTGAAATTGGACGTAGACCGCCTTATTATTGCTACCCAAATTATGAACTGAATTATCCAATCATTTAAATAAATCGCAGTTATTCAGGAACGGTTAGGGCATACAAAAATGGATACAACTATGTCAATTTACGCCCATGTCATCGAAGAAACTGATCAAAAATCAGCCACCCATTTTGATAGCTTCTTTGATACAAAAACAGGGAACGGAAATACTTAAAAATAAATCCGCTCCCAACCCGCTCCAAAACCCTGTTTTGGAGCGAGTTACGAACTTAAGTTCCAAAGAACAAAAAAGCCTGAAACCCTTGATAATAAAGGGTTTCAGGCTTTTAACTTAGTACGTCCCAGGAGAGATTCGAACTCCCGACCGACGGCTTAGAAGGCCGTTGCTCTATCCTGCTGAGCTACTGGGACATGTTGTTATGTAATATGCTGTGGTGTATTACCTCAGCGACAAGATTTATTATATTACTATTGTTCTTTAAAGTCAACGGTTTTTCGAAAGTTTTTTCATAAGGGGCAAATGCTGCACCCTTATGAAATACCTTCCAATGTGACAGTGTTTTCGAGATCTTGTATGACCTGACCTTCGTCCGTGAAAAACTGTACGTTTGCTTCGCTTCCATCTAGTGTCAGTATAGCATAGCTGCGCTCTTTTCGCACTCTTGGCAAGTGTACGCTGCCAGGGTTAATGAGGAGTTTTCCTCTTAGCAGTTCACTGCCTGGAATGTGCGAGTGACCAAAGCAGATAATGTCTGCGCCTAGCTCTTCTGCACGGTAGTAGACTTGAAGTAAGGATTGTTTGACGCCATGCAGATGTCCGTGAGTGAGAAATAGTTTTCCGCCTCCATCAAGTGGGAGCAGGAGCTCTTCTTCAAAATCGCCCATAAAGTCACAATTTCCTTTGACGACTTTGTATCCTTCGAGTGCTGGGTGGTTCGTTTCGAGTTCTGAATCTCCGCAGTGGATCATCATGTCGACTTCAGCCTCATGCCGTTTGGCAATGGTTTGAAGTTCGTCTGTGAGTCCATGACTGTCACTAATAATGAGTATCTTCATGGCTTCATTCCCCCTTATTCATTTGCGTCTAGCAGTGATGAAAGCTTTTGAAGCGCGACCGCTCGATGGCTGATCTTGTTTTTCTCCTCTGGTGATAACTCGGCCATCGTCTGGTCTTTGTCTTTGACTATGAAAATTGGGTCGTATCCGAAGCCATTTTCGCCGATTGGTTTTTCTGCAATGAAGCCTTCTACTGATCCTTCTACCGTTTTTGTTTCTTTTCCCGGTATACTGACAGCAAGGGCACATCTGAATCTGGCTGTGCGGTCTTCTTTTTCAATGCCTTGAAGTTCGCTCAGCACTTTTTCCACATTCTCCGCATCATCTTTATGCTCACCTGCGTATCTCGCTGAATACACGCCAGGTTTCCCGCCTAGATAATCAATCGACAGACCGGAATCGTCTGCAATGACCATTTCACCTGCTTTGGCTTGAATAGCCTCCGCTTTGATGATGGCATTTTCTTCGAAGGTTTGTCCTGTTTCTTCAATCTCTTCAGTAAAGCCGATGTCTGCTAGTGTTTTGACCGTGAATCCTTTTGGCTCAAGAATGGCTTTGAATTCTTTCGCTTTGCCCGCATTGTGCGTTGCAATGATGGCTGTTTTCATCCTGATCAAACCCTTCTCTTTATTCGATGACTTCTCCTGTTACTGCTTTTTGCATTTCGATTAATTCTTTGATGCCCTTTTCGGCTAAATCAAGCAGTCCGTTTAGCTGTTCTCTTGAGAATGTCGCTTCTTCACCTGTTCCTTGAAGTTCAACAAAGCGTCCAGCGCCTGTCATGATGACATTCATATCTACTTCAGCAGAAGAATCTTCTTCATAGTTTAAATCTAACAGAAGACCTTGCTGAGAATCAATTCCGACGGATATCGCCGCTAAATAATCAGTAATCGGGTTTTCTTTGATGACTCCTTCAGCTCGCAGCTTTTGAATCGCGAGTGTCATGGCAACAAAAGCACCTGTGATGGACGCTGTGCGTGTACCGCCGTCTGCTTGAATGACATCACAATCAATCCAAATCGTGCGTTCGCCAAGCTTTTCTAAGTCAACGACTGCGCGGAGTGCTCGTCCAATTAAACGCTGAATCTCCATCGTACGTCCTGTGACTTTTCCTTTAGATGATTCTCTTATCGTTCTTTGTGCGGTTGCTCTTGGAAGCATGCTATATTCTGCTGTAATCCAGCCTTTTCCTTCTCCTCTTAAAAAAGGAGGTACGCGGTCTTCGATCGATGCGTTACAAATCACCTTCGTATTTCCCGCTGAGATTAAGACAGAGCCTTCTGGGTGCGTGATGTAGCCTGCCTCTATTTCAATTTTTCTCAATTCGTCATATTGTCTTTCATCTAATCTCATGTTTTACCTCCGTTACGATATACATTCCGCGCGTATGCCAGCGGGGTTCTCCTACTAACTTTGACAACCTCGGCTTGTTCTAACCGCTTGGAATAAAAAAGAGGCAGCGAATATGCATGCCTCTTTTTCTCCATTATATCAATGTGTGACGTTAAAAACTACCTGTATTCACTTGTTCTGGTCGTGAAACCGGCTTTGTGAGCTCTGCTCCTTTTTCGTTCACAAGCTCAGCCTTGCCGTTGACCTTAACAGATACGCTTTTGACGTCCGGCATCTCTGTTAATGTGAGCACAATACTATTAAGAACTTTTTGTGAAATCACCTTTTTCTTTTCATCTGCACTGCCAAAAATAGATTCATTAAAATCAAGTGTCACATGTCCATCTTTTACTTTTGGTACATCATTCAGCTTCACATCTTGGTCAAAGTCTGTAAGCAGATGGCTTTTTTTGCTTGGTCCAGAGACGAGCTCATCAATTGCTGCTGTAATCGGATCATCCTCGTCTTTTGGTGCTCTTGTGGTGACCGGAACGTAGTAGGTCTGTTCATCAGATTCAGCTAAATAGTAGACAGTAACAGGCTTTGTTGAAGTCATATCAGCGGCAGCCTCGTGCTGAATATTAATCCCGTCTTCTCTGCTTAAATCATCTGAGATAGGTGTACCGTTCACAGGCATTTCTTTTAGTTCATGTCCATTCATCTTCAATTTGACTTTGGCTATGGAATCAAACTGTGTTAACGTCCAAGTAACAGATTGCAGGATTCGCTGTTCGTCTTCTTTTTTATAGTTTTTAAATTCATTTGAAAAATCCACAATCGCCGTTCCATCTTTAATATCGACAGATACGCTCGTGTCCGCAGGCAACACTGCTCTGAATCCGTTCGGCATTAAGTTAGAAATAGGTCCCCCGTCCACGAGATATTCAAGGGTTTGTTTGGCACTTCCTTCATTTTTCGGCAGCGGAATGGATTGAGATACGACATACCCGTTTTTATCAATTAAATATAATTCTCTCATGACTGTATCAGCCTGCTTCTCTTCTTTTCCTTCTTTGGCTGTTTGTTTATCTTCTTTCACATATGTGACGTTTTGTGGTGGATCAATCTCTGTTTTCGCTTGGTCTGTTTGAAACAATCCGCATCCTGACAAAAGCATGGCTGACGCGATACACGTAACAGCTGCTGTAGATCCTTTTTTCAGCATACTTCACCCTCCTCTAGTAGTTTGTACTACTATGTATACGAGCTCCATCAGAGGATTAGACCCTTTTCATAAAAAAATAACCCGCTTCAAGTAGAAGGGGTTATTGCTGGTAGATGTGTTCAAGTGACACGGTTTCGACCTTTCCTGGCAGGTAGCCAAACCAGTCACGAGCGATGTTTTGGAAATTTTGCTGCTGTCCTGTTGTGTAAAATGTATGGACAGGTGCTTCTTTAGAGGTATTTAACAGCCCTTTATATGAAAGAATCGTACTCGCTTCTCTCGCTGTCTCATCCCCTGATGAAATGATGTTTACTTCACTGCCCATAAAGCGCTGAATCGGCTCTTTTAAAATCGGATAGTGTGTGCAGCCCAGAATAAGTGTATCAATCCCTGTTTCTTTCATTGGTTCAAGGGAGTCTTTCACCACTGCCTCTGCTGTCTGATCTAAAAACGTACCGCTTTCCACAAATGGGACAAGGAGCGGACACGCCAGGCTTTGAACCGTTAGACCTGCTTTTAGTGACAGCAGCGCTTCTTTGTATGCCTCGCTTTTGATCGTATTGACTGTGCCAATAACGCCAATGTGCTGATTGTTTGTCACCTTGATCGCTGTACGGGCGCCGGGCTGAATGACACCAATGACCGGAATATCAAGCGTTGCTTTGATTTCGTCCAGTGCGATCGCTGTTGCTGTGTTGCACGCAATGACGAGCATTTTAATATGGTGGTGTTTTAATAAGTAGTGCGCCATTTCCCAAGTATATTGAAGAACTTCTTCTTCTTTACGAGGGCCATATGGACATCGTTTTGTATCGCCTACATAAATGATGTTTTCTTTTGGCAGTTGTCTCATGATTTCCTTTGCAACGGTTAAACCGCCGACGCCGGAATCAATGACGCCGATTGGTTGATCCAACAAAATCGCCTCATTTTCTTTTCATTTGCTGCTGTAGTTTCGTTAAGGATTGGTTGAAAACGATGGCTTCTTCTTCTGAGAAAGCCCCTAGAAGTTCACTGACGTATTCTTGGCGTTTAGCAATCACTTCTTGAATGATCCTCTCGCCTTCAGGCAATAAATGAATGCGAACCACGCGGCGGTCAGATGGATCTTTCACCCGTTCGACAAGTTCACTTTTTTCCATTCTATCAATTAAATCAGTGGTTGTGCTGCAAGCCAAATACATCTTTTGTGACAGCTCACCTATTGTCATATCTCCGAATTCATAGAGCCACTGAAGCCCGATGAATTGTGGAGGTGTAATTGTATATTGATTCAGGATTTCTCTGCCTTTTTGCTTAATAATTGCAGCAATGTGGCGCAATGATTTTTCAATCTCTGCAACATGGCCAGACTCATTCGTTTCCATTTTATTGATACCTCACTATAGCATCTCACTTTGATTAAAACGTACATGTCTATTTTCCTCGTTTTTCAAAGAAAATGCAAGAAGAGACTCATGGAAACCATATAGAAATAACCGGTTCCTTCCCGATATGGAAGGAAAACCGGCTGACTTTAGAGCTCTAGCTCACCCATACGCAGAAGCTCGACTACGGCCTGTGAACGGCCTTTGACTCCTAGCTTTTGCATGGCATTTGTTATGCATACCTTTTACAAATGAGTATAACTTACAGGATCATTTAAATCTATAATGAAAATTCATTTTTCCGTTTGGGTGAATAACAATATGATCAATGAGCTTATCGAACACATGCTTTAAATCTTTCTCTTTGTCTTCAAGCTCTCGAAGAACCGCTTGCATTTCCATCATTGAACTTTTCTCATCATGGACCTGCTGTAAGGAAAATAAACTCTGTTCAAGTTTAATTATATTAGATTGAATTTCATTGCGCTTTGTTTGGAACTCGGCTTTTGAAATAATCTGATCTTCTAAGTAAAGTTCCAGCAATCTTTTATTCTGTGTTTCTAAAGATTTCAACTCTACTTTAACAGACTTCATTTGTTTTTCTTTTTGTTCAATTGCATTTTTTCTGTAATCATGTGATATATCCTTGGAGAATTCGATTAGATTTTCAATGACTAAGTCCCTGACCTCTTCATAAGTAATTGGAACATGGTTAACACAACCTTCTTGACCAGCTCTTCTGTAATTACTGCATTTAACGTATTTCCAATACGTTTTTTCACCATTTTGTTTGGCTCTGCTTGTTTGGATAATCACCATATTAGAACCACATTTACCACAAATAAGTAATTGTCTCAACTCATTCCACGGTGTGAATTTAGTTTTTTTATTGACAGTCAGTTTATTATTTGCTTTTTCCCAATCCTCTCTTGAGACAATCGGCGGGCAAAAGTCTTCGTAAACAGTCCATTTTTCGGGCGGGTTCCGAATGAATTTTTTTCGCCCATCAACTTTTATTGTAGTATGCCTATTGGCTATATGCACACCGCAATATATAGGATTTCTCAAAATGGTTTGAACTGTTGTAAGCTGCCAATTACTACGTTTTTTTGGAGGTGGTATTTCACCTAGCTTACATTTTTCTTGCAAAGCGTATGTAACCCTTTTATGGCCCAAGCCCTCTTTATTATAGAGGTGAAAAATTAATCTAATAACTTGAGCTTCATTTTCGTTAATTACAAGGTGTTTACCCTCTTTCATATAACCGTAGGGCACTCGACCAGAATGTTCACCCCGCCTTGCTTTTGCTGCAAGTACACCACTTATATTGACTGACATAGACTTAGGTAACTGCTCCGCAAACAGAGCAGACATTTCAAATTTCATGGACGCTTTACTCTCGTAAAGGGAGTCATAGTCCTCTTCAAGAGTCACTACTCGAACCCCATTAGAAACCAAAATTTCTCTGATATATAAAGCGTCTTTCAGATCTCGAGCAAGACGTGTGATAGATTTAAAAATCACCATCTTTATTTCTTTCTTTTCCGCCAATGAAAAAATGTATTTCATGGCTGCCCTATCTTCAAGGACGGTTCCGCTGATACCATCATCTAACAAAACAGAACGGTCATCCCATTCATAATTATGTTGCTCGATCCAGTACCTGCAAACGTCGATCTGGTTTTCTTTAGAACTAATTTGTTCGTCTCGATCTGTAGAAACCCTCGTGTAAACCTTATAAGGATAATCGTCATATTTGATGATTTCATTTGGCGTTTCTTTTTGAAAATACATTCAATCTCCCCCAAAACAAACTTAAGAAAATTATAACACTTCTACATCCAAACCCTTAAAATTTTCAAAGGAATCGCACTTCAAAATATGATAAAATGATCCAGGGAAATAATTACTTAGGAGAGTATAAATTGAAAAAAATCACTGCTGTTACTTACATTATTTTTATTTTTATGACCGGGTGCTCAACCCCTTCAAAACAAGAGAATATAAAGTCTTTTCAGATTTCAACAGATGAATTTGTAAGTACATATAATTCTTTTATAAAGAAAAGTCCCGATGAAAAAATAAAAAAGCCATCTTTATTTAATGAAAATATTCATCCTGTCCCGAATAATAATGGATATTCAAATGTTTTTGCTGCTGAAACAGATTTGTATGATAGTCAAAAAGGATATTCTGTTATTGGTCACTTCAACAAGGATAATGAATTATATAAGATAGTATTAACTGAAGATTTCATTGAAAATGAATCTGGGATAATTGAGATGCCAAGCAAAGGAACTTTATCAGCATATAAAGTATTACAAACTTTAGGATTTGAAGAAAGTGATTTGAATGATGCGACAAGAGATGCTGATCCATCTTACACTTTTGAAAATGAGAATTATTCCGCAATTTACAAAATAGATGTTCCAAAGAAAAAAGTCACTTTAACTTTTAAACCAAAATAATTAATGGAATATCCCTCTTGAAAACTTTACACAAGATATGTTTATAATCGAACATACATTCTTTTTATAGGAGGGTATGACGTGACAGATCTTGAAAGGAAGTTATACCGAATCATCTATAATATGAGCCGGTTCCGCAAGAACCCATCAATAGATGAGCTTAAACGGAAAACGGGTAAAGATGAGCTGACAATCCGTAAGGCAGTTAAAAACCTTATCACAAGAAATGAAATTGAATGGAATAAAGAGAAGAAGGAATGGAAGTTCAAGTAATGTAAAAAAGCCGCCCAGGTGGACGACCAACAATTTTTATTTGTTTATGTTTTTCTTTATGTCTTCTATCTCGTTTCTGAGGGATTTATTTTCTCGTTTGATTTTAGAAACCTCGACGACTGTCAGTAACAAAGTTGCTAAAATGAGTAAAATCAAAATATATTCAAACATAATCATATGTCCATGTAGTAGTCATCAAAGCCAAATGTCGCAGCAATACCGATGACTGGTACCAGCGCGGCTCTGAATTTCCATCTATGTTTTTTGTAATATTTCTTACTAAGCTGTTTGCGTTTATGTAGCTGCTTTGCAATATAACGGCCAGCCCCATAACCTGTGCCGACAACCGCCGCCATGCCTGTAATTATCCCCATCGCTACAAGAAATACGTTTTGCACTGTGGCTTTATCTTCTTTGTCGAAAAGACTGTCGATTTTAAAGATGTCCTTGTCAGATAGGCCAAGGTCTAAAGCGCTTTGATATAATTCAGGATCATTCTTGGTGAAAGATTCTGCTGTTTCATTTTGTTGCACATATTGTGACTGATTAGTTTTTGCATCTGCAAACTCTCCAAGCGTACAGGAAATACCCAACGCAGCTACAATGGATAAAGAAATTCTAGATATCCACTTTTTGTTCAAAATCGTACCCTCCCCCTTTGTGAATTCCAAATAAAGCATAACTTGAAATATACAGTAATTTCCATAGTTATAAAGTATGTAATTTACGACAAACAAAAAAAGCCCCTCCAATTAGGAAGGGCTTTTTCATTTTACTTTTGTTTTACCTGAACATATTTAGATGCAGCCGTGATGTATAATCCTGATTTAAGCTTATACATTTTTGACCCGTTGACTGTAACGGCCATATCAATCGTAAATGCTTCACCAGGTTTCACCTTTTTGTGCTTTGCTTTCCAGTCCGGCTTATCATAGACCCATAGCCACCCATCAGCATTCGGCTTCACTACGGCCATTTTAATGCCATTTGGCGCTGGTTTATTACTTGGCTTTGTTTTATTTGAAGAAGACACCTTTTTTAAACCAACAGCCGCCGCGATCCCTTCCGCATGACCCTCGGCCAATAGGTTCAGAAACGAATCTTGTTTCAGCAGCGCAGCATCTTCTTTGCGGTCAATGAAAAGGTTCTCTGTTAGGATTGCAGGCATTTTTGTTTCTCGCAATACTGCAAGATCTTTAGACTTGGTACCGCGGTCCCCTGCTTTACCTTTAATTTTTCTATAGATCGCATCATGTACGATTTTTTGCTGCTTGCCAGTGCCGGATGATGCAGATAATTTGACGAAACGAAACGACTCAAAGCCTGTGCCGCCAGCTGCATTGATATGGATAGAAGCAAAATAATCAGCGCCCCAATTATTTGCTAGTCTAGCTCTTTGAGACAGATCAACGTAAACGTCAGTTGATCGTGTGAGCTTAACGGATGCCCCATACACCTTTTCAAGAATCGCTTTAGTTTTCTTAGCGATCTTTAATACAAGATCCTTCTCTTTCAGTCCGTTTTCTGTTGCGCCCGGATCGTGCCCACCGTGTCCCGGATCAAGCATAATTTTCTTTGTCATTTTAAATCTCTCCATTCATTTTTTTATATAGAAAAAAGCCGTCGATTACTCAGCAGCTTTCTTTTCCTCTTCTTCTTTTTGGCTGTCAGACTCGATCACATGAAGGCGGTCTGTTATGGAAGCTGGAATTTTAACACCAATCTGTGCGAGGTTTTCTGTGATAGAAAGCCCTTCGTTTGCGATGTAAAACAATACTGTCCCGAAGGTCAGCACTCCATTCAAAGTCATGATCTGATCAATGATGTTGGCCACAATCACGACAACAAAACTAAGCATTTTTCGCACGTAACCGAACCAAGCCGTGCGACTGCGCAGCTTACCGATCTTCCAAGCTTTGATGATACCCGTCAGAACATCAATGACGCTTAGCAGCAAGAGCAAGTCCAAAAATTTCACACCGCCAAATAAATAAGTCTTCGCTAAATCCAAAGTTTCAAAGTTAATAAACAATTTTATATCCCCCATTCATTTGTCACCTCCTTTCGAAGGCAAAATAAAAAGCACCTGTTAAGATGCTGTAGAACCTAAATCCACTGAGACAGCAGGCTTGTCGAATGCGACGCCTGTGATCTGCTTAAACTCTTCTTTTGTTATTACTTCTAATGCGACATACTCCCGCATGATCTCAAGAGTGTAAACGCCCCAATCCCAAAATACTTTTATGTCGGCCGCCGTTGGATAAATCATGATGTCCCGCCTTTCTGCAACTGCGAAAGTTGCAATGTAAGGAGAGCGACTTGTTTTTTTAGCAGCTCTACATCATCTGGTGGCGGTGGATCAGGCTGCAAACTATCAATGTATTCTTGTGTTGCCGATTCAAACCACTCTTCTTTTTTGGGATCGTACTTTGCAATAAATAGCCCATCTGGTGGCTGTTTATCTGTATAGCCTTTGGGGATTTCCTCTCCGTTTTCTACATCTACTAAGATGTCTTTGTCTGCTTGCCAAATGTAATTTTCATCATATTTATACACCCAGATCATATTCGCACCTCCCACGTTTACTTTGCTTTAAAACGGACCCCAAACGTAATAAATTCATTGGGGTTTACCGTATTAGAACAAGATTGAACACAAACTCGACCGTCAGTACCTATATAGGTTCGGTGATATTGTGGTACACCGGGTGACCCCAAACTGGATGCTACTCCAATAAAGTGAAATGACTGCAAGGGAAAGAATCCTTCAAGTAATGTAAACGCCTCGGCATCATTACCAATCACTCCACCAGTAATAGACCCGATGATCTCCACCACTCCCAAGGCATCTTTTGAGTAGCATAGCGTGTGCGGAAATCCATCTGATGATACATATTGCTTCCATCCTTTGGACAATGAAGGTGTTTTCCAAGTGACTGCAGCATCTCCGTCTGTTATGAGACGTTTCCAACCTCGAAAGCCTTGTGCATGGAACGTGCCAATCCAAGTCATATTATCAAATGATCTCGTGGCAATAATCCTTTTGTAATTAATTTCATTTTGGACATATGATGTTTCTAATACTTCAATGTAATAGAAACTGGAATCATTCTCTACAGGCAGATTTAACAGATTTGCTCCCATATAAAAACCCGTTGGCAGTAAAAAAATATCAGTACCGTTTGGCAGCCTGGCAACTTTACCGTCGTTAGGTGTAAGCCTGTGCATCTGGCCGTTATTCCAGTTACTTTTTTCTGATTCTGTTACGTGAATCTTTTTGTTTTCAAGGTGCGGATCGACGTACTCTTTTGCCGCTTCCAGTGCCGCCGCTACTTTATCTTTTGCACCTGCAGGTGTTTCCGCGTGATCATCCGTGTATTTTTTAGCTGCCGCAAGTGCTGCATCTGCTTTAGACTGCGCGCCCTGTTTTGTTTCGATCTTTTCCAAGTCCTCAAACTTGTCTCTCAGTTCATCAATCGTTTGTATAGACTCTTCGTAAAGCTCATTTATCTTTGCTCTTAAAGCCTCGAACTCGTCCACATAATACTCAGTGATTGGCACAATATCTTGATCAATGAGAGACCTTGAAATGTTAAAAGAGAATTGATGTACGGACATAGATTGATCATTTGCATAGTACAAATTCAGCTCAGCTTGTACATTTCCATGATGCTTGATCTCTTCATCTGTCAAAACGTACTCGGCGTGTCCGTTCACTCTATCAACTATCGTTACGTCTCGAATGAATCGGCTGCCGTCGGCCATAACTAATACAAGTTTTCCAGTGACAGCTGCTAAAGGCAAAGGTGAACCATCTTTTGTGAGTTTGAAAATAAGCCTTGCCGTCTGACGATCCTGCGTCCAAAAATTTATGCTAGTTGATACGCTTGAACTGGTATATGCGTTTACATCAAAATCAAGTGGACCATTTTTGCGAATCATGTTATCACCTCTCTCATGTTACATTTTCAAATGATTTAATAGGATCAACGCTGTTGTCTTTCAAAGAACCTTCTGCGCCAGCTCCTTTTAGTCGATTGCCGAAATGCTGAATGCGAGAACACTTGCTTGTAAAATACATAGCGTATCTGCATTTTTTCCCGCGCACTTTGTTGAATCTTGCTGCTGAATCTGTGACTCCATCCATGAAGATAATTCCGTAATACGGGTTTGATGAAGAAGTCCTTTTACCAGCATTCTGAATATCGCTGAAATCAACGTTTATGTCCTCTGAATCACCTGAAACAGAAATCCCCGAATATCCAACTTCACGTAAGGTGGTGTTTGTGACATCAATGTTCTTACATCCTAATTCTACGCGTACACCGTTCCCCTCGATGTCCCGTCCTATGTTTAGATCAGCTTTGCCATTGCTGCAGCGTGTTAAGAGCACCCCATGATGCTTGATGTCTCTAAATTGATTGTGAGACACCAAAAAGCCATCCACATCTGATAAGTGAATAGCATGCTTAACCTTTACGCCATTGATTTTGTTTCCTGAAACTTCAACGTCATCAATTTTTTGAATTCCTTTGCGGCCATATACTTGAATGGCATGACGCTCTTTGATATTGGTAAAAGTGTTATCTTTGACCGAAAGACGCTTTACCTTGTTGACCCTGTTCGTAGGATTGCCGTTTGCGTCTTGCGTGTAGACCGATTCTACTCTAGGAATCATTAGTCTTACACCGGATGCACAATCCTTAAATCTGTTTCGGCTTATTACAACATCTTCCCATTTGTTCCCTGAAATTGCGTACTCGGTCGTATCTTCAAAATCGTTGTTTTCGATACGAATATCAGAATACCAAAAGCCATCTGTGCTGGTGTGAGAATCTATCCCCCGTGCATATCCTTTTAAGCTTTCAGATCTGCTGAAATAGCAGTCTCGAATAGTGACATGCTTGCTGACGGTTTGGTCATAAGCACCAAAGGCGCCGAAGTTGCCCGCCAATCTCATTAAGTCCAGCTGAATCGCAGCAGAAAACCACCTGTCGCCTTTATAATCAGCGAAACCTTTAAACCAGACATTCTCTATTAATACGTGTTTATTACCTGCACAGTCAAAGGCATGACCGCCGCACACATCCTTGATAGTGATGTCCCGTATGATAATGCGCTCAGCATGTGCAAAACCTATGACTGAACATTGTTCTTTGATCTCTCCCCCTGCGCTATCAAACACCCCTTGACCGTCAATCAGTATATTTCCGTGGCCGTCATATTCCTTTGTTTGATCTTCTTTATCCCCATTTACAAGCATTGATCCCACAAAGCCACGTTTAATAACGGCACCAGCTTGTAAGGTTAAATGAGTGTTTTTATATATGCTTGCTGTCTCCATTAGTTTGTATTGTCCAGGAGGAACAACAATGTGCACAGGGTATAATTTTGCAAGACTAAGAGCTGCCTTGAATCCTGCGGTAAAACTTCCGTACTTTTTAATAAACCTTTTTAGATTCAGGGAAACGGCAGCTGCTTCTATTTCTTCTTCAAGTATTTGAAAGTCATAGTCTAATCTGTCTTTTGCTGTGGGATGAATAGATGCATCCCTAGCAACTCGAATGTCTACAACTTCCTTGACATCATTCCCGTCATGATTGAGAACAAGGTTTGTCAATCTAGCCCACATGTTGTCAATCCTGTTGGCAACAGTAAATAGACCATGCATAATTTGACTAGACAAATGAGCTTTTTTACTATCCTTGTGAGACTGTAATTCAGTTGCATTTTTATTAAGCTCATTCTCAACCGTTTGCATGTCACCGCGTAACTGTGATTCATAGACTGAATTCCTTGTCGTATCATAATCTTTTTTAAGCCGGACCAATTTATTCACTCCTTTCAATTCCAAAAGAAAAAACGCTTCTAATTGAGCGTTCTCATCAACTGGTCTATATATCTTTTTTGTTGCTTAATCTGCCGCGCCTGGCTTACTTGATAATCCTGAATGTCTTTTCGGAAATTTGCGAAAGTCATTTTAGGGCTGTCATACGGGTTGAGGGGATTATAAGTGACAGACACTAACCTTACATCGTCCTCAAACGTGATCCCATTTGCTGTATCAGCAATGACATGGATCGTGTCACCTTTCCAAAAATCCTCTTCTATACCTTGTAGTGCTGGCTCATAGATATACTGATACTCAGCCTCAACGACTACATCAGGATATGGGTTTACGTGCTTTTTCAAAGCAGATACCATGTTGCTTGCTTTTTTTACTGTGTCGTCTCTTATCGGCTCACCCCATCGCGGCTTTCCTTCAATGAGAAACTTATCTTCATCAGGATGGATATAAAGGATAGGCTCGAATTCGTATTCAGGCTCTTTTTCCTCTTCATCCTCGTTCGTTTTTGTATCAGTGGATTTAGTATCACTTTTCTTAACTTTCTTTTCTGCGCCGTAACCCCATGCTCTTGTGGAAGTGTTTTGGTCATTGATCTTTAATTTAAAGCCCGGCATATTGTATCGGCTGTCAAAAGTGTAATCTACTACTTTTCCCATCTTTTTATATACATAGATGACATAGTTGTTTACATCAAGCTCTATTTCATAATCCTCAACAATTTGATCCATTAACTCAATACAATTCTTTTCGCCGAAGCCGTCTTGATCAACGGTATCAAATGCTGATTCTTTTTCTTTCAGGACATATTGAAAAGGTGTGTCAGCAAGCGCAATATCTAGGGCTTCTTTGATGTTAAGTTTCTTTGACGTTTTTTCCTCGACCCTGTCGTTTACCAACAAGACGGTATACACATGATTGGCCGTAACCTTTTTCTGCAGCACGTTTTTTCTGCTCTGATCAAGCTCAATGTCTGTAATGTAATATTTTTGATGGTTGTAAACTTTTTCATCCAAGTACAATATGTTCCCTGGAACAAGCAAATCAAATTCCGTTCCGTTATCCTCTGTTCGCATTAACGTAAAAGTGAAACTCTTTTTACCTGTTGTGTCGTCTTGCAGCTCCAACACAGCACCAACGATTTCCACAAGCTCTTTGCCGTCTTTGGTTGAGACGTGCAGCTGCCTGAAATCAATGTCAGTGGGCAACCCGTCATTTAATTCTACATCCTTGCCTTGGTATTCCTTGCTTGGATATGTCGGTTTAGTTGGTGTTTCTGGTTCTGGTTCATCCGGCACATCATCAAAGGTGTCATATTGTGTAAGTTTGTAAGTAAAGATGATGCTGTTTAATTTTGTTGCATAGTTTATGTCGGTAGCATATCCAGCTTTTGAAACTGCCGCAGTAGCTTTCTTATAATCTTTTTCACCTACCACTGCCTTATATCGACTCAAACGAGTGTACAAACTCCCTAAATCCGCGAGACTCTCAGCATAAGATGGATACTTTCTAAATTTCGCTTGTATCCTAGTAACGTTTCCCTTTTTGTCCTGCTCACTAGTCCACATTAATACGTATTTGCCGTTATAAGTTCCTTTGATTCCAAATAGGTTGTTGGCTTGTTGAGAAAGACCACTGGATCCGAAACCACTTTCTAGGCACCCCTGAGCGATGACTAGACTCGCAAGGACATTATATTTCTTATAGACTTTCTGCGCCCCTGGAGCTAGTTTCTTTATAAAATCTGCTGCAGCCATGACAACCCCCTTTTACGGAAAATAAAATCTTGTATCGAATACAATTTCAAAATCATTGGTGTTCTGTATCTCAAACTCATTCATGCCTTTGTCTAAGGACGGCAACCTCCCCGACGTTTTTAATCTTTTATTGCCGACAACGGTATACTGTTTCAGGTTTCTGACCTGCTGGGACTTTTTCAATTCGGCTTCTATTTTCAATCTTTCGTTGTTCGTGTGATTGATAATCGTTATGTTTTTTCCCTTTGCGTTTAGCAGCACATTATAATCATGCTGCAGTGGATTAATCGGTAAGCCAGGATTGAAAACACTGAAACGTTTTTTGTTTTTAAATCGGTACTCCAGATCGTCGCGCCTTTGAATGTTCATTCCTGAAAACCATCTTTCATTAGAAAAGTTCTGCGCGCTTAAAGACGTGCCTTTTGACTCTGCCAGCCCTGTGATATTGTTAAAATCCACTTGGAAGGATACCTGTTTTTTTTGCTTGTCTTTGGGTATTTGAAACCCTCCGTCACACGTAACCGCAAAACGTCTCCCAGGAAGCAGATCACATGAGATGTAATACCAGAAGGGCTGAACAACGAGATCATAAAACTCATGCCTGTACTGATAAAAGTTTGCCGCTATTTTAGCATCAAGCAATATTTCAACCTTGATAGACCTTTCTTTGTACACTATGTCGCGCGGATGCTGCGTTGGTACAAGTCCGTTAAACCTGGTCAACTGTACAAACTCCCTATCAGTGCTCGGCGCGTCAGGTGCAAAGCTAAGCAACTTAAAATAGGGCAGTAACCCTGACAAAGGTTGCTCCCCTAAACCATCTCTGAAATCAAAATACAGATCCATTTATCTTTTCAGCCCTCCTTTATAGGCATTCTGCTCATATTTTTGAGCGCTCTTTTTGTCTAGAATAGATGTGTCTCCTTGATTAAAAACGATGTCTGCTAAATGCTCACCGCCAATAATGACAGGCGCAGGATGGATTCTGATTGTTTGCCCTGTAGCACTTACGTTTTCATTGTTGGTCTGCAGATTATTTGATAGAAGGTTAATAAGAGCATCTAGCTTCTGATTTAGAATAGGCGTATCAATTTCGTTTTTCACAGTCAGTTCGGCGCGCATCGTATTTATTTCATCTGCGGCTCCCTGGATGTTAAAAGCCATTCTATTAATTTCAGACTTGAAGGACGTCATAGCACCTTGCGCCATAGCTGCAGTGCTCTTTTTCACGTCCTGCGCTTTTTCTCCAAGCCCAATGATAAACCCATCGCCAAAGTTCACACCTTCTGCGATGGTCTTCTTTGCAGGTGATTTTGATTGTATGGAATCTTTCAGCGAACGTATTGCAACTTTACCGATGGCCCATGCAGCTTTCCATATCGTACCACCTGTGCCTCCCATACTGCGAATACCATTAGCAAAGCCTTTAGAAAAATCAGCACCCGTGCTAGTTGTCTTAACACTTGATAAACCTTGTTTTCCCGATTGTGCTACGGTGCTACCTGAATTACTAGCGTTTCCGGCTTGGCTACGGATTCCCGACGCGAATTGATTCCCTGCTTTTTGTCCGCCTCCGCCATCGGTTGTTTTGGCAAGTTGGGCTGTTGCTGACGCACTAACGGATGATGCTGCAGACGTATTGGCGCCCTTTGTGCTTGTTATTCCCGCACTATGACTTTTCCCTTTTGTCACTCCTGCTTGAGTAGCTTGAGTGGTATTTTTGTCTAGGTTTGATAACGCTGTTTGGTTTACGCTGCTTGCTGCAGTGCTTGTGCTGCCTTTTGTTGAGCTTATACCTGCGCTAAATGATTGGCCTTTTTGTGAGCCGAATGTTTTAGCTCCTGCATTGCCTTCACTTAACTTTTGCCTAAGTGCTTGCTGCAGAACTGTACCACTGGTAGATACGTTAATTTTTGACGAACTGATTCCATCGCTAAATGATTGACCTTTTTCTTTCCCTGCAATTCTAGGAATGCCGTTTTCCTCTCGCAGTTTTTGATCAAGCGACTGCTTAAGGATCGTTCCACTTGCTAACGTGTTAGGTGTGGCATCTGTTAAGCCGTCCGCAAATTCATCGCCCATTTTCTTTCCCGATTCACGGGCAGATGTTGCACGGTTAAATTCATTTTCAGCATTTACAATTGCTTCGTTTGCTTTACTAGCTGATTCTTCTGCAGAAAATCCTAAACCCTCGTTAAATTCAATAAGTGCTTGTTTCGTTTTTTCTAATGCTTCTTCTTTGCTGTCTCCAAGTTTTTGTAAGAAAGCAACCTGTTTTTCGGCCCAGCGTGCTTGGTATTTTGCATCGCTCTCTTCCATTTCAATGAAAATCCCCATTGAATTACTGGAATACTCTTTTTGTTTTTCCAGGGCTTTTCCCGTTTCCAAGTCCAGCAACTTACCATCTTGCGACATCTGATCAAACAAAGCTTTGGAACTGTTTTTGTAAGCCTCTAGGTTTTCAGCAAGAGCCTTTTGATAATCTGCATTACTTTTAGCTTTTAGTGCTTTGTGCTGCGCTGCTGATATGGCTTCTTTTGCAAGGGCCTCATCTAAAACTTTATTTCTGTAGTCGCGATCTTCTTTAGCTGCTTTCTGTCCCTCTTTATAAATACCGCTGATTTGATCATTGTAGCTTTTCGCATTTTTAAAAGAGAGTTTGTTTTGACTCTCAGAAACTCTCTGTTGGATTGCTAAAGCGTCCTTTTGATTTGCGGCAAACTTACTTGTTGACTGTTGAAAAAATGAAATTATCTCTTCAAAAGTTTTCTTTTGAGAAGCATTCATTTTCGATGTCATTAAGCCTGTTTCATCTTTCAATTTTTCTAACTGCCGTATTTTCTCGCGAACTTTTTGGACGTCTTTGTCAATGTCTCCAACCAATTGATCGGACCAATCTTCTCCGATTTTCTTTGTCTCTTTTTCCTGATCTTCAAATAGTCCTTTGAGAACTGCAATTGCATCAGTCTTAAATCCTTCTAACTCCTTAATAAGAGATGTGGACATTTTTTGATAAGTAGACAATAGATTGCTTGCCATCTTCTCGGCTTCTTTTCCTGAAACCTGTGTCAGTTGGAACAGTTGTGATGTAGCTTTTTCGCGTAGATTCACATATGATTCGGCCGCTTTTTGTGTCGCTTTAGAAACACCCTCGCCATATAAAAGCGCTGCTTCTTTTGCTTCTTCTTGGCGTTTCTTTTGGTTTTTCAGCTGTTCATTATAAGCATATGTCGCTACGGCAATACCGCCTAGTAAAGCCGTTCCACCAACTATGGCAAGCCCCACTGGACCCGTAAATGCTAAGAGCGCACCAATACCCATCGTTAGCGTTGCGACTGCTGTTGTGGCGCCCAAAACACCCGTAGCAAACAACGCAGTTTTAGCAATCGTTTGAGCTGTGGCAGAATCCATTTTGTTAAACATGGAAACGATGTCTGCTCCTTTTTCAGCTAGGTTACCAAGCGCAGGAAGTAGACTTTCAGTAAGCTTAATCTTTGCCCCTTCAACTGCAGACTGGAAAGCAATGATACTGCCCCGCGCATTATCAAGCATTGTGTCAGCCATTTTTTTAGCTGCACCGTCTGATTCTTTTAGTGCTTTAGTGTTTTCTTTCAATGCCTTGCTGCCTTTTTGTAAGAGAACGGCCCAATGTTTGTATGATTCAGCTCCGACAATGGTTTTTAAGGTTGCGGCTTGCTGCTCCTTCGTCATGCCCTTCATACCCTTTTCCATCTCGGCAACAACTTCCGGCATACTCTTCATGTCTCCCGCTACATCAAAGAAAGCAAACCCTAACTTATCAATTACCTTCTGCGCCTTTCTAGCTGGTGTTGCCAGCCTGATCAAAGACGTACCAAAGGCTTGTCCTGCGATTGAACCTTGCAAACCTGCATCACCAAACGCCATGACTGCGGCCGCTGATTCTTCGAGTCCCCAGCCTAATGAATTGGCGTTAGGTGCAAGGAACTTCATGGCCTCTCCCATCTGCTCCACGTTCGTGTTAGCATTAGCCGCACCATATGCGATTACGTCCGATGCGTGCCCTGCTTCCGATGCTTTCATAGCAAATGCCTGCATCATGTTAGATGAGATGTCGGCGGCGGCAGCTAAATCTAGTTGACCTGCAGCTGCTAAATTCAGCATACCTGGCATGGCTGCGTAAATATCATTTGCTTTAAATCCGGCCATCGCCAGGAAGCTTTGTGCATCTGCGGCTTGGCTGGCGGTGAAAACAGTTGTTGCCCCCAACTCTTTAGCCTGGTTTTTCAGCTTTTCGACTTCTGCAGCTGTTCCCCCTGAAATAGCTTTTACTTTGCTCATTTGTGTTTCAAATGACATACCAACTTCTACGGCGTCTTTCAGTGGGAGGGCCAAGCCAGCAAAAGCAACTCCTGAAGTCATCGCTACCGAAGCACCCGTACTTCTCATTTTGTTGCCAACTGTATTCATTCTTTGGCCCATCTTATAAAGTGATGAGGATGTTCTTTTTATCTCAGCTTCCATCCTCTGAATTTTGTTGGTCGTTTGTGTTAACGCATTTTGCGTCTTATTCATTTCAGCTGTTGCATAGTTCAACCGACGGGCCAGGGTTTGCGTTGATTCCGCATCCTTTCCCTTCTTGATGGCTGAATCTGCATAAGCTCTTTCAAGTGCTTTGACCTTCATTTTATGCTGGTCTAATTGCTGTGAAAGGGTTCTGACTTTCGCCTGCGACGTTTTCAATTCATTGCCCCACACACCAACGGCAGTCCTATTTTTCTCAAACTCGGACTTTATGTTTTTCATTTGAACTGCAATTGCTTTCATTTCCCCGTTAAATTGGGACGAATTAGAATACAGCTTTACTTTAATGTCTTTGCTCAATCCCTCACCACCTTTTTACAGTCCAGGTATCTGATCAATGTATAAAGGCTTATCCGATGCTGCAGCGTTTTTACTTGGCTTTTCCTTGCTCGCTTCTTTGCGCCGCGCGAGTCGCTTCAAGTGATAGACAATGTCCATTTCGTCTATCTGATTTTGAGTAAAGCCAATGTCCTCTAATGCGTTATACATATCAAGGACAGCATCGGACAAACTTACTCCCCCGGCTCTGCTTCCTCTGCGGTTTCTGGATTCAGGATCTTGCTCGCTTCGACGATATTTCCGATGACATAGTTTGCAGTTGCGTAGATTGTTCTATATAAAAGTCTTGAATCAATGCCTTTTTCAAATTCTTCTGCAGTGAATTTGTTTCCGAACACTTCACAGATAAACTCTGATTGTTTACTTGTATAAATCCTTTCAGGATCATTCGATTCAAGGTCTTCTGTTATTTCTGCCGCAGTCCTAAATAAAACACCCGTGATAAAGTTAGGTGTGGAAAATTTCTTTTTCTTACCGTTTAAATGCAAGGTGATTGTCAATGCTTCCATGCTATTGCCTCCCGATTACAAAATAAAAAAGAGCGTTATTAAACGCCCTTTCCGATGTCTACTGAACTTGTGGAATCCTCTGTATCTTTTCCCGTTGAAAACGACGCACCGTCGTATACAACTTGTTTAAACCATTCATCCGGGTCAAAGCCTTCGTCGAACTCAGCTTGAGCCTTCCAACGGTTTTTCCCCTTCTTATTTTGAAGAGTCATGAAACCTGCTTTAAATTTTGCTGTTTCAGGATCTGCTTTACCCTCTGTGGTTTTATTTTCGTTAGCCATCAATTCAGGAAGTCCCTTTAAGAACCAGTAAAATCTATGGCCGCCTGTGGACGTTTTCGCCCTAAAGCCAAAAGCCAAGAAAATAGCCTTGTCATCAGAACTGGCAAAAGAAATCCCATTTTCGACCTTGTGACCGAAAATCTTGTTTTGCACCTCAATAGGTAAATCTGCTAGTTCAGCCTCAAGGTCAATGTCACCCATGTTGTTAAATGAATCATAGACGCCGTTATCAGCCCAAAATTTAGATTGCTCTGATTTAGGATCGACCTTGACGTTTACAGCTCCTGGCAGTCGTTCAGGCTTTGCATATTCAAGTCCTTTGTCATCATCCTGAATAAGCTCAGCATAATGGAACATGTCTAATCCGTAGATTGTTTTCCCCATCTGTTTTCCTCCTAGAAAAATGTTTTAACGTACCTCATGCCCTTGTGAAAGATTTTTGTATCTGTTTCGTAAAGATCGACTGAATCGTACCTCCCGTAACCTAAATCTTTCATCAGTTTGTCTATCTGTTTTGCTATTTCTGTTTCATGCGTTCGCGTGTCTGCTTTTGAAAAAATACTTAGCTGAAAACGAACTTCACTAGCAGCTGCTTGGTTGTCTCTGTATTCCTGGTCCCTATCTGTAATCTCTGAAAACACAACTCTAGGGAATGCGGCCACATCATCAGCCACAAGATTATGAAAACCACCCGTGACAAGCTGCTTTAATTCATCGTTTTTTATTAACGCTGCACTCAATTCTTTCTTTGCATCAAAGCTCATTTAATAGGCGCCGTGATAATTCTTTCCATGATCTTCACAGCTTGTCCCTCCCCTTCGATTGCACTTTTTTCAATGAATGGATGCGGCGGCATTTTAGACGTGCCCCATTCTAAAAAACGTCCTCTGTAAGCGACTTTTCTATTCGGCCCAACCGATACAAACAGTTCACCGTCTTTGGATTCTCTTGCAGCTGAAACCGTGATGTTATCGACCATGTGAGGCTGATTTTTTGAACTTTTATTCACGTTACGTTTTTGGTGCGCGGCTATTACCTCGCCCCCAGCTTTAAGGGCAACCTTTTCAGCTTTTTCCACGTCGTCACCTATCTTGTTGAAAAATCTCGTTAGATCATCAAATCCATCAATATCCATATCAGCCATTTACGCCGACCTCATTGCATGTGACTTCAAGTTGCTTCTTTTTATTTTCGATGTCGTTGAAATCCATTACATCGAAAGTGCGATATATGGGCTCTCCTGCGTCATCGGTACCCGTTCGATGAAGAATACGCATATCTTGCGTAACGTCTTCCCGGTATCTTATTGTGATTTTCTTTGGTGACTTAACGCCTAACGCACCGGCAACAAGCGTATCTGATTTTGTGCCGGAAAATCCTTCAATTGAACCCCATGTCTCAAAAACATTTTCGTAGGATTCATTCCAATTCAGCTCATCATCCTGTACCCTTTTCTTTACTTGGAAGATTAACCTCCGATTCAATTTGCTTATCTTCTTCATTTCCTTTCACATCCACATATCGAAGTTGAGTCAGCAAAGCTTGAACGGTAAAAGGGATGTTTGAGCCGGAAACACCTGACTCATACATCCCCCTGTTTTCGTACCAATGCTCAACTAACATCCCTACTACAAGTTCAAATTGAGCGTTACCTTTTGTATAACGCCCTATTCCGTTTCTGATATATTCCTTTGCTGCAGTAATTAAGGTTTTAAGTAAGGCATCATCTTGGTCGGTATCAATTTTTAAATATTCATCTTTCAGCATTTTTAAATCCATAGAAGACCGCCTACTTATTCAGTATTTTCTTTACCCTCAAGCCCATCAACTCGCGTCTGTAAATCTGTAATCATTTTTTGTACTTCTGAATTGATATTGTCCCATTTAACACTACCTTTACCGATTGTCCGTGAGTTTACAGACCCGTCGCCTAAATGATCGTTCTTAATAGCCCCCGTTTCAATTACTGCAGGATCTCCTTTGTCACCTTTTGGACCTTGCTCTCCTGGATCGCCTTTTTCTCCTTTTGGACCTTGAGGGCCTTGTTCACCAGGATCACCCTTTAACCCCTTCACATAAAGAGGATTTTCTTCGCTATTGTCTCTGATAGAAACAGGCGTGATAGGTTTACCGTCAGGCCCCGCCTCTGCAGAGGTGTATACTCCGTTACTCTCATTCAAAAAATCTTTAGCCATGTTTAATCCATTCCTTTCAATTGTTTATTCTTTGCTCAGTTTGCTTTTCAGCTCTTTTATTTCGTCTTCCATTCCCTTGAGTCTAGTTTCAATAGACGAATTAAGATGCTCCGGCATGACGCTTCCCGTCCCGATGTTTACCGAACGAACCGCTTTTTCGGCCAGCATTTCATGTGTCACGCTTCCTGGTGCAGCTGATCCGCCGCCTCCTACACTCACTTCCTCGCCGTCTTTGACTATCTTTCCTCCTGCAAACTCTAATACACCACCAATGACAGTTCTATCCCCGCCATCAGTGGTGTAATTTTTCGTCACTCTCAAGACTTTTTCACCTCTTCTTCTTTTATTGATAGTTGGCCGTAAACTACGGCATCTTCGTCCCACTTTCGGACGTCTTCTCGTTCAATTGCACGTACTTTTGTTGTGTTCGTTTCAAATGATCCTGCTGCAAGGTTCGTATAGTCGATAGACTGTTGCTGACGATCAAATAAGACAACGGCCTCTTTTAAATCTCCAACGATTACAGGAGCTTTCCCTGCTTTTGTTTTCAAGACCTTGTTTGAGATCACCACCACACGGCGACCATACAGCATTTTGTTTGTCGGTTCGGATGGAATGTCCTTGAGTAGATATTTACCGTCCGCATCTTTCAGCTGATCCAGATAGTTAAACCCATCTTGGTTTGTCATGATGATCGCACCAGCTGAAATGGCGGTATCTAGCGTAACGTTTAAAGTCTTTTTAATGTCATCCAGGCCTTTAAATTCAACCTTTTTTAAATCGTCAAGGATAGCTAGGATAAGAGCGTTTCTTGTTGCAATTGACTTTTTGACAAACCATTTTGCCACATACGTCATGATGGCTTGGTCTGTATCTTGCAGCAATGTATTTGAAAGAGGTAACAATCCAGCATAATCAGTGATACTGTATGATAGTTTTGTAAACTTAGGCTGGTCTGTTTCTGGAATGTTCCCCATTTCCTCTATGTCTTGAAATGGTGTCATGTCTCCGTTTTTTTCAAGCATACGGCTACCTGATCTTGTTGCAACCGGCTCGACCGTGACATATTGCTCAAGTTGATGTAATTGCTCCCGCTTTAACTCTTTAATAGTTCGTGAAATATCTTCGGGGATCAGGATTCCGCCATCTTCTTCATTTTTTCCTGACATCGCTCTGAATTCAGGATTTTCTAGGAATTCACGTTCTTCATGTGTTAAGGATTTACCTCGAAGAGACTTCATGAACAACTTGGTAAATTTCTTTTGACGTTCTTCCTTATCCCCTTCTGCTCCTTTTCGTCCCTCCGGATTACGTTCTAGCTCCGGCACAAAATTTTCACCGCCAGGTAAATCCGGCACGTTCAGTGATCTTCCTTCTACCATCAATTCAATTTGATTCTTGAGCTCTTTCACTTCATCGAGAAGCTGGCGCGCCTCCTCTGTTTTTCCTTCTGCAAGTGCTTTGTCAGCATCTTCTTTCTTTTGCGTAAACCGCTGACGCAGTTCAATTTCTTTTTTTGTCATCTTTATTTTTCCTCCTCATAGAACGCAAAAAAGCCTTACTCTGGAAGATCAAGGCTTAAAAGTTCCAATTCAATTTTTAAAGTTTCATCTGTTGGTGCACTTCGTTGTTCTTTCATTTCTTCTACTTTCTCTAAGCTGCGGGCACCTACTACAGCTTCGGTATCGCTATACGCTGGTGTCGTTACAAGAGATATGTCATAAATGCGGTGAATGTTGTTTATTCTTCGTTCGTATATGTCTTCATCTTCATTTATGCGCCACTCGTCAGGCTCTTCTCCGTTATAATCCAACGAAAAGGCAAAAGAACATTGATTAATAACGCCGCTGCGTATATTCTCCATGAGATCGCGCGCATATGACGTGTCTGACGGCTTAAATCTGAATTTAAGACCTATGCCATCTATTTCTAGTTCAAGCCGCCCTGACTCCCCTGAAACGGTATTTCGCGCTAGGGGAAAATCCTCTCGGTGGTTAAAAAGTGCAATGACGTTTGATAGATCGGTAGATTCTAAAGCGTTCCTGCTGATAATTTCTTTGAACCATCCCAAACGCTCGGACCACTTTTCAAATTTCAAAGCATAGCCTTCCACATATTCGGATTGTCCCTCTCCATCAGAACGGATCTCAATAGGCGTCGTGAGCAGCCGCACTTCTTTTTCCTTACTCATTCTTGCTGTCACCTCCCTTCATGGCAGAACCCGCTTTAAGTCGCTGGTACTCTTCCATAAAGTCAAGGAACACATAATTCAAACTGGAAAGATATTTCTCGCCATGCTCGATAGGGTTTCTCTCTATCAAGTCGCGAATCTCATTTTTATTTAAAAGACCCGCTTCGCTCATGGTCTTAAAATACTCTGCTTGAGTTTTACTGTCGCCGCGCAGCTCACTATCAACATTGAATTTTACATAATGGCCCGCTTTTTGATCATTGTCAGTAAACAGCTTAATATTTAATTCTTGTTCAAAATTCACGATCCACGGTTGCAGTGTATTTTTTACGTATTCCAAGGATTGATGCTCAATGTTTGAAAACGTGGCTTTATCAAGTTCATTGAGTTTATGCAAAGGAACTTTGTAAATCATGGCAATTTGAGCTTTATTGAATTTCATAGATTCTACAAACTGCGCTTCTTGCAACGGCATGGCAATAGATTGATATTCTAGTCCATTGTCAATAATGGCTATGTTTTCACCTTGGTTGACCCGCAGCCATTCTTTACGAACGTTCTCTTTTGGTTTTTCATCCAAGAAAGAAGGTACTTTTAGAATACCTCGCGGCGTGGCTTCGTTTTTATATAGTTTTGCGTTATATTTTGTGGCAGCTGCTTGAGCGCCTATATGCTCTCTCACTACCCCAATAGGCGACTTACCGTGAATGCCATCCGTTGATAAACCTTTAAAATGCAGCACTTGGTGTTCATATAGTTCCATCGTTCTTCCGTTAACGTTGGTTTGGTACCACAGCCTCCCTGAGTCGGGATGGATGTATGCTTTTGTTGCATCCGGCCGCAACGGGTAAAGATTTTCAGGGAACCCATGTGCCCCAAATTCAATCATCGAATAGGCATTTCCCCATGTGAGGACATGGGTCATCATGAGTTTCTTCCATACATATGCAGTCATATATGGGTTAGGCCTTGCGTAGATCGCATAGGCAGATGGATGATTAGGGTTTCTGTTGACTCCTTGACTCTCTTTTTTAAATGTGTGTATCGGCAGCTTTGCGATGTCATCAGACAATACATTTACACAGGCAAAAATGTCCGGCTGCTCAAATGAATTACTTTCACTGACTCTTTCACCACTTGCCGTTTCTCTACCTCCAAACAGATTGATCAACTGGCTAAAACCGTCTAACGTTTTTGAGCCGGATCGTTTTTCAAAAAACTTGTCTATAAACAATTATTTCACCTCTCTTTCTGCCGCGCGTGACTTGACAGCAGGTAGGCGTAAAACATAAAAAATACACCCGTCAGAAATAGACCGATGTTTGTATTTACCCGATACGCTGCCAGCAGAATAAAGATGCACCCTCCAATAAACAGCAAGTCGTTTAATATAAATTTCAGAAGAACAATAAATTTTTTCACTCTCTCACATCCTAAAAACTGAAATTTCCTGAAAAATGTTTATTTAAGTCAACGTTTGCGCCCGTATCGTGATACATGGCTCTAGCAAAAGCATTCATAACCGCTGCAGCTGGATCTATTCTCTGTGGGGATTTCGCTTTGTCTAACATGATATTTTCTTGCGCGTCTTGTTTAATGATTGCGTTATTATATGCAAAAGTTAGAAGAGGATCGTTCCCATGAATGAGCTTGCCCTCGTATACCTTTTGTCTGTAATCCTTCGTAGGTAAAGAAAGGTGCTGAAGCCTTTGCGGAAGCTCCGTCATATTAAATCCTTTACCCTCAAGTCTCTGCGCTAGGTGTAACGCATTCCATTTGTCATATGCAATTTCCATGACTCTCAATTTGTTGACGTGGGCAAATTCAACAATCCATCTTTCAACAAATTGATAGTCAACTGCCTCCCCTGGCGTGAATGTCATCCAACCTTGATCACGCCATAAATCATAAGGCACTTTATCAGTAGCCATTTTCTCTTTTGCTTTTTCCTCTGGAATGAAGGAATGCTGACCGACATAATAAAAACCATCAAGAACACCAACCCACCCGACAGAAGTCAAATCAGTTGTCATAGATAGATCTAAACCAAGATAGATCGCCATTTCTTTTAGATCAGGTATTTCACCATGACAGGCCCGCCATTTTGACATTTTCATATAGCCGTTGTCTTTTTGGTCGACCCAGCGATCCATGTTTTTTGTGAGGAAACTTCTCATCTTTTCAGGCACATCTAATGCAACTTTTAACGCTGACCGAAGTGATTCCATCCCTTCTGGGTAAGTTGCTACAATCGGATTTGCCTTGATCCAGTTCGACTCATCCTTTACGTCGTCTTCGGGATCAAGTTCACAGATCATAACAAAATAGTCATCGTTTTCAATTTCAATGTCGGGATCAAGAATTTTGGAAACATATTGATACTCTTTGAAACACGGCCCGTTTAAGTTGAAACCTGCGGTAGTAATGATAACCATCAAAGGGCTTCGACGTGCGACCATTCCACTATCAATAACATCATAAATTTCACTTGTTTCATGTGCTTGGTATTCGTCGACTATCCCAAGAGAAGGGTTTTTTCCGTCTCCTACTTTTCGGGCTTCACGGGATAACGGTTTGATGATTGAATTTGTTGCGTATTTTGTTACCTGCCCGTTAGCGTCTGTGTATTTCCCTTCTAAAATAGGTGCGTGCTTTAGTTGTTCAATGATTGCTTGATAGACTTCATCTGACTGCTCTCTTGACCAACCGGCAATAAACACGCGGTGTTTTTCTCTAGTAGGAAAGATTTCATATGAAGCCATGATAGCCAGCAATTGTGATTTCGCGTTTTTTCTCGCTAACTGGATGTATGCTTTTCTAAAACGCCTGGCACCATTTTCTTTTTTGTAAAAGCCGTAAATATTAGCAGCAATGAATAATTGAAAGTCTGTAAGTTCAATTGGCTTACCTGCTAATATCCCTTCGACATGATTAAATTGCTTGGCCCATTCATAGAAATCAAGGACTGCTTCCGCGTCAAAATAATACGGACAGTCTTCATCTGCTAACCGCTCTACGTCTTTAATGAACCTCTGAACAGCCCACTTGTGCTTCTTTCCTGCTTTTATTTCGCCCGCTTGAATCTTTTCGCAATATGACCAAACTCGCTCAATTAAAAGCTCCGCGGTCATTTCTTGCGTTAGCATTACATGCGCCCTCCAAAGCGTTCTTCTTCTTTTGTCTTAGGCTTGTCATCTTTCTTTGGGATAACGAGTTTACAGCGTGAGGAAATGGTTAAGCCTAAATCACTTGATGCTTGTCTGCATTGTTTAAATAATTTGTCTTGATTTATAAGAAGATCACTGTAGGCAGGATTCGCAATTTCAAACTTTTCTCCCTCTGAATTTTCAGCAAGGGTTGTGATCGGTGTCTCTAATAAGATTTCTGTTATTTCTAAGTATTGTTTTCGAGCAAACAAAAAACGGGCAAGCGCATCTACATCTAAATTTGTCATAATTCCGATGTTTTTGAGCTCGTCCGCTATCTTTTTGAATTCTCTTTTTAAATCTTTTGGTAAATATGCAGGTGCTTTTACTTTATCATTTGGCGCCTTTACTTCTTGTTTCCTTCTTTGCTCAATCTCTTTCTTGGTAAGGTTCTTCTTACCCTTTACCAACAATAATTCTACCGGTTGTCTAGGCCTCGCCATCCTCTCACCTCCTTTCAAAATTTCATTTAGGGAATTTCTCGCGATGTTGAGGGAGTCGCGGTCTACGGCAAATCGTTTCTAGGGATTAAACCCTGGGGGGTGCCTTCAACATCAATGCGAAGCTGATTCATGTCTCTTTCTAAATCTGCTCGTATTGAATCTATTTTCTTTTGGTGTTGATCAAGTAGACTTTTGTTCCTCGTCATTCGAATGGCATTATTCAGCTTTCTGATTTTGTTTTGCTGCTTTCTGATTTCAGCGTTTGTATAGTAGGATGTGTACTCAGCTTTACACCCTGGACATACAAGAAAGTGACGTTTGATTCCACGGCCGACCCTCATAATCCTAGAACAGTATTTAACTATGAAGATTGTTCCGCAGTGATCACATGTGCATTTTTTATAATCCATTTCCAAACCCTCCATCTTCTTTAGCGGTCTTCCTACTGTGACAGGACGCACACAGCGGCTGCCAGTTAGAAGAATCCCAAAATAGTTTTTTATCTCCCTTATGCGGTTTGATATGGTCCACTACTGTAGCAGCAATACGTTTGCCTTGTAGCATGCAAGACTGACACAAAGGATGCTTTGCTAAATAACCCTCACGCGCTTTACGCCATCGGCTATTATACCCACGGCGTGACGATGATTCACGGAACAGATCATATAAAGGTTTTGATGTCTTGTGCTGCTGGCAATATCCTTCTCGTGTTAGTTGAGGACATCCAGGCTCATTGCATGGTTTTAATGGCTTTTTCATTAGTATTCCTCCACAAATAAAAAGCACCCCGCAGGATGCTTTTTATTTACTTATTAAATTGGCCTGGAACAATTCCAGTTATTTGGTTTGTAAATAATACAAAAGTATTGGATGTATGAGTAGTAACCCCTTGCCTAATCGTTACATCTTCTAAATAGATAGCAAAATTTTGCTCTTCACCTAAAAATAATTTATAAGTAAATTCTGTCACCGCATACGCATTTATTTTATTCTCTCTTATAGTTTTGAGTAATTCCTGATCAAAATCTCCATCCTCAAAATTCGCATTAACTTCAAATTCTTCAATTTTTGTAACTCTACCCTCAATTAATCCATAACTAGTAAAGAAAGTTAATATTTCATTTGTTTGTTCTCCGTTTAACTCATTAATCAAATTGACATAAGTAGATAAACTGGTAATGTATTTTTTTAAACTCATATCTTCACCTCCAGCCTTTATATCGGCAGAAAGTGAAGAGAAGAAACTTAATGCAGAATTTGTCGAACGAAAAAGCGACCCCCGCAATGGAAGCCGCTCTCAATTTATCACCTATTACCATCATAACTGCTCTCAGACAAAATGCTTTGCCAAGATCGTGCCAAAAATGCGCCATTTAACT
This sequence comes from Bacillus sp. SRI_025, assembly GCF_057592095.1. Taxonomy (NCBI): domain Bacteria; kingdom Bacillati; phylum Bacillota; class Bacilli; order Caryophanales; family Bacillaceae; genus Bacillus; species Bacillus sp. SRI_025. The sequence goes on along the minus strand of NZ_JBYEGB010000002.1, from coordinate 243,892 downwards.
GCCAAAAAAACAATATCCGAATAAAATACATACTTTTATACTGAACGGAAACAGTATAGATAAATAAGTAAAAGGAGAATAATTATGAATGAATATGATGAGAAGTTACAGGAATTTCTAAGATGGAAACCAAAAATTAGCATGAAAAAAGTATGCAGCACAATTAATGATGCCGCTGAAATGACAAAAAAAGTAATAAAAAATAGCGTAGAAGATGTAAATTATTTTTTTGATCAAACGATGGACTGTGTGAAAGGTTGTGGTGTCAATGTTGATAATATCCGGTTAAGGCTAACACACCGTGCTATACAATACTTCACATCCACAATGGAAATACTTTCAAAAAATAATTTATTACCCGCTGAATTAATTTACTACATATACACATTAATTGCGGATGATATATCAAGGGATCCAAAGCCACAGTTATTCTTATTTGAGAATCCATATTACGCTATTTATAAAAATGAGAAGCCAATTCTTAAGAAAGTTAACCCAGAAACTCATGTTCCTAATGCAAATAAAAAACAGTGGCTTTTTATTCATGGGATGCTGTATAGTGCAATGAATAATGACGGCAGTGACTTTTCAATTTCAGATTTAAACATTTATGATTTTTATTCAACCTTTGAACAAGAAGCCGAAATGTTTAAGAATAATGAGTCAAACACAGAAATTTATCTTGTAAGTTATGATTCTGAAATGAATAATCGAGAACGAAAGATTATTGAAAAAGCAATAGCTGGTCAAGTTATTGGAGGACTAGGTGCATTTGAATTAATTTTTGTTGGAGCAATTTTTTGGAGAGAGATGGAGAGAAGAGCTAGAGTCACTGGGGATTATTTGGTTCCTTTTCTTAAAACCCTAAATAAATCAAATGATAAAGGGATAGCTGTGACACATTCACTTGGTTGTTATGTTCTTGCTCATGCGGGTCAAAAAATACATCGTGAAGATAACATGGGCTCCTCATTTAAGGAGTGGTGGTGTATGTCCGCCGCCTTACCTTCAGATGCCTTTAGCAATACCGGAGATTTTAAAGATGCTATATATATTGCGCAAGATTACCCAGGAAAAAGAACTGGTACGCACGTTTGGTATTCATTAAGTGACATTGTCTTAATGATGATTTATCCTCTAGCAACGTATCATACGGCCTTAGGTCAAACTGGTGCAGGATTATCCAGAATAGAAAATGTACTAGAGGACATTGATTTAACTAATATAACCGATGTTTATCATGGTTTTTCAGGAGAATATATTAAACGTCTTGGACCTTGCATAAGAAATTTCATTAATACAGATACCGATGAAACGTGTTAAACGTTATCTTTAAATAAGTATTAAAGCGACACCTACTTGGTAAGTCGCTTTTTGTACCTTTGTAAAAATCCTAAATACAAAACAGAGTATCCTAATTATCCACCAATTCACCATATCTATTATTGTGTCTAACTCAGGGAATCGCTGAATCCTTTGTCCCTCTTGCTTTTCAGCCATTTCCCTAAAATGAGTTGGACATTTTCTCATTTTGGTTAGTTGATTAAAATGCAAATAAAAAACGCCCTTTTTAAAGAGCGTTTGAAAATCAACTAAACTAGTTCATTTACTAAGAAAAAGATTATTTCAGATCCTTTAAACAGCTGGTTGACTATGTCCCTGAGTTGGTCAGAATCTTCAGTATTGTTACCACCGTTACTAATTAAATCCAATAAGCTCAATATTGCTTGAAGAATAACATCAGTAGCTTCTATGTACTTCTTCCAAAGTTCAGGATCTACTTCTCTAAATTCGTGCTTACTGGAGTGGATTTTCTCCATACTCCTGACCAGGTTACTGCAAGATGTAAACAATTCATTATCTTTAGATGTAATGTCTACAATTTCACCCTTAATAATCCCATTAATTGAATTAATTAATAAATCAACTGATAATGAAATTTCCTCAATATTCTTCAGTAAAAGTTCAATAAACTCATCTTTCGAAAGGTTTTCGCTCATCGTTTATTACCCCTCCCACTTCCACACTGCGGACAGAAATTATTTTTTACTGAATGAATATTCTTACACCCAGAACATTTTTTGCTGTGCACTCGATTACATTTTCCGCATTTTAAGCCGCCAGGTCTTAGTGGAGTTTCGCATTTTTCGCATAAGTTCAACCCAAAAGAATGAATGATAGCATCTTCAACTTTTTTTAACTGAGAATTGTTTTTGAAAGTTCCCATTCTAACATGTAATCTGTTTTTGCTTATGGCTCTAGCTTGATTACAAAGCAAGAATCCTCCCTGATTTGCAAAACTATTCCCCATCTTTTTTATACTTTGAATAGCCTCTGCATCTATTATCCAATCACCGCTATCAAACTGTACATTAAATGGATAATTTTTAACTTTCTCACCATCTCTAGTGATAGGGACACAAATGCAGATTGGAGCAGTTTGGTTCATAAGATTATTAGACACAACAAAAACCGGTCGAAATCCTCCTTGCTCAGATCCCTTAACCGGTTCTAGATCAGCCCAGTATATATCCCCTCTTGAGGGTTCCATACGCCCCATCTAGTCTTTATTCTCCTTAAGCAATCTGTCTACTTCTAATGAAATACTGGAAAACATCTCTGAATATTCTTTATCAGTTTGATCTTCTGAATATGCCTGTGCATACATTTCGTAATATTCTCTGTCTTTTCTTTTTTCTTCTGCTACCGCTAAATGGTGTGTGTATATTTTTGCAATTGAAGCTTTTAAAGCCATGCCTGTTACAGTTAGCTTTAAAAATACATCGCGATTATGTTCCACATAAGTCGCCATTAACCTCAACCTCCCTTTGTCCACATTATCACCCAGCTTTCTATTTCTGTCAATTATATTATTTTAAGAACAGTTATCTCCTTAGAGAATCATTTTATTCATAATGGTTCAGAAAAATACGCACTTTTAACTTAATATTCAAAATAAACTCACCCGCCATTTAAACAGATGAGCCTATAAGCCAAAGTCGTCCATTGTTCTATCCATTGTGTCTTGTGTGATCCCAATATATCTCAATGTAATATCTGGGCTTGAGTGGTTGAATATTTCTTGCAGCAAGGCCACATCCTTGAATTTCTTATAATGCCAGTAGCCAAACGTTTTTCGAAGTGTATGCGTCCCTATACTATCAAGGCCCACATACTCCGCCGCTTCTCTCAAAATATTGTATGCACTGCTGCGGCTGATAGGTTTGTTGAGTCCTTCTCTACTTTTAAAAAGATACTCTTGATCATCTTTGTCTTTAATATATTGATCTATCGCTTTTCGAAGCGTCTTGTTTATTTTGATTCTTTTCTCTTTACCTGTTTTTTGTTCTCTAAGGGATACGTACTGTTTTCTCACGTTCTTAACCCTTAATTCCAGTAGATCGGATATGCGCAAGCCCAGATTGATTCCCGCCACAAACAGCAGCAAGTTTCTTTTGTTCCGTTCTCCAAGATATTTCTTTATATAATGGATCTGATCAAGGTCCCTTATTGGCTGAACAAAATTCATGATTTATCCCCCTGCTTGTACACTTCTTCTCTAAGTGCAAAGGCCAGTCGATAGTATGCTTTGTTTTTAACACGATAGTAATTCCGCTGGCTGAGGCCCATTTCAGCGTAAATCTCATAATCATACATTTCTTCATCCTGCATATAGAGCATAACTAAAATACGACGCTCTTTTTGCGTTAGACGATTAATGCCCCTTTCGATTCCCTTCATATATTTTTCACGCTCGATCTCCCAATCCATTTTTTTAAGAGCTGCTTCTTCTGTGGATGAGTGGAACTGATTAGAAAAACTCGGCGGCGTAATCGTGTAAGTTGTTGTGATCTTCGGAAGAAAGTCTTCTGAAGTTTGAAGCCTTAACATTTTATACTTTTCTAGCATTCTTTCCATCTTTGCTCTAGTTTTTTCCTCGTCGATCTGCGGAATGTCTAAACTTGTTTGATTCATGAAAATTCCCCCTTTATTTTCTGCGCATGGCCCGCCTTTGGCTCTTTTTAAACGTTGCATGTTTTGCCCCATCAACTCTCTTACTTCTCTGTCAGTGAGCTTTCTGCGGCTGTTTTTTTGTTTTGTTTTTTATCTGATCCTTTCCGACAAATTAAAAACGGACACTAATCAGCACCGTTTTAAATGGTGTTGATCAGTGTCCGCAGGCTCTCCATCTTGGACCTTTTAAAATATATTTTCCCAGGGGAAATTCTATTCATTACTAAGCACTCTTTTTACAGCTTGGTAGGCATCCGCTAATCCATGTCCCGTTGCTAAATCGACCCCTTCCATAGCTCTAGGGCTACCTGTAGATTTGCTTGCTATCCCCTGTGTTACATCCCGTGCAGTATTTTTGAGAATATCCCTTATTTCCATTGGAGACAAATCAGGAGCAGCTTGCTTAATTAAAGCGCAAACACCGGCTAACTGTGGGGCGGCTGCGGAAGTACCGCTAAAAGCTGCCCAACCATCGTTGTTAAGCGTTTCATCTCCATTAGGATGAGTGCCTCCAGAAAGAAGAGCATCTATTTCATCTTTTGGTTCAACAGGGAGCATAATGTAGGCAGCTTTAGGAAGCATTCCTACTAACCCACATACATCTGGGCAATTCCTACCTGGGAAAAGTCGGCTTGAAAAACCACTTGCATATGGAGTAGCTTCAAAAGTACCATCCGCATGCATGTATGTTCCACCAGCAGAAATAACATCGGGATGCTGACCCGGAAAAGACCTTTGTCCATTGCCGGATGAACAAACCACTGTTATTCCTTCTTTGACAGCTCTAGCAACTGCTGCTGATAAAGCAATATTAGCAGCAGAGATCATATCAGGAGGATCAGAACCCCAACTTATTGATATAATATCTGGTTTTAGATCGATAGCTTTTTCAATGTCCCCGTGCCCAGTAACTAATTTAAAAGTTGTTTTTACCATAGTAAAATCTATATCGGGTGCTACAGCGAATATATTTGCTGATTCCCCTGTACCGTGTCCACTTTCATCGTGTTCCAAATTTGTAGCTGCTGGTCCAGGTACAACATCATTAAAATGATAACCACGTTCACTAAAGAAAGGATGCTTGTACCAACCGCTATCGATCATCACTACTTTAACATTGCGACCAGTAATTCCAGCTCTATGTGCTTTATCAGCATTCAATCCCAAAGACACATCAGACGGTACATTTAAATGCCAATATGATTTTGGAGGAGGATAAGCTGTAGGTTGATTTTTTTCTATAAAACTTTTTTCCACTTCAATTAAAACATCGGATACCAATGAACCTAATCGAAACCTTGGTTCTTCTATTGCAATGCCTTCCAATATATCACTAAAAGCACTTTTAGACACATCAATTAACCCAGGCATATCAGTATCAGTTGTATCTAAAAAAGTCGATTTGTGCACATCATTTAATCGTTTAACTTCTTTTTCAACAGGGATAATTTTCGTTTTAAAAACTTGTTCATATAACTCGAGTGGAGCAGCAATTGTGATTGCGATTGGGCTAACATGTAAAACTTCGAATCCCTCTGTACTCAATCGGTTGATCGCAGTATCAATTAAGTCGGGATCTGAATAAAAATTCTCTACATTATCGCTAGTAACAAGATGAGGAGCCTCAAAGAGAGATTGTTCACCTTGTGATTTGACAGAAGCTACTGCGTATACTATAGAAGGTATTTCTTTTGTTTCTGACATTATTTCATCCTCCTGATTTTTTAATCAGCAGTATCTTTACACTAACCCAGATATTTTATTCAATTCCTTTCAAGAGAAGGATTCATGCTCACAAAGTGAAACAATGCTAGCCCATTCTGAAGCAAGGTAATTCCTCCTATTCCTGCAAACAACTCAATGTTGTTCATTGCATCAACCCAGCTACAGCAATAATCCCCATGAAAAACAGTAGAGTGAAAATCACAGGACCGTTTGACTCACGCTTTGCCATGACGACATTGCCCTCTATGATCAGATCAGGGCAACTATCGGCAAGCACTGGCACGAAAAATTTAGGCACGCCTATATATGCAGCTGCATCATCAATCGTCATCGCTTTGTTTTTGCAGGCTTTGACTGCCTGCGAAAGCTCGACATGTTTAGGTAAATTCATGGTATTTCCTCCCCCGCAGGGGATAAACCCCTGCTATCGTTTAGTTTTATAACTGAAATCAAATCTAACTCGGTCAAAACTCCCTTTAATCGTTTCAATGATTGTGTGACCGTGTTCGGGAGCCTCTATGTAATGCGCTGTGTTGTTTATCCCGTCCAGCACGATCACTTGTACTTTTCCTTGTTCAACTAATGTTGTGAAAGGCTCGTTTTTTGTTAATGAGATAGTCTGTGGTCTATTCACAATTTTCACTCCAATGTGATATAATTAAGGTTCATAAGTTTAATCACTCACATTGAACTGATGTGAATTCTACCGCTGAGACTCGACGGATTGATCTGTGCGCTGCCAACGCCAGTCTTTACGTTTGAGTCTCTTTTTATATGGCTTGGGTGGATGTTGCTGCCTATAAGCTGCTAGTTCTTCCTCTCTCATCACCCAAGTTGTGACTGGACCCGATTTGTATGGATTCGTTACCTTTTCCAATAAGCTCACCTCCTTATTCGTCACGCTGCGGAACGTTGAGATTATAGATTCTTTCGAGTTCTTCGTCAGACAGTTTTTCACAATGCTCACGCCCATAAGCCCCATTTTTAAGACTCAACCACTCGATCATTAACGCTCTATCTTCACTGCTCATCACTTGATGCCTCCTCTCTTTTTGAGGTGGCGCACGGCTGCTGTCTTTAGCTGTTTCGGACACTCTTCAAATCTCGCAATGACTTCGAGTTGTCTTGTCGTTGCTTTCTCAAATGGCAACAAGATGCTTTTCCTTTTCATGCTTGTACTCCTTTCCTAGCGCGCCGCCTTTACGTGGTTCAATCTTTCCTAACTCAGCTTGATCTATAATCAGCAACAGGATGTCATCGACATTGCGGGCTAAACGATTGGCCATATGTCTGATCGGTTCATGGTCCTGCCACATTTGTCTAAATAAAATGATGTCTTTTTCATCCCATATGAAATCGCTGTGCGGGCAAGCGTAGTAAACCGGTTGTTGTTCGAACAGCCTGCGTAAATCCCTTTTTTTGTAGCTCATTGCGCTTTTTTTGATATACATTGGTTCATTTGCCCCGACACCGTTCGGACGCTCCTTGATCTTTCCTCGTTTGCTGAAATCAATCATCAGCATTAACACTTCTTCTTCTGGCCTGCGAAACAGTTCGGCCATTTCACTCAAAGACCTGCCTTCGTACCAGTAATCCAAAAACCTCTTGAGACCAATAATGGTCCATTCGAAATTGAAATCTTCTAAAATGATTCTAGTAGCACTCACTTTGCAATTTCCTTTCTGCGACCGACCTCTTTATGCACAACGTGTACAGATGACGTCAGATTCTTTTCTACGAGCCAATAAAGTGGATTTAATCCATTTACCACTAAAACCTTTCTTTCGGCTCTCGTGGGTTTTCTACCGCCTTTTTTCATGTTCGTTCCTCCTTGTGTTTTTTTATGGGCTATTAAACTAGCAATTTCGGATGCTGTTGAATTGCTGATGGCTCATGGTTTTCTCCTAAAATGGCAATTCTTCGTCACGTTTATCAAAAGTATCTCTAAACAAAATATATTTAGATCTTTTCGTCATGCGTGATACAAGTTTGGTGTCGTACATTTGTTTTAATTTGTCTCCAGATAGATTTGATGTGTAAATTGTTGCTTTATCCTGTCTAGCTGAGGTGACTGCATAAAGTATCTTGTGTATAAAGTTGGTAGCCTCGCTCTTTGAATGTTCAGATCCCGTTTCAGCCCCTACATCATCAATCACTAAATAATCCACATCACCTATAAGCCCTGTTACATAACCTTGTGTGAATTTGCTTTCTTTGTTGTGGAAGGAATCTTGAATCGCAAAAGCAGCATCAGCAAGATTTACAAACAAGCATGATTTCCCCATATCCTCGGGGTTGTCAGGATCAGGCGGTACATTGAGTGCTTTAAGTGCTGCATAAGCTAGGTGACTCTTCCCTACACCTGGATGACCTTGAAGAAAAATGTTGAATACTTCACCTTGTTTTAAATAACCAACCATTTCCATCATGCGGCGCTTATTTTCTGTTTCCTCAGGCTCGGCCACTTTGTAATTATCAAACGTCGCTTGTGCAATGGTTCTGTCTCGAAAGATGCTGCGCTTCTCCAACATGTTGAAATTCTTTGTACGCTGGCTAAACTCGATTTGACTCTCCAATTCTTTTTGTATCTTCTTCTCATCTGCCTCCAGCTCACACCTTGGACAGATTACTTTGCCATTGAGAATCATCATACGAACAGGCTTGATGACATCCTCGTTCCCTCTTGTGTAAGTGTGTTTCTCACAAAAATCAGAATGGAATGTCATTCTTGCGTTTAAGGACTCCGCCGCCACTGATTTGATGCTCTGCATGCTTTATCACCCCCGCACCTTCATTCAGGTATCCTTCAAACTTTGTTCCAAACAATGTCGTTGGCTGCAGATATTTATTCATTTTGTCGTCTTTAAGCCATTGATTAGTTTTTGTAAGGATCACTGTTTTAAAATCTTCAAACCTGAACCCGTCATTCCAGCGTGCTTTAATTAACCTTTGTGTAGCAGTAGAAGAATGTCTGAAAGACTTTCCTGTTACTTTGTTCAAAAGATCAACAATCAGCTTAAATGGAATTTCAGATTCTTGAGTTTTAGGATCATCAGTCGGGTTTCCCGACAATATATCTTTTAATTCTTTATCTTTATCTAATTCTTTATCTATATCTGTTGCGTGACTTGCTGTGACATTGATCGTGACGTCACGTGACATGTTATTTTTTGGTTCTGCAAGACTTAGTTTTTTTCGTTGTTTTTGCTTTCTCAAGCGATTCTGTTCCCTAATCTTTTCGAGCGCATCTAAATTTTGATGCTTTTCCCAATTACATATACTGATAAAATTCTGATCATTAATTTCAATCATTCCGAACTTTCTAAATGTATCTAATGCCATGCGAACAATTCCTAACGGCCTTCCAAAGATGTGTGCTAACATTTCGTCTGTATAAGGCACGTTTTCACTTAGATAAATAAAACCAGAAGCGTTAGTTTTACCTGCTTGAGCAAGCAATTTAACCCATATAATCAACAGAGTGTCAGATTCGGGCATTTGTTCAATGAGTTTGATTTTCTCATCGTCGAACATCTGGGTACTTAATTTCACCCATTTGACTTCCCCCATCGGTTGATCCTCCTATTTTTTTCTTATTTAGCTTTTCAATTTGAGCTTGTCCTTCAAAAAAAGGTGAAACAGAAGTTTCAAGCCTCTTTATTTTTTTTGTTCTTTTCTTTTTTTACTGGTGTGTAATAAGGCGCCACAGCCTCAGTGAAAAGTTTTTCTCTGTCTTCTGTTCCAAAGAAAACTTCTCCGAGAAACAGGTTGCTTTTTCTCTTTTGCTTTTTCTTAGCCATAAAGATCACCTCGAAACATAATATGCAATGTGGACAGTAGGACTAACCTCCGAATTTTGATCACTATAGGAAGCACTCTGTTTAAAAAAAATAAGCCGGTGGCAAATTTAATTTTTCACTTAGTTGAACTAAAGAAGAGTGCGACGGGTTAGCTTTCCCTTTTTCCAACTTACAAACATAAGAGCTAGAAAATCCAGTAACCAAACCGAATTGGCGTTGAGTTTCATTTCTTTCTGACCTTATTTTTTTAATTTTTTCTGCAAAAGAAGCAGTTTCGCGGTTCATTGTTTTCACCTCCCTAAACGCTTCCTACAGGAAGCACAAGTAAAATATACCAGCCTTTAGCTTTTTGTGCAACCATTATTTTTAAATGTTTCTTATGGGAACCTACATGTTATAATTATTTGTAGCGGTGTGTCGTGTGTCGTACACAAACACACAGTGGCATTAAATCGAGGTGACCTTATTTATGGACAAAAAAAATGAATTAATCGGTACCAACTTAAAAAGGTTAAGAGAAGAGCATAAACCAAAACTTTCTATAAGGCGACTTGCTCAAGAAGTTGGTTTAAGTAACGGTTACTTATCAAAACTAGAAACAGGAAAAATTAAAAGCCCTTCTTTGGAAGCTCTGACAAAGCTTGCTGATTATTTTAATGTTGACCCCACCTATTTTGTTACTGATCCAAGAGATCTTAAAAAAATGGGTAAAGAAGCTGAGAAAGTAGTTTTCGCGAAAGAACTAACTCTTGAAAATATCAAAAATGCAAATATTATAGATGCAGATGGCAAACAAATAACAGATGATGAGCGTAATTTCATGCTAGATGCCCTTAAAAATTACAGAGCTTCTAAGGCTAAATTTTTAGAAAACGATTCACCTGAAGAGGATTGATTTTGATCTTCTTTTTTTGTTGCTTCTATGATCTCCATTAATTCTTCATATTTTATAGCCATTTCACTACCCTCCAAGGAATACTTGTTCTATGTACGTTTTAGTCTATATTAGATATATTTAAAATAATTTCCTGTTTTCGTATTTTTTGAAAACAGGAAACTTCCCCAGAAAACACGAAAGACGATACCAGATTATAGGTAGCGTCTTTTTCATATCTTATATTTACATTCCTGGTCTTACATCTTTTGTTTCATATACTGTTTCTGGGTTGTTAGTGATAAGTGAGTGAATTTCCGAAACAACTATTGTTGCTCCTAGTGTAATTGTTAAAACAATTACATTGAAACGTTTAGTCATGTATAGCACCCCCTAACTCTTAGAGTGTATACCTAAATCCAGTTCTATTCAATTCATTTTTTGGGAAACTTGCCCTGAAATAATCTTTGCTTTTTGAAAAATAATGATGGGATAATAGCAACTTTTCTGATGACAATTCTGTTATTCCATCAAAAAGAAGCGCATATTTATTATACCTATCATCCTGATAAAATTTGCTTAAATCCCCATCATGTTTTAATAACGTGGTGAATTCACTCACTGCAAATTCATCATTAATTCTTTTATCCCAGTATTTTTGAAGGAAAGCTATTTCTTCTTTATTCTCAATTATTTCGGCCTGTCTATCAGGGAATTTTGAATAGAGGTCAATACATTTAAGATAATAAGAAATTGATTGTTCATAGGATTCTAGAAAATATGAAAGACCTAAAATATGATAAGCAGTAATGTTGTGAGCTGTGCTGAAATTTCTGTCCAAAATTCTGTTAGCTATTTTTCTTGACTGGATTAATTCTGTTTTTTGCTTTAAGTAAATATTAACTTGAATTTCATCTAACCTAGCACCGTATGCCATTTTTAGAAACGGATCACTAACCTGAAACAATAAGTCATTTATTTGATCAATAGTATAAATAGTTAAATCATAAAGACCATTCAAATAATAATAATAAACATGTAAGACCTTCACCATGATTTCAGTTTCCAAAAATGTGGTCTTAACATTTCTTAAGTTATCTAAAAAAGCGTTTCTTTCAAATATAAACCTCGACTCAATCATTAGTGAATATAAAGCACATAACTCTCGAGACTTGGGATTCCTTTTGCTTTTATATTCTCGTGCAATCACACTTGTGTAGTCGTACAATTGTTTAGAATAGCAATATTCTAAAGCAGCAGGAACATTTTTAGAATTAATGCCTTCTTTAAAATAATTTAAAATGAGTTCAATTTCGTTCTCTTTGTCAATGTAATTAATGATCTTATGAACTATCCAGAACGAGACATCCTTACCATTTAAAAATTTGCTTAAATAACTACTGCTTATGCCCAGCTTTGTTGCAACTTGTTTTTGACTTTCTTTAGACATTTCTATTGAGTTTCTTAAATGTGTCCGTAAGTCTTTCGCGATTGTACTTGTCATATATGATCACCTTACCATTGTTTAATTTATCATGAAGTACAAAAAAATGTTGTCGTAAATTGTCGTAGAAGTATGAATTTTTGCTCTAATAAATAAGTCAATTCAATTATAATCCTATTGTGTAACTTATTAACATACGACTTTCGGAGTTATTTAGATTAAAGGTTTAATTTGCAAAAGGTTTGCTTAGCATTCGAAATGTGATTTCGAACAGTCTTTTCGCTAATAAAAAGCTCGCTTGCAATTTCTTTTGTTGTTTTATCTTGGACGAGCAATTCGAATACTTCTCTTTCTCTTTTGGTTAATAGCGGCTTGGATTGAAACTCTTTCTCCTTCAAGTATTGTAACCCTCCTTGCTAAGGTGAGAGCTCTAGTCTCTATAGAATGGGATTCTGTATAGTCGAGATATCATATGCCGGGTGCCTGAGGTAGGTGACGTTAAAATCAAGAAATCCCGCATATCAGCGTCCAATTTACTGCGCTTTCAGCCCCGCAAAAAAGGACGAGTCTCCTCACCGAGACATCGTCCTTTTTTACGTGGTATTTAAAAGATTGTAATGGCGCCTGTTAACAATGCAATAAGTGTTGTAAAAAGGGCAGTTAACACGGTCCATAGGAGTGCGTATTTTTGCAAATCACCAATATCTTTGTTCAGCATACCAACAAGCAGCAGCGTTGAAGCCACAAGTGGGCTCAGTAAGTGGACAGGCTGTCCTATGATAGAAGCACGTGCAATCTCCACCGGATCAATCCCGTAAGCTGCGCCGGCTTCAGCCAAGATCGGCAGTACCCCGAAATAGTAAGCATCATTTGAAAGAATAAATGTAAATGGCATACTCGTCAAAGCAACAATCAGCGGGAAAAATGAGCTGTAGGAATCTGGAATCATATAAATCACCAAATTGGCAATGGCCTCAACCATCTTTGTTCCTGAGAAGATCCCTGTGAAAATTCCTGCTGCAAATACAAGTGTAATAACCGTTAATGCGTTTCCTGCATGAGATAAAATTCGCTCACGCTGATCTTCAACCTTTGGATAGTTAATCATAAGGGCAATGACAAATCCAATTAAGAAGAGTACAGGAATTGGGATAATATCCAGGACTAGTGTGACCATGACAGCAATTGTAAGGAAGAAGTTAATCCAAATCAGATTCGGCCTTTTGATATCGGCTACTCCATCCTCAATTGACGCAGCCAATTCTGGAGAAATGGACGGCTCTTCTTTGTACTGAATTTCTGCAACCCCAATTCGTTTTCTTTCTTTTTTTCCAAGTACGTAAGCAGTAAAAAGTATAAAAAGACCGCCTCCAACCATCGTTGGGAGTAATGGAATGAAAAATTCGCCTGCATCTAATCCAAGCGCCGCGATGGCACGAGTAGCTGGGCCGCCCCATGGCGTCATTCCGCTCATAATTCCTAATGATAATAATGAAATTGTTCCTAAAATTAATGGGTTCATCCCAATTCTTAAGAAAAGTGGAAGCATAGCTGATACGGTAATCATATACGTTGTTGTTCCATCACCATCTAAAGCAACAAGCATAGACAAAATCGCTACCCCAAAAGCAATTTTGACAGGATCACCTTTTACAATACGTAGAATGAGTTTAATCAGAGGATCAAACAATCCAGCATCCAGCATGACACCGAAGAATAAAATCGCAAATAACAATAAAGCAGCTGATGGTGCAACAGTTTTCAGTCCATCAAGCATCATGTCCCCTAATCCTTTGTTAAAGCCACCGATCAATGCAAATATGATAGGTACAACGGTTAGAGCCACCACCGGATGCATACGTTTAGTCATAATGAGAAATGTAAATGTCAAGACCATCAAGATCCCTAAAATAGCTAGCACTTTATATCCCTCCATCCTCTTCTTTACATGATCTGCAAGCGCCCCCTTGCACTTGCGATCTATATGTTAGCGCTTTCTATTTCAAGGATATAATAGCTTTTTTTATAATGAAAATATCGATTTTTTCGTATATTCAATAAATTCCTTTTATAATCAACCTTGCTGATTTCTTAAAAACTCAATGAACGCTTTCACAACAGACAAATGAAGTGAGTCTGGCTGGTACATGAGCCATGTATCTCTTAAAACAGGCTGTCCATCTTTATACGAAAGACCTTTTACAAATAACTCATCACTTGGTCTGAGGCAAATTTCTGGGACAATGGCATAGCCTAAACCATGCTTCACCATCTCTTTTGATGTATCCTGACGGTCTGTCTCCATCGTGACAAGCGGAGGCATTGTGAATGTTTCCTGCCACCATCTGTTAATCAGCCGTTTCAATGAACTGTCTGTATGATAGTCAATGAGCGGCAGATTCGGGAGATCCTTTAGCTGGATTTCTGATTTTGAAATGATGCAAAGACGCTCTTTATCGAGCAAAAAGCGCTCTCCATTCCAGTCATAATCGCCTCTTAAAATCCCTAAATGCACACTTGATGTTCCTAATAAATCCATTACCTTTGTGCTCCAGCCTGTGTTGACCATAAATTGAACATGTGGATACTGCTTAGAAAATTCTTTTAATATTTCTGGCAGTTTATACTGGGCAAAGTTACTTGAGACCCCTAACCGGATCGTTCCTTTGACCTTTTTTTGCATATTGAGCATGCCATCTTTTGTTTGCTGCAGCTGTTTGAGCATGTCATTTGCATATTTAGCCAAGTATTCGCCCTCTGATGTAAATTCAATTCCTCGTTTTCTTTTAAAGAAAAGCTTCATATCAAACTCCTCTTCAAGCTGTTTCAATCGATAGCTTAAGGCAGGCTGAGAGACAAATAATTTTTCTGCCGCTTTTGTGATGTTCTTTTCTTCATAAAGTACCTTTAAAAACCGCCAATCTTTTTCATCCATTGTTTGCCCTCCTTTTTTACTAATTATAAAATAATTTTATTGATTTCTCTTAAAATAATGTATTTAACTTATTTCTTATTATACTTTACCATTTTGGTTAGATAAACAGTTTATTAAAAATTGAGGGTGAGAGTAATGAGAAAAGTTCCAATCACAATCATGCGAGGCGGTACAAGCAAAGGGGTATTCATTCACGCGAACAATGCACCATATGAACACGATGAGCTCGAAGCATTTCTATTAGACATAATGGGCAGCCCTGATCGGCTGCAGGTCGATGGAATCGGCGGCGGTAATTCTTTAACAAGCAAAGTGGCGATCATCGATAAAGCCACACGCCCGGATGTGGATGTGAACTATACATTTGCACAAGTCAGCATTAATGAGAGATATGTCGACTTTAAAGGAAACTGCGGGAACATCTCATCAGCCGTTGGGCCGTATGCGATCATTAAAGGACTTGTTCAAGCGGTTGAGCCCATTACGACTGTACGTATCCTCAATACCAATACAAATAAAGTCATTACGGCAGAGGTCGAGGTCGAAAATGGAGAAGTAAAATTTGAAGGACAGGCAGAAATTCCAGGCGTAAAAGGAACTGGTTCTCCCATTTATTTATCCTTTGAGAAACCTGAAGGCGCTGTCACAGGTAAAACCTTTCCAACTGGAAACAAAATTGATACGATTCAAACAAAGTTTGGCGAGATTCCAATCTCGATCGTTGACATTGCAAACCCAATTGCCTTTATTCGCGCGAAAGATATTCAATTAAAAGGAACTGAATTGCCTGAAGAGTTTACAGACGAATTACTGGACGATTTAGAAGAAATTCGTTCCCTTGCTGCTGAAATGTGTCATTTTGCACCAAAAGAAATGGCCACATTACAGTCTCCAGCTGTTCCAAAGCTTGCGCTCATTAGTGAGCCTACTGATTATGTAGATACAAATGGCATCTTGAGACGAGCAGAAGATATGGACATCATCGTTCGTATGCTATCGATGCAACGACCGCACCAAGCACTTGCCATTACCGGCTCTGTCTGCGTGACAGCCAGCTGTTTCTTAGATGAAACGCTTCCTTCTCAGCTGTTTCAAGGAAAAGATGACACCCTTCGTATTGGGCATCCTGCTGGTATTATGCAAACTGAAATTGACATCTCTGAAAACAGAGTCAAAGTTATTCGAACCGCAAGAGAAATTCTAGACGGAGTTGTCTTCACAAAACAAGACTATGTGATTCAGCCTCAGATTAAAAGAGAAGCTTAAAGCAGACGATGCTCTCGTCTGCTTTTTTTAATGCTGTAGCGGTGCATCTATATCTCCGGCAGAATGAGCTTTTATCTGCCCTTTCTCATCTTTTAGCTGGAGATGACCGTAACGGTTGACCCCGCAGCAAATACCCTCTTCCCATGTTTGTTTTTCACGGTCTAACGAAATCCGCAGCGGTTTATGAAGACGATATAACCGTTTGTTGTAGAGGGCAGTGAGTGCTTCAAACCCTTCATTCTTCCAGCGTGTATGATATTTTTCAAAAGCGGCTGCAAGTTCCTTCACAAGCTGATCGGCATTCACCTCTGTAAGCTCTGATAGGCAAATGGTTTTGTACGGAACATGCTCCGGCTTTGTCTTCACATTGATGCCAACCCCGATATAAATAGCGGTACGGTCCGCTTCAATCAATGTGCCTGATACCTTTGCTTCATTGATAAGAATATCATTTGGCCATTTGATCGCCAGCTGATCCTCAGCCCTTATGAGAGGCTTAAGTACATCATAGATCGCTAGTGCGGTCAGCGGAGCAATCGTTGACTGGGTGGAGAGTTCTTCTGGCGGCAAAACTGTCATGGTCACAGCGACA
This sequence comes from Bacillus sp. SRI_025, assembly GCF_057592095.1. Taxonomy (NCBI): domain Bacteria; kingdom Bacillati; phylum Bacillota; class Bacilli; order Caryophanales; family Bacillaceae; genus Bacillus; species Bacillus sp. SRI_025. Next base: position 227,242 of record NZ_JBYEGB010000002.1, on the reverse strand, counting down.
TTTCCTGCAGGCGTTTCCCACGGCCTGCCCAGCCTGCCTCTTCCTGCTGTCTGCTGATGTGCATAGACAGCAAATGAAGGTTTTTCTCCTTGCTGAATGAGCCTTTTCGCTTCATTATTTGTACTATCAATGGTGTCATATTGAAAAATCTTCATGTGTTCTCCTTTTGTTTCTTCTTGATATGGTCTTTTTATTATAACAAAATGAAGCTTACACGTTGATGAGGCTGCATACTACCCATTTCGCTGAGCTTGAAATGTCTCTTTTTCTTCCTCTGTAAATGGGACAGGAGCGCCTGTTTCTTTATTAATTTGGACCATGGTGACTGAGCCTGTAAAGCATGGTTCCTGCTGCTCGTTTTCTCCTAAATAATGAAGAATAAGTGAGCTTGACCCGACTTTTTCCGGCTTTACATACACACGAAGCCGCTCCCCTATCTCCACCTGTTTGATGTAATCACATTGCAGGTTTGCCACGACTGTAATCGTCTCTTTCACACGTTTCATTCGTTTATCCACAATTCCTGTTTTTTGAAAAAAGGCAATCCGTGCTTCTTCAAAATACACAAATGGGGTGACATTGTTCATATGGCCGAACATATCCGTTTCTGAAAAACGGACAGTCGTTTCGACATAAAATCGAAAGGATGCCCTCCACTCTTCAAACGATTCTTCAATATATGACGGAAGTCTCACTTTATCATCTCCTTATTCATCAATAAACGCCTCTCCCAATATTGGAAGAGGCGTTTATTTTGTGTTCCACCCAGCCTCTTGTAAACACTCATCATGATTGGCAAAGAGGACTGAATGTGATGTTATTCTGCGTGATCGCTTCCGAAGAAGTTACGGAAAGCTTGTAATGTTGTATCTCGGTTAAGTGCTGCAATTGACGTTGTCAGCGGGATTCCTTTCGGACAAGCCTGCACACAGTTTTGAGAGTTCCCGCAGTTCGCAAGACCGCCGTCACCCATAATTTCTTCTAGACGGTCAGACTTATTCATCGCACCTGTCGGATGTGCGTTAAATAGACGTACTTGTGAAAGCGGTGCAGGGCCCATAAAGGAAGACTTATCATTCACGTTTGGACAAGCTTCAAGGCAGACACCACAAGTCATACATTTAGAAAGCTCATACGCCCATTGACGTTTTTTCTCAGGCATTCTTGGTCCAGGTCCAAGATCATATGTGCCATCGATCGGCACCCATGCTTTTACTTTTTTCAAGGAGTTGAACATACGGCTTCTATCAACCTGCAAGTCTCTCACGACCGGGAATGTCTTCATCGGCTGAAGACGGATCGGCTGATCTAACTTATCAATCAGGGCTGTACATGACTGGCGCGGTTTTCCATTAATAACCATAGAACAAGCTCCGCACACCTCTTCAAGACAGTTCATATCCCAGTTGATCGCCGTTGTTTTTTCACCTTGTTTATTGACCGGGTTACGTCTAATTTCCATGAGTGCAGAAATGACGTTCATATTTGGGCGGTAAGGGATTTCGAATTCTTCATCATAAGGCTTTCCATCTGCTGTATCTTGACGCGTGATAATGAATTGAATTGTGTTTTTTTCACTCATCTTATTTCTCCACCTTTTTCTTCGAGTAATCTCGTTTACGAGGTGCAATTAACGATACATCGACGTCCTCATAGTGGAATGCAGGCTTTTGATTTTTCCCTTTGAACGTAGCCATCGTTGTTTTAAGGAATTCTTCATCGTTTCTTTCTGGGAATTCCGGTTTATAGTGTGCGCCTCGGCTTTCATTCCGGTTATATGCCCCGATCGTAATGACTCTTGCCAGCTGAAGCATGTTGTCAAGCTGACGCGTGAAGGCAGCGCCTTGGTTGCTCCATGATGCGGTATCGTTGATGTTGATCTTCTTGTAGCGCTCCATTAGTTCTTCGATCTTCTGATCTGTTTTTAAGAGTTTGTCATTGTAACGAACCACTGTAACGTTATCCGTCATCCATTCTCCAAGCTCTTTATGAAGCACGTACGCATTTTCTGTACCATCCATGCTGAGGATGTTGTCCCATTTCTCCTGCTCTTTCTTCACGGCACTGTCAAATGTTGCAGAAGAAAGGTCTTCCGCAGACTTCTCAAGACCGCTAATGTACTTCACCGCATTTGGTCCAGCGACCATTCCGCCGTAAATCGCAGAAAGAAGTGAGTTTGCACCAAGTCTGTTTCCGCCGTGCATCGAGTAATCACATTCTCCGGCAGCGAACAGACCTTTGATATTCGTCATTTGATCATAATCGACCCATAATCCGCCCATTGAGTAATGAACAGCAGGGAAGATTTTCATCGGAAGCTTACGCGGGTCATCACCCATGAATTTTTCATAGATTTCAATGATTCCGCCAAGCTTAATATCAAGCTCTTTAGGATCTTTATGAGAAAGATCGAGATATACCATGTTCTCTCCGTTGATGCCAAGCTTTTGCTCGACACATACGTCAAAGATTTCACGCGTTGCGATGTCACGCGGTACAAGGTTCCCGTATGCTGGGTATTTTTCTTCAAGGAAGTACCAAGGCTTCCCGTCTTTATATGTCCAAACTCGTCCGCCCTCACCACGAGCTGATTCACTCATAAGACGAAGCTTGTCATCTCCTGGAATCGCTGTTGGGTGAATTTGAATGAATTCTCCATTTGCATAATGCGCACCTTGCTGATAAACGATAGATGCAGCAGATCCAGTGTTAATCATGGAGTTCGTTGATTTACCGAACACGATTCCAGGACCGCCTGTTGCCATGATGACTGCATCTGAACGGAAGGATTCAATTTCCATTGTCGTCAAGTTCTGCGCGACAATCCCGCGGCACACTTCCTCGTCATCTAAAACAGTGCCAAGGAATTCCCAGCCTTCATATTTCGTGACAAGTCCTGCTACTTCATAGCGGCGAACCTGCTCATCCAGTGCGTATAATAGCTGCTGGCCTGTTGTAGCTCCAGCAAACGCTGTACGGTGGTGCTGTGTTCCCCCGAAGCGGCGGAAGTCCAATAATCCCTCTGGTGTTCTATTAAACATAACACCCATACGATCAAGTAAGTGGATAATGGACGGCGCTGCTTCACACATTGCCTTTACTGGCGGCTGGTTGGCTAAGAAATCTCCGCCATATACCGTATCATCAAAATGCTCATAAGGTGAATCCCCTTCACCTTTTGTATTGACCGCTCCGTTGATTCCGCCCTGTGCACATACAGAATGCGAACGTTTCACAGGTACGATTGAAAATAGTTGAACAGCTGTTCCCGCTTCTGCTGCTTTAATAGTTGCCATGAGACCAGCTAATCCGCCTCCGACAACGATGATGCTAGAATTACTCATTGTAGCCCCTCTCCCTCTTCTACTAATCTATTTCCTCTTAAACAAAAGCGAAAATTGCTCTTAGCCCTACATATGAAAGCGCTATAAATATACCTAATGTCACAAATGTGGAGATTCTTTGTGAGCGTGGTGAAACCGTAATTCCCCAGCTGACAGCAAATGACCACAAGCCATTAGCAAAGTGGAAAATAGTAGATAAAACGCCGACAATATAGAAACCTAGCATAAATGGAGAGCTTAAAATATTCGCCATCATGTCGTAGTTGACTTCAGCTCCAAGCTGAGCTTGAATGCGTGTTTCCCATACGTGCCAAGTGATAAAAATCAATGTGATGATACCTGAAACCCTTTGCAGTCTGAACAACCAGTTTCTTAAGTAACTGAAGCGAGACGTGTTGTTTTGTGCCGTAAAGGCTATGTACACCCCATAAACAGCATGATAGATCAGTGGTAAGAAAATCACGAACAGCTCAAGTGCGTACCTGAATGGCAGCTGTTCCATAAAGTGTGCAGCTTTGTTAAACGCCTCTGGTCCATCCGTCGCAAAGTGGTTAATCACTAAGTGCTGTACTAAAAATAGACCGACCGGAATGACGCCAAGCAAAGAATGCAATCTCCGATAAAAAAATTCTTTGTTCCCCGACATTACTTTACCCCCTAGTAAAAAAAGTGCAATTGCTTGAAAATTGTCTTACCCCCGCTTCTTTCAATTGTAAGCACTTTATTCAAATTTATTGACAATTTCATTTTACTCCTATGTCAAAAAAGCGTCAAGAAACCGCGTACATAAATTAAAATTTTCCGAAATTTAAAAGTTTTAAATCAAAATTCGTTTTACTACAATAAGAATTTCTTAGACTTCAGGGAAAACTCTGTCATCATATGCCCACATAAGCTATAATAAATTGTTGAAAGAGGGGAGCCGTACAATGAATAAATTCGAATCTAACTTAGAACAGCTAAAAGAAATTGAAGTCAATGGATTTGCCTACGAGCTGATACGCGAAGTTCTGCTGCCTGATATTCTTGGTCAGGACCATTCATCTATGATGTATTTTGCGGGTAAACTGCTTGCTCGTAAATTTCCTCAAGAGTCATGGGAAAAGATCCCCGAATTTTTCCATGATGCCGGATGGGGGACTCTCACAATGGTCCATTCGAAAAAACAGGAAATTGAGTTTGAGCTCGAAGGTCCACTAGTATCCAATCGACTCACCTATCAAAAGGAGCCATGCTTTCAGATGGAAGCGGGTTTTATTGCTGAACAAATTCAGCTTCTTAATGAGCACGTAGCTGAATCCTATGAACAAGTGAAAAAGCGTGCTGAGAAAGTCATTTTAACCGTAAAATGGGATTTAAGAGACCCTAGCTAATCCTCTTGGTAAAAGGCGCGGACTTCAGGTCACGCCTTTTTTATATGTCTACATCTATCATAGCATACTTAATGAATGGGTTTACGTCCGTTTCAGCCGATTCCATATAGAAAAAAGAGGCGATCCTCTTTCATGAGGTCACCTCTTTACCTTTTTAAGAGTGAGCAGCTGCGCTCACCTTTGATAAATCAAACGCATCATGCAGCGCTTCAACTGCTTTGACCATATCATCACGGCCGACCACTGTTGAGACTTTGATTTCAGACGTACTGACCATTTTCACTTGAATATCTTTTTGCGCTAACACAGCGAACATTTCAGCGGCTACGCCTGGGTTAGAGACCATTCCAGATCCCACGATGGATACTTTCGCTAATTTGCTTTCTGTCTCAATCTGCTCGTAGCCAAGCGCCCCTTTATATTCTTCTAATACTTCAACTGTTTTGGACAAATCATCCGTTTTCACAGAGAAAGAGATCGACGTCTGGTTGGTGCTTGTGACAGACTGAATGATGATATCAACATTGATATTCTGTTTCGCAAGCGTCGTAAAAATGGTCGATAATGTTGTGAGACCGCTTGAAAGCCCGCACACTGTCACACGTGTAATCTGATCTTCAAACGCAATGCCTCTGACGACTAAATTTTGTTCCATGGATGATTCCTCCTCAATTAACGTACCCGATTCATTTTCAATACTAGAACGGACTTCTAGCGGGACTTGATAATTTTTCGCAAATTCAACAGCTCTTGGATGCAGGACCCCAGCTCCTAAATTAGCCAGCTCAAGCATCTCATCGTATGAAATACCTGCAAGTTTCCGCGCAGATGGTACATAACGCGGATCTGTCGTAAACACTCCTGGTACATCTGTGTAAATATCACATTTATCAGCTTTTAGTGCGGCAGCCAGTGCCACAGCAGTCGTATCTGATCCTCCGCGTCCAAGTGTTGTGATATGTAAGTCATCTGCAATTCCTTGGAAGCCTGCCACAACTACGACTTTCCCCGCACTTAATTCCTCTTTTATTCTTGCTTCATCAATGTCCACGATTCTTGCATTTCCGTGTACATGCTCTGTTTTCATACCAGCCTGCCAGCCTGTGAAGGAAATGGCATCATAGCCTCTTGCTTGGAGCGCCATCGCTAATAATGAAATGGTCACCTGTTCACCAGTTGCGAGCAGCATATCCATTTCTCTTTTGCTTGGATCGTCTGTAAGTTCTTTCGCTAGGTCTACTAGAACATCTGTTGATTTACCCATCGCTGATACAACCACAACCACATCATGTCCTGCCTCGCGTTCAGCGATCACTCTCTTTGCGGCATTGCGAATTTTTTCTGTTGACCCAACGGAAGTTCCGCCAAATTTTTGTACAATTAATCCCATGTCTACCACCCTTTTTCAAAAGTTCACGTGTGAGAGAAGAGGCTGCTTTGGAGACTGTCCGCTCACTGCAAATAAAAAAGCAATGAGAGAACAAATCTCCCATTGCTTTAAAATCATCATTAAACGATGCAAACAATGAGATAGCCCTCCAAGAAAATGAATTCTTGACAGCCCTACATTTCTTCAATGTACAGCCAGCGAATAAAATGAGTGGATTTTATTCACTTCGGCGACGCTCCCCTTTCAGCCCTCTTCTTAGATCCCATCGATCTCCGAAGGCTTACTCTTGAAGTTCGCACCTCTATCTTCAACAAACAACACGTTCATTTATTAAATTAGTCACATCTTAACAGACTTTTGGAAAAAGTACAATCTATTTTTTTAATGCTTCCATTAAAAGTTCAGCCGTCTGTTTTGGAATGCCCGCCTCCTGAAAGTCTTGGATAGAGGCTTCTTTCATCTTTTTCACAGAGCCAAAATGTTTGAGGAGCTGCTTTTTACGCTTCTCTCCGATACCTGGTACATCGTCTAAAATAGACTGGAATGCATTTTTTCCGCGCAGCTGCCGGTGAAAGCTAATGGCAAACCGGTGCACTTCATCTTGAATGCGCTGCAATAAGTAAAAGGCCTGGCTATTTCGCTCCAGCGCAACAATTTCAAGTGTATCTCCCATCATGAGATTTGAAGTCCGGTGTTTTTCATCTTTTACAAGACCTGCGACTGGGACAGACAAATTCAATTCATTTTCAAGCACATCGATGGCTGCGTTGATCTGTCCTTTTCCTCCGTCAATTAAAATTAAATCTGGCAGCGGCAGTTCATCCTTTAACACGCGGGTATATCGTCTTCTAATGACTTCACGCATGGATGCATAATCATCTGGTCCTGAGACGGTTTTAATTTTGTATTTTCGGTATTCCTTTTTATATGGCTTCCCGTCCTGAAAGACAACCATGGCAGAAACCGGGTCTGCTCCTTGAATATTGGAGTTATCAAACGCCTCAATTCTGTACGGCATATAAATATTAAGCGCATCCCCAAGCTGCTTCACCGCACCAATTGTCCGCTCTTCATCACGCTCAATGAGCGAAAACTTTTCTTTTAAGGCGATTTTGGCATTTTGATGGGCAAGTAAAAGTAAATCCTTTTTCTTTCCTTTTTTCGGCTGGTGAACGTTTGTCTCAAGTAATTGCTCAATCATCTCTTGATCGACACTGTCCGGCACCAAAATTTCCTTCGGCAGAAAATGGTTGTTCTTTTCATAAAATTGCCCCATAAACGTGAGGAACTCCTCTTCAGGGTCCTGATACATAGGAAACAGGCTGACATCACGTTCAATCAATTTCCCCTGTCTGATGAAGAAAACTTGGACACACATCCAGCCTTTATCATAGGCATAGGCGAAGACATCTCGATCTGATAAATCACTCATCGTCATTTTCTGTTTTTCCATCGTTGAGTCGATATAAGCGATTTGGTCTCTCAGTTCTTTTGCCCGTTCAAACTCTAAATTTTCAGCAGCTTCCTGCATCTTTTCGGTCAGTTCTTTTTTGATTTGCTGATGTCCTCCGTTTAGAAACCTTGTGATTTCGTCCACGAGCTGCTTATTCGTTTCCTCGGAAATGTCATACACACATGGTGCAAGACATTGCCCAAGATGATAATAAAGGCAGACACGGTCAGGAAGAGTGGCGCATTTTCTCAGGGGATATAAGCGGTCGAGCAGCTTTTTCGTTTCTCGTGCTGCTTGTACGTTTGGGTATGGACCGAAATATTTCCCTTTGTCCTTTTTTACATTGCGGGTGACGATCAGCTTAGGGTGGCGTTCATTCGTAATTTTTATAAATGGATACGTCTTGTCATCCTTAAGCATGACATTGTATTTTGGGTCATATTTTTTGATTAAATTCAGCTCTAAAATGAGCGCTTCGATATTAGAAGAGGTGACAATGTATTCAAAGTCTTCAATTTCACTGACAAGCCGCTGCGTTTTGGCGTCATGTGATCCAGTGAAATAAGAGCGCACCCTGTTTTTTAACACCTTTGCCTTTCCCACGTAAATGATCGTATTTTGTCTATCTTTCATTAAGTAACAGCCTGGTTGATCCGGCAGGACTGACAGTTTTTCTTTGATTAGTTTGTTCATATTTTCATCCGTCCTTGTTTTCCTCTTTCACTCCTTCTAGTGTATCACGAACATTTGTTTTATACCATGTTGAAAGAAAAGCGGCTCTCGTCTTTACGAGAACCGCTTCAATGATCATGCCGCTTGGACATAGATCGGTTTATAGATGTTTGTTGACAAGTTCAGCAAGTGCTTCTTTTGGTTTGAAACCAACAGAAGTTTCTACAACTTCACCGTCTTTTAAAACAAGAAGTGTTGGGATACTCATAACGCCGTATTTACCAGCAGTTTCTTGGTTATCGTCTACATCAATTTTTACAATTTTCATTTTGTCGCCCATTTCTTGATCAAGTTCTTCAAGAACTGGAGCAATCATTTTACAAGGTCCACACCATGGTGCCCAAAAGTCTGCAAGAACAACACCTTCTGCAGTTTCTTGTGAAAATGTTGCGTCAGTAGCTTTTACGATTGCCATTATTCATTCCTCCAATGTAAATTATGCTTTTTAGTATAGCATCTACCAATGTGACTTGCGAATGAAATGCTTACGAATCATTTTTTAGGAAATGAATTAAAAAACAAACCGTATAATCGCACCAATAACAACAATCGCACCGATGATCATTAGAATGGTTCTAAGCATATGACATGACACCCTTTCCGCTTCATTTACAATGTATGATGCCCCAACATTCTTCTCATCAAACATTGAAATATGCAATCAAGCGAGGTCGACAGTTATCATGACTACTGACATTGGCGGCAGCTCTACCGTTAATTCCCCGGGATTTACAGTCATTTGCTGAAAGTCTTTCGGCTGAACAGAATGAGGATCATCAAATGTATTATGCGCATTCATGCGATCAGCCGTCAGCACACGTCCAGTGACTTTCGTTTGTGCATCAACCCCTTCAATGGCAAGGGATACCTCTTTTTGTTCATGCGGATTCAGGTGACAGTAGCTAATATGCATCTTCCCTGATGAACGCGAGGCTGACACACTAACCTGAGGAATTTTTTCACCTCTTCGTTCATACGGCGGTGAAACGAACTCCACTTCAAGCGCTTCTTCCTCTTGATGCACTTGAAACATGTGAAACACATGATACGTAGGCGTCAGAAGCATCTTTTCGTCCTTTGTTAATACCATCGCTTGCAGCACATTAACCGTCTGAGCGATATTTGCCATATGAATCCGCTCGCAATGGCGATGAAAAATATGAAAATGGAGGGCGGACACAAGGGCATCTCTTAGTGTGTTTTGCTGATATAAAAACCCAGGATTTGTCCCTGGCTCTGGGTCATACCATGTCCCCCATTCATCAATAATCATCCCAATTCGCTTGTCTGGGTCATAACGATCCATGATTTCTCCATGGTCCTCGACAAGCCGTTCCATCTCATAGGCTTTTTTCAGTGTGATAAACCATTCATCCTCGTCGAATTCAGTCGCTGACCCTTTTTTCTCCCATGTACCAGGTACAGTGTAATAATGTAAACTGAGCCCATCCATCCACGGTGCAGCCCGCTCCATCAATACTTTCGTCCAATTCACGTCATTAGAGTTCGCGCCGCAGGCGATTTTATAAATACGCTGCCCGGCAAATTCTCTTACGTACGTTTGATAGCGTTTATATAAATCTGCATAGTATTCAGGCGTCATATTCCCGCCGCAGCCCCAGCTTTCATTGCCTACACCAACATAGGTCAGCTGCCAAGGTTCTTGTTTTCCATTTTGAATGCGCCAGTCGGACATAGGTGTCCCTTTTGGAAATGTCATGTATTCGACCCAATCGGCTAATTCTTGAACAGACCCGCTTCCCACATTGCCGCAAATGTATGGCTCACATTCAAGCAGCTCACACAATGCCATAAATTCATGTGTACCAAATGCATTGGATTCAACCGTCCCACCCCAATGGGTATTTACCATTGGCTTTCGTTCACTGAGATCACCTACACCATTTGCCCAGTGATACTCGTCTGCGAAACAGCCCCCCGGCCACCTCAGCACCGGAATATGTAATGCTTGAAGCGCCTTCAGCACATCAGTACGAATCCCGTCAATATGGTCAATCTCTGAGTCTTTTCCTACCCAAATCCCGTCATAAATCCCTCTTCCTAAATGCTCCTGAAAGTGCCCATAAATGTGTTTAGAAATGCGTCCGATCACGTCATTGACTTTTACTGTCCCCTTCACTTGTCAACCGCTCCTTTTTTTCTTGATTACATACAAAAAAACCCAGAATACCTAGGCATTCTGAGTGTATGAGCGTTACGAGTGGATATTCATCTTTTTTAACTCTTCATTCAAAAGCGGTACCACTTCAAACAAGTCACCGACGATTCCGTAATCGGCGATTTTGAAGATTTCTGCTTCTGGGTCTTTGTTGATCGCCACAATGACTTTACTGTTAGACATTCCCGCTAAATGCTGAATCGCTCCTGATATCCCGCATGCAATATAAAGGTCAGGTGTGACGACTTTTCCCGTTTGACCAATTTGCAGGGCATAATCACAATAGTCAGCGTCACAAGCTCCGCGCGAGGCTCCGACTGCTGCCCCGAGCGTCTCAGCGAGTTCATTCAGCGGTTCAAAGCCTTCCTTGCTCTTAACCCCGCGTCCTCCAGCAACAATGATCTTTGCTTCCGATAAATCTACACCTTCTGACGTTTTTTTAATGACTTCCTTCACGATCGTCCGAAGGTTCTGAATATCGACAGAAACCGGTGTGACTTCTCCGCCTCGTGACGCATCCCGCTCAAATGGCGCCACGTTGTTTGGCCGGATGGTCGCTAGAAGCAGGCGGTCTGTGGAAATGACTTTTTCGAAGGCTTTTCCAGAGTAAATCGGTCTGGTGAAAACAAGATGTTCGCCGGTAACGCTTACATCGATCGCATCTGAAATCAAGCCAGTCTGGAGACGTGCGGCTATTTTCGGCGACAAGTCTTTTCCGATAGACGTATGGCCAAAAAGCACAGCATCTGGATCGACCTGATCTAATATGGCTTGAAGCGCCTGCGCAAAACCATCTGACGTATAATATGAAAGGTGCGGATGCTCCACAATCATGACATGATCTGCTCCATAGTAAAGCAGTTCATCGGCTAGGCCTTTGACGTCATCCCCTATTAACACGCCAATGACCTCACCACCATCTGCCACTTTGTGAGCGGCAGCAATGGCTTCAAATGTCACATTTCTTAATTTACCGTCACGACTTTCTCCAAGTACAACAACTTTTTTACTCATCTTCAAGCTCCCCCTTGTTCTCGTGATATCGTAAAGTGGATGTTTAGATGACTTTTGCTTCATTTCTGAGTAGATCTGTCAGTTCTTTGACTTGATCCTGAAGCTCGCCGCTCAGCACCTTGCCACCCTCTTTTTTCTCCGGTAAGAAACGTTCAATTGTTTTGATTTTATATGGTACATCGTCTTCGTCCAGATCTAAATCATCAAGTTCCAATTCTTCTAAAGGCTTTTTCTTTGCCTTCATAATGCCTGGTAATGATGGATAGCGAGGCTCATTGAGTCCTTGCTGAGCTGTGACGACTAGCGGGAGTTCGGTAGAAATGACTTCCACATCACCCTCTGCATCTCGTTCAATCGATGCAGAGCCGCCGTCAATTTGAATACTTGTTATCGTTGTCACATATGAAAAGCCGAGTAATTCAGCAAGACGCGGAGCTACCTGTCCAGAGCCGCCGTCAATTGCTACATTCCCTGCTAAGATCAAGGAAGCTTCTTTGTCTTTTAAATAGTGATAAAGAATGGTAGAAGCTGAATATTGGTCCCACTCTTCTAGATCATCTTCCATGTTTAATAAGACGGCCCTGTCACAGCCCATTGCAAGCGCTGTTCTCAGCTGTTTCTCCGCATCTTCACCGCCAACTGTCACAACGGTCACTTCTCCCCCGTGCTCATCACGAAGCTGAATGGCTTCTTCAATGGCATACTCGTCATAAGGATTAATAATGAACTCTGCTCCATCTTCTTGAATTGCACCAGACTGAATAGAAATTTTCTCTTCCGTGTCAAACGTACGCTTCATCAAAACAAATATATTCATTTATTTCTCCCCCTTGTGTCGTACTTATCCCTTATTCCCCTTTAAAGTTCGGTTTGCGCTTTTCGATAAAGGCCTGGATGCCTTCTTTGGCGTCATTTGATTGGAAAACCTCACCAAACTTTTTGGCTTCCAGCTTCATTCCGCCGTCATATGAATACAGTTTTGTTGCGTTCAATAAATCAAGCACATATTCAAGTGATTTTGGGCTTTTCGCTGCAAATTTCCCCGCAAGTGTTTTGGCCGCTGTGAGCGCTTCTTCCTCTGTTTCTGCCAGCTTTGTAACAAGTCCGCAGGCAAATGCTTCTTCACCTGTAATCGGTTCAGCTGTTCCCATCATTTCAAGCGCTTTAGCAGAACCAACGTAGCGCGGGAGGCGCTGCGTGCCGCCGAATCCTGGAATAATGCCGAGGTTTAGTTCTGGAAGTCCAAGCTTCGCATCTTTTGTTGCGATTCGGATATCACAAGACATGGCAAGCTCAAGGCCTCCGCCTAATGCTGCTCCGTGAATCGAGGCAATGACTGGTTTTGGACATTGTTCAATCCGTTCAAAAACTTGCTGTCCTCTATCTGCGAGGCTTGCATAATCAGACTCTTCCTGTAAAGTGGTAAATTCTTTAATATCAGCACCTGCTGAGAAGAATCTGCCTTCTCCGTGAATCACAATCGCTCTTACTTCTTCATTCTGTTCCAGCTCATCGAACATGTCATTAAGCTCAGTGAGCAGCTGAGAGGATAAGGCATTTGCAGGTGGGTTCTGAATCGTGATGAGCGCTGTCTGTCCTTCATGATGTAAGCTGAGTATCTTTTCCATGTCAATCATCCTTTTTCACATTGTTTTTAGGATTGATGTATTCCGCTTAACAGCAGATCATGTACATTTTCTGCGAGTGCAGGCAGATCATACTTTTGATCATTCATGACCCATGTTGTTGCGGTTTCATCAATCGTCCCAAATACCATTTGTCTCGCTAAGCGGACATCTAAATTTTGTCTGAATTCTCCTGTTTTCTTTCCTTCTGTTAAAATTGACTCGAGCATATTTAAATACCCTTTTAGCACTTCATTGATTTTTTGCCGCAGCTCAAGGTTTGACTGCCTGAGTTCAAGCTGTGTCACAAGAGCCAAATGATGATTTTGCGCCAGCATGCGAAAATGCTCCTCAATCAACAGTAGAAGCTTTTCTTTGGCAGACGGCTTCTTTTGAATATCTGTTTCCATCCGTTCGATGAATTGTCCCATTTTTTCTTTGAACAATGAGATGAGAATATCCTCTTTGTTTTTGAAATAAAGATAAATGGTTCCGTCTGCGACCCCTGCTTGTTTCGCAATCTTTGAAACTTGTGATTGATGATAGCCATTCTCTGCAATCACCACAACTGCTGCATCAATAATTTGCATGTACTTCGGTCTTTTCTGCTTCAATGTGCTTCGTCCCTTTCTAAATTGAATGAGCATTCATTCATAACTTTATGTTAAAAAGAAACGGGTGATTTGTCAAGAGATCTTCTTCTTTCTTTTCAACCTTTATCATACCAGAGCAGGCTGTTATCATTCAAATCATCCGGCCGCTCGACCGGATGATAAAGGTCGTTATTTCTTTAATTGATCAACAGCTGTTTCAGATGATGAAGCGTGCTTTCTTTTTTCTTCTTCAATTAAAACTCTGCGCAAAATTTTTCCGACAGCCGTTTTAGGCAGTGACTCTTTAAATTCATACACGCGCGGTACTTTAAATGAAGCAATTCTCGTTCTCACAAAGCGATCGAGTTCATCCTCTGTTAAATAAGCATCCTTTTTCGGCACAACAAATGCTTTTACTGTTTCTCCTCTATAAGGGTCTGGTATACCTGCGACAACAACTTCTTGTACAAGCTCATGCTCATAAAGGGCTTCTTCGACCTCTCTTGGGTAAATATTATAACCGCTCGCAATAATGACATCCTTTTTCCGGTCAACGATATAGAAAAAACCGTCTTCATCCATATACCCAATATCTCCGGTAAAAAGCCATCCATCCCTTAATACAGCTGCTGTCTCCTCTGGCTGATTCCAATATCCTTTCATAACCTGCGGTCCTTTGACGATAATTTCTCCGTGCTCATATGGCTCTTTGAGGCCACCCGTTTCCTCGCAATAAATACCTGCGTCTGTTCCAGGCCACGGACAGCCAATGCTGCCTGTTTTATTCGCTCCCCATAAAAAGTTAGAATGGGTCACTGGTGAGGTTTCGGAAAGACCATACCCCTCCACTAAACGTCCTCCTGTTAATTTCTCAAAGTTCTGTTTGACTTCAACAGGAAGAGCCGCCGAGCCGCTTAAACATGCAGTAATGGACGACAGGTCATACTTTTCAATATTGGGATGATGCAGCAAGGCGATATACATGGTTGGTGCACCTGGAAAGAGTGTCGGTTTCTGTTTTTCAATCGTTTTGAGGGTATCAACTGCGTCAAATCGAGGAAGGAGAATCATTGAATGTCCTTCTTTGACAGCAAGATTTAATACAGTCGTCATTCCGTATACATGAAAAAACGGAATAATGCCGAGGATTCGTTCTTTTCCTCTTGTCGTTTTATACATCCAAGAAGCGCACATTTCAGTATTCGCTAAAATATTTTCATGCGTCAGCATGACCCCTTTTGGTAAACCGGTCGTTCCACCTGTATATTGCAAAACAGCGACATCCTCTTTCGGTTCAAAGGCAAGCTGCGGGATTTGTTCTCCTGATGATTCTTTCATGATTTGTGAGAAGTGATGAATGGTATCACTTTTCTCGACTTGGATGACCATTTTATTTTTTCTTTTTTGGACGATAGGAAACAGAATGTTTTTTGGAAATGGTAAATAATCCTGTAGTTTGGTGATGATCAAGTGTTCCATACTTGTCAGCGCTTTCATTTTATAGGCCTTTGGATACAATAAATCCAATGTAATCAGCACTTTGGAGCCGCTGTCCTCCATTTGATATGCCAATTCTTTCTCCGTATAAAGCGGGTTCGTTTGAACAACGATGCCGCCTGCAATTAAAACAGCATAATAAGAAATGACCGATTGAGGACAGTTTGGCAGCATAATCGCTACTCTGTCGCCTTTTTTCACGCCAATTTCCATCAGGTGACCAGCTAGTTTCAATGCGTCTTCTTGGAGCTGCTCATAGGTGATGTTTTTTCCTAGAAAATGAATGGCTGTATGCTCAGGTGCAGCCTCTGCGGAGCTGAATAAGTAAGATTGTAACGTCTCATTTGGGATGGTGAGTTCGTGGGGAATTTGATTCGGGTAATGCAGAAGCCAACGTTTATCTGACTGCATAAAAACCCTCCTTCCTGAACTTTCGTACTATTTTATTATAGCAAACTTTTCCTTAAGGCAGTTTGCTTTTTTCAAATAGAGCTTGGTTCCATGACCTCTTTATTTCTTCGCTGGTGTTTCGATCGATGCTCTTTTTCCTTCATGATGCCACTGTTCATATAATCCACCGATTGCACGGAATGACTCATTTACTCTCTCCACGATCTGTTGATGGATACTCGGATCATTAGGTAAATGTGTCTGGATGTTGTCGACTTGATACTGCCTCATCATGTCGATGTAGACTGTGAGAAAAATCGTGTCTTCTAAAATCCAGTAAATGACTTCATCCGCCTCTTTTGTTCTTTTGTGCAGCATTTGGATTCCTCGTTCATATTGAATGAGAATATAGCCGCTCGGATCAATTTGAACATAAGGGCTCAAATCATCAAAAAATCCAGTCGTTTGAAATGGACGTGCAATATACGGTTCATATATGTCTCTTGGCAGGGATGTTCTTTGGAGACATGTATCAATACGCTTTATGATTTCGTCTTTTTGCAGAATTTGCTTCATATGATTCGCCGCCTTCGGGTGAGATAAAAGCTGCCAAGGGACCCCTGACAGCTTTCTCACTTTGTCTTTTTCATTTCACAGGAACATGTAAACGGCACCAATGACCGCAAAAGTGCAGGCAACTACGATTAAAACTTTTGCTAGCTTTTCCATGTCGTCTCCTTAAATGCCGGCTGCTACTACGTAAGACAGCCCAACTGAAATAATGAGTGAAATAAACCCGACCGCTCTATTATCATTCTCAATCTCTTTGTCTACTTTAAATCGTGGTGTTAAAAATTCAAAAATGAAATAGCTGACAAGCAGCATCACAAAGCCGTATACGCCCCATCCAATCATTTGCAGAAGGGAATTGTGCTGTGCAATAGAATGCTGAAACACATTCGCAATCCCAAAGATCTTTCCGCCTGTTGCCATGGCAACAGCTAAGTTCCCACGCTGAATCTCTTCCCAGTTTTTATAGGAGGTGACGAGTTCAAAAATGGTTAGAAATAAGACAAGACATAGAACGGCCACGCTGTAATAGGCGGCAATTTCCACAAGTTCATTTTCCCAAAAGGCTTTCATGCGTTTTCTCCTTTTTACTTTAATTCGACGATGGTAACGCCTGATCCTCCCTCGCCTTGTTCCCCAAAACGAGCATTTTTCACACTTCGGTGCTGTTTCAGTAATTCCTGAACCCCTTTTCTAAGGGCGCCAGTTCCTTTTCCGTGAATGATCGACACACGGGGATAACCGGCTAAGACAGCATCATCTAAATATTTCTCGACTCTGCTTAAGGCATTTTCATAACGCTCTCCTCTTAAATCAAGCTCAAGCGATACATGATAATCTTTTCCTTTGACTGCCGTAATGGCTTTCTCCTGCTTAAATTCAGGTGCCGATTTGATAAATTCCATGTCTTTTTCTTTTACTTTCATTTTCAGAATGCCCATTTGGACACTCCATTCTTTGTCACCTGTTTGTTCAAGCAGTGTTCCTTTTTGCCCGAAGGTGAGCACCTTCACTTCGTCGCCTGATTTTAGCTGTCTTGCTGCTTTTTTCGCCGGCTCTGGCTTTTTCTTCCGGTCAAACTCAGGCACTGCTTCTTCAAGACGCTTTCTCGCATCGATGAGTTCATGCTCTTTGAATGAGCGATGCTCATTTTTTATCGAACGAAGCTCTTGAATGATGTCTTCTGCTTCTTTTGAGGCTTGTTCAATTTTTTCTGCCGCTTTTTGTTCAGCTTCTTCAAGCAGTTTGTCCTTTTGCTCATTCCATTCAAGAATTTGTCTCTGCAATTCTTTATGAAGCTTTTCTGCTTCTTTTCTATAGACTTCTGTCTCATGCAGCTCTTCTTCCGCTTGTTTCTTGCTGTCTTCTAATGAAGCAATCATTTGGTCTACTTCATTATGCTCGGCATGCATATCCGCTTTTGCCCGGTCAATGAGGTGATCTGGCAAACCAAGACGTTTAGAAATTTCAAATGCATTACTTCGTCCGGGCACACCGATGAGCAAGCGGTACGTTGGTGATAAGGTTTCAATGTCGAACTCCACGCTCGCATTTGTGACACCTTCTCGGTTATATCCGTAAGCCTTCAGCTCAGGATAGTGAGTCGTTGCGATGACACGTGCATTTGTTTGATGCACCTCATCTAAGATACTCATGGCCAGCGCGGCACCTTCAGCAGGGTCTGTTCCTGCCCCTAATTCATCAAATAATACGAGTGAGTTAGATGTCAAATTCTTTAAGATATCCACAATATTGACCATATGAGATGAGAACGTACTCAAGCTTTGCTCAATGGACTGTTCATCTCCAATATCAGCAAAGACTTGGTCGAATACAGCTACTTCCGAGCCTTCTTCAACTGGAATATGAAGGCCTGCTTGCGTCATAAGCGTCAAAAGACCAAGCGTTTTTAAAGTAACGGTCTTACCCCCTGTATTTGGGCCAGTAATGACGATGGTTGAAAAATCTTTGCCGAGCTCAATGTCGTTTGCCACAACCTGATCACGAGGCAATAGAGGATGTCTTGCCCGTTTTAAATAAATCTCCCCTTGATCGTTCACAGCAGGCTTTGTGGCTTTTTCTGCCTTTGCATACTTGGCTTTAGCAAAAATAAAATCTAGCGTTTGAAGCTCCTTTACATTGTGAAGTAGTTCTTCAATGTGTTCTGACACGCTCGCTGTCAACATTTGCAGGATCTTTTCGACCTCTTGTTTTTCTTTTAAACGGGTTTGCTGCAAAGTGTTATTTAAATCCACGACCACTTGCGGCTCGATAAAAAGGGTTGCCCCAGATGATGACTGATCGTGAACAATTCCGCCGTAATTCGAGCGGTACTCCTGCTTTACCGGAATCACAAACCGGTCATTACGAATAGTAACAATCGTGTCTGACAGCATTTTTGAAGCAGATTGTGAACGAATCATGGATTCTAATTTATCTCGAACTTTTGATTCAAGTGAGCGTAATTGAATCCGCAATGAACGAAGTGCCGAAGTGGCATGATCGAGAACTTCTCCATTATCTCCGATACAGCTTTCGATTTCTTTTCTGACTTCTGGCAGTAAAATCAGTGTCTCTGCATATGTATGAAGGCGCGGTATGTCTACACCATCTTCATACATAGACATGAGAAAATGTTTCATATTCTTCACAGCATATAATAGTCCTGCAATTTCCATGAGCTCAGATGGGCTTAATGTACTTCCGATTTCTGCCCGTTTGACCCCGCGTCTAATATCCGTTAGCCCGCCAAATGGCGCAGATCCCTTTAAACGGATGACATCCTGTGCTTCTGCTACCTCTTCCAGCAAATGCTGAATGGTTTCTATATCCGTCAGCGGCGTTAAATCCTGCGCTCTTTCTTTTCCTAATGAGGATGCGGTATAGGACATGACTTTTTCTTTTACTTTATGAAATTCTAATGATGCTAACACTTTTTGTTGCAGCATGGTCCAGCCTCCTAACGACTACCTGTCACGCGTTAAAAACTTTTTGATCTCGTTTAGAGAAAAAGTATTCACGACATTTGCTTTTGGTGTCCAGCCTTTTCTTGCAGCTGTTACACCAACTTCCATATGATCCAGCATGGCGATATTGTGTGCATCTGTATTGATCATGATGTTCACACCTGCTTCGTTTGCTTTCATTAAATGCTCTGTTTTCAAATCAAGTCTTGACGGGTTGCTGTTGAGCTCTAGTGCAGTTCCCGTTTTCTTCGCAAGCTCTATGAGCTGATCTATATTTAAGGCATAGCCGTCTCGTCTGCCGATCAAACGGCCTGTTGGATGTGCAATTAAATCTACATGCTGATTCCGCAGGGCATTTTCAAGGCGCTCCATGATGACTTCCTCCGGCTGAGAAAAGCTAGAATGGATAGACGCAATCACAAAATCCATGTCTGCTAAAAAGTCATCATCATAATCTAATGATCCATCCGGGAGAATATCCATTTCGACCCCTTTGAA
Organism: Bacillus sp. SRI_025; assembly: GCF_057592095.1. Taxonomy (NCBI): domain Bacteria; kingdom Bacillati; phylum Bacillota; class Bacilli; order Caryophanales; family Bacillaceae; genus Bacillus; species Bacillus sp. SRI_025. The sequence continues at coordinate 207,618 of NZ_JBYEGB010000002.1, read as the reverse complement.
AATGTGAAAATGCTCGAATTCTTGATTGAGCTTGTCAATTTCTTTTGCTTGCAGACGTAAACGTTCTTTTGTTAAACCGTTTGCTACTTTTAAATATTGCGAGTGATCTGTAATCGCCATGTATTCATAGCCTTTTGCGATACATGCCTCTGCCATTTCACGAATAGAAAATGCGCCATCACTCCAAGTCGAGTGCATATGAAGGTCGCCTTTAATATCTTTTAGCTCGACAAATTGCATACTTTCTTTATACGTATCAATCTCCGCTCCGGTTTCACGAATTTCTGGCGGAATGAGCGGAAGTTGAAAATGCGCATAAAAAGCGGCCTCGTCTTCGAACGTTTTTACTTCTCCAGTTTCAATTGTTTCCACACCATATTCACTAATACGCTCTCCGCGTTCCTTCGCCAGCTGACGCATTCGAATATTGTGGTCTTTTGAGCCAGTGAAATGATGCAGCGTTGTTGCAAATTGGTCTGTTGTCACAAGCCGGAAATCTACACTGATCTCAAAATCAAGGGCAAGAATGACAGATACCTTCGTATCACCGCTTGCGATGACGTCTTTGACATCTTGAAGTGCAACGAGCTGCTCTCTGACTTGTTCAGGATTGTCAGTCGCGATGATATAATCTAAATCTTTGACTGTTTCCCGTGCACGTCTTAAACTGCCAGCTCTTGAAAAACGAAGAATCCCCTTCAACTGTTCAAGCGCATGATCAATCCGCTCTGCCACATCTAATGCAAAGCCAATTGGCAGTCGTTCTGGCTGTTTTCCAGCCTCCTCAAGAGCGGCGAGTATCTTTTCTTCGGTTTTTTTACCGAAGCCTGCAAGCGCTTGTACTTTTTCCGCTTCGCATGCTTCTTTTAATGATTGTGCATCATGGACACCAAGCTCTTGGTAAAGCTTAGCAATCTTCTTCCCGCCAAGTCCTTGCAATTTTAAGAGCGGGACAAGTCCTTCAGGCACTTCCTTTTTTAATTGTTCAAGTGTTTCTGATTGTCCTTTTTCGATATACTCTGTGATCACAGCAAAGGTTCCTTTTCCAATGCCGGGTAATGCTAATAGATCATCTATTTGCGAAAGGCTGCGGTCGTCTTGTTCCAGTGCCGCCGCTGCTTTACGAAAGGCAGAAATTTTAAAAGGATTATCTCCTTTTAGCTCCATATATACTGCAATTGTTTCAAGAAGTTTGATAATATCTTTTTTATTCATCTCTCATCCTCCAGCCGCTTTGGCATCTTCCTATATAAATATACAAACTTTCCCTTCATCCTACAACTTTCTGTCATGGAATGAGAAAAAACTTCTCCAGGAAAGGAGAAGTTTTTAAACTCCATACGTCGACCATAGGTCTTTGACAAGACCGGACAGGTAAGGGGTGTTGTTTACGATCACATCTGCTAACATTGATTTGCTCATCATTGTCTGCAGTGCATCTACTGGTAGTAATGCAGCGACAAACAATAGAATAAAAACAAATAGATAGGTTTCAAGAAATCCTAATACACCGCCAAGCAGTTTGTTCACCTGCTTAATCACAGGTATACTTGCAATGGTTGTGAGCAATCCGCCAATGATGGCGAGCAGGATTTTGGTCAAGATAAACAGAATGATAAACGCAATGGTATTATAATAAGCTGTTTCTAGATTTCCACTAAAGAAAGCGAGCTGCGGTTGACCGCCGCTAAAATTAGGTGCTGGAATCCACGTAAGCTGTGGTGCAAGTGACTGATAAAACATGGAAGCCACTAAGATAGAAACAACAAAGCTGATCAATTTAATAAATTGAAGAATAAACCCGCGTTTTAGACCGACAAGCGTTCCCATAAGAAGCAAAAACAAAATGATGATATCGATCACGGTAATTTCATTCCTTTTCTTTTAGCTGAATCTCTAATTTTTCGTATTGCTCTTTTAATTTCAAGTAGTCGTGGACGACATTGACTGCTGTCAGTACAGCTAATTTGTTTATATCAAGGTATGGATTTTTTTCATTTATTTCTCTCATTTTATCATCAACAATTGACGCAACATGTCGCATATGCATCTTCGTTTCTTGTCCGATGATCGTATAGGACTGTCCGTAAATCTCAACTGTTGTTTTCGTTTTACCGCCGTCAGACAACGTTTCTCCTCCATTCCACGAGAATCCTAGTCTCTATCATAACATGTTTAGACATTGAATGGAAAGACGAGCCCTTCCCTGTTATGGTACACTTTAGAAATCAATGATATCAAGGTAAAAAGGAGTTATCCACTGTGCCCCAATCCGTTTTAAAAACAACATCAGAAGACCTCAAAAAGATGAAGAGCGCGTATGCGCACCATTTAACAGACACTTTGCCGCCAGGTGCCCTCTTTCAAGCAAAAGTCCCTGGCTGTACGATTACAGCCTATCGATCTGGGAAAGTGCTCTTTCAAGGACAAAGGGCAGAAGCTGAAGCCAGTCAGTTCAGCCACTTGCAAGCAGCTGATACGAAAAGTCAAAAAGCACCTGCTGTTACAAAGTACAGTCCGCCGCCCGGCATCGCTTCCATGTCGGTCATCGGTTCAGATGAAGTAGGTACAGGAGATTATTTCGGACCGATCACAGTCTGTGCGGCCTATGTTGATGCCAGCCAGCTTGCTTTAATGAAAGAGCTTGGCGTAAAAGACTCAAAGGGATTAAAGGACCCGCAAATTATCGACATTGCCAAAGATCTCATCAAAACCATTCCGTTCAGCCTTCTCGTTCTCCGAAATGAAAAGTACAATACGATGCAGGAAAAGGGCATGAGTCAAGGGAAAATGAAGGCACTGCTTCATAATCAAGTCATTACCTCTGTGCTAGAAAAACTGGGCGGGCAGCAGCCTGAGGCTATTTTGATTGACCAATTTGCAGAACCAGGCATTTATTTCAGGCATCTGGCTGGGAAAAAAATCATTCGGGAGCGGACGTATTTTAGTACAAAAGCAGAAGGCATCCATTTGTCAGTCGCTGCGGCTTCCATTATCGCAAGGTACGCCTTTTTAATTGAAATGGACAAATTATCAAAGGCTGCAGGCTTTGACATCCCAAAAGGAGCCGGTCCTCATGTAGACAAGGCCGCCGCCAAGCTCATCAAGCTGCATGGTGAAGATGCTTTACGTCAATTTACAAAGCTGCATTTTGCCAACACACAAAAAGCGAAAAAAATGCTATAAAAAAAGCTAGGGCCAATGAGGCCTTAGCTTTTTTTCTTTATCCGCGTAAGACGGCTTGATACGTATCTTCTAGTGCTTTCAATACTTTTGTATGAACAGTCGTCACTTCTTCCTCGGTCAACGTTTGTTCAGGGTTTAAATATTGAAGAGAGAATGCAACAGATTTTTTGCCTTCTTCCATATGTTCCCCTTCGTACACATCAAATACAGAGAGGTCTGTGAGTAGGTGACCGCCTGCTTCATAGATGACTCGCTCCAGCTGTCCGCTTGAGATATGCTGATCGACAACAAGTGCGATATCTCTTGTCACAGCAGGGAATCTCGGAATCGCTGTATATTTCATATCCTTCGTTTCAGATGTCATCACATCTGTTAAATCAAACTCGAACACATACGTTTCTTTTAAATCCAATTCTTTTTCAACAACTGGATGCAGTGCGGCAACAAAGCCAATGACTTTACCATTTAAGTGAACATTTGCTGTTCGACCTGGGTGAAGACCCTCACGCTCTGCTTGAACATATGTGATTTGGTCTGACACACCAAGCTTTTCGAACAATCCTTCAGCAATTCCTTTCGCTACATAAAAATCGACGGCTTTTTTCTCACCCTGCCAAAGATTTTTATGCCATAAGCCTGTCAGCGCACCAGCGACATGTTCTTTTTCCACTGGTTTTGCTCCTTCAGCTTCTGCTAAGAAAACAGATCCCGTTTCATAAAATCCACATGAATCAGCTTGTCTTGCCAAGTTATATGCAACAGAATCAAGTAAGTTTGGCAAAAGGCTTTGTCTCAGCACACTGCGTTCCTCACTCATTGGCAGAGAAAGCCTCGTTTCATAAGCTGGATGAAGGGCAAAAGCTGTGGACTTATGCTGATTCGTCAATGAATACGTAATCGCTTGAGAAAGTCCTGCGCCCTCTAAGAAACGTCTTACCTTTCTGCGCTTCACTTGGTATGACGTGAGACCGCCAACCGTGCCAGCTGTCGCAGGCAGTGTAGATGGAATATTATCGTAGCCGTATAATCTTGCGACTTCTTCAATGAGGTCTTCTTCAATCGTAATATCCATTCTGCGGGAAGGAACTGTTACGACAAGAACATCATTTGATTCGCCCACCGTGAAGCCTAGTTTGTTGAAAATCTGAACCATATCTTCTTTTGAAATGCTCATTCCAAGCACCTTGTTCACACGCTCAGTTGATACGTGGATGACATTCATACTTGCTTCAAGGTGGTTTTCCTCAACTGTACCGCTTAGCACTTCACCGCCTGCATACATGCTGATCAATTGAGCTGCTCTTTCTGCTGCCGGCTTCGTACGCTGCGGATCGAGTCCTTTTTCAAATCGTGTGCTTGATTCACTGCGAAGTCCTAAGTCTCTAGATGCTTGACGGACTGTTTGACCGTTGAAATATGCCGCTTCTAAAAGAATCGTCGTCGTCTCATCACGCACCTCTGATTCAAAGCCGCCCATGACGCCTGCTACCGCGTGCGCTTTCGTTCCATTCGTAATGACAAGATGCTTTGATGACAATGTACGCTCTTGTTCATCGAGTGTTTGAATGATTTCGCTATCAGTTGCTTTACGAACGACCACCTGTTTTGAACCAAAGCGGTCATAATCAAAGGCATGAAGCGGCTGGCCGTATTCAAGCAGTACAAAATTTGTAATATCCACGACGTTGTTAATTGGACGAATGCCTGCATTCATCAATCTTGTTTGCATCCAAAGCGGTGCTGGTCCAACCTTTACATTTTTAATGATCTTTGCTGCATAAAGTGGATTCGCTTCTTGATCCTCAATTTTAACAGAAATATAGTCTGCTGCTTTTTCGGAAGAAGTGTCATGTGCTGTATCAGGAAGCTTGATGTCTCTTCCTAAAATGGCCGCAACCTCATAAGCGACACCTAGCATATTCAGGGCATCGGCACGGTTTGGTGTTAAGCCAAGCTCAAGTACTGCATCATCTAATTGAAGTGCTTGAAGGGCATCATCCCCTGGTTTCACGTCATTCGGGAAGACAAAGATGCCTTCTGCATATTCTTTTGGTACGAGCTTGCTTTCTACGCCTAATTCTTGCAGAGAACAAATCATGCCATGAGACTCTTCACCGCGCAGTTTTGCTTTTTTAATTTTAAAGTTGCCAGGAAGGACTGCACCAACTGTTGCGACGGCCACATGCTGTCCTTTCTCCACATTCGGAGCCCCGCAAATAATTTGCACCGGTGCGTCTTCGCCGATATCAACAAGACATTTGTTTAATTTATCTGCATTCGGATGCTGTTCACGTTCAATGACGTGTCCAACGACAACCCCTTTGATGCCTTCACCTTTATATTCAACGGCTTCCACTTCAATTCCGCTTCTTGTGATTTTTTCTGCTAATTCATCCGGCTTGATGCCTTCTAAATCGACATAGTCTTCTAACCATTTATATGAAACAAACATGTTGATTTCCTCCTCTTAGTCCTGCTTGAATTGCTTTGTGAATCTAATGTCATTTGTGTAGAAATGACGAATATCATCAATGCCGTATTTCAGCATCGCAATCCGTTCCACACCCATTCCAAAAGCAAAGCCTTGGTAAGTTTCTGGATCAAATCCGCTCATTTTCAGGACATTCGGATGAACCATTCCTGCACCTAAAATCTCGATCCAGCCTGTTCCTTTACATACAGAGCAGCCCTTCCCGCCGCATTTAAAGCAAGACACATCGACTTCAACAGACGGTTCTGTGAATGGGAAAAAGCTTGGACGCAGTCTAATTTCACGATCTTCTCCAAACATTTTTCTTGCGACTGTCTCCAGCGTTCCTTTTAGATCACTCATGCTAATATTGTGATCGACGACAAGCCCTTCAATTTGCATAAATTGATGTGAATGAGTCGCGTCATCACTGTCACGTCTATATACTTTCCCAGGACAGATGATCTTCACAGGACCTTGTCCTTTATATTTCTCAAGTGTACGTGCTTGCACTGGTGATGTTTGTGTTCTCATCAGTGTATCTTCCGTAATATAGAAGCTGTCCTGCATATCACGTGCTGGATGCTCCTTTGGAAGATTCAATGCTTCAAAGTTATAGTAATCCGTTTCCACTTCAGGACCTTCTTCAACGGTATAGCCCATTCCGATAAATAAATCTTCAATGTCTTCGACAACTATCGTTAATGGATGTCTTGCCCCTATTTTGATTGGACTTGCCGGCAAAGTAACATCGATCGTTTGAGAAGCAAGTTTTTTCTTTACTTCTTCTGCTTCCAGCTGTTCATTTTTTTCAGCAATGGCACCAGCAATCTGCTCTCTTACTTCGTTTGCGAGTGCACCCATTTTTGGTCTTTCTTCCGCGGAGAGCTTGCCCATTCCGCGAAGTACTTCTGTAATCGGTCCTTTTTTCCCTAAATATTGAACCCGAATGTCATTGACCTCTTTGAGCGAGCTAGCTGCTTCAACCTTCGCTATCGCCTCTGTTTCAAGCTGTTTTAACGTTTCTTGCATGAGTGTAATCCTCCTTTTGATATACAAAACCGCTCGGATAAACGGCTGTTTGATCGTTTGAAGACAATAAAAAAACCCGTCCCTCCATAAAAGAAGGGACGAGTTGTGGTCGCGGTACCACCCTTGTTAAGCACAAATGCATGTGCGAATAAGCTTCATTGACATAACGGAATCAAACGAATCCGGTTCACCTTTACGCAAAGCAACGCCTGCGGTCCCGGTGACAACTCCAGAGGTGAATTCCTGTTTCAGCATTCCTTAAATGCACTTTCAGTCTACGATGCATTCTCCCTATAAGGCCGCTTCTTGAAACAATCTTCCTCTATCATGGTTTTTAAAATATTAGTTTTATTATAGTGAAAATGAACGCATGTTGCAACATTATCCACGCAAATGATAGACAAGAACAGCTGCTGCAACAGCTACATTTAATGATTCTGCCTGCCCATACATTGGTACATATAAATTTTGGTCTGTCATTTGCAGAATCTCTGGATCAATACCAGCTCCTTCATTTCCAACAATTAATGCAAATGGGCCTTCTGCCGTTACGCTTTTATACTCTTTCGCATCTTTTAAGGCACTGCCGTATACAGGTAAGCCTCGTTCTTTCAGTTTCATGATTGCCTGTTGAAGGGATTGCTTTAAGATAGGCAGGTGGAAATGAGACCCTTGTGCGGAACGGAGCGTTTTTCCGTTAAACGCATCAACTGTTCCTTCTCCTAAGATCACAGCATCAAGACCAGCGGCATCTGCTGTTCGAATGAGTGTGCCTAAATTCCCCGGATCCTGCACTGCGTCTAATAAAAGAAGCCGTTCAACCTTCTTTTCTTCAAAAACAGGAACTGTACAGACAGCGGCAATGTGCTGAGGCGTTTCTGTTTCTGTCATGGCAGAAAAGGCCTCTTCGCTCAGTTCATAAAGCTCAATGTCAGGCTGGATATGAGGAGGAAGCCTATCGGGCGAAGTGACCATTAATTCCTTCACGATCCCGCTCTTTAATGCTTCTTCGACTAAGTGTATTCCCTCAACGAGAAACAGCCCCGTTTTCGTTCTTTCTTTTTTCGTATGGAGCTTTTTCCACTGTTTAATGTTTGTGTTTTTAGCTGATTCTATATATTTCAAGCGACGTTAACTCCTTTAATTATCATGAATTTATTATATCTCATGCACACTACATAATAAACCTGTCTTTGAGACAGAATAGGGCTATTACCATCAAAAAAGGAGTGTGGGCAATGGATTTTAATTTAAGAGGCGCAGTCATTCAAAACATTACTGGCCATAATCAAGAACAGCTTGAACATACGATTTTAGATGCTATTCAAAGCGGCGAGGAAAAAATGCTGCCAGGTCTTGGCGTGTTGTTTGAGGTGCTATGGCAAGAAGCATCAGAAAACGAAAAAAATGAGATCCTTGAAACACTAGAGCAAGGCTTAAAGCCTCAGCAGCAGCAATAAAAGAAGCCGGTTTGCTTATAAAAGCAAGCCGGCCTTTTTCATTTAGCCGGTGATAGGCGTTTCCATTCGAAGCGCTGGATCACGCCAGATTTCAACCCATTTTTTAATCGCAAACACAATAATCACAAACCCTAAGATCAGCATGATGATCGAAAGCACCGCATTCAGCACACTATAGCCGGATGCTTCAGGATTGAGATATACATTCGCTACCATCCAATAGCCTGCATAATTTACCGTCACATATAAGTAAGCAAGCGGAATTAAACAAGTCAGCATATAACGTCTTTTATCTGCAATTTTTAATACAACCGTTGCCCCGATGATCAACCCAACCGAAGCCATTAACTGGTTTGAAACCCCAAACAGCGCCCAAATAGACCCGATGTCACCTGAGTAAAGTAAGTATCCCCACATAAAACAAGCAAGAGCACTTGCAAACACCGAACCTGGTACCCAGTCAGTTCGTTTAAGCGGTTTATATGCTTCACCTAAGAAGTCTTGAATCAAATAGCGTGCCACACGTGTCCCCGCATCAATAGCCGTTAAAATAAAAACAGCCTCAAACATAATGACAAACTGGAAGAAGTAAGAAGCCAAATGACTAAAGAACGGAATTCCCGTAAAGATATACGCCATCCCTACCGCTAATGTTACGGCACCACCCGTTCTTCCTTCTAAATCAAGGCCGATTTCCTTACTCAGCTGCGGAAGGTTTTCAACGCTCATACCGAGTGTCCGGAACACTTCTGGCGTACTGTTTATCGCAAAATAATCTCCTGGATGCAGGGCCGTAGCCGCAATTAAAGCCATAATCCCAACTAAGCATTCGACCAGCATTGCACCAAACGCAACAGGCTTCATATCACTCCAGCGGTCCAGCATCTTAGGTGTTGTCCCTGAACCAACAAATGCGTGGAAACCAGAAATGGCACCGCAAGCAATGGTAATCGAAATAAATGGCCAGACAGGACCAGCTAATACAGGTCCTCCTCCGTTCACAAACTCTGTAAACGCCGGGAATTGAATGGACGGATTCACCACAAAGATGCCGGCAATCAGCGCAATGAATACACCAATTTTCATAAAACTACTTAAATAGTCCCTCGGTGCAAGCAGCAGCCAAACTGGCAGAGCCGCAGCAAAAAAGGCATAGATCGGCAGGGCAAGAGCAAGCGTTTTTGTATCAAGTGTTAAAAAATCACCTAGTGCCGTTCCTTGAATATTTGGACCAAGGAATACACCAAACATCAGCAAAATAAATCCCGCAGATGTCGCCAGCTTTAAATTGCCTGTTTTTTTATAATACAGTCCAACCCCCATCGCAATCGGAATCGTGATTCCAACTGCAAATGTCCCCCAAGGGTTTCGTTCTAAAGCATGAAGCACAACCATAGACAAACCTGCCATTGTGATTGTAATAATAAACAGCATCGCAAGCCCTGTACAAAACCCTGCAACAGGCCCCAGCTCTTCCTTCGCTACCTCTGATAATGATTTCCCCTTTTTACGCATCGACGCAAATAAGACGACTAGATCATGTACAGCTCCGCCTATGACTGCACCAATTAAAAGCCAAAGGAGACCAGGTAAATACCCAAATTGAGCGGCTAAAATCGGACCCACTAACGGACCAGCAGCTGCAATCGCAGCAAAGTGATGCCCAAATGTGACCCATTTATTTGTCGGCACATAATCTTTCCCGTCCTCTAGTAGGTGAGCCGGTGTAGGATGATCATCTGTCACCTTTAATACCTTGACCATCATAAATGTGCCATAAAGACGATAGGCAATCGCTAAAATACACATAGATCCTATTACAATTGTAACCGCATTCATTTAACCATCCCCTTTGTATAAACAATTTGTTACAAATATAACATAAATTGATTGATTTTTCTTTCTTTTAAAACCAAGTTGACAAATAAGAATAATATGTTTATTCTTAAGGTAGCTTCACCTACTTCCATAAACTCTCTTTTGGCAGGGCATTCTATGGCTCTGTCCTTTTTATTGCTTTCATCTTACAAAAATAAACGCTTGATCACATGTGCCTTATTCACTAGGAAATATTCTCTTCTTTTGCCAAAAACAGTTCTTTTGGCGCATCTTAAAAAACACCGTTCATTTCCTGGGAAATTCAATAAAAAAAGCCTTTCCCCTGCTGAGGAAAGGCTTCCTTACTTATGAACCGTACGTAATTTGTTCGACAGTTTTTTGATCAAGTCTTTTGATCACTTCTGTTAAAAGCTTCACTGCATTTTCATAATCATCTCGGTGAATCATTGCAGCATGGGTATGAATATATCTGCTCGGAATCCCGATAGATAGTGATGGAACACCATGACCCGTTAAATGAATACCGCCAGCATCTGTCCCGCCGCCAGGCATTGAGTCATATTGATAAGGAATGTTCAGCTCATCCGCTGTTTGGACAACAAAATCACGAAGTCCTTTATGAGAGACCATTGAAGCATCGAATACAACAATCGTTGGGCCTTTGCCAAGTTTGCTTGTTGCTTCTTTCTCAGTGATGCCTGGTGTATCTCCTGCCACACCTACATCAATGGCAAATCCAATATCAGGCTGAATTGTAGCCGCTGCTGTTTTAGCTCCGCGCAGGCCTACTTCCTCTTGGACAGTTGCGACGCTGTAAGCAATATTCTCATGCTGAGCGTTGTGTAAGTTTTTCATGACATCAATTGCCGCGGCACATCCAATGCGGTTGTCCCACGCTTTTGCAAGGAGCATTTTTTCATCATTCATGACTGTAAACTCAAAGTAAGGAACGATTTGATCTCCAGGCAGCACACCCCACTCCATTGCCTGTTCTTTGCTTGAGGCCCCAATATCAATAAACATATCCGTAATCTCAATTGACTTTTTGCGAGCTTCAGGTGACAAGACGTGTGGTGGTTTAGAACCAATGACCCCTGTAATCTCTCCCTTTTTCGTTACAATGGTGACACGCTGAGCGAGCATGACCTGTGACCACCAGCCGCCGACTGTTTGAAAACGAATGTAGCCTTTGTCATCAATTTTTGTCACCATGAATCCTACTTCATCTAAGTGACCTGCGAGCATAATTTTAGGCCCGTTTGCGTTTCCTTCCTTTTTAGCGATCAAGCTGCCAAGGCGGTCTGTAGAGACTTCATCTGCATATGATTCTATGTATGTCTGCATGACTTTTTTGACATCACGTTCGTTTCCTGGGATCCCTTTTGCATCCGTTAGGTCTTTCAGCATAGTTAATGTTTGATCCAGCTTTGTCATTCCATTTATCCTCCTTTATCTTCATGGTGCATTCTTATTATACAAAACCTCTTTCGTTCAATACGATCTTTTTATGAATATTTTTTCGTTTTACGAAATATTTTTTTAAAAAAAGTTGAAACCTTTTGGCGTTTTCATTCGTAGTACATCAGATAACGGTATTGGAGGTGCATCCTGTCATGTTTGTAATCCTCATGAGACTAGCTCTTGTTGCACTGCTTGTCTACATCTTCTACATGGCGGTAAAATTCTTCTCAAATCCGAGAAGAAAGCTGAAACAAGCACAATTAAAAGAAGGCTTTTATTTTATGGACGAACAGCAAAATGCGCGCAAAAACTTTAATTTCGTCTATAAAGGTGTCTTGTTTGAAGGGGAGAAGCATGTTCCTTCTAAGGATCATCCTCTGTTTGTCCACTCCATTTACGTTTGGACGGAGTCACCTGAGAAGCTGAGTGAATTTACATTAGAAGACTTTGAAAAACTAGAGGAAAACATTATCGAGCGTTATCCTCAAACCAAAATTGATTGGGATCAGCCCATTAAAAAAATCAAACAAAAAAAAGGAGCAGACACGCCGTCCTGATGGCGTCTGCTCCTTTTTCAAGTAACTTGGATATATCCCAATAGAATCAACTGCAAAATCATTAATACAGGCATGCCGATTTGAAAGGCAGGATGCTTTGTTTTATGCCGGAAATACTGCATCCCCAGATACGATCCAGCGGCGCCAAAAAGCACCGCAGCACTCCATAAATGCGCCTCTGAAATTCTCCATTTATGTGCTTTGGCTCGGCGTTTGTCCTCACCCATGAGAAAAAAGCCGTAGCCATTCACTAAAATAAGCAGCAGGATCAAAGCCATATTCATTCATTTCACCTCACATGATGAGAAAAAAAGATCACCCCTCGAAGGAATGATCTTTTATAAAACTTACTTGTCTAGTTGTGCTTTTGCAGCATCAGCAAGCTGATTGAATGCATTTAGGTCATTCACAGCAAGGTCAGCAAGCATTTTGCGGTTTACTTCGATACCAGAAAGCTTTAAGCCATGCATTAAACGGCTGTAAGAAAGACCGTTCATACGAGCTGCAGCGTTGATACGAGTGATCCATAGTTTACGGAAGTCACGTTTTTTCTGACGACGGTCACGGAAAGCGTAGTTTCCAGATTTCATCACCTGTTGGTTTGCTACTTTGTATAATCTATGTTTTGAACCGAAATAACCTTTTGCTAATTTAAGAACCTTTTTACGACGCTGACGCGACACAGTTCCGCCTTTTACTCTTGGCATTGTAATTCCCTCCTATGATTCCTATTCCAAATTACTTGATGTTTGCAAGTTGTTGTTTGATACGTTTGAAATCTCCAGCACTTACGATTGCGCTCTTACGCAATTTACGTTTTTGCTTTGTAGATTTGTTAGCGAACAAGTGACTTGTATACGCATGAGAACGTTTAAGTTTACCAGAACCTGTTTTTTTGAAACGTTTAGCAGATCCGCGGTGAGTTTTCATTTTTGGCATTGGATGTTTCCTCCCTCTGTTACTTTACTTTTCGACTTTTGGTGCAAGCATGAGGAACATGCTGCGTCCGTCCATCTTAGGTTTTGTTTCTACTGTTGCTACTTCAGCGCAAGCTTCAGAGAAACGGTCTAACACGCGCTGTCCGATTTCTTTATGCGTAATCGCACGGCCTTTAAAGCGGATAGAAGCTTTCACTTTATCTCCCTTTTCAAGGAATTTGATTGCATTACGGAGCTTCGTGTTAAAATCATGTTCATCGATTGTCGGGCTCAACCGAACTTCTTTTAAGCTAATGATTTTTTGATTCTTACGTGCCTCTTTTTCCTTCTTCTGCTGTTCGAATCGGAACTTACCATAGTCCATGATTCGGCAAACAGGTGGTTTTGCATTTGCAGCAACTAACACAAGGTCAAGATTAGCTTTAGCAGCAATTTCCAGAGCTTCCTGGCGGGTTTTAATCCCAAGCTGATCGCCATTTTGTCCGATCAAACGAACTTCACGCGCACGAATACCTTCATTAACTAATTGATCTTTGCTAATAGTGAGCCACCTCCATGAGATTTTGAATTGAGTTCACAATTCATTTTGACCATTTCGTTGTATGTTTTACAGGCAAACAAAAAGTGTGGGCATATAAAACACCCACACTGCGAACATTTGCATGAAAAAATAAATGTACGGTCAACCTGTCAACTACAAACATGTGTCAATCAGGTGAGAAGCGGGTGCTTCTGCTTGTGATATCTATTCAATTCGTTAACTATTCTACACAATTTTCATTTGTCCGTCAAGTAACCGAACTCTTGAAACAACTTTTTCAGTGTAACATGATGAGACGAATTGGGCAAGACTTTTTCACACAATGACGCCATCAAAGAATCAAATGCATAAAGATTGGGATGACGATAACGGTCACAACTCCTACGACCACAACGGCGATACTTGCCATAGCTGCTTCTACTTCTCCCATCTCAATTCCAACAGAAACCCCAAGCGCATGGCCTGATGTACCAAGTGCAAGACCTTTTGCCACTGGGTTTTTAATGCGGAACAATTTTAAGAAGAAGGCACCTAGTGCATAGACAATGACGGCATTAAATATGACCGCAAAGGCTGTGATATCTGCAATTCCGCCAATATCCTTTGCAATCGGGAGAGCAATCGCTGTTGTCGCTGCTTGTGGAAGCATGCTTTTCATCACAGCCGCATCTAAATGAATTCCTTTTGCGACGAGATATACGATCGTAATGGAACAAAGTGAACCTACAAAAATAGCGGATAAAATTTGCCACCAATATTTTTTAAGCAAGGCTCTTTGCTTATAAAGCGGGATAGCGAAAGCAATCGTGGCAGGCTCTAAGAAAAATTTGATAATCTTGCCGCCCTCATTATAATCTGCGTAGGAAAAACCGCCAACTTTCAAAAATAAAATGCCCAGTACCATCGCCACAAACAGCGGGGTAAACAAGAAGAAACCTTTTGATTTTTTAAATAAGAATGTCCCTATTCCAAAAGCGACTAATGAGACGACAATGCCAAAATAAGGACTCATTGTACTTGTACCCATTTTGCATCTCTCCTTTAATGCGTACTTGAAGCTGGTTTATTTGAATGAGAAGGAGCAGATTTACTCTCCTTTGTCTCTTTACGTTTCTGTGGTCTTTCTGATAATTGCATGAGAAGCTGTGAAAACAGCCCTGTCGCTGCAAGTAGCATAATGGTTGCAATGATAATGACACCGACTACTTGCACACCTACTTCTTGCATGACACCTAGTGATTGAATAACTGAGATCCCAGAGGGAACAAATAGAAAGCTAATAAGTCCTGTCAATGATGTACCTAATTGCTCCACCTGCTCCAGTTTGACAATTTTTGTTGTTAACAAAACAAATAATAGAACCAAACCAATAACGGATGCGGGCATCGGAATCGGTAAATACATTGAAATGAGATTAGAAACGAACATTACGGTTGCAAAAATAAATGCTTGAGATAGAAATCCATATACTTTCGTGGCACTCATGCCCCTTCACCTCTTTCTTCGACTGCCCTCAGTATACGGCATGAAATAAATGAATAAAGCGTTTACAATAAAACTCACCAGATTCAATGACTGAAATGCAAAAAACGAGTATTGAAATACAAACAAAAAAGCCCTCCTACTCTAGCAGGAGTGACTTCTTTAATTCTTTGGCATATGTGCGGCTGACAGGAATGATGGACCCGTCTGTCATATGCAGATTGTACGTCGAATTAAACCACGGCTGTACTTCTTTCATATGAGAGGTATTCACGATATAGCTGCGATGGACCCTCATAAAGTAAGCCTCAGGAAGTTTCTTTTCAATGACCACCAGCGGTTCTGTGACCTCATACATGTGATCCTTTGTTTTCACAACCTTTTTCCCCTCGCTGAGTCCTACATACATGATCTCTTCAACTTGCAGGATCACAATTGAGTCATCAACTGAGATCGCTAATTTTTGCTGTTGGGGTATTTTATCATCTAACAGCTGGTGCTCTTGCGTTTCAACAGATTTCCATTTTTTAAACTTTTGAATGGTCTGGAGCAAACGCTCTTCATCGAATGGTTTTGTTAAGTAATCAAGCGCACTTACCTCAAACGCCTTCAGCGCATATTGATCAAAGGCTGTCGCAAATACAACCGCTGGCGGATCAGACATCCGGTTGAGCCTTTTGGCAATATCAAATCCATTCTCACCAGATAAATCAATGTCTAAAAAGAGCAGATCCGGCTTCTGATCGACCATCCGATCAAAAGCAGATTCTATATTTTCTGCTTCCTCTATTTGAACTTCCTCTTTCGTTCTTCGTAATAAGTATTTTAATTCATCTCTTGCTAACACTTCATCATCTACAATTAATACCTTTATCAACGAGAATCATCCTTTTTTACATAATCCATTGGAATGCGAAATGAGATGTCAGTGCCTTGGTCACTATGAATCGATAAAGCAGCTTGTCTACCAAAAATCCCTCTTAACCGCTGATCTAAATTAAAAAGGGCTGTCCCTGTTCCTTCTAGTGATTCGACAGGCGCTTTTAATAGTTGAGCCATCTTATCATCTTCAATTCCCTGCCCATTATCTGTTACTTTCATATAAACATGCCCATCTTTCATCAAAGCGGATACGATGACTTCACAATTTGTTTGATGTTTAGGAAAAGCATGTCTCACAGCGTTTTCAACAAGCACCTGAAGCACAAAGGGCGGAATCATCACCTGCTCCAGCTCCTTTTCAATTTGAAAGGTCACATGGTACTTATTTGGAAATCTCGCTTGTTCAAGTGACAAATATGCCTCCACATGCTGAATCTCTTTATGCATCGGAATCAGCAGCTGGCGGGCACCTTGCATATTTGAGCGAAAATAAATACTTAGCTGCAGCAGCAGCTTCCTTGCCATCTCCACATTGGTTCTGCATAAAACAGAGATGGTATTAATGGCGTTAAATAAAAAGTGCGGGTTCACTTGTGCTTGAAGGGCTTTGATCTCTGCATCTTTTAGCAGGCGGCTTTGGGTTTCCGCCTCCCCAAGCTCAAGCTGTGTGGAAAACAGCATCGCCAAACCTTCTGCAAGCTCCTCTTCCACCCTGCTTAATCCGACCGGAGAATTGAAATACATTTTTAACGTCCCGATCGTTTGACCGTTAGAAGTGAGCGGCAGCACGATTGCGGCTTCAAGAGGGCAATGGGCGACGGAACAATTGATTTCGCCCTTCGAATGTGCCTTCATAATCTTGCCGCTCATCAAGACTTGTTTCGACAGCCCCGTAATCAGGCTTTTAGATGGAATATGATGATCTGTTCCATCTCCGACATGCGCTAAAATCTTTTCTGTATCTGTTAAGGAGACCGCATCTGTTTCAGTCAACCGATGAATGATCTCCGCCACACTTTTACAAGACTGTTCATTTAAACCTTGGCGGAAAAAAGGCAGTGTTTGATCGGCGATCAAAAATACACGATGCGTCTGCATCGCCTTTGCCTGCTCTTCTTGCCGAATGACTGACTGTAAAATAGATAAAAAGATAAAGCTGCCGATTCCATTCACAAAAATCATCGGCAGGGCAATGATACTGACTAGCCCCCATGCATCGGCGAATGGTCTTGCAAACAGAAGGATAATGATCATCTGTAATGATTCCATCGCCACACCAAAAAGGGCTGCTTGGCGAGGTGTCACCATTCGATTCCTCCGCTTAAACCTGCTGCCGACATAACCTGCAATGACACCGGCTAAAATGGAAGAAATCGCACAGCTGAGCGCGGTGCTTCCTCCAAGGGAATAGCGATGAATTCCAGCTAAAAGCCCTGCGCCAATCCCTACAAACGGCCCCCCGATCAAACCGCCCATTTCGATCCCCATAATTCTCGTATTGGCGATAGAGCTTGACGAGCCGAGATGATAAGAAAACTCATGGTTCATGACAATTTGCTGCTGAATTTCAATTCCTGTGTAATTGCTGATAATGCTAAAAGAAGCAAAAATGAAGACAAGGATTGCCTTTTTCCGAAATCCTTGATTATGTAGCAATAGATTGCGAAAGCCCTTCACATGAGCAAGCACAAATCCTAGAATAACGATGATCCCTACACGCTCGATCATCATGATAATTAAATGAAGCAAACCGGCCACCTCAATTGATGTATGTCTTCTCTACTGTCTTTCTATTCTATCATGTGCGGTCAATGATCAAAGATCTCTCAAATCTTTTCTTTATTGGCCTCTTCTTCTATTGTAAAATGAACATGAGCCTGTCACTTGCAATTGAAGGTAACACATACATAACAAGGGAGAAGATCATGAAAGCCGTATTTTTCGATTTAGATGATACTTTACTTTGGGACGAAAAAAGCATTCACACAACTTTTCAGGAAACTTGCCGGGAAGCGGAAAAGAAATATGGACTCGATCCAGAATCATTTGAACAGATTGTACGTGAAGAAGCAAGAAAGCTGTACTCTTCCTATGAAACATATGATTATACTGTCATGATCGGCATTAATCCTTTCGAAGGACTGTGGTCCAATTTTAGTGAACCGATTAGCGAAGGCTTTCAAAAGCTGAACGCCATTGCACCAGAATATCGCAAAAACGCTTGGACCAATGGCTTAAGGGCAGCGGGAATTGACGATGAGGCATTTGGACAATATTTGGCTGATTTCTTTGCAGCAGAGCGTAGGAAACGCCCATATGTCTATGAAGAAACATACCCTGTTTTAAACCGCCTGAAAGGCAGCTACGAATTGCTCCTTTTAACAAACGGAGATCCTAGCCTTCAAAAGGAAAAACTTGCGGGTGTTCCTGAGCTTGCTCCTTATTTTAACGAGATTGTGATTTCAGGGGATTATGGGAAAGGCAAGCCTGATCCAGGTATCTTTGAGCACTGCCTTCAGCTGTTAAACTTAACAAAAGACGAAGTGATCATGGTTGGAGATAATCCAAAAACAGATATTCTCGGCGCATCTCGCGTAGGCATCCAAACCGTTTGGATCAATCGCCATGACAAGAAAAATGAAACAGATGTGACGCCTGATTATGAAATCAAAGACTTACATGAATTGTTTGATATATTAAAATAAAACAAAAAACACCCTTCTCCTGACGAGATTGGGTGTTTTTTATTCACAGAGCTAAATGATTGCTGCTAGACTTTGCGCTTGCCGGTCTAAGCCGCGTGCTGCTTCTCCTACAATGATGAATTCTTCGCTTGCCAGCTTTACAAGATCCCGGTTTGTAAACACGGTTGTCTTTGCCCGGCTTGTTCCGCTGCTGACCTTCTCTACTTCTGCATGGATCGCCTTCACATATTGATCGACCTTGACGATCGCTTCTTTTGAATTTGTCGCAAGCTTTCGAATTTCTGCTGCCACTACACTAAAGCCATTTCCATAGGAACCCGCATGTGCCGCTTCTATTGCCGCATTTAAGGCGAGCAGCTGGGTTTGCGAGGATATGCTGTTAATGGTTGCAGCAATGGAGCTGATGGACTCTACCTGCTCCGTTAATCCTTTTAGCAAGCTCATATTTTGATCGGTTTCGTTTGCTATATGATTAAAGGAGGCATTGACACTTTGACTATGCTGAATGCCAACTTCTGCTCGTTCCATTAATTTCGCAGACATCTCCTTTAAGTCTTCTACAACCTGTTTCATCGAGAGTTCTCTCTCCGTAATATCTGTCGCCACTTTCACAACACCCACTACAGTTCCTTCTTCATCTCGAACAGGTGAATATGTCGCTTCAAGCCATAAGCTGCTGCCGTTTTTTGTGAACCGCTGCACTTTTTCCTGAAAGACTTGACCTTCTCTCAAACGCTTCCAAAACATGTGATAGCTTGTGTGTTCTGTAATATGTGGAGGACAAAACTGTCTATGTTTAAGACCGATCATCTCTTCTTTAGAATATCCCATGGCTTTTGCAAAAATATCGTTCACCCATAGAACTTCACCTGTCACATTAAATTCAATCATTGCCAGCGAGTGCTCTAATGCACGGAGAACAGCTGATTGCTCCAATACTTGTGACGATAAAGTGTTTGTTGTTTGCTTCATCGATTTCATTCCCCCAATTTGTCTCAAACCAATAGTACATACTTACCCTTACTTTTGTACTATCTAAACGTCTCTTTTTAGGAATTGGATCACTATTGGAGAAAGTTTTCCAAAAAGAAAAAAGCCAGTGATCTTAAAAAGAATCACTGGCTGCTTCATTATTTTTTCGCTTCTGCTACTGCATGTTTCACAAAGGCTTCAAGATCCATTGTTTCTGAATCTTGTTCCCCGTATTTTCTAACATTGACAGCGCCATTTTCTGCTTCTTGATCTCCGACAACAAGCATGTACGGAATCTTTTGCATTTGCGCTTCTCTAATTTTGTATCCGATCTTTTCATCACGGCTGTCAAGTTCTACACGAAGGCCTTCAAGCTGTAAACGTTCTTGCACTTTTTTCGCATAGTCTAAATGAACAGACGGTGAAACCGGGATGACTTGGAATTGTACAGGTGCCAGCCATGTTGGCAGCGCTCCTTTGTATTCTTCAATTAAGAAGGCAACGAAGCGTTCCATTGTAGAAACAACGCCTCTATGAATGACGACTGGACGATGGTGCTTTCCATCTTCTCCGATATATGTGAGATCGAAGCGTTCTGGAAGTAAGAAATCAAGCTGTACAGTGGATAATGTCTCTTCTTTTCCAAGAGCTGTCTTCACTTGTACATCAAGCTTCGGACCATAAAATGCTGCTTCGCCTTCTGCTTCATAATAATCGTGGCCAAGCTCGTCCATTGCATCCTTCAGCATCGATTGTGCTTTATTCCACATCGCATCGTCATCGAAATACTTCTCAGTATCTTCTGGATCACGGTAAGATAAGCGGAATGTGTAGTCATTCAAGCCAAAGTCTTGATACACTTCTTCAATTAAGCGAACTGTACGGATGAACTCGTCTTTGATTTGATCTGGACGAACAAAGATGTGTGCATCGTTTAATGTCATACCGCGGACACGCTGAAGGCCAGATAAAGCACCTGACATTTCATAGCGGTGCATTGTACCAAGCTCTGCAATACGAATTGGCAATTCGCGATAGCTGTGCGGCTCGTTTTTGTAAATCATCATATGGTGCGGACAGTTCATCGGACGAAGAACAAGATCTTCGTTGTCCATTTCCATCACGGGGAACATGTCTTCTTGATAATGCGCCCAGTGTCCTGATGTTTTATACAACTCAACATTCGCAAGAACTGGTGTGTACACATGCTCATAGCCAAGACGCACTTCTTTATCGACAATGTAACGCTCGATGACGCGGCGGATCGTTGCGCCTTTTGGCAGCCAAAGCGGAAGTCCTTGACCAACCTTTTGGGAATTTGCAAACAGCTTCAGCTCTTTTCCAAGCTTACGGTGATCGCGTTCTTTCGCTTCTTCAAGCAGACGTAAATGCTCATTTAAATCTTCTTTGCTGAAGAAAGCTGTTCCGTAAATACGCTGAAGCATTTGGTTGTTACTGTCACCTCTCCAGTATGCACCTGCAAGGCTTAACAGTTTAAACTCTTTGATTTTCCCTGTAGACGGCAAGTGAATCCCGCGGCAGAGGTCAAAGAATTCACCCTGCTCATAAATCGTCACAGCTTCACCTTCTGGAATCGCCTCTAACAGCTCAAGCTTCAACTCATCACCAATCGCTTCAAAGCGCTTTTTCGCTTCTTCTCTTGATACTTCAATTCGCTCAATTGGCAGATTGCTGTTAATGATTTTCTTCATTTCTTTTTCAATCTTTGGCAAGTCTTCAGGTGTGATGGCTACATCGATGTCCACATCATAGTAGAAGCCATTTTCGATGACAGGACCTACGCCAAACTGAACGTGATGTCCTTTTCCATACAGGCGTTTGATCGCCTGCGCTAGCAAATGGGCTGTGCTGTGGCGCATAATGTCGAGTGCTTCTTCACTTTTATCTGTGATGATCTCGATTGTTCCACTTTCTAATAGCGGCGTACGCAGATCTATTTCTTTACCGTTCAATTTACCGGCAAGTGCTTTTTTCTTTAGGCCCGGGCTAATTGATGCCGCGATGTCTTCTGTTGTCGCTGTTTTGTCAAACTCCTTGACTGCTCCATCTGGAAATGTAAGTTGAATTTGTTCTGACATCTCTGGTCACTCCTTTTTTTGGCAATATAAAAACCCCGCCCCCTGGAAAGGGACGAGGTTGAATAAACGGAATCGTGGTTCCACCCTTTTTCCCGTACTTGCAGCTTGCTTTTCATAAGCAAATACGGCTTGCGGTTCGATAACGGGAATTCCCGTCAGCCATTACTAAAAAGTTCACAGCTGATGTTCAAAGGTGGTAAAGCAAATGGTCCTCTGCTAGGAAGCTTTCAGCCGCGGCTTCCCTCTCTTTAAGCGGGTGTTCATTTGTTCATGTCCTTATCAATACGGTCTCTGTATGAAGTTACACCGTATTATAAAACGTTTTTTCGTGAAAATCAAGAAAGCTTTTCACTTTTCTTGTCGAAATGGTCATGTACAAATTGAACATTGTGCTCTTGGAATGAATGAGACGGGAACACCTCGACCCTTTCTTGAAAAATATTTTGAATCGTTTGCACCATCGAGTGACCTGTATCATTTGTAAATAGGTCAATTTTTTGCGGTGCAATAGAGACAAGCGGTGCAATCAGCTGCGAATCAATATACATTGGATGCTCTCTTACAAACTGTCTGTCTATGTATTGTTTTTGATCACGCTCAGAAGCGTAGCGAAATTCCCAAATCACCAGGCGGTCCTGATGCACAACATGTACTTTTTCGAGCCTAGGCTCTCTTGCCATCACATAGTCTCGAAGCGATTGAATGAAGTTTTGATACTCTTGCTCCATTTTGTATTCTTCAATGGACACTTCAACATAGTTCTTCAGCCTTCGATCATATTCTGACAGTCTAAAGGTCATAAATGAACCAATTGAAAAAACACCTTGCTGTAAAGAAATTGCCTCAAGCTCCTTTTTTAAAAGGGCTTCTCTTGACGGGTCTTGCTGAATGCCGGGAATATCATCTAAGTCCCCGTTCATGATACTGTGAGCGATGGAAAGAATTTGGTGCTGCTCTTCGGGATCTTTAAACAAATAAGTGTTTTCAAGGATGCTGCGCATGCGCTCATTTTCTTTACATTCCAAAAAAAAGTGAACCAATAATGGCCGCACAATGTGCTCAAGTGCTTCTTCTGATTCCTTCGCCTCTATGAGAAGCCGGTCTTTCCCTTGTTGAATTGACATGTGATGCCGACTGTCCAAGTGTTCAGCAAGATGTAAAAAAGCGGCGGTATCATATTCATCTTCAAAGATTATTTCAAGCATGTTTGTCCCCCCTAACGACATCTGTTACATATATATGGGGGAAACATAAAAAATAGACGCCTAAAATAAATCAGGCATCTTTCTTTTTAAAATGAGTGGAACGGAGATAAAGATCAAATAAATCAAACAAACAACCACTAAGGCGGCATAATTGCCGCTGACAAAGCTTGAGCCGAGAACATTTAACGCAATTGTACCCGGTATTAAGCCTAAAAAGGTGGCTGCCACAAATGCACGATAATTTGCACGTGAAGCGGCTGCCGCATAGCTGACAAAATCAAAATGAATCGGTGCAATACGCAATAACAAAATATAAAGAAATCCATGCTCCTGAATGCGGGACGTCACCGCTTTCAGCTTCCGGCTGTTTGATTCCGTTTCCTTCTTTTTCGCACGAAAGGTTGACGCAATCATGAAGGAGCCTGTTGCCCCGGCTGTCGCCCCAATGAGGGCATAAATCGTCCCAAGGACACTGCCGAATGCCAAACCTGCTGCCAGCGAAAAGACTGTAATCGGGACGAGAACAAACGGGCGAAAAAGAGATAAGAAAAGAAAAACAAAGGGAGCCAGGATCCCAAATTGAAGCACCCAATTCTTCACATCTTTCGGCGCGAGCTGAAGATGCTGTTTATTCAGCCACCACAACGCAGCAGCAAGAATGCCAATCACAAGAAAAAGCAGCCATTTTCTTTTGTTCATTTCATTTGCTCCTCCTTCAGGTGACATACGTTTTTATAAATGACGGCGATTTTCTCCTTCGAGCAAGACCGGCTCTGCTAAATAGAGAATCCGTTCCATTAAACGAGCGGCTTTGACCTCTTCTTTTTCCCCGCGCTGTGAGTACGTAAAGTGATGCTTCAGCTCATTTGGTGAGAAATTAGAAGAGAAAAACGTCGGCAGCTGCTCTGCCATACGGTATTGTAAGATCGTACCGAGCAGCTCATCCCGCACCCAGCTTGTCATCGATTCTGCTCCAATATCATCAAGCATTAAAATCGGGGTGGATTTAACCATATTCAGCTTTTCTTCTAGCGTATGATCAGCTAACGAATTTTTTAACTCTCTCACAAATTCAGGCACGTAAACAAGGAGAGATGGGTATTCTTTCTCCGCTAGCTGCTGCGCAATGGCTGCCAGAATATACGTTTTTCCTACTCCAAATTTTCCGTGTAAATACAAGCCTTTTCCTTTTCCAGTCTCATCATAGCTTTGGAGGAATTGACCTACTTTTTGGATGACCTCTTGTCTTCCCACAACGTTCAGATCAGCGAACGTCGCTTGAAGGACATTTTGCGGAATATACATGCTTTTCATCAGCTCTTGCTGTTTTTTCTGTCTATCGAGCCGCAGCTTGACTGGACAAGGGGAATATTCAATATCAATACTCTGACCTTTGATTACAAGCTTCGGGTGATACCCATCTAAAATGGCATTGACGTTTTCGTCATCTAAGCAGTAAGAGCAACCCTTCGACTGCTGCACATATTCAAAGAGCCGGTTCAAGCTGCGATTGATCATGTCTTCATGTATTTCTTCTTGATGCTTCTGTAAAAAGGCCTTCACATCTTCATCAGATAACACACTTTCTTTAATCTGATTGTATCTCACGCGAAAATCTACTCGTCCTTTTAGCTGTTCAAATGAACGACCGATCGGTTTCATCCCATCTCACCTCACCTTAATGTGCATTGTACTTTTTCATATTTTTAAACTGATCTAACAGTTTTTCTTTTTCTCGTTCGAGGTCTTCTGTAGACAGATTGTCCGTTTGCTCTTTTGCCGGCTGTTCTTTCGTTTCGGTTTCTTTCATCCAGTCAGGCAGTTTCTCTTCCCTGACGACTTTTCCTGAACCATATGTGCTGCGCTGCTTTTTCTGCTGCGCCCACTCTGTCATTTGTCTGTTCTCTTCTTTGGCAATTTTCATCGCCGCAGCAACGGTTTTGATTTTCTTTCTTACCCAATGAGCGGCGATTTTTTGCATGTATGTTTTCGACAGCTTCATATCTGTTTTGAGTAAGGTATAGTAGATGAGAACATTCATGACACCTGGCTCTAGCTGCTGCTCGAGCATGATATCTTCGACAATTCTTAGGTCGGCATACGTCGGCTCAATGCCATCTGCCATGTCTTTTAGCAGCTCTCTAGGCGAAATATGATCCAGCTTTTCAATCAATTTTGCATCTGGAGTATCCGCTGCCGGCGTCTTTGAAGCATCTTGCCGCAAGTGTCTTGGCTGTTTTTGATCAATCAGCTTTGGCTGTTCGCCTCTGTATTCAATTTGGTACCAGTCTCTTGCTGCTTTTCTCAGCTCTTCTGTTGAGATCATTTGATCCGAACCGCATGCACCTGCTACAATATTTTGCATTTGAAGCGGGGTGATGCCGTATACAACGGCTAACTTCTTAATTGTTTCTTTTACCTGCTTTGTCAAAGCCTTTCTTGGAATCATCATGTCAGACATACCCGCTAACAATAGATCGAAATCAAAGGATTCGTCTGAGAGCGGTGCCGGCTGACTCGATCCAACGGTCACATATTCATAGCCTTGATCAAGCGATGACGCCTGATGAATCTCTTCTGTCATCTTGCGTTCGCCTGGCTGCAATACGTGAAAGACTTCTTCAAACGACCGTGAAATGTTCTTTGCTTCTGCAGGAACACCTGGATAAGAGAAATAATCACGAAGCTGCATATATTTTGCTTTCTCTACACGATGGTACAGCAGGACATTCAGCATACCATCTTGGAAAAATTCATCCGGTCTTAGCGGCGGTACAAGCTCATATGTAAACAGTCTGCCTTCTTCCGTTTCCTGTTCATATGTGCGGAGTAAGCCGATTGCTTCAAGCTTTAAACGTTCCTCAAAAATATCATTTAAATTCGTCTGCAGCATGACCATGAGCTGCCGGTGAGGTGCAGGTTTTCCCCACATACGATTTTGTTCCAGCTCTCCCCACAGCGTCATGTATAAGCTGAAAGCGGACATGCCAATAAGCGGCTGATATAAAAGAGTGATGAGCTGTCTATCGATGTCACCGAGCAATGAAGCGCTTTTGACGACATACGGATCGACGGCTAGCACTTCCTTCCAATGCTCTGTCATATGCTGATCCTCCCCATGAATTGCGATTGTTTCCATTGTACACTCTTTTTGCGTTTTACGCTTTACGCAGGAAAAAGAGCATGAAGAATCTCCAGCTCTTTTTAGCGTTCTTTCTTTAATAGATCTTTTAATTCATCAATAAAGACATTGATGTCTTTAAACTGCCGGTAAACCGAGGCAAACCTAACGTAAGACACTTCATCAATTTTCGCCAGCTCGTCCATCACCATTTCACCTACAAGCTCGCTTTTCACTTCTGACATGCCTTGATTGCGCAGTTCTTTTTCGATATTAAAGCAGACATCCTCCAGCTGCTTTAAAGCGACAGGACGCTTTTCACACGCTTTGATAAGTCCTCTCAGCATTTTTTCGCGGCTGAATTCTTCTCGAATTCCTTCTTTTTTCACCACAATCAGCGGTAATTCTTCTAATTTTTCAAACGTCGTAAAGCGATATTGGCAGCTTTCGCACTCTCTTCTACGACGGATGGATTTCCCTTCATCTACTGGTCTTGAATCAAGCACCCTTGTGCCAAGGTGCTGACATGTGGGACATTTCATATCATCAGCTCCGATCTATTCTTGGAAGTTGTTTGTCTAGTTCATCATAAAGGGACAGAACGGTCTTCTGACTATAGCCGAAATCTGTTGGCAGGGCCGTTTCTGTTGTTACATTAAAATCGACAGCTGTTTCAAAAGGACGAATTGAAATGACAGTCGCTACGAGAAAGGCTTTTTTCGGCAATCGTATGTTTGCGCTGATTTCACCTCGTTCTGCTGAAACAGATGTCACTTGATAGGAATCGTTTCGGGAAAGAATGGCTTCCACCGCTTGAAAAACTTGTGCATTCGTCGATTTGTAGTAATGGCTTTTCAGTTCTGACACTGGATGCTCGTCAGATGTTTCTGTATGGTTTGACATGAACCGTTTAAAATTTTGTCTTAAAATCATACACGTATCCCCTTTGCCATAATGCCTCTTTCTTTATTTTATAAAAAAAACCTTTGTTTTCCTAGAACAAAAGTATAGACAAGCTGGGGAATGTTGGATTTTTTCTCAAATAAATATAAAAAGGAGCATAACACAAAGGCATTTAATGCTTTTGGCCAGCTCCCATTGCAATCTTTTTTATGTTTACAGTGCTTTGGCTTGTGCCTGTTTTACTTGTACAGGTCCCATGCCTCGAGGAATTTCGATGTTTTCTCTTGTTTCAGCACCTAATTCATCTCCGATATGATCTGCTGCAATATTCGGATCTAGGTCGCCGCAAGTATAAACATCTATGCTCGCATAACCATGTTCAGGAAAGCTGTGAATTGTCAGATGAGATTCAGAAATAATGACAACTCCACTTACTCCTTGAGGTGCAAATTTGTGAAAAGCAACCTCTCTTACCTCAGCTCCTGATTTCAAAGCTGCATTTACAAACGTTTTTTCAATAAAATCCATGTCGTTCAGTTTATCACAGTCGCATCCCCATAGCTCGGAGATAACGTGACGTCCGATTGTTTCCATCATGGACCCCCCTTTAAACAAGAATGAAAGAGTGAAGTTCTAAGCAGCCGGACCGGACATATACCACGGGGGAAAGTTAGTCCTAAGAGGTCCTAACCCTTTAAGTATACCCGAATGAGTCTGCGAACAAGAAGTTCACGAAAAATAGTATACTTTGTTTAGACCCATTTTGCAAGCTGTGTTTTTAGTGGGATTTTCTCTCATTTCTTGAAAAGGGACGATCGTCTTCTTCATTTCAAACAGCAGAAAGCTCTTTCATCTGTGCGCCGACAAATTTCACAAGGTCAACCACTCGGCATGAATAACCCCATTCATTGTCATACCATGCAAGAACTTTTACTTTTCTCCCTTCCATTACCATCGTTGTCAATCCATCAACGACTGCTGAGTAAGGGTTCGTGTTAAAGTCCGTAGAGACAAGCGGCTCATCTGTGTAATCTAAAATACCAGCAAGAGATGTTTTAGATGCATTCGAGAAGGCTGCATTGACTTCTTCTGCTGTGACATCTTTTTTTAAGTCTACAACAAGATCAACCATCGACACATTGGAAACCGGCACGCGGAGTGCAAGCCCATGCAATTTCCCTTTCATGTGCGGAAGCACTAAAGAAAGCGCTTTAGCGGCACCTGTCGTAGTTGGAATAATGGACTGAGCACATGCTCTTGCCCGGCGCAGATCCTTATGCGGGTTATCGATATTTTTTTGATCATTTGTATAAGCATGAACCGTTGTCATTAACCCGTTGTCGATGCCAAATTCATCATCTAACAGTTTCACAACTGGTGCTAAACAGTTTGTTGTACAAGATGCGTTTGAAATAATGACGTGCTTTTCAGGATCAAGATCATCCTCATTGACACCCATCACAATCGTAATGTCTTCATTTTTACCTGGAGCTGTTAGAACGACTTTTTTCGCTCCGGCATCTATATGGCCCATCGCTTGATCTTTTGAATTAAATTTACCTGTTGCTTCAATGACGATATCAATCCCAAGCTCTCCCCATGGAAGCTGCTTTGGGTCTCTATTATTAAGCAAAAGCACTCTTTTGCCATTTACAATCAAGGCGTCATCTTCTGCTGTCACATCACATTCGTAACGTCCATGATTTGTGTCATATTTAATTAAATGTGCTAGCGTTTCGGCAGGATAGCTTGCGTTCACCGCTACAATTTGAATTTGATCATCAAGCATTGCTTTTCTGAAGACCATGCGTCCAATTCTGCCAAACCCATTGATCGCTGCTTTTACCTTCATGAACAGGTCACTCCTCTATTATGTGTTATACTCAATAAATTTATTTATGAAATTAGTATATCACATTAGAATGTAATTGCCAGTATATAAACGTATATTTTCTAAAAAGGGCTGTTCTTTTCAAAGGAAATAAGAATAAAGCATAAAAAAAGAAGAGTACGTGTATGTACTCTTACTTATCTGTATGTTCCCATTCATTTAATATGTTCTGCAATTGCTTTCTGATAAACGCGAGATCTTGTGTGTTCTCTATCACGCGGTCTGCTTTTTTACATTTCTCCTCAAGAGACTGCTGAGAGTGAATACGATTCAGCGCTTCTTCCTCACTGAGGTCATTTCGATTCATGAGCCGCGACAGCTGCAATTCAGGCGTTGTATACACCACAATGATGCGGTCGACAAGGCTTTCCAGCTGACTTTCAAATAAAAGCGGGATATCGAGGACAACGAAGGTTTCTTGCTGACTAACCCCTTCATCTCGCTGTTTGAGCATTTCCTTTCTCACTTCAGGATGAACAATCGCATTCAGCTGCTTTCTTTTCTCTTCATCAGAAAAAATGATGGCTCCAAGCTGCTGCCGGTTCAGCTCCCCATTTGGCAGGAGAACATCCTCGCCAAAGGTTTGAACGATTTGTTGAAGAGCTGGTGTACCTTTGGCAACCGCTTCTTTTGCAATGACATCTGCGTCAACGACCCGGATGCCCTGCTCTTTTATCATTTGCGAGACGGTGCTTTTTCCACTAGCAATCCCGCCTGTTAATCCAATGACAAGCGTCAATTGATTTCCTCCTTTACAGCTTCCACACCCCAATTAAAATGAGCAGAAGCCCTGGTAAGCATGCAAGCTTATCGATCCAGCGCCAATTTGCCAAGTAATGACCGGAACGAAGCCCTATACACACAAAGAGTGAGCTCATTACGGCCACAGTGATACTCATGACAATTGGTGAAAAGCCTAGAATCGCAGCGCCAATCCCTGCGCCAAATGCATCAATGGATAAAGCAATCCCAAGAAGCACTGCTTCTATTCCATTGATCGTCCCAGAACGGTCAATATCTGCACTTGTCGGCTTGCGCAAAATTTGAATGACAAGACCAAGTGACTGCACTTCCACATTAAGCAATGTCTTTTCATGAAGTAGCAAATCACGCTCTTTCGCTGGTTTGTAAAATTGATAAAGGACCCAAAGTCCAATGGCGATCAAAATGCCTCCACCAAGTTTATCTGTCACTGAGACAGGGAGGAATGTCGTCAGCAGGCTGCCAATCAGCATAGAAATGAGCAGCACAATCCCTGAACAGCATGCAATAATGACAATCGCTTTAAATGGAATCTTCATTTTACGAAGTCCATACGTAAAGCCTACAGAAAAGCTGTCAATGCTGACTGCAATAGCTAAAAACAGGAGCGAAATCGAAATCATACCTGAACTCTTCCTTTCTGTTCATGCAACGATGATCAAGAGTCTCTAGGCGTCCTTAGACTCTTCTTCACTATATGAAGAGCAGGTGGGCTGTGTGTCAGTCTACACCTTGCTGAAAAATGAATGTTTTTTATCGTATGCACAGCAAAAAGGAAGCATGCTGATGGCTGATTTTTATTGAGGACGTTTTTGGCAGGTTACACAAAAATGTGTGCCGCGCCCTCCGACTACTGTTTTCTCAATGATGCTTCCGCATGTTTGACAAGGCTCTCCCCGCCGGTCATACACAAGAAGCTGCAGCTGAAATGTTCCAATATCACCTTGTGAATTGATATATGAGCGAATTGTGCTTCCTCCTGCATCTACCGCTACTTGAAGTGTATCGATAATATGCCTGTGAAGCACTTTACACGATTCAAGGCTGAGCTGATTCGCTTTTGTTTCTGGATGAATGCCTGCTTTAAACAAAACCTCATCTACATAAATATTACCTAGTCCCACGACAATCTTTTGATCAAGCAGCGCTGTTTTGACCACACGGGATGTTTTTTTCAATTGCTCCCATAAATATTCCGGAGTGAATTGATCATCAAAAGGCTCATACCCCAGCTGTGAGAGCGGGAGTTCCTTTTCCTCTTCCCCCGGCTGAAATAAATGCATTGTGCCAAATTTACGCACATCATGATACCGAAGCTCAGTACCATCTGTAAAAGTAAAGACGACGTGTACATGTTTATCGTATGGCTCATGCGCTTCATGTACACGGTATTTCCCTTCCATCCTTAAATGGGAGACCATTACGTAGTGGTCTAAATGAAAGAGCAGGAACTTTCCTCTTCTTTCAATGGTTTGTATCGTTTCTCCTACCATCCTTCTTGCGAACTCTTCCGGCTCCCCAGGACGTTTGATGATATTTGGCCATTTGATATCGACCGTTTCAATCGTTTTTCCTTCGACTAACCGCTTGAGTGTGCGCCGGACGGTTTCAACTTCTGGTAATTCCGGCATGCTCCTCGCTCCTTTTTCTCTCTCTATTATTTTGCGTCGTACCAAGATGGGCCTGAAGCAAAATCAACTTTTAGCGGCACATCTAGCTGAAGTGCATTTTCCATGACTTCAGGGACAATTTTTTCGAGTATGGCAATTTCTTCTTTCGGCGCTTCGAAGATCAATTCATCGTGCACCTGTAATAAAAGATTTGCCTGCAAGTTTTCTTCTTTTAACTTACGCGCCATATCAATCATGGCTTTTTTAATAATATCAGCTGCACTGCCTTGGATCGGTGTGTTCATGGCTGTTCTTTCTGCAAAGCTTTTGATATTAAAATTGCGGCTGGTGATATCCGGGATATACCGTCTGCGTTTGAGAAGTGTCGTGACATATCCTTTTTGTTTCGCTTCCTGCACAATCTCTTCCATATAGGTTTTCACGCCTTTAAAGCTTGTTAAATAGCGTTCGATAAAGGCAGCTGCTTCTTTTCTTGTGATCCTAAGATTTTGAGATAATCCATAGTCACTGATTCCATATACAATTCCGAAGTTGACAGCCTTGGCTTGTCTTCTCATAGAGGAAGTCACTTCTTCTTCTGAGACATGGAACACGTCCATCGCTGTTTTCGTGTGAATATCCATATCTTGCGTAAACGCTTCGATCAAATTCTCATCCTGAGAAATATGAGCGAGAACACGCAGCTCAATTTGTGAATAGTCAGCAGCAAACATAAGCCAGCCTTCTTTTGATGGAACGAATGCTTGACGAATCTTCCGTCCTTCCTCTAAACGAATTGGGATGTTTTGCAAGTTGGGATCTGTTGAGCTTAGTCTTCCTGTTTGCGTGAGCGCTTGATTAAATCGTGTATGCACTTTATGTGTATCCTTGCGCGTTACCTTCATTAAGCCTTCCACATAGGTCGATTGGAGCTTTCCAATTTGGCGGTAATGCAGAATAGACCGAATGATTTCGTGCTTATCTTCAAGCTTTTCAAGAACATCCGCAGATGTCGAGTAGCCTGTTTTTGTCTTTTTAATAATCGGCAGACCTAATTTTTCAAAAAGAATCACGCCAAGCTGTTTAGGAGAATTGATGTTAAACGTTTCACCTGCTAAGCGGTGAATGGTTTCCTCATATTCTTTCAGCTTTTTCGCTAACTCTTCACCCATCTTCTCTAGGCGCTCAATATCTACCTTTACGCCAAGTGATTCCATTTCACCTAAGATGAGGGCAAGCGGCAGCTCTAAGTCTTCATACAGTTCATGTTGATCATTTTTTTCTAGTGCTTCAAGTGTTAAATCATGCAGAGCAGAGATCGCCGCTGCTTTTCGTCCAAGATGTTCCTTCAGTTCATCTTCAGGTGGAATCGCCTGCTTTGCTCCTTTTCCGTACACTTTTTCATCAGAAAATGCGATGTTCAGACCGTATTCCTTCGCCACACTTGCGACGTCCTCATAGGATTTCTGAGGATTGACGACATAGGAAGCGAGCAGAACATCATTATCGACACCTTTTAGATCGACATCGTGCCATCTGAGGGCGACAACTGCTCTTTTTGAATCGAAGACCCATTTCTTCTTCGTTTCATCCTGTACCCATTGTTTAAATGCATCTGATTGAAGTGCATCTTCTTTCGTGATAAAAAACGCACCGTTTTCATTATGGATCGCAAAACCGATCAAATCCGCTTCATGATAATTATCTCCAAGCTGTTCTACCACAAGGGCGGCGTGATCTGTCAGCATTTCATCCGTTACATCAGTCATTTTTTTCACTTCTAATGCTTCAACTTCGACCTGTTCACCTGTTTCTGGTGCTTCTCCTAGACGCTCTAGCAGCGTTTGAAAGCCTAGTTCTTTATAAAGAGAGATCACTTGATCCATATGAGGACCTTCATATGCGAGATCCTTGCTTGATACATCAATTGGCGCTTCTACAAGAATCGTTGCGAGTTGTTTACTCATCACCGCTTGCTCTTTATATTCTTCAAGCTTTTCTTTGAGTTTTTTACCACTGACTTCGTCAATATGTTCAAGCAGGTTTTCTACCGTTTCAAACTGCTTTAACAATTTTATCGCTGTTTTTTCCCCTACACCGGGCACCCCTGGGATATTATCTGAGGAATCTCCCATCAAGCCTTTCATATCGATGATTTGATCTGGGCGCAGACCATATTTTTCTTCAATATGAGCCGGTGTGTAATATTCTACTTCTGTAATGCCTTTTTTCGTAATTGCCACCGTCGTATGGTCTGTTGAGAGCTGCGTTAAGTCCTTATCTCCTGAGAAAATTTTCACTTCAAAGCCGTCTTTTTCTGCCTCCACAGCCAATGTCCCGATAATATCGTCAGCCTCGTATTGAGGAAGCTCGTACCTTTTCACCTGATAGGCATCTAATAGTTCACGGATAAACGGCATTTGTTCTGATAGCTCTGGCGGTGTTTTTTGTCTTCCGCCTTTATATTCTTTAAATGTCTCGTGGCGGAACGTTGTTTTCCCCGCATCAAATGCCACAAGCATATGGGTTGGCTTCTCGTCCTCGAGCATCTTCATTAAAATCATTGCAAAGCCATAAATGGCATTTGTATGGACGCCTTTATCATTTGATAGTAGCGGCAAAGCAAAAAAGGCTCGATAAGCGAGACTGTTTCCATCCACTAGTACTAATTTCTTTTTGTCTGTCATGTTTTAATCCTCCATCGGCTGAGCCATTTCAGCCGTCTCTTTCACACATTGTATCATCATTTTATCAAAGTTTATTTTGAAAAGAAAATAGTCGAACCTGCATAAAAAAAGGGACGAAAACAACAAGTGTTTTCGTCCTTACAAAATTGGCTCCTTGGATGAAGGGGTTCCTATTCATCCTACCAATGATTGTTTAACTAAACATGAATCCATTGTAAAGATCATGTAAATTTTAACGTGACTTTCCTTTTTTTCCTATTTTGATTTCAGGCTCACTGTAAAAGTCGTTCCTTTCCCTTGTTTGCTATGGACTGAAATCGTCCCTTCATGCGCCTCCACAAGGTGTTTGACAATCGCAAGACCAAGTCCTGTTCCGCCTGAATTTCTACTTCTATCTTTATCAATTCGATAAAATCTCTCAAATATTCTTGGAATCTCTCTTTTCTTCATGCCGATTCCTGTATCTGCTACATCAAATTCATAGGCGCCTTTCCGCGGTCTTGCCGAAATGGTGACACTCCCTCCCTCTGGTGTATAGGTAAGGGCATTGTTCACGAGATTGAGGAAGATTTGCTTTAATCTCAACGGATCTGCCATCACATAGACAGGCTCTTTCGGGATACGCACTTGTAATTGAATACCTTTTTCCGCAGCCTTTTGTTTTAAAAGGACTTCAATCTCTTGAATGATTTCTGACGCATTGGCGTCTTGAATATTTAGTTTGAAATGTTGCTGCTCGATTTTGGAAAGATCGAGTAAATCTTGAATGAGAGTTTCGAGTCTGACACTCTCTTTTAGAATGATGGAAAGGAATTGTGTCAGCGCTTCTTTGTCATCAATCGCTCCATCAAGAAGGGTTTCGGAGAATCCTTTAATCGACGTAATCGGTGTCTTTAATTCGTGAGACACATTGGCGACAAAATCTTTTCGCATTTGCTCGAGCTGCTTTGTTTCTGTCACGTCATGAAACACAAGGACAATTCCTTTCCATTCATCGTCTGTACTTAAAATTGGGACACCATCCACTTGGAAGTAGCGCCGTTCAATGTCAACGGCTAGGCGCAAAAACTTCCGCACCTTCGTTTCTGTCATAAAAATTTCGTCAATCAGCTCAATAATTTCGTCATGTGTAAATGCTTCATGATACAGCTTGTGCATGTAAATGTGCTTTTGCACCTTAAACTGCTTGCGGAAGGTTCGATTGACTAGGTTGATATACCCCATCTTATCAATCAAAATAATTCCTGCACCGATGTTTTCAATGACTGTTTGCAGACGGTCCCGCTGCATTTCACCAGTGCTTGTCATTTCTTGAAGGCTTTCTGCCAGACGCTTCATTGATGTATTAAGCTCACTAGTTTCAATGATGAGCTCTTCATAATGATTGGTATCATAGTTCCCGCGTTCCAGCTGTTTGGCTACCTTTGTGGCATAATCTATCGGTTTTACATATTTCATTGACATGCGGTATCCAAAGAAAACGATGATAATAATCGCCGAGCCAAGACAAACGGCTAATGCGAGCCAAAGCTGGCCGTCAATTTCATTTAAAGGCTGGAATGACGCATGGAGAAATAAATAGCCTGCCGGTTCGTTTTGTTTCACGATAGGGACTGCGTAATGAAACAGCGCATCCTTTTCATCCTCAATGACGACGCCTTTTGTTTGAAGCCGTTCATTGTTCAGTGTGTTTTGAATGATGCCCCTTTGCTCCGCTTGACCCGTTGTATGTATGATATTCCCCTTCAGATCCACAATTGACGCATTCATGTCGAGATGCTGCTTTGCCTGATTGAGGATCTCCTTGTTTTGCTTCGCCTGCAGATCATCACCATCCATGGAAGAAAGAAGAAAGCTCGATTCATTTTCCATTCGTTCCGTTAATTTTGTTTCATAAAAAACATGGAACATGTGATCCAAGAAAAGGCCAAGTGCAACAAACACAATAAAAAGGAGAAAAATAAGTCCCGAAAACAGGCGGGTTCTTATTTTACTCATTTGGCTTTGGCTCCTCCAATTTGTAGCCTAAGCCGCGAATGGTTTTAATGTATGTTGGTTTTTTCGTATTCTTTTCAATTTTGTCCCGCAAGTGGCTGATGTGTACATCCACAATACGAGTGTCTCCTGCAAAGTCATAATTCCAAACGGCACTTAGCAGCAGATCACGTGTGAGGACACGTCCTTTATGCTTGGCCAAATAAAGCAGCAGTTCAAATTCCTTCGGCGTAAGCTCTAGACGTTCTTCTTGGAAGTAGACTTCGTAGTGTTCTGGTAAAATGCGCAGTTCACCAATTTTGATTTGGTCTGCAATGACCTCTTCCTTGTCCTCTTGCGTGGGGGCAGGCTGAGATTGCTGCGCTCTTCTTAAGATGGCTTTTACCCGAGCACCCACTTCTCTAGGACTGAATGGCTTTGTCATGTAATCATCGGCTCCAAGTTCAAGGCCGAGCACCTTATCAAATTCATCGTCCTTTGCTGTCAGCATTAAAATAGGGAACATCATTTTTTGAATTCTCAGTTGTTTGCACACTTCAATGCCGTCCATCTTCGGAAGCATTAAATCTAATACGATGAGATCAGGCTGTTCACTTGCTGCTTTTTCAAGCGCTTCTTCCCCATCTCTTGCTGTGACGACATCATAGCCCGCCCTTTCAAGGTTATAGCTTAGAAGTGTTACAATCGATTCTTCATCATCCACAACTAATATTTTTTTATTCATGTTGTGCCTCCAATTAGTGATTTCCCCTGCATCCGTTTTTTTGTATCTTATGTGAAAAGCGAGAAGTCATGCTTTCTCTTTCATTTTAACGAAAGCTTAACAAGAGGACAATTTAAAATTTCGACAAGATTTGTTTTGTAAACAAAAAGAAGGCCCCTCATAAGAGAAGCCTTCTTTTTTTCATATTAAGACAATACTTTCATGACGTTCTTAACAGATTCAACAGAACGGTCAAGCTGACTTCTTTCTTCTTCTGTCAGCTCAAGCTCAATGATCTGCTCAAGGCCGTTTCCACCTACGATTGTTGGTACACCAAGGTAAATGCCTTCGTAGCCATATTCACCTTCAAGGTAAGCAATCGTTGGGATTACGCGGCGCTGATCTTTTAGAATCGCCTCAACCATTTCTACAAGTGAAGCAGCAGGTGCATAATAGGCACTACCGTTACCTAATAGGTTCACGATTTCGCCGCCGCCTTTTCTTGTTCTTTCAACAATCGCATCAATTCGATCTTTTGGAATCAATGTTTCAAGCGGGATACCGCCTGCATAAGAGTAACGAACAAGCGGAACCATGTCATCGCCATGTCCACCAAGGACAAAGCCCGTCACATCTTTGACAGATAGGTTTAATTCTTGAGCAACAAACGTACGGAAACGTGCTGTATCAAGAATACCCGATTGTCCAATGACTTTTTCTTTTGGTAATCCTGATTCTTTATAAACTGCATATGTCATTGCATCAACAGGGTTTGTTAACACAACAATAATGGCTTCTGGAGAATATTTAACGATTTCGCGTGTCACGCTGCGCATGATTTTTTCATTTGTTGACACGAGATCGTCACGGCTCATTCCCGGCTTTCTTGCAATTCCTGCCGTAATGACCACGACATCAGAACCGGCTGTATCTTCGTAGTTAGAAGTGCCTGTAATGTTCGCATCGAAACCTTGAACAGGGCTTGCTTCCAGCATATCAAGAGCTTTCCCTTTTGTTGGGTTCTCAAGCTGCGGGATATCAACTAAGACGACATCCGCTAATTCTTTTTGAGCTGTTAAAAATGCTGTAGTTGCTCCAGTAAAACCTGCTCCGATGACAGATACTTTTTTACGCTTGTTTGCCATTTCCTTTTTCCCCTTTAACTTTAAAGTTTAAGAATCAAGACAAGTTTTTGATGAGCTCGTCAGCAAACTCAGAACATTTCACTTCTGTTGCGCCATCCATTAATCTAGCAAAATCGTAAGTGACGACTTTAGATGCAATTGTTTTTTCAACAGATTGAATCACTAGATCAGCTGCTTCCTGCCAGCCAAGGTGCTCAAGTAAAAGCACGCCTGATAGAAGAACAGAAGATGGATTCACTTTATCAAGACCAGCATATTTTGGTGCTGTTCCGTGAGTCGCTTCAAAAATAGCGTGTCCTGTTTCGTAGTTGATGTTCGCTCCTGGTGCGATACCAATTCCACCAACTTGTGCTGCAAGTGCATCAGAGATGTAATCTCCATTTAAGTTCATTGTAGCCACAACATCGAACTCAGCTGGACGAGTTAGGATTTGTTGAAGGAAAATATCTGCAATGCTGTCTTTGACAATGATTTTGCCAGCAGCTTCTGCTTCACTTTGCGCTTTGTTTGCCGCATCTTTTCCATCTTGTTCTACAATACGATCATATTGTGCCCATGTAAAGACTTTGTCGCCAAACTCTTTTTCAGCCACTTCGTAGCCCCAGTTTTTGAAAGCACCTTCTGTAAATTTCATGATGTTTCCTTTGTGAACAAGCGTCACAGATTTACGGCCTTGGTCAATTGCATATTGGATAGCCGCTCTGACAAGACGGGATGTTCCCTCTTCAGAAACTGGCTTGATTCCGATACCTGACGTTTCTGGGAAACGGATTTTGTTCACACCTAATTCGTTTTTCAAGAAGTCAATTAACTTCTTCACTTCGTCTGAACCTTTTGCATACTCAATACCAGCATAGATATCTTCTGTGTTCTCACGGAAGATCACCATATCTGTGTCTTCTGGACGTTTGACAGGAGAAGGTACGCCTTTGAACCAGCGAACTGGACGTAAGCATGTGAATAAATCAAGCTCTTGTCTAAGTGCCACGTTTAATGAACGGATTCCTCCGCCAATTGGTGTTGTTAGTGGTCCTTTAATCGCAATTAAGTATTCACGAATGTCTTCAAGCGTTTGCTCAGGAAGCCACTCTCCAGTTTTATTGTAAGCTTTCTCACCTGCATATACTTCTTTCCAAGTGATTTGCTTTTCACCTTTATATGCTTTTTCTACAGCTGCTTCAAGTACTCTTGATGCTGCTTTCCAAATGTCAGGACCGATTCCGTCCCCTTCGATAAACGGGATGATTGGATTATTTGGTACATTCAATACGCCGCCAGTAACTGTAATTTTTTCGCCTTGTGACAATGATATTACCTCCCAGGTTATGTAGTGAATATTTGAAACTTCTTGGCTTGATGTCTGCAAGCAAAAAAGTTTTTCACGTGATTCGTTTTTTGTTGATGTTGATATGGAGGCTGATTAGCCTTTTGAAATCAGCCCCCGCTTATTCTATAAACATTAGTCTCTTTCACTGATCGGAACAAAGGTTTGAAGATCAGGTCCAATGTAATCAGCTCTTGGACGGATGAGTCGGTTGTTGTCATATTGCTCTAGAATATGAGCAATCCATCCAGAGAATCGGCTGATCACGAAAATTGGTGTAAATAAGTCATGATCAATGCCAAGACTGTGATATACAGATGCAGAATAAAAATCAACATTTGGTGGAAGATTTTTCTCTGATGTCACGATTTCCTCTGCGCGAACAGACATTTCATACCATTTCGGCTCGCCAGTGAGGTTTGTTAAACGCTGGCTCATTTCTTTTAGGTGCTTTGCACGCGGGTCACCTTGACGGTATACGCGGTGGCCAAAGCCCATAATTTTTTCTTTCTTCTCTAGCTTACCATGAATATAGGAATCTACGTTTTCAACTTCGCCAATTTCTGAAAGCATCTTCATCACGCCTTCATTAGCGCCGCCATGAAGCGGTCCTTTCAGCGCACCGATAGCCGCTGTCACACCAGAGTAGATATCTGATAGTGTAGCAACACATACACGTGCTGTAAATGTCGATGCGTTTAATTCATGATCCGCATGTAGAATAAGCGCCTTATCAATGGCTTCAATTTCTACTGGTGATGGCTCTTCGCCATTTAGCATATACAAGAAGTTTGCAGCATAGCTGTATTCTTCTTTTGGCTGTACAGGCTCAAGTCCTTTGCGAATGCGAGAAAACGCAGCGACTAGTCCAGAAATTTTCGCCTGTAAGCGAATTGCCTTTCTGTAATTCGCTTCTTTGTCCATAATCTCTGATTCGTCATCTAGTAAACCTAGTAAGGATACTGCTGTACGAATCGCAGACATTGGATGAACCCCATCGAGCGAATAAGATTTAAAATGCTCAATGATTTCTTGCGGAATCTGAGCATTTTCATTGAGCTGTTGTTTTAATTCACTCAGCTCCTGCTCATTCGGCAGCTTTAAGTGCCATAACAGGTAGACAATTTCTTCGAATGTAGCTTTTTCAGTTAAATCATCGATATTGTACCCTACATAAGTAAGAGTATCATCAATAATTGAGCTTACGGATGAAGTTGTTGCCACGATACCTTCAAGACCTCTTGTTGCTGTCATGTTCAATCTCCCCTTTTTAAAAAGATTCCCCTTCGTTGCAGAATTCTCACT
Organism: Bacillus sp. SRI_025; assembly: GCF_057592095.1. Taxonomy (NCBI): domain Bacteria; kingdom Bacillati; phylum Bacillota; class Bacilli; order Caryophanales; family Bacillaceae; genus Bacillus; species Bacillus sp. SRI_025. The sequence goes on along the minus strand of NZ_JBYEGB010000002.1, from coordinate 167,343 downwards.
TTTTGAAAGCGCTATCCAATCCGAATAAGATGGCAGTTTCTGAAAAGAAAATGCTTACATTTACCTATACGGTTAGAGCGCTTTTAGCCTCATATCTCTTGTGTGATCAATGAGTTCAAAATTAAGCCTATTCCCATTATAAACAATAATCAGACATTTGTTAAATGTTTAACTATAATTTTTTTTGATATTTTTTTTTCCAGTCTCCCATATCAGGCATGGAATAAAGGGAATTTGCTTCTTTTAATATATTTAATTATGTTTTTTTGCAAAAGCTCACGCAAGAAAAAATTTAAAAAAGAAAGTGGCAGGAACCACTCTCTTTTCACCCGCTGAAAAATTTCACAGCCTGCATCGCCAAATAAGCAATTCCTGCCCCGATGAGCGGTCCAACAGCCACCCCTTTAAATAAGCTGACTGCCAAAATGGTACCGAACACAAGCGCTGCCGTAATATGCGGATCATTTTCGAGTAGCACAATCCCGTTTTTTGCAATTAATGCTACTAATATACCCGCTCCAAGAGCTATCCAAGCATAGGAAGATTTCATCGCTTCTCCAAGCTGCTTAAATCCAATATCACCTGTTGCAATCGGGACCAGCACAGCAATGGTAATAACGGTAACTCCCCAATTAATACCTTTAGATTGAAGAACCGGGAAAATTTTTTGATCCAGGCCAATCAGCTTAATCGCGATCAGTACAGAGACCGCTAAAATTAACGAATTGTTTTTTGCAATAAGTGCAATAACGAGTAAAAGTACCAAAAATAAATTTGCTTGAGTAAACATACGCCGCTCCTTTCTTTCTTTTTATTGCGACCTTTTCATATTACTAATCTTTTTGAATAAAATGAAGTATCGGACATGCTTGTTTTTTGGAGGGGATTGTGTGAATCACGCCTATGTGGCCATTTTTCTGCGAAGTTTGATGATAATCAGCATTGCTGTTTTTGCTGTTGTCTTTTTATATCAGTCTTTTCCGTTTTTATATCCTTTTTGGATCGCCCTTATCGTGTCTTGTTTAATTCATCCTGCCGTATGCAAAATCGAAGAGATCACCGGGATGCCGAGAGGACTTGTTGTGGTCATTGTGCTCTTGCTCTTTTTAGTCGCAGCCGCCGGCTTCATGACGCTTTTAGTGGCTGAAATCATTTCAGGGAGTGCTTATTTGGCAAAGGTGCTGCCTGGCCATCTTGATCAATTGATTGGTATTGTAGAGCAATTTTTCACAGATAAAATTCTGCCTTTATATCATGATGTCACAGCCCAATTTAATACGCTTCAAGCGGGCCAAAAGGAATCGATTTTGGGACAAATTCAAGCACTCGGTGATGAAGCTGCCGCAAAAATCGGGACTTTTCTTTCAAAAACACTAGAGCTTATTCCCGGTTTTTTAGGTCTTTTGCCTGATGCAGCAGCAACATTGTTATTTTCTGCTCTGGCAACTTTTTTTATCACGAAAGATTGGTTTACATTAAAAACATATGGTTCACGTATCTTTCCCGCAAAATGGATGCAGCATACACGCGCCATTTTATCTGAAATTAAAAAAGCCATTACCGGTTTTATGAAGGCTCAGCTTCTGCTTGTGGCCATGACGATTGGTATTGTATTGATTGGACTCATCGTTTTAAAAGTCGAGCATGCCCTTGTGATTGCTTTATGTATTGGATTTGTCGATTTACTTCCATATATCGGGAGCGGCACTGTTTTCCTACCGTGGATCATTTATTCTGCTATGACAGGAAATCTTTCACTCGCCATTGGACTGGGCATTTTGTATATTGTTGTCCTCATTCAAAGACAAATATCAGAGCCAAAAGTCTTAAGCAAATCCATCGGACTTAATCCTCTAGCAACGCTTGTGGCGCTATTTGTCGGGTTAAAATGGTTTGGTTTTCTTGGACTTGTGATTGGCCCTGCTTCCCTTGTCGTGTGGCAGGCGTTCCGTAATGCAGGAGTTTTCAGAGATATTTTTGAGTACATTCGGTATGGCATGCAAAAATAAAAGAGACCTAGGCTGAAGGTCTCTTTAGCGAATGATTGTATAGCGGTTGCGATTAGACAAGTTTCTAAGCCAGCGTTCAAAGAGCGGCTTAATTCCCTTTCTCGTTACCGGAATGAGCAGCAAAGCCCCAATGAGATCTGATAAGAAGCCTGGAATGAGCAGCAACAGACCGCCAATCAGAATACAAAAACCATCGACAATCGCTCCCCCTGGCATCTTGCCATATTGTAAATCTCTCTGTACTTTTTGGAAGGCTTCTATTCCTTGTTTTCTTGCGAAATAAGCACCTAATGCACTTGTCAGCACGATGAGCAGCATCGTTGGCAAAATGCCAATGATTTTACTTGAGATTAAAAATAAACTAATTTCCACCGCAGGGAACAGAATTAATAATAGTAGAAAATATTTCTTCAACCATATCACCTCATGGGGTATCTTTCATCGAAAGCTGTTTACTTTTTTTTTAGTGTAACATAAAAAAAGAGAGGAGTCAGACAACTCCCCTCTTGGATGATTTAAAGGACGCTTGCACGGCCTTTGTAGATCGCTCCGCGTGCTGGATCTACTGTAATCTCTTCGCCTTCTTTTAATAGTGTTGTTGCGCCGTCAAGACCTACAATTACTGGAATGCCAAGGCTTAATCCAACAACAGCTGCATGGCTTGTTAAACCGCCTTCTTCTGTGATAAGGGCAGATGCTTTTTCTAAAGCTCCCATCATATCACGATCTGTGCAGTTTGCGACTAGGATCGCACCGTCGTACATTTTTTCTTCTGCTTCTTTTCCGCTTTGTGCAATGACAACCGGTCCAAATGCAGATTTACGGCCAATACCTTGACCTTTCGCAATGATGTCACCGACAACATATACTTTCATTAAGTTCGTCGTACCTGTTTCACCAACTGGCACACCTGCTGTAATCACGATTAAATCGCCGTGTCTTACATAGCCTGTTTCAATAGACTTCTCTACTGCATTCTCAAGCATTTCATCAGTAGACGTCGTTTTTGATCCGCTCTTTGCAAATACACCGAATACGAGTGAAAGCTTTCTTGCCACTGATTCGTTTGCTGTAACTGCTACGATTGGTGCTTTTGGTCTATATTTTGAAATCATTCTTGCTGTATGTCCACTTTCCGTAGGCGTCACAATTGCTGCCACATCAAGCTTCATTGCTGTATGTGCAACAGATTGACCGATCGCATCTGTAATGCTGACTTCTACTTCTTCGCTTCTACGGGAAAGAATTGCTTTATAGTTTAGTGCTTCTTCTGAACGTGATGCAATGTTATTCATCGTTTGTACAGCTTCTACTGGATATGTTCCTGCTGCTGTTTCACCAGAAAGCATAATTGCATCTGTACCGTCAAAAATAGCATTGGCCACGTCACTTGCTTCCGCGCGGGTTGGACGAGGGTTACGCTGCATGCTGTCCAGCATTTGAGTCGCTGTGATGACAGGCTTGCCTAAACGATTGCATTTTTTGATCAGCATTTTTTGAACAAGCGGTACTTCTTCTGCCGGGATCTCTACACCAAGATCTCCACGCGCAACCATTAAACCGTCAGATACCTCAAGGATTTCGTCGATGTTATCAACACCCTCTTGGTTTTCAATCTTAGGAATGATTTGAATATCAGTCGCATTGTTCTTTTCAAGAAGCTCACGAATTTCAAGAACATCAGAAGCTCGTCTAACAAAAGAAGCTGCGATGAAATCGACGCCTTGTTCAATTCCAAACAGAATATCATTAGCATCCTTTTCTGTAATACCTGGCAGGTTCACACTGACGCCAGGTATGTTGACGCCTTTTTTGTTTTTGAGCGTGCCTGTATTCATGACTTTAGTGACGATTTCTTTGCGGTCCTTGTTAATTTCTTTTACTTCTAAACCAATCAGACCATCATCTAATAGAATCGTTGAACCTACTTCTACATCATGAATTAAATCTTCGTATGTCACACTAATTTTTTCCGTATTTCCAACAATGTCTTCCATACTCACGATAAGATCAGCACCAGCGACTAGCTCAATTGAGCCGTTTTCAACTGTACGTGTACGGATCTCTGGACCTTTTGTATCTAGAAGGATCGCAATGTCCTTGCCTAATGTTTTACCTGCTTTACGTATGTTTTCAATGCGTGCACCATGCTCTTCAAAATCTCCGTGGGAGAAGTTTAGTCTGGCTACATTCATTCCTGCTTCAATCAATTCAGTCAGCTTTTCAATGCTTTCACTTGCTGGACCGATTGTACAAACGATTTTTGTCTTTCTCATTACTGTTCCTCCTAAGGTCTTCTCGTTTTATATAGAGAGCTCTTGTGAAAGTCGGTACATATTTTTATCGACTGTATGTTTTTTATCTAAGATTTCTAAAATATCATGATGGACAAGTTCATTGCTTTGAATGCCTACACAGCGTCCGCCTTGTCCTTCAAGGAGAAGCTCGACTGCGTATGCTCCTAAACGGCTTGCCAGTACACGGTCAAATGCACTCGGAGAACCTCCGCGCTGAATATGTCCTAAGACAGATACACGTGTTTCAAGGCTTGTCTCCTCTTCAATCCGCTTACCAAATTCAACACCGCTGCCTACGCCTTCTGCAACGATAATAATACTATGCTTCTTGCCGCGCTCGTGACCTCTTCTTAACCTAGCAATAATTTCGTCCATGTCATAGTCTGCTTCAGGAATCAAAATAGATTCGGCTCCGCCCGCAAGACCTGACCAAAGGGCAATATCACCAGCATGTCTTCCCATTACTTCCACTACGTATGTACGTTCATGAGATGTGGCTGTATCACGAATTTTATCAATGGCATCAATGACAGTATTCAGTGCTGTATCAAAGCCAATAGTGAAATCAGTACCTGGAATATCGTTGTCAATCGTGCCAGGGACACCTACACATGGAAAACCGAGCTCTGTTAATTTCTTCGCTCCCATAAATGACCCGTCTCCACCAATGACTACAAGTCCTTCAATACCGAATTTTTTTAAGTTTTCAATTCCCTTTTCACGACCTTCAACTGTCTTGAATTCAGGACATCTTGCCGTGTAAAGTTTTGTTCCTCCACGATGAATGATATCGCCTACCGAACCTATTTCGAGTTTCTCAATTTTACCGTTAATTAGACCTGAGTATCCATTATAAATACCGTAAACTTCAACATTATGGTAAATTGCTTTCCTTACAACTGCGCGCACAGCTGCATTCATTCCTGGGGAATCCCCACCGCTTGTTAAAACTCCTATACGCTTCATCTTTTTCACCTCAGAGACCATATATGAATTAAACATACCATTTCCACTGCTTGAAAACAATCATGAGCAAATTTGGATGTTTTCAATACGAATTTCTAAAACCGTACTTATTATACAATTAAATAAACCGTTTTTAAACAAAAGTTAAGAACGTCGTGAAAGCAAATCTCTCTGAAATCTGTAAAGGCAAGTGCTATAAACCTTATCATATCAAGGTTTTCAGACGTTTCAAATTTTATGAAAACAAAAGAAAATTATTTTCAAATAGCGCTTACATGAGGTCGGTTTTCATGAAAAAAGATGAAAAAAATAAACGCCAGCCAAAAAGGCTGTACGTTTATTTAGTTTACCCCAATATATTGATTTTCAATCGATACTTTCCCGATTGCTTTGTATTTTTCATATCTTTGTTCGACTAGTTCTTCAGGTGTTAGTTTGAGCAAAGATGTAAGTGATTGTTTTAATACATTTTCCATGTAGGCTGCTTGTTGTTTCACGTCTCGATGTGCTCCACCTTGCACTTCTTTAATAACATCATCTATAATATCTAATTCTTTTAGGTCTGGAGCGGTAATTTTCATTGATTCTGCAGCTTTTTTCGCAAGTGATGAGTCCTTCCAGAGCAGTGCTGCTGCACCTTCAGGTGAAATCACTGAATACGTTGAGTTTTCTAGCATGAATAGGTGGTTTCCTACGCCTAAGCCTAGTGCGCCGCCGCTTCCGCCTTCTCCAATGACAATACAGACAACTGGTACACGAAGTCCTGCCATTTCGAATAGGTTTTTCGCAATTGCTTCACTTTGTCCGCGCTCTTCAGCTGCTTTACCAGGATAAGCTCCTTTTGTATCAATAAAGCAAATGATCGGGCGATTAAATTTATCTGCTTGTTTCATCAAACGCAGCGCTTTACGGTAGCCTTCTGGATGAGGCATTCCGAAATTACGGCGCAAGTTTTCTTTTGTATCTTTACCGCGCTGATGGCCAATAACAGTGACAGGAAGCCCTTTAAACGTGGCAATTCCTCCAACGATCGCTTCATCATCACCATAAAAACGGTCGCCGTGACATTCGAAAAAATTGTCAAACAGCTCTTGAATGTAATCGAGAGTTGTTGGGCGCATCGCATGCCGAGCAATCTGCACTCTGTCCCACGGCTTTAAATTTGTATAAATGTCTGCTTCAAGCTTGCTCAGACGTGTTTCAAGGCGCTCAATTTCTGCACTTAAATCCATTTCTGAGTTTTGTGTGAACTTTTTCAGTTCATCAATTTTCGCTCGAAGTTCAATGACAGGTTTTTCAAATTCTAGTTCTCCAGCCACTCTCGTTCACCTCCTGTGCTGTGTAGCGCTAAGATTCGGCCTAGAGTTTCTTTCATTTCTGCACGATGGATGACAGCATCAAGCTGTCCATGCTTCATTAAAAATTCAGCCGTTTGGAAGTCCTCTGGCAGGTCTTCACGAATCGTTTGTTCAATGATTCTGCGGCCTGCAAAACCAATTAAAGCACCCGGTTCTGCAAAGTTGTAATCACCGAGAGACGCAAAACTAGCTGATACACCGCCAGTTGTTGGGTTCGTCATCACAGAGATAATCAACCCTTGATCTTCGCTGAACAGTTTTAATGCTGAACTTGTTTTTGCCATCTGCATCAGACTGAGAATTCCCTCTTGCATTCTCGCTCCACCAGATGCAGTAAAGATAATAAACGGAACCTTGTCCGCTTTTGCTTTCTCGATCGCCAGTGTGATCTTTTCACCAACAACCGATCCCATGCTGCCCATACGGAACGTGGCATCCATGACAGCAATGACAGCACTTTGGCCTTCAATCTCACCTTTACCTGTGACAATGGCTTCATTCAAAGATGTTTTTTCTCTGTCTTTCTCAAGCTTTTCTTCGTAGCCTGGGAAACCGAGCGGGTTTGCTGAAATGAGGTGCCCGTTAAATTCTTCAAATGTGCCTTCATCTACAAGGCTTTCGATACGCTGTTTTGCATTCATTTGCAAATGTCTGCCGCAATTCATGCAAACACGTAAATTTTTATCTAGTTCTTTGGTGAGCATTATTTTTTTACATTGCGGACATTTGGTCATGATGCCTTCAGGCACATCTTGGCTTGCCTGTTCAGAGGGTACAGATGCATATTTTTTCTTTTTACTGAAAATATTCTTGATTGACAAATGACTACCTCCCTTTTTGAAGGGTTTTTTCTTTACACGCACATCCACTATTATAGGACATGTCATAACTGTACCGAAACTATTGTACTTTTTTTGTCAAACGCTGTCATCCTTCATTCAATTTTTTCAGTGGGGAATTGATGAGAAATGAGTAGGTGTTTGGGGCGCTGAGCAGTTGATATGTTTGAATTGTGAACGTCTACAAAAAAATCTCATTCCGGATGAAAAATTTTTCGCGTAAGAGAGGAAATGTTGCACGTTTTTCCTCCAATTTCAGAAAAAACGTGCACACTTTTCCAGTTGATTATTCGCCGATAATCGTTAATTTTCTTGTTTTTTCAGCGACCGCTTCTGGGTCGACTTTGATTCTTGCAACGCCAGTTTCCATTGCTGCTTTTGCCACAGCTTTTGCTACCGCTGGTGCCACGCGTGCATCAAATGGTGCAGGGATGACATATTCAGCTGACAATTCCTCATCTGAAACAAGAGACGCTATCGCTTCAACAGCTGCGATTTTCATTTCTTCGTTAATGTGAGTTGCACGTACATCTAATGCTCCGCGGAAAATTCCTGGGAATGCCAGTACGTTGTTCACTTGGTTCGGGAAGTCAGAACGGCCAGTTCCTACAACACTTGCACCTGCTGCATGTGCATCTTCTGGCATAATCTCTGGATTTGGATTAGCCATAGCAAAGATGACAGGATCTTTTGCCATTTTTCCAACCATTTCTTTTGTTAAAGCGCCTGCTACAGAAACCCCGATAAAGACGTCTGCGCCTTCAATGACTTCTTCTAATGAACCTTCTTTGCGGTCTTGGTTCGTGAATTTAGCTACTTCGTTTTTCACTGCATTCATACCATTCGGGCGGCCTTCGTAAATGGCACCTTTCGTATCACACATAATGATATCACGTACACCGAAATGATAAAGAAGTTTGATAATCGCAATTCCTGCTGCCCCGGCGCCGTTTGCCACTACTTTGATTGAAGACATAGATTTTCCAGATAGCTTCAGTGCATTCACAAGTCCTGCTACTGTCACAATGGCTGTTCCATGTTGATCATCGTGGAAAACTGGAATGTTTGTCTCTTTTTTCAAGCGCTCTTCAATGATAAAGCAGTTAGGAGCTGCAATATCTTCAAGGTTCACACCGCCAAAAGTCGGCTCAAGAAGCTTCACTGTTTCAACGATTTTGTCTACATCGTTCGTTGCAAGCGCGATTGGGAAGGCATCTACGCCTGCAAAGCTTTTGAATAATACGGCTTTCCCTTCCATTACTGGAAGAGATGCTTCTGCACCAATATTTCCAAGCCCTAAAACAGCGCTTCCGTCTGTGACAACAGCGACCATATTGCCTTTCATTGTATAATCATACACTTTGCTTGTGTCGTCATAAATATCTTTACATGGTTCTGCAACACCAGGTGAATAAGCCAAGCTCAAGTCTTTCGCATTTTTCACTTGTACTTTTGATTTTGATTCGAGTTTGCCTTGATTCTCTTTGTGCATATGTAATGCTTCTTCTCTTAATGACATGTGATGAACACTCCTTCAAGTGGAAAATGATTTAATGATTTGCTAAATTGATAAGCACATACTGGCAGTTTTAAATACACAGAATCTTTAAAATGATAACACAATAGGTGAATTTGTAAAACATATTCAGGCGATTTGTCATCATTTAATCACAACGTTTTGTTCACCGAGCAGCTCTTTTAACTGGAAAATCACAGCATGATCTGCATGAACTTTGTATGCATCTGGAAGTCTCATCGTCTTTTTTTGCTTCTCATAATACAAATAGACATCTGCTTCTCCTCTGTGCATCGAGAGGACTTGTTTTACTTGCTCTAGCAGCTCCTGCGTATGATTCTCTTCTTTCACCCGAATGTAGACAGACTCTTTTCTTTTTACGTCCATCTCTTCCAGCAAAGCAGCTTCTTGCACGATGATTTGACTGCTGTCATTTCTGATCTCTACTCTGCCTTCCACATAAAGCATGGTGCCCTCCTCAAGTAAGGGGGACAGCTTTCTAAATTGCTCTGGAAAGACGACGCCTTCCATTTCTCCCGTTTCATCCCCAAATGTAACAAATGCCATCGATTGTCCATTTTTTGTCCGAATCGATTTCACTTTTGTCAAAAGACCACCCATTGAAATCTTCCGCTTAATATAGGAAGAAAGTCTGATTATTTCCACTGCACCATTCTCTCTTAAGCGGTCTCGGTATGCTTGTACTGGGTGATTTGATAAATATAACCCGAGTGCCTCTTTTTCAAATTGCAGGAGATCAACAAGCGGCATTTCTTCTATCTCCGCATATTTTGGCTTAATGGAGAAGGTTGTATCCCCAAGAAAGTCCAGCTGATCCTCAGGATTTAAAAATGACACGTGGTCTAACGCAATATCTATCGATGCTAATAACGAAGCACGATTGGGATAAAACTCATCCATCGCCCCTGAAAAAATGAGCGCTTCAATCGTTTTTCGGTTGACACTCTTTGGTGATACTCTTGCGCAAAAATCGAATAAATCTTCAAACGGCTTTTCCTGTCTTGCCCTGTATATATCCTTTACAGCTGACACTCCGACATTTTTAATCGCTCTTAAGCTGTAGCGGATCTCCCCTTTTTCAACCGTAAATGGAAACTCACTCTTATTAATAGAAGGCTTCAACACAGATATCCCTTTTTCCTTCGCCTCATAGAAATATTGAGCAATTTTGTCTTCATTTCCAATTACACTCGTTAAAAGACCGCACATAAAATATAACGGATAATGCGCTTTTAAATAAGCAAGCTGAAAGCCAATCATGCTATATGCAACAGCATGGCTTCTATTAAAACCATAGTTTGCAAATTTGACGATTAAGTCATAAACGTCATTTGCAATGTTAACAGGATACTCCTTTTTTAGGCATCCTTCAACAAAATGGCTTCGCTCTTCATCAAGGACCTTTTTATCCTTCTTCGAAACAGCTCTTCTTAATAGATCAGCCTCGCCCAGCTGAAAACCAGCCATCTTCGCTGCAATCAGCATGATTTGCTCCTGATAGACGATGACCCCATATGTATCCTTTAATATGTCATACAAATCAGGATGAGGGTAGGAGACCTTGACTCTGCCATGCTTTCGGTCGATAAAAAGCGGGATATTTTCCATTGGACCTGGACGATAGAGGGCATTGACCGCTACGATATCTTCTAAACTAGACGGCTTCAGGCGTCTCAGCACCTGACGCATTCCCTGTGATTCAAGCTGGAATATTCCAGTTGTATCGCCCGCAGATAACAATTCAAACGTTTTCTGATCCTCATATGAAATGTCACTAAAGTTAATGTGGACGTTTTCCTGTCTTTCAATCTGGTTTTTAATGGATTCAATTAATGTTAAGTTTCTGAGCCCTAAGAAGTCCATCTTTAAAAGTCCGAGATCTTCTAAATAATTCATGGCATACTGCGTTAAATACACACCTTCATGGCCGTCTTGAATCGGAACGACCTCTGTCAGCGGCTCTTCGCTCAGCACAACGCCAGCTGCATGTGTCGAGGTGTGTCTCGGTAAGCCTTCTACCTTTAAAGCAGTTTGGAAGACCTTTCGAAGCTCTTCAGATTGCTGAAGCATCGTTTTTAATTCAGGAGATGCAGTCACCGCTTCTTTCAGCGTCGTTCCTGGCTTTGATGGAATCAGCTTGGCAAGACGGTCCGCTGCCTTTGAATCGATTCCCATCACACGTCCAACATCCCTTAAAGCAGCCTTTGCTGCAAGTGTTCCAAACGTGACAATTTGCGCCACATGCATGTCTCCGTATTTGTCTTTTACATAAGAAATGATTTCGTCTCTTCTCGTGTCGGGGAAATCAATATCAATATCTGGCATACTGATTCGCTCTGGATTTAAGAAGCGCTCAAATAAAAGACCGTGACGGATCGGGTCGACATCCGTAATAAACAGAACATATGCAACAAGTGAACCCGCTGCTGATCCCCGTCCAGGGCCTGTGACAATCCCTCTGTCATGCGCATACTTCATAAAATCCCACACAATGAGAAAATAATCACTGAAATTCATTTTTTGGATAATGCTCAGTTCATATTCAAGTCTTTTGACATACGTGTCATGTGAAGCAATCTTTCTTTGCATCATCCCTTCTGCGCACACTCTGCGTAAAAACTGATCTGCTGTTGATTGATCAGGAGTTGGATAGGATGGAAGTTTTGTCTGCCCAAGATTTAAATCGACCTCGCAGCGGTCTGCAATCTCCACCGTTCTTGTCAGCAGCTCTCGATCATCTCTATACCATTCCAACATTTCTTCAAAGGATCTGAAATGCTTTTCTCCTCGGTCTTCCTCTATCTCTGAAAGCTGCTCTCCTGCTTTAATAGCCTTTAAACACGTATAAGCCATTTTATCCTCTCGATTGATGTAGTGAACATCCCCCGTCGCAACAAGAGGTATGTCCACAATTTGTGAGACGTCCCGCAGTTTGCTGGTGAGCGATTCGTCCTGCTGAAATGGCTGAAGTGCGATGTACACGTGGCCCTCGCCGAATATATGCTTTAATTGTTTTGCGGCTTCACGCGCTTCTTCTATCTGATCATGCTGCAAAAGCGTTTCAATATACCCAGATGCACCTGGTGTGATCGCAATGAGCCCGCGATGATAGCTTTTTAGCCATTTTTCTTTCAGTCCGGCTTTTGATTTTGATTTCAGCACACTGCTGATTTTGATCAGGTTTTGATAGCCTTCGTTGTTTTTTGCAAGGAGTACCAAGGGATAAGCCTCTGTCTCTTGTTCATCTATGAAGACAGAAGCTGTTAAACCGATAACCGGCTTGATGCCATGTTTTTTACATTCCTTATAAAATTCAACCGTTCCATACATCACATGGTCATCGGTAAGAGCGAGCGCCTTGCAGCCAAGTTCTTTTGCTTTCAGTACAAGCTCCTTTACTTTAGCTGCACTGCTTAACAAGCTGTATCCACTGTGGACCTGAAGATGAACATAAGACATGCTAAATCCACTCCTTTCGTCTAAAGTCATTCTTTCATTATAAAACGCGATGCGATGAGAAACAAATGTTCTTTCTTTTCTGTCCGTTCATACTTGTCCAGCACACACCATATATTGAATAGAGTGAGGTGGACAAAATGGATGTGAAGGAAGCTTTTATTCCGAATTTTATCAGCTGTTATTTTATCGCCCTTGGGGTCATTTTGGGTGGTGCTATCATAGGCGGTGTTGGTGCGTATTTATCTGGTCAGCCGCCTTTATCCATTATTACTAGTCTTGCCAACCGTTTAAAGATTTGGGCGCTTGTCGCCGCTATCGGCGGAACATTTGATGCTGTTTATAGCTTTGAACGAGGCATTTTCGAAGGAAACACGCGTGATATTTTCAAGCAGATTTTATTAATTATCTCTGCCATGGGCGGCGCACAAACGGGGTATCTCATTATTACGTGGCTTACACAGGAGCATGTGTCATCATGAGGGTGCCGGAGCTGTATAAACGCCCAGGCTGGCAGCGTTTTTTTGCAGGAATGATGTTTGGTGCGATTGTAAGCTGGCTCATTTTTCTCTTTACATACGGAACCTTTCAGGAAAAGCAAGTGACACTGCTGAGAAGCCAGCAGCATCATATGGACAGTTTGAAGGAACAAATCACACTCTATCGGGAAGATTTGCATAAGTTAAATGAGGATAATAAGAAGCGGCTGCTGATCCAAAGCGTAGATGTTCATCTCGTGAATCGTGAGCAATATAAAATCCCAGAGCCAGATACGCTAAAGTTTGAAGACCAGGTCAAGGAGGATATCTCAGAAGTCATTACAAAGGATATTGAAAGTGTCTATAAAACAAAGGAATTACTAAAACGGACAGTGGAAAATAAAGAATATACCATTCGGGAAAAGGCATACCGAGCGAAAGTGACAGAGCTGACAATTTATACGAAGCTTTCACTTGAAGTACGTATTTCATTTGCTGAATAAAGAGGTTGTGGAATTTTTATGAATTTCTGCCCTCAATGATCGCTTTTCACGCTTCATTTTTATACACTAAAAGTAGAACGAGACCTTAAATAGAAAGAGGTGAGGACAATGGAGGTTTACAGCTATCGTCAAATGGCACGAGACAAAGCAAGCCGGATCAAAGACGGCATGTGTGCTTATGCTGAGACAGAAATGATGGCTCATTTAATTAAAAAAGAATTAAAGCATCAAAATCTCCAAGCCTATGAAGATTCAACAGACATCGGCTGCTGGTTTATCCCTGTATGCAAGTAACCCTTTTCTCCATGACAAAAAAGAGAGAAGGGACTTCATATCCCTCCTCTCTTATGATGATGATTTACATACTTCTTCTAAATCACGCAAAATCTCATCTGCTACGGCCCAATCATAAATGGACGCACCGGCTGCAAGCGGGTGGCCGCCTCCATGATATTTTTTCGCAATGGTGTTAATGACGACACCTTTAGAGCGGAATCTGACACGAATCTGATCGTTTTCTTCCACAAAAAAGACCCATGCCTTAATGCCTGCAATATTTCCTAGTGTCCCAACAAGCTGTGAGGCCTGCTGCGCTGTTGTTTGGAACGATTCCAAAATTTCACGCTTAATGAACACAGATGCAACCCCGTTCTCTGACAAAGAAATATGTTGAAAAATATAACCATTTAATTTCACGACATTCAAATCTGTCTCATACAATTGATTGAAAAGATCTGAAGATGAAAACGGATATTCGATGAGTTCCCCTGCATATTTGAGTGTCTTTTTCGTTGTGTTTGGGAAAAGGAAGCGGCCAGTGTCTCCTACAATGCCGGCATAGATCAATTCAGCCGCCTTTGTATTCAGCTGATATCCTTCTTCTTTCCCCTCTAAGTACAATTCATAAATCATCTCGCTCACAGAGCTTGCCTCTGTATCCACCCAAAGCAAATCACCATAAGGATCTTCATTCGGGTGATGGTCGATTTTCATCAGCTTATCGCCCATTAAATAGCGCTGATCATCAATTCTTGCTTGATTGGCCGTATCACAGACAATGACAAGGGCCCCTTTATACACGTCGTCTGGTATCTCATCGAGTTCATATAAAAATGAAAGGGATGGCTCAGGGGTTCCTGTCGCATAAATATTTTTTTCTGGATAGGTGGCACGCAAGATTTCCGTAAGGCCGCACTGCGATCCATACGCATCAGGATCTGGTCTTACATGTCTATGAATGATGATGGTGTCATATAATGATATGGTTCTAATCAGTTCTTTTTTCATAAAAACTCCTTCTCATGCGATACTCTTTTTATTATTAAATCATAATCTATCGTGACGGAAAAGTGAGGAATAGACAATTTATTCTAGTAAGCAAGCCTATTTACGTTTAAAATAGGGTTGTAACCACTTACAATGGAGGCTTGGCACATGCTTGTTTTGATTGTGTTTATTATTTGTTCTGCCATGTTTTATTTATACTACAAAGCGAAAAATGTCCGTACGAACCGGCCAGTTGAGAAAAAATTCTGGTCGGCGAAATCCAGTATGGCCCTTGGCTGCTTTGTCCTGCTTTTCGGTGTGAATCAATTATTTTTAAACCGCTCGTCACTCGCATTTGTCATCGGATTTATTTTTGTTGCTGTCGGTATCGGCAGTACATGGGCTGGGTATAAAGCCTACAAGCATTACCTTCCGCTCTTTTTAAAAGAAGGCGAAAAAGATCACGCGTAATAAGGAAAGGGGCGACATGGGTTCGCCCTTTTTATCATTATCCCCTCTCCATCAGCTGCACCATCAGCATCGCTTTACCTACGATATTCGATTGGTGATAAACCTCGACTTCCAGCTTTCCAAACTTGCGCCCTACTTCTAAAATATTCGGCTTGATCTGGATTGTGGATTCCATTTGGACTGGTTTTAAGAAGTAGACAGAAAGACTCTCGACGATCAGCTCGCCCTTTTTATGAGATTTTAAGAAGCGGTTGGCTGATTCGATTAAAATTTGTGTGAACACCCCATATGAAATGTTTCCAAGCTGGTTCGTCATTTGCGGGGTGACCTCATATTGATAAACCGCATCTGCTTTTGGTTTTTCTGTATCAGCTTCTTTAAACCCTCTTGAGACAACATCATCCAGCTTTTCTCCAACCTGCGGCTGCTTTTGAATCATTTGGAGCGCCTTGAGCACATCCTGACGGCTGATCATCCCGATCAGCTTCGCATGATCATCCACAACTGGCAGCACCTCAATGCCTTCCCACACCATCATTTGGGCAGCTGAGGCGACAGATGTTTTGCCAATGACCGTCAGCGGATTTTTCGTCATCACCTTTTCAATCGGTGTGGAGCGGTCATGCCCCGCAATATCCTTTGAGGTGAGGATGCCGTGAATCTTCATTTGATCATCTGCGACCGGGAAACGGCCGTGGCCAGTTTCATAATTCTTTTCATACCATTTTTCTAGCTTATCCTCTGGTGATAAATACACAGTGCGTTCAATCGGCGTTAAAATATCTTCTACAAGCACAATCTCTTTTTTAATTAATTGGTCATAAATGGCTCTGTTAATGAGAGCCGCTACGGTAAATGTATCGTAGCTTGTTGATAAGATTGGCAGCTCTAGCTCATCTGCGAGCTGAATGATTTCATCATCTGTTGAGAATCCGCCGGTGACCAGCACAGCCGCCCCTGCCTCTAATGCCTGCTTATGGGCATTGATCCGGTTTCCGACGATCAGCAAGTTGCCAGCTGCCGTATAGCGCATCATCGCATCCAGCTCCATCGCTCCGATGACAAATTTATTTAACGTTTTATGTAAGCCTGCTCGTCCTCCAAGCACCTGTCCATCAATGACATTAACCACTTCTGCATATGTCAGTTTTTCAATATTTTCTTTTTTCTTCTGTTCAATTCGAATGGTGCCGACTCGTTCAATGGTACTGACGAATCCTTTATTTTCAGCATCTTTGATGGCCCGGTAAGCGGTGCCTTCACTCACTTTCATTTCTTTCGCTATGCGCCGGACAGAAATTTTCTCCCCGACATCTAATGAATCAATATACGATAAAATTTGCTCATGCTTTGTCGCCAATCCCGTTCACCCTTTTTGTTTTCAGCGTTTTCATCTATGTTTCATTATAAGGGCAGGAGGCTTTTAATAGCAATTTGTCTTTTCTTTCAGCAGATGAAGGTAAACAAAAAAGCCGGCATTTGTGTGCCAGCTTTTTTCGTATGGGGATTAAATCTCGATTGATTCCCCGCTATTTAACACATGACCGACGCCGCCATGCAGGCTGTCTGCAAATGCATGCGGATCCTGTTCAATTGGCGGGAATGTGCTGTAGTGAATCGGAACGACCTGTTTTGCCCGCAGCCATTCTGCTGCAATTCTTGCATCTTCCGGCCCCATCGTGAAGTTATCACCAATTGGAAGGAATGCGAGCTCAATATGATTCAGCTCACCAATCAGTTTCATATCTGAAAAGAGTGCAGTGTCTCCAGCATGATAAATTGTTTTGCCCTCTGCGGTAAATAAAATACCTGATGGCATCCCAGTATACGTAATTGTCTGCGCCTCTTCATCAATGACAGCTGAACCATGGAACGCTTGCGTGAGCTTCACTTTACCAAATTCAAACTCACGGCTGCCTCCAATAGAAAGCGGGTGCGTTTTCACCCCTTGCCAGCTTAAATATGTGGCAAGTTCGAAAGGCGCGACAACAAGTGCATCATTGTTTTTAGCGATTTCAATGGTGTCACCGATGTGATCTCCATGACCATGTGTCAGTAAAATGACATCTGCTTTCACATCTTGCGGATTGATATCTGTGTGCTTATTTCCATTTAAAAATGGGTCAATCCAAATATGATATCCGTTTGTTTCAATGTGTACGACTGAATGTCCATGATATGTAGCTTTCATGTAGTATATCCACCTTTCAATTTTGATCTCATATCATTTATTACCTCTATAAAAAGCTGAAAAACTTAATGCCTGTGAATGACGTTAAGACCACCTGTTGCTTCAATGACGGTGCCTGTAATGAGGTCTGAACGGTCATCACATAGAAATGAGATGATACGTCCTATATCCTCTCCAGTACCAGACCTGCCTATTGGCGTTTCTTCGTCTTTGATTTGGCGGGCTTCCTCTATTGTCGATTCTTTCATGTCTCCAACGATTTTGCCTGGACAAACCATATTGGCGGTGATGCCGTTTTCGGCTTCTTCAATCGCAATGGTTTTCGTCAATGACGCAAGGCCCACTTTTGCAGCTCCAAAGGCTGATCTGTGCATCCAGCCCGGCGCATGGTCTGCACCTTGGAAGCCATAAGTGATAATGCGGCCAAAGCTTTGTTTTCTCATCATTGGGATGACCATTCGGAACAAATGGAATACTGCTGATAAGTTGCCTTCTATCATTTGATACCATTCATCTTCAGAGTAATCCGCCAGTTTCTTTCGTTCAAAAATATAAGGACCAGCATTGTTAATCAAGGCATCAATCCGCCCAAATCGCTCTATTGCCAGCTCTACCATGTTTTTTAGATCTTCTTTTTTTGTCACATCACCTTGGACAAATTGAAGCTTATCTTCGTACTGCTGTAATTCTTCTCTCATCTGCCGGACAGCTTCATCATCACTTCGATAATTCACTGTCACAGAATACCCCATATTCAGTAAAGACTCGGTGACTTTCCGGCCAAGTCCTTTAGAACCCGCTGTTATTAATGCGTGTCGCACACAATCTCCTCCTAAAGCAAAGGTTGCAAGTTCACGTGTTTCTTATCTTATCTTTTACTTTACTATAAACCGGCATCTGGCGCACTTATGAACCCTTTATCAATAGGAGTAAAACAGTATAGGGTGATTCATCCACTTTTTCAGATCCCATGAGCCATGAATATCGAGAAGCAGCGAAACAAAACGATAGCACTCTCTCACCTCTTGAAGCTCGCGAGGAAGCGGACAAATCTCTTCATACCCCAATTGGACATCGCGGGCAGCTTCTTTCGTCAAAAGGTATTCCAATGCAATAAAATCAAACGCAGCTGGTCCATATACGACATATTCTGTATCAACTAAACTCGTTACTTGATCATCTTTTTCAATATATTGAGACGGATCTAAATCAATTAAAATAAGACTGGCTGAATCAGGAGGCTTCAGCTTTCCAATCCCGCTCTATGAGTTTGGGTACAGCCTTTTTTAACACCGCATGAAATTCTCTCAAATGTTTCTTTTCAGCTCCGTATACTGCCCCAAAAAAGTCAGTTCGATATGAATGAAGATGTGCTAGTTTCCTCCCATAATCCTTATAAAAGTTTGATGAACGTCCATCGAAAGATGTGAAAGGTGTTCCTTCTACTTTCTCCATTACATAAAAATGTCTTCCTGCCTTCTTCACTTTACGAACAACTTCTGGAATCTGAAACGAATTCGTATGAGACAGTTTTTGATTAATTTGATCGATATACTTTTGTATAGTATGAGCATCTACTCCATAGATCATATTGATCCCAGTCACAAATTCACTTTCTTCTCTTGCAGTTTTAGGAGATTTGATCACATATTCCGTTTTATCTTGTAAGGAGATCAGCCACACATCATTGGCCCGTCCGTCATATTGTTCTCCTAACGTTTTCACTGATACGATCGGTTGATGAAACAAAGCCTCAAGCGTTTTCTTCATGATCTGCTGTCACTCCCTCTTCTGCTTGACGCTGGTATGCTTTCATTTTCTCCAATGGTCATCAATCTCCTTTTTTCCATGACAAAAAAACCATCCGTATAAACGAATGGTTTTGATCAGTTATGCCAGACAGGCTTTTGCTTTTTCTAAAGCGAGCTGGATTTGTTTGAATCCAGTTCCGCCTGCACTTGTTCTTTTTTCAACCGCCACATACGGATCAAGAACAGTGTAAATGTCTTGTTCAAAAAGCTCGCTTGCTTCTGTAAAAGTTTCAAAAGGAAGATCACTTAAGTAGATGCCTTTTTGAATACATGTATACACAAGCTTGCCAACGATTTCGTGTGCTTCACGGAATGGCATGCCTTTTTTCGCAAGGTAGTCTGCCACTTCTGTCGCATTTGAGAAATCTTCTTTTGTTGCCTTTTTCATGACATCTTCGTTGACTGTCATCGTTTGAATCATACCTGTGAAGATTTGCAGGCTGCCAGCGATAGTTTTCACTGTATCAAACATGCCTTCTTTATCTTCTTGCAGATCTTTGTTATACGTAAGTGGCAAGCCTTTCATAATCGTGAGAAGCCCCATCAGGTTGCCATACACACGGCCTGTTTTTCCGCGGATTAATTCAGCCATATCGGGGTTTTTCTTCTGCGGCATCATGCTGCTGCCTGTTGCATACGTATCATCGAGTTCAATGAATTTGAATTCTTGTGAGCACCATAAAATGATTTCCTCACAAAAACGTGAGAGGTGCATCATCACAAGACTGCTATTAGACAAAAACTCTAAAATGAAGTCCCGATCACTCACACCATCAAGGCTGTTTTCGTAAATGTGATCAAAGCCAAGCTGCTCTGCAGTATATTCACGATCAATCGGGAATGTCGTTCCTGCTAACGCTCCGCATCCAAGCGGAGATACGTTAATTCGCTTCAATGAATCTTGAAAGCGCGCTTTGTCACGCTCAAGCATCCAAAAATAGGCGAGCATATGATGGGCAAACGAAATAGGCTGTGCACGCTGCAGGTGCGTATATCCTGGGAAAATCGTTTCAACGTGCTGTTCTGCCTTCTCTACAAGCACCGTTTGAAAGGAAGAGATCAGTTCAATGATATGCTCGACTTGGTTATTCAAATATAGGTGCATATCGGTTGCGACCTGATCATTCCGGCTTCTCGCTGTGTGCAATTTGCCGCCAAGCGGACCAATCTCATCAATGAGCATTTTTTCAAGGTTTAAATGAATGTCCTCATAATCTACTGAGAATTCCAGTTCATCCTCCTCTGCCTTTTTCATGAGCGTATTTAGTCCGTCTTTGATGGCAGCGGCCTCCTCATCACCGAGGATACCGCATTTATTCAGCATACTTGCATGAGCAAGGGAGCCGGTCAGATCTTCTTTCACTAATTGTTTGTCGAAATGAATGGACGCGCCAAACTCATCGACCCATTTTTCTGGTGTTTTTTGAAATCGGCCTCCCCAAAGCTTTTTCATGCTTTAACCTGCTCCTTTTTATTCACGATGCTGTTTACTTTTGTCGGTAAGCCCCAAAGGTTAATAAATCCTACAGCTGCATCATGATCAAATTCATCTGCTTTTGTATAAGTTGCGAGATTTTCATCATAAAGTGAATATGGTGATTTACGTCCTTCTACAATGGCATGGCCTTTAAATAGTTTCACACGTACAACACCTGTTACGTTTTGCTGTGTTTCTTGTAAGAATGCATCTAGTGCTTCTTTAAGCGGTGAGAACCATAAGCCGTTGTATATTAATTCAGCCATTTTTTGTTCCACGATTGGTTTAAAGTGTGCGACTTCTTTAACAAGCGTTAAGTCTTCAAGCTCTTTATGTGCTTTAAGAAGTGTGACTGCACCTGGGCACTCGTACACTTCACGAGATTTGATCCCAACAAGACGGTTTTCAACGTGATCGATTCTGCCAACACCATGCTGACCAGCGACTTCATTTAAATGAAGGATAAGATCAGATAATGAATACTGGATACCGTCAATCGCTGTCGGTTTTCCTTTTTCAAACGTGATTTCAATGATTTCTGGTGTGTCAGGTGTTTTTTCAAGTGGATTTGTCAGATCATATGCACCTTCTGGCGGCGCAGCCCAAGGATCTTCTAAAATGCCACATTCGTTACTTCTGCCCCAAAGGTTTTGGTCGATTGAATATGGGCTGTCTAAGTTAATCGGAATTGGAATACCATGTTTTTGTGCATAATCGATTTCCTCATCACGAGACCATTTCCATTCACGCACTGGCGCAAGAACTTCTAGATCTGGATTCAATGCTTTAATGGATACTTCAAAACGAACTTGGTCGTTCCCTTTTCCAGTACATCCATGAGCAACAGCTACTGCATTTTCTTTTTCTGCTACTTCCACTAATTTTTTTGCAATAAGCGGACGGGATAGTGCAGATACTAGTGGATATTTCCCTTCATACATTGTGTGTGCTTGTAATGCAGTGAGTGCAAACTCTTCAGCAAATTCTTCTTTTGCGTCAATCATGTATGATTGAACCGCTCCGACTTGAAGCGCTTTTTGTTGAACGAATGCCAAGTCTTTTCCTTCACCTACGTCAAGGCAGCAAGCAACAACTTCGTATCCTTGCTCTTGTAACCATTTAACTGCAACAGAGGTATCAAGACCTCCGGAATATGCTAATACAACTTTTTTATTTTGTGACATGATTGAAAAGCTCCTCTCGCTTGTTTTGATTCTGTGAATGTTTTTTGCATAAAAATAAGTTTTAATTTATAAACATGCATTTAGTATGTATACACTGTAACAAGGAAAAATTGTTTTTTCAACCCCTTTATGAAAAAAACTCTGCCAAATTTTCTTGGCAGAGTCATTTTGGGCTATTTTTGATCTTTTTCAAGCTCTCGTAAGACGTGAGGAAGCTCTGGAATCACGAGTTTTGTCATGGCTAAACGAACGGCTCCGGTAGATCCTGGCGTCGCAAAGACAGCCTTTTGATTGACGACCCCTGCCGCTGCCCGGGACAAGATAGCAGCTGAACCTATGTCTTCTGTATAGCTGAGCATTCGGAAGATTTCACCAAAGCCAGGCAGCTCCTTGGAAAAAAGAGGGGTAATCGCTTCAATGGTCACATCCCTTGCAGCAATTCCTGTTCCGCCATTTAACAAGACGGCATCTATTTTCGGTTCGCTTGTTCCTTCTAGCACAGCGTCTTGAATCAATCCAATATCATCTTTTACAATATCGTATGCAAGAACAAGATGTCCCTGTTCTTTGAGCAAATCAATCATCAGGCGCCCGCTTTTATCTGTTTCCTTCGTTCTTGTATCACTGACCGTAATGACCTTCACATAAAGCCTTTCTTTCGCCTCTCGTTTATGTTCTGTCACGCTCATTTTCCGCAACGCTCCCTTTTACTTCATTTTGGACAACATTATAGCATGCTGCTTTTAACAGAAAAAAGCTCTTTTCCTTATTGGAAAAGAGCTTTTCAAACTTTTACGCTAAACGCATAACGTCTCTTGCAATCATTACTTCTTCGTTTGTTGGGATGACGATCACTTTTACAGGAGAGTGCGGGTAGCTGATGAATGCTTCTTCGCCTCTCATGTTGTTTAGGGAAGGATCCCAGTAAACGCCCATGAATTCTAGACCACGAAGTACACGTGCTCTTACTTCTGAACTGTTTTCACCGATTCCAGCTGTGAAGATGATCGCATCTACGCCATTCATTCTTGCTGCATAAGAGCCGATGTATTTATGAATACGGCTCGCAAAAATATCAAGAGCAACTTCTGCACGGTCGTTTCCTTCTTCTGTTGCTTCTTCAATATCACGAAGGTCACTTGACAGACCAGACACACCTAAAAGACCACTCTTCTTATTCAAAGTAGAAAGCACTTCTTCAGCAGTATGTCCTGTTTTTTCCATAATGAATGGAATAAGAGCAGGGTCAATGTTACCTGAACGTGTACCCATTGCAACACCAGCAAGTGGTGTAAAGCCCATAGATGTATCGATTGATTTTCCGCCTTCAACTGCTGCGATACTCGCACCATTTCCAAGGTGGCAAGAAATCAAACGAAGCTCTTCTAGTGGACGGCCTAATAGCTCTGCTGCACGCTCTGTAACGAACTTGTGGCTTGTCCCGTGGAATCCGTATTTACGAATACCAAAGTTTTTGTAGTAGTCGTACGGAAGGCTGTATAGGTAAGACTGCTCTGGCATAGTTTGGTGGAACGCTGTATCGAACACAGCAATCGCTGGTACGTCAGGCAGAATTTGTTTGAATGCTTTGATTCCTACAACGTTTGCAGGGTTGTGAAGTGGTGCAAGCTCTGAAAGCTGATCAATGTCGTTAATCACTTCATCAGTTAAAAGTACAGAATCGCTGAATTTCTCTCCGCCGTGAACAACACGGTGTCCTACGCCATCAATTTCATTAAAGTCTTTGATGATGTGAAATTCAGTTAGTTTTTCAAGCAGCATTTTGACCGCTACTGCGTGATCTGGAATATCTGTCACTTCTGTTTTCTTTTCTCCATCTACAGAAATCGTGAAGATACTGTTGTCCATTCCGATTCTTTCAACAAGCCCTTTTGTTAAAACGGTTTCTTCTGGCATGTCGAACAATTGGAATTTAAGAGATGAGCTTCCTGCGTTGATTGCAATAATTTTGGACATTACTGTCGCTCCTTTTACTCAGTTGTTATATAAGGTTTCACGTTTTTTCCGGTGCTATATTCAACCTGTTTGACGGGTCTTTTATAGTTTAACGATAAGTCCGAAAAATATCTGACTTTTTCATTTAAACATTGAAAACTTTGCATTTCAAGTGCACCTTCAAACTGTTATCGCTTACATCAATAAGTCATTATTTTCTGAATAGTAAAATATCCAGATTATTGACAAAGAGCTAAAATGATTTTTATTTTAGCTCTTTGTTTTCTTTTCAGCGTGATAGAAAACCTTTGCAGCTCTAGGAAGGGCGAGCACCGGAGCAGAGCGAATTTGGGATTCGTGAGCACCGGAGCGCAGACCTGACAACGAATGCGAGGGTTTGTCTACACGCTGAAATAGCCAGAAATAACTCTGGCTATTCTTTCGTTTCTTTTTCTTCTATAAACCACTGGTCTAGTTTTCGCATCACACCGACCATTGCTTCCTTTTGTGAGAAAGATGGAAGATTGGCAAACAGCATTCGTTTTGGTGCTTCCAGCCCTTCTTTTTTCTTTTGCATCACAAATAAGCTTTTGGCGTGTTTTTTATCCTTAAACATGGACACTGGCAGCTGAATTAACGCATTCATATACGCATGGTCTTTAATGTAATCCTTTAATTGTACGCTCTCTTTTCCTTCAAACAAGTCGTTTGGAATGATGAAGAATAAGAAGCCGCCTTCTTTTGTGTAGCGGAGGCTTTGTTCAATGAATAAATAATGGGCAAAGGCATGTCCTTCTTTTGCCTGCAATTCAAAGTCTGCTGCACGCTCATCATTTGGATAATAGCCGACTGGCAGGCTGCATACAGTGACATCTGCCGGTGAGATCAGAAGCGGTTCAAGACTGTCCTGGTGGAAAAGCTCGACTTCTTTCTCCTCTAAATTCGCCTGGGCCCAAGCAATTTTAATGAGCACATCATCAATTTCAGACGCAAAGCCGCGCTTTGTTTCTGCAGTGAGATTGTTTAAAACCGCAAGAAGTAAGTTTCCTGTTCCCGCTGCTGGATCAAAGACAACAAGTTCTTTTTGACCTTCTAAAAATTTATTCACCAAATAGCTGACAAACAGTCCAATCGTATCTGGCGTCATCTGGCGATTTGGATGAGAAATATCCTTTTGACCTTTCAATACGGCGAGCTGAAACGCTTTACGAATCTGCTCATGATCATAAGAAGCAAAATCTGCTTTCTCTATTAAATCCTTTAATAAACCGTTTCGATCATTTGCTTGGAAAAAGGCTTCTCCTGCTTCTGCCAATGCCTCAATATAGGAAATGCTCTGTTCCTTTTTCAATCGAATAGAAGCTGTATCGAGCAGTTCAAAAATAGTACTTACTTGATCTTTCTGCAATGCTTTTCTCTCCTCGCTTTGTTAAAAGCTATATGTTCTCATTGAAAAGAGCCCCAGGTTGAAGCCGGAGCTCTTGTCGATGCTGCTTTTATAACAGTGATTTTGCAGCTTCAATGGCTTTTTCATAATTTGGGTGATTCGTTGCTTCACTTACGTATTCAGTGTAAACCACTTTTCCGTTAGGGTCTAATACAAAGACTGCGCGCGCCAATAAACGCAATTCTTTCATATACACTCCGAATGCTTCACCAAATGACATATCTCTGTGATCAGATAATGTTTCGACATTTTCAATTCCGTTTGCTCCGCACCAGCGTGCTTGTGCAAATGGAAGGTCTGCACTAATCGTATAAATATTGACCGGACCTAAACCCGCTGCCTCTTCATTGAAACGTCTTGTTTGTGCGTCACACACACCTGTATCAATAGAAGGAATCACTGAGATGATCGTCACTTTTCCTGCTAAATCAGAAAGTGAAACTTCTCCAAGTGAGTTCGTTAAAACCGTAAAATCAGGAGCCTGCTCGCCTACTTTTACTTCATTTCCTACAAGCGTGACAGGACTTCCTTTAAATGTGATCGATGCCAAAACAATTCCTCCCTTTTCAAATGTATGGTTCTATCATAGTAGAGAAAGCAAAAAACTGCAAAGCCTAATCGTCCATTTTGAAAAAAAAGTTAACTGCAGCGCAGCTAACTTTTTAAAGGTCTATGTCATCTAGTTTTCGTTCTTTATGACGGTGCTCCCGCTCATCCTTCTTAAACATGTGCTGAAGACGTTCAATTGCTTGAGGAGCAGAATCCAATATTTTATCGAGCAGATGTGTGTGTTCATCCAAATGAAGCATTCGAACTCCGTTTGTTCCTACAATTAAGAAGGCAATTGGTGTAATCGATACCCCGCCGCCGCTTCCGCCGCCAAATGGGAGTCTCGGTTCTTTTCGTTCTTGATCATCAGAACGCTTTTCCTTCTTTTGGTTCCCGTTAAATTCACTGCCGCCGGCTGCAAATCCAAAACCAACCTTTGACACAGTGAGAATGACACTGCCGTCAGGGGTTTCGACTGGATCGCCGATGATTGTATTCACATCTATCATTTCTTTTAAGTTTTCCATCGCTGTCTTCATGAGACCTTGGATTGGATGATCTGCCATTTTCGGGTTCCTCCTTAAACAGATGATTCATTCTTCGTTGCTTGAAGAGAGGCACTTTTTCTCGCCTTTCTCCCTTTTAACCAATGGACAAGTAAACGAATGGCTGCAAGCATAGCATGTCCAATACGAAAATAAGCTATACATGTAAACTGAGTCTGCGATACGTTGTGCTGAAAGGCCGGAATGACTTCATATACAGGTTTATGCTTAAAGGTGAGATGCTCCTGCATAAAGGCAAGCAGCGCTCCTTTAACTGACCACACACCGCCGGCTGCTACACCTGTTAAAGCGGCGTCATGAAAGCCGATCCATGTCGACCAGTGAAATGAGACAACCCTTATGTGAATGAAGAACTTGCGCATGATCCGGTTTAAATCGACAATCTCTTTTGTGATGCGCTCCATTTGATGAAGGATTTGCTTCATATCACGTTTTCCTACTTTTTTATGCATCGATTCTTTTTCGTGATCAGGGGTTTTGGCGCTTTCCATTTTCTTTTCACGAATATCAATCGTTTGGTCTTCTGGATTGACCCTCACCATCGGAATCTCTTTTTTGAGTCTGATCAATCCATATAAGGTGATGACCTTCAGTGCAATATGGTCATTGTCGTTTGTATGCGAATAGTCCAGCGAAATGGTTACTTTCATGAAAATCAACAAGATCACAAGAAACAACAACGCTGCGATCCAAACGTAAAGCACTGTGCTCACTTCCTCCATAACAAATGATGCTTCCCCTACGATTATGGCTCTCATTCTGGATTTTATACCCAATCAACAAAAAAAGAGTTTGACCAGTACGCGGCCAAACTCCTCTGATTATACGTTTGATTCTGTTTTTTCATATAAATGTTCATGGACGACCACTGTATCAGCAAAGTAATCATGAACCCCTTGCTTTTTCGGCGAGAACCCAACGATTGCATAGAGAACAAAGATCGTATTAATGTAGCGTCCCACAATCTCTCTAAAGAAAATAACATCCCATGCCAGCTTCTTCTCAGGCTGAAGTGAGACCACTTTAATCCCAAACACCATCTTGCCGAGTGTTTGTTGAAAGATTTTCGTCATGATGGCGAAATAAAGGAGGAATACAATCGTCGTTGTGACGGAAAATGGAGAAAACCATCCCCCTCCTTTGGACCAACCAAACAGACTAAAGATTGGAGAAACCGTCAAATGGTTGACACCCCAGACGACGAGCCAATCAAGAATAAACGCCCAAAATCTAATCCAAAAACCTGCAAACGCCTGTGCTTCAATTGAAGCGCGCTTCACAAAGGCCGGCTTCGATTCTTCCTCTTGGCTGCGGCTTTCGCTTACTTCATCGAATGTAGAATCCATCTATGATCCCTCCTTTATTTTGAATAGAGATACATCGGTTTAGACCCATTTGAGCCAGCCAGTGTTTCTTTTAAATTCAGAAAATCAATTTCGCTTTTAAAGAGCTTGCTTGCACTCATGTTGAAGAGAGAGTTCCAGCCAAAGCTTTGAGAATAGCTGACCACTGTTGCTCCTTTTAAGCCTTTTTCATTTTTCTTCATCGCTTTTAATGCATCTTCATAATACCCAAGCTCATCGACTAATCCGTTCGATTTTGCCTGTGTCCCGTCATATACTCGGCCGTCAGCAATTTTCTTGACTTCCTTTTTTGACATGCCTCGTCCTTCAGAGATCACTTTGACAAATCCTTCGTAAGAGTTATCGACCATGCTTTGCATGATATTACGCTCATCTTTTGTCATATCACGGTTAGGAGACATGATGTCTTTGAACTTCCCGCTCTTAATCGTTTCATATTTAATGCCCAAATTATCTGCCAGCTTTGAATAATTCAAGCTTTGCATAATAACACCAAGTGATCCTGTTAATGTTTCAGGTGAAGCAAAGATTTTCTTCGCTGGAGTTGACACGTAGTAGCCGCCAGAAGCTGCCATTGAGCCCATAGATACGTAAATCGGCTTCTTCGCTTTTTTCACTTCTTCTAATTTTTTATGTATTTCAGCACTTTCATAGACACCGCCACCAGGAGAGTTAACGCGCAGCAGTACGCCTTTTACCGAAGCATCCTCTTTCGCTTTATCTAGTTCCTTGAGGAATGCACGATGATCATACCCTTCTCCGCCTAGTAGGCTCGAGGCGCCGCCATTATCTTGAATGGTTCCATTAATCTCAAGAACAGCAATCTTGCCTGCACCGCTGCCATTCTCTAGTACCTTCTCTTCTATTTCATCCCCAAATTGATAGCTCATTTTATTGTCATTGAAGCTATCGAACAAGGCCATCGTGACACTAATCACAATTGAAAATCCGAAAACACCAAGTGCAATAATTAGCGCTACCCATCTTTTCGCATTCATCTTTTTCTCCTCCTTTTTGTCTCACTTCATTCATACGAATGCCCACATGAAATGTTTCACAGGAATTGTGGTTTTTTTACATTTCATGTAGGCATATGATAGCACCTCTCTTAAATAACGATCAACTTTACATCGTCTACGTAGACAAGCGCATGACGAAAAATTGGCTTTTTTATCCTCTCTCTGCACCTAATAGGCTAGATCTTCACCGCAACGAAACACCTAAACCATTCTTTCATGAGAAAACGGCTATTCAATTATGCTCAGGATTCAGCCATTTTGAATCACTCACATCGACTCATTTCTCATCATGCAAATCTGATCATTAGATGTTCTCTCTAATGTTTTTACTTTCATATGAAAAAAGTGTAAAATGTGAGCAAGGGTTTTCATGTAAGCCCTTTATCATTGGAAATTATTTTTGACAGCAAAGGGGAGAACGTCAATGACAGACAATCGACGCAATGTATTTTTCTTTTACAAAAAAGATCATGAATTGGATGGACACATTTCTTCTCTCGAGAAGCTCGCTACCGATCAAGGCTTTCACGTCGTCAAGCGTGCAGAGGATGCCCATATTATTGCTTCAATTGGTGGGGATGGCACATTTCTTCAAGCAGTCCGCAAAACGAACTTCCGGGATGACTGCTTGTATGTAGGGGTATCAAAATCAGAGAATACGCACCTATACTGTGATTTCTCGTTAGAGCATTTTGATAAAATGATTGATGCCATGAACACTGAACAGCTTGAAGTGAGAAAATATCCGATCATCGATGTAAGCGTTGACAGTACAAATCAGTTCCATTGCTTAAATGAACTGTCGATCCGCTCCAGCATTATTAAAACATTTGTGATCGATGTGTATATAGATGATTTCCACTTTGAAACTTTTAGAGGCGACGGCATGATTATTTCCACTCCGACTGGCTCAACGGCTTACAATAAATCCGTGAGCGGCGCAGTGGTTGATCCGATGCTTCCATGTATGCAAGTCACAGAGCTTGCATCGCTGAATAACAACTCGTATCGTACATTAGGTGCTCCTTTCATCTTAAGCAGTGACCGCAAGCTGACGCTGAAGGTGGTGCAGGATGGAAACGATCATCCAATTATCGGGCTTGATAACGAAGCGCTCGGCACAAAACACGTCAAACAAATTGACATTGGCCTTTCAGGAAAAGTGATTAAAACGGTGAAATTAAAAGACAACTCTTACTGGGAAAAAGTAAAACGCAGATTCCTTTAATCTTTCAGATTATTGAGGGTTTAAAGCTCCTTTATGGGGCTTTTTTTTATGTCTTTTCATTCACGGTCATGGTTATGGTATGATGTCACAAGTATGAATGTACGAAAAGGAGAACACGATGACATTACAACACTTTGATCAATATCCATTAAGTGATGAATTGAAACAAGCGCTAGAAGCGCTTCACTTCCATACACCTACACCCGTTCAGCACGAGACATTATCTGTTGCTTTTTCAAAGCAGGATTTAATCGTCAAATCTCAGACTGGCAGTGGCAAGACTGCAGCATATGGTCTGCCGATTTGTGAAATGGTTGATTGGGCTGAAAATAAGCCTCAAGCCCTTATCCTCGTTCCGACACGAGAACTCGCCATGCAGGTCAAACAAGACCTCACAAGCCTTGGACGATTCAAACGAATCAAAGCCGCAGCCATTTTTGGAAAAGCCTCTTTTCAAGCGCAGAAAGTAGAGCTTTCACAGAAAAATCATATTGTGTGCGGGACACCAGGCCGCATTTTGGATCACCTTGAGAAAGGCACCCTTTCTTTAGAAAATCTCAAATTTTTCGTGTTAGATGAAGCGGATGAAATGCTGAACATGGGATTTATCGATCAGGTTTCTTCTATTATTCAGTATCTGCCGCCAAAGCGCATGTCGATGCTATTTTCAGCGACAATGTCTGAAGATATGAAGAAATTGAGCGAACAATTTTTACAATCACCGAAAATCATTGAGATCGCACGTGAAGAAACGTCTGTACAGCAAATCACCCATACCGTAATTGAAACAGAAGAGGAATCGAAATTCTCCCTTCTTCAGCGGACGATCGTCATTGAAAATCCAGATAGCTGCATTATTTTCTGTAATACACAGGACCGGGTGAATGAACTCACGATGAAGCTGGATGAATGGGATGTGCCCTGTGACAAAATTCACGGCGGCATGAGACAGGAAGACCGCTTTGATGTGATGGATGAATTTAAAAAAGGTGAATTCCGTTATCTGATCGCAACAGATATAGCAGCCCGGGGAATTGATGTCAGTGATATGACACATGTCATTCATTATGATCTTCCTTATGAAAAAGAGCGCTATATTCACCGAACTGGTAGAACAGGCAGAGCGGGAAAAAGCGGAAAAACGATTGCGTTTATGACAAAGAATGCTAAGCCGCTTATTGATGAATTAAAGCAGGATGCCGGCATAGATTTTCAAACTCAGCCTTATCCAACGAAGGAAGAAGCAGAGAAGCATGTAGAAAGCTTTGAAGAAAAGATTGAAACGCCTGTTCAAAAGGAAAATAAACAGGCAGGCGTTGAGAAGGATATTATGAAGCTTTATTTTAACGGCGGAAAGAAAAAGAAGCTGCGAGCTGTTGATTTCGTTGGGACCATTGCCAAAATAGATGGCGTTGCATTCGATGACATTGGGATTATTACGATTCAAGACACGAAAACATATGTAGATATTTTAAACGGCAAAGGTCCTCTTGTGCTGAATGCCATGCGCCACACAA
This sequence comes from Bacillus sp. SRI_025, assembly GCF_057592095.1. NCBI lineage: Bacteria > Bacillati > Bacillota > Bacilli > Caryophanales > Bacillaceae > Bacillus > Bacillus sp. SRI_025. The sequence goes on along the minus strand of NZ_JBYEGB010000002.1, from coordinate 135,853 downwards.
CCATTAAAGGCAAGCAGTTAAAAGTACATGAAGCACGTTCATAAAAAGTAAAGGCTCAGCGCCTTTACTTTTTTATTGATGATGTAATAAGCGCACAAACGTTGATCCCATCAGCCTTTTTGATGACAAACATGACAAATGTCATATTGAATACATGATGGGTGCTACTATGAGCATGACACTTTTCCTTCTATACTTTGAAGTAGAAAGAAACGGAAAGGACTTGAACGTTCATGACGACTTCAACAAACACACAGCAGCAAGCTACTTTAAGAAAACAAGTGGGTCAATTCTCTGGTGCTGATTCGAAAAAAAGTATCATTCAACTCTTTAATACATTCATTCCATTTTTAGGGCTTTGGTTTCTTGCCTATTACAGCCTGAATATCTCCTACCTTTTAACCCTCTTCTTTGCGGTTATTGCAGCTGGGTTTTTAGTACGTGTCTTTATTATTTTTCACGACTGCTGCCATCAATCCTTTTTTAAACAGAAGCCGCTAAATCACCTGTTCGGTTTTTTAACGGGCGTACTCACCCTTTTCCCTTATCTTCAATGGCAACGAGATCATTCAATTCACCATGCCACAAGCAGCAATTTAGACAAACGAGGTACTGGTGACATTTGGCTCCTAACAGTCAAAGAATATCAAGAAGCATCAGCATGGACGAAATTTCGCTACAGATTTTATCGTAACCCTTTTGTGATGTTTATTTTAGGACCGATCTTTGTTTTTCTCTTAAAAAACCGTTTCAACGTCAAAAATGCTCGTAAAAAAGAGCGTTGGAACACGTATTTCACAAACGTGAGCATCATTGCGTTAGCAGCCGTAACATGTCTTCTTTTTGGCTGGCAGGAATTCCTGCTTGTTCAAGGTCCGATCTTCCTAATCTCAGGATCTATCGGTGTATGGTTGTTTTATGTACAGCATACGTTTGAGGACTCTTACTTTGAAGCAGATGAACATTGGAACTATGTGCAGGCAGCTGTAGAAGGCAGTTCTTTTTACAAATTGCCAAAGCTTCTTCAATGGTTAACAGGTAATATCGGTTACCATCATGTTCATCATTTAAGCCCAAGAGTACCGAATTATCATTTAGAGCATGCTCATGAGCAAAGTGAACCGTTGCAAAATGTCCCAACTATTACATTGAAAACAAGTATTGAATCCATGAAATTTAGATTATGGGATGAAGAAACGAAAGCATTCGTTACCTTCAAAGAGGCAAGGCAATCTAAGAAGATGAACGTCCCTGTTATCAAAGGAGACATTCTGAAGAAAAATGCATAATTGGTTCAAGCTCTTTCTTACACTAGAAGGAGCTTGTTATCATTTACAGGATGCAGCCGCATGTTGAATTTGATAAAGTAAGGAAAAAGAATGAAAAAGGTGGCACACGGATGAAAAAACAGTTTAAAATTCAAAAATTGCATGGGATTTCCCCTTATATATGGGCCATTTTTTTCATCCTGCCCTTCTATTTTATCTTTAAGACACCTTCGACTTTAGGTATTGTCATCGGCATTATTTTGAACGTCGTCTTTTTCGCTGTGTATCGTTTTGCCTTTGTCGCAAAAGGCTGGTCTTTATATGTCTTCGGTCTTTTATTGATCGGTATTTCAACTGGTTATGTGATGCTCTACAGCTATATTTATTTCGCTTTTTGCATCGCCTATTTTAACGGACATATCAAACGAAAAGTCCCCTTTTATATCTTGTACTATATCCATCTGGCGAGCGCCGCCGTGGCAGTGAACTTTAGTTTGATCTTAAAAAAGGGCTGGTTTCTCACACAAATTCCTTTTGTCGTCATTACCCTGATTAGTGCCATTCTTCTTCCACTTAGCATTCGAAGCAGGAAGGAACGTGAACGGCTTGAGGAGAAATTAGAATATGCCAATGAACGGATTGCTGATCTTGTGAAACTTGAAGAAAGGCAGCGCATTGCTCGCGACCTGCATGACACCCTTGGACAAAAGCTTTCTTTGATCGGTTTAAAAAGTGATCTTGCCCGTAAACTCGTGTATAAAGACCCTGAACAGGCTCGTGCCGAACTCAAAAGCGTCCAGCAGACTGCCAGAACGTCTCTCAATGAGGTGCGAAAGATTGTTTCCTCTATGAAAGGCATTCGAATTAAAGATGAAATGTCGAACATCGAGCAAATTCTCGAAGCAGCCGGAATTGAATTGGTCTATGATGAAAAGGAAGCACCGAAACATATCTCACTTCTGAACGAAAACATTGTGAGCATGTGCATCAAAGAGGCGGTGACGAATGTCGTCAAACATAGTGACGCGACGGTTTGTAAAATCACCATTCACCAAAAATCAAAGGAAGCGATCATCACCGTTGAGGACGATGGAACATTTAAAGGCGACTATCCGCCCACTCAATCGAAGGGTCACGGCCTTTTAGGAATAAGAGAAAGATTGGAATTTGCAAATGGCCGCCTGCGTATTGAGACAAAGGATGGGACAAAGCTCATTATGATCATTCCAAATGATTCAGCTGCAAAAGAAAAGGAGGGGATGAAATGATCAACATCTTTATCGCAGAAGATCAGCAAATGCTGCTTGGTGCACTCGGTTCACTTCTCGATTTAGAAGACGATATGACGGTGGTTGGGAAAGGGACGAATGGTCAAGATGCCATCGATTTTGCCAAAAAACACCCTGTTGATATTTGCTTAATGGATATTGAAATGCCGGGAAAATCTGGACTTGATGCAGCGGAAGAGCTCAAAGGATCAGATGTGAAAATCATCATTTTGACGACCTTTGCCCGCTCTGGTTATTTCCAAAGAGCGTTAAAAGCTGGCGTCAGCGGCTATATGCTGAAAGACAGTCCAAGCGAGGAGCTGGCAAGTGCGATTCGCAGTGTGATGAAAGGGAAAAAGGTGTATGCCCCTGAATTGATGGAAGACTTATATAGTGATGAAAATCCTTTAACGGAGCGAGAGAAATCGGTCCTTGAACTCGTCGCAGACGGTAAAAACACAAAAGAAATTGCAAAAGAACTGAGCATTAAAAGCGGCACTGTCCGGAACTATATTTCCATTATTTTAGATAAGCTAGAAGTGAAGAACCGCATCGAGGCCATTACCCGCTCAAAAGAAAAAGGCTGGTTTAAATAAGAAAAAAGATCAGGACACACGCTGCCTTGATCTTTTTTTTTGATAAAAAATCTCTTCTTTATTTTTTATCACCAGCTATCAAAATGTCATTGACAACAGCCCACAGTCCTATGATATGATATCCGAGTGATAATAATTATCATTATCACTAATTCAACCAAATATACGGCTATGTGCCGATTTCAAAGGAGTCTACATTCATGAAGAAAATATTGTTCCCTCTGATGCTCATCTTTGTACTTGCATTGAGCGCATGTGGCAATAGCAGCAGCTCTTCCTCAAATAAAGGAAATCAATCAACATCATCATCAGACAAAATTACATATCAATCTGAAAATGGCCCTGTGAAGCTGCCAGCGCATCCAAAACGTGTTGTTGTTCTAGGTTCTTACGCAGGTAGTGTCATGTCACTTGGTGTGAACATCGTTGGCGTTGACTCTTGGTCCAAAAAGAACCCTCGCTTCCAAAAAGAATTAAAAAATGTGGAAGAAGTATCGGATGCTAATGTAGAGAAAATTATGAAGCTAAAACCTGATGTCATCATTGGCTTAAGCAATACTAAAAATGTAGAAAAACTCAAAAAAATCGCACCAACCGTTTTGTTTACGTATAACAAAGTCGATTACCTTCAGCAGCACATTGAAATTGGAAAAGTGTTAAACAAAGAAAAAGAAGCCAAAGCTTGGGTAAAAGATTTCAAAAAACGTGCAGATGAAGCCGGAAAAGAAATCAAAGCAAAAATCGGTAAAGATGCAACAGTTTCTGTCTTTGAAAGTGGCACAAAAGAGCTCTACGTCTTTGGAGATGCATGGGGCCGCGGAACAGAAATCCTCTACCAGGAAATGAAACTGAAAATGCCTGAGAAAGTGAAAGAAAAAGCATTAAAAGCCGGCTACTATGCAGTTTCACAGGAGGTCATTCCTGAATTTGCTGGAGATTATATGATCATTAGTAAAAACAGCGAAATGGACAATTCCTATCAAAATAGTAAAATTTACAAGTCCATCCCAGCTGTCAAAAAACATCGTGTGTATGAGGCCAATGCAGAAGAATTCTATTTTAATGACCCGATCACACTTGAATACCAACTCTCATTCTTTAAAAAGCACTTTTTAGGTAAATAAAGCTGAAGCAAGGGATCTCTTCCCTTGCTTTTTTCTTGTCTACTTCTAGCGGCATGGTCCTTTTTCCGCTACAATGACAACAAGCGAATACAAAAAGTGTGGTGCTGATTTTGTTTAAGATTTTACTAATTGAAGATGATACAACCCTCTTCCAAGAAATCAAAGAACGTCTAGTCAACTGGTCCTATGATGTTTATGGGATTCAAGATTTTCATCAGGTGCTGCAGGAATTCACGTCTGTCCAGCCTGATCTCGTCATTATTGATATACAGCTGCCAAAATACGATGGCTTTCACTGGTGCCGGATGATTCGGCATCATTCAAATGTTCCAATCATCTTCCTCTCCTCAAGAGACCACCCTGCTGATATGGTCATGTCGATGCAGCTCGGAGCCGATGATTTTGTGCAAAAGCCCTTCCACTTTGACGTGCTCATTGCCAAAATTAATGCTGTTCTTCGCCGCGTGCATGATTATAATGCAGAGCCGGCCAGCCTAAAGGTGTGGTGCGGCGCTGCCATTGACCTAGAAAAAAACACCGTTACAAATGATCACGGTGAGGTTGAATTAACAAAAAATGAGTTATTTATTCTCAAGGAATTGATTCAGCATAAAAATCATATCGTCAGCCGGGAATCACTCATTCAAGCATTGTGGGAGGATGAACGGTTTGTCAGTGACAATACACTGACTGTAAACGTCAACCGGCTCAGAAAAAAACTAGACGAGATCTCCCTTGGCGCCTTCATTGAGACAAAAGTGGGTCAAGGCTATCTTGCAAAAGAAAAGGATGATCAATGATGCTGCAGGCATTTCTAAAAGAACGAAGAAGCTGGATTCTTTTCTTTCTTAGTTTGCAGCTCCTCATTCTATTTGTTGCTTATTTGGATACGACCATTCCCATCGCTTCTCTTTTCTATATTGTGATATTGTCTACGTTTCTCATGATTGTCTTTCTCTTTGTTCGATACCGAAAAGAAACAGCTTATTATGAGAGGTTGAAAGAATGGGATGATGACATTGAACATCAAATGCGGCTAACCCCCTCTTCCCCATTTGAGCAGCTCATACATGATGCGACGTCAGAGCAAATTGCACGCTACCGGCGGATGGCAGCAGAGCAGAAGATCGCTCTTGAAGAAGAAAAAGATGAATTGCTCTCTTGGATACATGAGGTCAAAACCCCCCTTACAGCGATGCGCTTAATGATTGACCGCTTAACAGATCAGCAGCTGAAATCCAATATGACATACGAGTGGCTCAGAATACATTTATTACTTGATGCCCAGCTGCACCAAAGCAGAGTACGTCATATCGAAAATGATTTATTCATTGAAAAGCTGGACCTGCAAAGCATCATCGCAAAGGAAATCAAAGCGCTCCAATCATGGTGCATGCAAAAAGGAATCGGCTTTGAGCTGGCGCTGGGGGAACGGACCGTATTAAGTGATATAAAATGGTTATCCTTTATGATCAGACAGGTACTCACAAATGCAGTCAAATACAGCCATTCATCCGATATTGTCATTGAAAGCAAGCAAATTAATGACCAAGTCATACTGACGATCACAGATCAAGGCAGAGGAATTGATTCAAGAGACATCTCTCGTATTTTTGAAAAAGGCTTTACCTCGACAAGACATCACAATGACACCGCCTCAACAGGAATGGGGCTCTATTTAACGAAAAAAGGAGCAGACGCTCTTCATATCACGATCGAGGTCAGCTCCACGATAGATCAAGGTACAACCTTCACCTTCACCTTTCCGAAAAAGAATGATTTTGTTCATATTGCGAGCATGTAAAAAGCAATCGCAATCTCTTCGCGGCTGTCAAAACTTGCGCGAAGAGATTGAGGTGGCTTACTTAGGAAATACTTCCCGCTTCTTTGCGAAAAACATTTCCCATCTGTCTCCGTCTATAAATACTTAAGATCAGCCCAACAGCCATCATTTCTAGGAGAATATGTGAACCTCCATAGCTCATGAAAGGTATAGACACTCCAGGTAATGGCAGCAAGCCAAAGTTTGTGAAAATGCTTAACAGATATTTTGCTGCAAACACAGCCGCTAAACCTGTCATGACCATTTTGCCATAAGCCATTTTCACTCGTTTTGCTGTACGAAATACTCTGTGAATAAAGATGACAAACAACAGGAGCGCAATGAGCCCTGCCAACCAGCCAAATGAATAAATGATATATGTAAACATCCAATCCGTGTGAACCTCAGACATGGCATAAGGTGTGATCTGAAGCCCGTTTGAGCTGAATTCATGAACTTTGAAAAAGGAACGGTGTCTATCTGCTTGAAAAAGAGAAAACACTTCAAACATTAGATATAACACGCCTGTTGCCGTCAGCAGAATGATTTGCTTATAATTTGCGCTAGACACATACATCACGGTTAAGCACATGACCAGACAGATAACGGTCGCAGGAAGAAAACCAATCGTACTGATTAAAATAATCGGTAAAGCCATCATCCCTACTCCAAGCCAAGCTCTGTACGCATTCTCCCAATTCCAATTGTGAAAGATACCTGCTAAAGAAATAGCTAGAAGAAAAGGCATAATCTCAGTCAAATTTATTGATACATCACGTATTCTTAAAAAAAGAATACCGTTCACTCTTGACCCGAACATCATCGAAAAAATCAGCATTCCGAGTGTCCCAATGTATAAATGCCAAGAGTATTTCAATAAGCGCCGATAATCGAAGGAAAACAAACCAAACATAAGCACTAAACCTACCAGATAAAAGGCAAGGCTTTTATAAAAAATGTTCATGTTTTGAAGATTTGTAAAATCTGAATGAAACTGTAAAAAGTACATCACAAGCAGCCCGCAAGAACAAGTGGCTAGCACTAGAAGAATCATCTTAAAATCGATTTGGACTTTATGTGTTTCGTGAAGCTGCGTTCCGAGAATTTCCGCATCACCAATTTGGTCCAACGCTTGCTCTACCGCCTCTTCTTCAGACATCCCAGCATTCATTGCTTCCTCTTTTAGCGTGTATAGATGATCCATCAGCTCAAGCTTTACACTCGAATGAACATCTTTATTTTTAATTCGTTTACATACACTTTTGACATACTTCTCGAACTTTTTATCTAATCCCATGCGATTTTCTCTCCGTTCAAAACGCCATCAACTGCTTGTTTGAATACGTTCCATTCTTCTTTCTTTTCCTGTATCAATGCTTTCCCTTGTTCATTTATTTTGTAATACTTTCTTTTCCGGTTGCCATTCCCTTCGCCCCAATAAGAGACAATGAATTCTTTCCCCTCCAAATTGTGCAAAATAGGATAGATTGTTCCTTCTTTAAAGCTGAAAATCCCTTCCGATTTCGTCTCTAATTCTTTAATCATTTCATATCCATACATCGGTCTTTCATTTAATAAGCTTAAAATAAGGGTAGCTGTACTTCCCTTTAGAAGCTCTTTACTCACTTTCATTCTTAGTTACCTCCAATACATAGATTTACTATGCATTTATTTAATATGCATATCATACATGAATAAAATGGCCATGTAAAGCTTCAAAACACCACCCTGACATGAAAAATCAGAGAAGATTGATACATAAGAGTGAAAAACAGATAAAATAAATGGGGAAAGAAAACTCACCCTAATAAGAAACTGATTTACATACAATTTGTTTAAAAAACAAGCATGTGACAACAATGTCACATGCTCGTCTGTTTTGTTCGCCAAATCGAAGGACGTCTAGCAGGCTTCTTTTTATACTAGAGTTATCAATTAAAAGAAAAAGGGGTTCCCAAATGAACATTTTAGAAGCTCGCAAAATTTATAAAAGCTATGGAAATAAATTCAACAAACAAGAGGTGCTGAGTGGTATTGATTTAACCATTGAAGCCGGGGAATTTGTCAGTATCATGGGGCCATCAGGCTCGGGGAAAACAACCCTACTGAACGTATTGTCGTCTATCGATCATGTGTCCAGCGGATCTATTCGTATTGCAGATGCTGAGATGACGCAAATGAAGGATCAGCAGCTTGCGGAATTTAGAAAAAAGCAGCTTGGCTTTGTTTTTCAAGATTATAATTTACTTGATACACTCACAGTCAAAGAAAACATCCTTTTGCCTTTATCCATCTCCAAAACGCCAAAAAAAGAAGCTTTTGAACGTTTTCAACAGCTCGCAGAAGACATGGGGATTTATGAACTAAGAGACAAATACCCGAATGAACTCTCTGGCGGACAAAAGCAGCGGACATCGGCGGTTCGTGCCTTCATTCATGAACCAAGTCTTATTTTCGCTGATGAACCTACAGGGGCACTTGATTCCAAATCGGCATCTGACCTGCTCAACAAACTGCAAGATTTCAATCGCAAACGAAAAGCGACCATTGTGATGGTGACACATGATCCTGTCGCAGCCAGCTATTCAAGCCGCGTCATTTTTATCAAGGATGGACAGATTTATACACAGTTGAATAAAGGCGCTTTAGAAAGAAAAATGTTTTTCGAGGATATTATGAAAACGCAAGGTGTCTTAGGCGGTGTGAAGCATGAACATTAATCAGCTCATCTTTCGTAACCTGAAGAAAAATTTGAAGAATTACTATTTATATGTGTTTGCTCTCGTGTTTAGTGTGGCGCTCTATTTTTCCTTTGTCACCTTGCAGTACTCACCAGCACTTGATAGTATAAAAGGCTCCATTAAAGGCGGCGCTTCAATTAAAGCCGCTTCGGTTCTGCTCATTGCTATCGTCGGTATTTTCCTTCTATATGCGAATAGCATTTTTATTAAGCGCAGAGGAAAAGAAATAGGTCTCTTACAGCTCATTGGTATGACGAAACAAAAAATTGCCAGACTGCTCAACGCAGAAAACTTTATCCTATACGTGACAGCTATGGTTATCGGCATCATTGCCGGCTTTATCGGTTCAAAGCTGATGCTGATGGTGCTATTTAAAGTGACTGGTATTAATGCCATCGCCAATCTGCATTTTTCAGGCATGGCCCTTCTGCAAACACTCATTGTCTTTTTTATTATCTATGGATTGATTATGCTGAGAAATAGACGTTTTATTAATAAACAAACGATTTTATCTTTGTTTAGAACAACGTCTTCGACAGAACAGCGTGTGAAAAAGATCTCTGTGTTTGAAATCATCATTGGAGTGTTCGGTATTGTCTTGATCAGCTCAGGCTATTATATTTCTTCTAAGCTTTTTACCGGCTCATATACGTCCATGCTTGAGTTACTTTTAGCCATGATTTATATTCTAGCCTCTGTCATCATCGGTACCTTTCTTTTTTACAAAGGCTCTGTTTCTTTCATTGCCAATATCGTACGTAAAAGAAAAAATGGCTACCTCGCCATTCATGAAGTGTTATCATTGTCATCCATTATGTTCCGGCTAAAATCAAATGCACTGCTTTTAACGATTATTACAACCGTATCTGCACTCGCCATCGGTTTGCTGGCTCTTAGCTACATTTCCTATTACTCAGCAGAAAAAACCGCTGAACAACAGATCCCATCACATTTCGTCATGGGCTCAGAGAAAGAAGCCAACACCTTCACTCGTGCACTTTCTGACAAACAAATTGCGTATGATCTAAAGCAGGTCAAAGTGATTCGAGCAAAATTTGATGCAAAAAAACTCATGGATATGGATGCAGAGTTAAAAAATATGAATAATGAACCAGGCATATTGACACTGCCTGTAATTAGTGAGAAAAACGCACCAAATATCCATGTGGAGAACAACGAAGTGATTTTAAGCGGCTACAGTGATATGTTAAAGAAATTCATGCCGATTCAAAGCTCAGGCGATGTGAAGCTTCTCATTAAGAAACCGCTTGATTTGAAAGTCATGGATATGAAGAAAGATTATCTCGTTTCTTATAACTTCACTTCTGGCGGTCTGCCTGTTGCCGTCGTGAGTCAAGATGTTTTTGAGCAGCTTGATCAACAGAAGGATCCTAAGCTACAGCTCGACCAACAAAAAGGTCTGCAGCTTGAGAATAGCCAATATATCGCAGTCAATATAAAAGATGATAAAAATCTTGAACAAGCAAATAGCGTGTTTACATCTTTAAAACTAGGTGACAACAGCATGTCTCAACTAGCTTCAGCTCAGCAGCAAAAACAAACAATAGGACTGATGATGTTTGTGGTCGGGTTTTTAGGCCTTAGCTTCCTTGTCACATCTGGCTGTATTTTATACTTTAAACAAATGAATGAAAGTGAAGAGGAACAAAGCTCATACACGATCTTGCGCAAGCTTGGTTTTACTGAGAAGGACCTATTAAAAGGTATCAGGCTTAAACAGCTGTTTAACTTTGGGATTCCGCTCATCGTCGGATTGCTGCACAGCTACTTTGCTGTACAATCAGGCTGGTTTTTATTCGGCGGAGAATTGTGGACTCCAATGCTCATCGTTATGTCGATTTACACTGTCCTCTATTCTATCTTCGGATTCCTATCTGTCCAATATTATAAAAAGGTCATTAAGGATTCCTTGTAATCAATTCCCCATAGGCAACGCCTATGGGGTTATTTTATTTATGAAGGTGTTGATTCAAACTTGTGTGATAAAATATGGTCTCTTGCCGCATAAGCTTTTCGTTTGACCTCTTCTAGGTTCACACCGACTAGCTTTCCGTTTTGTTTCACTGCTTTTCCAGCAACATAAACAGAATCAACATTTGAAGGATGTGCCGTTTGGACAACCGCTCCAGCCGGATCTGTCATCGGAAGAAGATTCATGCTTGTCCGATCGATCAAAATAAAATCCGCTTCTTTCCCAGGTGTAAGCGACCCAATTTTATGATCAAGCTGTAATGCACGAGCGCCATTGATCGTCGCAGCCTCAAGCATTTGATGAGCAGACAGCCCAAGGTCAGGCCCCGGCATGATCCCATCCATCAACAACGATTGATTTTGGATCGCGCGCTCTGCCTGAAGCCCGAATTTCATTTGAGCAAACAAATCTCCACCTGTCGCTGTCACTACGTCTACACCGAGCGTTGGAAGAACACCTTGTTCAATCGCAAGTCCTGTGACAGGATAACCGTGACCCATCATCATTTCAATTTCAGGGGTAATGGATATGGAGCTTCCGCTGTCTGCCAGCATCTTCATTTGATCCGCATCTATTGCGTTAATATGCACCATGTTCAAATCCGGTCCGAGCAGCCCTGCTTTGTAAAGCCGCTCAATCGATCGATCCTCCGCTCCCCAATTTCCAAAGCCGATGTGCATACTACATAGAGCATCTAGAGACCGAGCTGTTTCAATTTCAAATACCGACGTCTCCCATGAAGAAAACTCTGGACCACGAATCGCAAGTCCCATTGTTAAAAGCTGATCTGATGATTGAAAATGCGCTTTTTTCACACGTGCTGCGTCCTCCATATTGGTGAGCGTACTCTCTCTATCCCAATATTCAGCATCTCCAGAGGAACCAAAAGCAAAAACAGCTCGTATACCCGCATCTTTTAATCCTCCAATGAGCTCTTCTGTATGCTCCATTGAATTGATCATCGTCCAATCTAAAAACGTGGTCACACCTGCATCTAAAGCCTCTAATGCTCCTAAATAATTGGCGATACGATCGTCGGACGGGCGTCTCATCGCTCCATAATTGCCATAATAGATTTTGCTTAAATAAGTCTGCAAAGACCAATCTGTTCCTATACCCCGGATGACAGACTGCCACACATGCCGATGTGTATCTACAAGACCAGGCATAATGACCATATTAGATGCATCAACAATGTCTGCATCACTTACTTCAATTGAAGGTCCAACTTCTAAAATGTGTTTCCCTTCAATTAATAAATCTCCCTTTTCAAGAAAACCTAAAGATGGATCAAGTGTTAAGAGTGCTGAATCTTTAAACAATGTTTTCTTCATCCATATCCCCCTTTTCAAATGACGAGGATAAGTGACCCCGCCTCAATGTCATTTTAAAACAGAACAGGATCAAATTAGAAGAAAAGTGACTTATCAAAATATATTAAGAGCTGATGTTTCTGAAATAGTTGTATGTGCGTTTTAATTTGATGTCTTGCTTCCCTTTTGGACTTTCCATCATCCCAAACTCAAAGAACTTCACAGGTTTGATTCCGACATATTGCAAGAGAGCTCGTTTCATTAACATCTTGTGCGCATTTTGTAAAAAGAACAAAGGGTAGTTGGTTGGTCCTTGCATTGTCGATACACAAACGGCACTTTTCCCTTTTAATAATCCTTCTGGCAGCAGACCGCCTGTTTGACGATAAGCGAAATTCGCAGCAAACATGCGGTCAATAAAGCCAAGCAGCATAGCTGGCGGCCGCCCCCACCAAATGGGATAAACGAACACGATTTTATCCGCCCACTTGATCTTATCCTGATACTCGCGAATGTCAGGATCTTTATGCATATCACGTCTCTTTTTCTCTTCATTAAAAACAAGTACAGGATCAAATTTTTCTTGATATAAATCGATGATTTTCACTTCTTGAACGATTGGATTTTCTTCGCTTCCTCTAACAATTTCTTTAAAAAAAGCACCATTTAAACTATTGTGATGAGGGTGAGTATAAATAATGAGTACATTCATATTTTTCTCCTTTAGTTATCATTTGATAACTAAATGATACACCTTGCCCAATTTATTGTCAAATGATAATTGTTTTTTGATAATAAATTTGATATGTTACGTAGGAGGTGATCATCATGCAACATCCACATTTCTTCAAGGAATTCGTCGCATTTGCTTCTACTTTTTCAGAGCTAAAACATGATCTGATGAGCAAAGTCAAACCACCAGAATTAACAGCCTTACAATATTTAATTTTAGAGCAGCTAGCGGTCAGCGAACCGCTTACCCCTAGTGACATCGCAGACTGTCAGCATATGTCTCTTCCAAATGTCAGCAGAGAACTGAAAAAACTGCACGAAAAACAATTCATTGATAGAGAAGAAGACCGTGTTGACAAACGAAAGCATATCATTATGCTTTCTGACAAAGGCCGTACCTGTATGAACGAGGCCTTTCAGCATATCGAAAGGATGCTAATAGACAGCCTATCTTCCTCAGATATAGAACAAATGGATGATATCGTACAAGCTCTCCGTCTATTAAATCAAACGATTTTTAAAAAATGACCCAATGAAAAAAGCATGAGCGCTACGCTCATGCTAAGGATTTTGTATCTTATTAATGAAGGGATGCTAAAAGATACGTTATGAAACCAACAATCGGAATGATCGGGATCATTAATTTCAATGTTGTATTCGTATTCTTATATAAATTCCATAGCAATACTGGTATACCAAATGTTAACGTATCTAAAACAGCAAGAACTACTCCTTTACGCTGTTCTTTATGAGCCATTTTAAAAACCCCCCTATTCACCAAACTTTTTTCACACAATAACCGGCCAATCCCGCTGATATACCTCCATTAATCACTGCGCATGCAATACAGCTAGCAGGTCCAGTAAAACAAATATAATAACACGCTCCTAGAACCATTGAACGTAACGGAAGAGATTCATTAGGGCCGCTTTTCTTTTTTAAGCAGTCCCAAAACTTGTTCCAATTAAAACTCGTTTGAATTTCCGAATCATCTATTTGAACAATTTTTCTATTTAATTCCATCATATCTTGCTTTACACCATTTTCACCATAGGTAAAAGATCCTTTTAAAAACTCCCCTTTTTGGTTGATATGAAACTTATTTTTCAATTTTCCATTTTGAAAAAAATATGAGTGCAAATTCCCTTTCCCATCGTATTCTGCAAGTTGAATATAGTGAGCTTTTATTTGACTCAGTGAAACTGAAATGAAGGAAACATTGTTAAGCAGCTGATTATCTGACTTCTTCTTTTTCAGATAAAAATAAACAACATCTGTTTTAGCAGCGTGTATATGAACCGCCGCACTTTCTCCATTTAATAGATAACCTTTCTTTTGGGCTAATTCTTTTGCCTGTAAAAATTGAGAGCTTTTTTTTGCTTTTTTTATGAGTTTTTCTGCTGTTTTATCATTTTGTATCTTTTCAAAAGGCTCGTCCTCTTTTATGGTAACAGCGTTACCTACAGGATATTGTCCGAATAAAAGTGATATGAACAAAAACATACAAAACATTTTTCTTATCTTCATCATACAGACTCCTTTAGTAAAGTTAGTAAAAATCATAACCTTTTAAAGGAAAAAATGTAATAGACTGTTTTTCCAATAAAATCCACTATTGATAATGTAGCATATAACCTATTCTTTATCATTTCCTCTAGGCAATTGAATCTGATCTTCCTCCCTGAATCATGATGACACTGGCTGAAAAGTCTTACCGATACACAAAAAAAGCGCTGGATCATTACGTCCAAACGCTTCTTTGTTTTATTCTCTATGTACCCTTATACAATCAATTGATATGCAATATATAACGCAACCAGCCAGATCATGACCGCGGAAGCTTTATTGATACGGTTCATCCATTTGCCGTTTGTATCTAACTTCCCTAACATCTTCCCTAAAAGGGCGAGACCAATAAACCATAACCAGGACACGATGATACAGGCAAGTGTGAATGCCAGCTTTTCTGCGCCGCTATATTGCAGCGAATTTGTCCCAATGACACCAATCGTATCGAGAATCGCGTGGGGATTTAAAAGAGAAACGGAACAAGCAAATACAATTTGTTTTCTTGCAGGCATTAATTTCTGCTTCTCTTGATCACCTGATGATGAGCTTGTGTTCCATACGGACCATCCCATATAAACTAAAAAACAAAAACCAATGCTATAAAGACCAATTTGCAGTACTGGAATGGTAAACACCACAACAGAAACACCTATGACAGCTAAAGCAATTAAAAGTGTGTCACAAAGAGCAGCCGTGATGACGACAGGCATTGCTCGATATAATCGAGGCTGCAGCGCTCCTTGTTGAAATACAAATACATTTTGTGCGCCCAAAGGTAAAATGAGACCAAAGGCAAGTACAATTCCATGAATGATCGCAATCGACATCTACTAACATTCTCCTTTTTCAGAAATTCCTACATATTTTAACATAAAGCACCTTGCCTGCTTTCAACAAATTTCATTTTCCGTACAAAAAAAGCGCTGGATGCTTCCATCCAAACGCTTCTCATTTTTTCATTATTTACTTTTTCGTGCAAGCTCTCTTTCTCTCAGCTCTACACGGCGAATTTTCGCTGACGGTGTTTTTGGCAGTTCGTCAATGAATTCGATTTCTCTTGGGTATTTGTATGGTGCTGTTGTGTTTTTCACATGTGTTTGCAACTCTTTGATCAGTTCATCACTTTGCGCCACTCCATCACGAAGGACGACGTATGCTTTCACGATTGATCCTCTGATTTCATCTGGGCTCGCCACAACTGCACATTCCTTCACTGCTGAATGCTTGATCAGCGCATCTTCTACTTCAAACGGTCCAATCGTATAGCCTGAGCTGACAATGATGTCATCTCTGCGGCTTTCAAACCAGAAGTACCCATCTTCGTCTTTTTTCGCGCGGTCACCCGTAATGAAGTAATTTCCTCGGCGCTGCGCCTTTGTACGCTCTTCATCTTTGTAATATTCCTTAAATAGAGCCGGTGTTTCGAGATGGACCGCAATGTCACCAATTTCTCCAGGTGCGCAGACGTTTCCATCCTCATCAATGATATCTACTTCGTTGCCAGGGGTTGGTTTTCCCATACTTCCTGGCTTGATATCCATTCCTTTTAGCACCCCTACAAGCAGTGTGCTTTCAGTTTGGCCATAGCCGTCTCGTACTTCTATATCGAAATGCTTTTTGAATGTATCAATGACTTCACGGTTCAATGGCTCTCCCGCAGAAACAGCACTATGCAGCTTCGGCAGCGCGTACTGACTCAAATCATCTACTTTTGCCATAAAGCGATATTCTGTCGGTGTACAGCATAAGACATTGATTTCATTTTTTTGAAGCAGCTCTAAGTATGTATTTGGATTGAATTTCCCTCCATACACAAAGCCTTCTGCTCCACTTCCTAACACAGATAAGAGGGGGCTCCACACCCATTTTTGCCAGCCTGGTCCTGCTGTCGCCCATACTTTATCTCCTTCATTAATGGAGAGCCATGCTTTGGCAGCTGTGCGTAAATGTGCATACGCCCATCCGTGTGTATGAACAACCCCTTTTGGGTTCCCTGTTGTACCTGATGTATAGGATAAAAACGCCATGTCTGTGCGTTTTGTATCTGCCAATTCAAGTTCGTTTGATTGCTCTTCCTTTTGCGCTAGAATGTTTGTCCAGCCATGATCGTTTTCACCGATTGAGAATGTTTTAAAATCGTTCGGCTTTTTAGTTCCGTCGAACGATTGAATGAATGAAGAGTAAACGATCGCTCCCTTTGCTTCTGCGTGTTCAATTCGGTAATCTAAATCTTTCGCACGCAGCATTTCAGAACAAGGAATCACGACCATTCCTGTTTTCAAAATCGCTAAATAAATGCTGTATGCCTCGAGCATGCGCGGCACCATCACAATGATTTTATCGCCTTTTTTGAAGCCTGCATTTAATAAAACATGTCCAATTTTATTTGCCTCTTCTACTAATGCTGCATATGTTACATGCGCTTCGTGCCCATTACCGTCCTGCCAGTGCAGGGCCATTTTCTCCTTGTCATGACTGAACGCTTCAATCTCACTGACTAAGTTATATTGTTCTGGTGCAATTAAGTCTTCTCTTTTCATGGTACAGCTCCTTTTAGCCTCTTTCTTATGAAACGAAACATGTTTCAATTTACCTATTCTAACACTCATAACTGAAAAATGCTTGAATTAGGACCTACTCCTAGTATTATGCCATAATTTTTTAAATCCGTCTTCTTTTTTAAAAATATTCTAACTATTTATATGTACAAAAAGAAAAGAGCGGGAATCATCCCGCTCATAAGCCATAGCTTTTAAATTGTGTGTCTTAGAAAGATCCGCCACCCATATGTTGTTGAGCGTAAGATACAAGACGCTTAGTGATTTCTCCACCAACTGATCCGTTAGCGCGAGATGTAGTTTCTGCACCAAGGTTTACACCAAATTCAGAAGCGATTTCGTACTTCATTTGGTCGATAGCTTGTGCAGCGCCTGGTACTAGTAATTGGTTAGAACTGCTTTGTCTGTTTTGTTGAGCCATGTGTTCTCACCTCCTTGTGAATATAGAATGTGTAGAAACACATGACTTCATGCGATTGATTTTATGGTAATTATTATGAAATTTTCGTTTTAGAATAAATCAGCGAATTCATCTGCCGTTTTCTTTTCATTTGTCACAATAATCGTTTCAATTTGCTCTATTGCCTCGTCCAGCATCGGCTCGAAATCAGCAAAGCTTTCGTAGCGTTCTACCTTCTCAAGCTTTGGTTTTGTTTTAGGGGACGGCGGCGTAAAGATCGTACAGCAATCCTCGAAAGGCTGAATGCTTGTATCGTATGTGCCAATTCTTCTTGCTTCTTCAATAATGTCATTTTTATCGACAGCTATGAGCGGGCGGATGATTGGTGTATTAGTCACATGATTAATGGCATACATGCTTTCAAGTGTCTGACTTGCCACTTGCCCAAGGCTTTCACCAGTAATAATCGCAAGGGCATCACGCTTTTCTCTTATTTTGTCAGCTATTTTCAGCATCATTCTTCTTGTTGATGTCATCGTATAGTTTTCAGGTACTTGTTTGTGGATCAGCTCTTGAATTTTTGTAAAAGGTACGATATGAAGCTTCACTTCGCCTCCATATGCTGCTAGGCATTCTGCAAGATCAATCACCTTTTGTTTCGCACGTTCACTTGTATACGGAGGGCTAAAGAAATGCACAGCTTCAATTTGAATTCCGCGTTTCATTGCTTGATAGCCGGCAACTGGGCTGTCAAAGCCGCCTGAAAGCATGAGCATCGCTCTTCCGCTAGAACCAACCGGCAGGCCGCCTGCACCTTTGACATCTTTAAATGTAATGTACGTGGCTTGCTCTCTGATTTCGATGCGTAAATGCACATCTGGCTGTTTCACATTGACTGTTAAGTTTTCCGTATTTCTTAGAACATGTCCGCCAATTTCGCGGTTCATTTCATTTGAATCAAGTTCAAATTGTTTATAAGAACGTTTCGTTGACACTTTAAATGTATTCCCTTGTTCATACACTTCCTGTACCGCTGTTAGTGCCGCATCTTTAATCGCATCTAGATTTGTCTCACATTTAACCGCAAGACTAAAGCTCTGAATGCCAAATACACTTTTGAGCTGTTCTGAAATCGGTTCAGGGTCTTCTCCGTTCAGCATAATCGTGATACGGTCTCTATCAGAAGCATACTTCAATGCTTCAAAATCCTTTAAGACGAACCGAATGTGCTGTCTTAGTTTTTCAATGAATTTCTTTCTATTCTTCCCTTTTGTTGAGATCTCACCAAAACGGACTAAAATATGATCATATTTCATGCTGTTATCTCATTCCTTTTAATTTTTTCACACTTTGTGTGATCGATGTGATGATTTGCGATGCAAGCTCTGGTCCTTGTCCATACGTCAAGCTGATTCTCATACTGCTTTTGGCCACTTCCTCTGATTTTTCCATCGCCAGCAGTACACGGCTTGGCTCTTTTTTCTTGGCTGAGCAGGCAGAGGTTGTAGAAACATATATGCCTTCTTTTTCAAGCATATGGAGGAGGACTTCAATTTGAATACCCGGCACTGAAAAATTCACAATGTGCGGCGCACTTTGCGCCCTCGGTGTGTTCATCACAATACCTTCTATGTCTCCAAGCTGTTTTTGCAGCTGCGTTTTTAAGTTCAGCATCTCATCGTGATGCTTGTCAAGCTGTTCATATGATTGTTTCATGGCTTTTGCCAAGCTGACAGCTCCAGCAGGGTTTTCAGTACCTGAACGAAGCCCTAATTCCTGCTCTCCGCCTGTAATGAAAGGGGCGAGAATGACATCTTTCTTTAAAAAGAGTGCGCCTGTGCCTTTTAAGCCATGAATTTTATGACCTGACATCGTCAAAAGATCTACATCCAGCTGTTTATTAAGTGCTACTTTGCACATTCCCTGCACCCCGTCGACATGAAAAAGCGCGTTTTCGGTATGCTCACGAATGATGCCAGCAGCTTCTTCAATCGGCTGGATGGCACCCGTTTCGTTATTGACGTGCATCATGCTGACAAGCACTGTATCAGGGCGAAGCACTTCTTTTAAATGCGTCATATCTGCATGGCCTTGCTCATTTACTTGAATATAGGAGATGTCAAAGCCAAATAACGCCTTTAGCTGTTCAAACGATTCAATGACAGAAGGATGCTCAATTGCTGTCGTCACAATGTGCTTGCCCCGATTCATTTTGGCAAGTGCTGCTCCTTTAATGGCAATGTTATTCGCTTCTGTAGCACCAGAAGTAAAAATAATCTCATATTGTTTTAAGCCCGTGTAGTGAAGCATTTGTTTTCTCGTTTCATTTAACAGCCGGCTTGCATCTATTCCGAGCTGATGAAGCGAAGATGGATTTCCAAAATAACGCTCACTCACTTGCTGATATACTTGTAAAACCTCAGGGTACGGTTTTGTGGTTGCACTATTATCAAGATACATCATTGCGAAACTCCTTATCCTCTTGCGTTTAACTAATATGATCTGAATTCCTTTTATTTCAATATAAAGCGGTATATTGACAACCTCATCAATTCACTATATCATGCATAGTGCCATTGTCATATTTTTTCCTAAATTAACAGAATATTTAAACATGGCGGAAAAATAAAATAATAGGGGGATAACCTTATGAAAAATAAGTTAAGTCAAACAGACACATTAGCCATCGGCTTAATGTTGTTTGCACTCTTTTTTGGCGCAGGCAATATGATATTCCCTCCTGTACTTGGACAGTACGCAGGTGAAAACGTATGGCTTGCGATCGGTGGATTTTTACTGACAGGCGTGGGACTTCCGCTGCTAGGCATCATTGCCGTTGCCTTGACAGGAACAGGTGCAAAAGGGCTTGCTGATAAAGCTCATCCTACATTCGGTACCATTTTCACCGTCATTTTATATTTATCCATTGGACCTTTCTTTGCAATCCCTCGTACTGGGACTGTTTCTTATGAGATTGGGCTGGCGCCGTTTCTGTCTGAAGCGCAGTCTGAATCATGGATTCCATTATTCTTGTTTTCAATTGCTTTTTTCGGCATTACCTATGCTCTTGCTTTAAATCCATCGAAGCTTGTTGACCGAATCGGTAAAATTTTAACACCAATTTTACTCGCTGTCATTGCTTTAATTGTGATCAAAGCAATCGCAACACCAATGGGTGGAATTGGCAGTCCACATCCAACCTATGAAGGAAGCCCGCTGTTTACCGGCTTTTTAGAAGGCTACAAAACGATGGATGCTCTTGCTTCAATCGTTTTCGGAATTGTCGTTGTCACGGCTGTGAAAGAGCGTGGTATTACAGAACGTAAATCGATTGCAGCAGCCTGTATTAAAGCGGGGCTTGTCGCAGCTGCTGGACTAGCTCTTGTGTACATATCACTCGCTTATGTCGGAGCATCAAGTCCTGAGGCTACAGGTATGGTCGGAGCAAATGATGGGGGAAAACTCCTTTCGCTTGCGGCAAACTTTTTATTTGGTTCTGCTGGAAATATTGTGTTAGGGGCTGCGATTTTATTTGCTTGTTTGACCACAAGTATTGGACTTGTTTCATCCTGCGGGGAATATTTTTCTACGCTATTTCCACGCTTTTCTTATCGTACAGTTGTTTTAGTTGTATCTTTATTCAGTACATTTGTAGCAAACCTGGGACTGGCACAAATTATTTCGCTCTCTGTTCCAGTGCTTGTTGCGATTTATCCGTTAGCCATCGTGATCATTCTCTTATCTTTTATTGATCGATGGATCAATGGAAGACGAATCATTTATATCGCTTCACTCCTTTTCACAGGTGTCTTTGCTGTGATTGATGGGCTCGTGGCAGCGAAAATCCCTCTTGGCGGATTACCTGAATTTTTAGAAGCTGTTGTTCCTTTATATAAACTTGGGATCGGCTGGGCAATCCCTGCCGTTCTTGGAGCTATTATTGGACTTCTTATTTCTTTATTCACGAGTCCACCTAAACAGCTTGCTTAATCAAGCATCAAAACAAAAAACATCCCTTTCCATAGGAGAAGGGGATGTTTTTTTATGTTCTTCATATACTAAAATAGAAAAATTCATGACTTTTGTATGAAAACACATGTTGACATCAGGCGTACATCCTTTATAATTAGTGAATGTTAATGAAGAACGGTTTTAACAACTAATTAACAGAATATTTCAACATAATATTGGAGGCTTTATATTCAATGAAGGCAACATTGTCGACGAAAGATACGGTTATTATAGGTTTTATGTTATTTGCTTTATTCTTCGGCGCCGGAAATATGATTTATCCACCAGAGCTTGGGCAATATGCTGGAACAAATGTATGGAGAGCAATGGGCGGATTTTTATTAACAGGTGTCGGTTTACCTCTACTAGGTATTATTGCGATCGCTTTAACAGGACGTGATGCAAAAGGACTTGCGGATAAGGCTCATCCAGTGTTTGGAACAGCATTCACCGTCATTTTATATTTATCCATTGGGCCGCTTTTCGCTATTCCGCGTACAGGAACAGTTTCGTATGAGATTGGGGCATTACCATTTTTATCAAGTGTACCAGCTTGGCTGTCCCTTCTTTTATTTACACTCATCTTTTTCGGTATTACGTATTACCTTGCTTTAAATCCAACGAAAATCGTTGATCGTGTAGGGAAAATATTAACACCGATTAAATTTACGATCATTTTTATTATCATTGTCAAAGCCATTTTGACGCCAATGGGCGTGATTGGTACACCAGATGTATCTTATAGCAACGGATCGTTTTTCAAAGGATTTTTAGAGGGCTATAAAACGATGGATGCTCTTGCTTCTATTGTATTTGGAATTGTTGTCATCAACGCGATTAAAGGACGCGGTGTGACAAGTAAAAAGGCCCTGGCTTCTGCTTGTATCAAAGCAGGTTTGATTGCAGCTGCTGGATTAACCTTCGTTTACCTATCACTTGCGTATCTAGGTGCTTCTAGTACACATGCCATTGGATTCGTTGGAGATGGAAGCAAAATCTTAGCTCAGTCTTCTCAGTTCCTTTTCGGAAGTCTAGGAAATATTGTGTTAGGAGCTGCCATTACAGTCGCTTGTTTAACAACAAGTATCGGTCTTGTTACATCATGCGGAGAGTATTTCTCAAAGTTAATTCCTAAACTTTCTTATAAAATGGTCGTGACACTTGTTACATTATTTAGTTTCATCATTTCTAACTTTGGACTTGCTCATATCGTTGCTTTCTCTGTTCCAGTCTTAACAGCGATTTATCCTCTGGCAATTGTGATCATCGTTCTATCACTTGCTGATAAATGGCTTGGACATAGAAGACCAGTATATGTCCTCTCGTTAATTTTAACAGGGTGCGTCAGCTTATTTGACGGATTAGCAGCAGCAAAGCTTCCAATCGGTCCAGTAAAAGACCTCTTCCAAACAGTATTGCCTTTTTATGACCTTGGCATTGGCTGGCTTGTCCCTGCGTTACTTGGAGTCGCCATTGGATTCCTGATCTCACTTTTCACTTCTTCTACTTCAGAAGAACGCCAAAAACAGGCGTCATAATACAAAAAAGCTGAAGTCCTATCAATGGACTTCAGCTTTTTTTATTGATGCTGATATTCTTTTTCCTGCTGAGCTAATAGCTTCTGAACGGCTCCAGGTGATGCTTTTTCAACAGCTGCTGCTGCTACATCAAATGAACCGTTATAATCGTATGCATAAAATCTTCGCTCTGCCTCTTTTAATTGTTCAGAAAGAATATGATTTTGGCTTCTAAAACGATTACCGTATTGAATGATTCGTTCAATTTGATCCACTTTAGTGAGCATTTCTTCCGTCTCATCCACAACATGTCTCACTGTGTCAGAGGCTTCTTTTAATTGCTCATTCACGGCTGGCATGTTGAGCGGCAGGTTCTCAAGCTGCTCGTGCACTTGCTGAATCATCTCCTGCGCTTTTTCAGCCTGCTCTTTCATGTCAGCAGGTACACCTGGAATATTGCTTTTTTGCAGCTGACGCACTGTATCTGTCAGCATCGTTTTGAGCTCAGCCAGTGTTTCTCTCGCTTGCAGCTCTTCTTTTCTTAATGATTGAAGGTGATCTTTAAACGTATCATGCAATGCTTTTGCATCATCGATAAAGGTTTCGAGCTGATTGATTTCATCCATTAATAATGAATATGCGACATGATCACGATCAAGCTTCTCTCGAATTTGTTTCATGAGCTTTTCAATTTCTTCTAAGCGTTTTTCGAACGCCTTCTGTTGATCAAGCTCTCCGGCTGTCAGTTTGTAGCTTTCTTTTACAAGAGCTGTTTCTGCCTTTGTTTGCGTGTGATCCTGCTCGAGTTTTTCAAATGCTTCCGTCAGCTCAGGCATTTTGCTTTTGATTTCCTGCCCTGCTTCTACTTCCGCTTCAAGCTGATCATACAGCGTCTGAATTGCATCATCAATCATTTGGAGAATGCTTGATGCTTCATCCAGATTGAGTTCATCAATCAGTAGTTTTTCCGCACGGGTCAGCTGTTTGTTTAAGTTCTCAAGCTCTTTAGTGATCTGGATGTGCTCGAGCTTGTAGCCTTTGTCTGTCATTTCTTTATAACCGTCTTTCAGCTTCGTCAGCTGGCCTGGTACGGTTTGTTTGCAGTCTGCAATGAGCTTCGGTACATCATTGATATACAGCTGAAGCTGATCGAGTCTGCGGTCTTGCTCAAGCAAAATCTTTCTTGCTTTCATGTAGTTTCCGTTTTCTGTCTCTTCCTCATACTGCTTGATCCCTTCCCAGGCCTCATCTAAGTCCTGCTCCATTTTGTCATAAAGGGTGCCGTATAAATGGCTGTACGCAAGCAGATTTTTTCGAACTGTTTGATATTGTTCTTTGACCTTTTCAATGTCCTTGCGATTTTGCTCCTCGCTTGTGACAAGGTCTGCAATCTCTTTTAAGATGTCTTCAATGTTCGAATCAGCAGCACTCAGCAAGTCCTCAATGTGCGTAAGAACCTGCTTGGCTTTGGAGAATCGATATTTATCAGAATACTCTTCTGCATCATATAATAGCTCCTCAACCTTTGGAAGATGGGCTGTGACGATATCGTCCCACTCTGCACGCCATCTTTCAAAAAATTGCTCTGTTTCTCCGGTCATTTTTAAATGTTTGATTTTTGAAATTTCTTCTACAATTGATCTGTTTAAAATTTCAATTTTCCATGCTTCCAATCGGTCAATCTCTTTATATATATTTTTTCGCAGGAAATAACCGACTGAAAACAAAGCAAGCAAAATGACAATTAAACCGATGATAAACTCCATAATGAGCCCCCTTGTTGTGATCTAAGTGATGTCAGGGTAAAAGTGTCCCGAGTAGACCTGAGAACCCTTTCGTGTCCGCTTTGCATTTGTTTTTATAAGCAGGATCGTATGTTTTCCAATACCATCCATTCACGGTTTTATGTATGTTTTTTCAAGAAAGTATTTGTGCGCTTTCTATCATTTGATCACACGTATCAATGTGACCTGCTTTTATGTATGCGGAAGCTGTCGTTTTCATTGTTATTATGATACCATGTAACCAGCATTTTTGGTCATGATTTTTCATTATTTTCGCTGATAAACATCACGTTTTTCAAAATATCGACAAGAGGTGACGACATGCTGAAACAAGATGCACATCTACATACACCGTTTTGCCCGCACGGTTCGCTTGATTCTTTTCATTCTTATATTGAAAAAGCCATCAAAAAGGGATTTGATTCCATAACCTTTACCGAGCATGCCCCGCTGCCTCCATCGTTTCAAGATCCAACACCTGAGCAGGATAGTGCCATGAAGCTCCAAGACCTTGAAGCGTACATCACGAAACTGGCTCAGCTGAAACAAGAATACAAAGGACAATTAATAGTAAAAACTGGGCTTGAGGTTGACTTTATCAAAGAGTATGAAGAGGAAACTAGAACCTTTTTAGACTGCTACGGTCCAGAGCTAGACGACGCCATTTTATCTGTACACTTTCTTCCTGCTGGCGATGATTATATTTGCCTTGATTTTGACGAGCATGCCTTCCAGCAGCTAATAAGCATCTATGGCAGCATCAAACAGGTCTACCAAAGCTACTATGACCAAATTCATTCT
The DNA here is from genome assembly GCF_057592095.1 of Bacillus sp. SRI_025. Lineage (NCBI taxonomy): Bacteria > Bacillati > Bacillota > Bacilli > Caryophanales > Bacillaceae > Bacillus > Bacillus sp. SRI_025. The sequence goes on along the minus strand of NZ_JBYEGB010000002.1, from coordinate 110,356 downwards.
TCTATTCTATCATCTTTAGGCCAATATAAGCCAAAGAGAATCGGTCATATCACCCTTGTCCAGAAATTCAAACAGCTTTTTCCATATGAAATGTCACCTGAACTTTGTCAAAAGGTCACCCTTTGCCTTGAAGAAACGGCAAAAAAAGGCATGTCCTTAGATTTTAATACATCAGGTCTTCGTAAAACATATGCCAGAAGTATCTATTTAGATCCATGGATGATTGACCTTGCCAAAAAGAAAAAAATTCCGCTCATATTCGGCTCTGATGCCCATCAAGCGGAAGATCTCGGATATGCGTATGATCAATTCGAGGACATCATGAGGTTCAGATGAGAATCTAATGCGGGCTCTTTTGGTTCTAACAGATGATGAAGCGAGCGGCTCAGCTCCTTAAAGTACATTTGATAGAAATACGGCTCACTTGGGTTCAAATAAAGCACCTCTGTTAAATATTGCGGCTGTAAATATGGCATCATGAGAAGTGATTTCAGCTGAATCATAAAGGATGCGAGTGAAAGCTGCTCACAAATAACATGGGTGCTTTTTCCTTTTTCAATGATGAGCTGAAACAAATACTTTTCTTTTGTTAAATATGTCGACATGATTTCTCTGATGAGTGTCGAATCAATCGTCACCTCCCGATAAACGAAACGGGTTAATTGACGGTGCTTGTGCTGATAAGATAAAATATCAAAAACCACATGTAGCAAGCATTCTTTTGCGTGACGGGTTTCCATGTGATGGAGATGTGATTCAATCATATGAATGTAACCTTCATAAAAATCGGATACGAGCTGCTCAAGCAGCCCTCCTTTTCCTTGAAAGTAATAAGAAATGTGGGCAACGTTGACATTTGCTTCCTTCGCAATCTCACGGACAGAGGTTCCAGAAAATCCTTTTTGGTTAAAAAGTCTGATGGCAGCATCCATAATACGGTCTTTTGTTTGCACGGTTGTTGATGTTTTCATCCGCTCACCCCTCTTCATGTGTACATACTTCAAGATGAAGGCAGAAGTTCCTTTTACAATTGCTCGACAAATCCCACATGCGAAACGCAAGTTATGTATTTTTAAGATAGAAAGTAGGAGATTTTCATGTTTCATGTCGAAAAACAGTCTGGCGATCCTTCAAAAGACTATCAATTGCTTGTCAAACAGGTAGAAGCCATTACAGATGGTGAACCTGATCTGATTGCCAACTTGGCAAATGCAGCTGCATTACTCTATCACTCACTTCCTGAAGTTAATTGGGCAGGGTTTTATTTAGCAAAGGGCGGCGAGCTTGTGCTTGGACCATTTAACGGACTGCCTGCATGTGTGCGCATCCCTTCTGGAAAAGGCGTTTGCGGTACAGCGTTTGCGACAGGTGAAGTGCAGCGTATCGCTGATGTCCATGCATTCCCTGGACATATTGCGTGTGATGCCGCATCGCAATCTGAAATAGTCATTCCGCTAAAAGTCAATGGACAGATCATTGGGGTGCTCGATATTGACAGTCCTGTGAAAGACCGCTTCAGTGAAGTAGATGAGACCTACCTTATTCAATTTACAGACATTCTCCAACAGGCGTTATCTGTCTCTACGGATGCGTAATCTTGCAGAAAAAGCAGGCACATTGTCTGCTTTTTTATGTTTCTTTATATAATGGGGAACGTCACCTTTGCCTCTAAATAGGTTGACTTCTCATACCCAGCGTCATATAATAGAGTTTGTGTGAAATATGGCAGCCTTTTTGTTCGGCTTTTTTGTATCATTTTGTTCCTTCTATATGAAGGTGCATCTTGTAACTCCCTGCTGCTGGAGCGAGGATGCATGAAAACATAATGACGAAGAAGAGGAAGAACAGACGGTTTTTATTTTTCACAAATAAAAACAATAAGGAGGAGTCACATTATGGCTCGCTATACAGGTCCAAGTTGGAAGATTTCCCGCCGTTTAGGCATTTCATTAAGCGGAACAGGTAAGGAACTTGAAAAACGCCCTTACGCTCCAGGCCCACATGGTCCAGGACAACGCAAAAAACTATCTGAATACGGTTTACAATTACAAGAGAAGCAAAAGCTTCGTCACATGTACGGTGTCAACGAACGTCAATTCCGTACACTATATGACAGAGCTGCTAAACTTCCTGGTAAACAAGGTGAAAACTTCATGATCCTTCTTGAAACTCGCCTTGACAACCTAGTATACCGTCTTGGCCTTGCTCGTACTCGCCGCCAAGCTCGTCAGCTAGTAAACCATGGTCACATCCTTGTTGATGGAAGCCGTGTAGACATCCCATCTTTCTCTGTGAAACCAGGTCAAACGATTGCTCTTCGTGAGAAATCTCAAAACCTTGCAGTAGTGAAAGAATCAGTTGAAGTAAACAACTTCGTTCCTGAATACCTTTCTTTCGATGCTGAAAAGCTTGAAGGAACTTTCACTCGTCTTCCAGAGCGTTCTGAATTAGCGCCTGAAATCAGCGAACAACTAATCGTTGAGTTCTACTCTCGTTAATTTCATTACTTCTCTAAGAGAGAGCAAACAAACCCTAGATCCCTTGATTTTTCAAGGTTTTCTAGGGTTTTTTGTATGTTCTCAATTATACATGAAATCATTTGAAGTCATCTTCCATTTTCAACACTTATTTTCCCCGGCTGCCTGCTCCATTCTTACTTCAATCATATATACAAATATAGGAAACAATTCATTGAATTGCCTTTTTTCTATTGGTACAATAATGATAGATGACGTATCAGTCGTATGGTTTTCTATAGTACTTAGATGGAGGAGATCCATGTTTAGTATCACAATCATTCTATTCTTACTTTTAATCTTATCAGTGATTGCCTATTCTCTTTTAAGAAAAAAACAGATTATCAATGAACCGCCAAATAGATTTGCTGCAAGTCTGTTTATCTTCCTGCTCTTTTTTTCTATCTGCTTTGTGATCGCGATTCCTAGTGTATTGCTATACATCACCGTTTTAGGCGTGAATTTTCTTTTTGGAGAAACCATCACGTATGATTCATTTTTTTCTTTAATCTCTTTCTCTTTGTTCGTGAGTGTTATCGTCGTTTTTTGGTCACCTGTCCTTCTATTCATAGGAAAAGGACTGGCTTATCTCCTTAAACTTCCTGTATGGCTCACTTATACTTTGGAATGGGTGAGTTCTTGGATCGTTTTACATCTCTCTATCAAGTATGTCCTTTACTTAAATTTAATGAATGTATCGATAGGGGATTCCGGCGTATTAATTTTATCATTCTTTGTCAGTTTTTTATTTATTGAGATTGATCTCTTTTACTCACGTAAGAAACAACGAAAACAATCGCTGGACACATATCATTAGCATGAAAAAAGCTCCTAGATTTCTTTCTAGGAGCTTCCAATCGTTCATTCTTGACTTGTCCATTTTGCGATGAGCTGCTCTGTTGTCATGACAGTCGCAAATTCATCATGCAAGGTTGCAAGTGAGAGCCGGTGGATCGTTTCTGGGTCAAAATATGTACCATTTTGATCTGTTAATCCAAAGGCAGCTGTTGCATCTGAGATCAGGTACGTATCAAAACCAAGATTTCCGCTCATTCTTGTCGTTGTTGATACGCAATGAGGAGTTGTTAATCCTGCGATGACGACCGTGTCAATCTGGTTTGATCTTAGTTGTTCTTCTAGGCTTGTACCTATAAAGCTGCTGTTGACTTTCTTTTGTATCACCGTTTCTTCCTCTAGCGGTTTAGCAATATCTTTAAAAAGGTGCCCTTCATTTGCTGGATGAAAGACAGATTCCGGATTGTCGGATGTATGCTGAATATGAATCACTTTCCAGCCTTTCTCTCGCCAAAACGTCAATAGCCTGCTGATATTTCCCTCTGCCTCTAGGTTATTGCGTTCTCCCCATTTTTCATGCTCAAACGCTTTTTGTACATCTACAATGACGAAAGCCTTTTGATTCGTTTTCACAAACGCCCACCTCCGAAGATTCTTATTCACTACATGTAGTGTACGGAATGGCGAACGTTTTGTACATGTTTTTATTCGGTTATATACGATGCTTTATCTGTTTTGTGTCATCGTTATACTTCCCTTTTCAAGATCTCTTTCATCTAACAGCTGCCATATGCCAATTGACATTAAAAAAGACAGCATATACCGCTGTCTTTTTTCGTTTTTTAATTCGTATTCTGTCCTCCGCCGTTCAGTCCTTCTTTAATATAGCCTTTGACTTGGCTTGAGGTTAATAGACCGATATGTCCAACGCCGTGAATCAGGACGTTTTTTGCGCCAATTAAACGAGAGAGGCTGTTGACGACGATGAGATCGGCTGAACTATAGACAGATGTGTAAAGAATTTTTTGATTTGGATCTGTGCCAGGTAATGCTCTGTTTGAAACGAGTCCATTTGCTCCACCAATCGTGACAACGTTTTCAATTTTATCTCCGCCATCAAGATTCTTAATATAGTATAATGTGTTCGCCCCGCCCATACTATGAGCCACAATATCTACTTTTTTGGCACCCGTTTTGTCTAACACATCTTGGACGAATCTGGATAGACGCGGACCATTGTTGCGGTTATTTCCTGTTTTGTCTATGAAATCGATAGCATATAATTGATTTCGATCCCAGCCTTGTCCAACCAAGTAACTTTTAATAGAATAAAAGTTATAAGAGGCACCACCAATACCATGTACCATCACAACCGGATTATGCTCAGCCGCCTTCACCTCTTTCGGCTGGATAAAAGCCATTGAACCAATCACCAATGCAAGTGCAACGAGAATTTGCAAACTCCTTTTCTTAACAAAAATCACTTTCATTCCCCCTTATTCATCTTATACGACTCTATTTTATAAAAGAAAAATATGTCAGAAAAGTGAACAAGGTAATGTTTATGAGATGATTTTACAGAAATATAAATAATCAAAAAGCACCTTGGACTTTTTTAAATTCAAACAAAAAGACTACGAGACCTTCTTTCTTTCATATATAATATCAATAGAAAAAGGAGGTTCTACTAGATGCTATTTACGCAAACCCCTGCTCCACCCTACTATGCCGTGATTTTCACATCAAAACGAACAAATGTTGAGCAGAAAGAATACGCTGCGGCTGCTCAAAAAATGGAAGAATTAGCGAAAGGTCTAGATGGGTTTCTTGGAATAGAAAGTGTACGAGATGAACGTGGTGTTGGGATCACTGTATCTTACTGGGATTCATTAGCAGCCATCAAAGAATGGAAAGCACATACAGCACATCAGCGTGTTCAAAAAAAGGGGAAAAAGGATTGGTATGAATCCTATACTACCCGAATTTGTAAGGTAGAACATGCTTATACAAACAAAGATTCACTCCTTGAACAAGAAGCAGACGAATGAGCTACTTCTACAAAAAAAAGAAAAGCACCTCAATGTACACGAACATTTGAGGTGCTTTTCCATGATGTTTACTGTTTCATAAAGATTTATTTATACGTCACAAGGAAGTATTTCTTTTTCCCTCTTCTTAAAACGGTAAATTGGTTTTCAATTCGGTCGTCAGCTGAGAGCACATAGTCTTTATCTGTTTGTCTCTCTCCGTTGATGGAGACAGCACCATTTGTGATATCTTCACGTGCTTGACGCTTTGATGGAGACAGCTTTGATTCCACAAGAATATCAACTAGTGTTAATTCTTCTGTACTGCTTTTCTCCATTGATGGAACATCCTTAAAGCCTACTTTCACTTCTTCAGCTGTAAGAGATTTGATCTCGCCTTTAAATAGTGCATTTGAGATGTTGACTGCCTGTTCTAGTGACTCACGGCCATGTACAAGTGTTGTCACTTCCTCTGCTAGACGGCGCTGCGCTTCACGCTTTTCAGGTGCTGTTTGCACTTTTTCTTCGTACGATGCGATCTCTTCTTTTGATAAGAACGTAAAGTATTTTAAGTATTTCACGACATCACGGTCATCTGTGTTGATCCAGAATTGGTAGAACTCATATGGAGACGTTTTTTCTTTATCTAACCAGATAGCGCCGCCTTCTGTTTTACCAAACTTTGTGCCGTCTGCTTTTGTGACAAGCGGCATCGTCAGACCGAATGCTTTTGCTCCTTCTGCTTCAGACTTACGGATCAGCTCAAGTCCAGATGTGATATTTCCCCACTGGTCACTTCCGCCGATTTGCAGCTTACAATTTTCATTTCTGTAAAGGTTTAAGAAGTCTAAAGACTGCAGGATGACGTAGCTGAATTCTGTGTAAGAAATCCCTGTTTCGATACGTGAGCTCACGATATCTTTTGCCAGCATAAAGTTTACACCGAAGTTCTTTCCAATATCACGAAGGAACGTGATAACATTCATTTGGCTGATCCAGTCGTAGTTATTCACGATGACGGCTGGGTTCTCGCCTGCTTCAAAATCAAGAAATTGAGACAGCTGTCCTTTGATTTTATCTGACCACTGTTCGACGATTTCTGCTGGGTTGAGTGAACGTTCTGCTTTTTTGAAACTAGGATCGCCAATGAGTCCAGTCGCACCGCCAACAAGAGCAATCGGGTGATGACCTGCTTCTTGGAATCTGCGTAATGTTAAAATTGGCAATAGATGACCAATGTGTAAGCTGTCAGCTGTCGGATCAAAGCCGGAGTATAGCTTGATTTTCTCTTCTGCTAATAATTTTGTTAAACCTTCTTCATCTGTTTGCTGCTGAATTAATCCTCTAAACGATAGCTCTTCCATCAATTGACTCATATCCAAATCTCCTTTGTTTAAAATGAAACATAAAAAACGCCCCTTCGAATGAACGAAGGGACGATATATATCGCGGTACCACCCTGCTTAAAAGACAAAAAATCTTGTCTTTTCACTTACACTGATAACGGACAGATCCGTTCTTTCACTAATCAGGGCATGCTCCTTTTCGTAAAAGCGGTTCGTGAGGGTAATTCGAATATCTCTTTGTACTGACTTGCACCAGCCGTCAGCTCTCTTAAACAGGGAAAGATCATTCTACTGAATCTCAGTCAAAACCTTTTCATATTCAACTAATGTCATTTTTAACACACTTTTGATATCAAGTCAACTGATGAAAAAATTAATCTTCCATTGTCGAAAGGTCGCCAGCAGGTAAATTCAGCTCCCACGCCTTTAGCACACGTCTCATAATTTTTCCGCTTCTCGTTTTTGGCAGTTTGTCTTTAAATTCAATTTCTCGCGGTGCCGCATGTGCTGCGAGTCCTTTTTTCACAAACGTACGAATCTCTTCTTTCAGCTCATCTGTCGGCTCATATCCGCTTCTGAGCGCAATAAATGCTTTAATAATCTCACCGCGGACCGGATCTGGCTTTCCAATGACACCAGCCTCTGCAATGGCTGGATGTTCGACCAGTTTACTTTCTACCTCAAATGGACCGACCCGCTCTCCTGACGTCATGATGACGTCATCGACACGTCCCTGGAACCAAAAGTATCCGTCTTCGTCCATATAAGCTGAATCTCCTGAAACATACCAATCTCCCGGCATAAAGTAAGATTCATATTTTTCAGGATTGTTCCAGATCGTATGCATCATAGAAGGCCAGCCTTTTTTAATCGCAAGGTTGCCCATCCGGTATGGCGGAAGTTCATTTCCTGCATTATCAACAATCGCCGCTTCTACGCCTGGAATTGGTTTTCCCATCGAGCCCGGCTTGATGTCCATGCATGGATAATTACAAATCAGCTGTGCACCCGTTTCTGTCATCCACCAAGTGTCGTGAATTCGCTTGCCAAAAACAGCATCTCCCCAGCGGATGACTTCTGGATTAAGAGGCTCTCCCACACTTAGCACATGACGGAGCGAGCTGAGGTCATATTTTTGAATGAGGTCATCCCCTGCCCCCATGAGCATTCTAAAGGCTGTCGGGGCACTGTACCAAACGGTTACACCGAGTGATTCAATGGTTTCATACCACGTATCAGGATTAAACCGGCCGCCTAAAATCACATTCGTCGCCCCATTAAACCACGGTGAAAAAATACCGTACACTGTGCCTGTAACCCAGCCTGGATCAGCTGTACACCAGTAAACGTCATCTTCTTTCAAGTCAAGCACCCATTTACCAGTCTGGCCTTGCTGCACCATTGCACCATGGACATGAAGCACACCCTTTGGCGTACCAGTAGATCCTGATGTGTAATGAAGCAGGAAGCCGTCTTTTTCATCCATCCATTCAATTTCAAGCTCCTTAGCTGCCTCCTCAAAGGCCTCTTCATAGTGAATTGTCCGAACGCCATTGACGTCTTCATTTTCACCGCCGACAATGATGACAGATTCAAGCTTTGGAAGCTCTGCAAATGGAATTCGTTCAAGTAGATCGGGTGTTGTCACGATCACCTTTGCTTCACTATTTTCTAAACGGTCTTTGACGGCACCTTCCATAAATGCCTCAAATAACGGGCCAACGATCGCCCCAATTTTCACTGCGCCTAGCAAAAGAAAATAGAGCTCAGGTGATCTTGGCATAAAGATAAACACGCGATCCCCTTTTTCCACATGTGCCTTTTCTTTGAATAGATTTCCCGCTTTGTTTGTGTTGATTTTCATATCCCTGAACGTATACTTTTCATCCCGCTCTGAATCTTTGTAGTGAAGCGCCACCTTGTTCTGACGAAACGAGTCCGCATGTCTGTCAATCGCTTCATAGGCTGCATTTATTTTTCCTGTTTCATACCAGGAGAAGTTTTTTCTAGCTTCCTCCCATGAAAAATCTTTGTATGCCTGCTCATAATCATTTAAATGATAATCCCCTTTTACTGATGGTAGCGTTTCCAATTTCATCAAACAGTCCCCCTTTGCATACGTTTACAATGACCATTATAGTATAGATGACTTTTTTTCTCAATTTTTAAAAAACTTCTGATGAAACCGTTTTAATTCTTACAAGATTTAAGATAGAATAGAGACGACTCACTAGAATTAGGGGCGGTGGATACGTGGAGCATCCTAAAACTTATTATTCAAAAACCATTGAGCGAGAAACAGGTTCCATCCTGATTGAAGGACCGGTACCTGCATCAGAGCTTGCGAACTATGCGTTTCATGAAGGACTAACGGCATTTCGCACGCCTGAGGAACAGAAACAAGCACTTGTTGAAATAGCAGATCTTCCAGAGGGACGTATTATCATTGCAAGAGTGAATGAGCTTGTCGTAGGCTATGTCACGTATTTGTATCCTGATCCACTTGAGCGCTGGTCAGAGGGCAAAATGGACAATTTAATTGAGCTTGGCGCAATTGAGGTCGCTCCTCCATTTAGAGGATGCTCACTTGGCAAGCATTTGCTTGATGTGAGCATGATGGATGAGCAAATGGAGAATTACATCATCATTACAACTGAATATTACTGGCATTGGGATTTAAAGGGGACAAAGAAAAACGTTTGGGAGTACCGCAAAATGATGGAGAAAATGATGAACGCAGGCGGTCTTGTCTGGTTTGCAACAGACGAGCCAGAGATTAGCTCACATCCAGCCAATTGTTTAATGGCCAGAATTGGGAAACATGTGAGTCCTGATTCGATCGAGCGTTTCGATCGTCTTCGCTTCCATCAGCGCTTTATGTATTAACGTTCAATTCGTTTTTTTGGCAAAGGGGATTGGTAAACAATGATGATTGAACAAATTATGGAGCGTGATGTGATCACGCTGCGAAAAACCGATACGATTGAAGAAGCCATTCAAAAAATGAGTGCACACCACATCCGGCATATTCCGATCGTATCTGATCAAGGATCTGTCATTGGGATGGTGACAGATCGGGATATTAAAAATGCCAGTCCAAGTATTTTTGAGACAGAGAAAAGAAAGCTCTTTATTCAGCGGCCAGTCGAAGAGATCATGGTATTAGAGACGATCACTGCTCACCCGCTTGATTTCGTTGAGGAGATATCAAGTGTCTTTTTTGAGCACGGAATTGGCTGTCTTCCGGTGGTGAGACGTGGCAAACTTGTAGGCATTATCACAAAAACAGATCTGCTTCGTACGTTTGTAAGACTGACAGGTGCAGATCAGCCTGGATCGCACTTAGAGGTTGAAGTGGAGCAGATGACTGAAGGCCTCGCAGACATTACAGCCATTTTAAAGGAGCAGCATATTCAATTGCTGAGTGTGCTTGTGTATCCTCATGCCAATGAGGCTTCTAAAGTGCTCGTATTCCGCCTTCAAACCATTCATGCAGATCATGTGACGAAGCTGATTCGCGCAAAAGGCTATAAGGTGCTCTGGCCTATGGAGCAGACGATCAAATGAAGGAAGCGACCTTTGTTTTTTCACCATCTTTTCAAACGTACCAATTTAACCAAGATCATCCCTTCAATCAGCTTCGTGTCTACTTAACTTATGATCTTCTTCAAAAAATGAAGGCGTTAACAGAGGATGAAATTGTCGCACCGCGTATGGCTACTCTGGAGGAATTAAAGCTCGTCCATACAGCAGATTATATCCAGGCCGTGCAGCGGGCAAGTGAAGGAAAGCTGTCTACAGCAGAGGGGGAACGCTACGGTCTTGGCACAGAGGATACACCGATGTTCGCAGGCATGCATGAGGCGGCATCTCTCCTTGTTGGCGGAACGTTAACAGCAGTTGATCAAGTGATGCTCGGTCATTCTCAGCATGCACTCAATCTTGGCGGCGGGCTTCACCACGGGTTCAAAGGGCGTGCATCTGGCTTTTGTATTTATAATGACAGCTCTGTGGCGATTCAATATATTCAAAAGACGTATGGCGCTAGAATTTTATATATTGATACGGATGCTCATCACGGCGATGGTGTCCAGTTCAGCTTCTATGACGACCCAGAGGTATGTACAGTCTCCATTCATGAAACAGGACGCTACTTGTTCCCTGGAACGGGACAAGTACAGGAAAGAGGCCACGATAAAGGCTATGGCTACGCCTATAATATTCCGCTAGATGCATTTACGGAAGATGAATCGTTCCTCGAAGCATACCGAACAGCAGTGACTGAGATTGCTGCTTTTTTTAAACCAGATGTGATTTTGACGCAAAACGGAGCTGATGCACACTACTATGATCCGTTAACTCATTTATCTGCCACTATGAAAATATATGAGGAAATTCCTAGACTTGCCCATGAACTTGCGCATCAATATTGTGACGGCAAATGGATCGCTGTTGGCGGAGGGGGATATGATATTTGGCGCGTCGTTCCAAGAGCGTGGAGCCGTATTTGGCTTGAGATGAAAGGCATTACACCGCCAGATGAACTCCCTCGGGATTGGATTCAAGCCTGGAATAAGCAATCGCCTGTTACCCTTCCACCTACGTGGAGAGACCCTGACGATTTATATCCACCGATCCCAAGAAAAGCAGAAATCACAGAAAAGAATGCTCAAACAGTAGAAAAAGCACTCATGCCTGTTAGAAGAGAAAAGAAAAAGGCATAAGAAAAGCAGGCTTTCCGTCATAAGGTAAGCCTGCTTTTTTTGTTTTATTTTGTTGATTGTCTTTCTTCAATTCTGTGCGGAAGCTCAACAATTTGATCGTCCACTTGTTCTTTGTTCATCAGCTTTGTGAGCAGTCTCATGGCAACAGCACCAATATCATATGTCGGCTGAACAACTGTTGTCAGCTGAGGACGCACCATGAGAGAAAGTCTTGTGTTATCGAAGCCAATCACTTCTAAATCTTCAGGAATGGATACCCCTCTGTCTTGTGCTCCATGAATGACACCTAGCGCCATTTCATCTGTAGCTGCGATAACAGCTGTCGGCTTGTCAGACTGCTCAAGCAGATGAGCAAGTGCTTCAATTCCAGAATCATAAGAGTAATCGCCTTCAGCGACGAGTGCATCGTCAAACGCGATGCCCGCTTCTTCAAGCGCACGCTTATAACCTGCAAGTTTTCTCACGGAATTAATTGGTTCTGACATTGGACCAGAAACAAACGCAATTCGTTTATGTCCTTTTTCAACTAACAGCTGAACTGAATCATAAATGGCCTGCTCATAATTGATGTTGACAGATGGTGTTTGAGCTTGCTCTTCCACAGATGCTGCAAGCACAATCGGAACAGGAGAGCGCTTAAATTCTTCCACATGCACGTCTGTGATGTTTCCGCCCATAAAGACAATTCCGTCTACTTGTTTACCGAGCATCGTATTTAACAAATGAAGCTCTTTATCAGTATTTTGATCTGAGTTGCTCAAAATGATGTTGTATTTATACATCGTGGCGATATCTTCAATACCGCGTGCTAATTCCGAATAGAAGATACTAGAAATATCAGGGATGATGACCCCAACTGTCGTTGTTTTTTTACTTGCTAGGCCTCGTGCCACTGCATTCGGACGATAGCCAAGGCGATCAATCGCTTCAAGCACCTTTTTTCTTGTTGTTGGTTTTACGTTTGGATTACCATTTACTACGCGTGATACCGTTGCCATACTTACATTTGCTTCTCTTGCTACATCATATATTGTAACATTATTCACATAAATCACTCCTTCAAATACACTTCATATCTATAGCATTCACCAATTGGATAGAGACATGTCAGATACGAGGAAAATAATATCCTATTTGTCATTAAAACGATGAAAAGAGACACATAATTTTTCAATCTACATCAAAATGACATTCTTTTATGAAATTATACACGTTTTTTTGTCATATGAAAACGTTCCCTTTCTTTTTATAACTAAATTAAACAAACTTTAAACAGCTTGTTACCTGTAATTTGAATCATATTTCATAAAAAACCATCGAGAACGCCAGCTATGACAATGATCTTAACAGATTCTATCGATTTTTAAAAATGAAAACATTGTGAACAAGCTCTTTTTGAACTTGCAATGTGCTTTCTTCCTTTCATTCCCAAACTTCATCGTATTTATTCCATAAAAAAACCGCCGGGCAGTTTCCGGCGGCTATTTTTATCTATGATTATGCGTGAATGTTGACAAGTGGTCTTAACGCATCTAACCATTTTTCGAATTGTGGAATGTCCATTTGCTGCGCTGAATCAGATAGAGCAACAGATGGATCTGGATGTACTTCTGCCATAACACCGTCTGCTCCAATCGCAAGAGCTGCTTTTGCTGTTGGAAGGAGAAGATCTCTACGTCCAGTTGAATGCGTCACATCAACGAAGACTGGTAAATGTGTCTCTTGTTTCAAGATTGGCACTGCTGAGATATCTAGCGTATTTCTTGTTGCTGTTTCGTATGTGCGGATACCACGCTCGCAAAGGATAATTTGATCATTTCCTTGGGCGATGATGTATTCAGCTGCATTGATGAATTCTGAAATAGTCGCTGCAAGACCGCGTTTTAAAAGAACTGGTTTCTTCACGGAACCGGCTTCTTTTAACAGTTCGAAGTTTTGCATGTTACGTGCCCCAATTTGGATGACATCAATATGCTCAATCGCTTCTTCAATATGAGCAGGATTAACAATTTCACTAATGACAGCAAGACCGTATTCATCCGCTACACGCTTTAGAATCTTAAGACCATCTACACCAAGTCCTTGGAAATCGTATGGACTTGTACGAGGTTTAAATGCGCCTCCGCGTAGTAGTTTTAACCCTTGTTGTTTCGCTGCTGCAGCTACTTCTGCAACTTGCTCGTAGCTTTCAACAGCACATGGTCCAACGATGAAGCGCTGCTTTCCATCACCGATCGCTTCCCCATTGATGTTCACGATTGTGTTTTCTGGTTTTTTCTTACGAGAAACAAGAAGTGCTTTGCTATGGTCATCTTCTTGAAGCTCTAGACCTGCTTTGAAAATCTCTTTGAAAATATGCTGAATGGTTGAGTTTTCAAATGGTCCATCATTTTCTTCAAGAATTTGGTTCAGCATTGTGCGCTCTCTGACAGGATCATAACGGTTGACACCTTGCGCTTCTTTCGCTTTTCCAATTTCTTTTACAATGTTTCCTCTTTCATTGATCAGTTTTAAGATTTGAAGATTTAGTTCATCTGCTTGCTGCCTCAATTTTTCTAGTTCATTGTTGCTCATTTTTGTCATCCTTTCCTCTGCCTGTTCTCGCTTTTTATTTTTTCATTCTTGCATGATAGGGTTTATTATAAACAAAGATTTCGGAATTGTCACGAAAATTTTCTTTATTACCCAAACGCTTTTAAGCGGTAAAGTATTGTATGTAAGATTATAGCATACTTTTCGTTCAAGTAAACCTTTTTTTATAAAAAAAACGTCAGCCGCTGCTGACGTTTCTTTCTTTTACAGATTATGTTCAAGCGCTTCTTTTGTAATGCTTGAGTGGGATGCATGCCACTTCACTTTTCCACCACTAAAGACGAGTGCTTGAGGACTTTCGTGCTTTACACCCGATTTTTCAGCCACGTAGGATGAAAGCTCTCTCGTATTTTGAATTTGCAAGAAATACGTTGGCACGTCTTCGTGTGCAGACGCAAATGCTTCAAACTCATGAAAAGCCGCTTGGCTGATCGGACATGTCAAACTGTGTTTAAAAAAGACAAACGTCCCATCTTGATTCGTTAGTTGATCAAACTGTTCTTCTGTTTCAATGAGTTGTTTTGACATGATGTTCTCCTTCTTCACTTCGAGCTGTGAGGGTTAGCCTTTAGTAGATTGTTCTACTTTTTCTTTGATATCTTTGATGCCGTCTTCAATTTCTGATTTTGCTTCTTGTGCTCGTACTTTTGCTTCATCAGCTACATCTGATGCTTCGCTTGCTAAATCAGCTGCCGCATCTTCTGCTTCACTTTTCACATGATTAGCTTTACCAGCTGCACGGTCTTTTATGTCTTTCACTTTGTCTAAAATCTGATTTGACTGCTCTGCTACAAGCTGAGACAATTCAGACGTTTTATCTTTCGCAATCGTCACATATTCAGTGCCTCTTTCTTTTGCATCTGTTGCGAGTCGATCTGTTTTTTCTTTTAAAACATTCGCTTGGGTGTTCAAATCATCGCGAAGCTCTTTCCCTGACTTCGGTGCTAAAAATAATGCTGTTGTTGCACCAACAATTCCACCAATAAGTGTTCCGATCAAAAAGTCTTTGCTATTGATTCCGTCTTTGCTCATGATTATTCCTCCTATGCGAATATGGTTTATTTTTGGTGTTTACGTTGTTTCCATTTCTTATAAATTTCAAGTGCTGCGTTACTCCAGCTTACCACATCCGTCACTTTTTCTTGATTTCTTTCAACGGATGAAGAAACCGCACCAGCTGCCTGCTTTATGCTTGTATTAAATTGGTTGATCGAGCCACCAATTCCCTGCACCGCATCCACAACTGTGTTAAGTTTTGCCGATTTGTCTTGAATATCTTCAGCAAGCTTGTTTGTCTTATGTAGCAACTGTGCTGTCTCTGTGGTGATGCCTTGCATCTGACCTTCAAGACCTTCTAAAGTTGATGCAACATTCTTTAATGTCAGCTGTAAGGATTTTAATGTTTTGGACAAATAGATGACAAGAATGAGGAAAGCAATTGCGATCAGTGCAACGCTTAGATATAGAATAATAATCATCTGATACCTCCTTTGCTGCGGGCATATTCAATTCATTACCCTCTCGTTGTATCATTCAAACATCGCCTAGAATGACCGATTGAATAATAATTCTACACTTATTCGCTAATTCCTGTCCACAGCGAACGAAAAAAAGCGGCACATGTTGACACATTTAGCTCTTTTGTCACATTTTATTCAAAATAAAAAAAGTGCCGCGTGAAACGGCACTTTTTTAAGCATTTATACAGCGACTTTTTCATAAGCGCGCAAATATTTTTGAATGTCTCCTGCTCCCATAAAGATCAGAATCGCATCTTCGTGCGCTTTCAGCACAGATGTATCTTCTTCCTCAATCAATTGGGCCTGCGGGATTTTTTCTCTTAAATCTTCAATGCTCAGCTTCCCAATGTTTTCGCGGGCTGAACCGAAAATATCACAAAGGTAGACATAGTCGGCTTTCTTTAGACTATCAGCAAATTCACTTAAGAATTGCTGTGTACGTGTGAAGGTATGCGGCTGGAAGACAGCCACAATATCACGGTCCGGATATTTTTGGCGAGCTGCTTCAATTGTGACTTCAATTTCAGTTGGATGATGTGCATAATCATCAATTAAGACCTGCTCACCGACCACTTTTTCATTAAAGCGTCGTTTCACACCGCCAAATGTCTTTAATGCGCCTTTGATAAGCTCTACATCAATGGATTCATAGTGACATAATGCGATAACAGCTAACGAGTTGAGGACATTATGATTTCCATAGGCAGGAATGTAGAAGGTATCATAAAACGTATTGCGTACAAATACATCAAATGTAGTGCCTTCCGTATTTTTCACAACATTGCGAGCTTGGAAATCATTTTCTTCGTTGAAACCGTAGTACACAACAGGTACCTTCGCTTGAATTTTTGGCAAGTGCTCATCATCACCGCAAGCAATAATCGCTTTTTTCACTTGAAGCGCCATGTTTTGAAACGCATCAAATACGTCATCAATATCTGAGAAATAATCAGGGTGATCAAAATCAATATTGGTCATGATCGCATAATCTGGATGATAGCTGAGGAAGTGTCTGCGGTATTCGCATGCTTCAAAGACAAAATACTCGCTGTTTTCTTTCCCCATTCCAGATCCATCACCGATTAAGTACGAAGTAGGTTTTGCTGCCTGCATGACGTGAGCAAGCAGTCCTGTTGTCGATGTTTTGCCATGAGCACCAGTAATCGCAACGTTTGTGAATGAATCCATGTATTCTCCAAGGAATTTATGGTAACGAATGACAGGAATCCCTTCAGAAAGGGCACGTTCAATCTCAGGGTGTGTATCAGGGAATGCATTTCCTGCGATGACCGTCATCCCTGGCTGAATATTATCTGGGTCAAATGGTAGAATTTTAATATTTCGTTCTTCTAATGCTTTTTGTGTAAAGATATGTTTTTCGATATCCGATCCTTGGACAGTATACCCAGTATCATGAAGAATTTGGGCCAGTGGACTCATACCTGTCCCTTTTATTCCAACAAAATGATAAACAGTCATAATTGTACCTCCAACAAACGTCTATCTGACTTACAGTATATGACGCTCATTTCAATTTGCAACTTGTGATTTTTGCCTCTAGCTGATCACAGATCGCAGCTCCAAATAAAGATTTTTTTCCGATCTTCCTATTCTAATCAATATTAACTATGATTAGTATCCGACAACTTTCCCATTTCTAACACCTGTTTCCGCTTATTTTACATAAAAAAGCGTTCTGGCAGACATGCGAAAAGCGTCCAATTACAAAATTGCACCTATGTGCTATCATACCATGTTTATAAAAAAAATGAAGTGGTTTGTTTAGATCAACTGTTCTAAGTCACTCAGCGTCATGAGCACTTCTCTTGGCTTACTGCCTTTTGCACCAGAAATCATGCCCTCACGCTCCATCATGTCAATCAGTCTAGCTGCACGATTGTAGCCAATTCTAAATCTTCGCTGCAAACTTGATGTACTAGCGCTATTCTGCTCGATGGCAAAACGACAGGCATCCATAAACAATTCATCTTCGTCTGTAATCGCAGAGCCTTGAAGCATTAGTTCCTCCTGTTCAAAGAGGAACACTGGCTTGCGCTGCTTTCTCACATGTGCCACCACTTGATCAATCTCACGATCTGATACAAAGTTCCCTTGCAGCCTTGTCGGCTTGCCGGAGCCATTTTCTAAGAAGAGCATGTCTCCTTTTCCAAGAAGCTTTTCTGCACCTGCCATGTCAATGATCGTTCTTGAATCAACCTGACTTGAAACAGAAAACGCAATTCTTGTTGGGATATTGGCTTTAATGAGACCTGTGATGACATCAACAGAAGGTCTTTGTGTCGCAATCAATAAGTGAATGCCGCATGCTCTTGCTTTTTGTGCAATTCGGCAGATGCTTTCTTCGACTTCATTTGGTGCGACCATCATTAAATCGGCCAGCTCATCGATCACCACGACGAGATAAGGTAGTTTTTCACCCATTTGTTTTTCTTTTACAAGCTCATTGAATCGTTTAATTTCTCTCACGCCAGAGTGTGCAAATAGTTCATAACGTCTTTCCATTTCATCCACTACCCATTTCAGAGCAGCTGTTGCTGTCTTGGCATCGGTAATGACAGGACTCACAAGGTGCGGAATGTGGTTATACGGCGCTAATTCAACCATTTTAGGGTCAATTAAGAGCATTTTCACTTCATCTGGTGATGCTTTAAACATTAAGCTCACTAAAATCGTATTAATGCAGACACTTTTTCCTGAACCAGTTGCTCCAGCAATTAAGCCGTGCGGCATTTTTTGCAGATCAACCACGACAGGCTGGCCTGAGATATCTAATCCAAGTGCTGCTGTTAAAGGAGATGGATTATCTCTAAAAGCACTGCTTCTGATCATTTCTCTTAAGAACACCATTTTACTGTGCAGGTTTGGCACTTCGATCCCGATCGTGTTCTTCCCTGGAATCGGTGCTTCAATTCGAATATCCTTTGCGGACAAACTAAGTTTAATATCATCTGACAGGTTCGTGATTTTGTTCACTTTGACACCTGGTTCTGGATGTACTTCAAACCTTGTCACAGAAGGGCCCTGTGTGACATGAACAACACTTGCTCTTACATTGAAATTTTTAAGCGTCGCATTAAGCAGCTCTGCCCGCTCTTTCACCCATGTCCCGTCCTCTTCTTTTTGAGCTGGCGGTACGTCTAAAAGGGCGAGACTTGGAAAAACATACCCTTGTGTGTCGGCTGCTTTCTTTTGCCCTTGCACGCGCTGATCGCTTTTTAACATCATGACATTAAACGGAACCGTAGAGGTTTGACCGCTTGCGCGTGGTGGCTGCGGAGATGTCTGTTTTGGTTCTTCTTTCTTGACTTCGTGCGTTTGTTCTTGCTGCTCTGTCTGTTCTATGACCGTTTCTGCCGGTTCAGATGCAGTTTGTTCCTCTGTTACTTGTTCTACTGGCATCACTTGTTCTTCTTCAATTTCAGCTTCTTGAACCAGCTGATCTTCCTGCAGGTCATGTTGGACTGGCTCAGCTTCTTCATATGCTGCCGCGGGCGCTTCTTCTTGTTTGTCTTCTATTTGATCAGCTTCTACTTCTTCCACTGGTTCTGCTGACATATTTTCTGTTAACGCCGCTTCTTCTTCTGCTAGAATGTCTGCTTCCATTTCAATCGCTGGCTGCGAAGGTTCCGGTGTTTCGAAGGTCAACATGTCTATTTCCACAGTATGATCTTCAAACTGATTAACAGGCTCGTCTTTTATTTCTTCTTCATCGCTGGTGGCAGCCTGTTCCGGCTCGGACTGTACCACCTGATCCTGATAGACTTCGGCTTGCTGCTTATGTAAATCAGCTTCATGATAATCTTCTGGCTCGTTTTCTTCTAGCTGGAAAGGCTCGTCAGTTAAACGTTCCATCGTCGATTGAACATGATCTTGATAAGCGAGTTCCTCTTCCAATGTATGCGGGGTTACTTCTGGCTCCTTATCCGCTCTCTCTTTTGCTGATGCTGAAACCATTTCCTCGATACGTTTTTCTTTCTGAATAGATGGGATGTTCATTTGCTGCCTGACATTCCGTTCACGCTCTGCCTCTTCTGATAACAGTGTGACACGCTGCGCCGTTTCTTCTGCTGCTTTCCTTTGAACTGATCCTGCTTCTTCTTTTGCTTCTGCCTTTTTTGGACGCATATCCTGATGATAGCCATAGATCGGTGATGGAATTTGCTCTGGCTTGAATGGCTTTTTATTCATATCAGGCTGAAGCGTTTGTTTAGGCTGATAGGTTGTCTGTCTAGTCTTTGACTGTCTTGGTTTGGCGTGTTTTCTCTCCGGCTTCACTCCGTCACGCAGAGGTTCATCTGGAACGAGCGGAAACCGAAAGTTGCCTTTTGGATATTCATAATACACTTTCGTATCTTCGATTTTTTTATATTCTTTATGCTGTTCAAAAGCTGGCTGCTTTGGTGCAGCTAGATCTTCTTCAGGTCTTACAGCTTTTTCTTCTTTCTTTTCTTCTCCTAAAAATACACTAAAAAATTTATCTAACCAACTCATCATTTATCACTCACTTTAACTCCCCTTACGTTTTCTTGGGCGATTTTTAGTATACCATTGCTTTTTCATGCAGAAAAGCGAGAAAAGTGCCGGTTTATGCTGTTCATGCTGTCTGTAGATGAAAAAAAGTCACTAAGTACGTACTTAGTGACTTTTGGTATAACACATTCTTCGCTCCTATGTGCCCGTTTATGGGAGGTTAAGCTTTAAAGGGTTCGCCAGCTTGATGGCTATCATCTAAAACAAGTATCCCTTTTTCAGCAGGTGCGTCTGGAAGATCTAACTCTTTTGCTGAACAAATCATGCCGCTTGATGGAACCCCTCTTAGCTCAGCATCTTTGATGACCATACCGCTTGGCATTACTGCGCCGACTTTCGCCACCACGACATATTGGCCTTGGTCAACGTTTGGTGCACCGCACACGATTTGTAAGGTTTCATCGCCCACATCAACTTGGCAAATGTTTAATTTATCTGCATTCGGATGCTTTTCTTTTTCCTTTACATAGCCGACAACAAATTTTGGTGATAGATCCACAGTCAACGTTTCACTGACACCGTTGCGGTTTAAAATTTCATTGATATCTTGAACAATGGTTTCAGAAAGCGGGACAGATCCGTTTTCTTCAATTTTCATGTAAGTAGATGCATTGAAGATATTAAAGCCTGTTGTTTCTTTTGTTTCTTGATTGAAGATTCGTACAACATCTCCAAACGTCTCATGTCCTACTTCTTCTCTCGTCACATCTTTCAATGAAATAAGGAGTGTGTCGCCTACACCTTCTGCATTATAAAAAACATTCATTCTTCAAAATTCCCTTCTACTGCTGTTTTGGTCTGCTTTTTGCAAGTATAAAGATCGGTTCAAGCTTACCCTCATCATACAAAAATGACAATGCGGTAATCGGAACCGTACCGCTGGCGAAGAAGCTCATCGACATCTGTCCTAAAATATCATAGCCTGAATCATTGCGAACATCTGCAATGATGAATACATCTTGATGAGGAACAGAAATCGCCATTTGTCCTTCTATTTTTTGCGCGTATTCTTGTAATAACGACTCATTTAAAAGTCTGCTGGCGTCATACCCGTCATTTGCGCGGAAGAAATAAAACAGGTTGCCTGCCACTTCATCCATTTTCACTACAGTTTCTAGTGAACGGACGTTGAAGCTTGCAGTTTCTCTGATTCGTTCTTTTGTCCAGTTTTCCATTTGAAGCATCTTTTCATCAATTAATCGGTAGCTGCTTCCAAGGTCAAGTGCATAGTAGATTCTCGTTTCAGCTGTATGCTCATCAAATACGAGCGGAATTCCATCACTTGATGCCTCAGGAAAGGAAGTGGAACGAATGACCGGATAGATCTGCTTTTCTTTTCCTGAAATGTGCTGCGCTTCGCCTTTCATGGCACTCAGCGCTTCTTTCACATAATAAACAATCTCATCAATTGTTTCATCAGGCTTTACTTCCCACTTTGCAATAATTGGCGGGAGCTCTAGTGTGATGCCTTTGCCTGTTTGTTTATCTTCAATACGAAGTGTATCTTTTTCCCGATCAAACTGGTGTGACCAGCTGTCGTTCGTTAGACGGCTTTTGAGTTCATTCGCAAGCTGTCTTGATGTCATTTTTGCCATCGTTTTAGACTCTCCTTTCGTTATTTAGAAAGAGAATCTGTTAAAAATGCTTCAATCTCTTCCTTTGTCTTACGATCTTTGCTGACAAAGCGGTTAATCTCTTGTCCGTTTTTAAAGACTAAAAAGCTTGGAATGCCGTAAATTTCCCACTCTGCACAAGTGTCAATGAACTTGTCTCTATCGACATAGAAGTACTCAAATTCTGGGTAGTTTGCTTCAAGCTCTGGCAAGAATGGCTCAATAAATGTGCAGTCCGGGCACCAGTCAGCTGAAAATAGCAATACCGTTAAGTCTTCTTGAATCACTTTTTGTAATTCTTCGTTAGATTCAATTTTTTTCATGTTTCATTCCTCCAGTTTGTATGGTTAAATCTCCGAATTGTATATAGCCTTTCTTTCTCATCCATTCTGATACTACCAAACTAATCACTGCCGGGCCAACGATATGCAAGAGAGCTATCGATAGAAATACAGATGGATGAAACCCCATGACGGTGAGGGTCATGAGCTGTCCAACAAGCCCACTCGTTCCCATTCCCGCTCCTGCCGCATTATTGACCATCCCAAAGCCAATAATACCAATTGGCGCGAGAATCAGACCAGCAATCGTCGGCGGAATTAGGATGAGGGGGTTTTTCACAATGTTCGAAAGCTGCAACTTTGACGTCCCAATGCCGACAGCCGCAAGACCGCCAAAGCGATTTTCTCTAAAACCTGCAGCAGCAAAGCCAACCATCTGAGCACAGCAGCCAATCGTTGCAGCACCAGCAGCTGTCCCGCTTAAATCAAGCATGAGCGCAAGTGCAGCACTTGAAATCGGAGAACTGAGAGCAAGTCCAACAATGGTCGCTACCAGCATGCCCATGATCAGCGGACTTTGGTCTGTCCCCCACATGATAAGTCTGCCAAGCCCTGTCATCATCGCCTGAATGCCAGGACCGATGAAAGCAGCAGTGAAAAAGCCAGTAATAATGGTGACAAGCGGCGTTAAAATAATATCAATTCTTGTCTCACCACTGACCAGTTTGCCGAGTTCCACCCCAATTAGAGCAGCCACGAAGCTTCCGGCTGGCCCCCCAAGCTCTGCTCCAGCGGCACCTGAGACAACACTTGCAAAAATGATTAATGGAGAAGCATTTAAGCGATAAGCAACTGCTACGCCAATTGCCGGTCCCATCAGACCCATAGCAAGCGTACCCATTTTCACAATGAGAGAAAGTGATAACAGACCTCCTGCTGTTTTTAAAATCAGACCTACCACTAATGTAGCAAATAGACCTAAAGCCATATAAGAAAGTGCATCAATGAAATACACCTTTGGCGAAAGGGAGATCCCCTTTCTTTTCAAATAAGTCATCAACGTCGTCTTCCTGCTTTCTCATAGGAAAGACGAAGAGGCCTGTCCTTCCCATTATATGTAGTATTCTTACGATGAAAAATTGTCTCTACCATGAATATCATAATCATATTTTTTTTGCTTTATCAAGCACTTCTTGTGTAACATGAAAAGAAACAGGACAAACCTTTACTAAGTTTGTACAAAAGGAGGAGTTCGTTATGCAATTAACTGTTTATTTAGCTGGAGAAATTCATAGCCAGTGGCGTGATGAAATCAAGGAAAAAAGCCAATCTTTGAAGCTGCCGGTGACATTTGTCGGTCCAATGGAAAATCATGACCGCTCAGATAACATCGGTGAGGATATTTTAGGTGAGCAGCCGAATGCCATTTTCAAAGATGATGCAGCTTCTGATTTGAACAATTTTCGTACTGAAATTTTATTAAACAAAGCAGATGTCGTCATTGCGCGCTTTGGTGAGAAATATAAACAGTGGAACACAGCCATGGATGCGTCTGCTGCAATTGCAAAAGGGAAACCTCTGATTTTAATCCGTCCAAAAGAACTGCACCATCCGTTAAAAGAACTCTCAAACAAAGCAAATATCACTGTGGAAACTGTAAACCAAGCGATCAAGGCGTTATCTTACGTGTTTGAACAGCAATAAGAAAAAAGGCTGCTCTCATTGAAAAAGCAGCCTCAGATTGTTGACAAAGGGCTAAAATGATCTTTATTTTAGCCCTTTGTCTTCTTTTCAGCGTGATAGAAAACCTTTGCAGCCCTAGGAAGGACGAGTACCGGAGCGGAGCGAATTTGACATTCGTGAGCACCGGCACGCAGGACTGACAAAGAATGCGAGGGTTTGTCTACACGCTGAAGCTGCTCTCATTGAAGAAGCAGCCTTTTTCTCTTCTATTTATACTTGTTGATAAATAGAATCCACTGTACTTTGATCACAATTTTTCACTAGGCGGACAATTAACTCTTTTGCCGCTGCGTAATCGTCCACATGTAACACAGAATGACTTGTATGAATGTAGCGTGCGCATACCCCAATGACAGCAGAAGGCACACCTTGGTTTGAAATATGAACACGTCCAGCGTCCGTACCACCCGGTGATACGAAATATTGATATGGAATGTTGTTTGTCTCAGCAGTATCGAGTACAAAGTCTCTCATTCCGCGGTGCGTAATCATTGTGCGGTCAAAAATACGCAGAAGTGTACCTTTTCCAAGCTGGCCGAACTGTGTTTTATCACCTGTCACATCGTTTGCAGGACTTGCATCTAAAGCGAAGAAAAGATCTGGCTGAATCATGTTTGCAGCTACCTCAGCTCCTCTAAGCCCTACTTCCTCTTGAACAGTTGCTCCTGAATACAACTGGCATGAAAGTGATTCATCTTTTAATTCTTTTAATAATTCAATTGCAAGGCCGCAGCCATAACGGTTATCCCAAGCCTTTGCCAAAATCTTTTTTGGATTCGCCATTGGGGTAAATACCGTTGCAGGAACGATTTGCTGCCCTGGGCGAACGCCAAGCTCTTTTGCCTCTTCTTCACTGTCTGCACCAATATCAATAAGCATATCTGACGGCTTCACAGGTTTGCTTTTTTGTTCTGGCGTCAGAAGATGAGGAGGTGTACTCGAGACGACACCAGGAATTGGCCCGTGATCGGTATGAACGTCCACACGCTGCGCCAGCATGACTTGACTCCACCAGCCGCCAAGTGTTTGAAAACGAATCATTCCGTTTTTCGTGATCGATGAGACCATGAATCCGACTTCATCCATATGACCAGCTACCATAATTTTCGGTGCGTTTTCCGGCCCTTTGCGTAGGCCAAACACTCCGCCAAGACGGTCTTGAATGAGTTCATCAGAATATTTCTCAAGTTCCTTTTTCATAAAAGCACGCACATGGTGCTCATTTCCTGGTGTTCCCTGTAATTCTGTTAAATTTCGGAAAAGCGACAATGTTTCTTCGTTCATTCTACAGTTTACCTCGTTTCTATGTAATGACCATATATATTCCTATAAAAATAACACTCACTTTATACTATAAGAATTCTTTCGGTTTTCCAAGTATCTCTCTAGAAATTTTGAATATGCTTTCAATTATTCGGATTCCTTAACATCAATGGACAAGTTTTGTATAATGGAAAAAACAGCAATACGGAGGTGCAGCACGTTGAAGTTAAAACATTTTTTGATTGGTGCGAGTATTGGAGTAGCCGCTGCAATTGTTGCAAAGAAAGTATTTTTCCCTACGTATATCTCGTCTGAAAAAGCATTAAAAATTGTGAAATCTGCTTTTAAACAGCGCGGCCCGATTGATGGCTCTTGGATTTATACTGTACCAGAACCGTATACCGTAAATGGTGAAACGATTGATGTGTACAAATCTGGCATTACCCGCTCTGCCTTTGGCGAGCTTGAACAGTATGAAGTGATGATTGATGCCAAAACAGGCATGATCGTTGATGTAATTGATTCTGTTGCTTGATCAAGAAAGCTTCGCAAAGACATGTCCTTGCGAAGCTTTTTTTATATGGCTTTGATTTTTTTGTACACAGGATGCCACATCGCGTCCTGCACAGCCTGAATGAGGTCATCAGGCGTTTCTTCTGCTATTCCTTCATCAATTGCTGCCTGCGCTACACGGACGGCCACTGTTGCTGAAACGGTTCGAAGCTGATCGACACTTGGCAGCATCGCTGCACCCGGCTTCCCCACATTGACCATGCTTGCAATGGCTTCAGCACTCGCAACAAACATACTGTCTGTCATCAACCTGGCTTTTGACACAATCGTGCCTAGACCAAGACCTGGGAAGACAAGGGCATTATTCGCTTGTCCAATTTCATATGTGACGCCTCCATATTCAACAGGATCAAATGGGCTTCCCGTTGTCACAAGTGCGCGTCCTTCAGTCCATTCAATCAGATCTTGCGGCTTTGCTTCTGAAAGAGGTGTCGGATTCGACATCGGTAAAATCGCAGGGCGCTCCACGTGTGACGCCATTTCTTTTACAATTTCCTCTGTAAATGCTCCTCCGACCGTCGAGGTGCCAATTAAGATTGTAGGTTTCGCCTGTTTGACGACCTCTAATAGATCAATCGAATGCTTTGGACCATTACGGGCATAATCCTTTACTTCGTCAGAACGTCTTGCATACGGCTTTTGAAATGGCTGAATGTCAGGTGAATCATCTGTGAGCAGCCCCGTTTTATCAATACACCAGAAATGATCATAGGACTCCTCTTCTTTGACTCCGTCTCTGACGATCGCATCACGGATTTGCTCGGCTATGCCAATACCTGCCGTACCCGCTCCAAAAATGACGATACGGTGATCTTTCAGCGGGACCTTCGAAGCTTTTGCACATGCCATAACTGCAGCAAGTGAAACGGCGCCAGTTCCTTGAATGTCATCGTTAAATGTACAAATGCGGTCCTTATATTTTTCCAATATCGCACGGGCATTCTTTGTACCAAAATCTTCCCAGTGAAGAAGTGCATTTGGGAAAGTAGCACGGGCAAGCTCGACATATTGATCAATGAACTGATCATAGCGCTCTCCTCGAACGCGGGAGTGCTGATTTCCAACATAAAGCGGATCATTTAAGAGACTTTCCTGGTTCGTCCCGGCATCAAGCACTACCGCCAGCACGCGGCTAGGATCAATGCCTGCTGCAGCTGTATAAACAGCAAGTTTCCCGACTGAAATGGCAATCCCGCCAACGCCCCAGTCTCCGATGCCTAAAATGCCTTCTGCATCAGTTGCAACGATTAAATCAATTGATTCATCAACACCATAAGAAGCAAAAATTTCTTCCATGCCTTCTAGATCATCAATCGATAAATAAAGCCCTCTCGGCTTTCGATACTCATGGCTATAACGCTGAATAGCCGTTCCTACAGTCGGCGTGTAGACAATCGGAAGCATTTCCGCCAAGTGCTCATTAAGTAATTTGTAAAAAAGCACTTCGTTTCTATCATGAAGTGATGTTAAATACACATTTTTCCCTAGCTCATCCGGCTGTGCCTTGAACTGCTCATATGCACGCTTTGCTTGATCCTCTAAAGTTAAAACCTTAGGCGGAAGAAATCCCTTTAACCCGAGCTCCTTCCGCTCTTCCTTTGTAAATGCAACCCCTTTGTTTAAATAAGGGACTGACATGACTTCCATCCCTCTTAATGGTGTTTCGATCACATCACCATGTACACGATAAAATTGGTTCACCTGCACTCTTCCTTTCACAAGTTCATTTTGTCGTTATTTTGTGTGAAAGGCGAAAAAAACATACAGATGATCTTTTATCTTCCTGTTTCTCTTTTGATTTCGTGTGTAATCTGCCCGTCTTCGTCCCATTTTACAGCACGATAAATGGCATCATGATAAAACAAATACCACGCATTTTTTTCTTCTGCAAATGCCTGCCACTTTTGCTTGGCTGGAATCGACGTCATTGGGTAATCATCATATGCCAAAACCCAGAGTGGATTTTTATGAGCGTGTGTAGGCATGATATCAGCTAAATGAATCGCTGTTTCGCCCTCACTTGTGAGCGTTAAAATACTATGACCATTGCTATGGCCGCCTGTATGGTGGAGCTCGATGCCTTCTATCACTTCAATACTTTCTTCAAATGTGACCACTTGATCTGCCACAGGCTCCCAGTTTTCTTTCCAATATGTATTTCTTGAGCGAATGTTCGGCGCTCTCATTTCATCCCATTCGATTTTCGATGTGATGATTTTTGCCTGCTGAAAAACAGACACGAGCTTATCGCCTTCACGTTTTGTTAATCCGCTGGCATGATCAAAGTGCAGGTGTGTCATTAATACGTAATCTATATCTGATGGGCGCAGACCAAGGGCCGCTAGAGATTCTTCCAATTTGGTTTCCTCTGTCACGCCGTAATTGCGTTTTTGTTTATCTGTCAGCTTCCCTGATCCGATGCCCGAATCCACTAACAGATGCAGTCCCTTCCACCGAATGAGGATTGGATCACATCGTAATTCAATTTGATTGCGTTCATTAACCGGGTATTTTTTTGACCATAAAGGCTTTGGCACGACACCGAACATTGCACCGCCGTCCATGTGCGTATCTCCCCCGTTTAACCAAAACAGTTCCATTTCACCTATTTTCATTGTCTCCATTGCTGTCATCCCTCCTTTTTCTATCGTAGCAAATACAGCCAAAAATCGCATGCACCAATCTTTTCATAAAAAAAGCTGACTGCAATTTTTTTGCAGCCAGCTTGATGTCACTTGTTATTCTGGGAATTTGACTTCTGATCGATAGATGGGTTGTCCCATAGATGAGAATTTCTCTTCATATTCAGTCATCACGTTTCCTTCTAAGCCGTCCTCATGTAAATCTAGGCTGACATACGTTAAAAGAAGGCCATAGGCAGAAAAACTTTTTAAAGAATATTCAAATAACCCGCGGTTATCAGTTTTGAAATGTAATTCACCGCCTGGACGAAGAATATGTTCATATCGCTCTAAAAAGGTTTTAAACGTCAATCTGCGCTTTTCGTGTCTTGCTTTTGGCCACGGATCAGAGAAATTCAAATACACCCGGTCAATCTCATTTTCCGCAAACACATCTGTCAGCGTCTCAGCATTAATGTTCAAAAGCTTTACATTTTCAACATCTGTCTCTTTGATTTTATCTACTGCCGTCACAATGACACTTTTAAATAATTCAATGCCAATATAGTTGATATCAGGATGAAGCTTGCCCATTCCAGCAATAAAGCTCCCTTTTCCTGTCCCAACTTCGATATGGATTGGATGATCATTTCCAAACAGCTCATGCCATTTCCCTTTATATTGCTCGGGACTTGCTAAAGCAATATGAGCATTCTCAGCTAAGTAATCATCAGCCCATGGTTTATGTCGCATTCTCAATTTGATACACCTCTATTTTCTTTACATTTTATCAAGATACCATGAAACATAAAGACCCGCAAGACAGCATCTTCTATGTCCATATAAAAAGACCAGCCCTTCGCTTGAGCTGGTCTGCCGCATGTATAAATTGGGCGCTGATTGCACAGTTTAACCTCATAAATGACACGCAGGAAAGGAGCATTTGTATGGGTTTAAACCGTCAACATCAGCTTCAATTAATCAAAGATATTTTAACCGATCACCAGCTGGATTGCTGCGGGACTGTTGCAGAATATGAACAGGTGGGACGCGTAATTCAATTAATGCTGGCAAAAGAAGATCTGGATCCCGACATTCGTCAGCTGTTAACAGATATTTATGATTACAGCCAAAAGGGCACCTCTGTCAGTTCAATTGATGCACATATCGAGGAGCATCAATCACATCTGTCTGAGTGGGTCGAAAACATTCCACTGTCTTAATGGATTTTTAACCTTTTTAAGAGTGCATTTAGCTCCGCTTGCACTTCTTTTTGGGCCTTTTCATTCCCTTTTCGTTTATGCCAAACGACAAACGATACGGTTTCAGCGAGCACGTACCACGCCATGCGCTTTCGCAAATTATCCGTCAGCGGGGCGCCGTACATAGAGAGCCAGCTTTCCCAGTTCTCTTCCTCAACATAATGGTATAAAAGCGGTCCAAGATCAATCGCTGGGTCTGCAATCATCGCCCCATCCCAATCGATCAAATAGAGCTGGTTTTCATCTGTCAGCAGCCAATTATTATGATTGAGATCACAATGACAGACGACCTTGTCCTCAAAATGGACAGCCTCCACATGCTTCTCTAAATACTGAATGGCAAGCGTGATGTCTTGTGAAACAATTTGCTCGTTTAAAATGGACTGTTTTAGATGCATCAGAATGGATTCTGGATCTAGAGAGTGCTTCTCTAATCGTTTCAGCATATCGAGCAATTCTTTTGATGTATGAATTTTTCTTAGCTGCTCTGCTACAGGACGATCATTCATGTCCTTTGGCTTCAGCTCTCTACCGCTCAGCCAGTGCTGTGCAGTAATTACATCTCCATTTTCCATCCGTTTTGTCCAGACAAGCTTCGGCACAATGCCTTCAGCTGACAAAACCGCAAGAAACGGTGACGTATTGCGTTTTAAAAATAGCTTTTGGTCATTGTGTGTTGCGAAGTACGCATCTCCCGTAGCGCCTCCAGCCGGAGAGATGTGCCATTCGCTACCTAATATTTGTCCCAACCAGTTCATATCAATTTTCAACCCATCATTTCTTAAAATATTTTAAATCTTGCTTTTTTAGTCGACAAAATTCAGCCGATTGAGGATCAATTGGCTGTTTCTTTTTTTTATTTATATGATCATAAAAACAAAAAGGACAGCTATTGAGAATGAGATGCTAAACAATAGCCGTCCTATAGATTTTATCGTTACCTTCTTATACTCGTCAAGCAAAACTAAAAAATCAGGACAAGAACCTTACGAAAAAGAAGCCTTTTTTCATGGTTCTTTGACTGCGGACATAACGCAAGTTATTTAAGCACGTAATTTTAAGGATCGTTCACTTGCCTTCACAAAGACAGGCGTTGCACCGATCACTTCTCCATCTGCGTGAAATAAGATTTTTTCATCTGCTTCTAAGTACGCTTCCTCATGCTGAAACAGGGTAACCCCCTTCATCCCAAGGTGCTTTCGAAACACCATTGCACTTAGAAACAAGAGGACTTTGAATGGATTCAAATCTGTGACAACCATCGTTTGAAAACCTGGCTGCCTTGCACTCACTTCCGGTGCTGCTTCCAGCCCTCCCCCGTAATACGGGTGATTGCATACGATCACAAACCACACTTGTCGAAAGACTTTCTTCTCATTTTCAATAAATAACGCAAGATCAAATGGCTTAAACGACCATAGAGAATGGAGAAATGACAGCGGGTAGATGATAAAGCCAAGCCCCAGCCGTTTCAGCCACTTTTTTCCTCTAAAATGCACCGTTTTCCTCAGCACATGTGCATCAAACCCCACACCGATATGATTGAGAAAAAGAACAGATTGCGGACTTTCGGCATGATCTTGAAAGGAGCCGAGAGAAAATGTTTTGGTGAGCATTCTTTTTTGCTTTCTCACTTCTTTTAGGACATCATGACGATGGATACCGAGACCCTTCGCAGCATCATTCCAATGACCAGCAGGGACAAAACTAAGCTGCACATGATCGATTTCCTTTAAGCCATTCAGCACTTCATGAATCGTTCCGTCACCGCCAATAACAATCAATCGCTTCAGCCTGTCATCCTGCATGGCACTGATTTGTCTTGCCAAAACTTCGGCATGGCCTTCATGCTGGGTGAGGAACGATCGATAAGAGACCTCCACCTTTTGTAATTCTTTCTCTATGCTCCTCCATGTGCGGAGTCCTTTTCCATGTCCTGCTTCTGGATTAACGATAAAGTACCATTCATTCATATATTAGCTCCACTCGGGTCTCATTTTTCGTGACCTTCCATCATGCCTTTAATCGAGCCATTCCTGCCTTCTTTTGCTGTCTGTTTCACCATAAGCAAGCAACACCTTTGTCGCCTTAAATTGCTGATGCTTTGTCGGCGCCGTATTTTTCCGCTGCTTTTCAAACCACTCTTCTGCCTTCTTCTTATCGATAACCTCCATCCCATATGGAACTTCAGGTAAATCAATATAAGAGGTTCGGCTGATGAGAATTTTTTTCACAGGAAGGTCTACACCACTTTGCTGTAAGATCTTTGACACAACGGTGCCAGAACGCAGAAGGCTTGCACAAGGATTTAAGACGGACTGAACAGCTTTCCCAGTCGCCCGTTTTTCCCAAAAACGTTCCTTCGTTCCGATATAGACGCTGTCTGGCTCGGCCTCTAAGAAGGATAAACAGATTACTTCGAGCGGCGTTATGAGTATTGGACATAATTCCATCTCAGCTTTTTGAATGAGCAGCACCGGCTTGTACATCACAAAATAAGAATCTGGAAGCTGCCTCGCCAGCATTCGCAGCTTTTCATCATATCGAATATGATGGGAGACGGTTGAAATATGTGAAATCGTTGAGCTCGCCCATTTTAATTGCACTTCAAAGAGATGATCCTTAAAAAAGTGAATCAGCTTCGTTTCATCGGTAGGGACGTTTCTGAAAACCCCTTGCTCTATATCTGTCGGCTCGTTAAAAAGACTTAGGTCCCGTTCCTTTTTCATATCGGCTTCTTTTTGCTTTCTCTTTAAGGAGAATTTCTTTCTCTTTTCTTCCTCCTGTTCAGGCGCTTGTTGAGGAATTTGGTCAAATGGTTGCTGCGCCTCCTCTTTTGAAGCCTTTTTCAACTCGTCCCATCTTTGTTTTTTCAACCGATTGAATTGATTGATGTAGTGATGCGGGTCTTGTTCATATCGTGATATATAATCTTGAATTTTGATAATTTGCGCCATCTGCTGCTCACTCCAACTTCTAGAATCATTTATGTAATGTAAATTGTTTGATTGCGTGATAACGAGGGGTTTCCTTCGGACGTATTTCAAATAAAGTGATACGCGAAACCTCCATCACATATGGCTCTTTGCGTAAAGGCGCTTGTTCTTCATAAGGGTCATCCGCATTCCATTTGCGTGCAATCGTCATATGCGGATGAAACGGTCTCTTTTCAACAGGGTGTCCTGCTGACAAGACAGCCTCCTTTACCTTTTCTCTTAAATGCATGAGCGGCTCACTTTCATGAGGCTTTGCAAAAAAGACTCTCGGGCGTTCCTTCGCACCAAACTGCCCTACCTCATTCAGCTCTAGTGGAAATGCAGATGCTTCATTTGAAAGGAGGTCAAGCAGCTGGATGATCTTTTTTAAACGCTCTTCTGGAATGGCGCCTAAAAAGACAAGGGTTACATGATAATCATGTGGTGCTGTCCATTTTTGAAAGAACAGTCCGCTCCTTTGATCAATGTCTTGTTTGATTTGATGCGCAAGTTGTTCAGGGATGTGAATCCCTATAAAATAATGACGGTTTTCTGACACAATATCACCTGTCCTTTTTTAACAAACTTTACGAATCCCCATTGATGATAGTATAACTAAAGAAATGCGGAATGAGAAGAAAGGGTGTCATCTGATGAAAGTTGCACAAAATATAGCTGAGCTGATTGGCGATACACCGCTTGTCAAATTACAGCGGCTCCAGCCAGAAAATGCGGCGGCTGTTTACTTAAAGCTGGAATCATTTAATCCTAGCGGAAGTGTCAAAGACCGCGCGGCTTACAATATGATCGTTGAGGCAGAAAAACAAGGGAAACTCACAAAAGGAGCAACCATTATTGAACCTACGAGCGGGAATACAGGGATTGGTTTAGCCATGAATGCTGCCGCAAGAGGCTACAAAGCCATCCTTGTCATGCCTGATACGATGACAAAGGAAAGAATCAATATTTTGAAGGCATACGGGGCGCAGGTCGTCTTAACTCCAGGAGAAGAAAAAATGCCAGGCTGCATCCGCAAGGCGGAAGAACTGGCTGCTCAAATTCCTCACAGCTTTATTCCGATGCAATTTGACAATAGAGCAAACCCAGATGCACATAGAGGAACAACAGCGGTCGAAATCATGGAAGCTGTGAAACAACTTGGACAGCCCCTTGGCGCCTTTGTCGCAACAGCTGGAACTGGCGGTACTATTACAGGAACTGGAGAGGAATTAAAAAAGGCATTCCCTCATTTAACCATCCGTGTAGCAGAGCCTAAGGGATCTCCAGTCTTATCTGGCGGGGAACCTGGCAAACATAAGCTCGTTGGCACAAGCCCAGGATTTATCCCCCACATCTTAAACGAGGATGTCTATGATGAGATCGTGCAAGTAAGCGACGAAGATGCGTACCACATCACACGGGAGCTCGCTATGCTTGAAGGCATTTTAGTAGGCCCATCCTCTGGGGCGGCTTGCTATGCAGCCATTGAAACAGCGAAGCAATTGCCGGCAGATCAAATCGTGATCTGTATGACAGCAGATACAGGCGAACGATACTTATCAAGTGATGTTTTTCAAGATTAAAAAAGGAACAGGGTGATGAATCCCTGTTCCTTTTTCTTCTTTCACGGTTAAGATGCTTAGACAGATTTCACCTCAACCTGCTCCCCTGTGACGAGTAAAGCCTGTTCATCAGTAAGCGGACATAAATCAAGTGTCTGCTGATGCTTCTCCATGATTAGCTGTGCAGCCTCGCCTAAATAGGCATTGTGCATATGCGGTACTGGATAGCGCCTTATTTCATTGAAACCTTGAAATGATGAAAGCTCCGGCGCCTTCTCCTGATCATCCATCATGGAGATATATTCAATGCTTGGCGCCATAATGATACTCCCCGCAGACTCTCCGATGTACAGCTTGCCTTTGTTGATTTCTTCTTTCAACACGTCATCGAGACGCTGCTTTCTTAACTCCTGCAATAAATAAAAGGTATTGCCTCCTGAAATATAGATCACATCATTTTGTTTGATCATCTGTGTGATCTCTTCTACGGACTGTTCATCTATCTGCACAGTCTCAAGCTGCATCCCTAATTGCTGAAAGGCTTCCTTCGCTGCATCCACATAGTGCGTGACTTCTTCTACAGCACTTGCCGTTGGAAAGAAAGTCACGCGCTTTCCTTTTAATGATTCACCTGCAAAGTCAGACAAGAGAGAATAGCTGTCTTTGAATGAAGAACTTAAGAACATTTTTTTCACTATGAATCCCCTCTTCTCTTTTCCAATTTCTATTTTGCTAATTCATACATAGCTTGTGCATAAAGAGCTGCTGCTCTCAGTAAGTCATCAATTTCAATATATTCATCCTTTTGATGGGCGCAGTCTGGTCTGCCAGGAAATAGAGGTCCGAAGGCAACGCCAGCTTCTAAAGATCTCGCATACGTTCCTCCCCCAATGGCAATAAGGGTTGCAGGATCTCCCGTTTGCTCCTCATATACCAGCTGCAAGGTTTTCACAAGCGGATGATCTTTTGAGACGTGATGAGGAGGGCTGTCTTCGAATTTTAGAAGGGACGCCCCTTTGATGCTTTCAATTCCTTTTTTGACGTCCTTGCCGTCTGCAGTTACTGGATAGCGTACATTTAACCCTAGCTTTGCTTCCTCATTCTGTTTATAGCGGATTGTCCCAACATTCAATGTCAAATCTCCACTAATATCATCTTTGCAAGCAATTCCCAGCTTTTTCCCTCTTGTATCCTGATCAAATAAAGCGTTGATTTGGGAAGTAAAGGCAAGTCCCTGCTCATCTAATTCATGTCCGCATAAGAAATTCGCCATATGAATGCCCGCATTTGTCCCATGCGCCGGCTCCATGGCATGAACGGATATCCCTTTTAATGTAAAATGCAGTCCATCCGCTGTGCTTTTTACCTCACCAGATAATTGATGATCAGCAAGATAGGCTTCGAAGGCTGTTTTTAATGATTCAGCATCGTGTGCCTGTGCAGCAGTCACAGTAGCAGCTGCCTCATCTGGCACCATATTGAGCCTCATACCCGATGTAAATTGCTTCAGCGTATAGCGCTGATGATTCGCTGTTTGTTGATATGTAAATGACAGGATGGCATCGATAATCCCTTTTTCCGCATGAATAATCGGAAAATCGGCGTCTGGTGCAAATCCGATTTGCGGCATCGCCTCATGCTTGAAATAATGGTCCACACAGCGCCAATCGCTTTCTTCATCTGTCCCAATAATCATTCTGATTTTTTTCGACAGCTGCAGACCAGAATCTTTTAATATCTTCAGCGCATAGAACGCTGCCATGGTTGGGCCTTTGTCATCAATAGCCCCGCGTGCAAAGATTTTATTTTCTCTGATGTCCGCTGAAAATGGCGGGGTTGTCCAGCCGTCGCCAGCAGGCACCACGTCCACATGGCACAGCACACCTACAATGTCTTCGCCTTCCCCGTATTCAATATGACCTGCATAGCCATCGACATTCTTGACTGTGAAGCCTTCGTCTTCCCCTTTTTTCAGCATATACTTGAGGGCATCATCAACTTTTTCACCAAATGGCTTTCCTTCTTTGCCGCCTTCTTCATCAAGGACACTTTCAATTTGTAAGAAAGATTGTGTGTCCTTGATCAAGTCATCTTTTTTTCGTATTACTTCAGCTTCCCAATTCATTTTTTCCATTCCTCCTTGAAAAAAGGTTGCAATCCACCCTTAAAACGAATATTATATTAATTGTTTTGTAATAATGTTCGTAAATGGAGGATTTTATGTTTCAGTTAAAAGAAAATCAAACCAACATAAAGAAAGAAATCATCGCTGGTATGACGACATTCTTTACCATGGTCTATATTGTTGCCGTCAACCCAGGAATTCTTTCAAAAGCAGGTATTCCTTTTGACCAAGTCTTTACTGCAACAATCATCGCTGCTGTCGTCGGTACGCTCTGGATGGCACTATTTGCAAATTATCCGATTGCCATTGCACCAGGCATGGGGCTGAATGTCTATTTCACCTTTACCGTTGTCGGCGGTGGCGGCATCAGCTATCAAACAGCGTTTAGTGCGGTATTTGTTGCTGGTATACTCTTTATTATTTTATCGTTAACATCCCTTAGAAAACAACTGATTCAAGCCATTCCAGATAATTTAAAGTACGGCATTACAGCAGGAATCGGGCTTTTCATTGCGTTCATCGGCCTCCGTCAGTCTGGAATCATTGCTGCTGATCCAGAAAACCTTGTGAAGCTTGGCAATTTAAGCTCGCCTGTTGTCGTTTTAACGCTTGTCGGCTTAATGATTTCGGTTATATTAATGGTTCTGCAAATAAATGGTGCACTGTTTATCGGCATGTTAGCGACTACATTGATTGCGCTCGCAACAGGCCAGCTTCATTTCCCTAAAATGCTGATGGACGTCCCTGCACTGCCTGAAGGCATGCTGATTACCAATCCAATCGCTGCCTTTGGTGATGTGTTCTCTCATCATTTATATGCTGTCGTCTTCTCCTTCTTACTGGTGACGATTTTTGATACAACAGGCACTATGATCGGCGTTGCCGAACAAGCCGGATTAATGAAAAACGGCCAGCTGCCAAAAGTGCGCAGAGCCCTGCTCGCTGACTCTGCTGCAACAACGGTTGGTTCTATGTTTGGTACAAGTCCAACCACTGCTTATATTGAGTCATCATCAGGCGTTGCTGCTGGCGGAAGAACTGGGCTGACTTCTTTAACAGTCGCTGCACTGTTTATTGTGGCATTATTTTTTGGCCCGCTCGTTCAAGCGATTTCTTCTTTACCATCCATCACATCACCTGTTTTAATCATTGTTGGCTGCTTGATGATGAACTCGGTGTCACGCATTCGCTGGAACGAACTAGACGAGGCATTCCCTGCTTTTCTTGTCATTCTTTCGATGCCGCTGACTTCTAGTATCTCTACAGGAATTTCACTTGGATTTATTTCATATCCGCTTGTGAAATTGGCGAAAGGGAAATGGAGAGAAGTACATGTGCTTGTTCTCATCTTTGCGGTGTTATTTTTCATTCAGCTCTTTTTCTTAGAAGGATAACAGAAACAGAAAAGGCACATCCTTACATGGAATGTGCCTTTTTTGGCCTTCACTGAATTTTTTATTTTGTAAATTTTCTGAGTTTATTTTTCGAACGTTTGAACGTGGCAGCTTCTATCGTATCCCTTATCATTATTGGGTTGTAACCGGATTCAAATCATGATATATACCATATTTCATTTCATGAAGACAAGTTTAAAAACACGTAAAGTTGACTTTTTGGTGGAACTAGATGCATAATAACGTGTATAATAGAATAAAACATTAAGAAACACGAACATTTACCATTGTTGCATGTCCTTATTTCGCAGTTTTAGTGTAGTAAGTTGTGGTTAGTCAAGTCCATCCGATCTTATTGATAGGGAGTGGTTTTTTGAAACCTTCAACAAACCGTATGATGACTCGAATTAAATCAGTTTATATGTTCATTCAAGAGAAAGGTCTTGTGACGACACAAGAGCTGGTTGATGAATTCGGGATCACACCTAGAACCATTCAAAGAGACTTAAACGTGCTTGCCTATAACGATCTTGTTCATAGTCCAAGCAGAGGCAAATGGGAAACAACGAGAAAAAAAGTAAAAATATCATCTTAAGCGTATAATGAATTGTCCATATAACAAAAAGAACCGGCGATATGCCGGTTCTTTTCTTTTGCAGATTGTTGACAAAGGGCTAAAATGATTTTTATTTTAGCCCTTTGTCTTCTTTTCAGCGTGATAGAAAACCTTTGAAGTCTAGGAAGAACGAGCACTGGCGCGGAGCGAATCGAACATTCGTGAGCACCAGCGCGCAGGACTGACAAAGAATGCGAGGGTTTGTCTACACGCTGAAGAACCGGCGATATGCCGGTTCTTTTCTTTTATTCTTACGTTATTCACGATTCATTAAGCTGTCTAATTCTTCATCCGTCAATTCACGGTACTCTCCAGGTGCTAGATCTTCATCTAATGAGACAGCCCCCATTGTGAGCCTTTTTAAAAAGATCACTTCATTTCCCACCGCTTGGGCCATCAGCTTCACTTGATGGTACTTCCCTTCAGTAATCGTCAATCGGATGCGTGTATCTTCCTCTTCATTCGCATCTACTTCGACCTTCGCCGGCTTCGTGTGATAATCATCTAAGATAACAACACCCTCTTCAAGACGCTTAATGTCTTGATCACCTAAAGGATATTTCAAATGAACTTCATACGTTTTTGGCACATGCTTTTTTGGAGAAAGTAATTGATGAGCAAGCTGTCCATCATTTGTGAGGAGAAGGAGACCGACCGTATCCTTATCCAGTCTCCCCACAGGAAATGGCTCCCTTGCGATATCCTCCGGCTCGAGTAAATCCACAACCGTTTCATCCCGCAGATCTTCAGTGGCTGAAATCACCCCGTCCGGTTTGTTCATCATTAAGTAAATGAATTCTTTATATTCTACACGCTCTCCGTGTACGAGCACTTCATCATTTGATGGATCAACATGATCTTTCACCTGCTTCGCCACTTCCCCATTCACTGTGACCGCCCGGGCCTTGACAAGCTTTTTCACATCTTTTCTTGAACCAAAGCCGCTGTTAGCAAGTAATTTATCAAGCCTCATGAATATCTACCTCTTCTTAACTCTTTTTTCTTAAAAATTTCGGCATACGGCTGCCAAGTACACGCTCTAGTAATCCCACCTTATAAGATAAGAACATATACACACCGCCGCCAGTGATCATGGAAATCAAAATGACGATACCCGCTTGTACTATTCCGCCTTCATAAGAAATCACTTGGCTCACAAGCTGACATGTCACATAAGCCACCACAGCCATGATCGCCGTTAAAATACCAATCAGAATAAAACGTTTGAAAATTCTGCGGAACGAATAGCCAGCATGGCGTTTAATCATGATAAACATATACAAGATAGATGCACTGTAGCCTAATGCCGTTGCCAGTACAGAACCATTTCCTTGCAGCCAGCTGATCAGCGGGATGTTCAGAACCGTTTTAATAATGATCCCTAACAAAAGACTAACGATAGCAAATTTTTGTTTGTTAATCCCTTGCAGAATCGCTGCATTAATGGTGAATAAAGAAAACAATAATGCAACAGGTGCATACCAGAACAAAATGGAGATCCCAATCTCAGGGTGAACTGATGGATAGAAAAACCAATAAACCGGTCCAGCCAATGCTGAGATACCAAATGATGCAGGCAGTACGAAAAATAAAATGATCTGCATCGTCTGATCAATTTGTCTATTAAGCAGCTTGTAATTACGTGCTGTAAATGATTCTGTAATCGTCGGAATCAAGGTTAAGCCAAACGCTGTTGCAAGTGACACAGGAATCATTACAAGCTTCGGTAAATATAACGTCACAATGGACAATACCGCTGTACTTATATCCTGATGCCCTGATGCAATCATGGCTCTGTTAATTGTGTTTGTATCAATATAAGAGTAAATTGGAATCGCAAGTCCAACAAATACATAAGGCGCCGCATAGCTAAACAGCTCTGTAAACATTTGCTTATAAGATAAATCAGAGTGAGCGCCTGTATTCGGCTGCATAGATAAGAGCCGGTCCTTCCGCTTCAGCCAATATAAATAAAGCGTAAATAAACCGCCAAATGCACCGATCAGTGCGGCAAATGTTGCATACCCGACAGCAATGACAAGCCCGCCGTCAAGCACCTTTAAAATAATAAACGTCGCCGTTAATAGGAAGATGATTCTGACAAGTTGTTCAATCACTTGGGAAACAGCTGTTGGTCCCATCATGGAGTGCCCTTGGAAGAAACCCCGTACAAGACTCATGATCGGCACAACCAAAAGGCCTAAGCTGACCATCCGAATCACATATACCACTTGATCGACAGTCAAACCGCCTGTTTCATTTGATCCGCCAAGCTGAATCTTGGCAAAAATCGGTGCGGACAAATATAAAATAGAAAAGGCGATAATCCCGGTGACAAGCATGACCGACATACCCGCCCTGAACATTTTTCTTGTTGTCTCATAATCGCCGATCGCATTATATTTGGAAACAAATTTTGATACCGCTGTTGGAAAACCAAGCGTAGCAATACTTAAAAAGATCGTATACTGATTGTATCCATATTGAAATAGCGCACCACCAGTTGCTCCAACCATTGCGCTAAATGGAATTAAATAAATCATACCAAGAATACGAGAGAGATACGTCCCTATCGTTAAAACCAACGTACCACGAAGCAATTTATTAGACATGCGCTTAACCACCATTTTTCTAATGAATATTCAACTTAACTATTTTACCACATCAATTCAACACACAGGTAACAAATCCAATACTGAAGTCACAAAACCAATCAATTCATATTTCAGCCTTCCCTAATCTTCGTTATAATAGAAAAATGACTGAAAGTAGAAAGAGGAATGTAACATGAAACATTATGATGTCATTGTCATTGGCGGCGGACCTTCTGGACTGATGGCCGCGATTGCATCAGCAGAGCATGGCGCTACTGTTCTGTTAATTGACAAAGGAAACAAACTTGGCAGAAAGCTGGCCATTTCTGGCGGCGGACGGTGTAACGTCACTAATCGCCTTCCAGTAGAAGAAATCATCAAGCATATTCCCGGAAACGGCCGTTTTCTATATAGTGCATTTTCTGAGTTCAACAACGAGGATATTATTTCATTTTTTGAAAACCTTGGCATTGAACTAAAAGAAGAAGACCATGGACGTATGTTCCCTGTATCAAACAAAGCACAATCTGTTGTGGATGCCCTTCTAGACAGGCTCCGCGCCCTCAATGTCACCATTCGAACGAACGAAAAGATTAAAACGGTTCTGTATCAAGACGGACAAGCAGCTGGAATTGTTACAAATAATGATGAAAAAATTTCAAGTAAGGCTGTCGTCATTGCTGTCGGCGGAAAAAGTGTACCGCATACCGGCTCTACTGGTGACGGCTATGCATGGGCAGAAGCAGCAGGTCATACCATTACAGAGCTTTTCCCAACAGAGGTACCGGTCACATCAGATGAACGATTTATTAAAGAAAAAGTGCTTCAAGGTCTTTCTTTAAGAAGTGTGGCTGTCAGTGTTCTAAATAAAAAAGGGAAACCCGTCGTCACACATGTCATGGATATGATCTTTACTCACTTTGGTTTATCGGGTCCAGCTGTTCTTAGATGCAGCGGATTTGTTGTGAAAGAATTGAAAAAGCAGCCGGCAGTCCGCCTGCAAATTGACTTATATCCGAAGCTGAATGACGAGGAGCTGTTCCAAAAGCTTCATCGTGACCTAAAAGATGAACCGAAGAAAGCCATTAAAAATGTCCTTAAATCTTGGATGCAAGAACGCTATTTATTGTTTCTATTAGAACGGAACGGTATTGATCCACAAGACACATTCTCTGGTCTAGCCAAGGATAAACTGCGTGCATTTGCCCATGATTGCAAACATTTTATTGTGCATGCAAATGGTACCCTATCCTTGGACAAAGCGTTTGTGACAGGAGGCGGCGTTTCTGTGAAGGAAATTGAACCGAAGAAAATGGCGTCTAAAAAAATGCCCGGTCTTTATTTCTGCGGAGAAATTCTAGATATCCATGGCTATACAGGCGGTTACAATATCACGTCAGCACTTGTGACAGGCAGGCTTGCCGGCATGAATGCTGCACTAGAAGCAAAGGAGAGAGTTCAATGATCAGACGTGCACTACCGATTGTTCTTGCGGTCGTTATTAGTTTGACAGCCGCTGTTTTCTTGAAGCTGTCGATTTCCCCGTTAAAAATCGCTATTGTTTTGGTGTTTACCATTTTCGCTGTATGTTTAAAAGAATATGTCTACCGTCTTCGCAAACGAATTGAGGAAAAATCGTCTTCCCATATCGATAGTTGATAAATGGAAGCAAAACATGTTACGGTAAAGTAGAGGTCGAGTGAGAAGCTCGCCTCTTTTTGTTTGAAATAAGTTGAGTTAGGGGATATTAAGCTAAGTCCTCTGCTTAAACGTGTAGAACAACAGGAGAGTGAGATGGTGTGAAAAACGTATCAAGTGTATTTTGGATTGTGATTGCGATCACATTTGTTGCCGTGATGTGGGGAGCGTTTTCTCCAGACACATTGCAAAATGTCACAGATCAAATTCAAACATACATTACAAATGACTTTGGCTGGTATTACTTGTTAGTGGTATCACTGCTTGTCGGCTTTTGTCTATTCTTTATCTTTAGCCCAATCGGTAAGATTACGCTAGGAAAACCGGGGGAAGAGCCTGAATTTGGTCTATTTTCTTGGTTTGCTATGCTATTTAGTGCCGGTATGGGAATTGGTCTTGTTTTTTACGGAGCAGCTGAACCGATCAGCCACTATGCTATTCAGTCACCAACAGGGGAGACTGAAACTGCACAGGCCTTCCGCGATTCCCTTCGCTATACATTTTTCCACTGGGGGCTTCATGCATGGGCGATTTATGCCATTGTTGCACTTTGCATTGCTTACTTTAAATTTAGAAAAGATGCACCTGGCTTAATCAGTGCAACGCTGCAGCCTGTTTTAGGAAATAAAACGAATGGATGGATCGGAAAAACCATCGATTGTATTGCGGTATTTGCAACTGTAGTTGGTGTTGCGACAAGCCTAGGATTAGGTGCAGCACAAATAAACGGTGGGTTGAATTATCTTTTTCATATTCCAATTGCCTTTAGCACACAATTGATCATTATTATCATTGTGACGGTGCTTTTCCTTGCATCTGCTTTGAGCGGAATTGGAAAAGGCATTAAATACTTAAGTAATATCAACATGGTATTAGCAGCTGTTCTGATGTTTTTCTTACTTTTGGTAGGTCCAACTGTTTTTATCTTAAATTCATTTACTGACTCGATTGGACAATACTTATCCAATATCGTTCAAATGAGCTTCCGTCTATCTCCAAATGATCCTGAAAAGAGAGAATGGATTAATGGATGGACAATCTTTTATTGGGCATGGTGGATTTCTTGGGCACCATTTGTCGGGATCTTTATCGCTAGAGTGTCACGCGGGCGAACGATTCGCGAATTTTTAGTGGGTGTCTTAGTCGCTCCTTCTATCCTAGTATTCCTATGGTTCTCGATTTTCGGTGTATCTGCAATGGACTTACAGCAAAAGAATATTGTCGATGTTGCAGGTCTATCAACTGAAACGATGCTCTTCGGTGTGCTTAATGAATATCCGCTGGCGATGATTACATCGATACTAGCACTCATATTAATCGCCGTATTCTTTATTACATCGGCTGATTCAGCTACATTTGTGCTTGGAATGCAGACAACCTACGGATCATTGAATCCTTCTGGCAGTGTCAAAGTCAGCTGGGGTATTATCCAATCTGCTGTTGCTGCTGTGCTTTTATTTTCAGGGGGACTCGAAGCCTTGCAAAATACAGCCAAGCTCGCAGCCTTGCCGTTCTCCGTTGTCATCATATTGATGATTGTCTCGCTGTATAAATCACTAAATGATGAACGAAGAATCATCAAACAAGCCAATCAAGTCAATAAACCAAGAAGTCCAAGAGTAAAAAAAGCATAATCGCAAGCAAGAAAAAGCCGTTCCTCATCCGAACGGCTTTTTTCTATATACACAATTTAAGATTGTCTGGAGCTTGAGGATTCCTTTAAAATAGTGTTGAATTATCACTTTCTACATAATGGAGGTTTATATGACGTTACCTACGTTCAAGTACAACCCAGACCCAGTTTTGTTAAACGTGATTAAAAAAGAGCATACGACATGTCCTGTTTGTGAGAAAGAAAGAGATTATGTGTACCATGGCCCTTTTTATGCTGTTGAAGATGTGGAGGGAATTTGTCCTTGGTGCATTAAAGATGGATCAGCGGCTAAAAAATACAATGGAACCTTTCAAGACGATGCGAGCTGTGATGACGTCGATCAAGAGGAATATATCGATGAGCTGATCTTCAGAACGCCAGGCTATCGCGGATGGCAGCAGGAATATTGGTTAAGTCATTGCGGAGATTTTTGCGCAATCGTCCAGTATGTCGGCTGGAAAGAGATTGAACATCTAGAGGAAGAACTCGCCGAGGATATCGAAGACATTTGCAGCGGCGAAGGATTAACGAAAGAGAACCTAAAGCAATGGCTCGTCAACGGAGGAGACTTACAGGGCTACCTCTTCCAATGTGTTCACTGCAACAAGCACCGTTTATATATTG
Source organism: Bacillus sp. SRI_025 (assembly GCF_057592095.1). NCBI lineage: Bacteria > Bacillati > Bacillota > Bacilli > Caryophanales > Bacillaceae > Bacillus > Bacillus sp. SRI_025. The sequence goes on along the minus strand of NZ_JBYEGB010000002.1, from coordinate 65,687 downwards.
ACGCCAGCTAACCAAAGAAAAAGGACCCTTCAAGCAGGTCCTTTTTTTGAAACCGTCTATTTTTTATATAAAATGAGTGCAGAAAAACAGTAGAGCTGTTCCCCTCCCTGCTCACAGATCACCGCTACATTGTACTTGATGTCAATGATTTGGTCGTCATCCATTCCTTTTAAAAAATGATTGATTTCACTCTGCAAATCTTTCTCATGCTCTTCATCAAATACAGCTACCTTTAGCACCTATGCCACTCTCCCTTCTCTCGCTACTCTATCTTTATGCACATAGAGAGAGGCATATGAACAAAAAAACCTTTCATCCTATCGATGAAAGGTCTTCAATTTATAACTTCGGTTTTGTTTCTCCTGTCCAAGCAAGCATCCCACCAACAACATTGGTCGCTTGGTAGCCTTGATCTTCTAGGTAATAGCAGACATTTTCACTACGTTTACCAGAGCGGCAAATAATATAATATTCCTGCGTTTGATCGAATGCATCCAGCTTCTCAGGGATATCGCCCATTCGAATGTGGATTGCTTCCGGGATCATCCCTTCTGCTACCTCTTCATCCTCACGTACATCGACAAGCTGAATGGCGTCTTCCTGCTCAAGCTTTTGTTTTAATTCTTCTATTGAAATTTCTTTCACTGACACGAGTCTCATCTCTCCTTTTCATCACGGTGACACCATTATAGCAGATGGTTCACTTCACTGCGTATTCACCCGCTTCGATTGAAGGAAAGACGGCAGCAGCTTCTTCACTTCGGCTGTCTCGTGCTCACTTTCAAACTCTACCTTTTTAAAGACTTGATAGGCCAGCCACATATGACCGTAGGCAAGTATGCTCACACTAAAAAATGGCACGATTCCCGGTAAATAAGCAAACAGAACAAACAGCACAGCCGAGAAAACAAGCATAGAGAGTGTATATTGCAAATATGACACACCCAGCAGAAGAGAGAATTTCAGATAGAGACGTTTTTTCCAATCATAATGAGCAAGCAGCGGAAAAATATAAAATAAGCTCACAATAAACAGAAAACCAAAAATATATATAGCAAAGCGAAGCACATGTAGGAACCAGCTCGTCGGATAAATATAAGCAAGGTCGACATAAATAATCGTTCCAATGATGAACAGCACCACTCCAATCATGTTAGAGCGGACAAACTCCTCCCGGTATACCTTCCAAAAAGTGCGGAATACATTGACCTGCTCATGCCCTTGAATCCACTTTCTCATCACGGAAAATAACGCAGTGGTCGCAGGCATCAAGCCAAAGATCCCAAGCCCTAGGATAGTGAACAAAAGCCATAACAAATTCGTATAGGCGAGTCTCATCACCCACTCACACATCCTCAGCATTCTGCTCATTGAACCATCATGATCCATCTCTTTCCCCTCCTCTCTTTCTCTTTACACCTTCTCTTTATGAAACAATTCATCAATTTCAATTGGGCGTTTTTCTGCGGCAGATCGCCACATGCCTTCTCCAAGAGCAATCGAATAAGCACCAGCCTCTGCACCTGCTAAAATGTCGTAGTGAATCAATGGATCTTTTCCTATAAATAAATCAGCCAAAAGCAGAGGATCTCCTCCGCCATGTCCGCCTGGCTGCTTGACGACTTCAATTGTCTCCTTTGATCCAAACATCGGGTAATAAGAAATTGTTTGTTCTGGGAATTGAAAAGGAATTCTTGATGGCACATGAAACTCATTTGTTTCAATACGCCCCTTCGTCCCATTAATAGCCAGACGATAGCCTTCATATGGGGCGGAGAATTGAATCGAATAGCTGAGCAGAGCCCCTTGATCATAAGCGACTGACGCCACATATGTATCCTCAATATCAATTTCCTGATCAAAAATGCACGCATCCGGGCGATAATTTGAGTACTGCTGCGTTTGCTCCTGACCGGATTCAATATGGTCGTCCTCCACCTTCGAGCGCTCAACCCGCGGATTCCACCTTGCTTCATAATGACAGATATCCTTCACATGACATGTTCCGCAAAATCTATTTTCCTCCCCGTGCAAGGGATTCCAAGGGCTTTCGCTGCCGTAATAGTTCAGCGCCCCGTAGGCAAATACTTGCTTCGGCTTTTGATCAATCCACCAGTTGACCAGATCAAAATGATGCGTCGACTTATGAATAGACAGTCCGCCAGAGAATTGACGTGTACGGTTCCACCTTTTGAAATAACTAGCACCATGATACGTATCAATCAGCCAGCTCAGTTCAACGGATGTGACCCTTCCAATTTTCCCGTCTAGAATCAGTTCTTTTATCTTTCGATGGAAGGGATTGTAGCGATAATTAAAGGTGACCGTGACCTTTCCTTTACTTTCCGCCTCTTTTTCCATCACTTTTTTGGCGTCTTTTGCTGTTGTCACCATCGGCTTTTCGGTGATGACATCTAGATCATGGTCAAGTGCCTGCATGATATACGTGACATGTGTATCATCCCTGCCTGCCACAATGACGATATCTGGTTTTGCTTTCTTGACCATCTGATCAAATGCATCTTCATGAAAAAACGAAACGCCCCGGAGTGATGGAAAACGCTCCTGACAAAGTGTATACCGCTGATCATCTATATCTAGGAGCCCTGTAATCTTATACTGCTCATTGAAATCCTCTGTAAGAGGTCGAATAAACATATTGAACGCACGATGACTCAGCCCGCAAATCACGACCCGTTTCACATTCCTCACCCCATTTTCTATTGGTTTTCACGAAGCTGTTTCATAAGAGATAGCGCCTCTTTCGTCTTGTCAGCATACACGGGAATAAAAGCGACCATATCTCGATGTAATTGAAAGGTATAACCGTTGAGTTTTTTCTTTCCTTTATTGATTTGTACCGCATAATCGACCGTTTTCCCTGTCTTTTTGTCCTCGACCGTATATGGTCCTGCTGCTTGATCGCCTATTTCCATCTCTTCCAGCAGCTGAAAGCTTTCAGGATCATCATACGTTCTAAACATTTCTTCTGGGACAAGCATCACGTCCCCCTCTTTTGAGGTAATTTCAACAAGAAGCTTTTCAGGAACCGCCGGAAAGATGTGGACGCTATAAGTCTCTTGTTCCGGCTGAAAAGCCTTCTCCACTAATTGATCCTTCATTCCCTTTGACATATCAGAAAAAATCAGGACATTGATACCGTTTGTTTTCCCCTGACAGGCAGATAAACAAAAGGCAGCGATGAAACTGATAAGCCATACGACGGCACTTTTTTGCCTTCTCATGCCTTTTGAAAAACAGACAGCTTTTCTAGCTCAGTTAACGCCATAATAAAAGCGCCTGCCCCGTGCAAGTCATTTGTGCTCCGCTCTCTTCCAACGTAATAATCATAAAATCCCGCAGATGTTCCAATACAAATATCGTTGATGGTAAAATCACCATTTTCTTTCTCAGCCGTCTTATGCTGAATCAAGCCTTGATATGCTTTGACCACATGATCAACATAACGGAGGCCCACATACCCTTCATTCATGGCCTTTGCCATGGCGTACATGAATAAACACGATCCCGAGCTTTCAAGCCAATTGTCACTGTGATTTCCTTTATCAATGATTTGATGCCAGAGACCTGTCGTTTGATCCTGGTACTTTGCCACACTTTCCAGCATGTCTGTCAGTGTTTCCTTCCACACTTTCCGCATTTCATGCTGCTCGGGCAGGTCCTCGATCATATCCGCTAATGCAAGGACATACCAGCCAAACGATCTCGCCCAAAACTCTGGGGAACAGCCGGTCTTTTGATCAGCCCATGGCATCGTTTTTCGTTCATCCCACGCGTGATAATATAGACCTGTTTGTTCATCTTTCGTATGCTTTCTCATGAGATGCTCTTGATGGATGACCATATCCACAAGTGACTCTTCACCTTTAAGCTGAGCATACTTTAAGGCAAAAGGGCCGCCCATGTAGAGTCCATCGAGCCACATTTGATAAGCATAATTATCTTTATGCCAAAATCCGCCCTCAGACGTGCGGTTTAGCGTACGATAAAGTCCGCGCAGCTTCTCCGCTGCGAGCACATACCGCTTTTCTCTCGTTCGTTCGTAAAGAGGGAATAAAATGAGCCCTGCTTGTATGGCATCAAGCTCATCCCTGCGAAATAATAGATTTCCGTACTCATCAATAAGTGAGTCCGCATAGTTTTTCACATAATCGAAATAAGCCTCGTTCCCTGTTGCCTCATATAGCTTCATAACGCCGCAAAGGAAAACGCCTTGATGATAATGCCACCTTCCAGCTGGCGGCAGCTCAACCGGTGTATACGCTTTCATAATAGTTTGTGCTAATTTCTCTGCATGCTCAAGCGGTGATCCCTTTTCAATCGATAATGTCATTCTTCCTCATCTCCCTTTTTAATAAATACCTTCTTCCCCGAATTTCTTCGCTAAACGGTTTGCCAGCATGACCAAAATAAGTCCAACGGCTGCTTTAAACAAACCAACAGCGGTACTATAGCTGAATTGTCCTTGCTTAAGACCTGCTGTATAGACATACGTATCAAAAATCTCCGCTACTTCTCGGTTCGTTGCGTTCAGTAATAGATAGACATGCTCAAAGCCAAGCTCAAGCGTATCACCGATTTTTAAAATAAGCAGAACGACAATGACACTTTTAATGGCAGGAAGTGTGATGTGCCACATTTGTCTCAATCTCCCCGCACCATCCATTTTTGCTGCTTCATATAGCTGCGGATCTACCGCTGTAATCGCCGCAAGATAAATGATCGTCGACCAGCCTGCTTCCCGCCAAATCACCTGTAAAATGTACATTGGTCTAAACCATTCCTGACTAAGAAGGAAGTTAATCTTTTCCCCTCCAAAGAAAGCAATCAATTCATTAATTAACCCGCCATCTACTGTTAACAAAACAAAAGATAAGGACACGACAATGACCCATGACATGAAGTGAGGGATATAAATCATCGTCTGTACAAACTTCTTAAACAATGCCAATCTCACTTCATTTAAAAGAAGGGCTAATAAGATCGGAATTGGAAAGAAAATCACAACATTCATGGCAAATAAAATCAGCGTATTTTTTAATAAGATGAAAAATGTTGGTTCTGTAAACAAGCGAATAAAGTGTTTGAAGCCAACCCACTCACTGCCAAGAATACCGAGAAACGGCTGGTAATCTTGAAAGGCAATGATGAGCCCCCACATTGGCACATATTTAAAAACAATAAAATAAATGAGCCCCGGCAAAATCATTAAATACAAAAACTTTTGACTAAGCAGTTGATTAAGTAAGCGCTTTCTTTTTTCATTTTTCAAAGCTGCCGCAGGCACACCCTTGGCAGTGACATCCTCTGTTTTCATTGATAAGCCTCCCCTCATGCTGATGCATGTGTTAACTGTATCTTAAGGATGAAAAATCCGTCTACAATCATATCAACAGATCATATTTTCATAGGTGATGCTACTCAAAACGTTACATAAAACATAAGAAAATGATCCTAATCTCAGAAAATGATTATTGACAAACCTACCAGATTTTTGGATTAATAAATTAAGGGGAAAAGATTGTTTCGTTTGAAATGGGGGGTTTTATGAAAAGAAGGCAGTATAAATTTTATTACAAGCTTGTGACGTTTTTTTTCATACTTAGTACGATTCCTGTTATCATTGTCGGTATTTTTTCTTATCAGCATTCGCAAAAAACAGCACTTGAAAATATCTCAAATGAAAAGCTCGACAGCGTCAAACAAACGCAATCCAATATTGAGCATATTTTAAAAACGGTTGATCATTCTCTCACTCACTATGTCAGTTCGACACCTCTCCTTCAAACACTGGCAGAACCTTTAAATCCAGACCAATTCCAGCTTTATAATCAAGTACAGCAGGAACTGAACTACCTGCAAACCTTTGACACCGACCTTTCCAATATTACACTCGTCAGTAAAATGAAAGACTGGTACATGAACAATTCGGGGCTTTATCATGTCACAAGCGAAGACCAAGAAAAAGCGCTGACCTCTTACCTCAATATACCAAGTCACTCCAGCTGGGCACTTGAAGAGAATAATCCACTTGTTGCGACTAAAGAAGGTAAAGCATCCTTTTGCAAGTACAATGTGAATTTAATCAAACAACTGCCTATGAACAGCGTTCAAAAAAAGGGAATCGCTGTCGCCAGCATTCCAAGCTGCGTGATTGCCGATAACATGCCTGACTTCTCTCAATCAGATAGCATGTTTGTCATCGATACAAACGGAAAAGTGCTGCTACATAATCGCAAAGAACAAATTGGTGAATCGCTGAAATATCAAGATTTCGTCAAGCATGTGCTCTCACTTGAAAAACGATCAGGACAATTTAATATGAAGATCGACGAACTCAACTATCAAATCACATTTCAAAAATCAGATTATAATGAATGGACGTACCTATCCTTTGTTTCTATTCCAGAACTTAAGCAGCAAACGAAATCAATCGGGTGGATTACCTTTATTATCTGCACTATTTTGTTAGCGCTTTCATTACTATTTTCATGGTTTGGTTCCAGACACTTTTATAAACCAATCCGCTTATTATACGAGTCATTTGCACGCAATGAATCATTTTTGCAAAAACAGCCTTTTCAAAATGAATTTGAGTTAATTGAATCGAGTATTAAACAAATGAAAGATCAAAACAATGATTTAGAGGAACGGATTGAGCAGCAAGTGACACACTTACAGCAATATTTTATGGTACGTCTGCTGCTTGGAAAGCTGACAGATGAAGAAGTAAACAACCGGTTCCAAAGCTTAGGCTTTCCCCAGGGCTGGTCTCATTTGTCCATGCTCGTGACCCAAATTGATACGTTAAAAGGAACACCTTATGAAAAAAAAGATGCTGATTTGCTTTTATTTGCGATCAATGGACTGATCGAGCAGATTATTCCGCAAGAGGAACACCTTCAGCCAACCGTTGTCAATGAACATCAAACAACGATTATCCTTAACCACTCAAAATCAGACGAAGAGTTTACTGAATATTTAAATCAATTAGCAGAAACCATTCAGCAGCGTATCGAAGAAGAGCTCGGTTTATCGATCAGCATTGGAATCAGCCGCCAGTTTAAGGAGCTTACGATGGCAAAACACGCTTACATTGAAGGAAAAGAAGCCTTAAAATACAGACTCAAAGCAGAGAAAAAATCCATTATCTTATATGAGCATATCCAGCAAGGAAAGACGTTCAAAACCCATTTTCCAAAGCAGCTGCAGCATGATTTATTTGATGCGGTGAAAGCTGGCGATCAAGGCAAAGCGGATCACTATTTACATGTGCTCCTGCAATCCATTTTCTCTAAAAATGCAGGACCGCACGAATACCAGATCGCCCTCGCTCGTTTTTTAAACAATTTAATTGAGCTGATGCATTTGCTGGGTATTGAATTATTTGAGGTAGAAGACAACAAAATGCTCTATGATACGATTTTTGAATTTAAAACCTTTGAAGATACAGAAGCATGGCTGAAACATGAGATCATCCGGCCAATTATTGACCAGCTTGCTGCACGTGAAGACTCACAATACAAAAACATCTCAGAAAAAATCATTCATATTATTCATCAAGAATTCGACTCAGATCTCACCTTGGATGAAATCGCCACACGCCTGCATTACAATCCCAATTATTTAAGCAGTATTTTCAGAAAGGAAATGGATATCTCCTTTAGTGAATATCTCTCTTCCTACAGACACCATGTCGCTAAAAACTGGCTTGTAGAAACCGATATGTCCGTCAAAGAAATTTCGGAAAAACTGAAATATAAAAACCCGCAAAATTTTATCCGATCCTTTAAAAAGTTGGAAGGCACAACTCCTGGTAAATACCGTGACCAGAAAAAAGGCACGTAAGACAAAGAGCCCCGCTCTCACACGAAAGCGGGGCTCTTTTATTTAAACTGTTCATTTAAGATGCTGTCTTCCAGCACTGAAAGCGGCTCTCCATACACACGTTCAATATGAGCTGCTCCCCAATCGCATAGCGCATTGAGAATTCTTTCGAGCGACTGTCCGTATTCACTTAATTCATATTCCACTTTTGGCGGTACCTGTTCATAGACAATCCGGTTAATGACGCCATCACTTTCAAGCTCTCTCAGCTGCTGCGTCAGCATTTTTTGTGTGATGTTTGGCATGAGCCGCTTCAATTCGCTCGTACGTTTTTTCCCGTGTGTCAAATGACATAAAATCACACACTTCCACTTCCCGCCTATGACATCAAGCGTTGCTTCCACAGAGATATTATATTTTTTCTTTTCCATCGAATATTCACTCCTCTTTGTACGAACAGGCACTTTTTAGTACCTATATTACAAAAAAGTACGTACTTTTTTTTTCGTCATCTATGTTAGATAATAACTCTTGCCGATCGGCTTCGTCTATCAAAATGTCATCACAGAAGGATGTGAACTTACTGATGAAGAACAAGCAAAACCATTTTGCTTTGCTCGCACTAGCGATTAGTGCTTTTGCTATAGGAACAACTGAGTTCATTAGTGTCGGTCTTTTGCCAATGATCTCAGAGGACTTTGGAGTGAGCGTCAGTCAGGCGGGCTGGACTGTCTCTTTATATGCACTTGGTGTGACATTTGGTGCGCCTATATTGACTTCCCTTACTTCCACGATGAAAAGAAAGACATTGCTTTTGCTCATTATGCTCGTCTTTTTGGTTGGTAATACACTTGCCACCATTGCCCCGACTTTTTCAGTGCTGTTAATCGGCCGGGTGATTTCAGCCTTGTCCCATGGAATCTTCATGTCCATTGGCTCTACGATTGCTGCAAGCCTTGTCGTGAAAGAAAAACGGGCAAGCGCCATTGCCTTTATGTTCACTGGTTTAACAGTAGCGACTGTGACAGGTGTGCCATTCGGGACATTTCTTGGTCATGAGTTCGGCTGGCGGACATCATTTGGTGTGATTGTGATCATTGGTCTGATCGCACTGATAACCAACTATTTTCTTGTTCCGTCTCAATTAAAGCAGGGTGTGAAAACATCTTTTAAAGATCAAGCTGTCTTATTAAAAACAAAAAGAATCTTGCTTTTATTTGTCATTACAGCCACAGGGTACGGAGGAACCTTTGTCGTCTTCACATATTTATCTCCTCTCTTGCAGCATGTCACAGGTCTTGCGCCTGGGGCTGTGGCGTTGATCCTGCTTTTATACGGCATCACGATCGCAGCTGGAAATGTCATTGGCGGAAAAGCTGCTAATGCACAGCCAATGAAAGCACTGATCTATATGTTTATTATCCAAAGCATCATCTTGTTTATCCTTAGCTTCACTGCAGGATTCACAGTATTAGGCATTGGAACCGTCATGCTGATGGGGCTGTTTGCTTTCATGAATGTACCTGGACTGCAAGTAGCCGTCGTTGATTTTGCCGAAAGATACACCCCTGGAGCAGTCGACGTCGCATCTGCTATGAATATCGCTGCCTTTAATGCCGGTATTGCCATTGGCTCATTTTTAGGCGGCATCGTGACAGATTCACTTGGTCTTGTTCATACAGGCTGGGTCGGCGGCATTATGGTCCTCATCGCAGCCATTCTTACGATGATCAGTTATCAAATGGAACAAAAAGAACAAATACAAACCAACTAAAGGAGTTTTTATTATGGAACATTTACAAAGTACAAAAACATTAAACAATGGAGTCCGCATGCCAGGCTTTGGCCTTGGTGTATTCAAGGTGGAAGATGGAGCAGAATTAGTTGATGCTGTCAAAACAGCCATTCAATTAGGCTATCGCAGTATTGATACAGCAGCTATTTATGGAAATGAAGAAGGTGTTGGACGAGGCATACAGCTTGGTTTAGCAGAAACAGGACTGCGCCGCGAGGACATTTTTGTCACATCAAAAGTGTGGAATGCCGATTTAGGATATGAATCTACCCTTCATGCATACGAAGAAAGCTTGAAAAAACTTCAGCTTGACTACCTTGATCTGTATTTAATCCATTGGCCAGTTGAAGGAAAATACAAAGAAGCTTGGCGTGCACTGGAAACCTTGTATCGTGAAGGAAAGGTCAGAGCTATCGGAGTGAGCAACTTCCAGCCGCATCACCTAGACGAGCTATTAAAAGATGCAGAGATCAAACCAGCTATCAATCAAGTAGAATTTCATCCAAAGCTAACGCAGGAAACACTCTATACGTATTTGAACTCTCATGGCATTCAAATGGAAGCTTGGTCACCGCTGATGCAGGGTGAACTGCTGCATCACCCGCTGATCACAGAGCTTGCAGACACATACAGTAAAACACCTGCTCAAATTATTTTGCGCTGGGATGTACAAAAAGGCGTCATCACCATCCCAAAATCAACGAAAGCACATCGTTTAAAGGAGAACGCTGATATATTTGATTTTGTCTTAACTGATGAGGATATGAAACGTCTTTCTGACTTAAATGAAAACAAACGTATCGGTCCAGATCCAGACAACTTCGACTTTTAATCAAAACACCCCCGCTTTTTTGCTTTGCGGGGGTGTTCCTATTGATCATTTTGATTTTTTAAAGGAAGCCTCATATTCTTCTATGATTTTATTCCCACCATTTGATTTCCATTTCTCTACATCTTTCTGAAATTGATCTTCACTGATGTCTCCAAGAATGAACTTATACGTCGCATCATCGATGATTTTCTTCAATTCGTTTCCACGCTCTGATGCTGTTTCTGAATACAGGCTTTCAGCAGGATTGGCAACGATAATGTTTTTATTGTCTTCTTCTAGCTCTTCATATTTAGAACGAACTGCATCCCCTTTATTTTTCAAGTACCGTTTATCAATTCCTACAAGACTGACAAGCGGCTGGACATCTGTCTGCCAGCCTTTCACTTGGCTTTCTTCCCTGACAAATGTATTCCCTTCTTCTTTCTTATAATGCTGGCCATCGATACCGTACGTCATGAGACCATATACATCTTCTTCGGCAATGCGGTCAAAGAAGGCCAAAATCCGCTTTAATTCTGCCTCTGATTTCACGCTTGTTTTAGGGAATGCGAAGATGCCATTATGACCACCTGATGCCCACACACGTTCTTTGCCATCTGGGCCTTTGATTCGGTTGATAATATCTACTTTCATGTTTTTATCTGTCGCATCATCTCGCAGGTTCACGGCATCTACCATATTTCCAACATAGATGCCTGCTTTTCCTTGTGAGAATAATTCCTGCTGCTGTGTTTTGCTTGTCACTGGGAAGTCTTTGTTGATATAGCCATTATCACGCAGCTTTTTCATGTATTTCATTGTATTCATATATTCATCTGTCATAAAGTCTGGCGTGAATTTGCCGTTTTCTTCTTTCCAGTCTGTAGGCATACCTTCATATGAACCAAGTGTTTTAAATGCTCCATAAATTAAATCGTTCCGATCCGTAAAGCCAATTGTATCCGCTTTTCCGTTTTGATTCGGGTCTTTTTCAGTAAAGGCTTTGGCTACTTCATATAGATCATCCAATGTTTTTGGTGTATCCAAATTTAAATTTTCAAGCCAATCCTTTCGAATGACAATCCCTTGTCTTGAAAGTGGTCTTTCTCTATAGATGCCATAAAGCTTGCCGTCTATAGAGGCGTTTTTATTAATCAGTTCGTTCATCTTACTTAAATTTGGATAATCCTTTAAATACGGACCGACTTCCCAGAACATGCCTGATCTGAACGCATTAATCGCAGACGAATTTTTAATGTCTTGAATCGTCACAATTTGCGGCAAATTCCCTGCTGCAAGTGCGGAATTTAACCGATCTTCCTTCACAGCATCAGGCACCCATGTAATATCAAGCTCTGTATTTGTAAGCTTCTCAATCTCTTTTAAAACGGAATCCTTCGGCGGCTGCTGATGATATAAAATCGCCATCCATGTCAACTTTACCTTTTTGTCTAAATCAACCTTCTCATCTGATGAGTTTGCCCCTTTACTTGAACATGCTGACAAAATACCGCTTGCTGCAAATAACAGGACAAACGCAATCAGCCATAATTTCTTTCTCCCCATAAGATCCCTCCGTTGTTCCATCTTTTTAACCCTTTACAGAACCTAGTAATGCCCCTTTGTTGAAATGCTTTTGAATAAATGGATAGACAAGCAGAACCGGAATGGTCGCCACAACAATGACAGCCATTTTAATCGTTTGGTCTGGCGGTGGTGTGGATGAGCCCATATCCGACATATCTCCCTGCATTCCACTTGAGACAATGACAATCTGTCTCAGCAACACCTGAATCGGCCATTTCACTGAATCATTTAAATACAGAATAGCGGTCATATACGTATTCCAATACGTCACGGCATAAAAAAGTGAAATGGTTGCAATGGCTGGCAAAGAAAGTGGCAGCACAATTTTAAAGAAAATCCCTAAATCGTTACAGCCGTCCATCTTCGCTGATTCCTCAAGACTTGCCGGTATGTTTTGAAAAAAGTTTTTCAAAATGATTAAATTGAACGCATTGATTGCAACCGGTAGAATAAGTGACCAATACGTATCAAGCAGACCAAGTGTTTTCACCACAATAAACGTCGGAATCATACCTCCGCTAAACAGCATCGTGAAGACAACGAGAAACATCAGTGTTCTTCGGCCTTTTAGCTCCTGGCGAGACAGCCCGTATGCCATAAGCGAGGACAAAAACATGCTGACAGCTGTTCCAACAAGCGTCACAAGAATGGACACAATGAGGCTGCGATACACAATATCTGTAGAAAAAATGTATCGATATGCCTCTAAAGAAAACGTCGTTGGGAGCAGGATAAACTTCTTCGTGATGACCTCTTCTACTGTTGCAAAAGAGGCGGCAATGACATGGATGAACGGAAGCACACATATTAATGCGAACATGAGTAGAAAAGAGTAATTAAATAAATTGAACAATCGGCCTTTAATAGAACGATCTATGTTCATCACGCCCTTTCTTTGAAAGCGTTATCATTTCAACTGAAAGTAAGCTGCAGCCTGTGACGATATCGTGATTAAAATGTAACAAACGAGGGAAGAAAGCGTCTATAATCATCTTGACAGTCCAACTGGAAAGATCATGTCAGCCGTGCTTTTATGCTCATGAAACAAAAGAATAGGATCATTAGCTCATGACATGATTATGCCCTATGTCTGATCATTTTCTCCAAGGAGTTCCGCCGTATTGACATCTGGTTTGTAGCCTAACTCCTGCTTCGTTTTCTCAGTAGACCATGGCTTTTCTTCATTCTCTGATACAGCATAATAGGTTCCAAAGGGAATATCCGATTCAATCGCTGCTTTTGTCATACCTGCAAGATCCTCATGTGACAGCAGCGTTCTTTTTGTTCTTTGCTTTTTGTGTAATGCCTTCATCTCATCTGTCACAACTGTTCCAATCCGTAAATTGATGACAGACATTCCCGTTTGATCGTGGAACAAACGCCCCAGCTGTTCGGAAGCAAATTTTAAAATGCCATAGACATTTTTAGTCGCAGGCACATCGTCAGTTGTAATCTGCCGTCCAAGTAAGGAGCGTCCATCCTCTTCATAACGATCCGTCACATGGTTGCTGCTTGCAAAAATGACTTTTCGTATGCCAAGCCGCGCGGCTGACCGAAACATATAATAGGTACTCCTCCAAAAAATATCAGTCATTTTTGCAAATTCTTCATGATCCATCACATCATGCGTCATGTCAATGTTTAGAAGATGCAAGATGACATCTGTATCCCGCGGAATTGCCTCATATACATTCTGTTCATTCGCTGCATCGGCTAAAATGACTCCTTCTACACAGCTCGTCAGATCAATAATCGTGACACTGTATTCAGTAGAGAGCGCTTTTGTTAAAAGGCGTCCAATTACACCGCACCCGCCAATGATGGTGATTTTTTTCATCTGTCTCCTCCTTTCTTTTGACGTAGTATGTCCAAGCGTTTTCTTGATTACAGCCACTTTTTCAAAAATCGTGTCGCCTCGTGACGCATAGCGGCTGTTTCAAAATGACCTGCATGAAGATGGGCAAGCTGATATCGTTCTTTCAATGAAGCAGCTTGATAGGTTTGACTCAATACCTTTTGAATCCTTCCAACGCCTTCAGCAGGCGTGAGCTGATCAAGTTTTCCAACTAAGCTTAAATGCGGTCTTGGAAAAATCATTTCTTGAATGTCCGCTGCTGTAAAATACTTTGCTAATCTCGGTACATAGTAATAAAAGCCATGCCTATCCAAATTGTTCGTTTCAATTAATGTATGATGATCCACCTGTGCGCAAAGATCAATACACACACTTACCCTCTCATCAAGTGCAGCCGTCCACCAGGAAAGGAGACCGCCCATTGACACCCCAAAGACAGCTAACCGGTCCGCCAGTACATCAGATCGAGACATCAAATAATCAATCGCACACATGCTTTCATAGAGCATCATGCCCCACATCACTTTTCCTGTTAAAAGCATTTCCTTAAAAATTTCACTTTCTGTTCTTCCCCTTCTCTCACCAAACCCTGCATGATCAATGGCCAGTACACTATATCCTTTTGACGTAAACTCTTTTGCATATGAAGGCGCTTGCAAATAATGAGCACCCTCTAACAGCTCTTCCTTCCCGTTGACATAATTACCGCCATGAGAGTGCTGAAACAGTACTACGGGTCTTTTTTTCACCGTATCCTTCGGTTTCACGAAATAAGCAGGGACTTCCTCTACGCCATTTATGGAGAGAATGAGTGTTTCCACTACATATGATTCACGTTCCTCCATTTTTAACGTATAAGCCTCCACGCGATGACGCTCTGGCATTTCTCCTAACAGACTGAGCAGTTGTTCACGTTTGCTTTCCTTTTCCATTGACGTCACTCCTCATTTTCTTGATCACCTGTTAAAATACGAGACCGATGCAGGAATCACCTTGTTTTCGACAAAATTATGTCCCGGGAAATAAAGAACACCCACCGGTTCATACCGATGGGTGTCATCATTAGTTCGCAACAATATTGACAAGCTTCCCAGGAACCGCAATCACTTTGCGAATGGTTTTCCCTTCAAGCTGTTCTTTTACGCGTGCATCATTTTTCGCAAGCTCTTCTAACTGCTCCCTTGTTGCATCAGCAGGAACGGTTAATTTTGCTTTCACTTTACCGTTAAGCTGTACGACAATTTCTACTTCATCGTCGACAAGCTTTGACTCATCATATTGAGGCCATGCTTCATAAGAAATAGACCCTTCATGACCAAGTTTATTCCAAAGCTCTTCTGCAAGATGCGGTGCAATTGGAGAAAGAAGCTTTACAAAGCCTTCTGCATATTCTTTCGGCAGTGTATCAGCCTTATAGGCATCGTTGATAAACACCATTAATTGTGAAATGCCTGTATTGAAACGCAAGCCTTCATAATGATCAGTTACCTTCATGACGGTTTCATGATAGCTGCGTTCTAATGCGCCGCCAGATTGCTCTGTCACTTTATCACTGAGTGAGCCATCTTCATTTGTAAATAGACGCCATACACGATCAAGGAAACGACGAGCACCATCAAGTCCTGTTTCAGACCAAGCAATTGACGCATCTAAAGGTCCCATGAACATTTCATAAAGTCGTAATGTATCTGCACCATGAGATTCTACGATATCATCCGGGTTGACCACATTTCCTTTTGATTTACTCATTTTTTCATTGTTTTCCCCAAGAATCATGCCTTGGTTGAACAATTTCATGAAAGGTTCTTTTGTTGGAACAACACCGATATCATACAAGAATTTATGCCAGAAGCGTGCATATAGAAGATGCAGTACAGCGTGTTCTGCTCCGCCGATATACACATCAACTGGAAGCCATTTCTTCAGCTTCTCAGGAGATGCAAGCTCTTCTGAGTTATGAGGATCAATATAACGTAAGAAATACCAGCAGCTTCCTGCCCATTGCGGCATTGTATTCGTTTCACGGCGGCCTTTCTTACCTGTTACAGGATCTACAACCTCAACCCAGTCTTTAATATTGGCTAATGGTGATTCACCTGTACCACTTGGCTTAATCTCAGTCGTCTTAGGCAAGATCAGTGGAAGCTCTTCCTCTGAAACAGCTGAAGATGTTCCGTCCTCCCAATGAATGATTGGAATCGGTTCACCCCAGTAGCGCTGGCGGCTAAATAGCCAGTCTCTTAAACGATATGTGACTTTCTTTTCACCCTTTTGATGTTCTTCAAGCCATGCAATCGCTTTTTCAATCGCCTCTTCTTTTCCTAAGCCATTTAGGAAATCAGAGTTAATGTGCTTTCCATCACCTGTGTAGGCTTCTTTTTCGATGTCTCCGCCTTCTACAACTTCTTTGATTGGAAGATCAAAAGTTTTAGCGAATTCATAATCACGTTCATCATGAGCAGGAACCGCCATAATAGCTCCAGTCCCATAAGTCGCCAGCACGTAATCTGCAATCCAGATCGGCATTTTTTCACCATTTAACGGATTGATGGCATACGCCCCTGTGAAAATACCCGTTTTCGTTTTGGCAAGATCTGTCCGCTCTAAATCACTCTTCGATTGAATTTCTTTGATATATGCTTCGACTGCTTCTTTTTGAGCAGCTGATGTGATTTTTTCAACTAGTGCATGTTCTGGAGCAAGCACCGCATAAGTTGCACCAAATAGTGTATCAGGACGCGTTGTAAAAACCGTAAACTGTTCGTTATGCCCTTCTACTTCAAAATGAACGTGCGCACCTTCAGAGCGTCCGATCCAGTTACGCTGCATATCTTTGATGCTTTCAGGCCAATCAATGTCCTCTAAATCTTCTAACAGCCTGTCCGCATATGCTGTAATCTTTAGCATCCACTGCTTCATAGGACGTCTTTCAACAGGATGGCCTCCGCGTTCACTTTTTCCATCAATGACTTCTTCGTTTGCTAGCACTGTGCCAAGCGCTGGGCACCAGTTCACTGGTACTTCATCGATATAGGCCAATCCTTTTTCGTACAATTTTAAGAAAATCCATTGTGTCCATTTGTAGTAATTCGGATCTGTCGTGTTGATTTCTCGATCCCAATCATACGAGAACCCTAGTGATTGAATTTGGCGGCGGAAGTTATTGATGTTCTCTTCTGTAAAGGCCGCCGGGTCATTCCCTGTATCAAGTGCATACTGTTCTGCCGGGAGACCAAATGCGTCCCATCCCATTGGATGAAGAACATCATATCCCTGCATACGTTTCATGCGTGATAAAATATCCGTTGCTGTATAGCCCTCAGGGTGCCCGACATGAAGCCCTGCTCCTGATGGATATGGAAACATATCAAGCGCATAAAACTTCGGTTTATCTTCCGAGTCAGATGTGGCGAATGTTTTATGTGTCAGCCAATAATCCTGCCACTTCTTTTCAATTTCCCGATGCTGAAAACTCAATGTGAAAACCTCCTTTAATATGTACGGCTTTATCTGCTTAGATGACCACTGCAAGAATTCAGATTTTTCTAAAATCAACAAAAAACCCTCATCCCTGGAAAGGGACGAGAGATTTTTTGGTTCCCGCGGTACCACCCTTGTTAGCGTAACATGCTGTTCGTACGCTCACTTAATATCTTTAACGCAGACATGCGACAGAAGCTTTAACGCAACTGCAACTCTGAGGCGAGTTCAGAAGCAGATTTGATTGACTTTCACCAGCCGTCAATTCTCTAAAGACAAATACTGCTTTCCTACTACTCCTCTTCACTGTTCTTATCGTAACCGTCATCTAAGTAGTATTTTATAGAATTATGATCATAAGTGCAAGCAGGTTTGTATACAATGGGAATGTACCCTAGACTAGGGTAAAGTAGAGGATATTATTCGTGTGGAGATCGGTTATGACGGCTGGAGTCTGCATCCTGTGAACGCTGATCTCTTACAAAATCAAAGCTTCGCAGAACTGCTTCTCCTCCGTAACCTGAAATAATTGATAAGATGATCAAGTGCAGACTAGATTCGGGATTTGAGGATAAGACAAGCAGTGTAGCGGCAATCATCCCAACGAGCCAATCTTCAATAAACCCTAAGTAAATAAACTTTTTTGTCATTCTGGGCTTCTCTAGCCTGCCTTTTTTCTTTACGTGACCGAGAATGCCCATGACCCCTCCAATGGCGCAAGCAATAATGACTTGTTGCAGCATTTTCATCACCTTCCTAAAGCCCTTAGAATAGTAAAGCGACTTCAGGCTGTCCAGCCCCCTGTAATGCCATTCTGCTGTTCCGTCATAATCCATGTAAAAGGTCTATTCTCTCTAACGAAGAAAAAAAGCTTGTTTCTTCCATTATATGTGAATGACCTAAAAACAATCTTGATGCATTGGAATCATTTTTACCTAATCCATATTAACTATTTTTGTCATTTTATGAATGTTGAGTAATTTATTCCTTCTTTTTCTAATGAAAAGTCTCCTTACTTACTCTATTCTAATGGAGGACAAACTATGATGACAAATTTAACAAAGCGTTTCAATCGTTGAAACAGAACATATGTTATGTTACGTTTATAAGGATTCATTTGGTGAAAAGACAACCATTTGATATGTCTTATAGCAGCAAAGGAGGGTAATATGGTCAGCTCGAACATTTTCGGTTTGCAAAAACAGCTTGAACTCATCAAAAAAGCGCTGGATCATGCGCGCATCGGTGTTGTCATTACAGACCCTTCCATAGAGGATAACCCTATCGTTTATGTGAATCATGGCTTTACACAAATGACTGGATACAAACCAGATGAGATTCTTGGGCGTAATTGTCGATTCCTTCAAGGAAAAGACACGGATCAAAAGCAGCTTGCTTTAATTCGTCATGGAATTCAAAACAAAACACCTATTACCACACAGCTAAAAAATTATAAAAAAGACGGCACTTTTTTTTGGAATGAACTCAATATAGATCCTCTATACATTGAACAAGATGACAAAACATTTTTCATTGGTTTTCAAAAGGATATTACGAAACAGAAAGAATATGAACAGCTCCTAGAAGATTCCTTACAGGAAGTCACCTCTCTTTCGACGCCAATCGTCCCAATCAAAAATGGTGTATCTGCCCTTCCGCTTATCGGGAAATTATCTGAAGAACGCTTTGATGCCATTGTCGCTAAGTTAACTTGTATATTAGATGATTCAAAGGATGATTATTTAATTGTCGACCTTTCTGGTTTAATCGAAGTCGATGATTCCGTCGCAGCACGCATTTTCAAACTGCATCATCTTCTCAATCTAACGGGAACCGAACTAATCATCACTGGAATCAAACCGCAGCTTGCGATGAAAATGAAAGACCTCGATACAGATTTCCAGAATACGATCACTTATTTAACAGTAAAAGAAGCCATAAAAGGATTACCATTAGCTGAAAACCCTGTGTAAACAGGGTTTTTTTAATTGAACCGCTCCCCAAAATGGAAAAATGAGGTATGATAGGTGTAAATAGCAATTTAGGGGGGCTGTTAGATATGTTGTTACTCATCATAGGTCTTTTATGTGTCTGTTTTGCCATCGGATATGCCGTCAATTTCTTCTTACTCAAACACCAGAACGAGCTGATTTTTTCAAAGAAACTTTTTTATCCTTTTTTGATCATTGGTCTCTTCTTTTCCATTATGTCATTACCGCTTGCTGCTGCAAATTCACCAAAAGCACAAGCCGATCCATCTTCCGAACAGCTTTTAAAGGAGCAAAAGGAGCTCTCAGCTGACATTTCGAGCTTAAAAGCTGATAAAGAGTCGCTTACCTCCTCTTTAGAAGACGCGGAGAAGGAAAAAGAAAAGCTGGAAAAAAAGCTAGAAACGATCACCTCAGAAAAAGAAACGGTCAAACAGCAAGAAAAGACCATTCAATCGCTTGAAAAGAAAATAGACAAGCTTACCTCCAACAATGAAACACTCAAACAAGAAAACAAGAAAAGTAGCAGCGATACGAAGTCTTCCACCGTCCAGCGCTCTGCTCCTAAAGATGAAGGAAAAAACACAGGCGGTCATGAATCACAAAAGGAAACAAAAAAAGAATCAGCTGCCTGTAACATTAAAGGGAGTGTCAACGGTATTTATCACACACCAAGCAGCAGATACTACTCTAGAACAAAGAATGTAACCAAAATGTTCTGCTCCGTAGAAGAGGCTGAGCGTGCCGGATACAGGGCACCTAAGCAATAGCGATGTTTGATTAAAAAGAACCTCCTGAGTGCCCAATCGGGTTTTCAGGAGGTTCTTTTTTAGATTTCTCTTCTTAAAGCTGCTAATACATTCGTTTTTGTTGCCTTACGTGCCGGGTTCAGCCCTGAGATGATCGCTACCCCTGCGCTGATCACTGTTGCTGTAATCACAAGGCTGAGTGGAATATATGAAAAAGTAATCGAGAATTGATCACTTGATCCTCCCTCAGACATGGATGATAAAATGGCTGGGATGATTAAATTAACGGCGAAACTAATGATATATGAGATGATAATACCGATGATTGATCCGATGACTCCAATATAAGCACTTTCCATTAGGAACATTCGCTTGATAATGGATGGATTCGCGCCAATGGCTTTCATAATCCCAATCTCTTGTGTTCGCTCTGTTACCGCCATGGTCATCGTATTGAAAATACCGATGGCAGAAATAATGACTGCAATACATCCGACAAAAATAAGTCCAATTTTGAAGACTGTAAAGAACATAGCCATTCCTTCTAGCTGATTCGTCACAGAGATGACTTGGTAGCCCTCATCTGTTAGTTTATCCGTGAGTGCACCGACATTGTCGAATTTATCTGCATAAACAGAGGTCATTTTCTCGACATTTCCTGCTTCAGGAGACAGGTCGAGTATTTGGCCAAATTCTTTTTCATAAGCATTCGGAATCAGAATTTTATGATCCTCCTGCCACTCCAAATTCGGCTTTTTCAAAACACCTACTACACGGAAATCAAATGTTTTTTCTTTAACGACTTCATCTTCTTCATTTAGTTTTGGCACTTTGATTTGAATCACTTTATTTAAAATATCTTTCGTGTAGCCTTTAGGCTCCTTCGGTGTTTCTTCCCCATTTGACGTCTGATTTAATTTTTTTTCATAGGCTTCGCGTTCTTTTTTTGTCCACAGTTGCTGCGCCATATGATACCCAACCACAATTTCGTTCGCTGACGTTGGGACTTTTCCTCGGTCTAGTTCAAGCCCTGCTTCTTTTTCTTCTTTCATATCGGTTAAAGCAGCATGTGTTTCACTTGAACGGTCATCGAGCTCGACGTTAACCAATGGAATGATCGATGTTCTTGAGACGACAGATTTCACATGATCATATTTCTTTAAATCATCAATCTTGACGTCTCCTTTTTCTTTTCCTAACACTTTAATTTCTGTGATGATTTGCTGCTTCATGATTTCATCTTGAGCTGATTTTTGCAAACCAAAACCGACAGACGCTAAAACGATTAAGAAAGAGCATGCCATTGTCGTCGCAAGAATGGTCATAAACACACGCAATCTATTTTTCTTCATGTTTCTTCTTATGAATTTGACCTGATCTCTAAATTTCAATGGATTGTTCCCCTTTCTTTAATACACCATCGTGAAGCTGGAACGTTGTGTCTGCGATTGAAGCGACTTCATCGTCATGTGTAATGATGACAAATGTAATTCCTTTTTCACGATTGAGCTGCTGGATAAAGGCTAGAATTTCTCCTTCAGTTTCTGAATCGAGACTCCCTGTTGGTTCATCCGCTAAAATAATAGATGGATTTAAAATCAAGGCTCTTGCAATACTCACACGCTGCTGCTGTCCGCCTGACAGCTCATTTGGGTAATGTCCTGCGTGATGTTCAAGACCTACTCGTTTCAGCATTTCTTTTACTTTCGCTTTTCGTTCAGACGGCTTCACACCTTTTAAAGTGAGCGGAAGTTCAACGTTCTCATACGTTGTTAAGCTCCCGATCAACTGAAAGCTTTGAAA
This sequence comes from Bacillus sp. SRI_025, assembly GCF_057592095.1. Lineage (NCBI taxonomy): Bacteria > Bacillati > Bacillota > Bacilli > Caryophanales > Bacillaceae > Bacillus > Bacillus sp. SRI_025. The sequence continues at coordinate 43,771 of NZ_JBYEGB010000002.1, read as the reverse complement.
GATAAAGCCAAAGTGATCTAAGCGAAAGTCTGCCCATTCTTTTTCATTAAAGCCAGTCACATTGGTGCCATCAATGGTAATTTGTCCACTCGTTGGCGTAATATAACCTGATATTAAGTTCAACAAAGTCGATTTCCCTGAACCACTTCGTCCAACAATACAAGCAATATCGCCTCTTTTGATGGACAGGTCAATCCCTTTTAGTACAGGAATTTCATTTTCCCTGCCTTTTTTACCAATTTTAAATACATGATCTAATGCTTGAATCTGAATCATCTCTACTCCCCTGCTCTCTGTTTATCTTTTTCGATAGATTAAGAAATAACTCGTTAGTGCGCCCACAGCTCCACCGATGAGCATGCCAGCAATATAACCAAATATGGAATTGTCTGAAGAAAATCCAACCCAGCCAAATCCTAGAACTCCGAAGACAATGACCATAATTTGAATTGGTCGATCGATCTTTTGATAAAGAAAGAAGCGGCCATTTCGTTCAATTGGATGTTTTATAAAGCTAATTAAGCCAATTAGATAGAACAGAACCATCATGACAATAGGTATAATGATTTTTTCGCCTGAGAACCAAAGAGGATAATCAGATCGGAAAGGTTCGTCTATAATATAGTTGATTGGAGACATAGGCGATATCAAATAAGCGAAGCTCTTATCTAACCAACTTCCACTTGTCTTTATAATAAAATCTAAATGAACAAGCGGTAATCCGATCACTAAAAAGGGTAAAATAGCTGTGCTGAACCCAACAATTGCTTGCGCAATGGAACTTCCGGTTAAAGTACCCGCTGCAAAAAATAAACTATAAAACATCAAGGAGGACACAAGCGAAATGACATAACCGCTATGAAAGCCAGGTGTCTCTAGTGGGTTAAGTCCTAAAATAAGTAAATAAGTAAGAACATAAGAAACGGCATGAACGACTGCAATGATTCCAGCACCTAAGAAAAACTTTGTGTGATAAATTGCACTTCTGCTAAATGGTAAAGATAAGGTAAAGTCCATATGCCCTTTATTTCTCTCAAATCCCAGCTGAATGACAGCAAAGAAGAGCCCCATTAACCAAGAAAGGGAGAGGAAAGCATCTGTATTAAAGAAATATGAAAAACGCGGTGAATCGACAATACACTCTGTATCGTTTAGACACGTTTGAAAAGAAGAATATTCCATTAAGAATGCGAAGGGTGTCGCAAGCGCAGCAACGAGCATCACTAAAATGAATGTCAGCTCAGACTGCTTCCACTCCTTATATAATAATTGCCGCTTTACCATCTGCGTTTCCCTCCAAACTTCGCAATGAATACTTCTTCTAAATTCACAGGCAGTTCATGCCATACTTTTGGCTTTAGTGACTTCAAGTATTCTTTAGCCTCCACGTCGGTTTTAAGAACAAGCGCTGTATAGAAAACGCCCGCTTGATCCAAAATCGCAACGCCATTTTTACGAATACTTAAGTTCATATCTTCTTCAAAGGCCATTTGGATTTTGACATAGTCATCCTTTAATTCATCTAAATCCATGACACTTGTGAGTTCATTTCCTTCTAAAAATCCGATTCGATTACACATACGCTCAATGTCTTCTAAACGGTGAGATGTAATGAGAATCGATGTTTCACGTTCTGCCACTTCGTCGATCATGAGCTGAAGCACATCATTTCTTGTCACAGCGTCGATTCCATCAGTCGGCTCATCCAATAAAATGACCGCTGGTTTGATCGCAAAGCTTAAAATGAGCGACAGCTGTTTCTTTAGTCCTGTCGACAATTCACGATATTTCACTTTTTCCGGGATCTCATACCGGTTCACAAGCTCATTGGCATATGTCACGTCAAACTTTGGATACAGTTGTTTTAAAAGCTTTACAAGCTGTCCATAATTGTACCTGTCAAAGTAAGGATTTACGACCGGCATATACACAATATTTTGCTTGACTAGCGGGTGGTCTTTCACCAGCACGTCTTTGAAATAAATCTCTCCTTCATCCGGAAGAAGAATTTGCTGTATCAATCGGAGAAGCGTTGTTTTTCCAGAGCCATTCCGCCCTAACAGACCGAAGATCTCACCTTTTCCTATTTTGAAGGAAACGTCACTGAGGACTTGGCGTCCATTTAAAGTTTTTGATACATTTCTGACCTCAATCAACTTGTTTTCCTCCTTTAAGACTTGAGCCGATCTCTTCTAGCCATTCCTTCAGTTGATGAATATCAATACCGGCATAATGAGCTTCTATGATGAGTTGTCTTAACTGTTCTTTCATCTCGAGCACCTTCCCTTCATTCAGCTTTAACTGTGCACCTTCTGTCACATACGTTCCACGGCCTCTTAGCGTTTCAATAATCCCTTCCCGTTCAAGTTCTTTATACGCTTTGCTCACGGTGTTTGGGTTGGCAATAATAATGGTGGCGAGCTCTCTGACAGAGGGCAGTTTGTCACCTGGCTTCATCACGCCTTTTAAACATAAAATTTTGAGCTGCTCAATGATTTGTTCATATATTGGCGCAGCGCTTCTTGGATCTATTTGGATCATGATGGCTCCCTCTTTCCTCATTCATGCTTTTGCAGTCCTATCGCTTGTTCATGTCCTTGCATTAAAGGGACCGAATTGGGTATCAAATCTTTTTGAACTTCAAAACCAATGAAAACGAGAACGAAAAAAAATGTACAGGCTAACGCAACAGCCAGCACCATCCACTTCAAATTGATTGGCTTTTTTTCTTTTTTCATGGTTGAACACCTTTCTTCACTTTTTAAGTGTCTGTAGTGTATTAGTTGATGTAGTACACTTAATACAATATAGACACTTAATTGAAAAGTCAAGAGACTCTAGAAAAAAATAGGCTGTTTTCGTAAAGATTGTTGCTCTCTTGATTATACTGTTAAAAGGTTGTTACAGTGGGCATTCGGGAGGCGTTTAAGTATGTGGGAAAATGTTTATGAAGAGTTCAGCAATTTAACCAAATCAGAGCAATTAGCCTTGTTTAACGTAATGAAACAAGTTCCAGACGAACCAGATAAAATGACGAAACTATTTAAAAGCATTCGTGAAGCCAGATTTGCTTCTGGTTTATGGTTGAGGGTTATACTCTACCCAAAATTGCTGAACGCCTTAAAATACAAATTTCCACCGCATTTTATTGGAGACATAAAATCTTGAACGCATCAGGCAGTTTCGGATTTAATCAACTATAAGGTATCGTTGAAAGTGATGAAACTTTCTTTCGTGAGTCTATGAAGGGGCGAGAAATCACCCATAGAAAAGCCAAAAAGCGTGGAGAAAATGACGAAAAGAGAGGTAATTCTAACCTTAAAATTGCTGTTGTCGTAGCACAAGACCGTAATGGAAGTGTAATTGCTCGTAAGGCAGGAACAGGTCGTGTTAAATCAGAAGGGTGAGTATATTCACCCTTCTGATTTGCTATGCACTGATACAGCAACAAATTATAAAAAGTTCGCCAAGATAACAGGATTACAACATGAACAGTCCATGAGCGTCAAAAACAGCGTGTAAAGAAGGGGATTTACCACATTTAACACGTTAATAATTTTTCATAATCGCCTGTAAAAGTGGATGGAGCGTTCTCAAGGAGTTGCAACAAAATATTTGGACAACTACCTCTACTGGTTCCGATGGCTTGATAAGGAAAAGAATTTAGCATTTGAAAAACGAGTAGAGCAAAGGCTTATTTTAGCGTGTCAAAAATCTAATTATAGTACAGTTGAGAAGTGCATAATAAAAGACCCCAATATTAAGGTCTCTACAAGGTTTTAATTAGATACTATTACTTGGTTTTTGGACTTGCTTTTGAACAGGATTAGCACCCACCATACTATTAAAAATATATAGCCTATAACTGTATAGATAGACCAAACTGCCCCCTGTTGCAATTGACTAAATAAGTGTTCAAATTCATTCATTCCTTCTACTCTACCAATGCTATTTATCAGGCTAATAATTGGAATTGTAACAGTAAATACAATGGTTAGAATGGACAATCCCCTATGTTTCTTTTTCACAACACTGAATATTGCAGTTCCTAATGTTGCTAAGAAAAATAAGTAATATAATGCCCAAAACCAATTAGGAAGGGTCTCCAACATTTTTTCTACCCCCTTGATTAAAGAAATTTTCAATTGCTTTATATATAACATATTTTAACAGAATGAAAACCAATTACAAATATATATCCAAAAACAACAATCTTTGCGAAAACATCCAAAAAATAAAACAGACCCTTTAAGAAGGATCTGTTCATCAAACATTATCGTAAGAAATTCCTAATATCATTTGGTTTTGCAAGCTTTGAATTTGAACACGCGCCCTGTCTAACCGTTCTCTTTGCTGGTCATTGGCGACATCTTTTAATTTTTCTAATTCATTGACCGTATTCTCAAGCATGAGCTGTGCTTTAGAAAACTCTTCCTCATTATAATGTTCCTGTCGTGCGCTCAAATCAAATTGCTCACTTGCAAACTCAAGAGTTTCAGTACTTTTTTGGATAAATTCATCGATCGACTGCCTTGTTGCCATCTTACATTCCCTCCATTTCATCATCGCTCCCGCCTATTTTGCCCATATAAAGCTTTTTCACTAAAGAAAATGTTGGACAGATTCAATTGTCCTCCTTCGTGATTTTTGTTAAACTTTAAGGATGCCTATTCTTATGCAAGGAGGTTACTGACTTGGATCAGCATAACCCTTTTTTATATTCAAACAGCGAAAAACGTTATCACACATGGAACTACCATTTGCGTGAACATTTTGGTCATAAAGTATTTAAAGTAGCCTTAGACGGCGGCTTTGACTGCCCAAACCGTGATGGTACCGTAGCCCACGGCGGCTGTACATTTTGCAGTGCCGCTGGTTCTGGTGATTTTGCAGGAAACCGGGCTGATGATCTCATCACTCAATTTAATGAAATCAAAGATCGGATGCATACAAAATGGAAAGACGGAAAATACATGGCGTATTTTCAGGCGTATACAAACACACACGCGCCGCTTCCTGTCCTAAAAGAAAAATATGAAACCGTCATGAACCTGGATGGTGTCGTAGGTCTATCCATTGCAACAAGACCTGACTGTCTGCCGGATGACGTAGTGGAATATTTAGCCGAATTAAACGAACGCACTTACCTATGGGTAGAGCTCGGTCTTCAAACGGTACATGAACGGACAGCGATGCTCATTAACCGTGCTCATGATTATGAATGCTACGTTGAAGGTGTAGAAAAGCTGAGAAAACACGGAATTCGTGTCTGCTCGCATATCATCAACGGATTGCCTCTTGAAAACCGGGACATGATGATGGAAACAGCAAAAGCTGTTGCGGATTTAGATGTGCAAGGAATTAAAATTCATTTGCTTCACCTTTTAAAAGGAACCCCAATGGTCAAGCAATATGAAAAAGGAAAGCTTGAGTTTTTAAGCCAGGAGGAATATGTTCAGCTTGTTTGTGATCAGCTGGAGATTCTGCCGCCAGAAATGATTATTCATCGTATTACAGGAGACGGCCCAATTGAATTAATGGTTGGTCCAATGTGGAGTGTAAACAAGTGGGAAGTACTAAATGCCATTAATGCTGAGCTTGAAAGACGTAACAGCTACCAAGGGAAACGTTTCGTCAGATTGGAAGAAGCAGCAAAATGATTTTGAAACGCATGCTTCCTTTTAGTAAAGAGCTGTTAGAACGCGCGTGTCAAAAAGGCGACATCGTCATAGATGCAACAATGGGGAACGGCCACGATACACTCTATTTAGCTGACCTTGTAGGAACTGATGGACAAGTGTTTGCATTCGACGTGCAAGAGGAAGCCTTGCAGCAGACAAGCAAAAGGCTTGGCGATCAATATCCTTACGTTCACCTGATCCATGATGGACATGAAAAACTGGCGGATCATCTGCCGAAGGATGTTTATGGACATATATCTGGTGCAGTGTTTAACCTTGGGTATCTGCCCGGAGGCGATAAAGCCGTTACCACTCAGGCGCATACAACCATTGAAGCGATTAAACAACTCCTCGAATGGCTCAAACCCGGAGGACTGATCGTCCTTGTGATCTACCATGGACATCCCGAAGGTAAAAGAGAAAAAGAAGTGCTTCTCGACTATTGCAGATCACTGTCTCATGAAGAAGTACAAGTTTTATCATATCAATACATGAATATTCAAAACGACCCGCCTTTTGTGGTCGCCATTGAAAAAAAGCTAAAATGATGTGCATTTTAGCTTTTTTCTTTTCAGCATGATAGAAAACCTTTGCAGACCTGACACCGAACGCGATGGTTTGTCTACATGCTAAAGCTCAAATCCTAATGGATTTGAGCTTTTTTATGATGATTTCATCCAAGGCATTTTCTGATAGGTCCGATAGGCTCTTCCGTTAATATAGAAAAAGAACGATGTTTTCCCGCTTGATTTGATCAGCCTTTTTGCCAGCTTGTTCATCTCTTTTTGGGCTGTCACTTTTTCATCGGACAAATAGACCGCGAGTAATCCTCTGTTAATCAATTTGTGAAAGTTCTCATGCGGAATGCCTTTCAGCTGCTCATCTGCTTTTTCGATAAAATGCTGTAGTCTATCCATCATCTCATGATGAGAGTCATAGTATGAGCAAAAGTTCAGATCTCCCCCAAGCCGGTCCTCTTCTTGGTCAATTAAATAATCGAGTAAAATGTGCAGACCTTGAATATAAGGGAAATAGCTTTCGTAAATTTGCTTCGCCTGCTTTTCTGTAAAATCAGGCTGCAGCGCATACGCCACAAGACAGAATATCCCTAACGTTGATCCCGCACAAGCTGAAAACTCATACCATTCCATCTTCGGCAAATCCTTTTCATATTGGCGGAACCACGACTCTAGCCTTGGCACACGCTCATGAGGAACAACGTGCTTATGTACTTGCAGATCACTATAGTAATCACACAGCGTATGTAAATATGGCTGAATGATTGGATAATGCTCAACGCGCGCAAGCACGTCTTGACATGTGCGGACAAGCGCATGTAAGTATCCATGATCCTCTTGATCCTCACGGAATTGATAATATGGCTTGAGCTCAGCATGAATATCAAGCGCATCTCTCATCGCTTGATGCAGCATATGAAAATCCTTTGGATCAAGCGACGTGCTGCGGTCACATAGGTTATCTAAGTAATCACTGATGGTTTGATATGCCACGATGAATTCAATACACGTTTCTTTCTCTTCACCTGCTAGAAGTGATAAAATACCTCCGCCTTCACAGTGAAACGTTTTACTAGATATGCTCGCTAGTGCCTGCGTTCTCAGTTCTTCATTTTCAATCATTTCTGCATGAGCCCGCCACTTTTTCAGCTCCTGATGAACAAGCGGAAAAATATCTTTATACACCTTTGTCATCAGTGCAAAAGGACGCTCTGGTACTGACAAATCACTCCACCCCCAACTTAAAGCTCGCAATCAAATATATTGATCGGTAAAGGCTCTTGCCGCCTTAAATACATCTTCTCTTTCCGGTTCATTAAAAATTTCGTGATACAGCTCTTCCCATTCACGGTATGATTTATTGGTTGATTCTATGCCATTGAACCATTTGATCACCCTTGTTTTATCGACGATCTTATCATCACCCGCCTGCATTAAAAGGAGCGGGATCGATTTAAAGACATTCGTCGGCTGCATCGCCGCATCGATATTTTTGATCAGCTCTCGATACCAGCGAACCGACACCTTTGTCACGTAAAGAGAATCATTTGAGTCTGCCTCAATGACCGCCTGATTTCGTGTCGCTAGTTCAATCGACAGCCCTGACTCCACTTTAAAAGACGGTGCCAGCATATTTAGACCTTTTGACGCAAAATCCATCAGCTTCTTCGGTTTAAATTGCAGACCTAAACAAGGTGATGATAAAATAAGGCCATTCAACTTCGTATGGGTATACTGCTTCATCCACTCAATTGAAATGAGTCCACCCATACTGTGTCCAAGTAAAAATGTAGGAAGCTTGAATGATTTCGCATGTTCAATCCATTCATCGACTGTATCAATGTATTCTTGAAATGAACGAATGTGGCCTCGCGCACGTGTCGATGTGCCTTGCCCAGGCAAGTCACCCATGACGACGTGATAGCCTGCATTCCGCCACATTTCAATCAGCCATTTATATCGGCCGTGATATTCACTCGCACCATGTACTATCACAATTGTACCAACTGGTCTTTCAGCATGCCAAGTCCACAAAGTAAACACCTCACAAATGTTGTATTAAGAAAGGAAGTCGAAAAAGTGATTTATCCATATCATCAGTTTAGACCTGAGATTCATGAATCGGTCTTTGTCGCAGAAAACGCCACCATTACCGGTGATGTCTCAATTGGAGAATATTCGAGCGTGTGGTTCCAAACTGTCATCAGAGGCGATGTCGCACCTGTGAGAATTGGAAAGAACGTCAACATTCAAGATTTATCGTGCCTGCATCAAAGTCCTGGAAAAACACTTCTTATTGAAGATGGTGCTACCATTGGACACCAAGTCACATTACATAGCTCAATCATTCGAAAAAATGCCCTCATTGGCATGGGGTCCATCATTCTCGATGGTGCGGAGATCGGCGAAGGCGCCTTTATCGGTGCAGGAAGTCTTGTCCCTCAAGGAAAGGTCATCCCAAAAGGATCACTCGCTTTTGGCCGTCCAGCCAAAGTCGTTCGGCTCTTAACAGATGAAGATATTCAAGACATGGACCGAATCCGCAGAGAATATGTAGAAAAAGGACAATACTATCGTTCCCTTTTATCTCGTTAACATCATACGTGTATCTTCACTTTATCATGTTTTTTTCAGGATATTAAGCAATAACTATGAACCGCTTGTTATTTTACCCTTTTCCACCGCTTTCTATCATGACAAAAAAGGTTTTCAGCACAAAGCTGAAAACCTTTTTTCATTAACTGAAGATGACTTCTTTTGGTTGATGATTCAATTGCTCTGGATCAATACTGCGCTCCACATAAATGCTGTGCCAAATCATAAAGATCAGAACGGTCCAAATCTTACGGCTATGATCTGCCTTACCAGCACAATGTTCATTTAATAAATCAAGCACATACGCTTTGTTAATATATTCGTCCGTTTGACTGTTTTTAATGATGTCTTTCGCCCAAGCGTTCATCTCATTTTTCAGCCAATGACGAATTGGAACAGGGAAGCCCAGCTTCTTGCGGTTTAACACGTGATCAGGCACAATGCCTTCTGCTGCTTTACGCAATAAATATTTCGTTGTGCCATCTTTTGTTTTCAGCTCTTCTGGAATTTTAGAAGCCGCTTCAAATACGACCTTATCAAGGAATGGAACACGAAGCTCAAGAGAATTCGCCATTGTCATCTTATCTGCTTTCAATAAGATGTCACCGCGCATCCACGTATGAATATCAACATATTGCATTTTGTTAATATCACTGTAGCCTGCACTTTCCTCGAAGTATGTCTTCGTCACATCACGATATGTAATGTTCGGATCATACTGCTTTAAGAGATTTTTCTTTACTGGCTCTTCAAAGATTTTCGCATTACCGATATAACGCTCCTCTAATGGTGTACAGCCGCGGACGATAAAGCTTTTTCCTTTCATTCCTTCTGGCATTAAGCGCGCCAGACGAAGAAGAAGCTTTTTCAGCATAGATGGAACAGATTCAAATGGTTTAAGAGAAAGCGGCTCACGGTAAATATTATATCCACCGAACAGCTCGTCTGCTCCCTCACCAGAAAGAACAACCGTCACTTGTTTCTTCGCTTCCTTTGCCACGAAGTACAATGGAATCGCCGCCGGATCAGCTAAAGGATCATCTAAATGCCAAACAATTTTCGGAAGCTCATTCATATATTCCTCAGGAGAAATCACAGCGCTGAAGTTTTGTAAGCCCAGCTTATCAGCCGTTTCCTTCGCCACATCAACTTCACTAAAGCCATCCTGCTGGAAACCAACAGAAAACGTCTTCAACTCAGGATGAAATTCCTTTGCGACAGATACGATGAAAGAAGAATCGATACCACCTGATAGGAATGAACCAACAGGAACATCACTTCTCATGTGAATTTTCACAGAATCATAGATTGCATCGCGGACTTCTTCAATCAGCTTTTGTTCTTGTGTTTGTTCAGGCTTGAATTGAACTTTCCAGTAAGTCTTAAATTCAATCTCCTGTCCTGGGCGTAAAGTAAACTGATGACCAGGCTCTACTTTGTGCACCTTTTGATCAAGTGTATTTGGCTCAGGTACGAACTGGAATGACATGTATTGCTGTAAGGATGTCTCATCAAATAAAATGTTCTCGTTCACTGCCATCAAGCTTTTGCGTTCAGACGCAAAGTACACTTGCTCATCCATTTGTGTAAAATAAAGCGGTTTGATGCCAAAAGGATCTCTTGCGCCATATAATAATTGCGCTTCTTTATCCCAAATTAAAAATGCAAACATGCCGCGAAGCTTTGAAGCCGCTTCTTCTTTATAATGACGGTATGTGGCAAGAAGTACTTCCGTATCTGAATCTGTGCTGAATGAATAGCCTTTTTTCACAAGCTCTTCCTTCAGCTCCACATAGTTATAAATTTCTCCGTTGAAAATAATCCAGTACTTTTCATCTTCATAAGAAAGCGGCTGCTTTCCGTGCTCAACATCTATAATACTTAAACGTCTAAATCCAAATCCTACATGCTCATCATGAAAGTAACCCTCATCATCCGGACCGCGATGAACGATGAGACGATTCATTTGTTTAATTAGCTCTTCCTGTTCAGTAGTTTCGGACAATGGACGGTGATTAAATACACCAACAAACCCACACATATTATTGCCTCCACGTTATGTTATTTCTTAAAAGTAGACCTATAATTAGACAGTATTTTGTCCGATTTTGTTTCACATTTTTTCGCTTTTTACAGATTTTTTTTTAATCAAAAGGAAAACCGCTTAAAATAAGCGGTTTTCTATGTTGTTATTGTCCCAATGCTTCTTTACGAAGTGTTTCGGCTTTATCCGTTTTTTCCCACGGAAGATCTAAGTCGTGACGGCCGAAATGTCCGTATGCAGCTGTTTGTTTGTAGATCGGACGGCGCAGGTCAAGCATTTTAATAATGCCAGCTGGACGAAGATCAAAGTTTGCACGAACCACTTCAATTAATTTTTCTTCAGAAGCTTTTCCTGTTCCGAATGTATCAATTGAAATCGATACAGGCTGTGCAACACCAATTGCATAAGCAAGCTGTACTTCACAAGAATCTGCAAGGCCGGCAGCTACGATGTTTTTCGCTACGTAACGAGCAGCATATGCCGCAGAACGGTCAACCTTCGTTGCATCCTTACCTGAGAAAGCACCGCCGCCATGACGAGCATATCCGCCATACGTATCAACGATGATTTTACGTCCAGTTAAACCAGCATCCCCTTGAGGTCCACCGATCACGAAACGGCCAGTTGGGTTAATAAAGTATTTTGTCTGTTCATCAATCAGTTCACTTGGAACGACAGGGCTGATGACATGCTCTTTTAAGTCACTTTGGATTTGTTCAAGCGTCACTTCTGGTGCATGCTGCGTAGAAATAACCACTGTGTCAATACGAACTGGTTTGTTTTGCTCATCATATTCAACTGTGACTTGTGTTTTTCCGTCTGGACGAAGGTATGCAAGTGTCTCATTCTTACGTACTTCTGTTAAACGGCGAGATAATTTATGCGCTAGGGAAATCGGCAGCGGCATGAGCTCTTCGGTTTCGTTGTTGGCAAAACCAAACATCAATCCTTGGTCACCTGCACCAATCGCATCAATTTCTTCTTCAGTCATTGTTCCTTCACGTGCTTCAAGCGCTTTGTCTACACCTTGCGCAATATCAGCAGACTGTTCATCAATTGATGTAAGGACCGCACATGTTTCCGCATCAAAACCATATTTCGCACGTGTGTAGCCAATTTCCTTAATTGTGTCACGCACCGTCTTTGGAATATCGACATAAGTAGACGTTGTAATTTCACCGCTTACTAATACGAGACCGGTTGTAACAGAAGTTTCACAGGCAACACGTGCATTTGGATCTTTCTTTAAAATTTCATCCAAAATGCTGTCTGAAATTTGATCACAGATTTTATCCGGATGTCCTTCTGTCACTGATTCTGAAGTAAATAAACGACGATTTTGACTCATAATGGCTATTTCCTCCTGTACAAGACCACATCATCCCAAGATGAGGCCTCCAATATGATACGGAACTCGTTCCCTCTTATATTTAATAACGTTTATATTAGAGATGTTATTGGCAATTTGTTCATATGATATCCCAAAAATAAAAAAACCATTTCCTTCATTGCGAGGAAAGGGTCTGAGATCGCATGCCTTTCACTCTTATCGCTCAAGGTGTTCTTGTACCTTGCATCAGGTTAGCACCTTGGTTTCTCAGCATGTTCATGCCTTTTTCATAAGAAACCGGTTGCTGGGCTTCATCGGGCCTGTCCCTCCACCAACTCGGGATAAGAGTATCCGTTCAATAAGATATCTTATCTTAAACCCTTGCGTCATGTCAATGCTTCATAAGAATTATCTCCCTCTTTTTTCTCCTCACCATTAGCATCACCAAAAAGCATATTTTCATAGCAGAAATGAAAAAACACACACAAAAATTTTTAAATAGTATAGACTATTATTATTAATGTGTTATACTAATCGAAACAAACAAATTCAACGGTAAAGGAAGGGTTTTTTTATGAACTCAGTGGATTTAAAAGAAGATTTGCAGTCATTGCTCTCATTAGAAAATACGCACCAAAATTTATCTGTTCCGAAACTTGTTGAAAAGATTTTGGCACGTAATGAAGGCGTTTTAACATCAACAGGAGCTGTCCGCGCGACAACTGGAGCCTACACAGGACGTTCACCTAAAGATAAATTTATCGTCAAAGAAGAAAGCTCTGAGCATAAAATCGATTGGGGTCAAGTCAACCAGCCGATCTCCAAAGAAGCATTTGACCGTTTATATACAAAGGTTGTGTCATACTTAAAAGAACGTGATGAACTATTCGTCTTTGAAGGGTTTGCAGGCGCTGATGAAAGATATCGTATGCCGATTACAGTTGTAAACGAATTCGCATGGCACAATCTTTTTGCCAAGCAGCTATTTATCAGACCTGACGGGTCAACACCTTCTTCAAACGAAAAACCTTTCACCATCTTATCTGCACCGCACTTCAAAGCAGATCCTGCAACAGATGGCACAAACTCTGAAACGTTTATCATCGTTTCTTTTGAAAAACGCACGATTCTTATCGGTGGAACAGAATATGCAGGAGAAATGAAAAAGTCCATTTTCTCTGTGATGAACTACTTGCTTCCTGAGCAAGATATTTTATCCATGCACTGCTCAGCAAACGTAGGTCAAGAAGGCGATGTAGCCTTATTCTTTGGACTTTCAGGTACTGGGAAAACGACGCTTTCTGCAAGCGCAAGCCGCAAGCTGATCGGAGACGATGAACACGGCTGGTCTGGCACAGGGGTCTTTAATATCGAGGGCGGATGCTATGCGAAATGTGTGAACTTAAGTGAAGAAAAAGAACCACAGATCTACAAAGCGATCAGCTTCGGATCAGTTCTTGAAAACGTTGTGCTTGATGAAGAAACACGTGAAGCGGATTACGATGATACATTCTTTACTGAAAATACACGCGCTGCTTACCCAATCGAAATGATTGATAACATCGTGAAACCAAGTATCGCAGGACATCCATCTGCCATTGTCTTCTTAACAGCTGATGCGTTTGGCGTCTTACCTCCAATCAGCCGTTTAACAAAAGAACAGGCAATGTACCATTTCTTGAGCGGGTACACAAGTAAATTAGCTGGAACTGAGCGCGGTGTCACATCACCAGAAACGACATTCTCAACTTGCTTCGGTTCACCATTCCTCCCGCTTCCAGCTCACGTCTATGCTGAAATGCTCGGCAAAAAGATTGATGAGCACGGTGCTAAAGTATTCCTTGTGAATACAGGCTGGACTGGCGGAGGCTATGGTACAGGCAAACGAATGAATCTCGCTCATACAAGAGCAATGGTTCAGGCAGCAATCGAAGGTGACCTTGACAATGCTGAAATGATTACTGATGACATCTTCGGATTACACATCCCGCTTCATATTCCTGGTGTACCAGATGAAGTGCTTCAACCTGCTAAAACATGGGATGATCAAAAGGCTTATCAAGAAAAAGCACACTTCCTTGCCAATGAATTTAAAAAGAACTTCCAAAAATTCAGTCACGCGGCAAGTGACATTGAAGCCAAAGGCGGACCACTCGTATAACCAAATGAAAAAAGCTGAGGAGATTCAATCCCTCAGCTTTTTTAGTTTGTTGAATGCAATGACACAAGACGGTACGTCACCTTCGTGACATTGTCTGTCAGCTCCAGCTTTTCAACATGTGCTGTCCCAGTTTTTTCTCCGTCTTTCGTTTTGCGCACCTCAAGTGGAATATTTAACGGATAAATGCGGTATCCATCCTTCATGAGTTCAAATACATTTTCTTCAATTCTTGTCTCTTTTCCCTTTGTGACAATCATTGTATTAAATTCAACAGGCATTCCCATAATGAAAATCCCCCTACTTTCTATATTTCGTTATAATGCTTATTTTAACACATTTCCGCTTTTTCGGCTGTGCATCCATGTGGTCAGCCTTCTCACAATTTCTCGATTATGCTGCGGCGGGAAATAGTGGTTGTATCCATGGAAATACCACGTCTCCACAGACTTCCCGTGCTGGCGCAGTGCATCTTCTAACAAATATGCATGCTCAATCGAAACATTTTGGTCCTCTTCTCCGTGGATGATAAGGACAGGTGCTTCAATTTTATCCACATCATTTAAAGGGGTTCTGTTTTCATATGCCTCTGGCACCTTATGCGGCGGACCGCCAATCACACGTTTCATCATCCGTCTCATATCCACACGCTCTTCATAAGTCAGTTTCATGTCACTGACGCCTCCCCATGTGACAAAGGAAGCCGCCTCCTGTTTCATTTCTACAGCGGTCCAGATGCCCATAATACCGCCTCGCGAAAAACCAAAGATATGAATGCGATCCTTCTTCACTTTTTTGTGCTGCTTTAACAGCTGAAAGGCAGCAAAAGCATCTTTTCGATCTTCTCCGGCAAAATCTTCGTTCCCTTCGCCTCCTTGGTTTCCCCGGTAAAAGGGAGCAAAGACGACAAAACCCTGCGCGGCAAATTGCACAATCCGGCCAGGTCTGACCATCCCCACATTTTTAATGCCGCCTCGTAAGTACAAAAAGCCGTCGTAGAGACCTTCTCCGGCCGGCTCAGCGAGCAGCCCTTTCATCCGAAGTCCATCTGCCTCATAGGTCACTGTATATAAGTGAATATGCGGATGGGGCGACGGAAACCTTCTTTTTTCCACAATCACTCGATTTCTCTCCTTTTCATCTCTGTTTACGTCCATTGCTTCAGCATCGCTTCTGCGACAAGCTGGCCTGATTTTGTCACCATTGGCGTGCCGCCGCCTGGATGACTTGTTCCTCCAACAAACCAAAGTCCTTCAATGTCCTTTGACTGATTATTGATGCGAAAGAACGCCTGTTTGAACGAGTTTGAAGACATGCCATAAATGGCCCCACGATATGCCCCCGTTTTCTGCTGCAGATCGAGCGGAGTTTGAACCGCTTCATATTCGATCAGCTCATCCAAATCAAAAAGCCCTTTTTCCATTAATTTGTTTTTTACATGCTGACGATATGTCTCCTTTAGCATGTCCCAATCTTGCTCTTTTGTCACATAAGGTGCATTGGCCAGTACAAACAGGTTGCTTCTTCCCAGTCCTCCGCTTAAAGCTGGTTCTGAATGACCTGAATAGCATATGTAGAGCGTCGGGTCTTGAGGCAGTTGTTTTTTCTGAAAAATATCTTTGAATTCTTGCTCATAATCCTCAGGGAAAAACACAGTGTGATGAGCGAGCTGTTCATAGACTTTAGGTACACCTAATAAGAGAACAAAGCCCGACAACGACGGTTCAATACCAGCCAGTTTTTGATTTAAAAAACGAGGACGGTCTTTTTCATCTATAAGATGACGGTATACAGTCAGCGCATCTGCTCCTGCAATGACTTGATCTGCCTCATACATCTGCTGATCCGTCTCCACTCCTTTGATCCGCCGATCCTTCACATGAATCTTGTTCACTTGTTCATTGAGGTGAATCTGAACGCCTAATTCTTTTGCCAGTGTCTCAAATGCCTCAACTAAACGATATGTACCGCCTTGTATTCCATAAATCCCTTTCTCCCCTTCTAAATATGCCATCATGTTAAAAATAGCCGGCGCTTCGTAGGGAGAAGAGCCGATATAAGTGGCATACCGACCAAACATCGCCAATGTATGGGGATGACGGAAATATTGACGCAGCAGCCGCTGAACGGATGTGAACGGTTTGACAGCGAGAAGTGCTTTCATCAGCTTTAAATCCGCCTTATCCTTCCAGCTCAATAACAAACGATTTAAAAACTGCTCCTCTGCCTTTTGAAAAAGCGTCTTTGATTCCTGTAAAAATGCGCGGTATTGCTTCGCATCTTCAGGACTGAATGCAGCAATTTGTGATTCCATTTGCTCAATATTCGGCGTAAACTCGACCATATGGCCATCTGAAAAAATATTTTTGGTCAGTGGAGAAATCGGATAGAAGGTCACATAATCCTCCATCCGTCTATGGCAGGATGTAAACACTTCTTCAAAATATGCCTTCATTGTAATGGTACTCGGTCCTAAATCAAAAGAGTAGCCTGCCTCGTGATGGCGCTGCAATTTCCCGCCTAAAGCCGCTTCTTTTTCTAAAATGGTGACCTGAACCCCGCGTGACTGGAGACGGATCGCGGCTGATAATCCGCCAAGTCCGCCGCCGATGATGATCACTTTTTTCATTCGTACCTTCTCCCTTTCCATTCATACCCTTCTTTTTTCAGACCGATTTTCATAGAAGCAAAGCCAATGGCGATCAAGCTTAAAATACTGATCGGCAATATAAAAGCCATCGCAGATGTCCGACCATTTTCAGTATCTATTGCCGCTTTAATCGACACACCCAGCCCATAGCAAAGGATCGCTAAGCATATGCTCAAAACATCCAGCTGAAACAATGCGATCATGAAACAAATGACAGGAACCAAATAAAGGAGGGTGTATAAACAAAAGACACTGCTTAACAAAGCAATGCTTCGATTCACACCTGGGAATAAATTTTTCCGGTAACCTTCCCAAACCTCCTGCCCACTCTCATACATTCTCATATACACAAATGGATGAATGCTTGCAAGTGTGAACGGAAAGCCTTTTTCCTTCACCCGTCTAGCCAAGGCCATATCATCAACTAATGAATCCTTGATCGCTGCATGCCCGCCAATGTCGTGATAACAATTCTTTTCAATGGCAATAAAACCGCCATGTGCTGCGGCAAAAGCGGGGTTCTTAGATTTTCTTACCCATTTCACTGGCAGATGACAGCCAATGGTAAACATCATCATAGGAACCACAAGATGCTCAAAAAATGTACCTGTTTTCTGTTCTGGAAAACCTGACAGCATGCCCGTTTTTTGCATGCATAACTGCTTGTACACTGATTCAACTGCCCCTTTTTTTAACCGGACATCCGCATCTAAAAATAGCAGCCAGTCAGAAGCAGCAGCTTCCGCGAGCTGAGAACAGGCATATGATTTACCAAGCCAGCCGCGCTTTAATGGTTGACCTGACTGGACACGGATCCACGGATATCTTTCTGCAAAGCGTTCCACCATCGCTCTTGTCTGATCTGTCGAATGGTCATCAAGGACGATGAGCTCTTTCGGGTAAAGACGTTGATCAACGATCGACTGAAGACAGGCTTCGATCCGATTTTCCTCATTTCGCGCTGGAATCAGAATTGATAATGAAATCGGTTCACCCGGCGGAAAGGATGCTGGCTTTAAAACAGGAAGCTGCCTCATATTCCATATGGTGAAAATAAACTGACAGAGCAAGAGTACACTGATCACAATTAGGAAGACCGCCATGTTTTCACCCACTTTTTAAAGGAATCAAACGCATCACTTGTTGACTGACTTGTCCTTGTCATCTGTCTAAATTCTTGATTGTTTGAAAAATCAGGATCTGCGATGACCTGTGCTTGATGTGCGTTTAACTGCGTTTCAAGCAGATCTCTGAGCAGATGCGTCACGTCCTTGCTTCGAAGTGCCCCGCCAGATACTAAGGTATCTTCACCAAACAAAGCAGATACTGTCGGCTTTTGAAATTGATTAAATGTATAATGCAAGGTCACAGGCTTCACCACGACTTGCTCAAATTGTCTCACTAAAAATGAAGCCCCGCCCTCTAATTCAAGCGGCCGCATGTCCTGATGCATGATTTTCCCCTGTGGAAAAAGCCATACAGCCCCGCCAGCCTGCATGTTTTCTCTAGCCGTCATTAATGCTTGCTTCACACTTTTCAGATTCTCTTTCTGAACCGGAAAGGCACCTAGCTTACGAAAAAAGGCATATTGCTTCAGCTGCTTCTCTTCCATCATCATATAGTGATCGAGTTCGGACGCTTTTTCTGTTAAAAGAAAAAGGATGAGTCCATCCCACCATGAGCTATGATTGGCGAGATAAAGAACAGGCAGCTTCTCGTTTGGGTCCACAGCGCCTTTCATCATCACGCAGCGAAAATGTTTATGAAGTAAATACAGATCAAGATAAAGAGAAAATATACGTCTAAACGATCGGCTTTTGTCGCTTTCTTTCAAATTGAACCCTTCCTTCACACAAAATAACAATGATCAGTGCTAAATAAAAAATAACCTCGAGCCCGCCCTTTAATGCCAGCACACCAAAAAAGAACACCATTGCCTGATAAATACGGCTCGTCCAGCTCAGAGCCTTTTGATCAATCTGAACAAGCGGGAAGAGAAAGGAAAGTCCTGCTCCAATCATACCCCAGCTCACAAAATTCTCAAAAGGAATACCATAAAAACCACCGCCGTCATACCACACCCAAAATTTCCGTTCAGCTGCTACTGGGTCTAATATGAGGTCAAGCAAGACAATCCATAACCCCGTTTCGACCGCTCGTTTCCACTTCGACTGCTGACTAGATAAAAAAAGACTGTTTAAAAATACTCCAACCCATGCAAAAGCAATGGTTAAAGGCACCCCTGCCACTAGAAAACCTAACGTTGGATAATAGTCATAAGCCCCGAAAGGAAACCCGGTTGTGATCCCAATCCATTCAACCGTAAATGTCAGCACGCCGACAATGGCTGCCCGTTTGATCACCATTCCCCATGATCCATAAATATTTCGCCCAATCTCTATCACACAGCAGGCATACAGCACAAGGAAAATGCCATTTGCAAATTGAAGCCATGCTGGCACCTCAAAAAAGACCATTAATATGAGCCCTATTAAATACCACCCAAGAAATACCCAACTCACTCTATACACGAAACCGCCCCTTTATTTCTTCCAAATTCAAGAAAGTATTCATGCTTCTAGTATAGAAAAAAAGACACGTTCTATAAATAAACAATGCGTTTCTTATTTTCATCTAGGCACTCACCAAAAATCCCTTTTGACATACTTTAATTAGTGATCTAGAACAAAGGAGGCGAATTACTCTTGAATCGTTCCATCAAAGTCAGACTGGCATTCATCGTCGTTGTCCTGCTCTTTATTCCATTTGTCGCCTGTAAAAAAGAACAAGAGCAGACCGTACAAGTAGCCGAGGTGACCCATTCGGTTTTTTATGCTCCGCTATATGTTGCCTTATCTGAGGACTTCTTCAAAGAAGAAGGGCTAGAGGTTGAATTAAAAACGACTTGGGGCGGCGATAAAACGATGACAGCTCTCTTATCCGGTGGTGCAGATATTGCCCTGACCGGTTCTGAATCCTCTATCTATGTAGAGGCTCAAGACTCAAAAGACTCTGTCATCAACTTTGCACAGCTGACACAAACAGACGGTACATTTCTTGTTTCAAGGGAGAAAGTGAGCGAATTCTCTTGGAATCAATTAAAAGGAAAAGACTTTCTTGGACAGCGGAAAGGCGGCATGCCGCAAATGGTCGGTGAATATGTCCTGAAAAAGGAAGGCATTGATGTAAAAAAGGATCTCCGCATGCTTCAAAATATTGATTTTGCCAATATTTCAGGTGCTTTCTCCTCTGGAACTGGCGATTTTGTGCAGTTATTCGAACCGACAGCATCCTTAATTGAAAAAGAAGGCAAAGGGTACATCACCGCCTCCTTTGGAGAGGCTTCCGGAAAGGTGCCTTATACCACCTTCATGGCAAAGAAAAGTTACTTAGAGGAAAACAAAGAGACAGCTGAAGCCTTCACTCGTGCCATTTACAAAGCGCAGAAATGGGTGGAAGCCAAGCAGCCGGAGGAGATTGCCAAAACTATTCAATCTCATTTTCCTGACACAGCACTTGATGTCTTATCAACAGCCATTAAACGCTACAAACAGCAGGAATCCTATGCAACAGACCCCCTTCTGAATGAAGAGGAATGGAACAAATTGCAGGAAATTATGAAGGAGAGCGATGAATTGCCGAAATTTATCCCGTACAAACAACTTGTCGATTCATCCATTGCAAAGAAGGTCACAGAACATAAATAGAATAGGAGGTAGCACATGTCTTTCCTTCAAATTGACCATGTGACCCACACGTACTTCTCTTTAAAAGAAAAAACAACGGCCATACAGCACATCAATATGGAGATAGACCAAGGAGAATTTATTTCATTTATTGGTCCCAGCGGGTGCGGAAAAACCACCCTGCTGTCTATCATTGCAGGAATAACGCCACCCTCTGAAGGCCGAATTTTAATCGAAGGAAAAGAACCGAATCAAAAGGAGCATCAAATCGGCTACATGCTCCAGCAGGATTATTTGTTCCCTTGGAAAACCATCAAGGAAAATATCATTCTCGGATTGAAAATTACCAAACAAGATTCACATGAAGCCACCTCCGCCGCTCTAGGCTTACTGCCTAAGCTTGGCCTTCATGATGTAGAGGAAAAATACCCGAAAGAGCTGTCAGGCGGTATGAGGCAGCGTGCGGCTCTCGCCCGAACGCTTGCAGTGAATCCCGGTCTGCTTTTACTAGATGAACCCTTTTCAGCTCTAGACTACCAAACCAAACTCACTTTAGAGGATCTCGTCTTTCATACACTCAAAAACTATCAAAAAACAGCGGTCCTTGTGACACATGACATTGGCGAAGCCATTGCGATGAGTGACCGCATTTTCTTATTCTCAAAGCATCCTGGCTCGATTCAGCGGATTTTTACCGTTCCAGATGATCTGAGGACTCTTTCTCCTTTCGAAGCAAGACAGACCCAGAGTTTCCAAGAGCTCTTTCAAACGATTTGGAAGGAGCTGAAAACCGTTGAAACACAGTGATCTTTTACATGAAGCCTATCGCAAAAAATACCGAATGGAAAAACGCATGACCCGAATCTATCAGTTCATTATTTTCGCCAGCTTCTTTTCGCTTTGGGAGCTTGCCAGTCATTTTCGTCTCATCGATCCACTGATATTTAGTTCACCATCTGCGGTCTGCCAATTGTTTGTACAAAAAATATCCGATGGGTCTTTAGTGAATCATATGAGTATTACATTATTTGAAACAGTACTCGGATTTCTACTTGGTACCTTTTGCGGTATTTTGCTTGCTGCCGCCTTATGGTGGTCCACCCGCCTGGCAAACGTTCTTGATCCTTATTTAGTCATTTTAAATGCCATGCCAAAAGTTGCCCTCGCCCCGATTTTAATTGTTGCCCTTGGGCCTGGCATGATCAGCATCGTTGCCATGGGCGCAATCATTAGTGTGATCATTACGACGATCGTCATTTATACAGCCTTTCAAGAGGTCGATGAGAATTATTTAAAGGTGATGAAAACCTTTGGTGCGAAAAAAAGCGTCGTCTTTCGCGAGGTCATTTTGCCAGCTAGTATTCCAACGATGATTTCTGCGATCAAAGTCAATGTCGGCCTTTCTTGGGTTGGAGTTATTGTAGGGGAATTTCTTGTTTCCTCAAAAGGGCTCGGCTACATGATCATTTACGGCTTTCAAGTCTTTAACTTTACACTCGTGTTCTTAAGTCTTTTCATTATTGCTGTGTTTGCGACTATCATGTACCAGCTTGTGGAATGGCTCGAACGCCGCTTTCTTCAAAAATAAAAAAGCACAGGGAATGTCTCCCTGCGCTTTTTTTAACGAATCAAACCGTTTTTTTCTAAATAAGCAAGACTTTGTCTTAACACATCATCTTTCATAATAAAACTGAAATTCTTATTTTTTGCGATGGATCTTGGCAAGTCTGCGAAAAGAACGGGTCCTTTCGTTTCAAAATACGTGTCTTGCTTCACTAGCTTTTCAATATCAGCGAAATAAATATTCTTGACAATGACCTTTTCTCTGCCCAGCACCTGATATTGACCAATATACGTTAATTCACGAACAACAGCACCCGTCTCTTCTTGAATCTCCCGTATAGCGGCTTGGTCTGCTTCTTCATCCGGCTCAACTTTCCCTCCTGGAAACTCATAGCCCCGATCCTCATGTTCAGTGAGCAGCCATTTCCCTTGGTAGCGGCAGATGGCCCAAACATGCTTAGGATGACTTGAAAAAGGCTTCCCCTCAAAAGAGAGCTTGACCGTATTATGATAATAGTCTTTAAATACATGCATGTGAAATCCCTCATATCCTGTCCTTGCTTCTTGTAAAACATCATACCACAGATCACATTTATCTGAAGAATTTTTATCAAAAGTGAAACAAACGAGTGGTTCCAACTCGTCTGTATCTAAAATGAGGTATTGTTGCTAAAACCTTTTTATCATCTCCAACTTCACCCAATTTTAATCATGAAACCTTTTATCCCTATATGACGTAAATGAATCAGTGTTTGTCCTATGACAACGAGGAGGAAATCAGCATGAGTATAAAAAATGGGTCAAAACAAGACGCACCCCATGAGGTGATCAAGAAACACCTTCTGAAAGGGCAAAAGTTAGATTTAACAAAAGACAATCCAGCGGTCGACCAAATTCATATCGGGCTTGGCTGGGACCTGGCCGGTCAGCCAATTGATTTAGATACGCAAGTGTTTCTATTAAATAAAGAGGACAAACTGTTGTCTCCTAAGCATCTGATCTATTATCACCAGCAGCAAAGCTTAGACGGAGCTGTTCGTCATCTTGGCGATCATCAAGTTGGCGGAGGGTATCGAGACAACGAAATGATTATTATGCAATTAAGCAGAGTCTCACCTGATATTCATAAAATTGTCGTCACAGCCACAATACATGATGCACACGAACGCCAGCATCATTTTGGACAAGTCACTAATGCCTATGTGCGCCTTACTGATCAAATCTCACAGCAAGAGATTTGTACCTTTCAGTTAACAGAAGATTATTCGTATTGTACATCCATTATATGCGCAGAACTCACGAGAGATCAGGAGGAATGGAAAATCACTGCAACCGGGCAAGGGACTACTCTAGATTTACATGATTTATGCCGCATCTATGGATTCATATCTTGACGCAGGAAAGGAGCCGGCACCCATGGGATTTCATTTCGTCACAATAGAAGAACTTACCTTACAAGCAGAAGGCAGCGGAATCTTTTTTGCCAAAAAGGGCGCAATGATTGCCGATCAAGGAAGTTTCCAATACCGCAAGCGATTACTTGGAACGAATAAAGGAAATATGGTCAGCCAAGTATTTAACCATATCAGCAGGAAATTCACAGGTGAAAACCTTGAGATGATGGAAGTGAGTGGACAAGGTACTTGCTATCTGGCTGATTCAAGCGAGCATGTAACAGTGATTAATCTTGAGCCAAGCGGTCCTTGGCAGCATGTAAGTGTAGAAAGTGAAGATTTACTTGCCTTTACTGAGGAATGCCATTACGGTGTCACACCAGTAGGCGTTGGTATTTTATCGCAGAAAGGACTGTTTACATCAAAACTCTCTTATCAAGGGCACGGAGCGCAGGTCGCCATCAAAACGAATGGAAATCCGCTCATTTTAAAAGCCCCCTGCCGTGTAGACCCTGACGCAATTGTCGCTTGGACGGGCAAAGCACCAAAGGTCAAATTAGATGTGAACTGGAAAACTTTCATCGGACAAACATCTGGTGAATCCTATTTATTTGAGTTCCAGGAACAAGATCAAATCGTCATTATCCAGCCATTTGAGCGCACATCTGGGTTACGGGTTGGCTTAGATGATAATCGCTATAAGCCTCAGAGCCAGAGCTCTTCTCAGGAATTCACCAATTCACAGCAAGAAAATAGAGGCGGCGGGATCAGTGATCTGATCGGAGGCATTTTACAACCGCGAAAATAAAGCATGTAGAGATTCTCTACATGCTTTTTCAATTCATCAAACCATTTGTCTCAATAAAGCTCCTTGTCTCTTCATTGCCGAGCTCATAAATCATTGTGTAAATCTCTTTTCTTTTTCTATCCATTTCATCATTTGGACTATCATAATGATATTCAAGAAACGGAACATGTGCCCGAAAGAAGCCTTTCCAATCTGTCATATACTGTTCATCGAAATAGTCTCTAAGCTGCAAAATTTGATCATCATCTGCTTCTATTTGAAATTGCCAAGCCGCTGCATCTCTATGCTGCGATATCGATCCATCTTGTACGGATACATAGTATGTGTGTCTCGCCATCTGAATCATCCTTTTTCCTTTAGTATGACCAGATATGAGGAAATTACGGCTTTTTGCGCAATTTATTTTTCAACATGTCCAATACATCAATAAACAACTGTGGAATGGGAACTCCAAGGGCTCTGGCTGTCGAGACGATTTGGTAAGATTCATAAATAATATAAAAGATGATCGCTAAATCCTTAATCGTCCCATTTGTCTTCAGCATGACATCGAAGAAATGCGCCATCGATATTAAGGAGACTGTCACAATCTTTCGAACAAGCCGCGTAAAAAACCGCTTCATTGTGAGCTGTCCAGTCAAAGATTCTCTTAGGCTTGAACAAATTAATTCAATAGCCATCAACGTTACTAAAATCATCAATAAATATCCTGCTCCACCAAACAGAAAGCCCATCGCCGACAAACTCACTGTAACCAACGAAAAGATGCCTAAATCCTTGCTCACTTGGCATCAACATCCTTTCAAAGTGGAACTCCTTACCTCAATAGTATATGCAGGATTTTCGCAATAGCTTGGACGACAAAAAATAAAGGCGCTTTCTTTTGACAAGAAAAAGCCGCCTTGCGCGGCGGCTACTTCCTAGACCCTAACATCAATAAAGCTTGCATCTGAATCCTTTGGCTGAACAGCTTGAGGCTGCTGCTGCACTTGATCCAGCATCACCATAGCTTGTGCTGTATTTGTAGCAAGCTGTGAATTCAACAAACTAATATTGAGTGTCTTTTGAATGCTCGCTACTTGCTGACTCATCATTCCTGCAATAGAAGACATCTTCTTCCCTCCCTTCTCTTTTCTCTTCGGCTGAAAGCCCTATGATTTCAATGGGCTGTCTGTCCCGATTCCAATAAAAAAAGAATGTCGATCGATATATGACCGACATTCTTTTCCCATACGTGTATTATCCTAAATATGCTTTAAGCATCCAGTTGTGTTTTTCAATGGATTGATGAATCGCAAGCAGCATATCACCTGTTGTTTCATCGCCAACCTCTGCAGCCAGCTCCATTCCTTTCTTTAATTCCTCAGCGATATTAGAGAAATCATCATATAGATTTTTCACCATTTGCTCCGCTGATTCTTTGCCTTCTGCTTCTTGAATGCTGGAAATTTCTAAGCACTCTTTCATTGTCGCAACAGGCTGTCCATTTAAAGCAAGCATACGCTCAGCCAAATCATCAATATATGTAGCTGTTTCTGTATATAGTTCCTCAAATTTCTCATGGAGTGTAAAGAAATCTTTCCCCTTTACATACCAATGATAGTTATGTAATTTCACGTAAAGCACAGTCCAATCAGCTACTTGTTTATTGACAACGTTTAATAAATTTTCAGACATGTTTATTCCTCCTTATGTAATTGCGTTTAGTATGAGAATACCCTTTTCTTATTATACTGAAACCTGCCGTCAATTTCTTCTATTTTGACTGCATGAAATATATGTTAATATGGAAATAAGGAGGGAGTTAGATGCTGTTACTTGGGATTATCAGCTTTATCATTATCTCAATCGTTGTCTTTTTATCATTATGGACGACATCGAAGGCTTATGAATATAAGCATAAAGTCGATTCACCACAAGATACTGAACCAAACCAACGTCCTAATCCAAAATGAAACCGCTTTTAATGATGTGAGGTTTCTTCATCTTCAGTAGATGAACTCTCTTTTTTCACCTCACCTACGTGGATGTTCGTTTTCGGCATATTATGCTGCTGTTTAGCTGTCACATGGACTTGTATGATATAAAGGCCATCTTTTTTGAAGGCTGTGTGCAATTCGTATACACCTTTGTTTTCCTTCTTTGGCTGAATCATCTTGCTGTTATCCTTGTCGCCATCTTTCCACACTTCAAATTGAACATCATCTGCATCATCAACAGGCGTATCACCGTATGTGACAGCTGCTTTTACTATAACGCTTTCATTTTTCTCCACTTGCTCAGGACCTGTGAGCTTTACTTCTAATAACTCAGGCACTTCCCCTTTTCCGCTGTTTGCTGCAGAGTTTCCACATGCACTTAATAACGTGAGCATCAGAATTATTCCCAACATTTTTCGCATCGTGCGTTTCCCCCTTCTTTTACTGACATGTCCATTTTAACAAATATCCCCTATTTTGACATCACTGTTGGAATTCAAATAAAAAACCGGACATCTAAATGTCCGGTTCATCATTCTATTAACCAAATACTTTTAAAAGCTCTTCTTGATCCTGAGAAAGCCAGAAACGCATTAAACGTTTTGCTCCTTCAAGATCATGAAGCTTCGCTTGGCCGCATTGTTCTTCGTTTGCAGCAGGAATTTCTGTTACTTCAACTGCATCCTTGAATGTTGCATCAAGAAGTTCAACGATTTCTTTTGGAGTTGGTGCACCACTGACAACTAAATAGTAGCCTGTCTGGCAGCCCATTGGAGAAATATCGATGATATCAAAATGGTCATATTTCTCTGAGTGTGTTCTAATATTAAACGCAAGCAAATGCTCTAATGTATGAATCGTATCAGGTTTCATCGCCTGCTTGTTAGGCTGACAAAAACGAATATCAAATTTATTTACTTCCCCATCTGATCCCACTTTATGAACGCCGCAATGACGAACGTATGGCGCTTTTACAGCATTATGATCAAGTTCAAAGCTTTCAACTGAAGGCATAATCACCACTCCTATAATTGCAATTTCCTATATTATAACATATTTCTCCGACCAGTTTAGTATATAAAACTTTCCTTCCTTGTCCTTTTTTCTTATACTGTGGAAGACAGACAAGGAGGAACCTCTATGAAACAAATTTTTATCGGCATGATACGCTTTTATCAAAAATGTATTTCCCCACTTACACCGCCAAGCTGCCGGTTTTATCCAACATGCTCAAACTATGGACTTGAGGCGATCAAAACGCATGGCGCGATCAAGGGCGGCTGGCTGACCATAAAACGGATTTTGAAATGTCATCCGCTTCACCCTGGCGGCATCGATCCTGTTCCGCCTAAAAAGGAAAAGTAACTTACTTTTCTTCATATCCGTTGACAACTAAGTCAAGCTTCCCTGTTCCAGGGTCAATGACAAGCCCATGTACAGGTACATCTGATGGAAGAAGCGGGTGATTTTTTACAACAGACACACTGTCCTTCACGCTCTCTTCAACTGAACTAAAGCTTTTGAGCCACTGTTTAAAATCAATTCCTGAGTATTCCAGTACTTCAATACGCTTTTCTGGAATACCACGCTCAACGGCTTTATTTAAAAGTGTCTGGCTATCAATTTTGCTCATCCCGCAATCATGATGCCCAATGACATATACCTCGTCAGCATTTAATTCATACACAGCAACTAAAATGCTTCGCATAATACTTCCAAATGGATGAGAAACAAGCGCTCCAGCACTTTTGACAATCTTAATATCGCCATTTTTCATGTTCATTGCACGCGGAAGCAGTTCAACAAGTCTTGTATCCATACACGATAGAATGACAGCTTTTTTCTGTGGAAACTTTGTTGTTGTAAATTCTTCGTATTTCTTTTCTTCAATAAATTGTTGATTATATTCGATGATTTCATCTAAAAGTTTCATACGTTTGTCCATTCCTTTATCTTTTTTTAAAAATAAATATAGCACAATGTAAGAAATTTCGTCACGTTTTGCAGCTTATTTTTTTAGAGGAAACATCTGCTGACGAAAATTTTTTATTTTCCCCTTTTCAAATCGTAATTATTACGATACAATAACTCAGGACATTAAATCGTAATCATTTCTATCTATTAGATTGAGAGGAGACATTTACTACATGAAAAAAATCTTTTTTATTTTAACAGCTGCTTTATTCGCGATCGGCCTTGCCGCGTGCTCAAGCAGTGCGGGCACTAATGCTTCAAAAGGAAAGGCAGACGGGAAACTAATCATTTACACCACGATCTTCCCAATTCAAGATTTCACTGAAAAGATAGGCGGCTCTCACGTTCATGCTCAGAGCGTGTATCCTGCCAATGCAGATGCACACAGTTTTGAACCAAGTTCGAAAACGATGGTTGAAATGGCTGAAGGTGATGCCTTTATCTACAGCGGCACAGGGGCTGAAGCATTCGCAGACAAAACTGCTGCCACATTAAAAGACCAAGGTGTGAAAACAGTCAAAGCAGCCGAAGGCATCAAATTGTTATCGACAAATGAAGAACATGCACATGAAGAAGGCGAAGATCACGATCATGAAGGTGAAGACCACGACCATGACGGGCACGATCACGGAGATAAAGACCCTCATGCATGGTTAGACCCAGTTTATGCGCAGCAAATGGCGAAAAACATTAAAGACACACTCGTCTCATTAGATCCAGATCATAAAAAAGAATACACAAAAAACTATGAAAATCTAAAAAAAGATTTACAATCCCTAGATCAAGAATTCAAAACAACGTTATCTAAAGCCAAACATAAAGAAATTCTTGTTTCCCACGCAGCTTATGGTTATTGGGAAAAGCGCTATGGCATTGAGCAAATCAGCGTTTTAGGATTATCTGCTTCCGAAGAGCCTTCACAAAAGCAGCTCGAAAACATTGTACAAAAAGCGGAAAAGCATCACATTCAATACGTTATTTTTGAAAACAACGTCAGCAGCAAAGTATCAGATACGATCCGCAGTGAAATTGGGGCAAAAAGCTTAACCCTTAAAAATCTAGAATCCATTACTGAAGATGATGCCAAAAATGGCGAAAGCTACGTCAGCTTAATGAAACAAAACTTAAAGACCTTAAACACCGCTTTAAATGATTAATGTTTTGAACCCCGGGCTTTATCAGCCGGGGTTTTTTGCTGTAAAAAAGCACACCGTTATCAGGCGTGCTTTTTTGATTACATTTGATATTTTTTCTTAAACAGCTCGGCTCTTCCGCCTTTTTCTCCGAATTTTTGGCGTCCTGTATAAAAAGGATGCGTATCAGAGCTTGTTTCTACTTTAATGACAGGATACGTTTTCCCATCTTCCCACTCTACTGTCTCATTTGATGTCTTTGTTGATTTACTCAAGAAGCGGTAACCGCTGTTTACGTCCATAAATACAACTTCATGTGAGGTTGGATGAATATCTCTTTTCAATGTCAAAACTCCTTTCGTTATCAAAACGTAATGATTACGTTTTATAATTATATTCTACTCCCTCTTATACAACTTGTCAAAAAACAAGCTTTCTTAGTCAGGAAGAATAATCTAAAAATGGTGGAGAATAATAAGCATCATGAAAAAGAGAAGCGATAAGAAAGGCGGAGAAAAAATTGACTGATCTCGTTTTAGCTAGAAGCCTGTTCGGCACAACCATGGGCTTTCATATTATTTATGCCTCGCTTGGCGTTGGCATCCCGCTAATGATTTTGTTAGCTGAACTCATCTTTCAAAAAACAAAGGACCCGCATTATGCCATCATGGCCAAGCGATGGACAAAAGCACAAGCTGTTCTATTAGGGGTCGCCATCCCAACAGGTACTATTGCTGGTACGCAGCTTGCCCTTTTATGGCCAGGTTTTATGGAGGTTATCGGAAAAGTCATGTCACTGCCATTCCAGATTGAAATCTATGCGTTCTTTATAGAAGCATTATTTATGTCTATTTATGTGTACGCAGCGGATCGCCTATCAAATGCAATGCGCATCATTACGGTTATTTTTATCGTCATTGGTGCAGCTGCATCAGCGATTCTGATTACAAACGTACATGCTTTTGAAGGGACACCTGCTGGCTTTCAGATGGTGAATGGAGAAATCACAAACATCGAGCCTTGGAAGGCCTTTTTCAATCCAAGCTTTGCTGTGACTGCTACACATGTTGTGCTGTCTGCTTTTACAACAGGTGCTTTTGTCATTGCTTCCGTTGCAGCTTTTAAAATGCTCAAAACTAAAAAAAATGAGAAGCTCTATACATTTCATCGAAAAGCCCTTTTTCTTGGACTCATTGTAGGAGGACTTTTCTCTTTTCTCACAGCCTTAAATGGCCACGAATCTGCTCAGCTTCTGTATGAATATCAGCCTGAAAAGCTGGCTGGAGCTGAAGGTTTATTTGAAACGCAATCACATGCGCCTCTTGCAATAGGTGGTTTTACGGATGCTGATGCGCAGGAAATTAAAGGTGCGATCGAAATTCCTTGGGCGCTTAGTTTTCTCGCAGGAAATAGCTTCGATACGGTGGTCAAAGGTTTAAATGATTTTCCCCGTGACGAGTGGCCGCCTTTATTTATACACACATTATTTAACGGCATGGTCATTATTGGATCGGTGCTCATTCTATTTGCGGTATTAGCACTGCTTTATCGTAAAATTTTAAAACGGGAAAAATTCCCGAAGTGGCTTCTTTTTCTTTACTTATTCGGCGGGCCTCTTAGTCTTTTGGCTATTGAATTTGGCTGGATCTTTGCATGTACAGGCCGTCAGCCATGGGTCATTTATCGAATGCTCAAAACCTCAGAGGTTGTCACATCATCTGGCTCGATCGGGACACTTTTTATCCTTTTTGCCATTGTCTATCTCATCTTAGGCATAGCAACTGTTATTGTGCTGACGTACTACTTTAGAAAACATACGATTGAAGAAGACCTACGGTTAACAGAATCTTAAAAAGGGAGCGATCTTGATGCAAATGGATGTTACAACTGATGCGCTCATTGCAATCACCATCTTATGGGGATTCGTTTTTATCTATGCAGTGATGGCATCAATGGATTTCGGCGCAGGATTTTGGTCGATGATTTATATGAATAGAGAACAAACAAAGGCAGCTAATATCGCGAATAAGTATCTTTCTCCAACATGGGAAGTGACAAACGTCTTTATTGTGGCCATCGTTGTCGCATTGTTCAGCCTGTTTCCAGGTGCGACCTTTGTACTTGGTACCGTTTTATTAATACCCGGCAGCATCATCTTATTGCTTCTTGCACTACGAAGCGGATTTCTCGTGTTTTCTCATTCACTGCCTAAGAAATACAGAAAAGCGGTGACTTATATTTCAGGGATCAGCGGCTTTATCATTCCGTCCATCCTGATCATGGTTCTCCCAATTACCCATGGTGGATTTATCTTTCAGGAGAACAACGTCTACTCTTTAGATCTTGGACTGGTTTTTACAAGTGCA
Source organism: Bacillus sp. SRI_025 (assembly GCF_057592095.1). Taxonomy (NCBI): domain Bacteria; kingdom Bacillati; phylum Bacillota; class Bacilli; order Caryophanales; family Bacillaceae; genus Bacillus; species Bacillus sp. SRI_025. The sequence goes on along the minus strand of NZ_JBYEGB010000002.1, from coordinate 11,892 downwards.
AATGTTTATTCTTTTGTCGGCTTTGCCATCTTCAGCACCCTTTTTCTTTCGTCCTTGCTTTTAGCTGATTTCTCTAATGTAGCTAATGAAGATGAAGCTTACAGCATTTATAGAAGAGGGGCGCTCATTACAGGTCCACTTTCACTCATGATGGCCTTTTTTATCATGCTGACATTACGAAGCGAGGCGAATTGGCTGTTCACAAAAATGATGCAGAACATCCCTATTCTTCTTGTATCTCTCCTAATGTTCCTGCTAGCAGGACTAGCTCTATTTTTACCAAACAGCCGTTTTAAGCATCGGAAAGGGAGACCACGCCTTGCCGTCATTGCGATTACCATTCAATATTTCTTAGCAAGCTACGTGTACGGACGTGCTCACTTGCCTTACATGGCCTATCCAGATATTACAATCATGTCTGGATTTACAGACCCTGTCACATTTAGGGCATTATTTATCACCTATATTGTAGGTTTTATCATCTTATTTCCTGGGTTCTATTTCTTCTGGAAATTATTTATGAAGGATAAGCGCTATATTCGTCAGGAAGATTAACATGAATGGACGAGCTTCATTTCGGTTACATTATAGATGAAAGACATACTCAAAAGGAGGTCATCTGTATGAGTCAAAAAATCCTTTGTGAAGTCAATAACTGTTCCTATTGGAATACTGGAAACCGCTGTGGTGCAGATGCAATCTATGTCGTCAGCCACACAGGAAATACGGCTGAGAAAAGTGAAGAAACGGATTGTAAAACGTTTAAACCACAAGATCTTTAAGTCTCATTAAAGGAGGCGCTTCAATTTGAAACACGATCGGCTGCTTCAAACGTTTTTTGACGAAATTCATGACGCGGATGAAGCCGCATTCCATCAAGCCGCTCACTCCTTTTTAAACCTTTGGGATTATGAATATGGACATGCAGCAAACATGCCCAATGAAATGCATCAGTATATCGGACAGCTTGCTTATGACAGCGAGCTGGTAGAAGAGTAAGAAAGAGCGGTTCACCGCTCTTTCTTTTTGTTCAGACAGGAAGGAAAAACTTTCCCTCACTATACATCCATTCTATTGGATAAGCAAAAGGTGATTTCTTCGTTTTTATCTCACAAAATCATGTTTTGTAAACACGTCGATTTTATCTGAAAACGAACGGAGCGCTTGGTAATCAACTTCCACGCCCATTCCTGGCGAGCGAGGCACCTCAATAAACCCATTTTCAACCTTAATTTCAGGAAAAATGATATCCTGCTCCCAAAATTTTGACGAAGCTGAAATATCACCGGGAATTGTAAATTGAGGAAGTGAAGCAAGTGCCACGTTCTGCGCGCGGGAAATACCTGTTTCAATCATCCCCCCGCACCATAACGGAATTTGATGCTCCTTACTGAACGTATGAATTTTAAGAGCCTCTGTCAGTCCGCCAACTCGTGAAGGCTTCACATTAATAATTTGACAGCTGCCAAGCTCTACAGCTTTTCTGGCATCATCTAAAGAACAAATACTTTCATCTAAACAAATCGGCGTTTTTAAATGTTTTTGCAAATGGCGATGGTCCACAATATCATCTGCAGCTAGAGGCTGTTCAATCATTAATAAGCGAATATCATCGAGCTGCTTGAGCTTGCTAATATCTTTTAATTCATAAGCAGAGTTTGCATCTGCCATTAATGGCAGATCAGGAAAAGACTCTCTTATCTTTTGAAGAAGTCCAATATCTTGTCCCGGTTTAATTTTTACCTTCACCCGCTGATAGCCTTGATCAACAAATTGCTGAATTTGCTCAAGCATATCGTCAATAGGGCCTAACCCCGCCACAACACCAGATGGTATTCTATCTTTTGTGCCGCCTAATACATCTCGTAAAGACTTATTCTCACGCTTCGCATAAATATCCCAAACAGCCGCTTCAATGCCTGCTTTGGCCATCCTATTGCCTTTAAATTGATACAGACTGTCAGGTATTTCTGAAGGATGTGTAAAGGTGCGCGTCAGCACGTTCGGGATAAAGAAAGCCCTCAGCATATGATAGCAAGTCTCAATTGTTTCTTCTGTATACCAAGGAGAAGAAAAAGCAGATACCTCTCCCCATCCAGTCAATCCTGTTTGATCTTTTACTTCAACAATAATAAACTCACGCTCTGAAATGGTTCCAAGACTTGTTGTAAATGGTTGTTTAAGCTTCATCGTGACATGATATAAAATTACTCGTTCAATTTGAATCATTTGAAAACCCCTTTGATCTGAGTCTGTGCCTTTGCAATTTATTCGATGCATTTCTTGGCAGCTCGTTCACAAAGTGAAAAGCGGCGGGCCATTTATATTTGGCTAAATGCGACTCACATAAAGCATAGAGCTCATTCTCCGGTATCTTATCATCCGTTACAAGGAAAGCAGCCGGTACCTCTCCCCATCTATCATCATACATACCCGTTACTCCGGCTTCCTTTACATGCGGATGTGTTAGAAGAACCGCTTCAATTTCCGCAGGATAAATATTTTCTCCGCCAGAAATAATCAAATCTGAACGGCGGTCAAGCACAAATAAGAACCCTTCCTCATCCACATAGCCAATATCCCCCGTCTTCAGCCAGCCCTCATGAAAGGCAGCCGCGGTCGCTTCTTCACGGTAAAGGTATCCTTTCATCACATTTGCACCTTTCACCATAATTTCGCCATGCTCAAAAGGACGGCAAATGCGATCACCATCTTGAATTTTCAGTTCACACCCAAAAAGAGGTTTTCCCGCTGACCCAAGCTTCTCTACACTAAATTCAGGTGCAAGCGTCACAATTTGTGAACAGGTTTCCGTCATACCGTACGATTGAAAAACAGGAAAGCCCTTCTCTTTGCTTTCTTGGAGCATCGCATATGGCGCAGGTCCTCCGCCTAATAAAAGACAACGCAAAGAAGACGGACATTCTTCTAGTCTGCTTAATAACCGAGATAACATCGTCTGCACAACAGAAATCATCGTCACACGATGCCGTTCAATACAACCCTTTACTTCATCAACGTCAAACTTCTGATGAAGCACGACTGTCATTCCATAGATTACAGACTTAAATAAGGCAGATAAACCGCTAATATGAAAAAGAGGCAGGGCAATGAGCCAGCGGTCATCCTCTCTGAGACCCAAATTCAATGCAGAGGAAACAGCACTATGAAAATGATTGCCAAACGTTTGCTCTACACCTTTTGGACGTCCTGTTGTCCCAGATGTATACATGATGGTTGCTGTTTCATTCAAATCAAATTCGCTCTCGATCTTTTTTTCATGGCCTTTCCCTGGTTGAGGTAAAGTTTCCATTGTATAAACGGGTAAATCACCCTCATGATCGCTCGCATAAATAGATTCCGTTAATAACGCCGCTGCTTTTGCATCTTCTAGCTGATAGCGCCTTTCAGCTTTTGTCAGCTTATTATTCAATAGCACGATTTTTAATCCTAATAAAAAACACGCATGTACAAGCATCACCATGTGAGGATGATTGTTCATCAAAAGCGCAACTGTTTCCCCTTTTTTCAATGATGCTTGTGCAAGTCTATTTGAAAGCTCGTCCGCTTCTTGAGCTAATTCGTGAAATGTCCACTCTTTCTCTTGATAAATAAGTGCGACTCGATCTGGTGTTAAATAGGCACGGTGCAGCAGCCAATTAGGTTGCTTCATCATGAGACACCTCCTTTTCGTAAAAGAAAACAGCTTAGTCTGATGCACTAAGCTGTTGTTCATTAATATCATTGAATCAAGGGAAACGCGGGAACTGACCGAAGTCCGGCTTGCGTTTTTCCTTAAAGGAATCGCGTCCTTCTTTTGCTTCATCTGTTGTGTAATAAAGAAGAGTCGCATCTCCTGCAAATTGCTGAATTCCAGCTAGCCCATCTGTATCTGCGTTAAATGCAGCCTTCAAGAATCGTAAAGCAGTCGGGCTCTTTTCTAGCATCTCCTCACACCACTTCACCGTTTCCTCTTCAAGCTGATCTAATGGGACAACTGTGTTAACAAGTCCCATATCAAGCGCTTCTTGTGCATTGTATTGACGGCATAAGTACCAGATTTCTCTCGCTTTCTTATGACCCACAATACGTGCAAGATAGCCTGAACCGTAACCGGCATCAAAGCTGCCTACTTTTGGACCTGTTTGTCCAAAAATCGCATTATCTGCTGCAATTGTCAGATCACACACTATGTGGAGAACGTGTCCGCCTCCGATTGCATAACCTGCAACCATCGCAACAACCGGTTTTGGAATGACACGAATCAAACGCTGTAAGTCTAATACATTTAGACGTGGAATTTGATCGTCTCCTACATAACCGCCATGGCCGCGGACTTTTTGGTCTCCACCAGAACAGAATGCTTTTCCGCCAGCACCTGCAAGTACGATCACACCAACTTCTGAATTATCACGAGCTCGTGAAAATGCATCAATTAATTCACTAACAGTCTTTGGGGTAAACGCGTTATGTACGTGTGGACGATTAATCGTAATCTTTGCGATACCATTGTACGTTTCATATAAAATTTCGTCATACTGACGCTCAGTTTGCCATTCAATAGCCATCAATATTTCCTCCTCTAATCTTGCGCTAAAATAAACTCACTTACTATTTTACCAAAAAACTGTGGTTGTTCCACATGAACTGTATGCCCAGCATGCTCAGCCAAAATGAATTGACTTCCTTTCAGCTCCTGCTACATACGTTTGCCGATATGGAAAAACTTTTCATCAAGAGTTCCGCAAATGAGCAAAACAGGCAAATGAATATGCTTTAATGCCTTCCAAACAGACGGCTGTGAACCTGTTCCGATGCCTTCTAAGCTGCGAGCCAGCCCAAGTGGATTGGCTTTCAGTCTTCCTTCTCTCAGTTGAGCCTGCTTTTCCGCTGATAAAGCTTTCTGCGAAGCAAACAAAGGAATGCTCTCCCAAAAATCCACAAACTTCACTAAGCCTTCATGCCTGATTTTTTGGGCGAGTTGATGATCCTGCTTCAGTCTTGCCATCCGCTCTTTAAATGTGCGAAGCCCTGGAGACGTACTCTCAAGGATCAGTTTGTTGACACGATCTGGATAACGAGCGGCAAATGATAAAGCAATACGCCCTCCCATAGAATATCCGAGAATATTCACTTTGTGAAGCTTTAATTGGTTTAAAATCTCTGCAAGATCTGCCAGCTGCTGAGACATCGCATATCTTCTCACACTTTCTGGCGAGTCCGTACGCCCATGTCCAAGCAAACTGACCTGAATCAGTCTTGTATTCTCCAAATTAGCATTCAAGAACGTCCAAGACGCTGCACTTCCAGTGAAGCCGTGTAAGCATAATGTGGCATTTGCTGCCGATGGGTTCTGATCCACCACTTCGTACGCTACCCCATCACGCATTCTTATGATGAGAGAAGGCATTCTTTTTTCACTTCTTCCAATATGTCATCCATCATTTGACGATGCTTGTCTACACGGGAATGACGATCTGTTTCAATTTCAATTAAATGAAGCCCAGGTTCATCGATATGCGCCATATACACATCATGCAACTCTTGTTTCGTTGCGGGTTTCGAATAGGTTCCCCCATATAACCTCGATGCATACTCAAAATTCAGTCCTGTCGGCGTTCCAAAGAGCTTTTCATAATACGGTTCATCAGACGCCTGTGGAAGGAAAGAAAAGATACCTCCCCCATCATTGTTTATTAAAACAACTGTCAGCGGAATGTCCATCAGCTTAGCTGCGAGCAGACCGTTCATATCATGATAAAATGATAAATCTCCAATGACTAAAGTGACAGGCTGCTTCAAAGCTGCATACGTGCCAAGTGCTGTAGACACAACGCCGTCAATGCCATTTGCTCCGCGATTCGCCATCATTCGAAAAGGCTTGGACTGAGTTTCAAAAAATGTATCTACATCACGAATCGGCATACTATTTCCGATAAAAAGGACACTCTCTTTTGGCAAGAGGTGCTGAAGCTGACGGTACACATTCCCTTCAAAGGACAAATCCTCATCTGAATAGTGGGCAGCATGCGTTCTGAATGAAGAATTAGCATTCTGCCATCGGTTTAAGAAACTTGTCTCTTTACGTTGGACTTCTTGATTTAATGCTGCATCTACAAAAGCAGCCACATGACTTTCTATAACGTACGAAGCACTTAACCCAGGATCACGGAAACCTCCGGCAGCATCTACAACAATCTGCTTCACTTCCGCATGTTTTTCCAGCCACTTGAATAAAGGCTTAGATACAGGCATCGATCCAAAACGAATGACCATATCCGGCAATAGATGCTGCTGTAATGCTTCATCTTTTAATAAAGAATCATACGCATCGATAATGAGATCTTCATTTTCATGCCCGTTGCGCAAAAGAGAAAGTGGGTCAGCTAAAATAGGTAAATGCAGGGCTTTCGAAAGGCGTAAAACCGCCTCTTTTTCTTCCTGTGTATGAAGTTCACCAGCCACAATCAATCCCTTTTTGGATTGGTTCATGACGGCTACGATTTCAGACATCACCCGATCATTAGGGAAAGCCTGACCTGATGCTAATACCTTTTTCGTATCCTCTTTTTCTCGCGCGAAAGGATTAATAGACAGATCAGGAAGCAATGGCTCTCTCAGAGGTACATTGACCTGAACAGGCCCCTTTGGCTCCTGCATCGACATGTGATTTGCTCTCGCAGCTGCCGCCTGAACATAACGCAACATCGTTTGACTGTCCTCCGGCAATGCTAAGTCTGTGAACCATTTAACAAACTTACCGAATAAGAATTGCTGATCAATCGCTTGAGGTGCCCCAACTTCCCTCAATTCGTGCGGCCGATCAGCAGTTAAAACAATAAGAGGTACACGAGAATAATGCGCCTCTACAACGGCTGGATAAAAGTTAGCAGCTGCCGTACCTGATGTACAAATAAGCAGCACTGGTGATTGACTTGCTTTTGCAAGACCAAGCGCATAAAAAGCAGCAGACCGTTCGTCCACTAAAACATGAACATGGATGTCTTGATGAGCAAGGGCCAGCATCGCAAGCGGAGTTGAACGAGAACCAGGACAGACAACTGCCTCTTTCACACCACCTTGGACGAATTCATCCATCAATCTGCCTATATATGTTGTCATGATGTGATTATTCAATAGGATGACCTCCAAGAGCAGACAGCATTGGTCTTAACTTCACTTGTGTTTCTTCATACTCCTGCTTTGCAAGGGAATCCTCTACAATTCCGCAGCCAGCGAACAAACGAACACGGTCTTCCTCAATAAGACCTGACCGAATGGCTACAGCAAATTCTCCATTATCCTGAGAATCAATCCAGCCTACCGGCGCTGCATACCAGCCGCGCTTTAGCGGTTCGATTTCACGAATCACTTCAACCGCCTTTTCCTTTGGATATCCGCCTAGTGCCGGCGTCGGATGGAGCTGCTCAATTAATGAAAAGAGGGAACAGCTGCTTTTAATTTCTCCCACAATCGGTGTAAACAAATGCTGAATGTTTTTTGTTTTATAAAGACTTGGTTGATTTGGTTTATGCACGTGAAGGCAATTGGCTTCAAATGCTTGCTCAATCATATTGACGACAATTTGATGTTCAATCAAATTCTTCTCATCATGCAGCAGTTCCTCGCCTAAAGCGTAATCCTCCGCTTCATCTTTTCCGCGAACAATGGAGCCTGCTAAACAGGATGAAAACACCTCTCCGCCGCTTTTTTTGACTAAGCGTTCCGGCGTTGCTCCGACAAATGCTTGTCTTCCCTGTTCAACCGCAAAAACATAACTCGTTGTTTGATGCTTTAATAATTCTGCTAATAGTGGAGCGAGTTCAATTTGATTTTTATAGTGAAGCAAGACTTCTCTTGCTAAAACAACCTTTTCATATTCGTTTGCACGAATGTGGTCTGTCGCTTCTTGGATCGCCTTCATCCATTCCTTCACATCCAGCTCTTCCACATGAACAAGTTCAGCTTGTCCACCAGTCCGTACTGGCAATGTCTCGAAACGAGAGGCTTTTTGTTCTAATTCCTGAATAAGCTGATGAACATTCCCGTCCACCTGCTTCCACTCATTGATCGTAAGAAAACTGCCTTCTTTTGAGACAGTCAGCATGATCGATGGCACAAAAAAATGAGCCTCGCCAAATGCTTCCCAATGACGCGCCTTCTCTTCATACGGATCAAACGAGAATCCTCCAAATAAAAGCGGACCAACAGCCGCTTGCTTTAACTCCTTTTCATCATGAAAATGGAACATGTGCTGCTTGAGCTGTTCCCATTCTTGATGGACTATATCGAATCGTTCCTTGCCTTGCTCAGATGATTTAATGACGGCCGCTCTGCCAAGTCCAGAAAATATCATTTGGCTTTCTGGATCAGACCAAAAAAACCGCTCGCCTAAAAAATCCGCTTCGCCGCTTTGGAAAAAGGCAAGAGGATCCAGATCGTCAACTCTTCTGGAGTAGCTTATCAAAACAGCATGGTTGACGTTATTCGCTTCTTCTAATGTCGCAAGCGCTTCCTGCCGGAAAGTACTTTGCACTGTTGTCACCATGATACATTCCTCCAAAATCCATGAATTACATAAAAAATAAAAACATAATGAAAAAATACATGAACATTCGAATATGTCGAATGACCTGCTTTTCTATTATAAACCTTAACAGATGAACTTAGTAAAGAAAACAGCTTCTAAAACCTCGAATCCTTATTATATCACGCTTTCAAGATTTTTTCGCTCTTGCTTATTGAAACGAGAGCATCTAAAGCAAAATGGCAGGACCGTTCTAAAATCAAGCTTTCCTTCGATATGGCAACGATTAGCAAACATCTTTTTCCCGATTCATCGCATCAATATATTGACACCTTTTTGAACTTTGCTAAACTGGAATTTGGACGTGTACGTATTTTTTTATTTAAAGGAGTATATTTTATGCAGCATCAATCGATATCAGATCAGCTTTCACCAATAAAGCCTGATAAAAACTGGCGAATTTGGTGGAATTTACTACGACCGCATACACTAACAGCGGCTTTTATTCCCGTTACTTTAGGAACTGTTTTAGCACTTCCAAGTGGTCAAATACATGTTGGGCTATTTTTAGCCATGCTGTTTGCATCTATGTTTATCCAAATCGCAACAAACATGTTTAATGAGTACTTTGATTATGTTCGCGGGCTGGACAACGAGAAATCTGTCGGCATCGGCGGAGCCATTGTAAGAAACGGTGTGAAGCCAAAGACAGTCCTCAGCCTCGCTTATGCACTATTTGCACTTTCTTTATTACTTGGGGTCTATATTTGCATGATGTCTAGTTGGTGGATTGCATTAATAGGACTTATTTGTATGGCAGCAGGCTATTTCTATACTGGCGGCCCTGTACCAATTGCATATACACCGTTTGGAGAACTTGTTTCAGGTGCTTTTATGGGATTAGGGATCATCCTGATTAGTTTCTATATCCAAACAGGCACACTGACGTCTAAAGCGGTTCTCATTTCACTACCAATTTCTATTTTAGTTGGTGCCATATTACTGTCGAACAATATCCGTGATTTAGACGGGGATAAGGAAAATGGACGAAAAACACTTGCCATCCTTGCTGGACGTAAAGCTGCAGTGAACATTTTACTTTCCATGTTTTTGGTATCATATGTACTCATTTTTGTTTATATCTTCACAGATATCGTCGGTCTTTGGAGTCTTCTTGTTTTACTCAGTGTGCCAAAAGCCTATACAGCCATTAAAGAGTTTAAGCAAAAAGAAAAACCGATTGAATTAATGAATGCCATGAAATCTACAGCTCAAACCAATACATTTTTTGGTTTTCTGCTGACGATCGCTTTGATCTTACAATACTATATCGCGTAACAAAGAACGCCTGCAGCCGCAGGCGTTTTTTAATTAGGAATTGCTTCAATTTGGAACTAGTCTTACATATAAAATTGCTCATACTAACAATATGTTTGATATGAAAGGATGATCGCTTTGTTGTCTAAAGACGAATTACATCATTTGAAGCAGCGCCTTCTCGATGAAAAGAAAGAACTTGAAGCCAAAAGCCATGACGATGAACAGAAAGTATCCTTTCCTTACGATTCAGTCGGTGAATTGTCTGCCTATGATAACCACCCGGGTGATCAAGGGACAGAACTGTTCGAGCGTGGGAAAGATATTGCTTTAAACAGCTTGGAACATGAACATATGTTAGACATCAATGAAGCACTTCAAGCCATTGCAGACGGCTCTTATGGACTATGCAAGGTCTGTAAGGCCCCTATTCCAAAGGAACGCTTAGAAGCCTTGCCTACTGCCGTCACATGCACAGAGCACTCAAAAGAACAGACCGTTTCACAAAACCGTCCGATTGAAGAGGATTTATTAAGTCCGCCAGCTGGACAATTTGAAAATGAAGAAAGTGCTGCGTACGACGGAGAGGATGCCTACCAAGACGTAGAACGCTACGGAAACTCTGATACCCCGTCTGATATGGAATTCCCACCTTTGACATACGATGATGTGTATACACAATCAGAAGATGAAGATTATGTGGAGGACTACGAAGGATTCGCAGCTGCTGATATTGAAGGAAAAGCAAGCAAGGTGTATCCGAACAAAGCACACGAGGCCTATGAAGAAGCATTAGACGAAGAAGGTGTCATGACGGTATTTGGTGACTTGAAACCGTTCGAGGAAGAACCTTATACAGAAGAAAATCATTAGTCCCCTCATATTGGGGGCTTTATGTTTATATCATGTAATGATTGGGAAATCACTTTAAGAGTGAATTTGATTGGAGGAGATTCTTGATGGCTAGAAAAAGTATCATTTGGGCGATTGTCGTCTTCTTTATTACATACGCACTATTCTCTATTGCCGGATTTTTGTTCCCCATCGACAGAGAATGGTATGACGCATTAAATAAACCAGAATGGACACCTGGTGGCGGTGTGATTGGTGCTGTGTGGGCTGTCTTATTTGCACTCATCTCATTGTCCGCAGCGATCATTTATGGAAAATATGGATTCCAAAAAATCACTTTACCATTTTGGATTCTTTTTCTTTTAAATTACGTATTCAATCAAGCCTTTAGCTTTTTTCAATTTACACAAAAGGATTTGTTTGTGGCTACGATCGACTGCCTGCTCGTTGCACTGACAGCACTTGCACTTGTCATCGTCTCACGTAAACTAAGCAAAGTCGTTCCAATTTTACTGATCCCTTATGTCTTATGGGGCTTCTTTGCGACATACTTGTCTTATACGATCTATTCCATGAATATGTAAAAAAAGACCGCCATGATAGCGGTCTTTCGTTTTGAAGAAAACAAAAAAGAGATCTTTGACAAGATCTCTTTTAAAAATGACCCGTACGGGATTCGAACCCGTGTTACCGCCGTGAAAGGGCGGTGTCTTAACCGCTTGACCAACGGGCCATACAATAATGGCGGAGAAGGAGGGATTTGAACCCTCGCGCCGCTTACGCGACCTACACCCTTAGCAGGGGCGCCTCTTCAGCCACTTGAGTACTTCTCCATTTGGCTCCGCAGGTAGGATTCGAACCTACGACCGATCGGTTAACAGCCGATAGCTCTACCACTGAGCTACTGCGGAAGATCATGGTGGGCCTGAGTGGACTCGAACCACCGACCTCACGCTTATCAGGCGTGCGCTCTAACCAGCTGAGCTACAGGCCCATGAACAGATATACAAATGGAGCGGGTGATGGGAATCGAACCCACGACATCAGCTTGGAAGGCTGAGGTTTTACCACTAAACTACACCCGCAAAAATATGTATGGGGCGATTGATGGGAATCGAACCCACGAGTGCCAGAGCCACAATCTGGTGCGTTAACCACTTCGCCACAACCGCCATACTATGAATATTTTTATAAAA